>NZ_JBHUMJ010000003.1:0-394183 GCF_042684905.1 Paenibacillus shunpengii | reverse complement strand
AGCAGCTCCTGCGGCGTGCCGGCGAAGCGCACGGCACCGCCATCCAGGACGATCACGCGCGACGCTTGCAGCGCGTGATCGTCAAACCGCCCGGACGCGGTGATCAGCGTCCGGCCCTGCTCGTGCAGCGCGCTGCATAGCTGCACGAGTCTGCGCTGCGCCGGCGGGTCAAGGCTCGCCGCCGCATCGTCGAAGACGAGCACCTCTGGTGCGAGCGACAGAATGCTGCTGATCGCTGTCCGCTGCTTCTGCCCCCCAGACAGTCTGGACACTTCATCGTACCGTTTCTCCACAAGCGACACAGCGCTGAGGGCGTCACTTACCCGCTGTTCCAGCAGCTCAGGGGCAAGGCATAAATTCTCCGGGCCAAAAGCCACCTCGTCCTCAACGATGCCTTGAACAAGCTGTGCATCCGGGTCCTGAAATACCAGTCCGCAGACCGCTGCAATATCGGCAATCGAAGCGACGGCCGGGTCCAGTCCACGAACCCGCAGTTCTCCCGAGCGTTTCCCTCCGCCGGACCGGGGCAAGTAACCGTTAAGCAGCTGACATACCGTAGATTTGCCGCTTCCGCTGCCTCCGATCAGAGCAACCCGCTCTCCTTGGCAAATGGAAAAAGAGAGGCCCTTCAGCACAGGGCTGGCCTCTCCTTCGTATTGATAGCTGACATTTTTGAATTCAACCATGGGTTTATGAATCATAAGATTGTCGTGTGCATCCTCCATATCTCCCGCTCCCTTACACTTCTAACGGCTGCTCGGATGAACGATATCTCTTCAAGAGGCCCGTGCGAATCAATCCATCCCCAAGCACTTTCGTCAGCCATCCGCACAGCACGGCACCACTTATGACACGGGTAACAAAAGCACTAATAAGAACAGGCCAGCCCCACGCCGTGTAGCCGAACATTTGCGCTGCGAAGACAAACCATAACGGCACAAGAGCCGCACCTGCGATGAGCATAAAAGTTAGATTCCATTTGTTATATCTTGTGATCCAGCATAGTCCTTCCAGAACGACCATATAGCATAGTGCCGCAACAATGATGGATGCCAGACCGTAGGCGGAGCCTATAAAGCTCTGCACCAGTGCACCTATACTGTATGTAATGACGGCCGTACCGGGCTTGCGGATAATGTAATAGGCCAGTAATCCATAGATCATATATAATCCCACAATTGTCGAAGTGGCAATAGGGCCTCCGAAATTGTTCAGCATTTTGTTCACGACCGACAAGTAAAAGGTCATGGCTCCGTTCGCTGTCGCCAGCATAGCCATCAGAACAATGTCCAGGGTAGTAAACGCTGCAAAATGACGTTTAAGCCGAGATTCTTTTTTTGACACGATCCTCTCTCCATTCTGTTCAGATGTGATATAGCGATATACTCATTCAGATCAGCACGCTCAGTTCAGTCGAGATGTAGGTGCCTTGAGAATGCTTTACTGTACTTAATTTATAGACATGCAGTTCAATTGTCAACATAAAAATGATCGTTATAGGTTAACAATAAGTCCAGAACGAGACGCTATGATGAATGAACCCCGATCACCACAGCGTTCCGATCAAGACCATCAGAACGCTCCCCCCTGCATACCACGCACTATAACGCGAGAACCTGCGAACTCTTAGATAAGTACGCTCCGGATAGGCCCCGAACCCTTTTGCCTCCATTGCTCCAGCCGTTTGCTGCACTCTTCGGACACAGTTGACCAGAATTGAAACACCATAATTTCGATAATAACGAAGCTTATTGCGGATTCCTGTCTTCGGTTCACTTCCTCTCACCTTATGCGCCTGAGCAATCACTCTCCCCTCCTCCTCGAGTAAAGGCAGAAACGTGAGGGCAATCGAGACGCCAAACGCAAACCGGTACGGCACCTTCAAACGAAGTGTCAGTGAATGAACAAAATCCCGTGGATCCGTTGTTGTAATAAACAACAGAGATGAAACAAACAGATTAAACATACGCACGGTTAGCGCGCCGGCCAGCATCATACTGTCCTCTGCGATATGAATCGGGCCCAGCTCCCATAACAGTTCCTTCCCAGGCACTGCGAGTGTAGTTAAGACAAAATACGGAAGACCAAAGCTAAGCACGAAGAAGACCGCTTTTCTCAGCTGTGAGAAGAGCAGTCCTGCACCTAATTTTCCAATTACCAGCAGAACGAGAAACATCAGTCCCTGTACCAGCAAATGCTCCGAATTCAGAACTGCTGCGGTCCACGCCGCAAGCATCACCAATTTGCTTAATGGACTGATCCGGTGCAGTAGAGAGGCTCCCCTCCGATATTGAAGCAGCATTACTCCATATTCCTCCTTTATTCTTCACATTTCTATTTATATTTCCATTCCTCAAACAAAATGGAGTGCATTTGCATATCCTTATATCCAGTCGATGTATAGTGCAGCTGCCTAAGCAGGCCCTCACACTGGAATGACAACGCATGAAGCAGCTGCTGTGAGGCTGTATTTCTAGGATCCACCAGCGCTTCAATTCGATTCAGTCCCATCGTTTCAAATCCGTATTGCAGCAGGGCTCGAAGCGCTTCTGTCATGTATCCCTTGCGCCAATGAATGGAAGCAAGCTCATAGCCAATCTCTCCACGGAATGCACCTTGAAGCTGCCAATAATTAAATCCGCAGCTGCCGATAACAGCGCCGCTCTCTTGGAGAATGATCGCATAGCGGAAGCCGTCTTCTGTCCGTGAGGCCTGATCCAGCAGATCAATCATATCCTCTGCCTCCTGTACGCTGTGCATCGCTGAGATGTTCATATAGGCAGTAACCTTTGGATCGGACCAAATGGTGTAGATCTCTTTGCTGTCTTTTCTCATAAGCTTGCGAAGCAGCAACCGCTCCGTCTTCAGCTCAGGAATGTAACCGCCGCATACATACATTACTTCATACTCCTTTTTGCTCATGTACTGAAATGAATAATTCCAATTGTAGCTTATCTAATCACAGGATTGAAATGGTGACAAGCGTTTAATAATAGGTAAATGTGCCAAGTGGACATGAATGGCCGCCGTCATTCTAACAAATACTATTACCGATGTTGAAAGGAGGGTTTTCCATATATGTATCAAATCGCTTTTCTGCTTCTCTCGGTCTATTTCCTGATTGAAGGCATCGTTTCGTTTGGATTTAGGCAAATGATACGGATGAAAGTACGCAGTGAAGACTACCTGTTCTCACTCCTGGAGAAAGCCGGTGTGTATCATCGTTCTGATTTTAAGAAGCTTCAGAAAGAGGATGTCTGGATCCGAAGCCGTGATGGACTTAAGCTGCATGCTGTGATGATTGAAGCGAATCCTTCCTCCAAGCGCTGGATGATTATCGTTCACGGCTATACCGCCTCACACTTTATTTCCACACAATACATTCAAATGTTTCAGGAGTCGGGCTTTAATCTCCTGCTTGTAGATCAGCGCAGACATGGCAAGAGCGAAGGAGTCTACACCACGTTCGGCTATAAGGAAAAGTACGATATTGAAGCCTGGGTGGAATACGTGAATCAGCGGGCTGGCGAGAATTGTATTATAGGTCTGCATGGTCAATCCTTTGGCGGAGGCACCGTACTGGAATATAGCGCAATGGCTGCTTCGAATATCCGGTTCATTATTGCGGACTGCCCCTACTCCGATCTGACCGAGCTGATGAAGTATCAGCTGCGAAGGGTTCGTCTATATCCTGTATCCTGCTTCTACTATCTGGTAAGCCGGCGTGTGATGAAAAAAGCAGGCTTCCGTTTCGAGCAGGTATCCCCGACAAAGGCTGTCCAAATCAGCGATATTCCCACCCTGTTTATTCACGGAACTGAGGATCGCTTCGTACCTACGAAGATGAGCGAGGATTTATATAGGGTCAAAAAAGGGGTCAAGCGGCTGCTCCTGATCGAAGGGGCTGTTCATGCCAACGCTTATATGGTCAATCCGCAATTATATCGTACACAGGTTCTTGAATTTATTGACGAAGTGCTTGAGCATGAGCATATTCAGCTATATCCTGCATCCTCTATTCCTGCTTCCTCTGCTTCGGTAGAACAGCAGCTACGGACCCAATGGGGCTAGAGAAGATGATGATGTTCATAAAAAAAAGTCCGGTACCCCTGAATCGAGCTTCCTGTGACTGTCAGTAATGACAGTAAGGAAGCCTCGCCTTAGAGGTGACGGACTTTTTTTGCCGATGACCCAAATGAAGAAGCCACCGTTGCAAACTACACTTTATTCTTTTCTCCCACTTCAGAGCACACCGTATTCAGAACCGTCTGAATTTCCTTGAATTCATTAATTCCTGCACCGGTAATGCTGAATTGATCATTATGGGAAGTCAGAAAGTTCTCCTGCGTCAGTCTCTCCAGCTCCTGTTTCACTTCCCGTTCACCGACTCGGTAATCTAACGCCTCCAGTCGTGTCAGGACGTCTGTAACCGTCAGATCCTCCGTTTGAGCGAGATGAAGCATATGAATACGAATGAATAAGTTTTGCACATCTGCGAGCATAATCATATCCCCTTTCCGACTTCAATTACAGTATTTACTTCACCAATCCTCTTGCTTAAGAAACGCCAATCCCTTACAATGACAAGGATATTCATTCAAAATTATAGCTGGTGAGTCAATTTCATAACTTTGCACAAAACGTGAAAAGATTTATGGAATGGGCATACCCTATTCATACCGGAAGGTGATAAGAAATGTTCCATGCGATGACTTATGAGGGTACTAGAAGCGAGCAGTACCAAGCTGTTATTGATCAATTGAAGGGCTTAATTTACGAAGAACCCGATGCTGTAGCGAATATGGCCAATGCCTCCGCTCTGCTGAATGTATTCCTTAAGGATATTAACTGGGTCGGATTCTATGTATACGACGGCACAGAGCTTGTGCTGGGTCCCTTCCAAGGGCTGCCTGCCTGCATTCGCATTGCGCTTGGACGCGGCGTGTGTGGAACTGCGGCAGCGGAGCGCAAGACTCAGCTCGTTCGCAATGTTCATGACTTCCCTGGACATATTGCTTGTGATGCTGCGACGAACAGTGAGATTGTCGTGCCGATCGTGAAGAATGGCGAGCTGTTCGGTGTGCTTGATATCGATAGTCCACTGCTTAACCGTTTCGACGAAGAAGATCAGGCGTTCTTGGAGAGATTCGTGAGCATTCTGGCAGAGCAGCTGTAGCTTGCGATATATAAAATCTATCAACACAAATAGCAGGGCGTGGATGGACCACCCCCTGCTATTTGTGTTACGAGCTTCTACATACCGCGGTTCATGACAACCAGTTTCAGCTCTGTCATTGCTTCTATCGCATATTTAATTCCTTCCCGTCCATACCCGCTTTGCTTAACTCCGCCGTATGGCATATGATCCAATCGAAAAGTAGGAATATCATTGATGATGACGCCTCCGACCTCCAATAAATCAGCGGCCATCAGCGCGTGCTGAATATGATTCGTATAGATCCCCGCTTGAAGGCCGTATACCGAATCGTTCACCTTCTCAATTGCCTCTTCAATCGAGCTGACTTCATGAATGACCACCACCGGACCAAACACTTCCTGGCTGGACAGCTTCGCCGAATGCGGCACATGGGTCATGATCGTTGGCGCAAGTACTCGTTGTGAGACCTCACCACCGGTAATGAGCTCAGCACCTTCATGAACGGCTTCCTCGATCCACTCCAGCACCCTGCTCGTATCCTCCTCCGAGATCAAGGCGGATACATCCGTAGCTGAGTCCAGTGGATCGCCAATTACCAGTGCCTCTGTCTTCTCTCTGAGCAGCTCAATAAATGAAGAAGCTGCCGACTCATGGACATAAATCCGCTGGACCGAAATACAGACTTGTCCCTGATAAGAGAATGAACCCTGTGCAATTCGCTCTGCAACAGCATCCAGATTGTCGATATCTTTATCAACAATGACGGCTGAATTCGAACCGAGCTCCAGCGTAACCCCTTTGAGACCTGCCCTCTCCCGAATCCCCTTGCCCACGCCTGGACTGCCTGTAAAAGTAATATGCTTGACCCGTTCATCAGACACCAGCAAATCTCCGATCGTTTTGCCGCTGCCGCTCACTACATTCAGAGCCCCCTTGGGCAGTCCCGCCTCCTCAAACAGCTCGGCTATGAAATAAGCAGATAGCGGGGTCTGACCTGCAGGCTTCAGTACCACTGTATTTCCCGCCGCCACAGCCGGACCCAGCTTGTGTGCGACCAGATTCATGGGGAAATTAAACGGAGTGATGGCCCCAACTACACCGATCGGCTCTCTCACGGTGTAAGCGACTCTTCCCTCTCCTCCAGGCGCAGCATCCATCGGCAGCGATTCCCCCTGGATCCGGCGAGCTTCCTCTGCTGCAAAACGATAGGTCTCAATTGTTCGCTTAACCTCGGCTCTTGCCGCCTTTATTGGCTTGGCTGCCTCCCTTGCTATAAGAGCAGCCGCTTCCTCCTGCCGATGGTGGAGCAGATCCACCACCTTGTTCAATATAGCTGAACGCTCATGCGCCGGCATACGCCGGGTCACTGCATAGGCTTTTTCGGCACTGGCGATCGCTGCTTCGACATGCTGCTCCCCAGCCACTGCAATCTCTGCAAGAGCTTCCCCGGAATAAGGGGAATACAGCGTCTTCCACGAGGTCCCTTCTATCCATTCTCCTCCGATGTATAACTGTTGTTTGCGCATGCTGCTTCCTCCTCATTGTCAATCATTTATCGATATTCTTGTACTTCTCCACAGTCTCTATTACCCAGCGGGCTAACCTAAGTTCAGGACAGCATACATAGGGCCAAGCCAAAGGGACATACAATAAACAAACTAAAGTGCGGACGGTTCGTCCTAAGTACGAAAGGAGCAGCACCATGAAATACCGTATTATTGGTGTATATGGATCAGGTACGATAACCCATACTTCCCGGCAAAAGTATACTGTCATTATCGTGAGCAGCTCAGATATTGCTTATTTTGTATTTACGGATATACTGCTCAATTCATGCTTGTATGCAGCACTCCGTTATATTCATGCCCCATCCCCGATGCTGACTAGCATAGCCGGTACGGAGGCCTTCAAACGCTGGATTATGCGCTCTCCGAAGCACCGCCAGTTGACGATCAGCAGCAGCCGGAGAAAAGCAAACAAGCTGAAATCCTTGCGAAATGCAGGAGCATAGAGCATTAAATCTTATTCCTTGACGGGCTGCATAAACTGCCATCGGAAGCTAGCCGGCTGAACCAAAAAAAAGCTTATTCTCTCCCAGTGAAGAGAATAAGCTTTTTGCGGCCTGCTTGCAAAGGGTCAGCCTTTATATTTCAAGATCCGCATGGAATTGAGTACAGCAAGCACTGTTACACCTACGTCCGAGAATACAGCCTCCCACATCTCTGCCATTCCAAAGGCCCCGAGGATGAGAAACAATCCCTTCACCACAAGAGCAAAGATGATGTTCTGCCAGATGATCACTCTCGTCCGTTTCGCTATACGAATGGCCGTGGCGATCTTCGACGGTTCATCTGTCATAATGACGATATCAGCGGCCTCAATCGCAGCATCCGAGCCCAGACCTCCCATGGCTGCGCCAACATCCGCGCGTGCAAGCACAGGTGTATCATTAATGCCGTCTCCGACAAACATGACCTTCTCCTTGGCCGGCTTGTTCTCCACCAGCCGCTCCAATTGCTCCACCTTGCCGGCAGGCAGCAGCTCTGCATGAATCTCATCGATTCCGAGCTCCTCTCCCACCGACCGCGCAACGGAACGCGCATCCCCGGTCAGCATGACCGTCTTCGTTATATTGAGTGCCTTCAATTCCTTGATAGCTCTTGCCGCATCCTGCTTCACCTTATCCGAGATAACAATGTGTCCTGCATAGCTTCCGCCTATTGCGATATGAACCACGGTACCGTGCTGCACAGGCTCAGCGTAAGAAATTCCGTGCTGCTCCATAAGCTTCTTATTTCCCGCAAGCACCTCTGTACCGTCAAGCAGAGCCCTGATCCCATAACCGCTTAATTCTTCATAGCTTCCGACCCGATCCTGATTCAGCTCCTGACCATATGCGCTTCGGATCGACTCAGCAATCGGATGATTGGAATGATACTCTGCATAGGCTGCATACTTGAGCAGCTCTTCTGGATTCTGCTGCGCGTTATCTGCAGGATATAGGCCAGTAACCTGAAATACGCCTTCTGTCAGCGTACCCGTTTTATCAAAAACGATCGTTGTTACATCACCCAGCGCCTCCAGGTAATTGCCGCCTTTCACTAGCACGCCTGCCCTTGAGGCTGACCCGATCCCTCCGAAGAAGCCCAGCGGAATGGAGACCACGAGCGCACATGGACATGAGATAACCAGAAAGACCAGTGCACGATAGAGCCAATCGGCAAATTCCGCCCCGCTGATGACGAATGGCGGCACTACAGCCAGCAATGCGGCAACAATGACCACAATTGGCGTGTAGACACGCGCAAATTTATTAATGAACGTCTCTGTCGGTGCTTTTTTGCTCGTTGCATTTTGAACAAGCTCCAAAATTTTAGACACCGTTGATTCACTATAATCCTTGGATACTTCCATGGTAAGCACACCATTCAGATTCACGAAGCCGCTAAGCACTTCACTGTCTGGCTGAGCTTCTCTGGGAACAGATTCTCCTGTAAGAGCGGAAGTATCCATCATGGAGGTTCCGCTGATGACTTTCCCGTCGAGCGGTACACGCTCGCCTGGCTTTACAACGATGCGGTCGCCAATGCTCACCTGCTCTGGTGACACTCTGACCACACCCTCCGCTGTTTCGAGATTAGCGTAGTCAGGACGTATATCCATTAGTGATTGAATCGACTTTCGAGAACGGTTTACCGCAAGGCTTTGGAACATTTCACCGACCTGGTAGAACAGCATGACAGCGACGGCTTCAGGATATTCCTGAATGGCAAAGGCGCCAATCGTTGCAATGGTCATCAGGAAATATTCATCAAACACCTGTCCCCTTGAAATATTGCGAACCGCCTGCCATACCACATCACCGCCGACCAAGAGATACGCAAGGATGAATAAACCAATCTCAGCATAGCCTGACATCGGTACGAGCGCAGCTAACGCTGCAAGCGCTGTGCCGACGGCAAGGCGTGCGCCGCGTTTCCACAGCTGAGCCGCTCCTGCGTCATGCTGATGTCCTGCATGTGAGTGTCCGTCCGCATGCTCTTCAGCGTGTGAAGCTGCGTGGTCATGATGATCTTTATGACGATGAGCTGCTGCACTTGCCGGCTCGATTACGGAAACACGAATATGCGGCTCAATGCTTCTCACTTTCTTGGCAGCTTCAGTGAGCACTTCCGCTGATCTGTCAGCATCGGCGGTGATACTCATTCTCGTCGTTGCAAAATTGACAGCAACGGAGGAGACTCCACCGATCTTACCTACACCTTCTTCAATCTTACGGGCACAATTGGCACAATGCAGCCCTTCCAGAAGCAGTTCTTTTTTTATTTGACTTGTATTTGTACTCACCATGTGTCATCTCCTCTTCCCACCGAACAACATCAATATATGAGCAATCATTCATATGTTATGAATCCATTATATGCACCGGGTCAAAAAGAAGTCAATCTTTTGTGTTCTTCAAATTTATCTTTATGCAGACCGCCTGATTTTGGCTATAATAGAGCTATTAAAGAGGCGGTGATATACATGAAAGAACAAAAGGCAACCCCTGTCGTCGAGGAATGCGAGCCTACCTGCTTCGGAACCGAGGCCCAGCTTGACCAGACGAAGATGTCCCTAATGGATAAACCAACTTCGGTGCAAATGGCGGATTGGTTCAAGGCATTCAGCGACCCTACACGTCTCCGGATTATAGATGCGCTTCTGCAGCGCGAATTATGCGTTCACGACCTGACTGTACTGCTTGAAATGGGCCAGTCTGCTATCTCTCATCAGCTGCGCTCCCTGCGTAACATGCGTATCGTCAAGCGTCGCAAAGAAGGTAAGACCGTCTATTATTCCCTTGATGACGGACATATTGAGCAAATTTTTATCCAGACGCTTCAGCATATTAAGCATGAATAGGATTAATTTCATCATATCTTTAACTGCTTAAATCAAGGGTATATAGAGTTTCTAATTCACCTTTTTGATGAAATGGATTCAATAGAGCAAAAAAAGCGCTCAGTGGAATCAGGCTGTACAGCCCTGATACCCTGAGCGCTTTATTTTTATAAAAAAAGAGAAAATCTGCTGCTTAATACACTTAACGTTTGTAGCTGTCTTCCCTGCTCTCCGGACCGTACAGTCCCGATTGGTTCTTAAACCAATTAAAGAGGTGGGTGAATACCACCTTCAGTACAGCATAGCCTGGTACAGCAAGCAGAATTCCGACGACTCCAAACAGATTGCCCGCTGTCAGAATAACAAAGATAATCGTAATCGGATGCACCTTGAGCGATTTGCCCATAATCTGAGGTGAAATAAACTTACCTTCAACGAGCTGTACAATCGTCCATACTGCAATCATCTTGAGCAGCATGATCGGCGAAGTCACCGCTGCGACGATGAGCGCAGGCGTGATGGCAATAGCCGGACCAAGATAAGGTACAATCGCGGTACAAGCTGCGATGACCGCAAGGATCAATGCATAATCAAGTCCGATGATAATGTAGCCGATGTATAGCAGAACACCGATACAGAAGCTGACGATAATCTGACCACGAATATACGAGCTGATCTGATGATTGGACTCCGAAAGTACTCTGGAAGTGCCGCCACGGATATTGGTAGGCAAGAAAGACAGCAAATAGCCAGGAAGCTTCTTCCCGTCCTTCAGCAGGTAGAACAGAATAAAAGGCACCGTAATGATAGCCAGAATAGTTTCGGTCAGTACACCCAGGAAGCCGCCGATTCCCGTAACGGTCGAATCCACAATAGTACTCACCCGCTCAGACAGACTTCCCACAATATCGTTAAAATTAATGCGGAGCGTGTTCTCGATCTGCGTTAAGTAGCCTGTGCCAATGAATTGTTCAAATTGTTGAACAACATTCTCGTAATAGACAGGGAAGTTTTTAACCAGATCCGTAATTTGCTGACGAACAACCGGTATAACCGCGAGTACAACAATAGTAATAATTGCTGCGATCAGCAGATATAAAATAAGTATGGAGTATACACGCTTCACTCTTCGTCTCTCGAGCATATCCACGATCGGATTAAGCAGATAATATACAACACCCGTCAATATGATGGGCAGTATAATCGTCTTGAGCAATACTTCAATCGGGAGAAAAATAAAAGATATTTTGCTGAACACCATTACATTCAGCCCAACTAATAAAACGACCAGCAGGAACAACACAAATTTATTGTTAAGAAAAAATCTCTTGAACCTGTCTGGCCACACCTTCTCTTGTTCCATGCAGCCGCATCCCTCTCTAACTGAATAAAAGCTCTAACTACTTACATACATTCTACTGAAAATAACGTAACAATAATACGTTCATCTCTTATTTTCGTTTCAACAATTGTATAAATGATGCTTCATGTTAACTATTCTATCAATTGAACCGGCTATTTGCCATTATATAAACTCAAATATAGGGCTAATTGCCATTCTATAAATTCAAACAAAAGTCGGAGTTACAAGGTCAATTCGTATGTCGTCTTCACAATATAGGTGATAAAGTGCAAATAATTATGCAAATTTTATGAAAAAACAAGAAAATATAAAAGTTCTTATGTTAGATATATTGACAACAAGTGCTTTTGCACCTAAAATACGGTCAGAGCCTTTAAATAAGGAACCTTAAATCTTCTGAGATTCACTGGTGACTAACCGACTGGAGACGAATCATGATACATACACTGCTTCAGCTTCTTGCAGAATACATGAACGTTCAGATCCTGGCGAGGAAGGTTGTCTATGATTCAACGGCCAAGTCATTACCTTTGCAGCTGAATAGACTGATTTCATGAAACAAGGGGAGTTCGACACTCGCTTGTGCCATAACCATTCTATTTTGAAGCGACTCGGCTATCTTGAAGGTTGTGATTTACAGATTAAGGTTGAAGTAACGGATGTTAAGAAGTCAGAAGGGGCGCATCACACATCATACACAAGGAGTGGATCAGATGGAAATCGGAATCAACAGCGTATGGGTAATGCTCGGAGCTATTCTTGTACTGTTCATGCAAGCCGGATTTATCCTGCTCGAAGCAGGGTCGACTCGGATGAAGAATGCCGGGCACGTCGCAGGTAAAACGATCTTTACAGTTGGTATTGTGTCTGTAGTATTCTGGGCAGTCGGATATGCACTTATTTTTGGTGGTCAAGGTAATTCAATCATCGGATGGGGAGATTACTTCTTCTTTAACGAACCGGAGGTTCCGGCTGACAGCACAGTAGCACCTACCGTTATGTTCATCTTCCAGCTGGCTTTTGCAGCAGTCTCAATGTCCATTGCATGGGGCGGCTTCGCAGAGAGAGCTAAGCTGTCCGCTTACTTAATCTTCGCAGCACTGTTCTCTATCCTTGTATATCCGGTTATCGCACACTGGATCTGGGGCGGTGGCTGGCTGGCAGACCACGGAGATCAAGACTTCGCCGGATCTACCGTTGTCCATCTGACAGGTGCTTGTGCGGCGCTTGCAGCAACACTCCTGCTCAAACCACGTATCGGTAAATATAATAAAGACCGCAAACCTCTTAATATGCCTGGTCATAACCAAGTTTTCACTACACTCGGTGTCATGATCCTCTGGGTAGGCTGGTTTGGATTCAATGCCGGCAGTACGATTACGGTTGAAGATGGTAACTTCTTCGGATATGTCGCTATCAATACGCAGCTCGGTGCAGCAGCCGGTGCCGTAGCCGCCCTTCTGATCGCTTGGGCTGTTATGGGTAAAGCAGATGTATCCATGATGCTTAACGGTGCTCTTGCAGGTCTCGTTGCGATTACTGCATCTTGTGCTTATGTAGATTCCTGGGCAGCCATTGTGATCGGTCTTATCGCTGGTATTCTCGTATTCTTCAGTATCCGTATGTTTGAAAACCTGGGTATCGACGATCCTATCGCAGCACTTTCCGCTCACGGTACAGCAGGGATCTGGGGAACACTCTCCACTGGTTTCTTCGCAACTCCAGAGCTCGTTGAGAAACTGGGTGTTGGTAATGCGGGTCTCTTCTACGGCGGCGGCTTCGGTCAGTTAGGTGTTCAGGCTATGGGTGTTATCGCTTGTGGACTATACGCTTTCATCGTATCCTATGCAATTTTGTGGGTAATGAAGAAGACGATCGGAATTCGTGTATCAGAAGAGGAAGAATTGATCGGTCTGGATATGAGTGAGCACGGAACTTACGGTTATCCAGAGCAATTGTCCGTAGAGAATAACAAAACAAACGCGACGCTTTAAATGTTATAAAATTATGGTCAGTACCCAAACCAAGCCCAGGTCAAATTTGATCTGGGCTTGGTTTTTTTGCGTTGACTATTCCTCTCCTTCAGCTTCCGATATTTACCTGATCCATCACTAAAACAAGGGTATGATATAATAGAAGGAGATGCCTCGGTCATCTTGTATATTAAGCTCCAAGTCTCAAGCAAAGTTGTTGGAGGATAAGATCGTCATCTGGCTTAATCGATGTCGTTATGATTGCGATTATTGATGCTTTCACTCCATTAAAAGTTCACATCTTTAGATCTTAGAGAAAAGGAGTCTTTATTCATGTATCAAGTAGGAGATTGTGTTTTTTATCCAATGTACGGCGCAGGCTTTATTCATTCTTTAGAAGAAAAAGAAATTCTTGGGGAGAAGCAATGGTACTTTGAGGTCCGCATTGACCATCCTCTTATGAATGTATCTATCCCTGTAGCGAAAGTAGATTCTCTAGGAATTCGCTGCATCAGTGATGAAGCAACATTGATGCTGGCCAAAGCCATTTTTCAAGAAGAATGCGGGGATATCCCTTCAAATCCGAACACAAGACAACAACTGATGCTCGGCAAGCTGAAAACCGGAGACATCTGTATGGAGATTCAAGTTATCCGCGACCTAAGTAATTTGATGACTCGCAAAACGTTAGGTTGGTCGGACAAGAACATGCTGAACAATGCGCGAAAGCTCGTGATCAGCGAGCTTATTTATGCTCGGAATGTATCACCAGAGCAAGCAACGGAGTTACTTAACGATTCTCTAGTTGCTCTTAATTAAGAATAACCCGGTAGCGCTGACCTTCTCGCGTTCCGGGTTATTTTGTGTTTAATCTCTGCTTAATCTCCCAGCATCAGCGATCAGCAGGATATACGAGTCCGATCTGCTTGCGAACGGTATCCATAATTTCCATCGTTATGCTGGAATGCTGGTGTGAATTGTTAACCGATTGAAGCTCACCGCTCTGAACGAGCCTGATAAACTCTTCCGCTTCATACTTCATGGCTGGTGCTTCGTCCAGTTCAGATATTTGCAGGGAATCGCCGTTTCGATATCGTAAGGTGACCGCTCCGGGTACGTTAATATGATCAATGATCATACTGCCCTCTTCACCTTGGATCTCCGAAGGTAAATAGGAATTGGTGATCTTGGAATAGCTGATCACACCCTCCATATCTTTATATTGAAGCACGATGCTGCCTTCACCATCTACTCCCGAATCCAGCATGACACTTGTCGCTTTGACATTCTCCGGCTGGCCGAACAATACCACCATCGGGTAGATGCAGTAGATCCCAATATCCATGAGTGAGCCATTGGAGAACTCAGGCTTGAACGCATTCTGAATGTCTCCTTGCTTGTATGCATCATAGCGAGATGAATACTGGCAGTAGTTCACCATATATTTACGCACTTGTCCAAGCTTAAGGATATGCTCCTGCATCGCCTTAAACCCCGGCATAAGCGTTGACTTCATCGCTTCCATGAGCACAACCTTATTGGCTTCTGCCGCAGCAACCATATCTGCTAACTCTTTGCTGTTGGATGCCATTGGCTTCTCACAGAGAATATGCTTGCCGTGCTGCATCAAGAGAACAGCCTGCTTACTGTGATACGAGTTCGGACTCGCTATGTATACCGCATCCAGCACATCGCTTTGGGCCATTTCCTCAAGATCAGTAAATACGTGCTCCGCACCATGCTGTTCCGCAAATTCTCGTCCTCTCTCCTCTGTACGAGAATAGACAGCTGTCAGCTTAAAATCAGGAAGAGTCGATGCCGCTTCAATAAATTGAACCGTAATCTTATTCGTTCCGATAATTCCAAAACGTACCATGTTACCTCACATCCTCTCTATATCCGGCCCATTATAACATATTTTCGTGCAAGGTCAGAATTCAACACTTGGCACTTCCAACTGCCAGCTAAAATCCACATATCCGAAAAAATAGATGATAAAAACAACGGACTCCTTTCTTTATAAGTTGTTTGTCAGCTCTTCACAAAACTGCTTAATGACGTCTTCATTGCGTCTGTAATACGTCCACTGTCCCACTCGTTCCGATATGAGCAGCCCGGCCTTCTGCATCGCAAGGAGATAGCTTGAGATCACCGATTGGGCAAGTCCAGCCTTGACCTGAATATCTCCGACACATACACCCTTTGATACATCACCACCCGGCGGACGATGATACTTCTCGCCGAAATGCTCTTCCGGATTCTTGAGCCATTCAAGAATATCCCGACGCGTCTCATTCGATAACACTTTATGAATCATTATAGGTTCCATGAATATAATTATATCTGCCCTCCTTCATTTGTAAACAAAAGGACCCGTTGTCTAGGTAAAGCCCCTTTCGTTCAAAAGGACGGATTCATCTCATGGATGTACACCTGCTCCTGACGTAAGGGGCTTCGAATTATGCCTTCTTTTTTATTGTACACAGAGCATCACTGCTGCGTAGGCACTCATGACAAACACAAGTCCTGCTATCAGGGAGCTGCCAGGTCTTGATTGATTCCGTCGGAACGAATACACGATGGTTCCAAGGCTGAGCAGCGCAATGATCCCGGGGATCAAGGCCCAGGCAGTTAGGCTGATGGATAGCGGAAGACTCGCTTCCGGATGCAGCATTGTAAACATAGCGGACGGTTCGCTGTATTTAAGCGTCTCCGCCACTTCATGCGGAGGTGTCTGCAGCTTCATAAATGCCGTGAAGCCGAAGACGAGAATCACGATAATAGCTTCTGCTCGAAGCCAAGGAATCGGATTAAAGCTAGGATTGGACTTTAATTTGTGCTTATAAATAAAACCGTTGCCAAAACCAAACACGATCAGCGGAATGAACAGCAGATGCTTCATTAGCAGTGCTTGGCCATAGGATAGTATCCAGGAATTCACATACTCCGGTGTCGTGTAAGACATGGTCATGAGACCGGAGACCAGAATCATGAGCACACCGGCAATCGCCACAGGTGTGTACCATTTTAGAAATGCAGGCCAGTTCCTCGCCTCTTGTGTAAACCAGGCAATCACAAGCAGAATGCCAATCCATACCGCTACACCGAGCATATGCAGAAACTGTATGGCCGCTCCTTTAAGCCCGGCGATCGCCCCCAGATGGCTGGACCATCCGAAGATCGCAATGATACAAACAGTAATCAATACCGATGGATACAGTACTTTCTTCTCCTGCAGTGAATTCTTGAATAGCAGGAATTGGAGCAGGAGCAGGATACATAATCCAACGACAATTAAATACGCTCTGCCTTCTTTGAAAGTAAATAATACACTCGAAATCGCTTGACCATAACCGATGCTCGGCCCAAATCTTATGATGATCTGCAGGAGAGGAGCAGACGCAAGCAGAATAATGCCGACGATGCTCAAATTAACGGTCCAGCGCGGAATCTCTACCAGCGGTTTAGAGCCTGCCGGTGCAAGCTGCACCAGCAGGCTCCCCATTAGAAATGCATAGCAGATATATAATAGTCCATCGCTTAGGAAAGACATGTTTATTTTTTACCTCTCTTACGCATCGCTACATAAACACCCGCAATTACAATGGCAGCCACAATACCAATCCAGAGAGCTGTATTGTTAAAGCCGGATGCTGTCTCAGGCTGTGCAGTCTCTGCCGTATTCTCAGCTGCTTCTCCTGCCGGAGCTTCTGTACTTGTATCCGCAGCAGGCTCCTCTGTTCCCTGATCCTCATTAGATACGGGAGTATCTCCGTTATTCTCCTCTGCAGGCGGTGCATCTGCTTCCGGCGCTGTCTCAGGTGCATTTACGGTAAACGCAACACTGCCTGTGACTTCATGGCCATCTTCCCCGATAATCTTCCAGTTCGCTGTATACTTGCCATTCGCAAACGGAGCAGCTGCGGTTCCCGTAAGCACATTTCCTTCAACTTCCGTTGAAGCCAGCTCTACCTTATCGCCATTTTCACCTACGACTTCTACCGTGCTCAGCTGCTCAATCGGTCCTTCAAAGGTCAGCTGAACCTCTGTCAGCTCTGCGGTGATCTCTTCCCCATCGGCAGGCAATGAGCTCTCGAGATGCGTATGCGCAAACGCTGCTCCCGGCATCAGTAATAGAAATAGGACTAACATTAATACGACTTTTTTCATTATTTTCGTTCCTTTCTGTGCTCAATATTAAATTGATTAAACTCTATGTACATCAGCATAACTTAAATGACTTGCAATGTTGAATAGCCCACTCGGGCCATTCTAGACAACAATGCGGAAGTAATTATCTCAAAAATTGAACAAAAAGCAACAGATTCCCCCCACTGCTATATATATTAGACAAGTTTATCCCACTTCCATCCTTTGCCCGCCAAAAAAACCTTAACCGAATGAAATACTCATTCAGTTAAGGTTCATATATGTTCATTATATATAATAGAAGAAAAAATATTACCAGGCTGCAATGGTACCATCTGTACGGTAATCCGTACCTCCTACCAGCACCCCATTCTCGTTGTCCCGTACAATAATCTGTCCGCGGCCAAAGCCGCCTGTACTGTTCGCCCGCCTTATGTCATGACCTTTTCTGGACAGGCTGAGTGCAATATGATCCGGGAAGTTCGGCTCGACTTCCACTGTCTTGCCTTCAATCCACTGCCAGCGAGGTGCATCCAGTGCAGACTGCGGGTTCAGATTAAAGTCAATCATGTTCATCACAACCTGCATATGACCCTGTGGCTGCATGAATCCACCCATAACACCAAATGGTCCGACCGGCTTGCCATCCTTGGTCAAGAAGCCCGGAATAATGGTATGGTAGGATTTCTTACCGCCTTCGAGCCGGTTGGCATGCGTCTCATCCAGCGAGAAGGAATGTCCGCGGTTTTGCAGCCCGATTCCTGTACCGGGAACGACCACTCCAGAACCGAAGCCCATGTAATTGCTCTGAATAAAGGAGATCATATTCCCTTCACCGTCGGCAGCTGCCAGATATACTGTGCCGCTTCTGGCCGGATTACCCGGTTCCGGCTGGATCGCCTCTTCGCCGATCAGTGCTCTTCTCTCTTCCGCGTACGCATCAGACAGAAGCTCTTCCACCGTCACCTTCATTTTGTCAGGCTGGGTAATGTAGTTCAGTCCATCCGTAAAGGCCAGCTTCATTGCCTCCATCTGTAGATGATGGGTATGCACCGTATCACGAGCGGCGAACTCATCCTTCTTCAGCATGTTCAGTGCAAGCAAAGCGACAAGCCCCTGACCGTTCGGCGGAATTTCCCATACGTCATAGCCTTTATAATTTACAGAGATCGGATCTACCCATTCCGGATAATAAGCTGCCAAGTCCTCTTTGCGCAGGAATCCGCCATGCTCGCGGGAGAAGGCATCGATCTGATCAGCAATTTCTCCGCGATAGAAGGACTCTGCTCCTGTCTCCGCAATAGCACGAAGGGTCTTCGCATGTCCCGGTGATTTCCAGATCTCTCCGATCTTCGGAGCTCTTCCTTCCGGTGCAAAGGTTTCGAACCATCCGGCAAATTCAGGACCGTCCAGCTTCTCCTTGAACTTGTTATAGGCCAGATTCCAGTAATAACCCAGCGTGGGTGTCAGCGGAAATCCATTCTCCGCATAGTCGATAGCAGGCTGAAGCACTTCCGCAAGTGGAAGCTTGCCGAAGCGGTCAGATAACGCCTTCCAAGCGGATGGCGCACCAGGGACGGTAACAGGAAGCCAGCCATATGTTGGCATCTTGTCATGTCCTTGCTCCTTCACGGACTCAATGGAAATACCTGCGGGTGAAGGTCCACTCGCATTCAAGCCGTGGAGCTCGCCTTTTGTCCAGACAATGGCAAATGCATCTCCGCCGATTCCATTCGAAGTCGGTTCAACGACGGTAAGACAGGCTGCTGTTGCTATAGCTGCATCAATCGCATTGCCTCCGCGCTTCAGAATGTCGAGCCCTGCCTGTGCGGCAAGTGGCTGTGAGGTAGCCACCATTCCGTTCTTTGCGTAGGTCGCATTGCGCTGGGATGTATATGGGTAAGATAATGGGTCGAACGTCTTCATGGATGATTTCCCCCTTGATAGATTGAACTAGTGCACAACACCTTGTGACTCCTTGGCCCGCAGACTCTCGAGTATTTGCTCTGCATAATGGCAGGACACCTGATGTCCGTCGCCAATATCTCTTAGCTGCGGCGCTGTCGTCTTACACTCTTCTGTCGCAAAGCGGCAGCGCGGATGGAACGTGCAGCCTGACGGTGGATTTGCCGGACTCGGCAAGTCGCCTGTCAGCAGGATGCGCTCTCTCTTCAGTCTTGGATTCGCCTGCGGCACCGCAGACAAGAGTGCCTGGGTATAAGGATGACTTGGATTCGCAAACAAACTCCGCTTATCCGCAATCTCTACAATCCGGCCGAGATACATCACGGCAACCCGATCGCACAAATGCTTAACGACAGACAGATCATGAGAGATAAACATCAATGTAAGGTCGAAATCCTGTTTCAAATTCTTGAGCAGATTCAATACCTGTGATTGAATTGAAACGTCCAGGGCAGATACCGGCTCATCGGCAATAATGAGTTTCGGATTCAGCACAAGTGCCCGGGCAATCCCGATCCGCTGGCGCTGCCCGCCGGAGAAGTCATGCGGATGACGATCCAGGTGCTCCTTTTTCAAGCCGACGATCTCGATGATCTTCTCCACCATCCCGTTCCGTTCCTTCGCTGTACCGATCTTGTGAACCGCTAGGGATTCAAGCAAAATCTTACGGATCGTCTTCCGCGGATTAAGCGAGGCGAATGGGTCCTGGAATACCATCTGGATATCGCGTCTTGTCTTACGCATCTCCTCTTTGCCCAGCTTCGCGAGGTCCTTGCCGCCGAAGATCACTTCCCCTTCTGTCGGCTCGTTCAATCTCATAATTGTTCTGCCCGTGGTTGATTTACCGCACCCGGATTCACCTACGATACCAAGGGTTTCACCGGGATAGACTTCCAGATCAATGCCATCGACGGCGCGGACATGTCCGACCACTTTATTGAAGGCTCCGGCATGAATCGGAAAATGCTGCTTCAGACCTTTCACACGTAGTATTGGTTCCATCTTACTCATCCCCTTCCGCGTACAGCCAGCAGCGGCATTTCTGTCCGTCCAGCTTAAACAGTGAAGGCTCCTGCTCCTGACAGATCGGCATCACCTTGCTGCATCTTGGAGCAAAACGGCAGCCCTTCGGCATCTCATGTGCCAGCGGAACCGAACCCGGAATCGTCTCCAGGAACTCCACCTCTTCTGACAGCTCAGGAATCGAGTTCATCAGCCCCACCGTATACGGATGCTTCGGATTCTCGAACAGCTCGAATTTCTCGGCTTCTTCCACGACCTGTCCCGCATACATCACGATAACCCGGTCGCACATCTCTGCTACGACACCGAGATCATGTGTAATCAGCATAATAGACGTATTCGTGTCTTCCTTCACTTTCTGCATAAGCTCCAAGATCTGTGCCTGAATCGTTACATCCAGCGCAGTGGTCGGCTCATCGGCGATAATCAGCTTCGGCTCACAAGACATGGCCATGGCGATCATCACCCGCTGCCGCATACCGCCGGAGAGCTGATGCGGATACTCTCCGTAAATTTCTCCCGCACGCGGCATGCCGACCGCCTTCAGCATTTCGATGGCCCGCTCCTTCGCTTCCTTCTTCGATACCTTCCGGTGCAGCAGGACGGCTTCCTCGATCTGATGACCGACGGTTTGAAGGGGATTCAGCGATGTCATCGGCTCCTGAAAAATCATCGCGATATCGTTACCCCGGATTTTCTGCATTTGTTTCTCCGAAATATCCAGAAGGTTGTTTCCTTTGAATAAGATTTGTCCCTCTGAGGCTCCATTCCCTGCCAGAAGCCGCATGATGGACAAGCTGGTCACGCTCTTGCCGCAGCCAGATTCACCCACGACGCCGAGCGTTTCTCCTTCTTTTATGGAGAAGTCCACGCCATCAACGACCGCGACTTGTCCATAATCAGTCTTAAACCGCGTTCTTAGCTGTTGTACATCTAATATAGTTGTCATGGTTTACGGACCCCCCTTTCTATTTCCTTGCGCGCGGATTCAGGAACTGCTGCAATCCATCACCAAGCAAGTTAAATCCAAGTACAACGACGAAGATCGCCAGACCCGGATACAATGTTGCGTAAGGCGCTACACTCATCAGGCTCTGTGCCTGATTCAGCATGCTTCCCCAAGACGGCGTCGGCGGCTGCACACCCAGTCCCAGATAAGACAGAGAAGCTTCAGCCAGGATTCCACTCGCCATCGTCAAGGTCGCCTGAATAATGATGGGACCCAGTGCATTCGGTAAAATATGACCGAAGATAATACGTCCGTCCTTCGCCCCCACGGATTTGGCTGCATGCACATACTCCATGTTACGGAGACTAAGCACCTGTCCTCTCGTAATCCGTACAAAGGTAGGCGCAAAGCCGATACCGATGGCCAGCATCGCATTACCGAAGCCGGCTCCAAGAACAGCCGAGAGCGCGAGTGCCAGAATGAGAAACGGAAAGGCTTGAAACGAATCGACAATCCGCATCACGACCCACTCATCCCAGAACCCCCGGTAATAACCGGTGAGCAGTCCAATCGGTACCCCGATGCAGACGGCAATGGCTACAGACATCAAGGCTGCTTTAATAGAAATCTGTGCTCCGTATACGACACGGGAGAAGATATCCCGGCCCAGATCATCCGTACCGAACAGATGCTCACTGCTTGGCTCTTGCAGAATCTTGTTATAATCCTGCATATTCGGATCATATGGAGCAATAGAGCTTGCAAATACAGCCGTTATAATAAGGACAAGAATAATGAGTGTTCCTAGGACACCAAGTCCGGATTTAAAGAACTTTTTGAACTTTTTCATCCGTCTATGCCCCCTTACCTGATTTGATACGAGGATCAATGACCGCATAGAGTAGATCCACGATGATGTTGATTACGACGACGAGAAGCGCCGATACGAGAATCGCGCCCTGTACCGTTACATAGTCACGTTTGAACACAGATTCTACGATCAGTCGGCCGAAGCCGGGGATCGAGAAGATGGACTCGGTGATGACTAGACCGCCGATGAGTCCAGCTATAAGAATACCGGAGCTTGTCACGACAGGGATCAAGGCATTTCTCAGCACGTGCTTGAATATCGTTGCCCATTCATTGAGACCTTTGGCCTTGGCCGTACGGACAAAATCCATATTAACGACCTCAACGAGTGAGGAACGAAGCATCCGCATCAGTTCAGCCGATTCTCTAAGTCCTGTTGCAATACAAGGAAGAATAAGTGCTAATAAATTGGCCTTCCAGTCTACGGAAAAAGGAACGTATCCCGATGAAGGAAGCCAGTTGTTTTCAACGGTAAAATAAATAATGAGCATCATGGCGAGCCAGAAACTCGGAATACTCATGCCGCCAAGCGCTCCAAATGAACTGAGATAGTCGATCCACGTGTTACGTTTAACTGCGGCAAGAATCCCCGCGGGTACTGCGATCAGCAGCGCAACGATAAAGCTTCCGATCGTCAGCTGTATCGTGGCAGGCAGCCGCTGTGCAATGAGTTCACTTACAGGTACATGGTCTGTAATCGATGTCCCCAAATCTCCCTGAAGCACATTGCCAAGCCATGTAAAATACTGCTGTACAATCGGCTTGTCGAGGCCAAGCTCGGCTCTCAAGCTCGCGAGTGCCTCCGGTGTAGCCTCTTGACCCAGAATGACTCGGGCTGGATCGCCCGGTATGAGATGGATCAAGGAGAACGTCATGATCGACACCAAGAACAGAATGGGGATCGCGAGTAAAATACGCTTTAATACAAACATCATGAGCTCTCTCTCCCAATTTTGTTTATTTGACAAAAATCCATTATCAATGACACAAGAAAGCGAAATTTGAATTCCGCTTTCTTGTTGTGTTAGAGTGTTATTTTGCAGACTGAGAAAGGGATTATAGGCTTTAGAGGTGAGATGCTAAACATCCTATATTCCTTTTCTCTCCACTGTTATTGAATATCCAGGTTCGCTGTACGAATGATGCCGTCAGGAATGTAGGTAAAGCCCTGTACTTTGTTTGATACACCGAATTTATCGTAGTTATGATAGATGTAGATATAGCTTCCGTTCTCATGAACGATATCCATCGCCTGCTGGTACAGCTCTGCACGCTTCGCTGTGTCCTGCTCCGCACGAGCGGCAATCAATACTTCATCAAGCTCAGGCTCAGAAATACGGCCTTGGTTGTTCGGCATGCCCGTTACCAGGAAGTCATACACGTTCTGATCCGGGTCGATCCGGCCAGACCAGCCCAGTTGCATCGCTTCGAAGTTACCGCTGTCGCCATTCTCCAGCATCGTACCGTACTCGACTTTCTCAAGCTCAACGTTGATCTTGTGTGCCTTCAGCATGTTCTGGATGACGGCACCAAACTGCTCATTCTCTGTCGTTGTAGAAATTTGCATTTTGAAGCTGAAGCCATCCGGCTTTCCGCCTTTTTCAAGCAGCTCTTGAACTTTGGCTGCATCTACTGCCGGAGACTTGTCCTGCTCTTCGTTGTAAGCAAGGCTGCCTGGTGCAAATGGTGTATGTGCCGGTGCACCGTATCCGTCGAACAATACTTTGACAATCGCTTCCCGATCAAGAGCCAGATCCACGGCCTGACGCAGGTATTTGTTCTGCAGATCGCCTACGGTGTTATTCAAATGAATCCCCTGGAAGCCCATGTTTGCTTGGGCAACGACCGTCAGGTTCGGGTCACTTTCTACGGTTGGAATTTCTTTTACCGGAATCTCATCAATAATATCGACAACGCCGGAGCGAAGGTTCTGTACCGCCGCACTCGTGTTCGTGAACACTTTGTAGTTCACTTCGTCGATCTTCACTTCATTCTTCCAATAGTTCTCATTCTTCTTCAAAGTCACGTGGTCACCGCTGACCTGCTCAACGAAGGCATATGGACCCGTTCCTACCGGATTCTTAACATAGTTATCGCCATGCTTCTCAACCGCTGCCGGAGATACCATCATGCCGGAACGATCAGATAATACCGACAAGAATGGAGCAAATGGCTCCTTAAGTGTAATCACGACTGTTAACTCATCTGTTGCTTCAACCGTATCAATGGGGTTCAACTCGCTGATCCGCTTCGAGCCTTCCTGCTTATAGCGTTCAAGGTTGAATTTAACCGCCTCTGCATTAAACTCACTTCCATCCTGGAAAGTGATACCGTCATGAAGCGTTAAAGTATACGTAAGACCATCTTCAGAAACCGTATATTCCGATACGAGCATCGGTACCACTTCGCCGTCCGCATTTACATCAAACAGCTTGTCATAAATACTGTTCTGTACTTGGCGGTCATATAGCGAAGAGGATGACATCGGGTCAAGACTTGGAGGATCCGCCTTCAGACCAATGTTAAGCACCTTTTGTCCTGTAGTAGAACTGCCGGCACCACCTGCATCTGTTGCTGTTTCTCCGCCACCGCCGCCGCCGCATGCAGTTAGCACAAGCAAGCTGCTTAGCACTGCGGATGATAAGAGTTTGTTCATTTTTTTCGTAAACATCTTCATGACCTCACTTTTCTATAGAATAAATTTATAACCAATCCCCTAATTAGGGACAGATCGGAATGAATAACGTGCATAAATATGCACTGAGGGTTAAAAAGATGAAGCTCTAGCGAACGAACTTCAACTTCGATTTGAGAACCTTGAGCTCCATGATGACATTAGTACGAGTAATGCCTTTGACTTTATTCAGCTTTTTCATTAAAAATTCGGAGAATTCATCGGTGTCCTTCGTGAACACTTGAAGCATCAGCTGATATTCACCGGTAATCAGAAGCATCAGCCTGACCTCAGGCATATCGTGAAGTGCTTCTGTGACTTCCTCCATCATTTGATCCTCTACAGCGATAAAGATCAGTGTTTCGGTTCGGATACCGGCTTTTACCGGATTGACGATCCCTACTAAGCTCAGGACACCTTCATCCTGCATCTGCTGGACCCGCAGCCGAACTGTCTTCTCTGTAACGTTTAACTCCTTGGCAATTTGGGTAAAGGGTATACGGGCATTCTCTTGCAGAAATCCAACAATACCGCGATCCAGATCATCAAGACCGGAGTACATTGCCCGCTGATGTTCTTCTTCAGTCACATTAGGTGCTCCTTTTTCGACTCGTTTTCTCACTACATTTCCTAATTACATATAGTTTTAGATATTTTTGAGTCTATTTACGATACTTTTTTAGTGATTAGGTACGAATTTAGTTTTTCTGATAGTAAAGCAGGATGGATTTAAAATCAAGCCTTTTTCCAACAAAAATCGACATTTTTAACATAGACTAAATTTATTTGATAAATAAAAATAATTTATCACTCCTATTATCTATAGAATTCTCTGATTTCCTCTCTCAAGCTCGTTTTATTAGTTTATTAGGTTAAAGTATTATCGCATTGCACCTTTTACATAACGATGTGATGTAGATGTTAATTTCTTCTTTTATTTGGAAAGCAGTAAAAAACACAGGCATCATGAATATCATGACACCTGCGTCTTAATGATAAGGTATAAGTAAATCCATTAACCTTCTAATTTCAGCTCAATCTGAATGATTTCGGAACGGCTGGCAATTCGAATGGGTGGTCCCCAGGAACCGAAGCCGGACGACACAATCACATGCATTTTATCCTTCAGCATATAACCCCAGTCCAGCTCAAACAATCGCTTGGTAATCCAATGGTTGGGTGCAAATTGTCCTCGGTGGGTGTGTCCGCACAGCAGCAGATCGGCCCCCGCTTCAGCAGCCTTCTCAAAAGCATACGGCTGATGATCCAGCAGAATAATCGGCTGTTCATGATTCAACGGCTCCAGCAGCTCGGCTACAGGGAGGCGTTTCTTCGGATCCGTCTTCTCCGCAGTAAGATCCTTTCTTCCGGCAATCTGAAGGGCTCCTCCCGCCGTCGTTACCGTCTCATCCTGCAGAACTCGAATGCCGAGCAGCCCCATTTCTTCTACATACTGATCAACGTGTCCGCCATAATACTCATGATTGCCGAGAACAGCATACACTCCATGCTTCGCCTTCAGCTTCTTCATTCCTTCTGACATCTTGTTCCTGAGGAATGGCTCGATTGAATCGTCCAGCACATCTCCGGCAAGCAGAATAAGATCCGGCTTCATTTCATTCATAATGGATATGAGTCTGCCGAGGTGACGATTTCCAACGATGTTGCCCAAATGGATATCCGAAGCAACGGCAATGCGGTACGTTCCAGGCTGACCTCCTGGTTTCTTTTTGTGAATAGAAATCTCATGCTGCCGTACAATAGGACTCCATGCGTTATAGGAACCTGCGACAAGGAACAGAACAAGCAGTCCCGCTACCAGCCAGCCGATAAACGGGATATATACTGCCGATTCTACCCCTGCCAAATGGCTGATCCAGCCGGCAATATCCGCAATGGGGAGCACGATGACGAAGAACTCCAGCAGCGCGAAATAAAATGAACCCAGTACTTTAATGAACCGCCCTGCATGTCCAAGCCATTTGATCCGACCAATTCCATAGCCAAGTGCAACAATGGTCATAATGAGACCCAGCCATAACGGAGATACTGCCTCAAAATACTGCGTAAGGAACAGATAAATGTTCCAGCCGATATACGTATTGATCCCTGCAAAAGCGACCACAAAGAGCAAAAGATTAATAACCATTCGTCCCGTAATCCTCATCCTGATCTCAAGGCTCCTTTATCCCATAATTCGATGTGTAACAATCTATTTTGATTGTATTATACCGATGGATACAAAGCCATTCCACTAAATAATCCGAGCAGCACGATGATCCATGGCGGCAGCTTCCACCAGACCAGCATGACAAACAGGACGAGCGCAAGTACGAAATCATATGGACCGCGGACAGCTGAGGTAAATACCGGATCATAAAAGGCGGAAAGCAATAGTCCGACAACGGCAGCATTCACGCCTTTCAGCGCACCTTGTATTCCATTTCTCCCTCTAAGCTGCTGCCAAAAAGGAATCGCTCCCATAATCAGCAAGGCACCTGGGAGAAATATGGCTACGGTGAATATTACCGCGCCGAGTGCGCCCTCCATAATGGTTCCCAGATAAGAAGCAAACGTAAAGAGCGGGCCTGGAACTGCCTGAGTAAGGCCATAACCTGCCAGGAAGAAGTCAGCATCAATCAATCCTGACGGAACCAGCTCTCTCTCCAGCATGGGAAGAACGACATGCCCTCCGCCGAATACGAGAGCACCCGCTCGGTAGAAGCTGTCAAAATAAGCGATCCAGGATGAGCCGGTCATTTCACTCAGTAGTGGCAATCCAAAGAGGAGTAGAAAGAATAGCACAAGACAGGAGATACCGATTCCTTTTCCAATCGGAACGTTCTCCACTGATGTGATGCTTTTCTCTTGTGCCCCCCGATACAAGTAGATGCCTGTAAGTCCTGCGGCAATAATGAGTAGAACCTGCGTGATAGCGGAAGGCCATATTACGACCAGGACAAAGGCAAGCACGGCAATAGTCATTCTACTCCGATCCGGTGCAAGGCTTTTTCCCATATTCCAGACGGCATGTGCCACAATCGCGACAGCAACAATTTTGAGTCCATGCATCCAGCCGATCTCGACGATGCCAGCCTGCTGCAATAAGGAAGCCGCAATAAACAAGGCAATGACAGAAGGCAGCGTAAAACCAAGCCAAGCTATAATCCCGCCGAGTACACCCGCCCTCATCATGCCTACACCCATTCCAACCTGGCTGCTGGCCGGACCCGGCAGGAAGTGGCTTAACGCAACCAGATCTGCGTAGGTACGTTCATCAATCCATTTTCTCCGCATGACATATTCATTGTGAAAGTAGCCGAGGTGCGCAACCGGACCTCCAAATGAAGTGAGTCCGAGCTTTAATGCGGTTGTAAAGACCTCCCATAGTCGTGCTCCCAAGCCCGATATATGAATCTCCTCCTTCATGATCTAATCCTACATTTAAAATCGTACCGCTTCGGGTAAGCTCTACTTAAATGATGAAGCTCTGAGCAAGCCGTAGACAGTATAGCAGTGAAGTATTCGGGCAATGTTAATTTGCAGTTATTGAAGTTGTTGACAATAACTTACACTTGTAACTATAATGATTACATGTTATTGTAACTGATATAGTTACAGGATTATATACAAATCATTACTAATCCCAAGAACAAACCCATTATAGGAGGAGAATGAAATATGAACATTGGAGTTATTGGAGCAAGCGGCAAGGCAGGAAGACTCATTGCAAAGGAAGCCGCAAGCCGTGGTCATAACGTCACCGCCATTGTCCGTGATGCAAGTAAAGTCTCTGAATTTCCTGTCATTGAGAAAGATGTGTTTCATATTACTGCTGAAGATGTACAAGGCCTGGACGTTATCGTTAACGCTTTTGGCGCAGCTCCAGGTCAAGAGCATCTTCATGTGGAAGCAGGGCAGGCTCTTATTCGCCTGCTAAGTAATACCCATATTCGTCTTATTGTAGTCGGAGGTGCAGGCAGCCTCTACGTAGATGAACAGAAAACAACGCAACTTGTCGATACACCCGATTTTCCGGATGCTTACAAGCCAACCGCTAGCAATCAAGCGAGAAACCTTGAGGACCTGAAAGCATCCGAAGGTGTAGACTGGACCTTTATCAGCCCTGCTGCATTCTTTGATCCAGAAGGTGCAAGAACCGGTTCTTATCAAATAGGACAAGACAACCTGATCCTAAACAGCCAGGGCAACAGCTATATCAGTTATGCGGATTATGCAGTAGCGCTCGTGGATGAGATTGAAGCGGCCAAGCATAAGCAGAAGCGTTTTACAGTCGTAGCTGAACAAAGCTAATGACTCTATATAATGAAGAATGGAGATGCCGTTCCTAAGGCTTCTCCATTTTTTTGTATAATGAACTGAATCCATATCGTCCTTTAAAATCCTAAGTTATGAAATGACTAGTACGGCTTGCTGTTATAATATACTCATGTATACTTCTTATATAAGATCGTACAAAGGAGTTATCCGTTTATGATTACCAGCCGATTCTCTGTAGGCATTCACATATTGACACTGCTGCACTACAATAAGGAAGGTGTAAATACATCCGAATTCATTGCTGCAAGCGTAGGAACGAATCCCGTCGTGATCCGCAGAATTATGGGGATGTTGAATAAAGCCGGACTTGTGGAGGTCAGACCCGGGGTCGCAGGTGCAAGGCTTAAAAAAGACATTTCCGATATTACGCTGCTAGATATCTATCATGCGGTTCACGCCGTCAACGAGAATGCCCTGTTCTCACTTCATGATTCCCCCAATCCCGCATGCGAGGTAGGGCGCAGCATTCAAGGGAGTATTGAGCCCATCTTTACTGCTGCACAAAGGGCTATGGAGGACCAGCTTGCACAGGTCAAGCTCCGTGATATCGTAAATGATGTAGCACAAAAAACAGTTCAATAAACGAAAGCATAAGCGAAAGGACAACCCAATTGATTGATTGGATTGTCCTTTTTGGTTAAGCCTCCGGCAGTAAAGGTGTATGCTGCTCAAGTGACGTATTCACTTTAACTTCTGAAAAAATAACATGCGTCAGCGTATTGGCATACGTCGATATCGCATCGATGAACTCCTCGATCTCATCCAGCTGGCTGACGGTAAGCAGCACCATATAGCATGACTTGCCTGCAATCCGGTAACAGGACAGCACCGTCGGATAACTCTCGATCAATGGCTTGAAGCGCTTATGGTCTCCGTGCTGCAGCGTCACTTCGATGAGGCAGTCCATCGTAAACCCAAGCTTCTTGCGATTGACCTGTATGGTATAGCCCTCAATGAGTCCCTGCTCCTCCATTCGTTTGACCCTCTCTGTTACCGAGGGTGCAGACAAATTAACCAGCCTTCCCAGCTCTCTCATAGACAGACGCGCATCCTTCTGAAGCTCGGTCAGGATAGACATGTCCACACGATCTATTTTCATTTGTAAATCAAACCTCTCCTAATTCATTCCATTCATAAAGCATTACTCTACATATACCTTAATATTGATATGCCAATAATGCAATCCACCCGATAAAATAGATATCAAGAAAGGTTGTGATCCCTATGATAGACAACGAGAAGCGTCAACAAAATTCTACGATAAATATGGATGGCGAGCCGGCTGACAGCACCCTTGGGATGGAAACGGAAACCAATACAACAGCTCCAGCTCCGTCAAAACCCGAAAAAAACTGGAGTTACTACTTCCATGAAATCCTGAAGGGTATAGCTATATTCAAGTAACAACGATTAAACTATATCGATTCGTCGTTTACACTCGAAGGCTAGGAGCCCACCATCGTCCCTCCATTTACATGCAAAACCTGGCCGGTAACATAGCTGGAATCGTCTGAGGCCAAATAGACGTAAGTGGGTGCCAGCTCAAAGGGCTGACCGGCACGCTTCATCGGCGTATCTGCTCCCAGCGTCTTGATGTACTCTGCCGGATAGCTCGCTGGCTGGAGCGGGGTCCATATCGGACCCGGGGCAACCGCATTGACGCGAATGCCACAGCCGACCAGCTGCTCGGACAAGGACCGTGTGAAGGATACCATCGCTCCCTTGGTAGAGGAATAATCAAGCAGGAGCGGATTGCCTGCATAGGCCGTAACCGAGGTTGTCGAGATGATGGAGCTCCCCGGCTTCAAATACTTCAGTGCTTCCTGTGTCAGAAAAAAGCTGGGGTAAATGTTCGTCCGGAACGTATCATCCAGCTGCTGTGCCGTAATCGATGTGATGCATTCCTGCGGGAATTGTACGGCTTGATTAATAACAAGAATATCCAGCCTGCCGAAGCAGTTCGCGGTTTCGTTCACGACTGCCCGGCAGTGTCCCTCATTTCTAAGATCGCCGGGAAGCAGAAGACAGCTCCCACCATAGGCCTCCACCATTCGTTTCGTATCTTCTGCATCTTGGTGTTCATCCAAATACGGGATCGAGACGCTGGCACCTTCCTTGGCAAAAGCAATCGCCACCGCTCTGCCGATTCCACTATCTCCTCCTGTAATGATCGCAACCTTCCCTTTAAGCTTGCCGCTTCCTACATACCCTGGATTGTCCGCAATCGGCAGCGGGTTCATCACATACTCAAACCCGGGCTGGCGGTCCTGCTGCTGGGGCGGGAATGTAATGGGAACTTCTTCGCACTTCACTTCCTTGCCGTAGTATGGATACATGGGAATCATATATTAGCCTCCTGTTCAGCCGTTTTCATCTCGGGTGCATTATATGTGCCCATCTGCCTATTGGAAACTTGCTTTTATTATGTAAAAAAGTTGTATTACCCTACACAAGCCTGTAGTATAATAACATTGTTTTACAGAAAACCCTTTATTACCTTTGTCAAAAAGGGGGTGAATGATTGGATTGAGTTATGAGTTCCGGAATTTGAGCTTTAAGCTTCACCAATTTAAAAGCGCTTACACTAATAGAATGCGAGGGATTGCATATGGAAAGTAACTTGCAGCAACGCGAGCCTGCCAAGGCAAAACGTACTCCCGAGGAATATTCTAACATTGCTAAGTCTGCTATTTTTCAACAACTGCTTCGAGACAAGAAACGCTTTATTATTCCCTTCACGATCTTTTTCTTCTGCTTCTATTTTGCTCTGCCAATCCTCACCTCCTACACGACGATTCTGAATACACCGCTTATCGGCAGCATCACCTGGGCTTGGGTACTGGCTTTTCTTCAATTTGTCATGACATGGGCTTTCTGCATGATCTACTACAAGAAAGCGTCCAAATTCGATCAGCTGTCCAGTCAAATCATTGATGAGGAAAAGAGAGGTGACCTATGAATACAGCTGCTTTTATCATGTTTCTCGTTATCGTCGCCGCCACACTGCTCATCACGTACTGGGCTTCGAAGAAAACGACCTCCGCAAGCGACTTCTACACCGCTGGCGGAGGCCTGACCGGCTGGCAGAATGGACTCGCTATCGCCGGAGATTATATGTCGGCCGCCTCTTTTCTTGGGATCGCGGGCATGATTGCCCTGTCCGGATTTGATGGATTCTTCTACAGCATCGGCTTCCTCGTCGCTTATCTCGTCGTCCTGTTCCTGGTCGCTGAGCCGCTGCGGAACCTGGGCAAATATACGTTTGCCGACATGATCGCCGTTCGCTTCCATATGAAGAAGATCCGGGGCTTCGCCGCCTTTAATACGATTGCCATATCCATCTTCTATATGATTGCGCAGCTCGTCGGAGCGGGCGCCTTGATTAAACTGCTGCTCGGGATCGAATTTACGACCTCGGTCATTATTGTCGGCATTCTAATGACGGTTTACGTTATTTTTGGCGGGATGCATGCTACCAGCTGGGTACAGATTGTTAAGGCCTTTCTGCTCATGGGTGGAACCTTCGTTATCTCCATCCTCGTACTCTACAAATTCGATTTCAGCATTACCGGCATGTTCTCACATATGATTACTGCCACGCCGCATAACGAGAACTTTCTGAATCCCGGAATCAAATACAAGGATGGGCTCGACACGCTGTCGCTGACAATGGGTCTTGTACTGGGAACGGCAGGACTCCCGCATATTTTGGTCCGCTTCTTCACGGTAAAAGATGCCAAAACAGCGCGCAGCTCTGTCGTATATGCAACCTGGGTCATCGGTATTTTCTATGTTATGACGATCTTCCTTGGCTTCGGTGCCGCCGCATTTGTAGGCAATAGTGCCATCATCGCGCAGGATCAGGCAGGCAACATGGCTGCACCTCTGCTGGCACAAGCTCTTGGCGGGGACATGATGTTTGCATTCATTTCTGCTGTAGCCTTTGCCACGATTCTGGCGGTCGTTGCGGGTCTCGTGCTCACTGCGGCTACGGCGTTCTCGCATGATTTTTACAATCAAATCTTACGCAAGGGACAGGCGACGGAGAAGGAGCAGATGAACATGGCTCGTTATGCTTCAATCGGAATCTCCATTCTGTCTATTCTGCTTGCGCTTGTCGCGCGAAATCTGAATGTCGCCTTTCTCGTCTCTCTTGCGTTTGCCGTCGCAGCTAGTGCTAATCTGCCGGTTATTTTATACACGATCTATTGGAAAAGATTCAACACCAACGGTGCCATCTGGGCCATGGTGGTTGGCCTTGTCACGTCGGTGGGCCTTGTACTCGTCAGTCCGAACGTCATTCATCCAGAGGCCGGTAAAGCGATCTTCACGGGCGAACCCCTCTATCCTTTCTCGACCCCAGGGCTGATCTCCATTCCGCTCGGATTTCTGGCCGGTTATGTCGGAACACTGCTCTCCCGTAAGAAAACAATAGAGGAAGACGAGCAAGCAAGCTACGACGAGATTCTGGTGAGGTCCAATACTGGGCTGGATAATACGGTATAGCTAATTCATTATCTTAAATTCAGATGCTTGTATTTTCAGTCATGAAAAAACTGCACCCCAATGGTAGATCGTACCTACCATTGGGGTGCAGTTTGGTATTTACTCATAATCCAAGACTATGTTCCAAAATATTATAGAAGGGATCATTATTAATAAATCTTTATCAGCACAGCGACTAATCAATTAAGCCAAGATTGAAAGACTTGGGCTTCCCCCCGACAACGACGCATTGCACTTCTTTCTCCCAAAAAGGTAAAATTATCTCTTCAAAATCATTAATTATTTCATTCTTTAGTTTCGGTTCACTTCTCATAAATTTAGAATAATGTTTTATAATGATTTCAAAACCGTCAAATTGATCTAGCCAGCTTAAATCTGTCATCCAATCTATTTGATCACCATCTATTTCAATAGACAATATATTGCCAGCTGATTTATTAGATATTATAACTCCATCATTCGTGAATACTATCTTATTCTCAAAAATAAAATACCCTCCTTTCAATACATGATTGTCTGCTGTTTCTATTTCCTCTTCACCAACGTACAACATGATGATACCATCACCGTCGTGACAAGTCCGTCCACCATGCCTCATAACCTCTTTATTTTACTTCTCTGATAATATAACAAACGTTAAATAACACTTTCCCTTGTGCATGTAAATCAATAAATTCGTTTAGTGAAAATACACCACAAACTATTTCCTTGTCTTCACCTTGGTACCGTGACATCAGCATAATCGTTTTTAGTGGAGATTGCTCTATCAAGTAACTCATTAGGTCAAACAACTTTTCCTCGTAAATATCAACGATTCTCATTGTTGTGAGATTTGATTTGACTTCCTCGTCTTTTACCCAATAAGGTAAATCGCTATCGTCTACAGTTTCAAAGTCTGATTCCAGTATCGGTAATGCACTATAAAGTCCGTCTTCTTCAATGCCGACTGTATACTATACGCCTTTGCTTGAACTCATAAACGGCCAAAATATCTCTTGTAAACCTTGTTCTTTCAATTCAATTTGAAGTTTAAAAGGAAATTTAAGTGGAACAGGAGCAACATTTTCTTGTTGCAGGACTAGAATATTCAATTCAAACGACATAAGGTACTCCTTCTTTTTGTGGCTATATATCGAACATTAACAGTTGTTTTCACCTCATTATAAAGTAGCTCGCTTGGGATTCAAACGCTGGTTGGAGCAAGGCGAGAACATCGATCATCCTGCCGTCCGCAGCATATTGAAAACGATGCGAAACTGGCAAGAGGAAATCGTGAAGCAGGTATTTGGGTTGAATGCAACCGACGTTATTTAACAAGTTGAAAAAGATGCCCCTAGTTTTTAGATTGAGCCAGAAAAGGATCATCATTTTCTCATGGTCAGCTTATGGTTCATTCCAGCGAATAAAAAAATCCATGCGGCCTCCAGACCGCAATCAAAAGAATTTACCAATAAAACTAGCTGAACGTCTAGGAATCTTCCTGTAAACGCGCTTGATAAAGATAACGACAGTAAACAAAGAAGGAGCCGTTCGATCCGGCTCCACTTTGCTGACTCCACAAAGGGCTATTCATCATCCTCCGACACTTCAATTACAACGATATTCGAATCTGCGCGGTCCGTTTCTTCAGTATCTGCCCTCTCGTATATGACATAGGCCTGATTCTCAGCCCGTTCGCCGGCAGGAACAAACAGCTGGCGTGCACGAAACGAGATGACCACTGCCTCGCCCGGAGCAAGAGAACCAAGCGGTATACCCTGTTTCGGATTCACGGTCGTGACAGGGCGGTCATTAATCATGACCGAATCTTCGATAAACTGAGTACCTCGAGGGAGGTCGTCGTACAGGATCACATTCGTAAGCACAACAGGGCTGAGTGTCCCCGTTATGTTGACCACCTCGAAGCAGAATGTCAGCACGTCACCCGGGCTGATGATCCGAGGTGTTACACTTTTCTCTACATCTAGCATTGCGCTCTCCGTTACAGTGACAGACGTCTCAGCTGAAACCGGACCAGTTTCTGCTGCATCAGCCCACGCCGTATTAACGATCACGGTACGCGATGGTGTCTCAGACGATACGACATACCTGCCTTCAACGATGATTGATTCATTAGGAGCCAAGCTGCGGATCGTACGATTGATGTCAAGCAGCTCATCGCGAATGCGAATCGAAGTAAGTACAGTATCTCCTGCATTTGTAACAGTAATCTGATAATGTATCGTTCGTCCGGCAGGAGTGGTGTGCCGATCTGCTGTTTTGGTAATGGCGAGTTTGTAGACAGGCAATTCAGGCGGCAGGATCGTCACAAGCGCCTCATCCCTTACTGGGCCCAGCTCATTCGATACCGCACTTGCGATATTCGTAATGATCGAATTAGCAACAAGTCCGGTAGGGATTTGGAATGATTTGACCAGCACTCTGTTGCTTCCAATTGGCAGGCTCGGGATGATCTCGGTTAGACCGATCCGTTCATCGGTAACGACCACATTCGTCAGATCCACTTCCCCTGCATTGATAACCTCAATCCGATACTCCACCAATTGACCTGGTTCCGCAAACTCGGGAGTCACGCTCTTCTCAATCAAAAGCGCGGGCTCAAGCCCCGGCGTGGGCGCGAGGATCGTGACCAGCGCTTCATCGCTCACCGAATCCGTCTCATTCGATACAGCCGTTGCCACATTCGTTATAATGGAGTTGGCCTCTAGACCCTCCGGTATACGGAGCTGCTGGAACAATACGGTGCTGCTTCCGACCAGCAGACTTGGGATGACTTCATTCAAGCTTAGAACCGCATCGGTTACCACCACATTCGTCAGATCCACTTCCCCTGCATTGATAACCTCAATCCGATACTCCACCAATTGACCTGGTTCCGCAAACTCGGGAGTCACGCTCTTCTCGATCAAAAGCGCGGGCTCAAGCCCCGGCGTGGGCGCGAGGATCGTGACCAGCGCTTCATCGCTCACCGAATCTGTCTCATTCGATACAGCCGTTGCCACATTCGTTATAATGGAGTTGGCCTCTAGACCCTCCGGTATACGGAGCTGCTGGAACAATACGGTGCTGCTTCCGACCGGCAGACTTGGGATGACTTCATTCAAGCTTAGAACCGCATCGGTTACCACCACATTCGTCAGATCCACTTCCCCTGCATTGATAACCTCAATCCGATACTCCACCAATTGACCTGGTTCCGCAAACTCGGGAGTCACGCTCTTCTCGATCAAAAGCGCGGGCTCAAGCCCCGGCGTGGGCGCGAGGATCGTGACCAGCGCTTCATCGCTCACCGGACCGATCTGATCCGATGCCGCGACTGCTGTATTTGCGATCATTTCACCAGGTACTGCTCCTGCAGGAATAACAAAGGAGTCAAACAACACCGTGGTTGCTCCAACAGGCAGGCTTGGAATCGTCTCCCTTAGACCCAGCAGTGAATCCGTAACGACTACATTCGTTAGATCCACTTCTCCCGTATTCGAAATCATAATTTGATACTGTACACGCTCTCCAGGCTCAGCTTCCGTTGGAGAAACACTTTTCTCGATATTAATTGACGGTGCTAGAACCGGGGTAACGACGTCGTTAGATGTAATATCACCCGCATATATCGGTCCTCCTGTTACGCTCTGATATTCGAAATTGACGACTGCCTCATTGACAATGACACCGTCTGGCGGGATGGATATAACCCGTACCTGATACGTCACCGTGATCCTTGATCCAGGCTCCAGCGCCCCAAGAGGAATACCGCTTACTGGATTTGCATCTTCAGCTGGATCGCCGCCGATCGTCACGCTTCCTGGTACAAAAGCTGTATTATTCGGCAATTGATCAAGCAGAAAAGCGGTATCCGCGGTTACTGTACCCGAGTTCTCTATGACAACAGTATAAGTCAGTACCTGCCCGATAACAGCCTGAGTGGCGTCAACAGTTTTATCTACAGTCACTCTTGGGGAGTTAATGTCTATATAGATGCCGATGGCAAGGACGGCATATCCATCACCGCCTGTACGGAGCTGGAACACTGCAGAAGTCTGGCTGTTGCTTAAGGTAGACGACACATCAATATTCGTTATATCCCACGACTGTCTCCCGCCTACAATCTGTCTCCCAGGCTGGCCTGCAATCTGGTTTCGGTCTCCGAAGGTGCCCGAGGTGTCCAGAAGCCCGTTGTCGTCGTTAATCTGGGAAGCAAAGAAGTTGCTCGGGTAATTATTCGGTCCTTGCAGTACCGTCAAGCTGGAAACATCTGGTCCAAACAGGACCTGGTCTCCCGTCTTGTTCGCATCCCCATCCTGTGCGCACAGCGCCATCCTGCCGCTGATGGGACCCGATGTAGGGGTGGCAAAGCCAGTGAGCGTCGTCGTCAGCTCCGGAATGCCGGAGGCAATTTCCACATCACCGACATAAAGAGTCAGGTTGCGGAACGGTAAAGCCGAGTTCTCATATACAACGCACAGCGTCCACCCGCAATTGTTGGCACTGCTGTTCCCTAAATCAAGGTTACCGACTACACCTCCAACCGTGTAAGTGCCCGCCCCTCCCTGTTGGATAATGGATGTAACATTCTGGGATCGAAAATAATTGTCAGTCGCATTGCGATGAGATTCCTGTGCCGTAACGGGATCAGGAGAGATGCTGAAGGTGGTTCCCTGAGGAGTCGTAAGGGAGACAGATTTGTTAATAAACGCCGCATAATTGTTCGTTCCTCTTGTCACAGCATACGTACCTGCCCATATCAGCTCTGCATAAAGCACTTCGCTGTCCTCCGGGAGCCGGAGAATGGCACTTGCGCTGTTCAGATTAAAATCGTCTGTCGTCCCTGGCGGATAGCTGCCGAATTGCATAGACGTGTCAATCGTTGTAAAGGCGCCGATAAAGTCCCGTGTTCCCGGGACACCTGTCGTATCGGAGCGGCTGAGACCAAGCGTATTTCCGGTAAACGTAATCGCCCCGGTGTCATTGTCAGTGAATCGGAGAAATAAAGCCACTTGTTCCCCTCCTAATGATCGATTCAATTTCTAATCGAGATTTCCTATGATTTATTGTTATGCCCAAACAGGAAGCCGGGTTCCTCATTGTGCCGATAGTCCTGGAGGATCAGATAAGAGACACTTTAAAGTTCTCATTAGGTGAAAAAGGAAGGTCCAAAGACGGGTAATAATGGGGGGGCGACACCGTAATTAGTGGTTGACGAAGTGAGATAGCGAGGAAAACAAGGGTAAATATGGAAAAACATCTGTAAATCCTGTATTGTTGTAAGTCCCACCAAACAACAAGCCTAAGGATATGACAGATGCCACTTCAGTATATCAACGAACTGCTGAGCTACAACTTCAACAAATGATCTCCATGGATGCAAAAGAGGTTCATCTGGAGGCAATACCGAGGGCATACTAAAAACCTTGCCCTCTTTGCTATTCCAACGCCTTTGTGAAGTGCGACGGCCGAAATTCCACACGTAAAATCAGGCATTTGAGCATCTTCGGCAAAAAGAGCTATTTGCATATTCCAGCATTCCGCTCCGGATGCTCTGCCTTTTCTGCAATCTCTAATCCAAGCTAATTGTATGAACGTTGCTCAATTTCTGCTTCAATGAGTCCCCAAAGCATAGACAGCTTTCTATGGTATCCCTTGCTTAGGAGAAACCCTTCAAGTTTAAATAATTACCTCAAAAATGAATTGAGGATATCTATAAGTCCATTAATTATGGTTTGATCTGAAACGAATTTGAATTTCAACATATGTTCCGCATGGCTGCCTCCAATTTGACCTGTAATAACTAAATGGCCTAAACCGCTAACCTTAAATATTATATTTGCATCAGAATCATAATCGTCCAGAGTAATACTCCCTAATAAATTTCTTTGCATTTCTCTTAATTTCTCAATTATCAGATTTATTCTTTCTTTTGAGATACAAAAGTTAGACTCACCGCTGAATCCCCCTGATTTTACTCTTATGCTTAAGGTGAGATAATCATCAACTGTATATAAATGCTCTAAGCAAAGTAACTGACTATCATTAGATATAACTGCATCTATATCATTCATTTATTCTTCCGCCTTCAACTTTACTATTTAGGCTTTTATTAATTCATAATTTCGAGCTACAACCCAACCACTGAGCCCAAAGGATGATAGTATTTCATAGTAATTATAATTCTCTGTGACTAGTTTTTCTGATAATTCTTCAATGGTGTTATAATCCATCGGCCACGTAGAGTTCTTATATTTATCTAATACATCACGATTATCAATAACAAAATTAGAAATCTCCGATTTTTTAATATCAAGAATAATACTGTTTTCTAATTCAGTTTCAAACATATGGGCAAAAACATCAGAAAACACTATCTTAGTCAGCGATTCAGTTTGATAATCAAATGTGTTCATTATAATCGTACGATTCTTCAAACTAACTTCATAAGATATGATCTCATTATCATGGACACTTGTCATTTTCCTCATCTCCCACTCTAAATCCCAAGTTAAACGAGCTTGTTAACATTATTCTAGTTAATAGAAACATTAGTCCTAAATCCTAATTCGGGACTTAATCTCATACAAAGTACTCCCTGTTCTTCTATAAATAAAGCCTTCCAATCATAATCCTACAGCTATTTTTCGTATTTCTTTTCTCATTGCATCTAATTTTAATTCCTGGAAATGAACCCTGCTTGATAACAACCAATGACATAAAATATCAGTAGGATTGGCATCCGTTATATACGCTTGATCATCTTCAAAATCATAACCAAGTCCGTCCCATAATTTCATCAAATCAGACTTTGAAAAGATGAATTGTTTTGCATATCTATAATGCTCTTTCACTGGTAGTAATAATAGATACTCTTCCAAACTTTTGATGCTGTACAAATATTCTATCCATGTGAAACCAAAATTCAGCCTAAGCCCAAGAACATTGTCTACAGAAGTTACTAAGCAATAAGAGGGACCCTCATAGATGATCTGTGACTCTACCTTTAGGGTTACTATCTTGTCTGTACCCTCTCCGATTATTTTAAAGGTAAAGCTATCCATACTAACCCTCCTGATTGAGACCATTTAAGTATAAAACTTCATCAATTTCGAGATAATCTCTTCGGGAACGATACAATTTTTGAAATTAAGTGATACTAAATTAGTAATGGCTTCATCCATCGTAAACCACGATTCGCTGTTGTCTTTTATCTCGTCACTGAAGCCTAACATACAAATACCGTAGCTCCTCTCTCCCCATATCGCCCATTTCATAGATGAAGATACCCATACGACCACTTCTGAATTGGATACGATCGAGTCCGCAGGACTGTCTATAGGACTGTCATTAAGCGCATTCCAATATTCATCTGCTGTTGTACCTTTGTTCATCATACACCAGTTATACCGAGAGAACTCATTATAGTAGTAGTCTACAGGATGTGGGTCTAAGACAGCCATAATGACATAAGAGTCACCGAATGTATCGATGAGTCGGTCCAGTTCATCCCAAAAGTGATAACTCATTGCATAATCAAAATCAAGTACAGCTGTTTTTTGAAACGGGACTCTAAATACTAGTTTCGGTAGTCGCTGTTCATTGTAAAACACTTTTGAAACGAAGTGTGACGCTTCTTCAAAAACGTTTGTATCTTTTATGATTTGGCTCAATGGGTAGCCCCCTGACCTCGTTAAAAATCCCCCTAAAATATCATCGGTTAAACCCAAGGGTTTTTCCAATATCTATTCTAAGGGGTGTACTTCAGCATATTCCTGAGGTATTAAATTGAGGTGAAATGACTTATTCCTTCAATACAATTAAATCTTTACTTAATATCTCAAGATCCAGAGGTGGCATAGAAATCTTACACTTGAAATATTTTATTCCATTATAAATACAATCCTTAAGCTCAATGTCTTGCAAAAAGTACGGGAGTTGATTGCTATTTAGTTCACGAACAGGCTTCTCTTTATCATAATTTAATGCATGATTGTAGTTTATTTGATAACAATTAGAGAATTTTAAAACGACCTCACGATCATCATCCTCATAAACTAGAACTAGTTCATCACCAAAAAAGTTTGTACTTAATCTTTTAAGCCTCGCATCCCAATAGTGGGAATCTTCGATCTTCTTTAAAAGTTGTTCTGCTTCCATCATGATTACCTCACTTTTTCTCAAGGTTCTATAAATTAGTGTTTTTCTACAAACAGTCCTAAACCTTCAATTCGGGGTATCAATGAATCAAATTTAATATCACTGCTTGCACTCCATACTTCTTTATAATCTCCATTTTCATCTACAGTAAGAGGATTATATTTTGTGATTCTATATCTGTGCAAGTTAATCACCTATTATTTTCTTTTATAGTCTTCGGAGCTAAGACTTTGTTCTAAAGCATTATAGAAGGGATGATTTTGAAAGATACCCTTACTAAATAAAATGAAATCTGAACACAAATCTAGTATCAGTTGCTTTATCTTTGCTTTCGGAATCATTATCGGGCCAGATTTTGCAATTGGTTCCCAGTCCTTGGACTGAATACAGATAAGTTCGACATTGGCAGCATCTTTTTCTTTCACCACTATATTTCTTTCTATACCTTGTCCATTGAAGTCAATTTCAAAATTATAATCCCCCTCTTTTATACTTCTCAATATTTCAGGTAATTGTGTCACGATAATTGCCATATCATATCTACAATCCACGGGTCAATAGTTTTCATAAAAGCCCGAAACTACAAAAAAGATTCGATCTGATTCCTCAAACGTATTACATATTATAAATTTTAAATCTTCTAGATCACTAATTTCTTCTAACAATTGGTATTTAGAACAAAACCTTTCGTTCATATCTCTATAAACTATTTTCATACCAAAATTTAACAGCTATACGCACCTCATTAATTTATCAATTGGATGTAATTTTAACTAAGCTCTGCCCGCTCTTCTTCTAGAGGTTATCATTTATTCAATAGCCTGTCGCTACCCTCATGCCTACCCACTTCAACTAACTGTGACCTACGCTGTTTTTTAATTCGAATCGAAACTTCCTGCTAATTTTCGCGTTTTAAATGTGGCAATGTGCGAGTTCACTTGTCCATAAAGCCTATCATTCCAGACATCCAAGAAGGAGACTTAAACAGATGAAACACAAATGGAAGCAAGCTGCTCTGATCGGTTGTGCCGTTCTTGGCATAACAGCAACGCTTAACTTATCGGGACAAGCTGCTGCAGCGGTGAATACGAGCCCGGATCTCAACACCCTCTTGAAGGACAGCGTAGCGTTGTCGATCGGGAGCCCGAACAGCCTGTCTTTTGGAGAGGCAAAATTCATTGATAAAGAAAATTCCGAAATCACCCCTTATATTAAAAATCAGCGCACATTGACGCCGCTTCGCTTCATCAGCGAGAATCTCGGAGCTACAGTAACCTGGAATCAGGCAGCTTCGACTGTAACGATCAAGGATGGCCCAAATACGATGAAAATTACGCTGGGCAGCAGCACCGTATGGGTTAACGGCAAGAAATCCTTACTTGATGCACCAGCCGAAATTAAGCAGGGACGTGTCTTCGTGCCGCTCCGTTATATTAGCGAAACCTTGGGACTAACCGTATTTTATGAACGTGGTCTTATTGTCATTGGTGATAAATCGGTTCTTACACCGAAGCAGGATGCTCAAACAGTTGATTATATTCAGTATGTACTTGCCCCGGATCAGAAAATGCTGCTTACCGAGCATGTTACTGAGGCTGTAAGCCACCCCGACAAGCCGGTCATCTATACGATTGACGACAGCAAATCTCGAATCCGTGCATATGATCTTGTGAATCAAAAACAGGCGGCTGTCTCCCCTGCCTTTAAGGAAACACCAAGAAAGATGACCTACGCAAACGGTGAGTTATACGTCATCTTCACTTACACAGAATACAATAATACGGAGACCGAAGCTGGGGTGATACGGGTGCTTGACCCCGACACGCTGAGTGTTAAGGATTCGTGGGAAATTGATATTACTCCTTACAACATCGTTGCTGACGACAGCGGAAAAGTCTATGTGAATTCTGGTTCCGACAGACAGTACGTGTTCAAGAGCTATGATCGTTATACTCACCAGGAGCTTTCCTCTATACGAAATTATTACAATAAAACAAACATCGTCATGCACCCGGATCAAACTAGAATCTACGGTGTTAATCAAGGGGTAAGTCCAAGAGACATGGAAGTATTTCATGTAAATGAAGGGATATTCACCTCAAGATATGACTCACCTTACCACGGTGATCATGACATGGGTACTGTCATTGCAGTGACTGGCGATGGACGCTATATTATTAACAGCTCAGGTGCTGTATTTACTTCGACCAAAAGCAAGAGCAGTGATATGTATTATGTTGGGACTATTCCTGCTTTTGATGCCATTGCAACCAGTCCTGACCATGAGGATCAGTTCTTTGTCGTCAAAGGTAATCTGGTCTATCAAATCGACGCGGATACGATGCTGCCCCTGAACACCTTTCGTACAGAAGGCACCGCGGTCCAATTAATGATGTCCAAGGACAAGCTTATTGCCATTACCAAGATCAAAACATCAGGCAGCAACATTACCAAATCAGCGGTAGAAATGTTGAAGCCTCTGTAACCAAGCTATAGTTGCTATATCACTTAAATGAACTTCTTAATTGTTTAAAACATCAAGAAGAGCCTTCCCTTGCGGGTTAAGGCTCTTCTTCGGTATGTCCACCACTACAAAATAAGAAGCCACAGGTACAAGCCTAGCAGCGTAATAAACAAGGTTGGAATCGTAATGATGATGCCTGTTTTAAAATAAGTCCCCCAAGAGATCTTGATTCCCTTGGCAGACAGTACATGCAGCCAGAGCAGGGTCGCAAGCGAGCCGATCGGCGTTATTTTTGGTCCAAGATCAGAGCCGATCACGTTCGCATAGATCAGTGCTTCCTTCACCGCTTGAGTCGCCTCTGCGGCATCAATCGCAAGCGCACCAATCATCACGGTCGGCAGATTATTCATAATGGATGAGAGGATGGCCGCGATGAAGCCCATCCCCATCGTGGCAGCGAACAAACCTTGATCAGCTACAGCACCGATGGCATCCGCCAAAATGTCCGTAAGCCCTGCATTCCGCAGTCCATACACCACGACATACATCCCCACCGAGAAGAACACGATGCTCCACGGTGCACCTCGGACGACCTCCTTGGTCTGAATCGCCGGACTTCTTCTCGCGAGCACAAGGAACAGAATTGCAATGATTCCTGCTACCACCGATACCGGAACACCGACAAACTCACACACAAAATATCCGATGAGCAGCAGTCCCAGTACATACCATGAAATACGGAACAGCTTCGGATCCTTGATCGCTTCAGATGGTGCCTTCAGCTCTGAGTCGTCAAACCGCTTAGGGAAGCTCTTGCGGAAGAACAGATACAATACGAGGATGCTGGCACCGAGAGAGAACAGACTCGGGACGATCATTCGACTCGCATATTCGCCAAAGCTGATGCCGAAGAAGTCGGCAGAGACGATGTTAACCAGGTTGCTCACAATGAGCGGCAGTGAAGTCGTATCCGCGATAAACCCGCTTGCAATGATATAAGGGAACACCTTCTTCTCATCAAATCGGAGCGCACGGACCATCGCCAATACAATCGGAGTCAGAATCAAGGCTGCTCCATCGTTAGCGAAGAAAGCCGATACCAGTGCGCCGAGAACACTGATATACACGAACATCCGGATTCCATTTCCTCTGGCCGCCTTGGCCATATGGAGGGCTGCCCATTCAAAGAACCCGATTTGATCCAGAATCAGGGAGATCAGAATGATACCAATGAAGGCCAGCGTCGCATTCCAGACAATCTGGGTGACATCATAGACATCTCCGAAGCTCACGACCCCGGCCAGCAGTGCAATAACCGCCCCGCCGCATGCGGACCAGCCGATCGACAGGTTACGGGGCTGCCATATGACAAGTACTAAAGTAATTACAAAGATAATGCAGGCTAATATTGCTGTAGCCACAAATGACATCCCCCATGCTCACAAACTTTATTTTTATAATTTGCTAATCCATTTCAATATAACGAAACTCATTATATAAGTATTGGCTGATGTTCACAATCATTTTTGGAATGCCATAATCAGACGAAGAAAAGCACCCCTTATCGGAGTGCTCTTTGGAGTGCTCTTCCCTAGTCTCAGGAAAAAATTCAATTACTGCACGCTCGTATATCTTGCATACGCTTCAGTCCGGATCTGAACCAATCGCTCCAGTCCCATATCATTCAGCTGCTTGAGGTATCCATCCCATTCCTCATCAATGGTGCCTTCCGTAATCCATTTGGCACGATTGGTACGGACATAGCCATCAATATCCGTCGTCAGTGTCGGCAGCTCCTGGAACTCCTCACTGCTGTACATGACATTCGGGAATGGTGTCGTCACATAGTCAGCGCCCAGCTTATCAATAACCAGCTTCAGACCGTCTCCGACCGTTTCATCCAGAATAATGTTCTGTTCAAAGCTCGGACTGACATATTTCGGTCCAAAATCTCGCAGTGACTGCTCCCAATACCATGCATCTGCGCTCGTACCCTCTGGTGGACTCATCAGTGCATACGTATCATTGTCCTTCTTCTCAATGACAGTACCGATCGCTCCCCAGAAATTTTGAATACTGGCTTCATTCGTATAGAACTGATCTGCCCAGCGGGCGACGACCTCAGGGTATTTGCTGGAAGTCGTGATCAGCAGCTCATTGCGTCTGAAGCTGAGCCCTACAGGGTCTCCTGCCTGATAACGCTGCCCGTCAGGTCCGGCAAGGGTTGGAATTGCCTCATATTCATCTTTCCATTTGCCGAACACCGCATCCGGTATCCACTGGTTCGTGAATCCAATGAGCGCGGCATCCGGGTTCTGATGCTTCGCTGTAGACATCGTATTATCCTGTGTGAACAATTCAGGATCAATCAAGCCTTCTGCATACAGCTGATGCGCCCATTTAATCGCTTCTTTATATTGCTCGGTTACTGGATAGAAGACCGGCTTGCCATCTTGAATCATCATGCTGCTGGCATTAATATCCGTAATACCAAACGGACTCAGCAGATCACTGCTGATATCACCCGAGCCGCTGATCGGGATTTCATCCTGCTTGCCGTTACCGTTCGGGTCCTGCTCCTTGAAGGCCTTAAGCACCTGATACAGCTCATCCGTCGTTTCTGGAACCTCGAGTCCCAGACGATCCAGCCATACCTTGTTAATAATCGGCTGATTCATGGACTTCGGTCTCGAAGGCAGTCTTGCCGGCAGGGAGTAGATTTGCCCATCCGGGAAGGTGCTGATCTTCTTCAGCTCCGGTGTCTCCTCCATAGCAGCCTTCAAATTCGGCATATACTGATCAATATACTCATCCAGCGGACGGAAATAAGCCAGGTTGTTCACAATATCCGAATCCGAGAATACTGCATCACCCAGGATCACATCCGGGAGAGTGCCGCTCGCCAGCATGATCGATTTTTGCTCACCCCAGTCATTGGAGGACATGACCTGCCAGTTGATCTTGACATTGGTCTGCTGCTCCAAGTCCTTAAGCCACTGGTTTTGCGTAAATGTATCCCCCATATTGCCCCACCGCACCGTCAGCACATCCAGCGTGATCGGTTCATTAACGATAGGCAGCCCCTCTTGATTAAAGACAGCTTCATCTACGGACTGCGGCTCCTCTGCTGTTTCATTGCTGCAGCCGATCAGCCCCAGGAGCAGTGTTGACGCCAGGACAACCGAAGTCAGCAGCTTCAATCGATAGGCTCTATTCCTATACTTCTTCCCCATATTCATCGATCCCCTCTTATAAGATCCAGACCCGATTTCAGAGCACTACAGAATCATGACGACTATTGCTTCACGGCGCCAATCATCACCCCCTGATTGAAATACTTCTGTACGAACGGGTAAATACACATGATCGGCACCGTTGCGACAATAATGACCGCATAACGCATCAGATTGGCAAGACGCAGTGCAACGGCCGCTGCCTCTCCGGTTCCCATACTGGACTGCATCTGATTGGTAATCAGAATATTGCGTAATATGAGCTGCAGCGGATACAGATTCGGGTCCTTCAAATAGATAAGTGCATTAAAATACGAGTTCCAATGTCCAACCGCCGTCCATAAGGCAATAACAGAGATCACAGCTTTGGACAGCGGAATAACGATCTGCAGGTAGTACCTCAAATTGCCGCAGCCATCGAGCTGTGCCGCTTCCCACAAATCTTCAGGGATGCTGTGCTGAAAAAAAGTCCGGGCGACAATAATGTTATACACGGCAACCGAGAACGGAAGCACCATCACGAGAAAGGTATCATACATATGGAAGTCCCTGATCGTAAGGAAAGTAGGAATGAGCCCTCCATTAAAAAACATCGTGAAGATAAAAAAGAGCGAGATGGCTCTGCGGCCAAACAAATCCTTGCGGGATAACGCATAGGCTGCGGATATATTCACCACAAGGCTGATGACCGTACCAATGACCGTATACAGAATCGTGTTCCGATATCCAATCCATATATTCTCATGCTTTAGCAGCTCCTGATAGCCTGCCAGTGTGAACCCTTTGGGGAACAGCCACACCTGACCGTTCGCCACAGCTGCCGGATCACTGAACGAGGCGATGATAATAAAATATATCGGATACATGAGCACAATGAGCAGCATGACGGCAAACACATACATGGCAATCTCCAGCACTCTATCCGAGGAACGATTGTTAACAGGCCGGGCCGCTTGCCGGGGCGCATCCACATGGTCCACTCTTTATTCCTCCTCTCCTGTAAGCTCCTACCACAGGCTGTTTTTGCTGTATTTCTTGGATATCTCATTTACCATGATGAGCAGGATGAAATTAATGATCGTATTCGCGAGGTTAATGGCGGACGAGAAGCTGTACTGGCTGCTGAGCATCCCTATCTTATAGACATAAGTGGAGATAACCTCACTTGAGGAGATGTTCAGGTTGTTCTGCATCAGGTAGACCTTCTCGAAACCGACACCAAGCAGACTCCCCACTCTCAGGATCAGCAGTGTGACGGCTGTCGGCATGAGCATCGGCAGGTCGATGTACCATATTTTTTGCCACCGGCTTGCTCCGTCCATCGTGGCCGCTTCGTACAGACTCGGGCTCACGGCAGACAACGCCGCAATGAAGATAATGCTGTCCCAGCCGGTATGCTGCCACACATCGGACCATACATATACACTGCTGAACAACCCCGGTGATCCCATCAGATTAGGTGCCTCCGCGCCGAACAAGCGGTAAATGTGGCCGATCAGCCCTGTGCTTGGCGATAAGAGGATCAGAAGTAAACCCACCATAACGACGGTCGAGATGAAATGCGGCATATAGGTTACGGTCTGAAAAAAACGCTTGAACCGGTTCTCCCTCATCTGGTTGATCATCAGTGCAAGCATAATGGGAATCGGAAACGTGGCCAGACTGTACAAGCTGAGGATCAGCGTGTTCTTGATCGTCGTATCAAATTGATAGGAATTGAAAAACTTCTCGAAGTACTTGAGACCTGCCCAGGGACTGCCGCCGATGCCAAGGGCCGGACTGTAGTCTTTGAAGGCAATGACGATGCCGTACATCGGAATGTAAGCAAATAGCAGCAGCAATATTACAGCAGGCAGCAGCAGCAAATATAGACCCCAATTCTGCTTAATCTGCTGCAGCGCAGGTGCTCTTTTCCGATGACTCTGTTTTACACTTAAATCCGCTGTTCTCACATCCGCTCCCCTTTCCTGTCAGGCGCTTATCGAAGCGCTTTCAACTTAACTCTCTTTTCATGTCTTGAGTATACTTCGCGTGAAGGGTACGTACTGGACTTGTAACCGAGAGGATTCGGACCTTTCTACTGCCCAGCTCCTCTAATCTGACCTTACACGGCTCGTGCATTATGAGGGATTACGGACTTCTTCATGCACAATCCAGACTTTGTGCAAAAATGACCTGACATCCATGTTCTTTTGACAGGAGAGGAATTATAATATCAATACCATATAATAAAACGCTTACATTATAAGCGTCAGGAAAGGAAGCTTGACGATGGATAGGGTAATCAAGCATACGCACCGAAGGTCACATCCCATCCGGCATTATGTCAAAATCACGCTCCTGATCACGATCTCCGCTCTTCTGCTTGATCTCGCCATCAGCATGGCCTCCATCTCGATTGTTAAACAGCAGTCCACACGTTACCTCCAGGATACGGCCGATCTCTACCTGACAAGAATCAATCATGACTTTGATTATATCAATCATTATATGGGCTGGACGCTGGCCAACGACGACAACATTGAAGCACTGGTACCCAAGCGGCAGGACGTTAACTACGACGAATTTCTTGCAGCCAATGATAACCTGCGCAAACGCTACACGGAGCTGCAGAAGAACTACGGACCCGCGTACAATTTCTTCTATTATTCCAGCGATGAGAAGCTCCTCCGCAATTACGCGCCCATGAGCATCACTTATCCCGAGTATCAGGAGCTTGGACAGCAATTGGTCAGCTATACAAGTGATCCCAATGTCTATGACAAGTTCTATTCCAACTGGACGCCCATTCTCATCCAGGATAAGTACTACATTATCAACATCGTGCCTTATCATGAGCAATACCTGATGTGTCTTATTTCTGCGGATGATCTCATCGCGCCACTAAGACAGATTAATTTAGGAAAGAACGGCTTCTCTACTCTGGTTGATCAGGACGGCAGAATCTTGTCCAGTCCTGCAGCAGATATGGAACAGAGTCGAGAATCCGGGTTCAGCTTCCCATTCATCTCGGGTCCACGGACAACCGTAAGCAAGGCGTTCACCGATTCTACTATTAACGTGAAAATGTTCATTGAGTTCGGTGCATTTGAAAAAATCATGGTGGCTCAGCTCTTGATCCTGCTCCTGTTCGTTCTCGTCGCGTCCTCTCTGATCATTGTCGTTATGTATTTCAAGGGCAGAGTGCTGAAGCCAATCCAGCAATTCTCCAAAAACCTCTCGAAGATGGCAGAGTCCAGCGAGCCGCTGGACTTCACCAGCAGCCCCATTATTGAGCTGTCGGAAGCAGGATTACAATACAGAAATCTCATCGAGCAAATGAAACAAATCAAGATCGATATGTATGAACAGGAGCTGTCCAAGCAGCAGGTGCAGCTTGAGTATATGAAAATGCAAATCCGGCCGCACTTTTTTCTCAACTGCCTCACCAACATCTACAGTATGGCCCAAATGCAAATGCACAAGGAGATCGAGTATATGGCCCTCTCCACCTCCTCGTACTTCCGGTATATTTTCCAGAATAACGATCACTTTGTACGGCTTGGGGACGAGATTGAACATGTCACAACTTATCTTGAAATCCAAAAGCACCGGTATCGGAATGCCTTCAGCTACGACATTAAGGGAAGTGACGCCGTCCGGGAGATGCTGCTTCCTCCACTCGTGCTTCAGACCTTCATAGAGAATGCCGTGAAATATGCCGTATCGAGAGATAACAAGCTGCAGATTCAGCTGCAATTGGAACAGAAGATGGATAGCAGCCGCCGTGTCCTCAAGATTGTAATTGAAGATTCAGGACCCGGATTTCCCGCAGAAATTCTGGAGCAGCTTCAGGCTGGTCAGCCGCTTGAGATGCTCCAAGGGCATAGAATCGGGATTATGAACACGCTGAAGCGGCTGGAGTCACTGTATGATGGAGAAGCCCGGGTGGTTTTTTCGAATCGCAGGTATGGCGGTGCCTGTATTCAGCTGTTTCTGCCACAGCCCTTGCAAGCCCAACTTGAAGGAGAAGGAAGGTACAAACATGAATGTATTGCTAGTGGATGATGATTACTTTGTCGTTGCTGCACTGGAGCAGAAGATCGACTGGAGCGCTCTATCCATTGATCAGGTCTACACTGCCTACAATATAGCCCAAGCCAGAGAGATCTTGTTGCAGCAGGATATTGAGATTATGGTATGCGATATTGAAATGCCGCAGGGCAGCGGGCTTGAGCTTCTAGCCTGGATTCGGGAGGAGAACTATGCAGTCCAAACGATCTTCCTAACAAACTATGCCGACTTTAATTACGCGCAGAAGGCGATCGAGCTGCAAAGCTTTGACTATTTTCTGAAGCCGATCGCCTTCGACAAGCTCACGCTGATCCTGTCCAAAGCGATATACAAGGTGCGGGAACAACGAAGGAATGAATCAGCGATTAAGGAGGGGCAGCTCTGGCAGAAAAATCAGCGCAAGCTGGTGGAGCATTTCTGGAGACAGCTCAGCACCGAGAAGAAAAATGCCCCAAGCTCAGCAGCTCTGGCTGAGGCGATCATTGAGCAGAGTCTGCCATATCAGTTGTCCGACCCGTTCCTGCCTCTGCTGATATCCATCTATGCTTACGACCAAAGCCTTGGCAAGGAAGACAAGGATTTGTTCAACTATGCTCTTCATAACGTACTCACGGAGCTATTTCATCATCCCTCCTTCACCTTGGAAGCTATGATTGAGGTCAAAGACAATCACTATTTTGTCATCCTCAGATGGTCTTCAGATGAAGAAGCTGCTCTTATCGAAACGGCGTGTGCCTCCTTTATTCAAAAAGCAAACCGTTTCCTGAAATCCGATGCCTCATGCTGCATCGGCGTAACCGCCCCCCTGCCAGAGCTGTACCAAGGAATACAGAATTTACTTCGCATGAATGAAGACATCATCAAGCACCGCAATCAAATGCTATATCTGGAGCAGTACCCTCAGGCAGAGGGAGTAAAGGCAGCCGTCTATACAGCGCCGGATTTGACACGGCTTGAAGAATGGCTGCATAAGGATGATCCGGTGTCGTTCTTGATTGAGGCGAAGCGCTGCCTGTATGACCTGATTGCGAACGGGCAGGGTCAAATCTTAAGTGCTTCCGTACTCCGTCTATTCCGATTAGACATGATTCAGCTCGTCTATTCCTATCTAAAGAGCAGAGAAATCCAGGCACATAAGCTGTATACCGGAAAAATTCATGATCAGTTATACGAAGCGTCCCTCTATTCAATAGAGGATATGGAGAAGTATATTGAATACCTTATCACAACTGCAGCGGAATACCGTCGTTATGCAGCCCAGCAGGACTCCGTCGTCGAGGAGATCAAGCAGCATATTCATAAGCACTGCGGTGATGAGCTGACAAGGAACAGTTTGGGGGAAATGGTATATCTGAACCCTGATTATTTGGCACGCATCTTCAAGAAGGAGACCGGCATATCGCTCGGCGCTTACATTATTCAGACCCGGATCAGAAGTGCACGTCAGCTGCTGGAGAGTACATCACTATCCGTCTATTCCATCGCCGGGAAGGTCGGATATGCTAATTATCCCTATTTCTCCAAGCTGTTCAAGCAGGATGTTGGCTGCACTCCAAGTGAATATCGCAAGCTGAGGCAGGAAGCAGCCACCAGCATGTAGCCAGCTTGATTCTCAGACTGCAGCTTTCGTAGACCGCAATTTTCGTAGACCGCAATTTTCGTAGACCGCAAAAGCCCGGAGTTCCCTATCGGAACGCGGGCTTGAGCTAGATATCAATGTCATATTCCATTCTCTTCGCCGTCTGTCTCGCTGTCTCTTGACCACAGAAGCGCGATACGAGATGGAAGGACATATTAATACCTGCCGATATCCCCCCTGAGGTTACAATATCTGCTTCATCCACATATTTAACACCCCGCAGCACCTCTACTTCTGGAAACTCCTGCTCGAGACGCTGAGTATCCATCCAGTGGGTTGTAGCCTTTCTGCCGTCCAGCAATCCAGCTTGAGCCAATAATAGCGCTCCCGTGCAGACTGAAGCCATTACAGTGACCGAATTCTTCTGCTCTCTGATCCAGCTGATCACCTCCGGATTGTGAATTTCGATCTCCTCTGCTCCTTTCCCTCCTGGAATGATCGCAATGTCGAGCTTCGGATGGTTTGTCAGGAGATAATCACTTTTCACTTTGAGCCCATTTCGTGCGGAGAGCAGCTCATCCTTCTCTGAAATCGTGATCACGTTGAAGCATTTTTCTCCGCTATCTAGAGCGCTTGCGAGTGAAAACACCTCGAAGGGTCCTGCAAAATCGAGAACCTCCACCTCATCAAATAACAGAATTCCTACTGTCAGCTGCTTCATGGTACTGCCCCCTTTTATAAGAACTTATCATCTAATATATTCTCATAGATTACTATAAAATAGTTCTTCTATACCAGATATCAATTGACGATGATAATCGTTATCAAATATAATAAGCGAAGATAAACCCGATAGGCAATTGTACAACTGACTATGCGGAAAGAAGGAACGTAAATGATGAGCGAACAGCTTGAATTATATGATGTGACAATAATCGGCGGGGGTCCTGCCGGTATGTATACTGCTTTTTACAGTGGAATGAGAGATTTGAAGACCAAGCTGATTGAGGCACGGGAAGAGCTGGGCGGCCGAATTCTGATCTATCCCGAGAAGATGATCTGGGATGTGGGCGGATTAACCCCTACTCTCGGTAAAGACCTGATTAAGCAACTGTCTCAGCAGGCCATGACCTTTGATCCGACGATTGTACTGGGACAGCATATTACCGGGCTGGAGCGTCAATCGGACGGCACCATTATTCTGACATCAGCAACAGGCGAGCGTCACTGGACCAAGACCGTTGTCATGGCCATCGGCTATGGTATTCTCGAAATGGCGAAGCTCGAAATTGAGGGTGCAGACCGCTACGAAGTAAGCAATCTGCATTATACGGTACAGGAGCTGGAAGTATTCCGCGGCAAGCGTGTGCTCATCTCCGGCGGCGGTGATTCTGCCGTGGATTGGGCGAATGCATTGGAGCCGATCGCAGAGAGTCTGATCGTCGTTCATCGGCGGGATCAATTCGGCGGTCATGAGCGCAATGTGGTGAAGATGAAGGAATCCTCCTGCATGGTGCGCACGCCTTATGCTATTGATTCACTGCACAGTGCGAACGGAACGGATATTAACGAAGTGAGCATCCGCCATGTGGAGACAGGTGAACAGGAACGGATCGAAGTCGATGCCGTCATCGTTAATCATGGGATGCGCTACAATTTTGGCCCGATTCGAGAATGGGGCATTGAAATGGGAGATTGGACTTGCAAAGTAGGGAGCAGCATGAACACGAACATTCCGGGTGTATTTGCTGCAGGTGATTTTGTGGATTTTGAAGGTAAGGTGCGTCTCATCGCAGGTACATTCACTGATGCCGTAAGTGCACTGAATGGAGCGAAGCTGTACATAGAGCCTGAAGCTGATAAATACGCCTACGTCTCCTCCCATAACGCGAAATTCAAAGAGAAAAACAAACAGCTCGGTGTTGTGGAGCAACACGAACACTAAGATAAGACCGGTCCTTCTTGAGAAGGCACCGGTTTTTTTGTCTGCAGGATATAAGGACAAGATATTGATATTTCGTGCTAAAATGCTGCAAGAGTCTCAAGCGCTTGAACCTATAGTATATAAGCATACGAGATTTCAATCGAAACGAGGAATGGTTATATGACACAATCAACAACAGCTTTCTCAAACGTTCAAGTCGGTGTCGATTATTATCCTGAGCATTGGGATGAGACCATGTGGGAGCAGGATGCCGCGCTCATGCAGACGACAGGTGTGAAGCTCATTCGGGTTGCCGAGTTTGCTTGGAGTCGTCTTGAGCCTGAAGACGGTCGATTTGATTTTGCCTGGCTGGATCGCGCGATCGATATCTTTCACCGCTACGGCATCCAAGTCGTCATCGGTACACCGACGAATACACCTCCACGCTGGCTTACGAGCATGCATCCAGATATTCTGCCTATCCAGCACAACGGAGATATAGTTCAGCCTGGTGTCCGAGGACATCGCTGCTTCAACAGCCCCTCCCTGCTCCAGTACAGTATCCGGATCGTCAGCGAGCTTGCCAAGCACTATTCTAAGCACCCGGCGGTATGCGGCTGGCAGATTGATAATGAATACTGGCTGCTGGAATGCCACTGCCCCTCCTGTAACACGAGGTTTCGAGAATGGGCAGAGGCAAGATACGCATCGCTCAAGGAACTGAATGATGCATGGGGAACGGTTGTGTGGAGCGGCGAGTACAGTGACTGGAGCGAGATCACCACTCCGCTCGGAGGGACAGCGAATCAGAACCCCTCCTTCCTGCTGGAGTATCACCGCTTTCAGTCCGATTCAGCACTTAGGTTCCAGCGTAAACAGATGGAGGTCATCCGTCAGTATGCGCCCGGGCATTTCATTACTCACAACTTCCACAGCTATCCGCAGAAGATGGATATCCATCTCATCGGAGCAGAGCTGGACTTCGCATCCTTCGACTATTATCCGAATACATCACCGGACAAGACTGCGACCGGCCCTTACAGCGGAGCGTTATCTCTCGATCTGACCCGCGGCATTAAACGCCGCAACTTCTGGATTATGGAACAGCTCAGCGGACCTCCAGGCTGCTGGTTCCCGAATTGGCGTACGCCTTATCCCGGCTTTATTCGGGCTTTCTCCTGGCAGACGATTGCACGCGGAGCCGATACTGTCGTCCATTTTCGCTGGCGCAGCGCAATTCAGGGAGCTGAGCAATTCTGGCATGGACTCATTGATCACAGCAATGTACCCGGCAGAAGATTCAAGGAATTTGCAGATCTATGCCGGGAAGTGAACTCCGTTGCTGCACAACTGGAAGGAACAACCCTGCGAAATGATGCAGCTATTCTATACTCAAGTGACCAGCTCGTTGCCCTTGGCAACCAGAAGCCCGTCGATGGTTTTGACTATTATGAGAATATCAAAGCATGGCACAGAGCGTTAACGAAGCTCGGTATTGGCGTTGATGTCATCCATACGAAGGAAGCACTGGAGGGATACAAAATTCTCCTTGTCCCTCATCTCTATCTTCTCGATGACCATCTAGCCGGACGAATTGAGCAATTCGCAGCGAGAGGCGGTACCGTCATATTGACACATCGCTCAGGGGTTAAAGACCATTTAAGCGTTTGTCACATGCAGCCCCTTCCAGCGCTGCTGTCTAATTGTGCGGGTGTTGTTGTGAGTGAGTACGATCCTATCGGAAATGATGTCCATCACATCCGGACAAGTGATCAGAAGCAGTTCACTTCTACACAGTGGAATGATCTGCTCGAACCGGTCACCGCAGAAGCCATCGCATGGTATGCGGATGATTTTTACGAAGGGGTACCTGCTGTGACAAGGAACCGCTACGGTAATGGGACAGTCTATTATGTAGGAACCCAGCCTGACGATGCTTACATGGAACGACTGATTCAAGAAGCTGCCGAGGGAGCCGATCTACCGTACTACGAGAATCTGCCAGAAGGCGTGCAATTGTCTGTACGCCAGAACGAGACGAAGGCCTATCTCTTCGTGCTTAATCTAAGCCGGCAGGAAGCTGTCATTGATCTCGGGTATTCCTATGTCAGCTTATTAACCGCTGGCAAGCAGCCTTCCACCTTAGTCCTGCCACCGTATGGGGTTGAGATACTAAATATCTCCACACCATCCTGAAGTAAGAAAGTACAGGGATGATCACAGAGATAAGAAAGAGCATTGTTGTGCATTAAGCGCCAAGCAAAGAAGCCCGATCAATGATCAGGCTTCTTTTTATATTTTTAAACTTGGGGGTAATCCTTCCTTAGATGTTCTTACTTTTGCTGTGCGGGAATGAATAGAGCAATAATACCGAGGCCGGCAAATAGTGTGAAACTAAAAGGATAGCTTGACATTTCTATCGTGCTCCCGGCAATAAGAGAACCCAGGGACTGACCGATTCCTAATGCTAAGAAAGATAAGCTGACACCTAATGCTGGTAAGATGCTGAAGATTCTCGTCGCCCAAACAATAAATAAACCTGTAAGAAAGATATATGTGCTCCCGAACAACCCAGCTGAAATGTAAACTGTAACCTGATTAGGGACCGTAAGGAGCAGGATTGAAATCAGCATGACAACAAGAAGTAACCGGTACGACCTTGACAAGCCCAGCCTTTGTATGAAGCCCCCTGCAAATCCGCCCATTATGCCTGCTATACCTAATATAATCCAGAAAACAACACTCTCATTGGTCGTAAATCCATATTCACTGGTAATAAAGCTTCTGGAAAATGTCCAATATATAGACGAACTAATACCGATCACAAGAGACGCTGTAATCAAAAATTTCGCCTTGTTTATAGCCGACAGCCATTTTGTTTGTGAACGAGCGGATGACTTCTTATCTTGATCAGACGGGATAACCAAATAGTTCCATATCCATACGATGACAGCGATGAATGCAAAGAAGTAGTACGATAGCCGCCAATGCTCTGTAAATAGCAAAACAACAGGTCCTGTTAGAATAACACCAACACTGGTTCCACTATTGATCCACGTATTTCCTTGATCAAGCTCTTTATTGGACAGCGTATGCTGCGCCATCTGACTTAAGGCAGGTGAAGCCAATCCACTTCCCAAGCCTGCTACTAACATACTAATCACTAAATGTAAAAAAGATTGTGAAGCAGCAATGCCTAATAGTCCCAATACCGCTGTCATGCCAGCAATCAGATTCACCTTATACTGTCCTGCTCTCTCAATTAAGAATGAAGAAATTAGCAGAGCCAACGAATAGGATACATAAGCTGTTGATCCCACAATCCCACCTTCGCTCTCACTTAAGCCTAACGAATCGGATATATTGGGAAGAAATAGCCCAAAGCTTAAACGAGCCAATGCATAGGTCACTGCAATCATTCCCAGTGCAGGAAAAACAATTCTCCACATAATGAATGTTCACCTCATCTACAAAAGAATTGTATGAATCGCTATTTCTGTGGAATAAGAGTTCATTACCCTTTTATTTCTGAAATTAACTTTTTGAAAGAATACGCTGTTTCCAGAATAAGCATGAAAAAAGAGAAGCCAGATCATATCGATCTGACTTCTCATCCCTTCTAACATTTCTGACTATAGCTGTTCCTTTACCCAGACGGACATTTCGCCCATATCCCGGTTCGCCCAGGCATAATACGGGATGAACTTGATTTGTGCCTGCTTCAGCGGTACCGGCTCATCATATTGATACAGTGCTTGACCCCAATGATCCATATTCATCCGCAGCGCTTCTCCTGAGATGGCTACAATTCCCCCGGCAATGGCAGGATCATCGCTCACATACAGCTCGCTGTCCTGTGGCAGGATCAGCTGCTGAAGCTGCGCCCCATTATCTGCTTCCTCGATACAGTAGACGAACGGACCGCGCTGGAGTGCAACCTTACCCGCGTTTCCTTTGATCAGCGGATGACTTCTGACGCGCTTAATTGGCATCTCCATCACCAGCTCCACCCGGTCACCTGATTCCCATACACGTTCAATGACCGCATAACCATTCACTATCTTGTTTGTCACATCGTAAGCCTCGCCATTAACCGTCACCTGTACATTCGCTGCCCACTGCGGTATACGGAGTGCGATACCGAATTCTGCAGATTGATCTACTTCCATCTCGAAGCTGGCCTTGCCTTCCCAAGGAATGCTGGAATCCTGCTTCAGCACCATCTTAGTTCCCGCCACTTCAATCGCAGCTTCACCGCCGATGTATAGATGGGTATATACGGTCCTGTCCTGCACCGAATAAATATATTCACCGAGCGAAGCCAGCAGTCTTGCGATATTCGGCGGGCAGCAGGCACAGCCGAACCACTCCTGACGAACCGGCTTGATATGGTTGTAATTGTGGTTTGCGCCGCTACACACCTTGGGGTTTACCTCCAGCGGGTTGACATAGAAGAAGCGCTTGCCATCTCTCGACATCCCCGCAATGACGGTGTTGTAGAGCGCGCGCTCCATCACTTCCGCGTAAGCACTGTCAGGCTCAAGCTGCAGCATGCGCTGCGCGCTGAACACAAGACCGATGGAAGCACAGGTCTCGGAATATACCGTATCATTCGGCAGATCATAATCCACCGAGAAAGCCTCTCCCTGCGCCATGGAGCCGATGCCGCCTGTGACGTACATTTGCTTGGAGACGATATTATCCCATAGCTTCCGGCAAGCCTCAAACAGGGATGTATCGCCCGTTTCACGTGCAACGTCTGCCATACCGGCAAGCATGTATACGACACGTACCGCATGCCCCTTCGCTACATCCTGCTCCCTTACCGGCTTATGTGCCTGATAATAGGCCTCATCGAGCTGCAATTTGTTATTACTCCAGATCGTGGTCCAGCCCCTGCGCTCTGCTTCTGCCTCGAAGAAGCTTGGCTTCTGTCCTCTCTCATCTATGAAGTACTTGCTCAGCTCCAGATACTTCTTCTCCCCTGTCACTTCATACAGCTTAACAAGTGCCAGCTCAATCTCCTGATGGCCGTCATAACCTCGAATCTGATCCGGACCATACCCGAATACACGCTCTATGTCATCCGCCATACGGCAGCATATATCGAGCAGCTTGCGCTTGCCTGTCGCCTGATAATACGCAACACCTGCTTCGATCATGTGACCTGCTGTGTACAGCTCATGGCATTCCGTCAGATTCGTCCACTTCTTATCTGGTTCTTTAATGGTAAAGTAAGTGTTCAGGTAGCCGCTGGATTGCTGAGCATCTCCGATAATATCAATCATGCCGTCTGCAATCTGTTCCAGATCCGTATCCCGCTCATTGATCAAGAGATAGGCGACGGCCTCCAGCCATTTGGCCACATCGGTATCCTGAAACACATAGCCGTAGAATTCCCCTTGCTGAAGACCAGCAGCAATCTTAAAATTGCTCACCGCCCCGCTTCGCTCTGCACCTTCCACCCGGTCGTTAATCGCTTCCCACTGATAGGGCACAACCACATCCCTGACTAAATCTATGTAATAGCTCCAGAAGTCGTCCTTAATGCTTACTTGCTTCATGGATACCGGCTTTATTCTGTTCATGCCTGCAGTTTGTCCCATACGTATTTGCTCCTTTTCATCAGAAGTTGATTCCATTTACTGTTCGACTTCATTTTATGCGTTACAATAGAACAGGAATATAGCTGATACCAACCTGATTTTTATAAAATATCACACAAGCATAGAATAAGGAGCTCATGAATATGCAAGGGAATGGACATATCTATTTCGCCGCGCCTCCCCTGCCCTATTATTTGGAAAGTGGTGCGACAGAATATGCAGCCGGCGACCAGCATCCGAATCGTAACAACCTCGGGATCTTTGATCTGATTCTAGTGGAATCGGGCTGTCTCTACATCGGTGAAGAGGGTATTTCCTGGGCATTGACATCAGGGCAAACGCTGCTTTTGCTGCCGGACAAGCATCATTATCCTGTACAGCAGTCAACCGGGCATACCCGATTCTACTGGATACACTTTCAAACCATAGGAGAGTGGATGCAATCGGATCAGGAGGGATTTCATATGGATCAAAATGCACATTATGAGCGTTTCCTGACCTCACCCTACATGCTGCATCTGCACAAATCGTGGACCCTGCCCTATCCAGAACAAGCCTATCGGCTGATGAATAAGCTGAATGCAGCGGCAACCGAGCGTCAGTCCCGTGCATTTTGGACTCAGCAGCAGACCTTCGAGGAGCTTCTCCGATTGATGGATATACGTCAGAACGACGCTTTTGCAGGTCCGGTGATCGCGCTTGCGGAGCAAGTAGAGTCCTATATCAAGAACCATTACCGTTCCGAAATCACGAGCACTACGCTGACCGATGCCTTCAATTTTCACTACAACTACATCACCCGCTGCATGAAGCAGGTATATGGAGTAACTCCTGGAGAGTACTTGATGAAATACCGCCTGGAGCAAGCGAAGCTCCTTCTGCTGCAAACCGAATGGCCGGTTGCCGAAATAGCGGTTCAGGTCGGATTCGAGAATATCCCCTACTTCTCTGCCTGCTTCAGCCGGCATATCGGTGTGTCCCCTACCAAGTTCCGTAAGCAATATACGATATAAGAGCTGCTATAGTCAGCCCATGAGACGTGCCATGTCGCACGTCTTTCCTGCTTCCAGATGTCGTCGGATATAAAAAACAATAAAATTGTGACCACGGATCATGGTCGCCAGTCTAATTAATATCAAGACAAAAACAACGAAAGGAGCAAACGTTGTGGAGATAGCAGTTCTAGCCGCGAAGGCTGCAAAAGGCGATTCCGATGCTTTTGTTCAGCTCGTACAGCAATTGGAAGGATCACTGTATTATATGGCAAGATCCTTGCTGGGCAAGGAAGAAGATGTTGCAGATGCTCTGCAGGAAACGATATTAAAAGCCTTTAAATCCATATGCACTTTACGAGAACCGAAATTTTTCAAGACATGGCTCTTCCGAATTCTGATTAATGAATGTAACAATATTGGTTCCAAACGCTCCCGTACGATCGCTTACGCCGAAATACCAACCACAGCTGCTTCGATGGGCGGCTACGAAATGGTCGATCTAAGAGAGTCCGTTGAACGGCTTGAGGAGCCCCAGCGCACTGTAGTTATTCTTCATTATTTTGAAGACCTCCCACTCCGTCAGGTAGCTGAGGTTCTCAGCATTTCAGAGAGCGCCGTCAAGATGCGGCTGTCGAGAGCAAGGCAAGCGTTGAAGCACAGTTTACCCAATATCCAAGAAGGGAAGATAAACTATGGCAGCATTTAATATGGAGAAAGAACTTAACAAGGTTGACGTGAGCAATACGGAGATCTCACCCCTGGTCCGGGCAAGGCTCGATGAGACCTATGCCTCTCTGACAGTACAGAAGCAGCATACGACACGGAGGAGATCCTCCACCCTGCGCCGGGCCGTATTAACAGCGGCAGCTGCGGGTATATTGGGTGTCGGGGTGTTCGCTTCCGGCTTCATATCTCCCGTGATGGCAGCTTCCATTAAGAGTATTCCCATTATCGGAAGCCTCTTCAGCATCATTGAGACAGACAGCGGCCTTCGTGCCGGTGGAGAGCTCGGACTTGCAACTAACGTTAACGATGCCGTGTCTTATGAGGATGTAAAGCTCGAAGTCACAGAGACGCTGTATGACGGCACACGAGCGGCTTTTATTGTGAATGTAACTGCACCGAATTTGGATAACGGAACCTATGATAATGGCAGGAAGACGATGAAGCTTAGCAATGCGATTGAGAATGTAACTCTATCCATTAATGGCAAGACTGAGGGGGAAGCCGCTTCTGTATTAGAAGGAGGACTCTTCTACGGAGGTGCGGGTGAGGCGCATCCGAATACGCTTGTATTCGAACAAGTTCTGAATCCATCAGATACGAGCAGCTTGCCAGACCGCTTTACCTCGAAGGTCAGCATCAAGCTGGATGGAATAGATCATGAGTTCAACGTGGATGTCCCTTTTGAGAAGAACAATGTAGAAACCATCGCGCTTAATCCTAATACTGCCGTGACGAAAGAGGATCTTACCTTTGGCGTTGCAAATGTTTCCGTATCCCCTATTACGACCCGTTTGACCACATCCATAGCACTTAATAGTGCCAGCTCATTGACTCAGCGTGAGGAAGAGCGTTTACGTGAGATTGGGATCGCGGTCTATGATGATCAAGGCAGACAGCTGACCGCATTGTCCGGGGATGGAGTATATGAGGGTAACCGTCTTATTTTTGACCGGCGCTATGCAACTACCACGGGTGAGAGCAAGTACCTCATCATTAAACCTTTTATAATTAAGGATGACTTTGCAGAGGATGTGCAGAAAGATCAGTTCATTGCAGGACTGGAAACCAAGATTGACCTGTCGGGGAACTGAGAAAGTAACTGTTGCTCTAAAATAACAGAGTTATATAGAAAACAGACTGCGAAATGCAGTCTGTTTTCTTGTGTTTTGTGTTTTGTGCTTTGTGTTTTGTGCTTTGTGTTTTGTGTTTTGTGTTCTGGATTCTTACGTCCAAGCCCAGAGAAATCCATCCCGATCCCAGGCAATTCTTCCTTTATGCAGCTTACGAAATGCCTTCTTCACTTCCTTCTCCAAGGAAGCATTTCCATTCTCATTCACATATACAAACTCTTCTCCAAAGTGCTCTCGTACATATTCAATCGCCTCTGTCTGATAGAGATTCCCTTTGAACCGGATCGTCTCTACCATCCATTCAGCAACCTGCTGTGGTGTATATTCCATATATTTTGATTTCTCCTTGAGCTGCCACTTATTTTATCCCATACGACTTCACGATATTAATCCTACACATCATGTATATTTCTTATGATGAACTTTCCTTTGCTTAGACATTCGTGATAAAATTAAAAGATGTGCCATTTGATACATATACAATTGAGAATGATACAGGATGCTCCTATTTTAATCCATCATCTCCTGTAAATAAAGATTTTGCGTCAATCTAGATCTTCTACAGATGAAATGGCAGGATGCAAAATCCTTAAATATATTAAAAACAAAAAAGGAGAGTTAAATGAAGAAGCACGGATTGCTGGAACACATTCGCAAGATCATTATGATTATTATTGGGGCAGTCATCACTGCTTACGGGCTGGAAGCCGTACTCATTCCAAACGATGTAATCGACGGTGGTGTGACAGGTCTCAGTATCATGGGATCCTCTCTGTTCGGACTTCCGCTTGGCGTATTCCTCTTCGTCTTGAATATTCCTTTTGTCTATCTCGGCTATAAGCAGGTCGGCAAGACCTTTGCCTTAATGAGTGTTGTTGGGATTGTTGCTCTGTCTATATCTACGGTGGTTCTGCATCATGTGGATACGATTCTGGGACCGGAGGACCCGCTCCTCGTTGTCCTGTCCGGCGGAATGCTGCTCGGGATCGGAATCGGTATTGTACTTCGTAACGGGGGTGCCCTCGATGGCTCTGAGGTACTGGCTGTTCTCGTATCACGCAAGATTCCTTTCTCTGTCGGAGATATTATTCTATTCCTTAACGCCTTCGTCTTCATTGCGGCAAGCTTCGTGTACAGTCTGGAAAGTGCATTATACTCTGCTCTGACCTACTACATTGCGAAGAATGTGATCGATATCATCCAGGTCGGTCTCGAAAAATCCAAATCGGTACGTATTGTCAGTCAAAAATCGGTGGAGATCGGGGATACCATCCAATCCCGCCTGGGACGAAACGTAACCTACACACCTGGCAGAGGCGGTTTCTCCAATGAACAATCCGATATCCTCAACTGTGTCATCAACCGAATGGAAGAGAACAAGCTGCTGACCATCGTAAAAGACATTGACGAAAGTGCCTTTGTTGTCATCTCGGATGTATCAGAGGTCCGCGGCGGTAACTTCAAGAAACGAGACATTCACTAGTTTACACAATACAAAAGCCTGTCCATTCAGCTATTCGGCTGTTGGACAGGCTTTGTTGTTATTTCGTATCCGGTTTACGGAACTTCACGATCGATGTGACGATCAGCACCACCAGTACAGCTAAACAAATACTGATGCTGAAGCGGTTCTGGTCATCAATCAGGAAGCCGCACGCAATCACCGACAGGCAGATAATCGTAAAGGTCGTAATGTACGGGTAGCCCCATACCTTAAAGGACGGCTGTATAGGATACTGCTTCCGCAGCTTAAGCTGGGATGAAGCAATGCAGATCCACACGAGCAGCACAGTGAAGCCTGGCACAGCCATGAGAATCCGGAACAGCTGATCCTGTGCAATCAGCCCGAGCATCGACCCCCCGATCAAAATAACAGCACACAGCAGCAGTGTATTATAAGGACTGCCCTTGCGGCTTGTTTTGGTCAGCGCCTTCGGTGCTTCTCCTGCTGCTGCCATGGAATAGAGCATCCGGGATGCCCCGTAGATTCCCGAATTCGCGGCAGAGAGCACCGCTGTAATCAGCACGAAGTTCATAATGTGAGCGGCCCCCGTAAGTCCTGTAGAGCTAAGCACCTGTACGAAGGGACTGCTCTCCGGACCAAGCTCATTCCAGGGAATGAGACCGCAGATAATGAGAATCGGCAGTGTAAAGAACAGGATGATCCGTAAAATAAAGTTGCGAACTACCTTCGGCAGAACCCGTTCTGCGTTCTCTGTCTCCGTGAGCGTCAGACCGATCATTTCCGATCCACCATAGGAGAACATGACAACTAACAGTGCAGAAAATATGGAGGTCCAGCCGTTCGGCAGAAATCCGCCATGGTCCGTATAATTGCTAAGGAATGGCGCTTCGCCGCTAGGAATGATGCCAAAGATCAGCGACACACCCAGGACAATAAAGATGATGATCATCGTCACCTTAATGCCGGCAAACCAAAATTCAAACTCACCAAAGGTGCCGACACTAAGTAAATTAATAAAGATCACGATCGCCGCACAGCCCAAGCTGAGCATCCACAGCGGCACATCCGCAAACCAATATTGTAAGAAGCTGCCCGCCGCGATAATCTCGATCACGCATACAGCCAGCCACATGAAACAGTACATCCAGCCCATGATAAACGAGACTCTCTCGCCAAAAGCTTCCCTTACAAAATCCCTCATGTTGCGATTCGGATAGACCGTAGCCATTTCAGCCATGGCCGTCATTACGACGAGAAGCAGCAAGCCCGCAATGATATACGTGAAGATAACGCCTGGTCCTGCAAGACCAATCGTTTCCGAGCTTCCTTTGAAGATGCCGGTGCCAATGACACCACCCATCGCCATCAGGCTGATATGTCTAGGCTTCAGCTTCTTCTGTAATGATCCTTCTGTATTTCCCATTCGTATCCTCCCTGATGCATTTCATGCTAGTCTTCTTATTGCTGTATCTGTCTTTTTCACAAATGTATTTCTCAGTATATCCTATTCTTCTGTCGGAAGCACTCAGAAATCCGCTGCTTACCATAATCTGCAGCCCTGTGCCTCCCCGCCTCCAATTATAAAAAAACAAGAGACGCCTTGAGCGCCCCTTGCTTGAAAGTCCCTATATCAAGTTGCTATCCGCCCTATATGATTGCATCGAGAATGAACCATACGATCATCAGCAGCTGAATAAGGATTTTGGCGATGCTTCCTCCGAGGAATCCAATGATAGTTGCAAAGCCGACTTTGACCGATTTCGAGGCATCCTTGTGAATGATAAACTCGGTTACCAGCACGGCTAGGAACGGCACAAGCAGAATCCCGAATGGCGGAAGGATGAACGAGCCTACAATGGTCGCAATGGCTGCGATCGTCTCCGAGGTCTTCGATCCTCCGTACTTTTTAACGAAATAGCTGTTCGCTATGATATCCGCGGCAATAATAACGACTGTTAGTATCGCCATACTAACCCAGAACCACCAGGACAGCTCCTCTGAATTAATGAGGAATTGATAAATGGCGAAGCCACCCCATATGGCCAAAACAGACGGAATGATCGGATACACAATGCCGACGAAGCTAAGTATGAATAATACAATAATTAAGGTCCACCACAAAAAATCCATCTATGTACCTCCCTTAGAACCTATGTTTATCTTAGTTTATGCCATTTAAGCTTATTTTAAAAATAGTCCCAAGACGGTTTCTGGGCTAGACCTCCGTCCAGGATGAATACAGAACGAGTTCCCGCATCAGCCCTTCTCCTCCATATCCACGATCGAGTATAAGGTTACGGGATAGTTCATAAATACCCTCTGAAGCATTCGGTATACCTCATTCCAATCCGTCCCATTACGATCCGCACCTATCCTGTAAGGCAGTGCAATAGAGAGATCCCGGGCTTCTGCGTAGGTGCGAAGCTCAGTCAACGCCTGCTCCAGTGCCTTGATGCTCGTCAGCTTTTTTCGAAAAAAGCTCTTCTTATAATGCTTCTGTCCAAACAGGTTCGCTATGTACTTATCCTTCGTCTTCACAATCTGCATCTGCCCAAGCGGAGAAATCTCACTGTTCGTCAGTGAAATATAGGCGGCGTAAACTTCAGGGTATTCATCTCTGATCTGTTTGGATATTCCGCTGCGCATGACCCCCCTACAATTCACCTGGTGACCAATAATGTCTTCTGCAGCCTTAAGGAGCTCGCCCTTCTCGAATGTAATCATCCTTTTACTCTCCTGTTTAAAATAATAAACATAGTTTATTCGATATGAAACCAAGCGAATCCATTTCTTTTAATATATAAAGCGGTATTATGAAATGGATTCAAGTGCTATATATATCGGAAAAAGCATCCTATCAACTTAATGGATCTGCTAAAATTAATAGGTACGCGAACAATGGAGAGGAGTCTCTGGGATATGTCCCATCTATTAAATTTACAGCGGTTGACCAAATATATCGGCACAACAACCCAAACGATGCTGTTCTCGGGCGTCGAAGCTCAGGTGGAGCAGGGCGAACGCATCGCTGTCATCGGCGCTTCAGGACAGGGCAAGAGCACTCTGCTCCGAATACTGTCTTTACTGGATAGTCCTGATGAAGGTGAAATGGAGTGGAAGGGTGTTTCTTATCGGCGCTGTGATCCGCGAGTGTGGAGAATGAAGATCACTTATGTCGCACAGCATCCCGTGATGCTGCCCGGCAGTGTTGAGGATAACCTCAGAATGGTTCATTCCCTGCATAAAGTCCCTTACGACCAAGCACTTGCACAGCGCCTGCTGGAGCGAAGCGGCCTGTCTGCACTGGATATACAAAAGCGGGCATCTGATCTGTCTGGCGGAGAGAAGCAGCGAATCGCACTCATTCGTTCTATGATGCTGCGTCCGGAAGCCCTGCTGCTGGATGAAGTCACTGCATCCTTGGACCCGGCAAATGCAGATCTTGTGGAGCAGCTGCTGACGGAATGGAGTGATCAAGAAGGAACGACACTGATCTGGGTCACGCATGATTTGAAGCAAGCCCGCTCATTCAGCACGACAACCTGGTATATGGGCAGCCAAACCCTGCTCGAACGTCAGCCGACAGCACTGTTCTTCTCTCGGCCAGACACAGAAGCAGCCCGCCGTTTCATTACCCAATCTATAGAATCCGATAAGGAGGAGCCATGTCCTTCCTTGCACTAAGCTTCACGATTGTATTTGTCATGGTGACGATGCTGATCTCCGTCTGGCAAAAGCTCGATTTGGAGAAGGATATAGCTATTGGAACCATACGATCAGCCATACAGCTGCTTGCTGTCGGATACATCCTGCAATATATTTTCCATTCCGAGCATCCTGCGCTGATTCTGCTTATCGTTACCTTTATGATCACGGTCGCTTCAATGAATGCAGGTAAGCGGGGACAAGGCATTCGGGGTGTCCGCTGGAAGATCGCTTTGTCCATTCTGACAACAGAGCTGCTCATGATGGGACTTCTGCTCGGACTGAACATTATTGAACCGACGCCAAGGTATATTATTCCTATCAGCGGAATGACGATTGGTAATGCCATGGTTGTATCCGGCTTGTTCCTTAACCATATGAAACGTGAAATGGAGACTTCCAAAGGCGAGATTGAAACCCTGCTTGCTCTTGGCGCTGCGCCTAAACGGGCGATTCAGGATGCACTTAAGCGTTCCGTTAAATCCAGCATGATTCCGACCATCGATGGCATGAAGACGGTGGGGATCGTCCAGCTCCCGGGAATGATGACAGGAATGATTATCGCAGGTGCAGATCCGATCGAGGCTGTCCGGTATCAGATCCTAATCGTATTTGCGTTCACAAGCTCAGCTGCAATCACCAGCATCTTGCTCAGCCAGCTCACCTATCGAGAATGGTTTACTTCAGATATGCGTCTTCGCGATCTGTGATCTGCTTGTATTATTAATGACAGAAAAAAAACGAAGGCTTTCGCCGTTAGACCTGGCGATAAGCCTTCGCTTATTAGGAATTAATTGACTTTCACATTGTTCTTCAGGCTGATATTGCCGGCTTTATCTGCTGCGTATACTGTCAACACGTCACCTTTTTCCGAGTTCTTTATTGATACTAAAAATTCTCCTCTTCTATTCACCGATGCTTTTCCAACCAACTTTTTGCCGTTGTACACATAGACGGTAGTGTCTGACTCAGCCTTTCCACTCATCTTTTTTATTGTGATTTCATTAACTTCCGGCATGGATGGTGGTGTTTTATCGATAATCTTGATTTTCACAAGAGAACTCGTATTACCCCCTTCGTCAACGGCATAAACAGATAGCTCTGTGCCTGCCTTTTGTGCTGGGATATTTATAGAGAAGTTACCCTCGCTATTCGTTGTTGCTTCACCTAATACGGTTTTCCCTGCTTTCACATACACAGTAGATCCAGCCTCTGCTGTACCACTCACAGTGGTTGAATTGTCTCCAACAGGGTTTACTTTAGGTTTTGCAGGAGGTTTGTTATCCGCTTTAACCGTAATCGTTATTGGTTGTGTATAAATGTTGTATGATTTGTCTACTGATACTTGTTGTGTATAACGCAGCATCGCATGAATTGTTCCTTCCGCTTGAGCAGTTACCACATTCCCATTAACTTCAACTTTATCTTCTCCATCAATAACAACAATTTCAGGCGCAATATCCTTTGTCTGACGATCATAGGTTTCAATCATTGCCTTGATTTCGGTGCTTTCACCTGCATTTAGTTTGAACTCGGCTTGCTTCGGCGTAATACGAGATGCCCACTCAGAAGCCCAATGAGCATAATCAGTTGTTAATCCATAGATACCAAGTAAAAAGTGATCTGTAAATAGCGCCTCATCTCTGTACGTCCAAGGCCATACGGTCACACCACGGTGTTTAGCCGCTTCCAAAAAGTTTACACCTAATCCGCCATAGCTTGTATTAAAGGTAGAATTCAAATTTTGTACGGTATTTAAAGTAGAACGTAAGGATGGGTACACGTCTGTTTCATTCGCAATTCCGCTCGTTAAGTAGCCGATGGACATGCCCGGCATCTGCTCAGCTAATAATAGCAATTGAGATGCATTAAATGAGATCACAGATACTTGATTCTCTACGCCCATTTCTTCAATAAGGGTTACCAATTTATCAATGATAGCTGGATTACCGGTTTTGATCTCAACAATGTGCTCGACATCTTTTTTGCCTTTAAATTCTTCAAAAAATTGCCTCAGTGTTGGAATCCTTGCGTCAGGATAAGCTTCTGGAAATTGATCATTCGCAAGAAATTGTTCCAATTCTGCAAGAGTATAACTTTCCACTTTTCCGGTTCCATTCGTTGTCCGATCAATCGTTTCATCATGCATGATGACGATATGTCCGTCTTTGGACAGATAGATATCGTTTTCAATATGAGTTGCACCTTTTTCATAAGACAGCTTGGCGCCTTCCAATGTATTCTCCGGTGCAAGTCCAGGTATCCCCCGATGAGCAAAAATAAACGGTGTTCGAGCAAGGGTCACATTCTCATCATAAAAGGATAAAGCGTTAACTGCTTCTTTATACTGATCCGTAACCATTCCGTTCGTGCCCGATGTAATCATGCGGTGAATATCTACATTTGTTGCAGCTGTGTTGGAGTCTTCTTCCACCCATACCGTCATTAATTTTTTCTGTAGGTAGGAGATATTTTCGATACTTCCTGCACTTTCCGGCAAGAGCACAATTTTCGCTAAATGGCTGTTGGTTGTCCTCCGAATGTCCATCAATTGTTCTTCGCTGAGTTCACCCGAAACAGGATATTCAATAATACCGCGAATAATAGGATAAGCTTCTCTTGTCTTCTTCACCAGCTCCGGACGATCAGACAGTACAAAGGCATCCTCAAGGTCAATACTCTTCAAATAATCTGTTAAAGGAACAATCGTAGCTTCTTCTTCAATCGCGAAGGCTGGAATTACGGTCTGATCCAATGTTTCTATCACTGATCCGAGCTCATCAATAACGCTCCCTGCTTCATCTGTTACTTGCAGGCGGCTGTTGACATGGAGAATGGCTGTGGCCGGACGCGTGCCTTCCACTATAGATTGCAGATCTTCACTTGAATCTACTTCTGTAACGATTGTCGGTGCAAGGGAAATGTTCGTTTCCGGTTCTTCAACATGAGTGAAGTTATCACCGGGCTGGACTACCTCAGGCAACGCCTCTGTGTGGAGTGTTACTTTGATATTATCCACCTTTGTTAAACTACCAGCGGCTTGGAATCCAATTCTTCCGGTTGAATAATGGGTTGCAAGATCTGTATCAATGAGTAATTCATCATTTATTAATTCCTGCACTCTGTTACCTTGAGCAATCACTGTATATCGGTACATTTGATCCGCAGCGATTGCCTCACTGAATGAATTTTTGGCAGCAACGTTCCATGCGTTTTCTGGAGTTCTTTCTGCAAATTCAACCCCGTTCGCTGCTGTTGCATTTTGACGGACAGCCATTTGATAGTAAGGGTAGCTATGGTTCTGAACACGGTACATGATTGAATGCCAACGGCTGTTATCATTTGCAGCTAGGTGGCTAACATCTGCTTCTATTTTATAATTACCGAACAAGCCCAAATATTCGGGAAGTAGTACGCCTTTGCCCCCACTGTTATTGCCTCTTCCATCAATTTCAAGGGCTCCGGACTTCACACTAATCTCTTCATCGGTTGTACTGCTAAGCTTAGACCAATCCTGAGGGATACTTCCATCTGCAAGGTCATTAAAATCTTCTTCATAGAGGACATATTCTTCCTCATCCTCTCCTTTAACTACCAGAAGTACATTAGCAGAAGCTCCTTCTCTTGTAACCGTTAATGGATAAACCCCATTTTGATGGGCAGTCATCGTATCTTCTGTGATCTCTATTGCATCACGATTCGAAGTCCAGGTTAGCTTGTCCCCAGTAATCTGTTCCTCGGTCAAGTCATCGTAGGCTGCATTCAATATAATACTATTTAAGGAAATTGCTTGTCCGCTTGTGGCTAACACATAACCTTTTTCATGGGCTAAAGACTTTATGGCTGCTTGCCCATTCACTTCTTGTACTTCTGGATTCTGATAAACCGCTTCGCTAACCGTAGCTGCGTTTGCATTGATCGTATGATATGGCAATGTACTAAATAATAGTGTGAAACTGAAGGGTACAAGAAAGTACATCCGCTTCTTCATCAAATTCTCTCCTCTAATAAGATTATTCTTCGGGTCTTTTCATTTATTTGACTGTCATTCTAGATGAATTTTTGTAATCTCCCTCCCCTTTTTCTATATGGAACGTGTAAGCATGTAACGAGCTTCACAGTAATGCTAGCAATCTTATGTAAACAGCCATGTATTATCTTGTAAATGAGGAAAAGATAGGATTTATGTAATAGGGATACCCATTGTCTTAGTTTCAGATGTCCAAACTTAGAGGTAGCAAGTGCTTATAATCACAGAAGAATAGAAGAATTCAATACACTTGGACTGATGTTCGCAGGAGGGCCCCAGTACCATTTAATTAACATCTTGAATAATTAGTACTTTAGATTTATTTACCAACAATTTACAAAACATAAGTATCCTGCATTTGTCAGTAAATAGAAAAAGCCTGCGGTTCCCGCAGGCTAGGGTTGCTCAAGGTAAGTGTTAACCACCTTTATCATATATCTAATAAGTGACCTTCTCACTCGATTCCTCTAGACTCATGTCGTTATCGTCTATCCTATTCTCAGGCACTTCCTCCGTTTGAGCATCCGCAGGCTTCAGCACATCCTTTACGTAGCTCTTGAGCTCCTCCTCGTCTCTAACTGTAAGAACCGCTGCTCCGCCAATTCTTTCTTCCTTGAGCAGGCTCATCGGCGGAATCTGTTCGCTGCCTTGGAGCGTGCTCTGGTATCCGAGCGAGGCCAGCTTCCAAATATCATTAAGGGACAGATTCGTATCTATATAAGGGTTGATCTCATTTAATATGGACGGAAGCTTGGCGATGGAGGAGGAAGTCAGCATTTTGTCCGCTATCGCCTTCAACAGCTCCCGTTGACGCTCCGTTCTGGCGAAATCTGACATGGCATCATGCCGAAATCTTACATACATGAGCGCTTTCTCTCCATCCAAATGCTGCATTCCTTGCTTCAGATCGATATCATATTGATGATTATCCGCCTTGCTGACGTAATACAGATCCTTCTCTACTTCAAAATCCACTCCACCTAGAGCGTCTACAAGCTTGATGAAGCCCTGAAAATCAGTGTATACATAATATTGCACCGGAATGCCGAGCAGATCGCTCGCTGCCTGCATCGCAACATTCGGACCATGGGTGATGGCCGTATTAATTCGATTGTTGTTATAGCCCGGAATTTCAACGTAACTATCCCGCATGAGCGAGAACAGAGAGATCTTCTTCGCTTCGGGATCAAGAGAAGCTACCAGCATAGCATCTGAGCGAGGAATCTCTCCCTCCTTCATGCCTCTGGCATCCACGCCCATAATAAGAATATTGACGACCTCATCACCTTCCCATACGGGCGGCTCGATCGTCTGCTCCTGATCTATATGTTCTATATTATGAAATGGGGAGCTTTCTCCTTCCTTTTGCAAGCCTTGAAGCTCCTTCACTATTGAAGAGACATAGACTCCTCCGAGAGCAATGGCACCAACAACGATACAGAGGATAATCGTCAGCGTAAATCGCTTTGTTCTTCTGGTCATAGATTTGCTGTTCCTTTCACAACGGGGATAAGCTATTTTTGTTTAACTTACAAGATGAACAATTTCATCTTACCAAAGGATCAAATTGATTCTTACTTACTATATTGTAAGATCACGATCAAACCTTTCATTTAGCACGGCCTCTTCTCGAAGAAAAACAGCTTAACACCGCTGCATGAAATAAGCCCAGGCAGCTCCATCATATCTGTAGCTGCCTGGGCTGTATATACTACCCGTATGCTATTAATAATCGTTCTTTTGGCTATCGCCTGTTTAAGATAATCTATCTTCTGCCGCCGCCAAAGCCGCCGTTCACATTCCCTGTTGTTACGCCTGACTCATTCAGCCATGTGGTAGCTGTTTCCCCAAGCTCGAACGACACGACCTCGCTTCCGCCTTCGTAATTACCTGTCTTATACCATCCGCCTGTAACGTCTTCACTGGAGCTTCCTCCGGAATAGAGGGTGTAGGTCTTTCCTTTCTCCAGATCCGGTGAGCTAATGACGACAAACTGATAATCCTTAGACGGTTCAAAAGTCACGATCGTGTTGCCTTCACTGTCTTCTAGATGAACCAGCGTTCCTGCAGCCTGTGTTTCAGGATAAGTCATCGCAATCGAGAGCTGAGTGGATTCATCAGATAATGCCTGTGCCATACCTGATGTGCCGGCTCCGATCAAGTAACCCCCGCTCATGTCAAATGTGCTGCCATAATCCAGTGTGCCATTTCCGTTATTGGTTGGACCATTTACGATTACGGTACCATCCGTCATTGTAATGGAACCATTGGCGTCAATCCCATCACCGCCGGCTTCGACGGTGAGAAGTCCGCCAGAGATAGTCAGCTTCGCATTCTGATTGCCTTCCATTCCGCCGCCGAATCCACCGCCGCCAAAGCCGCCTTGCGGCGGAGTTCCGCTTGGCATCTCACCATCCGCTGGAGGCTCCGGCATCTCGCCATTCGCAGGAGCTTCCGGTCGTTCGCCCGCTGCAGGCGCTTGTTCACTTGTTGTACCCTGTGCTTCATCCCCTGCAGAGGAAGCTTCTGGAGTTCCGGTTGCGGAAGCATCCGCTTCACCTGCGGTTGTTCCTGCTTCGGATGTTTCTGTTGTTTCCGCAGCGGCGTCTGTGGTCTCGGTCGTCGTATCTGTACCGGACGCATTCACTCCATCATCGGAGGAGACTACATAAGTCTTACCGCCGGAGATTGAAATATCTGCTCCTTCCAGTCCTTCGTAGCTTGCGGTAATGTCCATTGTTCCGCCAGAGATGGATAGCAGAAGGTCCGCATGCACCGCATCATCACCTGAGGCAATACTGAACTCTCCACCTGTGATCGAAATATTCTGATTGCTGTGAACCGCATCATCGGCTGAATCCATCGTAAATGTTCCGCCATTGATGACCATATCCCCGCCTGCTTTGACCCCTTTTGCACTCGTCGATTCTTCCTCAGCGGCTGTTGTATCCTCTGCATTGTCAGCATCTGCAGTGGAGGCGGCTGTGTCCGTTGCTGTACTTGCCGGCGTGCTTGTTGCTGCTGCCGTGACCACCGTACTGGCCGTATTCGTGCTGGTTGTATTCGCTGTGCCTGCTGCTTCATCTGTATTGTTGCTTGCTTCATCTGATGGAGTCGCTGTATCCGAAGGCGCTGCAGGTGCAGACTCTCGGTTCCATTCCCCTCGCATCATGCCGCCATTGCCATTCATTCTCCCTTGTCCCATTGGATTGCTCTCGGTCTTCACCTCAGCGTTCGCACTGCCGCCGCCAGTGACAAGGTTATACGTACCGCCATTAATCAGCAGTGATTTCTCCGATTGAATTCCGTCATTCTCAGCTTCTATCTTAAAAGTACCGCCAGCGATCGCGATGATCCCTTTGTCCTCATCTTCATCATTGGTCGATTTCATGCCGTCTCCACCGGCCTTGATCGTCACGGTACCGTTCTCGGCAGCCAGCCGGTCACGACCTACGATCCCGTCATCCTCGGCATGGATGTCGATGGTGCCTTCTACTATTTTCAAGTCGTCCTTGCTCGTGATTCCATCTTTATAGTTAGCTGTGATGGATAAGCTGCCTGTACCGTTGATGCTCAGATCATTTTTGGCAAATACAGCCGCACTCGGCTCATCGCTTGCTTCGTCCTCATAAACATATGTTTTGCCGTCCGTCACTTTATTTTCAGTTCCATCCTCCAGTGTGATGACGGTCTTTCCCGCACCTTTGCTGTAAATCGCCGCACTGTCGCTGTCTGTAATATCGACACCGTTCAGAACCAAGTGCACCAGCTCTTCCTCTGCCGTATCCACGATGATCTGCCCATCACTGAGCGTTCCGCTGAGTACATAGGTACCCGGGCTCGTAATGGTCACAGATCCTTCGACAGCTTCTGCACCCGTACCGTTAATTTGAGCACTTGCTCCATCCAGCTCAATGGTTACGGCACTCTCTGCACTCCATTCGGTGTTACGGTCCTCCTCATCGAAGGTAATCATATCCTCCAGCTTCAAGCTCGCCAGCTCGGCTGTTGCCTCATTCGCGGTGCCTGCTTCAGCTGTTCCTGTATCGTCGGTCGCTGACGCATCACTGCATGCTGTCATCAGCGCAGCACATAAGAATACGACGCTAAGTCTGTTCGCTATGCTTGTCTTTTTCATTTTATTCATCCTTTCTGGCGCTCGCAATTTGGCCCTCTCTCTCCGGTTGGCTCCGCCAAAAGTCGTTCGATTTCCAAATTCCTCGCTAAGTATTTTTAGGCTCGAATTTCATTTCATTTGAAATTTTCGCTTGGTTATAAGGTCACTCACAGCGGAGTGGATAAATTAATATTCTGTCGTCGTTGGGCTCATCGTCAGGGAAAGATCCAGATTACCATTACGGCATCGAATCTCGTCCAGGAATTCTTTTTGGTTGGTCAGCTGATTCATGGTCACGCCGTACACGAGTTCATACAAGCTGCCCAGCTCGGTGGTTCTGATCTTTTTCAGCTCATATTGCACGTTGTATTTCTGGAACACCTCATCGAAAGCATCATCGTAGCTCAAGTTCTCCGGGATGGTGATCTTCAGCGTTCTTTGCAATGTTTTTCTTGCACCAAAGTTCAATTTACTCATGACGAACATCAGGATACACAGAATCAGGGTGAACAACACCGCATACCCGAAGGCTCCCACACCACAGGCGAGACCCGCTGCCATCGTAAACAGGACAAATGCGATATCCTTCGGATCACCCGGCGCACTTCTAAACCGAATGATAGAGAACGCTCCCGCCAAGCTAAACGCTCGTGCAATGTTGCTGCCAATCAGCAGAATAATAATGGCTACAATGGCCGGCAAGATGACCATGGTCAAGGAAAAGCTCTGGGTATACCCGTTTGCATTCGTCTTCATATAGGTAAGACTGATCATACCGCCTAACAAAATGGCGAAGAGAATACTGAGCACGGTGCTCATAAATGTAAGTTCTGTCGTTGTGTCTGTAGCTGCATTTAATAGGGAATCAAGCATAAAGCATACTCTCCTGTTTCTGTTTTTCGTTTTTGATCATTTTTTTGTATTCATTACCGTATTTGGAGAAACTCGTTCGATACAGCTGATGCTCTGAGAGCAGGACCGACAGCCACATAGGCACCGTCTTTTCGGCCTTCACTTCCATGAGCCATTGGCCTTCATCCAGCAGCTGCTCGCCGTAATCTCCGTTTTCCAATTTCAAGTCATAACGTCTTGTGCGAATATTGGTGTCAAACGTAATTCGGAGATCCCGGCTGTCTTTGCAAAAGAGTGCTTTTCTGTCATATGACAGGTACAGCTTGGGTTCCAAATCGTACCTCCTCAGGAAATAGCTGATTTCGTTCACGACTTGGGCGTTCATGTAATCCTTCAGCTCCGGTGCCTGTCCGGTACGGACAAATTCGTATGCCTCATCCAGCTTGAGCGCAGTTCTCCGCTTGTTGACCAGGCCGAACACCTTCTTCTTGATCTCGAGATACACCTTTGCGTCCTTACCCGGAACACCGTAGGCTCTGAGTCTGAGCTTTTCCTTATACTTGGGCTTCGCCAGGCTCGCTCTGATCAATGAATCATGTGCTGTGTCGAAGTACAGATTGCTTATGGAATAAAATTCATGCTGCTTGTTATATTCATCGGGTTCCATATATTCCATGAGATCGAGATACAGCCTCCGGTACGAGTTGCTGTCCAGCAAATACTTGCTCTCATAGCGGTTAAATACCTCTATAGCCATGTGCTTCAGATCCTTTCTCTGTTGTGGTAGGTCTCATGTGGTGATGTATGTATCGTAAGCGCTCAACCTTTAATGAATCTTAAATGCATTTAACATTTCGGGAATCTTTTTTACACTGCGTTTACAATCCTGACCTCTAATTAAGAAGCTTCATATAATAGGCACTAATTATTGATCTGAAAGTTATCCATTCGTATGATGGTAGAATAAGCAGCTTAAGGTTGGTTAAAGGTACTCCTGCTATACTAGGCCTATTCAAACCTACAGATAATCCATACAGAGGATGAAAAAGCGATGAGAATATTAATTGTGGAAGACGAGCTTCATCTTGCGGAGGCTCTCTCCCAAATCTTAAAAAAACAAAACTATTCTGTAGATATGGTCCATGACGGCAGAAGCGGACTTGATTATGCACTCAGCGGGATCTATGATCTGCTGCTGCTTGATATTATGATGCCGGAAATGGATGGGATCAGTGTCTTGAAGGAAATTCGCAAGGAGGGCCTCTCCACCCCCGTCATCCTGCTGACGGCCAAAGGCGAGATCGATGACAAAATTACCGGGCTGGATTATGGTGCCGACGACTACGTCGCCAAGCCCTTCTCCTCCGGAGAGCTGCTGGCCCGAATCAGAGCCGTGCTGCGGCGCAAAAGCGAGGTCTTGCCAGAGGAAGGCCTGAAATTCGGGGATATGGAGCTTAACACTTCTACACTGAAGCTTTCCGTTAACGGGAAGGAAATGAAGCTGAATTTGAAGGAAAATGAGCTATTGGAGCTGCTGATGGTGAGGAAGCAGTCCATTACCTCCAAGGAGCAGATTATTGAGAAGCTATGGGGCTTTGACTCTGACGTCGAGCACAACAATGTAGAGGTATATATCTCTTTTTTGCGTAAGAAGCTGAACTTCCTGAATTCTGCCGTCCGCATCAGTACCGTTCGAGGCGTTGGGTATGTGTTAGAGGTGAATACCTGATGTTTACGAAGCTTAGAAATCGGTTCCTGATCTTAAATCTCGTCATCATCTCGATCATCATGCTGGTTGCTTTTACCTCTATTTATACGATTACGTATCGAGATGTTCAGCGAAATATTCATATGGAGCTGAATAAAGTAACGGATTCCTACACCCGGGACTTTGATCTTCCGCATGGAGATCGTCCAGGTGCAGATCTGAATTTGGGCGGACCGGACGATGGTGAGTTTGGATTCGAAGGAACACCACCCAAGCGCTCAATCTCTTTCATGCTGGAGACAGATAGTAACCTTACGATTACAAGTCGTGAGACCACACTTGAACTGGAGGAGACGTTCTATCCGCTTGCTCTGGATGCAGCCGTTGAGGAGAACAAAGCGAGTGGACAATTTGAACTGGATGGCAGTCACTGGACTTTTGAGATTCTTCAGACCAGCACAGGATACATGCTCGTATTTCTCGATACCAGCTCACAGCAGGTCATCCTGACGAATCTGATCTATACCTTCGCGATTGTTGCACTTGTGATGCTGATCGTCATCTTCTTTACGAGCCGCTTCTTTGCCAACCGGTCCATTGCACCGATTCAGGAGGCCTTTGACAAGCAGAAGCAGTTCATCGCCAATGCCTCTCATGAGTTAAAGACACCACTGACCATTATTAATACCAATACGGATGTTCTGCTGGCTAACAGTGAGGATCAGATCCGCAACCAGGAAAAATGGCTGTATTATATCAAGTCCGAAACGGAACGCATGACAAGACTAACCAATGATCTCCTATACCTGACGGAAATGGATGATTCTCGCGCGGGTATCCTGTATACGAAATTCGATATGAGCGAGGCGGTCGAAAATATTCTATTAACGATGGAAGCCGTCATGTTCGAGAAGCAGGTTCACCTCAGCTACGAGATCGAACCCGGTCTTCAGGTGACCGGAGCGAATGAACAGCTTAAGCAAGTGGTCATGATTCTGCTCGATAATGCCGTCAAATACACGAATGAGGGAGGTTCGGTTCATCTCTCTTTGAAAAAACAACAGCAAGAGGTCGTCTTATCCGTCACGAATACCGGTGAAGGTATTGCTCCAGAGCATTTGTCGAGAATATTCGACCGCTTCTATCGGACAGATTCCGGAAGAGCCCGCAAGCAAGGTGGGTACGGACTAGGACTCGCAATAGCCAAGTCGATTGTGGAGCAGCACAAAGGCAAGATTTATGCCAAGAGCACCTTAGGGGAATCGACCACATTTTATGTGCATATCTCTTAGCATTCATGCTATGGCTTAGCAAATAAACATTTAACTTGCTTAAGGATTCATCACGTAAATGACCGATATCTTCCCTTGAGAAAATATTCCATATATAATGAGGTGAGATCAATACAGCGAACTTCATATGTGGAGACGAAGGAGGGAATACGTATGGATCAGCGGATCAACCTCTATCCAGAGGAACTGCAGCAGATTTCGCGGCAGTTCACTCAGGCATCCCAGAACGGACAAACGGTAGTGCAGCAGCTGAACAAGATGATTCTTGAATCGGAGGGTCAGTGGGAAGGCGAGCGGCAGCGGGAATTTCTCCAGCGAATTCAGGAGAGTCTCACTTCCGTCCAATCCTACTTGAGCGGACTGCAGGAGACAGGTACGCAGCTGCAGCAGACGGCAGTTCGTTTTCAAAATGCGGACCAAAGCAGATAAGGAGTTAGCAGTATCAAAGCAAGAGCCAGTATTCCTCATATTTATGCACAACAAAGAAGCCGTGGACCAAATAACAAGTCCACGGCTTCTTTCACTTCATTAATCGAGATCCTCACCATTGGAAGCGATGACCTTCTGATACCAGCCGAAGCTTTTCTTCTTATATCGATTCAGTGTCCCTTTACCATGATCATCCTGATCCACATAGATGAATCCATAACGCTTGGACATCTCGGAAGTGGAAGCACTGATGATATCAATGACACCCCAGCTTGTATAACCCATCAGGTCTACGCCATCCTTCACCGCTTCCTTCATCTGCTGGATGTGCTGACGGAAATAATCGATCCGGTAGTCATCCTGGATGGAACCATCGGCTTCTACTGTATCTCTTGCTCCCAAGCCGTTCTCTACGACAAACAGCGGCAGCTGATATCGATCATACATTTCCTTCAAGGCAACTCGTAGTCCAATCGGATCTAACTGCCACCCCCACTCTGTCCGTGGGAGATTCGGATTACGAATCGTACTGTACAGATTACCACCGGTAACTCCGTACTCCTCCGGATTCACCGCAGAGACGAGCGAGGTGTAATAGCTGAACGATATGAAATCAACGGTGTGCTGCTTCAGCATATCCAGATCGCCCGGCTCCATATGAACCGATACCCCATGCTCTGCCCAATATCTCGCCATGTAAGGAGGATAGCTTCCTCTAACCTGTACATCGGTATGCAGCAGATTGAGCTGATTATCGATCTGTGCCTGAAGCACATCCTCAGGCTTGGACGTTGCCGGGTAATGAATCATGCGGGCAAGCATGCAGCCAATCTTGAACTCTGGATTGATCTCGCGGGCGAGCTTCGTTACGGCACTGCTGGCTACAAATTGATGATGCAAAGCCTGGTATGATGCCTGCATCACATTGTCTACGCGGTCCTCCACAATCCCTCCGCCGGTGAACGGCTCGATAATGGTAGTGTTAATTTCGTTAAAGGTCAGCCAGTATTTGACCTTATCCTTGTAGCGATTCATGACCGTATCCGCATACCTAACGAAATGTTCGATGACTTCACGTCCGGCCCAGCCCCCGTAATTAAGCACTAGGTTCATTGGCATTTCATAGTGAGACAGAGTGACCAACGGCTCGATGTTGTTTTTTCTCAGCTCATCAAACACCTCATCGTAGAATCGCAGACCTTCCTCGTTTGGCGTCAGGTCGTCTCCATTTGGAAAAATACGCGGCCAATTGATGGACAAACGGAATACTTTAAGTCCCAGCTCGGCAAATAAAGCAATATCCTCTTTGAAACGATGGTAAAAATCGATTCCGTAGCGCTTAGGGTAACCTTCAGCACTGCTATGTGCCATCGCCTTCTGTATGGAATCACTCGTTACATGCATCAATTCCTTGAGATTAACATAGTCCTTCTTATCAAAGTATGGGACCATGTCCGCTGTAGACAAGCCTTTGCCGTCTGCATCATAGGCACCTTCAGCTTGATTGGCCGCAATGGCGCCGCCCCATAGAAAATCTTTAGAAAATCCCTGTACATTCTGCATCATGTATATCTCTCCTCTCAAGTTACAGCTCAGCTGCTAACACAGCTTCCCCTATTCTGATATCGCCGAGCTTCAAGGGACTAATCTCTGTATAATCCGCTGTATTGGTGACAACCATCGCTGTTGTGATGTCGTAGTTCTCTGCGATTTGATCCAGTTCAAAGGTAAGCAGCTCATCTCCTGCCTGCACCCGGTCGCCCGTTGCCACATGGGATTCAAAATATTGACCCCGCAGCTTCACGGTATTAATACCGACATGAATTAAGAGCTCCATTCCGTTGTCACTGCGAACGACGATGGCATGCTTCGTCTTGAATACATTCATGACGGTGCCTGTAACGGGAGACGACAGCTTGCCAATGGTAGGCACAAAGGCTACTCCTTTACCCATCAGCTCTTCACCAAAGGTAGGATCATTAACTTCTGAGAGGGGCACCGCCTTCCCTGTCATTGGCGCAACAGCTATAGCATTCTCGGTAGGTACGGGTGTCTCTGGCAGCTCGGATACAGATGCCGCTTCCTTCGCCACGGGTGCAGATGTTGTTGCTGTTGTTTCAGTTGCTGTAACAGATGATGCTGAACCTGTAACATCTGACTTTCCTGTTGTTTCTTGCTCTGCTTCTTCCTCACGTATACCGAAGATGACCGTCATAATTACGGCCACGACAAAAGCAAGAATCATCGCGATCAAGGAATACCAGAAGGTTTGACCTACCAGAGCTGGTAAGCCAGGCAAGCCCCCATTCCCGGCCAGTACGTAAGCTTTTGCACCAAAGGCAAGTCCGAATCCGCCGCCCACGGCACTACCGATCATGGCCGCCGCAAAAGGCCGTTTATATTTCATGTTAATACCGTACATTGCCGGTTCTGTTACACCCATGAGTGCAGTGAAGCTGGTGGACAGAGCAACAGATTTCAGGTTCTTGTCCTTCGCTCGGATAAATACGCCAAGCGTCGCACCCGCCTGCCCCATGTTGGAGATGTAAGTAAGCGGCAGGAACTTGTCAAAACCAAGTGTAGCGATGTTGCTCAGAATAACAGGCACAAGTGCATAGTGCATCCCTGTCATGGTAATGACGGCCATCGCTCCGCCAAGAACAATACCTGCAATCAGTCCGCCCTCATCAAGCAGCCAGTTGATTCCACCGGACAGCCCGCTTCCGATTACCGTCCCCAGCGGACCAATCGCGATGAGTGTGACTGGAACCATAATTAGCAGTGAAATGAGAGGTACTAAGAGCAGCTTTAATGCAGAAGGGATGATCTTGTCTACCCACTTTTCTACATAAGACAGAATCCAGACCGCAAGCAGCACGGGAATGACAGACGACGCATACGACACTGCTGTAACCGGAATGCCTAAGAAGGATACCGCTACTTCGCCTGACAAAAGGGTTCCCATATCCGGATACATGAGCGCGGTACTAAGGGCTAAGGCAACAAACGGATTGCTGCCAAATTTCCGAGCCGCACTAACTGCAATCAGCATAGGCAGGAAGTAGAATACCCCATCCCCGATGGCGGATAAGATCCGGTAAGTATCGGTTCCGACTGAGATCCAGCCCAGTGATGACAGCAGGGCCAACAGCCCTTTGAGTAAACCCGCTGCCGTAATGGCAGGAAGCATGGGTGCGAAGACGCCTGCTATGGTCTCAAATATTTTCAGGATTACATTTTGCTTCTTCTCCGGTTTCTTCGTTTGCTCGTTTTCTTTCGCTTGCGCAAGCTCTGGATACTCCTTCACCATGGCATCGAATACCTTCGGTACTTCGTTACCGATGATGACCTGGAATTGGTCTCCTGACACATTTGTGCCCATGACCTTCTCGATCTTTTTAAATGAATGGCTGTCGACCTTGTCATGATCTTTAAGCTCAAACCGTAAACGCGTAATGCAGTGATATACAGAATTGACGTTATCCACGCCGCCGACAGACTTCATAATCTCCTGCGCCGCTTTTTGATGACTCATCTTAGATTCCCCCTGATCTTTTTGCGCATAAAAAAATACCCGAACGAAACCAGCACGCCATGCATCGCATGCAAGAACTCATCCGGGTATTGCCTGATTGAACAGTAACAAGCCCTGTATAAATCTATTTCATAATAACTTTAGCTAACTCATGAAATGGATTCGTTTATATTTATTTTTTGTTCTTCATCAGTCGTTCCAGATGCAGCGTCAAGTATAACTGCTCTGAGTGCGTCATCTCATACTGATAATGCTTGAGAATGAACGTCTCAATTTTTTCGATACACTTAAACGTTGACGGATAATTCTTCCGGACCACTTCATATAAATACTCCTCTGTATCATCATACGATGAATGGGTAATCACACGCTGGCAGAAGTATTTGAGATGGGTGATGAATCGGAAATAGTTTACGGAATCCTCATCAAACTCCACGTTAAAATGATATTTGATGATATTCATGATCTCCTGCAGCAGCTGCATGAGATGCGTCACATCATTCATGGAGTCGTTGACTTCTGCATTGATAAAGTGCAGAGCAATGTTACAAATCTCCTCCTTGGGAAAATCAATCCCAAGTCTCTCCTTGATCAAGGTCAGTGCATCCGCGGCTACATCATATTCTGCCTTGTAAAAATGCTGCACTTCCCACGTCAGCGGGTTACGGGTAATTTGTCCTTTCGTTAACCGATGCACTGCAAAATGGATATGGTCAGATAAAGAAACGTAAATCCCATCGCTGATCGACTTGTTCAGCTGCGTCCGCGCGAGGCTGACGATATCGTCTGTAACCTGCAAAATTTCTGCGGGCACCTCGGCCACAATCGCCTTGAATCTCTCGTATATGGACGAATCCTGCAAACGGAATATTTTCTCGATGCGTCCTTCGTCGATGGTGTCGCCAACCTTAAACTGAAAACCAATTCCTCGGCCGAGAATCAGCAGCTCCTGGTCCTTGTCATCCATCGTGCTTACAATATTGTTGTTGAATATCTGTTTAATGATCACATGAACCACCACTTTTTTGAGGAATAAAAAAAGGGCAAAACGACAACGGGTATATACAAAGATATCCCCATTGTGGTTTTGCCCGCATTACCGGTAACAAGCCTCGCAAATACCTTAACACAAGCTGAAAACGGTGTCAACATGGTGGGTCTTCCCAGTAACCTATGCAGATCCATGATCATGCTATCGTCCCACTGTCCCACTCCTAGTGAATAGGATGTCCACCTAAGCCTCTTTTAAACGTGCAGAGAACTGCTCCTCCTCTTGATCCAAAAATCCCATGAACACAATCTCTTCAATATCCTCATGATTGAAACCGTACGTATAATCCGGGTTGATATACCCTTCCGGGTACAGGCATCCGATATAGTCAAAAGTTCGCGGTGGCTCGGTCATCATAATCTGCTTGCGTCCGTAAATAACCAGCTTCTTGGATCCTTCCTTCAGTCGAACGATGGACCCGTTAGGGAGCAGTGTTTCTGAATTGTTCATTGTTAGCTATACCTCCTTTAACCATGCTGAGCAGGCTGCTGATCTCCATTCGGAGCGCTGCTTCCTTTATGAATTCGTCTAATCCAATAGTACCGATGGAGCTCCATGATGAAATGAAACAGCACAAAAGCAAGCATCGAGTACACACACATCAGTACAATGACAACGGTGTTCTCACTCACAAACATCAATGACAGGTTCGCGAGCAGATATCCGAGTCCGGCGATCATCGTTAACGGCAGCAGACGCATCCCCTTGCGTTCTTCCTGCTGCTGCTTCTCTGGGGTCCGGAGCTTCCGCAGATGAGAACGCACATAGTGATACAGCGCAAATCCATAAACGGCAAAAGAACCGATTGCATACCAGGGAGCCGTTAACTCCAGGCTGCTATATGCAAACTTCTGCGTTGCCAGCATCAGACCAAGTGATGCTACAATACCGAACACACCCCTGAACAGAATATAGTTCAGCTGCAGTCTCCGGGGAACTGCTATCAATGCAAGTGCCCAACCATTCATGACAGCAAGCGGCGGGAACAACAGATAAGCATAGAGCGGTTCATATGGTGCGCTTAAGATCGGAATAATCAAGAACACGTTTAGGAAAAAGAGTACGAGAATTCCGGCATTTAGCCGAATGGTGCTTACCGGATACAGCGAGAGATACGTCTCAAACTTTTTCCAGTCATAGTCTGTTCCTTCCCAGGTACGGATCTGAGTCTGAGACTTATGCAGCTTACTATGCTTCGCCATCTATTTAAACCAGCCCGATACGGTAGACCAGGCTTCTTTCGCTCCATGCTTAACAACATCCTTCAAGGAGTCGTCCTGTCCATCCTTGTCGAGATCCATGTCCATCTTAATGCCCTCGGCAAGATACGTCAGTCCCACGGATACACCAAGTCCGACAGCCCCGACGGCTAGGACAGGTGCTGCCGCAGGCATCACTGCTGCTGTCAGCAGTGTAGCTCCAACCGTTGTTGCTCCCCCGACGACGACATTGCCGATAATATCTCCGGCTACCTTGTCTGTTGAAGCATTGTTTGCAAGATTTTCTTTGGTATCGGTAAAAACATCTATACCGACGCTTGCCCAGCCCAGCTTATCCTTCAGCGCTGCCTTGGCTCCGTACATCGGATCGGCCATGGAATAGATCTCTTTAATTTTGGGAGAGGCGGTTCCATTTGCAATCTTAGCTTCCATATCACGTAAATAATAAATCTTGTAGTTTCTAGGTCTTCCATTAACCGTAGGATTATTCCGAACCGAATCATAGCTGTCGCGAACGAGGATTCTCGGACTTCTCCGATCCAGCTGCTGCTTGACCATGTATCCGTTATGTACCTTATACCCTAGCCGCGCCACGGCAGCTGCCCCCATAACCGTCCCTGTAATGTTGCCAAGACCATCAATTGGTGCCATTGGATTAAATCCTGTTATGCCAATACCGCCGCCGGACTGGTCCTCCTGTTCAAACTGCTGGCGAGTCGTATTCACAAAATTGGACAGCTCCTGCATATTCTGAGCGGCCCTCTGGAAATTGCGCTGATGCGCCTGATACATTTCTATGATGGCCTCACGGTTGCCTGTCTGCCAGGCCGCACCATTCAGCGCATTCATCAGTGCGGTATCTACCTGTGTCAGCTGCTGTGCTACCTGCTCCAGCTGCTGAACCAGCGTGTTCAGATACGCCGATGTCATTACAATCCGAGTCATGCTTCTCCTCCTCTAGATCTGCTCCAATCCTTCAATTTGGCGTAAGAGCAGACAGTGTACGTGTCGTTATCAGATATAGGGTCTGTATAAATTCGGGCTCCGTTACCGGATATCCTTGTGCGAGATTCCGCTCTGCATCCTGAATGAATAACCAGTTCCCCTGTGGGCTTCCTATATAATAAATAGTTGCCGAACGAAGCTCTGTTCCGCGAATGACTGCCTCGAATGTTCCCTGCTGCCGGGCCGAAGCACAGGCTTCCATCAATGCGGGGAATAACGGAGAAGAGCCCTGCACCGTTTGATCATTTTGTAGAATAGATTGCAGCATCGTGTCATCTGGATGGCCCAGCTGATTTATCAGTCGATTCAGAGTCTCTGTATGCATCGATATTCGTCCACTCTGCTCTTGCACGTCAGGCAGCATCAGACTATCCCCCATACGGGATACGAACGACTCAAGTCCTTCCTCAAGCGCAGTAAACAGCACTTCTCCTGTCTCTGAAGTCCACTTCATTTCAGTAACCTCGGTTCCGGATAGGAAGCCATATATAATAGTAGATTCGCCATTAGCTGTGCAGGATCTAAGAATCGTCACTGCACTGCTGTATTTGCAGCCCTTTAACAACTCCAGCAAGACAGCGTCAAGGATGATCTCTCTGCCCTCCATAGCGAGCAGCCCTGCATCCTCCAAGCCCTTTGCGATCTGAGTATAGCGTTGTTCCGGCGATATTGCTTCTCCTCGTTCCACATCCGCTTCATATATCTTCGACCATGCTTCTCCTTCTGGTATATCCATGAGCTGGAACAAAAACGCCGCCTCCGCAGCGGTTAATTGGACTGTATAAGATGATGACAACAATTCGTTCCTCCTTCTATAGCAAATGCAGCTTCAATTTATTGTAGGGTGATTTAGAGCAGGACTCAATCACTCCTTACGCCCATGTCCTGCGTCCTATATTTTTAAATAGATACACATTTAGGAAATCCTTGAATCGATGAGCATATAAAAAACGCAGAATATCTTCTGTCAGTGCCTTATAGCGGCGTCCTGTCATTAGAAGATATCTGCGTTTATAGTTGTATTGCTGTATTAATGCGCCTGGCCATTTCCCTTATCAATCGGGCTCAGGCTTCTGCTTATCTCAGTGTTTTTAGTGCTCCGCTCCAAGCCACCGTTTGATCCAGCATCGCATTCACATTTGTCAAATGCAGCTCTTGTGGCTTGAACACCGATCCGTTCTCAAAATCAGTGAACAGGGACAATGTTGGATGCACGCGGACGTCTGCAACGGATAACTCGCCAAGGATACCGCGAAGATGCTCTGCTGCACGAGCCCCGCCCGTTGAGCCATAGCTTACAATACCGGCAGCCTTGTTATTCCATGCTTCACGCGCGAAGTCAATCGCGTTCTTCAGTGCTCCTGTAATACTGTGATTGTACTCCTGCACGATGAACACAAATCCGTCCAGGCTGTTCAGCTTCTCATTCCATGCAGCAATGCCTGGCTCCGAGCCGTCTGTAGTGCCGAGGAACGGCAATTTGTAGTCCGCAATATCGACGATCTCATAATTCGCATCTCCACGCTTGTCAGCAATCGACTTTACCCATTCTCCTACTTGCGGACTTACGCGTCCTTCCCGTGTACTTCCCAGAATAATACCAATGTTTAACTTCGTCATTGTCTCTTCCTCCTTGGTTTCTTTTCCAAATAATCGATCTATAAAACCCATTCTCTACACCACCTGTATTTCGATTCGCTAAAAGCAAAAGATGCATTAAGTTACTTTATGTAAGTAATTGTAGTAATTATATTATGTATTGTCAAGTAAGTAATTAAATAAAATATAGATTGTTTTTTTCTCACCCTATTAATGAGCAGTTCAATAAGCCCCCGACCAGCGAAGTGATCCCTTGACTATGCCTACATTCTATCCATTTATATGTTGTCACTGTATAGAAACATACCTATGCCTTTTATTCTGCTCAAAAAAGCCTGAATGATTCATTGCTGATCCTCCAGGCTGCTAACTACAACATATGTTTTATTATAAAGTGAAGCTCGTTATGCGAGATACCGAGCAAAAAATTGGCTGATTTACAATTTATAGTATAATCCACTTCCGCTCTCCTGGCTAGCTGCCCAATTCGTGTTCTTCAAGATAAGCAGTTATTTTCTCTTCAAGCCTACTGTCTACTTTATGCTTTACCTCATCTTTCGTAGAACCCGTGATCGGAATAATGAATTTACTTTCTTGCTCGTGTATAGAAGAGAGCTTGCAGAAGGATCTGAAAGAACAGAAAGACCACAGCACATATTATAGAAGTACGAATGAATCCACTCATGAAACTAATTTGGCCGAAGAACATGCTGACGATCATACCGCAGACCATACCCAGCAGCAGATAAGCTATTAGGAGAAGGATAACTCCCCGGACTCCTTCCATATGGAATCTTCGATACAGAACCCCATCCGCGACAGGAGACAGCATTGCCCCAAATATAATGCCTTCCCACTGCGAATAAGTAACCATTCCAATTCAAATTACAATACATTAAAATTAGCGCTTCTTTTGTGAATAAAGTTGCAATCTCTAAGCCGTAGGCTTCAAAAAAATCAAATGGTAATACCCCCTCACCTTGAATGATGAGGGGGCTTACTGCTTGTATAGGATAAGAGTCCGTTTCTCTTTCAATGCCCTATTATCTTGCAGACAGTGGTTTGTATATGACCCCTAGCTGATCCAGCTCATCCCCTGCTCTTCCATAAAAACCAGCAATATACCAGCCATCTGGAGCACTAAGCACCATCTGTTCTGAAGTAGCCTGTCCACCAGATACGGTATTCCCTAGGTTCGTCGTAAGCTGCACATAAAAGATCCGCTTCCCACCGCTGCGCGTGCCTTGACCGATAACAGCCTGGGTCACATATTCATTCGCCGCCAGATTAAGAATATTCGCCGTTGCCGTTCCGCCATTCGCAAGTACCGTTCCATCCTCATACACGGTAGACAAGCCATCCACTCTGCTGCCGCTGTGGATCGTAACAGAGCTCATTCGGGAATCCGGGATCTGATCCAGGTCGTTAAATCCGGTTCCTCCCGATCCCCCGATGCTTGAGCTGATCTGCACATCTGGAGAAGTGGAATAGGCAAACTCAGCGGTAATCGGATAGTGGTCAGACAGCTGCTCTCCCGTGCTCGTCAAGAAGTAAGTGTCTTCAATCCGGAAGGACTCCGCATTTAATTGAAGCGCACTGCTGCCACGGTACAAAATTTTGTCCACGATTTCGAAGTTAGGTCCGTTCACATCAGACTCATCCATCAGTGCTTCCCCGTCTGCCGGAATCTCACCGCCCCGCACCAGATCTACCCACGGATCGCTTAATCCGTTACGCGTCATCAAGAGCTCGATATTATCGTCTGCACGGGTGTATCTCGTATTCGTATCGCCAAAGACGATCACGGCATTCCCTTCCGAATGCTGCTCTATATAATTCGACAACTGCTCTATGTTGCTGCGCCGTGCAGCAAGAGACTGTGCGTCCGAGCCCGCATCAGCGTGCAGATTATACACATCAATCTTGACACCAGGTTCAATCTCATAGGTCATGAACGTAAACCCTTTTGGCGTCAGCTCGTCACTTCCACTGTCAAACAGACCATGGCGATCATTCCAGGTGATTCGCTGCAGATCCCGATAGGGATATCTGGACAAGCTGTTCAGCCCGCTTCCAAAACCCGCGACCCCGCTGCTTGGTGTGAGATACGGATGTGTCACCTCAGAGATCAGCTCAGCATGATAGTTGAAATCCTCCTGAACGTTGATAATATCGTACGCATTCAGTTTCGGAGAGATCTGCACCGTATATTCTGCCGGATTGGAGCTTGAGAAAATATCAGGCAGACCTCCTACATTATAACTGAGCACATTGAATGAGCCTGTCTGGATCTCTGCTTCCGCCGCAGCCACTGGCTGTGAAGCCATAGGAATCGAAGTGAACAATACTAGTGCCGGCAGCAGGCTGCGCAGCCATTTGGATTTTAAATTCATTTTTTTAACCTCCTGGTCTTCGTGGATTTTATTTTGAACTTAATTCAGTCCCAGCAATGGATGAGCAACACCGTCCTTCGCCTGTAACGTATGAATCGATCTCAATCTAGCATTAGGCTCCAGCACACAGCAATATGATAATTTCCACCTTCTATAAAAATGGGATAATTCCAAGCCAGGTTGGACATTTTTGTATTTTCGAAGCTGTAATTTTACATTCTGTTAATACAAATCGCGAATGTTTCGGTCGAAGCCTGTCCCTTACATCGGTTATGCTCGAGAGTGGGAGGAGAGTTGATTTGAAAAAGCGGAATTCTGTATTTGCAAACCTGGCCATTTCTCATGTATCCATCGTTCTTGTCATCGTTCTGTTACTGTGCTCTGCCTTCTATGTATTTTTCACGAACAATTATAAGGAAGAGCTTCATAGCAAAAACAGAATTATGATGCAAAACACAGCCCAAACGATTGAATCTAACGTACTGAAGAGAGTCGAACAGATCTATCTCGACATCTCTCTCGATAAGAGCGCAGATCTTCGTTTATTTGCCGATTCTTCCTACACCAGCCATCTCAGTAAGGTCATTGACCTGCAGGAGCTGATCAAATCCAAGGTAACGAACAATTCGGATCTGGTGCATGCGGTTCATCTCTACTATCCAGAAGAACAGATCATGCTGTCTTCAAACCATGGGCTGAATTATAACGCCGATCAAGGCAGCGGCTCTGTATATTTTGCAGACTGGATCAACGGCATGCGAGCGAGCAAGGACAGCAGTCTATGGACAGCGACCCGGCTGGTTCCTCAGGATATCTACTCCAGTCAGCCGGACAGCAATGCGAGTGCCCTATTTACATATGTACACAGCTATCCCGTTCAGTCCTCAGGACAAAATAGCGACCTTCTGATTGCCATCGATGTGAAGGAGAGCGCCGTCAGCTCCATCATTCAGCGTATGATGCCCTCACAGTACAAGGATACCTATACTCTGGATTCGTCGGGAATGACGATAAGCGATGTAAGCAAGGGAAGCATCGGTGTCTATCGGGATTATGATTCGGGGGTACGCAGGGCGCTTATGTCTGAGACCCCGTCGGGAAGCTTCAAGGAAAATATTCATCACACCGACTATGTTGTTTCCTATCAAACGCTTGATACGACCGGATGGAAGATTTACAGCGCAGTGCCCGCCAGCACTTTTTATGCGCAGTCAGACTTTATTCAGAAGCTGATTGTCGGCATCTGCCTGTTTGCCATTCTGCTCGGCACCATTTTATCCGGCATATTGGCACTCGCCAGCTACCATCCGATCAAGCGCATCGTGAACAAAATCAAGGAATCTGCAGATCATGCCCCGGATCAGGTTCAGAATGAATACGGCCTCATTGATACGGCTTTTAGTAAGCTGAGCAGTAAGGTCAGCAGTCTGGAAGAGACGCTAATGGCAAACAGCTCCGTCATTAAGCATAATGTGGTGCTGAACATGCTTCGTAACGCCTACACCCCTGAAGAATTGGCAGAAGAGCTGCCTTTTCTCGGTATCCCGCAGTCATATACACATTACTGCTGCCTGCTGCTGAATCAGGGGGAGGCTGGCAATGCTCCTGATCACACCAAGGAGACATTTGCCTATCCTATCGTGAACGAGCTGAATGCTGCCTCCCTGCATGAGCGCTATGTGATTGCTGAGGAGCTGCCTGACAATAAAGTGGTGGTCATCGTATGCACGAATAGTGCGGGTGATTCACTGCTTGAACAGATATCCGATCTGCTGTTGTCTTCTGGCAGAAGCCAGTTTTATCGAGATATTCATGTATCCTGGGGCTGCTGGGTACAGAAGATGAAGGATATACACCGCAGCTATAGCGAGGCGGTGACGCTGATGAAATATGGTTACTTCCTGCCGGAGCAGACTATATTGAAGGACCGTCTGATTCTCGCACGAGAAAATAGTGTCGAAGAGATCCCTCAGTCATTGCTGGGCAGGTTCCGAGATAAGCTGCAGAATCGGCAGTCGGAAGACATGATCGGAGCAGTGGATGCCTTGATCAGGACTTTGCAGGAGGGAACATATCCTGCTCACTATTGCCATTTTATCCTGGCAAATATCGTATTTATGTACTCCGATCATCTGAAGAGCATCCGGTATAAGCCCCCAGGCGATGAACATGCCGATCTGTATCAGCAGTATCTTCAGCTGAATCATATTCATGAATTTCGAGCTTGGATTACCGAGTCCATCGTCACATTCACTGCCCAGATGGATAAGAGAAGCAGCGAAAGAGCTGTTTCCAGCATCGAGCTTGCCAGACAGTATATTGACCTCCATCTATCGGAGGATCTGTCACTTGATGCCGTGGCGTCGAAAGTGTTCATCAGTCCGAAGTATTTGAGCCGGCTCTTTAAGGAAGAGCTCGGGGTCACCTACACCGAGTATGTCACCACCCAGCGTCTCGAAAAGGCAAAAACGCTGATCGAAAGTAACCACCTGACGATCGAGCAGGTTGCAAGTACGGTCGGCTATGGAACTTCCGCCTATTTTATTAAGAAATTCAAGGAAACGTACGGCTGTACGCCGCGCAATTACATGCGCAGCATCGCTGAGCATATGTAGAGATGAGCTGAGCAGCAAGCTACATGTTCACAGATAAACACGTGAGAGGTCTCGCACCTTGCGCATGATCATGCTCTGATAAACGCTTATTACCTATGCCGTATGTTAGGATTCAATCTTTGTTTAAGGCAGGTTTTTACATGATGATGAAATTCATTCCGTTTCTTACTACTCTAATTGCCCTAATGAGCATACTCAGCGGTTGTGATACGAAGCCGGATGCAGCGTCCGGCCCAGCAGATCCACAAACCTCTACCTCCGCGAGCTCGCCGCGTTTCCAGATTTCATGGACGATGCATCTCAATCTGCCGGTGCCAGAGGATGCTGAGATGGTTCAGCAGGTGGAGAATCAGTTCAATGTGGATCTGAACATCTGGAATATTGAGAACAACCGTTATGAAGCACTGCTCGATAAAAAGCTCGCGCAAGGCGAAATTCCGGATCTGTTCAGGGTGAGACAGCCGCAGGACCTGCTGAGGTATCAGCAGCAAGGACTGCTCGCGGAAATTCCCGAGGACATGCTGAAGGAATATGCGCCGAACACTATGAAGGCTCTCGAAGCCTATGCTCCGGACTATCAGGACGATGGAATGATTGATGGCAAATATTACGGTATTCCTGGTATCAATCCGACCAATATTTATCGTATGCCGGTCGTCTATCGCCAGGACTGGCTCGATAAGCTCGGTCTGCCTGTGCCGGATACACTGGAAGAATTCGAACAAGTCATCTACGCATTTGCGAACGAAGATCCGGATGGCAACGGTCAGAAGGATACCTACGGCTTGTCCAGACAAGGAATGAATGTCGTGTTCGGTGCCTTCGGCCAGATCGTCTTCGCAGATCAGCTCTACTTCGGCAAGAAAGATGGGAAGCTCGTCATCGGTGCTCTGGAACCGGAAATGAAAGAAGCACTGCAGTATCTTCGCAAATGGTACCAGGACGGTGTCATTGATCCTGAGTTTATTACAGGTGAGAATAAAGGAGGCTACAAGCATCTCTCTCATGCCTTCATTGATGGGAGAATCGGCATGACCTCCATGGGCAATTATTATCACTGGATTCAAGACGGCGATTATATGACACTGGATGCTTATGGCGAAGAGACTCCCGTAGAGGCCGCATTTAATGCGAAGGAATTAAACGTCAAAAATCCGCAGGCCCGAATTACTTTTGGCCGCCCCTTCCGCGGACCCGATGGACAGCGGGGCTCCCAAGCTTATGATATGCTGATGAGCTTTACAGCCATTGGTGCAGATGCCGCGAAAGAGACCGGCAAAATGGAGGAAATTCTGAAGATCCTGGACTATGTCAGCGCAAGTCCTGATGTGGATGAATATACTTCCATGATTCATGGTGTTCAGGGGAAGCATTGGCAATGGGCCGGAGCCTCACAGGAGGATGTCATTGTGCTCCCTCCTTATGACAAGATGTTCAGCTATCAGAATAGTATCGGCGCTAACATCGGAATGACCGTGCCCCTCATGCCTACAACACGAAGAGAGCAATGGGCGTCTACCTTGGGCCTGGATCAGGATGGCATCTACAATGCCTTGGAGGTTGCAACACCTTCCCTGACCGATAAAGGACCTGATCTGGTTCAATTAAAAAACAAGGCCTATATCTCGATTATTACGGGAGAGAAACCACTGAATTACTTTGACGAATTTGTTCAGGAATTTATGACAGCCGGTGGAACAGAGGTGATTCAGGAAGCGAATGACTGGTACTTCAAGCATTCGGTGAAGATGGATGCAGAGCGTTGATTGTTAAAAAGAGAAATTGGCGCCTCTCACGGAAATCTCCGTAATAGGCGCCTTATTGCTCACTTTTTAAAGACGTTCTGAATTTATCCATTTTTCATATCGTGAAAGTACCGATGACAATGGGCAACAAAGGCCGTTGATGTTTTAGTAGGATATGAGTATCGATGCCTTAATAAACCTATCGTTCGTGTAAATTTCCTATTCATAATTGTTAAGTGCTTCAACTTATTTTCATACAAATCAACTGAGGTTTGAGGAGTAAATGCTGCCCCTCGTCCATTTTTAACTAGCTGTAATATCGTTGTCGCTTCCTCTACTTCTACTTGATAAATCGGCGTATATCCTATTGATTTACAAGCTTGATCGGTAAATTGACGAAAACTAAATCGACTCGAAAGCCCGATAAACGGAAAATCGCCTAACTCCATCAAATCTATTGTCCCTTTTGTAGTTTCTTCAAACGAGTTAGGTACCGTCAAAAAAACTTCCTCGTCAAATAAAGGTACCCATTCCACATTTGAATGATCAATTCGATCTGTCGTAATACATACATCGTATTTCCCATGCTCAATAAACTGCTGCAAATTTTCTTTAGATAAAGGAACTTGTTGGCATTTTACATTCGGGTAGTCAGTCAAAAACAGGTCTATAATATTCGTGAAAGTATATGGCAAGGTCGTGACAATAGATAAGCTTCCACCTCTTTCACCCCTTCTTTCTTCTATTGAACGTTCTAAATTACTGACTTCAGAGAAAATACGCTCCGCTCTTTGTAATAAAAACTCCCCATTTTCATTTAATGAAATTCGTTTGCCATTTCTAAAAAACAGATCCATTTCTAACTCAGTCTCCAGATTTGTGATTGCTTTACTTAATGCCGGCTGTGAAATCAGAAGTTCATTAGCGGCTAGTGACATGTTCCCTAATTTGGCTGTGGTATAAAAATATTTCAGTTTGACTAAGTCCAAGTTTTAATCCACCTTTTATAACTGCAAGTTATATAGAAATAAAATATATGTATTTTATATTATAAATGAACACGTTTAAAATAAGTAATGTCACTAATATGTGAACAATTTATGAATTTTATTTAGTGTGCATGAGATCTGCTCGCCAAAAAAATTCATAATTTTGTCATAACTAACTTAGGGGGCTTTTCATATGAGATTGAAGGATAAAGTTGCAGTGATTACAGGAGCAGCATCAGGTATGGGACAAGCCGAAGCAATCCGCTTTGCCAAGGAAGGTGCAAAAGTCGTCGTCGCGGATTTAAATTTAGAAGGTGCTCAGGCCGTTGCTGATGAGATTAAAGCATCTGGTGGAGATGCTATTGCTGTCGCAGTGAATGTTATGAAGACAGAGGATATTATTAACTGCGTAAAAACAACAGAAAGCACCTTTGGACCCGTTGATATCTTAGTAAATAATGCAGGTATATTTGACAAATATACTGCATCGTTAGATACCACTTTGGATCAATGGAATTTCTTTTTAAATGTCAACCTGACAAGTGTATTTGAATTCTCAAATGCGGTATTGCCGAGCATGATTGAGCGTGGTTCGGGCTCGATTGTTAATATAGCTTCAGTAGCCGGTCTTGTTGCAGGCAAAGGCGGGGCTGCTTACACGGCCAGCAAACATGGAGTTATTGGATATACCAAGCATCTATCTTCTGAATATGCTAGGTACGGTGTTAAAATTAACGCAATTTGCCCAGGAACAATTGAAACCCCATTAGTTAAAGATGTCTTGGCCGGGATTCCTAAAGATCTTGTACCAACCCGTACTTTTGGACAAGTAGAACAAGTGGCTGATCTGGCGGTATTCTTAGCATCGGACGAAGCCAAATTCATGAGTGGTGTTGCTGTACCAATTGACGGCGGATTTACTATTCAATAATTCACAATTATTAAAGCGCTTCAATTTCTCAATAATATTAAAGGAGGAGCAATCGTGCTTGCTTCTCCTTTGTCATGAGGTGGAAATATGAATAAGAAGGGGAAACTTCATTATGCTTGGTGGATCATGATTGCAAGTTCTGCAATTTATGCCGCAAGCGTAGGAATTATCGTCAGCTGTGCCGGTCTACTGTACCGTGTAGTAGCAGAAGATTTTGAAGTTGGTGTTTCCGAGATCAGTTTATACACATCGTTAATGTATTTAACGATTACCGTGCTGCTTCCTTTTGCAGGGAAGATATTAAATAAGTTTGATATTCGCTATGTGTTGACACTTTCTGGGCTTGTTAATGCTGTAGCTTTTGGCTTAATGGGTACTTATAACTCGGTGTTCCCATTTTATTTTTCTGGTATTGCTTTAGGTATTGGTAGTACGTTCTTAATCTACGGCTCAATCCCCCTAATCATGAACAACTGGTTCAAAGCTAAAGTTGGAACCACATTAGGGATCGCTATGGCATTTATGGGAATTGGCGGTGCGGTTTTTGCACAAATCACAGCCCTCTTCATCGAATCCATTGGCTGGCGCATGACCTATGTCGTCTTAGGTATGATCGTAGCCATTTTAATTCTGCCATTCTCTATTTTTGTCATTCGTTCGAAGCCCGAGGAATTAAATATGAGACCTTATGGTGCCGATGAAGCGAAAAACACAGATCATGAGCCTGCTGTACAAAAAACAAGTGCCACAGGCGTGACCAAAAGTGCTGCAATGAGATCTCCCGCATTCTATTTGGTTATGCTCTTTACAGGTCTCTTTGGTTTGGCTTCGACAGTCAGCTTCCACGTACCAAACTTTGTACAATCGGTGGGATTCACTGCTGCAATGGCTGCAGTCGGTGTAACTTGTGTAACCATTGGTCAAACAGGCGGTAAATTTCTACTAGGTGCAATAAATGATAGATTCGGCGTAAAGGCGGCTTTGTTTGTGGGGATCGGCAGTGGGATGATTGGTGTAATTGCACTACTTATCTCTGACTCATTCGGAATAGGTATACTCTATGCCGGTGCATTGCTGTTCGGGGTCGGATTCTCAGGCTCAACTCTACTTCCTCCTGTGGTCATACGTGAAGTATTCGGCGGACGTGATTATGCTTCCATCTATACCACCATTATGTCGGCTTCCACATTAGGTGTCGCATTTGGTACGACATTATTTAGTTACCTATATGACTTAACAAGCTCTTACTATATCGTGTTCATTATCGTAATTGCGATTTTTATTGTTTCTATTTCTTCAAGTTTATTTTCTTTAGCTTGGAAGAAAAGATTAAATGTCTAAGAACTAAACAATCCACTAACAAAATCTTCTGAGATTTTGTTAGTGGATTGTTTGTTGTAAAAATGAAGAATACTGTACATTCCTAACGACTATTCACCATCTGACGCGAAAAACTCTGAGAGAAACTGATAAAACAGCTGCTCTGTTGGCAGTAATTTACGCTGCGTTGGAATGATGACACCGATCGTCCGAGTTACCTCAGGCTCAACGAGAGGAATTTTTACCGTTGAATGCGGAATACTGTCAACCAAGGTAACTTCGGGCATCAGCGCAACGCCAAGTCCTGCGGAGACCAAGCCCTTCAGGGCATCGATATCATCCCCTTCGAAGGCAATATGAGGAGTAAACCCGATCTCACTGCACGCTTGCAGCACAATTTCCCTGAAAATGGTCCCTTCTGGCAGCGTAACGAAGGCATCATCCTGCATTTCTGACAATTGAATTGCAGCTCGGTCCGCAAGCCGATGCTGAAGCGGCAATAGTGCCACAATGCGCTCCGTGAAGAGGAGCTTGGACCGAATCTGCGTATCCTCACTCGGCAGCGGGGCAATCATAGCCAAATTAAATTCGCCATTAATGACACCGTCTATCAAATCCCGATAAAGGGCTTGTCTCATCTGAAATCTCGCTTCCGGATACCGCTGACGGAAGGCATAGATGACAGTGGGCAGTACATGAGCAGCCAAACTAATCGGGAATGCAATGCGGACAACGCCCTTCTCCGGATCCAAATATTCCTTCACTTCTCGTTCCGCCTCACCGATCATATTCATCACTTGCTCTACACGTGCCAGCAAAATTTTCCCGATCGGTGTTAGCTTCACTCGCCGTCCTTTGCGAATAAAGAGATCCACTCCAAGCTCGCTTTCCAGCTGAACGATCTGTCTGCTGACCGAAGATTGGGCAACGTGCAGGGCATTAGCCGCGTCGGTCACATGCTCACGCCTCGCAACCTCAATAAAGTAACGCATCTGCCTAATCTCCATCATTCTCCTCCTCCCTTATGCGCAAAACGCATCAACTTTATCTTATCTATATATTGAATCGATGAATTAGTTGAATTTAATATTAAACTACAATCAGATAAAGAGAAATAGGTAAACGACAAATGTATTCTCAAACATCAAAAGGAGTGGAACAATGAGTTTAGTAAAGGAAGTAGAGCAAGCACCGACTGGGCAGACAGAGGCAGCACAGCAATACGTTAATGAGGTATTCGAAACGATTCAGAAGCGAAACCCGGGTGAAACGGAATTCCATCAAGCGGTCAAAGAAGTCCTGATCTCCTTGATCCCTGTTCTTGCGCGTAATCCGCAGTACGTAAAGCACGCTATCTTGGATCGGTTGGTCGAACCGGACAGGCTCGTATCTTTCCGTGTACCATGGGTAGATGATCATGGTAAGGTACACGTGAACCGAGGATACCGTGTCCAATTCAGCAATGCGATCGGTCCTTACAAGGGCGGGCTTCGGTTCCATCCCACGGTGAACGCAAGCATTATCAAATTTTTAGGGTTTGAACAAATCTTCAAAAATTCGTTAACCGGTCAACCGATTGGCGGCGGTAAAGGCGGCTCTGACTTTGATCCGAAAGGAAAAACCGACCTCGAAATTATGCGCTTCTGCCAAAGCTTCATGACCGAGCTGTCAAAACATATTGGACCGGATACAGATGTTCCTGCCGGCGACATTGGTGTCGGTGCCAGAGAAATCGGCTACATGTTCGGTCACTACAAACGGCTGGTCGGTGCGTACGAAGCAGGCGTTCTAACCGGCAAAGGAATCGGATACGGCGGAAGCCTGGGCCGTAAAGAAGCCACCGGCTACGGAGCCGTATACTTTGTGGAGCAGATGCTGCAGAATGCAGACCTCAGCTTCAACGGAAGCCGCGTCGTGGTATCAGGCTCAGGAAACGTCTCCATCTATGCCATGGAAAAAGCGATGCAGTTAGGTGCCAAGGTTGTCGCATGCAGTGACTCCAGCGGCTATATTTATCATGAAGCAGGTATTAACCTGGATACGATCAAGCGGTTGAAGGAAGTAGAGAATCGCAGATGTGAGGATTACGTACTTGAGCATCCGGATGCCGTCTATGTTGCAGGCTGCTCCGGCATTTGGACCATTCCTTGTGATATCGCCTTGCCATGCGCGACTCAGAACGAAATAGACAAAGCTTCCGCTGAATTACTTGTCCGCAATGGCGTGAAAGCCGTCGGCGAAGGTGCCAACATGCCTTCTACACTCGAAGCTGTGGATGTCTTCCTCGAGAACAACGTCTTATTCGCTCCCGCTAAAGCGGCGAATGCAGGCGGCGTATCCGTATCTGCCTTGGAGATGGCACAGAATAGTGCAAGGCTGTCCTGGACGATGGAGGAAGTCGATGCGAAGCTGCAACAGATCATGAGCAATATTTATAACGAGTGCATGCGCGCTTCCGAGGAATACGGTCTTGCAGGTAACCTGGTCATCGGTGCCAATATTGCCGGTTTTGTCAAAGTGGCCGATGCGATGCTTGCGCAAGGGGTTTAACGTGTGAGCTCCCTACCTCTTATAGAAAAAGCAACTATTATGCAAACAGCTATTGCCGGTATATTACCAGCAATAGCTGTTGTGCGTTAAAGCGTTAATTACAATTCAGTAGTATTTTTGAACATAGAGTCCAGCTAATGGTTCTCATAATCCGATCCGTTAAAGTGTTTGCATGTCCAAATGCAGTAGAAGGCTGCCGCTGAAACCATCCTTTAATAAAAGTTGTGAGCCTTTCACTTCAAGAACGGGAGCCAGATTATATTCCTGTTCGCTATGAGGAGAAGGCGTGACGAACACAGCGCTTGCCATCCAATGAACGCCTGGCGACAATTCTTCCGTCAAGGTCGGCAAGAACGTACTCGGGTGGCAGACATTCGTGTTTGGTTCGGTGTGAATAATTTGCGGCCTTGCTGTTCCGAGCAGCCGTTTAATTCCCGTACCTCCCCATGGAAGCAACACGGCGATTTCGTGGTCGGTTTCAATCGTATTCCAGTCCGCATGACCCTGTCCGTTTTGATCCTTAGGGAATGCAAAACCTCCCTCTGCCACATCCAATTCTCTTGCCGTTCGGATCTTATGGACTCTTGCATGCCAAGGAGCGCCTGGGATGACCCACGTTTCTACTTCAACGTCTCTCCAGGGCTTCCACTTGGCGTATACGCACGAGTCGCTGATTTCGAACTTATCGCATTTCCCGCGCGTACGGTACAGTCCATCCTTCTCCGCTAATGCAAGAGAGTTATCGTATGCCCCTTGGACTAGCCCGTAATTCCCCTTCGAAACACTAAATCCGTATATATTGGAATAAGCGAACTTGGCATATTTGGCAACGTTGTTCGCAGGCTCGAAGCCCGCATATTGGCCCGCTGGAAACATAATGACATGTTTCCCCGTATTTTCCCTTGTCAAGATCATTCGAGCTTCCCGCTGCACGGACTTCTGTTCAAGGTGCGGCAACGGCAGCTCCTCCGACTGCCAGAAGGGATGATCGTCCGCTAGAGCAAGCGGCAGGAATGACTTCATCGCCCAATATGGCGAGCCTGGTGCGTTGTATCCCTCGCTCATATTAAGATTAGAATAGCTGTAGCCTATCGTCAGGATGCCTTCAAGTGAAAAGATAGGCTGGTTGAACCACCATCGTAAATTTCTTAACAAAAGTCCCTTCACGACACCCCAAGGAAAAGCCTCGACCCCTGCGTATGCAAGCGCCCCCCAGAAGCAGCTTTGGGCGAATCGGTAAGTCATGCTTCGTCCAAAAGCAACGGCCTCTCCAGTCTCTCCGAACCAGTAAATAAAATCACGCGCGAAGAGGGAGGCTCTTTCCTTATATAGCTTGCTTCGAATGGGATCCTCATTCTCCATTTGCTTGGCGTAAATCAAGCTATAGTAATGAAAGGCAAACGGTACGTAGTAGTCAATCTGATCCGTATCCCCGTCCGTATACCAGCCTCCAGAGATATAGAATTGATCTAATCGGTTTAGATCCTCCTCCATTTTTTTCGCATCGCCCTTTAATCCCCTTTTATATAGTGCCAGATTGACGAGCACTCGGAAGAATCGCCAATTGGTATCTACGGTTTCACGGGCATTCGTCTGGTTCAGCCAATCCGCGAGCCTGATACGCTCTACTTCATCCAATCGGTTCCATGATTGTTCTGGTGCTAAAATAAGCAGTAGTGCGATTGAGGCAATCTCGACTTGTTTTTGATCATAGCTGCTGATATCGCCCCAATAATCCGCATGTCCCGGATCGGAACCATTTATCAAGCCTCTAATATAAATCTCCCATCCATCCCAACTTCCTCCCCCCGCATATAAAGGAGCAAGTCCCCATAGCGGCCTAAGACAGCCCTCCATTTGAGCAACTCTTCGAGAGGTTTGAGAATAGGTGTCCCCAATATCCAATAATGCCCCGCTATCGCTGAAATAAGGGATAAGCGGATCGCATAGCTGATTAACTGCTTTAACCATATCCGCTTTCGACTTCAGCGGATTTGATGAAATGGCTGTTTTTTGTCGGCTCATTTTTTATCCCCCATCTATATTACCAGTACGGTTTCCAATCTTTCACGAGTCGAACCAGTGCCTCGAAGTAAAAGTAATCGCCCCATATGTTGCATTCGTCAATGCCTTTGCCATGCGGCTTCGCATAAACGGCATGAAGGAGTACGCCGTTGGACTCCGGCTTTTCTTTGCTCGTGTAATGATTCATCAAGGACTGAACCATCAGCATAGCTGCATGTTCATACTCTTCTTTACGCTCGTCCGTAACAGGGAGATATTTGGACAATTCCAGAAGACCGCATGCCGCGATGGCTGTCGCCGAGCTGTCCCTCTCCTCTTCTCCTTCTGTAAAGACGAGATCCCAATAAGAAACCTGGTCTTCCGGTAACCGATTGATGAAGTAATGGGCAATTTTCTTGGCCAGATCGAGCAGTTGGACATCCCCCGTATATTTGTAGCTAAGCGGAAAACCGTAAATGCCCCAAGCTTGCCCTCTCGACCAACAAGAGTTGTCGGAATAACCTTGAACCGTTCGTCCATATTTGGGCTCACCGGTATATATATCCATGAAGTAAGTATGATAAGTCGATGCATCTTCCCGCACGATGTATTTCGCAGCCTGTTTCACATGTTGGTAAGCGGCATCGTAATACTTGGAATCACCCGTCGTCTCGGCAGCCCAATATAATAACGGCAGGTTCATGCAGCAATCGATAATCATACGTCCGCCATTCTCCGGATCGTCGGCCCCCCCCCATGCCTGAATAATGCCCGCCTTCTCGAAGTAGCGCTCCATAAGCTGATCGGCTGCGTTCAAGCTGATCTCTTTCGCCTTTTCACTGCCTGTCAACTTATAAGCCGCTACGCTTGACAACGTGTATAGAAATCCGAGGTCATGGGTTCCAGTATTGATTCTCTCTTCGATACGATGCTTATAGCTTTCAAGTTGAACCTCTGCAATGTTACGGTATTTAGAGTCTCCCGTTACCTCATACGCCAGCCAGATCATTCCTGTCCAGAATGAAGACGTCCACTCAATGTTATCGAGCGCGGGATAAACCAGATTAACGCTTGCAGGCGCCGGATATTGGGTAGCGAAAGTCCCTAGATTCTGATCCACCTTAGTTAAAATATAGGCAATGGCTTCTTCACACTGCGCTTTTGATAATGCAGGTCGATTCGTGTACTTGCTCTTATCTACAATGCCTTCGTCTCGAACTTGTTTCATAATAACCTCCATTTGATGTTTATTTATTCCTCATTATAGTTCAAATCTATCCTCCCGCTTGTTCTTAAGATGCAACAAAATAACGCTACATTGTCACAAACAATTAAAACGGTTACAATCAAGCTATAAATAGAAATCAAGTCGAGGAGATCAAGATGAAAAGCCACCTTGAATTAGGATTCAACTATAATTCATTGGATAAGTCCTTCGACTTTTTATATCGAAGTCAAACTTATCAGAAGGATTGGAATATATACCATATTCATGAGGGAATGGAGTTTCTATATGTTCATGAAGGCATTGGCCAAGCCGTAATTGGACAAAAAATATACGATATTGCGCCCAACACGTTGATCTATTTCCAACCTTACCAGCTCCATGGCGTGCGAATCGAGGCCACTCGTTCAACCTTGTATTCCCGATCCATCCTTTCATTCGAACCGTCTGTAATGCTTTCGTATTTGCACCACTTCCACGATCTGAGAGTTTTTTTTCACAAACTATGGAAATCAAAGCTTCCGACCCAAGTCATTCCATTAGGTACAGAGCGTTATCTCGAGCATTTGTTCGAGCACTATCACACACACTTATCTTCTGGTGATTCAAAAAGAAGTAATGAGCCTTTTGTTATGTTTGTATTGTCCTTCTTACAATACGCGAAAACGATATGGCCCAATCAAAAGCAGCATCAACCGACAGTCCATGAATCTAGCCATATCTCATACATCGAAAGAATTATGACCTGGATTGAAGAGAACTACGCAAAGGAGTTTCGACTTGAAGAGCTCGGTGAAGAACTGCATTTAAGCCGTCATTACGTGTCACGGTTGTTTCAATCTGCTGCCGGAACCACGATTACCGATTATTTGAATGCCAGACGCATGCGTCAAGCTTGCTGGCTGCTGCGCAACAGCGATCTCCCGGTTTACGATATATGCCATCAAGTAGGCCTCACCAACGTATCCTACTTCTGCAAGCGATTCCGCGAGTTTGCCGGGACAACTCCCTATCAGTACAGAATAGGGGTCAGAGACGGGTAGAACCAGGTATTAATTTACTAACCCTGCCCTTTACCGCACACAAGCATAGCATGGGAAAAGCCGAGCATCTGCTGCACTCGGCTTTTTCTAAACGCTATTATTGTTGGTCGCAAGCCTTAATCGTGATGACAGATTCGTTCATATAAGAAATCTACGATATGCTTGACTTCCATCTCCCCAGCCGCCCCATGCTTCTCGACCCCTAGCTTCATTTGCAGCAAGCAACCAGGATTGCTTGTGAGTAGATAACGGGCCTCCGTACGATTGGCATGCTCCATCTTATGTGACAAGATTTCTCCCGCCATCTCCGGCTGCGTTACGTTGTAGATGCCCGCTGACCCGCAGCAACGATCCGCTTCTTTCATCTCAACAAAATTGACGTTTGCGACCTGCTTCATTAGCTGTCTCGGCGCGTTTGAACTCTTCATCACATTGCGTAAGTGGCAGGAGTCCTGGTAGGTTATCGTCACCGTCCCAGACGTACGTTCTTCCGTTTCCGCGAATACAGGAATTCTGCCGTGTTCATGGAGCAGCTGACTGACATCAATCACGCGGGAAGCAAACCATTTGGCCATCTCAGCGTGTTCGCTATCTTCGTGAAGCAAGTGGTCATATTCAACAAGTAAGGCGCCACAACCGCCTGCATTAGAAACGATATAATCGATTCCGGCTTCTTTAAATACACTCAAATTCGTGCGAGCCAAACTTCTAGCCAGCTCCATCTCACCACTGTGCGCATGAAGCGCACCGCAACAAACCTGCTCATTCGGAATAACCACCTCGAAGCCAGCTTCCGACAACAGTTTTACCGTATTCACGTTCGTCTGGGCGAATAGGACGTCCATGATACATCCGCGGAACAAGGCGACACGTGCGACGGTCTCGCCCTTGGCAGGGAAGATCGTACCAATTTGCTCCACCACCCCATTAGCAGATGCCTCAGGTAAGACCTTCTCCATCTCGGCAAGGTGCTTAGGAAACATCCGCATCACTCCGCTATGCCTTGCCATTTTCTGAAGACCTGATTTCTGATAGAAGCCAAGCGCTCCGCCTAAGACCTTGAGCCTTTTTCGATGTGGAAAAAGCCCTTCAAATACTGTTCTTCGCAAGCCTCTCACGGGGATACGATGCTTAACTTCATCTTCTATAGCATCTCGCGCCTGTTCGATTAATTGTCCGTATTTAACATCTGCGGGACAGGCTGGTTCACAAGCCCTGCAGCCGAGACAATGATTCATCTGGTCCTGGAAGGCCTGATCTGGACTCATAAGTCCATCTGCAACGGCTTTCATTAGGGCGATGCGGCCTCTCGGTGATTCCTGTTCAAGCCCTGTCTCCCGGAACGTTGGACAAGCCGGCAGACAAAATCCACAGCGCATGCAATTCGTTAATTGATCGTAATCAAGCTTCAGGTGGAGTCTTTGAGCGAGCGGACTCGTAAGCTGTACATCCGGTTTACGGGGGATTGAGCTTACGTTATTTATATTATTCACGTTGAATCACCACTCTTTTTCTCGTCTCCTTGGCAAAGATCTTGCCTGGATTGAGTATATGATCAGGGTCAAAAGCTTGTTTGATCCCACGCATAACCTCGATGCCCGCCTTCCCTAATTTCCATTCCAGGAACGGTGCTTTGACGAGTCCTACACCATGCTCGCCGGTAATCGTTCCTCCCAGCTCGATCGCTGCTTCGAAAATTTCCTCAAAAGCTTTCTCAACACGATGCACTTCAGCGCTATCACGGGCATCCGTTGTTGCCGTTGGGTGAAGATTCCCATCGCCGGCATGGCCGAATGTAGCAATGGAGACATCGTATTTCCGGGCAATTTGATTAATTTTGAGCACCATATCCGCGATTTTTGACCTTGGAACCGTAGCATCTTCCAGGATTGTCGTGGGTCGCAGGCGGGCTAAGGCCGTAAAAGCGCTGCGCCGAGCGGTCATTAGCTTCTCCGCATGCTCTCGGCTCTCAGCCACTGTAACGCGGTCGGCAAGCTCCGATAAGCAAATATGGCGAATATGATCAATGTCACGTTCGACCGCTTCTGGTTCACCATCTTGTTCAATAAGCAGGATCGCCTCCATATCCCTCGGCAGTCCTAACTTGGCGAAATCGTCCACAACCCGGATTGTAGGATTATCCATGATCTCTAACGTAGCAGGTATAATTTGCGATTCGATAATTCGAGATACCGTTCTAGCTGCTCCATATAGATCTTTGTACATCGCAATCATCGTTTTCTTCGATTTTGGCGGAGGAACTAGCTTTAATGTTGCTTCCGTAATAATAGCCAAAGTCCCTTCTGAGCCGATGAGCAGTTTCGTCAAATCATAACCTGCAACATCCTTCATCAGCTTACCACCTGTACGGATGATTTCTCCGTTCGCAAGAACGGCCTCTAGACCGAGGACATAATCCTTCGTCGTTCCGTATTTCAGGCCTCGCAAGCCCCCTGAGCACTCGGCAATATTGCCGCCAATCGTGGAGATTCGCATACTGCTCGGGTCTGGAGGGTAGAACAGGCCCAGTGACTCAATGTGTGCAATGAACTCAGCCGTAATTAAGCCTGGTTGTACCGTTGCCGTCAGATTTTCCAAATCCACATCGACAATACGATTCATACGATGCATAACCATGACGACCCCACCCTCGACTGGAACGGTTCCCCCGCAGAGATTAGAACCGGAGCCTCGCGAAACAAGCGGTATTCGATGAGCAGCCAGTACGCTCATAATCTCGGACACCTGTTTCGTCGTTTCCGGATAGATAACGCCCTCCGGCAAACTTTGCAGCATCGGGGTCCCGTCATAAGAATGGGCGACCAATGCTTCATTATCGTCTCGAAATTGCTGCGCACCAACAATTTGACGAAGTCGGTTCTTTATTTCTTGTGCCAACATAGTAACATTCCTCCCAATTCATTGACGACCCCTTACCGCACGCAAGAAGAAGCTGTGAATAGAAAGCCGAGCAGCTCTGCTCGGCTATTTCTAACGCATGACGTAATACGCAATTTAGTTCGGGTTGGTTCAGTATACATTGAACCGCTTACATAGACCACTATAAGGCATTAAAGGACTCAAAAGAAATCTCATGAAACGCGATGCGAGTATCCGATGCCAGTACAAATAGAATGACATCCGCCACATCGGACGCGAGTAAAAACTTCTCTCGAGGTACCTGCCTGTTGCCCCAGAAGCCGGTATCCGCCCCTCCTGGGTTAAGCGTGGTGACTCGAATATTCTGCTCTTTGACCTGCATCGCAAGGCCTTGGGAGAACATATTGACAGCCGCTTTAGCGGTACAATAGAGCGGCGCGTTCGGATTGGCTCGCTTTGCCGCCATGGAGCCTATATTAATAATGGATGCACCACTCTCCGGACTCACCACGGGAATAAAATGCTTGCAGCACAGGAAAGTACCCTTCACGTTCACATCCATCGTCAGGTCGTATCGCTCTTCCTCCATAGCTTCGATTTTGTCCGGAATCGACAGACCTACCAGATTAACAAGCATATCGGCATGCCCATACGCCTGCGCTACCTGCTCGAACAACGACCTTACCTGCTCCTCCTTCGTCACATCCGCCCGAACAGCGATAACCGACGCGCCTTTGCCTTCCAATTGCATCCTCAGTTCGGCAAGCTTCTCCTCGTTGGTTGAGGTCAGAACAAGCTTGACGCCTTGGTTGGCGAGCGACTCCGCCAACGCACGGCCCATGCCTCCTGTAGCGCCGGTAATAACAGCCACTTTGTTCCGAAGCGATTTCATGATTATAATCCCCTTTCTCTTCCCGATACGTTGCAGTCGAGCAATATTTTCCCTAAGTTGTCCCCCGCGATCATACGCCGAATGGCTTCCTCCGCCTGCTCCATCGGCATCGTGTCGCTAATGATCCGATCTAAGTCGAATTGCCCGGATTCAACTATTTCTTCGAGCATCCGAACCGTCCGTGTAAAGTCCTGGAATGTGTACACACGGCTGCCTACCACGTTTATTTCCTTGAATATCACCTTTAGAACATCGATCTCCGGTTGCTTGTGCGGGAATCCGACGAGCACGACTGTCCCACGGATGGCACATAGCTCGATCGCGCTGGATAATCCGCCCTGCGAGCCCGACACTTCGAACACGACGTCATATCCGGCCCCATTTGTCAGCTCGGCGGACAGATCCGTAACATCCTGCCGTTTCGGATTAATTGCATCAAATCCAAAGGACTTAATGATCTCGATTCGAGCATCATTCAGCTCGGTAAATACTACCTTCTCCGCCCCGCACCGTTTGGCCGCGATGCCGATGACGAGTCCGATCGGACCTCCTCCGATGATAAGCGCTTTGTCGCCAGCTTTGATTCCTGCCCGCTGATTCACATGGAAACCAACGGCGAAAGGTTCGGTTAATGCGGCAATCCGGTCGCTGATGGAATCCTTCAGCTTGATTACCTTGGCGGCAGGAGCCTTCACGTATTGTGCGAAACCGCCGTCGGTATGAATGCCCAGCAGCTTGAGCGTACGGCATACATGCCAGTTGCCCGAGCTGCATGCCGCGCATTCGCCGCAGCTGATGAGAGGCTCCACGACGACTCTGTCGCCGGGCTGAAGATCGTTCCGTTTAATGGAACGAACCTCCTCAATGACTCCGACAAATTCATGTCCCGGTATAACCGGTGTGCGGGCGGTCGGATGCTTACCTTTGTAGATTGTCACGTCTGATCCGCATACGCCCGCATATTTAACCCGTATTAAAACTTCTTCTTCCTGGAGTTTGGGCTCCGGCACTTCCTTATAGAGGATCTGTTCCCATTCGTTCAGTACTGCCGCTTTCATTCCGGGTACACTCCCTTCAAGTTCATAATTAGAAATAACCGCCGCGCTTTACGACTTCGGTCGGAGTCAGTCCGTCCACAATCATCTGCTTAATGTCTTTCTCGTTCTCCTTGATGTATTCCGCCTTGAGCAACACATCGTATGCCAGCTTGCGCGGAATGACGATGACGCCGTCGATATCACCCAGGATGACATCCCCCGGGAATATCATGACGTCACCGAGCTTGACCGGCATTTGCCAACCGATCATGCGGAAGCGGCCCAGCATGCCGTTCGACGTTTTGTATTTGCAGAAGACGGGAAAGTCCTGCTCCAGCACTTTGTCCGTATCCCGAACGCCTCCATCTACAATAGCCCCCCGACAGCCACGGCGCTTGGATGCCATCGTCATAATTTCGCCCCATTGCGCCGATTCGTCATCACCGCTTGTGTCCCAGACGCATACCGAATCCTCATGAAGCGCCTCCAGCATTTGTGCCCGTTGCTCCATCTCACTCGTCAACGTCAGATTCTTGGAGCCTTTGACGGTAAACGCGATTCCTGCCACTTTCATCTCATCCTTCAAAGGCAATATGCTGTTCGGCAACGTCTGATAGACAAGTCCGAGCTCTCTCAGCACGTCATTAACCGCAGCCGTGAATACCTGCTCGAATCGGTCGCACAGCTCCTTATCCGGAATCGGAAGCTGCACGATCTCGTGCTGCTCCCGTGATGCTGCGAATTGTTCCAAATCCATTTCTATCAGCCTCCTTATACAAGTTGTATATCTTTATCGCTAATCCTGTACGCTCGGTTGGTACGATAATCCGTTACCAGTATCTGGCCTTGTTGCTCGAACCCGACCGCAATTCCTCCCTCGTGCGCCGGAGGTTCGGCAAAGTATTGAGCGGCCTCGTTCTTGTACATATGCCAGCCTCGAATGGACTCCAGACCATCCATAGCGAACGCGTAGACCATAACATGCTCCTTTGCGAAGCATTGGTTCTCATAGGTGAATCGGACCGCACTTCCTTCCTTTCCTTGTCCTTCCTGATTGGGCTGGGGATGATAGTACTGGTGCATGTGGCCCCAAGACATATGTCGCCTGCAAGCAGACGCCTCCCCGTCCGAGATGCTGTCCATGAGGAAAAACTTGACCGCCGCGCCGCCGCGCCGGAGCACAATCTTCGTATCGGAATATAGATTGGTCTGGAGCTTGTTGTCACGGTTATTGGTCATGAAATGAGCTCTTGTCTTTACCGGGACATCGGCCACGATCCGATCCACGATGAATAACAGATGCGGAAATGCCGTAATCCAGGTTCGTTCGGCTCTGCGAATCGGATCACCGTACACACCGGCAATCTCGGATCGAACAACGGTTATACCGTCCATCGTTCCAATCAGCTTCCTGTGCGCAAGGGGTTCGCTGGGATTCCGGAAGTTCGCTCCTTCGATGGATCGCTGCGCGATAGGCTCACTTCTTCCCTCGATCTCGAAGGTCCACGTATTATGGGATTCGGTCGCGATGGATTTCGCCTGCGCATCTAGTCGATAACATGCATGTCCAGGATCAATGAAGAACCTTTCGTTCCTGTGCGCCAGAATGAATGAGCCTTGATCATAATGGTTATGGCTGGTCACCTGCAGCGGTTCATATCCTGCCTGAATGGCAATTACGGAGCTTTCCGCGGTTCTTCCGTCTCGGACAATTACGTTGCCCGTCTCGAACGAGGCAGCCAGCGGAAGCCCAGCCTTCTCCGGAGATAACGGTTCTGCGGCGTCGAGGTAATGAACCATCGTCATGAACTGATAGGAACTGATGAAAGCAAAGGTGCCCAGCTCATTACGTTCCAGCTCAAGACGGTCATAAGTCTGCTCGAAGAGCCATCTGGAGAGACCTGCCTCCATGGGTGCCGCGTTCTTTGCCCTGCAGGCGATATGCAGGAGAATGTCCGCGCTCGGCCGGTAGATAGCCGCCGAGTCTCCGAAGTTCGCAGAGCGGGGATACACAGGATCATCTTCTTTTCCAAGCGGCTTCATGTAGAGCAAGGATTGTACAGCCCAAGGAATACAGCGGACATAACATAAGAAATCCGCGCGCTCTGCCAGCTTCGAATCGTACCGAATCAGCATCTCGTTCAGATGACTGAGATGAAGCGTCGCATAATTCCAATATTGAAGCGATTCCCCATAGCTGTCCCCATTGTACATACGGGTTGCCGTCTGGTAGAAATCAAGTGCTTCTTCGACCGCAGAGCGATCCTCCAGAATGATCGATGCCGTGCCGTAGCCGTTCAAGAGCACCATAAACCAGTTGCTGATGTTCCCCGTATCATCCTTCATCCGAATAAGAGAACGCTTGCAAGGCTCTTGGCAATGCTCTCGGATCGCTTCGAGGAGCTTTGCACGTTCCTCATTGGTAAATAAATCGCCGGCCAAATCATAAGCTGCACACATCGCGAGCCCCACATGGGACGTCTCAAGCACGCCGTGCTGCGGATTGCCCCTGCCCCGGAACCATGGACCGTGCCATTCCGTCCCCGGCTTATCCAGCAGCTCCAGCACGACTTCGCGGAGCCACTGTCCCGCTTCGGCATGGCGATCGACCGCATATACGAATGCCGCGTCGCTAATCCGTTCCCATGCCAAATGCCACCATTCCACCGTATCTCCGTCTTGCACAAGCCCCGGTGTGCAAATTTGGCGCTCCGTCCGCTCCAGCAAATTGTGCCACAGCCGCTCCAGCTTGCCTCCTTCTTGAATGGCGGCTCTTACTGCTTTCAATTCTTCTGACGTCAACATCAACATGACTGACCACTCCTTATCTCAATCGTATACCCTATCGTCCTCACTATTCCGTGATTAACTCGTGATATCCATGCCTATAAGCCTCCGAAAACGCGAGTAAGAACGAGCCGAAGCTATGATGCTCGTTGCGATAAGGAAGAGGAAGAGTAACGTAAGCCTTCACGGTTCCCTTCTCTTCTCCTTCGCCGGGACACAAATTACCGGGGCAGCTAAGCTCGGTGTCGAACTCGGGCGTCACGCCGTGTCTATATAGCCCATTTATTCCGCGCTCAAATGCAGCTCCGAAGCGTTCCTTATCTAGAAGCCCCAGCCGCAACCCCACTCCGTATCCGTACAGAATCAGCCCTGTGCCGGAAGACTCCTCGTACGAATATTCAAACGGAATTTCTTGTCTCCAGAAACCACGTTTGGATTGGTGAGGCAGCATCGCCTCGGACAGTGCCCTGAACTCCCGCTCCGCACGTTCCCGGTACGGTGATTGACGGGGCAAATATTGTACCAGCTCGGTCAAAGCGATGTACCCCCAGCCGTTCCCTCGGCTCCAGTGATCCTCGGAGAATCTTCCGGGACCAACAAAATTTTTACATTGATGAAGCAGTCCGTTCTCGGGATTTCTAAACTCCTCGATCATAAGAAACGTTTGGTTAGCCGCCTCTTCTATATAACGCTCCTCTCGGAGACCAATACCAGAGAACAGCAGATAGGGAGTAGCTGCCATCGCCACGTCGATCCAGATTAGATTTGCCTCTGGAGCGCCGGGCATCTTCAGAATGCCTTTATCATCTCTCGGAGCTTGCATAAGTTCCTCCGCATATTCCCTTATCTGATTCGCTGATTCAGGCACGTGACCTTTCATGAACGCATACGCTCTCGCAATTCCACCAATCCGATAATTCGGAAAGTTGTACGGCGGATGGTCCACTTCATCTGGAAAGCGCTTTAAAATAGCAAGACAGCGTTCCATCAGTAGATTATCTCCTCCCGCTTCTGCTGTTCGAAGCAGACCATAAATGGCTAGAAGCCCATAATAATGCTTAATTTCTTCTAACCGTTCATAATTGTCGTAAAGTTTTACCGCTACCGACAAGGTATTCATATTATTCACCCTCCACAACGACTTCTAATGATTCCATCATAATCCGATTACATTCGTCGAACCATGCCGAGTTCGCCGTTTTATTTGTACAATCTGCCTTTAATTTTCACATGAATATATAACACAAACCTCGTCTCCTGCTCTATAATATATAAAAACGACATGAGGAGGCACCGCTTCCATGAACCATGCAACAACGTTAGCCGGCCATGATTTCGTAGTAACGGATATCATGTATGTTCTCGATCGCCATCCTGATCCCCAGTGGAGGCTGCGAAGCAACTTCTGCAACCCCCATTATGTTATTGCGTATTGCAAGTCCGGTCAGGCTGAATATCATTACAACAACGAGCAAGTAAACGTAGGCAAGGGCGATGTTCTGCTATTCCCCAAGCTCTACCAGCATGGAGCCGCCAGCGACCCTCATGACCCGTGGTCCTTTCTAACCGTTGCTTTTGAACTGGCCGACTTGCAGGGAACGGCGGAAAAAGCCATTGAAAGTCTCCCGCGCTGTATGGCCTCTTCATATGGATATGAAATGCATGAGCTGTTTGGCAAGCTGTATCGGTCATGGACTAGTAAAAAACCAGGTTACTTACTTCTTTGCAGAGGTTTGCTCATGGAGATGCTTTATCTCATTGTCCGACAATTTAGTCAGCCTTTGATTCTTACACCACAAGCCCATACGATTGAAAAATTAATGGATGATTTGCAAGCCCACGTACACAAAACGTACTCTGTCGACGAGCTTGCTGCTCGTGTAGGACTAAGTCCGTCTTACTTTCGCACTGTCTTCAAACAAACAGCCGGCATGACAGCCATCGAATATCAGAACCAGCTAAAAATTAATAAAGCCGGCGATCTTCTGCTCGGGGGCTACTGCAATGTATCAGAAGCAGCGGAAGCAGTTGGCTTCAAAGACATTTATTACTTCAGCAGACTCTTCAAAAAGATAACCGGCATGCCGCCTTCGACTTATCTCAAGAACCGTTAAACGTGGCAAGAGGGGTGTCAAAAGACAGAAGGCCGTACCATCCAATAACGCAATTGGACATGCACGGCCTTTTCTATGTTTATCAAAAGCGTGATAAGCTCTAGGTAGATCCCACCTATATACCCGCAGCGCACGGTAGGTAGCGGATTGACCAAAGGCCTTATTGCTAGCATTCAATTCAAGTCATTTATTTACTCTCTGGTTTTCTTGAACGTTTAAGATCCTTATAGGTATACTTAAGAATTATAATCGCTAAAGTGCATGTAATTAGATTAGCTAGCCAGATAGCCGTCTGTTCGGTTATTAATCCGTAAATGACCCACAGAATCTGGCCTGTTGTTAGAATCAGATACATGCCGAAGGAAATTCCCGCCGTATTTTTAGTCTGAATAACCTTAATCGCCTGGGGCAGGAAGGAAATGGTTGTAAATGCAGCGGCGAGAAAGCCCAGTATGGATAGCATATCGCATGATAACTCCCTTTAAACTGAATGTTTTGTCTCATCAACAAGCTGGATAACCAGATCGAAACGTTATATCGTTCATAGGCCAATTGACAATCTTCGTATATTCGGCAAACCAATGGGATATATCGCCGTGTCCAATTTAGGAAAGTGGTCCCGTCGCTCACTGAGCTCCGGGACCACTTCACCATAAACGTTATTATTCTCCTTGAATGGATTGATACCAAGCGTTTACTTCCTCGGTAATCTTATCTCCGCCTAGTTCCTTCCACTGCGTTACAAAAGTGTCGAATTCATCAACTGGAGCCTTGCCGTAGATGATCTTTGCGAACGTTTCAGTTTCGAGCTTAATCAGCCCTTCCCACTTGGACTTCATCGTCTCTGTCATCGCACCAGTGAAAAGATCCTCAATGGATGTGTCTTTCATGTCCAAGGTGATTTGGGCAGCTTGCCATTCTAATACTGATTTAGGATCTGCTTTTTCTTTATCGGAAATTGAATTATAAAGTTTTGTTTCAAAAGGAGTAGAAGGTTTTTCCCCATTGTAGAACTTCTGGTAAGCATTTAGCTCCTGCATAGGGTCAAAGAACCACTGGCCACCAAGCATATATTTGAAGGGCTCTACTTTCGTTTTATCCGGGAAGTCAGCTTCCACGGAGGAAGGTTTGCCATCCTTCATAACGTAATCGTAACCTTCGAAATATCCATTATCAAACTCTCCGCCTGCCTTCGGATTGGAGAATTCGAACATTTTGTTGACATAGAGAAAAAATGCTTCCGGGTTCTTGAAGTCTTTGTTGATCAGGAAGGCACCAATCTGAACCGGGCTGTAACGTCTACCCGACTTGCCATCCGGACCTGTAGGCACCGGAATAGGCTTCACTGTTGCATCGGGTTCGTTCTTCCACAGGAAATTACGTACAGAGTTTCCTTGGAAGATCGGTCCGGTCATGATTCCGGATTTGCCATTCTTGAAGGATTCGTCACTTTTGCTTACATCGATCATGGCTACGTCCGGAGAGAGATAACCCTTTTTGTACCACTCAGCCAATCGGGCAAGCGCTTGTTTGACCTCCGGTTGAATGGATCCATACTCCAGCTTGTCGCTCCCGTTCCATTTGTTCCAGTAGTGCGGAATAACACCGTATGCACCGAATACCCAGCTAGTATCCCCGCGCCATGATGTATATGGCTTGCCCCCATCTTTAATGGATACAGCAAGCGGAGGGTTACCCAGCTCCGTACCTTTCATTGCTTCCATGACCTTCTCCAGGTCATCTAATGTCTTCGGCTCCTCAAGATTGGCCTTCTTCAGGAAATCAGTTCGGATCCATAGAAGCGGATCGTTATTCATGACTTTACCCAGCTGAGGAAGCCCGTAGCGTTTGCCGTCCTTGGTTACCTGAGCCCAATACATTGGGTCTTTCTCATAAATTTTCTTCACCTCAGGTGAAGCATATTTCTCGAAGTCCTCTGAAATATCTTTAAATCGGCCCGAATCAATCAGGTCGCTCATCAACTGAGGATCGGTGACATAGACAACATCGGGCATCTCCTCTCCGGAGGACATATCAAGCATGATTTTGGTCTTATATTGATCTTCTGCCGTCGTCCAATTGTACTTGATATCTATATTAAGATTGTCCTTTACCCACTTCGTTAAGATGTTGTTCTCCAAGGTCTCACCATTTTTGAATTTAAAGCTCGCGTTCACATATCCTACTGTGGTCATAGTGACCGGTGTCTCGAATTTCCCTTTTGAGAAACCGTTGTCCGAAGACGTCGCAGGAGCCGTTTCCGAACTGGAGTCGGACTGGGAACCCCAATTGCAACCCGTGATCGTCAAAGCGGTGGCTAATACAATAGCCGACAGTTTGTATAATGTTTTTGACATTTTATAACCTCCCTCGTTATTTGAAGCGTATAACAAATCCTAGTTTAAGGATAATGTAACCGGATTCAAAGAGTACATCCTTAAGTTCAGTTATGTTATCTTAAGACCCATTTAAGATTTTAATATTCGAGTATCAGCCCTTAACAGCACCCAGAACAATTCCTTTTACGAAAAACCGCTGGAGGAAAGGGTAGACTACAAGAATAGGGAGTGTACCTATAAATATCTTGGCTGATTTGAGTGTGCGCTCGGTGATATTAGCCGCGTCCTCTGCCGATGTCGTGATGCTGGGATCTGGCGCCTTCACCAAGGATTGCAGCAGAGTGCTCATCGGCCATTTATCCTGCTTCAAATAAATCAGAGCATCAAACCATGCGTTCCAATGGAAGACGGCCACGAACAGGATAATAGTCGCGATGGACGGCAGCGAAACCGGAAGGTAGACCCGAAGAAGGGTTGTGAAATGACCAGCCCCGTCGATCAGACTCGCTTCCTCCAGTTCCTTGGGAATAGCTCGGAAGAAGTTCAGCATAAGGATCATATTATAGACGTTAAGGGCGACCGGAAGAACAAGAGCCCAGATAGAATTCATCAGATGAAGCTTCTGGATGACAATATAAGTAGGGATCAGTCCGCCATGAAACAACATGGTAAACACAAAGTACCACGTGATCATACGGCCACCTTTTAGAGAATCCATCTTCGATAATGGATAAGCAGTCAAAACGGTAACCGTAATACCAATGCTGACGCCGAGTATAAGCCGGAGAACCGAGTTGGCAAACGAACCGATAAAGCCATCATCCTGGAAGGTCTGTATATAAGAGTCCAAATTAAAGTTCACGGGCCAAAAAGTTACACGTCCTGCCGTTACATCTACTCCCTCACTGAAAGAGACGGCCAATACATGGATAAGAGGAAGGATGCATCCGACGGCAACGGCGCCTAGTATCAGAACATTAAATGCGTAAAAGATTTTGTATGGTCTTGTTTTGTAATACATGATTAGTCCCCCTAGAAAATACGATAATCAGCGTAACGGTAGGCCAAAACGTAGGCTATAATGAGCATCACAAATCCTACCACGGACTTAAACATCCCTATTGCCGTAGCAAGTCCGAATTGGGAGCCTACCAATCCCACCCGATAGACGAAGGTGTCAATAATATCACCTTGTTCATAAACCAGAGGATTATACAAGTTAAAGATCTGGTCAAAGCCTGCATTCAGAATATTCCCCATAGCCAAAGTCCCCACTACTACAATAATCGGTACGATAGCCGGGAGAGTAACCGTCCATGTCTGGCGCCAACGGGTGGCTCCATCCATTTCTGCCGCCTCATATAAGGAAGGGTCTACATTGGATAAGGCCGCCAGGAACACAATTGTCGCGAATCCACATTCCTTCCAAATGTCCGATAAGACAACGATGAAACGGAACCAGTTTCCGTCCGCAAGGAACATGATGGGATCAAGACCGAAGAAAGGCAAAATCACCGTATTGATCAACCCCTGAGAAGATACCAGATCCGTAACAATGCCGCCCAGAATAACCCAAGACAAAAAGTGGGGCAAGTAGACGAGAGTTTGTACGATTCTCTTAAACATCATGTGTCGTATTTCATTTAACAACAAGGCGAAAATGATAGGTACAACTAGATTGACTATAATCTTCATAATAGCAATCAAGAACGTATTCCATATCACTTGAACACTGTCAGGTCTCGTAAAGGCTGTCCGAAAATGCTCTAACCCTACCCAATCAGAGTTAGTAATACCCAACCAAGGTTTGAAGTCTTGAAACGCAATAACTAACCCTCCCATGGGCAAGTAATGAAAAATAAATGTTAAAATAAAACCAGGGATCAGCATGAGATATAGCACGCTATTTTGTTTCCTCAAACTCATTTTTCCTCATCTCCTTCAATGTCCTCCAATAGCTGTATGCCGTTATGTTCACTCTAGCACAGGCCTAAAACACCGAAAAAGAACACGTTCTTAAGGTCCGATATGTTATATTAAGAATCCTGAACTCTACTATTTACTTTGCGTCTAGACTTGGTTTAGCATAATGTTAACTAGAGTCAGACAAGCCCGGAGGGGAATAAATTGCGGAAAAATAAGTTTCATACACTCAGTACCTTTGCCAAAATTAACCTGATTCTGCTATTTATGCTTATACCGCTTATTGGACTTAACTACTATCAAAATCTGATTGGAACGAAGGTTGTTCGCAATGAAATTCACCGTTCAAGCGAAACATACATGTCCTTATTAACCAGCCAAATTGAGACTATAGCCAACCAGATGTCAGTCTTCGCCCTGACCATGAACCGGGACAGCAATCTATCGACCTTTACTACATTCGAAGGGTCCAGGCACCCTTACGACAGGTACAACACAATATACAATATCTACGAAAAACTTAAACTCAACAGTCTGTCCCTTCCCTGGAACAACCAGATCACGGTTTATTCTCCCGCAAATAAGAAAGCGGTTTCAGATAGTGGACTAAGCACTTATGACGAGGCGTTTCTGAAGAACAACATGACGCCCGTTTGGAAGTTTATGCCGACCGACTATAAATACGGACAGCCCTATTTCATCCGACATTTTAGCGAGCCCAAGTATTCTTCCAATGCTCCGCTGGATTCCTACAGGATTGTTTCGGAGATTAGCTTTAGTTCAAATAATTTGATCAAAATGTTAGAAAAATTCAAGAACAGACACAATGTGCACGACCCTTTTCTGTACAGTCCTGGCTATGAACCACTTGTAAGCAACACTGCTCAGCTTGCACATATAGAACAACTTGGAACAATTCTGAATGACCAGACGATGACAAGCTCCGGTCATGAGACGTTGGAGCTCCAAGGCGAGAAATACTTGGTCACTTATAAACTAATTGATACGCTTGGCTGGTATCTAGTAGATTATGTTCCAATCCATGAAGCTTTAGCTCCCATTTATCGTTCCAGCCTGATCTTCTATACATCAGCTGCCGTATTAATTGTGCTTTGCCTTATTTTGTCGTATTACATTTACCGTAATGTACAGATTCCCATTCGTAAACTCTTGAAAGGTGCCCGTGCTATTGCGAAGGGAGACTTCTCCACACAGGTCGAGTACCATTCCAAGAACGAGTTTTTCGTATTGGTCTTTCAATTTAACAATATGGCCCGTCAGATCAAGGAGCTGATCGAGTCAATCTACGAGTCCAGAATCCGGTTGCAGCAAGCTACACTGAAGCAACTGCAATCCCAGATCGATCCTCATTTCCTGTACAACAGCTTGAATTTTATTAAGTACAGTGCTAAGAAAGGGGAGGAGGATGCCGTTGTCTCAATGACGGTGCACTTGGGCGCTTATTACCGCTCAGCAACTCGACTAGGTAAAGCCGAGACTACTCTGGAGGAAGAGCTTAAGCTGATATATAACTATCTTGAGATTCACAAGCTCAGAATGCATGGGATGACTTACGATATAAATTTGCCTGAAAATATGGCTGAAGTAGAAGTTCCCCGACTCATTTTGCAGCCTTTGGTGGAGAATGCCATTATTCATGGAATATCCAAGAGTGAACTAGCAGGCTATATTAGAATTACAGCCTCTACTCAGGACGGCTTCTACATGCTCTGTGTGGAGGATAATGGTCCCGGCATTCAGGAGCAGGAACAAAAAGCGTTGATTGCTCAGATCGCAAATTCGAAGGAAGAAGATGATCTGTGCGGATTATGGAACGTAGCCCAGCGGATCAATCTGAAGTACGGCGAATCAGCGGGAATTGGAATAGAATCATCATCTTATGGCGGGCTGAAGATATGGCTGTATTGGCCTTCGGCAGCAGACAAGGGGTAATGAATAATGGCTCAATTATTAATTGTGGATGACGAACGAATGGTAGCGGATTCGTTAGCTGAAACGCTGCCTTGGGTAGATCTTAATATTCACCATGTTTATACCGCATATTCCAGTAAGGAAGCATTGCAGATTCTGGCCACCTCTCCTATAGAAGTGGTTCTGACCGATATACGGATGCCGGGGTTAAGCGGATTGGAGTTGATTGAACGAATTCGCGAATTGAACCAAAAGACCAAATGTATCATTCATTCGGGACATGCTGACTTCGAATACGCCAAGCAAGCGATGGCATTTCAGGTAAGCGAATATCTGCTGAAGCCTGCCAGCGATGAGGAAATCCTTGAAGCGGTCAACCGCATGCTAGAAGCCTATCGTCAGGAGACGGAGGCACTCTATTCCGTCGAGAGCATGGCTTCTGCCATCAGGGAGCAGCTGCCCGTACTCAGGTCTCAGTTCCTCGACAGCTTGCTGGCGGGAAAACGATGGAATTCTTATGAGCTTGAAGGGAAGCTGAATCTGCTGAGACTTGCCTTTCAGCAGGACGACTCCATATCAATACTTGTCGTTCGTCTGGAGGAAGGCTTTCCCACCTCCGATTCACAGAGCCTTACACTGTTCGAGTACGCAGTTAATAACATCGCAGAAGAAACATTTGGAGAGCATTTTGATCTCCTTTCCGGTCGCGATCAACACAATTATTTGGTCTTGGTTGCCAAGCTTAAACAGAAGAAGGCTGCGGAGTTTTCCGAGCTTGGTGTAAACAGCAACGCCAGCTCTACGTTGTTTGAGCAAACCGCGCTCCAACTGCAAGAGAATGTTAAAGCGTATTTGAAACGGAATATTTCCCTGGTTATGAGCAGTTGGGGACAATTTCCTAACGATGTATCCCCGCTTTACCAAGAATCCATCACTATAATGCGACGCAACATCGGCAACGATCGGGATATATTCATACGTATGTCCGATAAAGGCTTTACTAAGCCTTATAAATCACTGCGAAGCCTATATGAAACGCCAACGTTGAATCAGATTATGGATATGGGGCAACGTGAGGCTGCTCTTGCCAAGATCGAGTCTATTACAAGAGAGCTGGAGGAGCATTGGAGCGGCTCCCAAGAGCATATGCAAGAGGTATTCCTGCATTTGGGAGCCTCCTTTACCTATACCGCACACCAGAACGGAAAGCCGCTAGAAGATCTGATTGGTATTGATTATGAGCCCTTTTATTCACGTCAACCGTTCCTGAGCATACGGCAATTAAAGGATTGGGCGCTACGGGTCACATCTAAGATCTTTGATGATCTGAATAAAGAGAACCTTAATGCCAAGAGTAATACAATTCTTCTTATTCAGCAGTTTATTAATGACAGACTGTCAGAGGATGTCAGCTTACAAGCCATATCCGACCATATCGGCATGCATCCGGCCTATCTATCCATGTTGTTCAAGAGTCAGACAGGGGAAAATTTAAGTGAATATATCATTCGTCTTAAGATGGAAAAAGCCGCTATGCTCCTCAAACATACGAATGAGAGGATTTATCAAATCTGTGCCAGTCTTGGATACCAGAACCCTCCATATCTTATTAAATTGTTTAAAAAATACTACGGTGTAACCCCGCAAGAGTACAGGGACGGACTAAACGGGCACCAGTAATAAGACAAGGGGCACCTATAAAGGTGCCCCTTGTCTTATTACGAGCCAGCTAATCTTCAATGATGTTAAATCATCGATGAAAATCCCTTGGCTCCTCACCACATCTTGCAATCAAGCGTTCAAACAATTCTTTAACGTGTCCACCATTTCCACATACAATTTCTCTACTTTTTGCTTGGCTGCCAGTGCCTTCTCCTTTGCCGCTTCGTTATGAATGGCCATATCTAGAACAGCTGGCACCAATCGGCTCATTTCTGCCTCTTGGTCTTGATCGAATAACCAATCACCCAACCCGATGTCCCTCCACATAAAGCCCTTAGTGGTCTGACCTTCCCACCGGCATACGATCGCAGGAATCCCGCTGCCAATACACATAATTGGGGAATGCATCTCACTTCCGAACAACCCCGCAGATTGTCTGTACACGCTTACAGCCTCATCCGTCAGCCAAAATTCACTTTTATAAACAACATTAGGAAGAACATCCTCCGGGAGCAGGTCATAAATCATTTCCTTCTCAAATGCCATCTGGCTCTTGTCCTCCGGGCAGAGCAGTACCTTCAGTCCCGTTTTCCTGACAACTTGAATGATCGCCTCTCGCAACGGCGCATTATCCTGTTCCTTCATTTGCTGGTTGAAAGCATCCTTATCGGCATCATACGGCCAATCTTTAATCTCCCAATATGGAGTATACCGGTGCCTCGAAATACAACAAAGAAACTTTCCTGGCTCCAACTTGTTTTCTCGGAGGAATACTTCTGCTTTCGCATCATTTTCCAAATCCACTGCGAATGCCGCATCTGGCCCGAATTTCATAACCGGACTAGAAACACCATCCTGGATTGCCTTTTGAAGGGATACAGAATCTCTAAAATAAATAAACTTGGCCAGGCTATGAATCTCCCGGCACCATTCACCTTCGTTATAGCCTCCATAAGTAATCCCGAATACCCCAAAAGGCTTCTTGTAAAACTTGACATAAGCTTCCGCCTCATCTCGCCCCACCAGCAAAGGACCGGAGCCGTGCAATAGGAAGGAACTTTCGTCAAGCGCCATCTGCAGCTCTTCATTGGAGGCTTTGCCGTCCTCTCCGATTGTGCCCTTTACCACCTTCAATTGGGGAAATCTGCGGCAGATCATATCCTCTACTTCAACCGTGAAGTCTTTAGAGGGCCATAGAACGACCTGCGTCTGCGGCATATATTTCTCTAAAATCGCTAATAGCCCAGGAGTATGAGCAATATCTCCAATGTTGACTACCTGCCAAGAGGAACGCAAAATAATCGTTTGTCTCATCTTTCCTCATCCTTTCATTATTCAATAATTCGGTTCCCTATAAATATTTTCTCTTCTATGGACCCTTGTCCCTTACAAATAAAATTGATCCGACGTATCTTCCAATAATATTACGTGTAGGCTCAAGAAGCTTAAATACCATTTTCTTAAGAGACATATGATTATCTTAATAAAAAAGATTGCAAAAACCGCTTCGCAGCAAGAAATACCTTATAGACGTCCGGCAGAATCACTTCAGATTTCGTAGTGACTGCTAAGAGCGGATGTACGCACCACAAGGCAACCAACGTATCCGGACCACAATTTGTCCAGGTTATTGTTGATTTGGTATTAAAGGAGAGTATCCAAAAGTATAATAGTGACCTAAAAAAAGAAGCAGTTCTTCAACTGCTTCCTTGTAGATTAAAGCCCAATTCCTCATTATAAAATTCTATTTAGAATCGATAGGCTGCAAAGCTTTCAGGGTTCAATAGTCCCCATCTCTCAACCTTATATCTCATCCTTTTGCAAATTCGGTAAAGCATAGCTCCAGGTACTCTGCGTTCTGTCGTGTGGCCGCTTCAGGCTTCGCCTTCGCGTAAGCCGACTCCTCCTCTACCATAATCCATCCTTCGTAGCCGGCATCACGAAGAAGCGAAACTGCCTCCGAATGAGGCAGCGTTCCCTGGCCCATGGTTCTCCACTCCCGCGTGTTCTCGTCATAATCCTTGAAATGTACATGGACAATACGGTTCCGGTGTCTACGGATCACCTCAAGGACATCCATACCTCCTCTGGCTATATGACCCGAATCCGGGCAATAGCCCACATACCGCTCATCGAGTCCGCGGAACAACACTTCATAGTCAGAAGCGGTACGGAATACAGACCCTGCCGGGGAATTCGGATGATATGCGCAGCAGATTCCAGCCTCTGCTGCCCGCTCCCCGATTGCTGTCTGGCCTCCAGCTCTCTGCGATCTGTACCGGGCAGCTGGACGGTAATCAGCTTGGCACCGGGAAAATGCTGCAGGTAACGAATTAAGCGGTCGGCCTGTTCTCGCTCCGCTGCACTCTCCTTCCCAGCCAGCCACGGCTCCGCCAGCGTTAATGCGGCAAGCTCAAGCCCTCTGGACTCAATTGCCTCTGACAGCAGGGCGGGGTCCTCATAATACGCCCCCAGCATGCAGATCTCCGCCTCGACCCCCTTAAAGCCGGTTCCGGCAATGACGTCGAGGATGTCGGAAAACCGATGTTTATAGACTTGATAAGTCATTTGCCAAGTATAGGTTTGACAGCCAAATCTCATCATTGCGTGGCAGCCTCCTTGACTAGCTGCTTAATGAAGGGAACGGCTTCTCTTCCCCACACTTCCGCCTCCGCATTGAAGCAGAAATCAACACACCACCACGAAAGTGCGTTGAAGGTGGCTGAATGGGATGCAAGGAGTGCTTGAAAGTCGATGTAACCGGCACCGAATTCGGCGTGTGTGCTAGTCTCCTCGCCGTGCAGTGTGCCGTCAGAGTCAATCAGATGAAAGTGCCCGATATGGCCATCAAGCAAAGATGCATACTCAAGGACTCCCCCGGTCAGCAGTTCCCTCTCCCCATCCTGTTTAGCACCTATCACACCGCTCATATAGGCATGGCTCGTGTCAAACAAGATCTGGAAGGAAGGATGCTGTACCTCTCGAACCGTTCTCAGCACCTCACTCGGCTTGTTCAGCCAAAAGCCCGGCTCGAACTCCCAGACCAGCCGAAGGCCGGCCTCAGCAGTGATCTCAGAGGAAGCATGCCACGTATCGATTAAACGTGCAAAGCGTTCCTGATACTCCCGACCGTTTAGCGGACCAGCCGGGGTCACTGTATCCACACGAAGCAAGTCAGCACCAAGATCCTTCGTAAATTCAACATGTCGCTTCAGCAGTTCCAGATAGGACTCCTTCGTTACGATAGCCGGAGGCACCATGCGAAAATCGGGGGCATAGGCGGATACTCCTAACCCATAAGACTGGATGAGCTGCAACAGCTCGGCCCTCATTTGCCGCGTTGGGTAAAGCTCCGGTACCGGGTGAGGAAGGAAGCCGTTCACCTCAATGCCGTCATAACCCGCCTCCTTAGCATATTTCAATACTCGCTCGAAGGGCCAAGGATTTTGCTCAAACGGTCCGAAGGCGAACGCCCAGGAGCCGATAGATAGTTGGGTCATACTTCTCAAGCCTCCCTCTGTTTCATTAGAAATGCTGTCGTAAGCCGATTGAACTCCTCCAACTGATCCCAATGGTGGGTATGCCCGCTGCCTCGGAAGACCGCCAACTCAGCATGAGGGATTTCCTGCTGGATCAATTGTGTTAGGGAAAGCGGTGTGAAAATATCCCGGTCCCCTACCGTTAGCAAGACAGGCACTTGAATTTCCCTTAGCCTTCCCATCGTATCGTGTGCGAGGCAAGCATCGCACTGGGCCTGGAAGGCGTGCACTGGCATCTGTCCTTTAGCGGCTGCAGCCGCTTGCTGCCTCAGGAGGAGATCATCCAAATGGTCCTCATGATATTGAGGAGTGAAGATAAACAGCTGCAGCAGGCGTTGGAATTCCTCTATAGGCAGAACGTCATACGCGGAGCGAAACGTTTCGAATATTCGTCTCGTGTAAGTATCACAAGCCATCCACGAGCAGTGCAAGGATAAGGAAAAGACCCGCTCAGGGCTCTCTAGAGCGACATGCTGCGCAATGGCACTGCCCATTGAGATACCGGCAATATGCGCTTTGGCAATACCAAGCTGATCCATAACCGCCAGCGTGTCCTGGGCCATTTGTTCGGTAGTGTAGGGTCCTGCTGGCTTATCTGAGCCTCCTGCCCCCCGGTTATCAATCCGTATGCACCGATAATGCTTCTCGTATTCTGCTGCATGCAGCTCCCACAAGGATCCGTCGGCCCCCAAACCCATCAGAAGAATGAGCGGGATACCCTTTCCTCGTTGCGTATAATGAATACGAATTCCATTTCGTTCGACATTCGGCATTAATCTGTTCCCCCTGCCTTAAGATGGCGACGAATATAGTCAATTCCGAGCCTGGCTGCATCATCGGTATGCTCGGAATATGCTCGCCAAATATGAAGCCGAGGGATCAGCCCCGGCACTGTTTGACTGAAGGCTTCGATGGTCAGCCATCCGTCATAGTCAATCTCCTGCAGCAGCCGGAACAGTGCTGGTGGAACCGCATGTCCTGAGCCAGGCACGCCTCGGTGATTCTCGGAGATGTGCACGTGATAAATGAACTCGGCGGCTTCCTGCCACGATGTCTCTACATCAGATTCCTCAATATTGCCGTGGTGGGTATCCGCCAGCAGGCCTACGTTGGGAAGTCCAACCTCACGGCAAAACCTCATTCCTTCCCGCAGTGTATTCACCATATACATTTCAAACCGATTCAGCGGCTCCAATGCAAGCCGAATGCCCAAATCCTGAGCATATTCCCCTGCCTCGCGAATCGTCTCTACGGCATAGTTCCACTCCTCTGGCTCGGGCCCACGTCCCGTGAAGCGACCTAATCCTTGAAATAGCGGTCCACAGAGCAGCTCCGCTCCGAGCTCCTTCGTGTTGCGGATAGCTAGCTTTAACGTGTCTGCCGCCGCTCTTCGCAGCATCGGATTCTTGCTTGCCGGGTCGGCGACGTTCGCATCCAAGGCGGCAATCGTCGTGCACTGAAGTCCCACTTCTCTCAGCATAGAAGCGATGCTCGAAGCTTCCGCGGCAGGGATGGCATCAGCGACCAGCTCGACCCCATCGAAGTCCCAATTCTTCAACTTCCATAGCAGCCCTTGGTGCTCCTCCGTTCTAAAGTTTTCTGTCCATAGAAGCGTGTTCATCCCAATTCTCATCATCGATCACCCCATGGATGTAGTAAGATCTTCCCGCTGCGCCCCGATGCCGATACCTCGAAGGCCTCTTGAATACGGCTCATCGGGAACGTATGCGTTATGAGCTGCTTCGCTTGGGGGGAGCTTTGAATCAGCTTGATGAGCTGAGGGTACTCGCGTAGATTATAGTGCCAGGAGCCGATCAGTCGAATACCCTTGCGCAGCAGATCCTGGCTGATCCGAATGGGAGTCTCTGCGTGGCATTCCCCGACAAATGCAATACTCCCCTTTCGCCGGACCGCATCGATTAGCAGACGGTGAGCGGCAACGGCTCCGGAGCAATCCAACCCGAAGTCCGGACCTTGTCCATCGGTCAATGACTTGATCTGATTCACCGCATCTTCCTGACGCGGGTCGATAATTTCATCGGCGCCGAGCCGCTTGGCAAGGTCGATGCGGTATTCGTTCGACTCTACCGCGATGACTCTCGCTCCGCGGTATTTGGCCGTTACGATGGCACCAAGCCCTACTGGTCCTAGTCCTGTAATGAGCACGGTGGAGAAGGCATCCACTCCCATCGTAGAAAAGGCCCCGTGTGACGGCCCTAGCGCGCAGCAGGCAAGCGATGCCTCGTCATAGCTAAGCTGATCCGGGATGGGAAGCAGCAGCCAGGAGGGCTTCGCAATATATTGGGCCATGGTAGGTGCGGAATAGGGAAAGCTGTGCTCGCAGTGGATGAAATCGCCCGTGATGCATAGCTGGCAACGTCCGCAAGGATACTGCGGCATGACGACAACCCTGCTGCCGACGGCAATGTTACTGCCCGAAGCTGTCTCAACGACCTCTCCTGCCGCTTCATGCCCCAGGCAGCTGCTTACATGCCCCTGCAGGAAGCTCTTGTATTCAGCGCACATTGGTGCCGTATGAATCTTCACCAAAGCCCAGCCCTCCGGCAGCGCCGGCTTTTCCCTATCCGTTATTACGGCAAGCTTCTCTCCTATGATTTCGGCTGCCTTCATCATCGACCCTCATCCTCCTTCAGCAGCCAGTGAATGGCATTGTTGATTAATCTTCGAAATTCCGGCATGGTGAACTCCTCCGGATGACCTAGGGTGGTCATGAATACATTGCCTCCCCAAGCATTCCTCCGGGTCCAAGCTACAGGTTGAATTCGAGGGGCATTGATCGTCTGCTCCTTGAGCTCCGGATCCACTGTATGACCGTTCAAGAGCAGCTGTGCTCCTTCAGGCGGATAGGGCAGTACGTGATACAGCCAAGACCGAACGTGAAAGCTTGACGGAAGCCCTTCCACTATGGGATGATGTTCAGCTCCCCGGCAGATCGAGACGTCAGTGCTCGATGAATGCCCATAGTGGCGAATCCAAGGCGCCCCAAGTACCTCGATCCCGAAGCGAGAATTCCATTCCTCCAGCGGATGTCCCTCCGGATAACGGAAACTATGCGTGCTGGTTCGAAAGCCTAAAATAGGCTTGCCAGATTGGACATAAGCGAGCAACGGACGAAACTGCTCCTCTGGCAGCTCGCGAAACCGTAGGTAGAGCACGATCAAATCCACTGAAGCCAGTTTCTCCAATCCCGGTAGATTGGCTGATTCCTTCGGTTCAGGAGAGGCAGTCAGTACTGTCACCCTCGCCCCATGCCCGTCGGAAATCTCCTTTGCTACCTGCGGTAAGGTTATTTCAGACATATACTCATCCTCTCCGGCAATAAATACAATGTGCTTGCCAGTTAGCGAATCTTTCTTCATGTTCAATATCCCGACCATCCTTTACACAAATCAATATATTCATAATTTGATTATAGCTTTCTCTTACTAACTTCACATGGACTAACCGTTTGACAATTTATCTTTTTCTTTTATGATAATTGTAAATGGCATAGGGGGATGAGTATGTCAAACAGCATCCAAGTTACTCTCATGGGAATCAACACGCCACACGAGCCTGATTTCATCTTAGATCGACCTGCCGGCTTCCATGCTTACGTGCTTTTGTGTTTTATGACTCCTTTCGTTGCCCGGACGGCGCAAGGAATGGAACAGGGCCGAATCGGCGATTGCCTTCTCCATGATCCAAGCTTCGGCGAGTATCACCGCTCGGCACCTGGAATGACGGATGGCTTTCGTAACATATGGTTTCACTTATCCGGAGAACAGGTTCCCCTGCTCGCGGAGCAATATGACGTTCCGTTCAATGAAATTATTTCTACAGGCGACCCCGGCTGGCTGCTGCCGACCGCACGTGCGCTGGAGCATGAGCTGTTTCACCGCAAGCCCTACACGGTGGAGCGAATTACCTTGCTGGTCGAGGACCTTTTCCTTCAATTAGGCAGACAGAAGAAGTTAACTCAGGAATTGGAATCATATACGCCCCTGGAGAAGGAGCTGCGATATAAGTTTACTGAGATTCGGGCACAGGTTCACTCCGAATATCAGGAGCCGTGGAACGTGGAGAGGATGGCTAAGCTTGTGAATCTCAGTCCGGAGCGTTTTTGGGTGCTATATCAGAAATTTTTTAAAGCAAGCCCCAAGGATGACTTGATTACCAAACGGCTGGAGGAGGCTAAGGTGCTGCTCATCAGCAGCAGCCGCAGTATCGAGCAGGTTGCCTTGGATTGTGGCTTTAACAGCGTGTTTTATTTCTCCCGAATATTCAAAAAGCGCAACGGCTATTCACCTAGCGTTTTTCGTAAAAACCTCGGCAATTACGACAAAGCAGGCCCTCTAGAATAGAGAGCCTGCTTTGATGTAATTGCCGGTAGGATTTAATTAGTTCCTTCTTACTGCTGTGATGCCCAGTTGTTCCATGCTTCCTTCGGTATGCGAGCTCAAACTTTCGCTGCTTATTGTTTGCCGAGCATAGTTGTTATCAAGCCTCACCTTTCTCCAGAGCGATTACCTGTCCGTCAAGTAGAGCGAAAGGTTGCTCTCTGCATTCGCGACATCGGCCCATACATCCGTTGACCCGGACGTCATATTGCTTATCTTTCAATTTCAAGAGATTATCGTACAGCTCGTGCCTCATCGTATTTCCAGCACAAAATTCCAGCCTCCGGCTTTCCATATTAGCTCCCCCTCCTAGAAGAGATAGTTTCTTGCATGTCTTTGCGTTTGTTCCCTATATTCACCAGGGGTCATCCCCTCTGCCTGTTTAAAGATTCGAATGAAGTAGGCGGAGCTGCCGAGGCCACATTCACCGGCTATCACTTCCAATGTATCGGAGGTGCTCTCCAGCTTCTCCTTTGCCAGACGAAGTCGCAGCGATTTGAGCATGTCCATCGGCGTAACTCCGTAAGTATCCCGAAACACCCGATCGAAATACACCGGATGCAGATGAACCAACTCTGCCAGTCTTTCCCTGCTAATCCTGATCGATAGATGTTCCTTCATATAATGTATTACTTTTGCGAACCGATCTTGGCTTGACATTGCTTCCTCTTCCCGTATAGGCCTGCCTTGCCGCTCCCATTCGAGAAGAATCAGATGAAACAAGCCGGACGTTTCCGCAAAAACGGCTTGATCCCGGAAAGGGTCCATCTTATCCTTCCACTTCGACAACATACGGTAAAACTGTAATACGTATTCCTCACTACGACTAAATTCCAGCGTAAGCGGAACCGGATACAAATGGAACAATTCCAAGTTCTGTGCCAATGTTGCCTGAAAGGCGAACCAGAGATGGGTTCCTGGCGTATCGGTCCACTCCGAGAACGTAATATTAGGCGGATGGAGCATCAGTGAACCGGGCAGCAGCTCCTTTCGTACACCCTTGGTCTCCGTGATGACCCTTCCTCTCTGGACAAAGCTGCAGGTCCAATAAGGAAAACAATAATCCCGGAGCTGTAAGGAAGTATAAGGAGCTTCCGCCGCAACAAGCACGGACAGCTGTAATTGGTAATGTATGCTTTTGCCTGTAACCGGCTGTAACGATTGATTCACTTTGCTCGATCTCCTCTTCTATTTCGAATAGAGATGCATCTTCTCGTATGACATCCATATAGAATTCGATGTCACTTTTGCCTAACCTCCTAAAATGTGCAATTTACCACCCCAATTGGAGCGCTTACTGTCATACGGACAGAAACGCAACACTATGCTTCTCACAACTCGGGAGAAGGCATTCATAGCCCGTTAGACCGTCAGTACCGGCTTGCCGTTTCGTGCAATGACAGGACCGTTGTCAAACTCTTTGCCAGTCCCTGGATCGAATGCGCCATCAACGGAGTATTGCATAATATAACCTTTACGGATCGTCTCGCTGCAATTTGGCGTGCTCCGATGGAAGAGCAAGGAATGGAAAGCCACCATACTGCCTTTGCGTAGAGGCACAGGAATGCCCGGATCCTCACCGAAATAACATTGCTTACCGACATCTGTATCTCGATGCTCCACCAGTCCTAGCTTATGCGTTCCGGGATGAATCCAAATACATCCGTTCTCTATCGTGGCATCTTCCAGAGCGAGCCAACAAGTTACGTAATGCTCCGGCTCAATCGGTCCATAGCCGTTGTCCTGATGCCACGGAAAGTCACGGTTTGCCTCCTGCTTCTTATAAGCGGACTGATCCCAATACAGCTTGACATTAGGACCTAACAGAGCGGTTAGGATAGAAACCATCTTCTCGTTCCCGACGAAACTGTTCATGTAGGGATCCTGTGCTGTTAAATGCATGTTAAAGCTGATCTTATTCTCTACACTGATACCTGACCGTCCAACCTGCTCCATTTTCCTTTCAAACTCTTCGTTTAAGCGGTCAACAATGCTCCGGACTTTGGCTATCTCTCCATCCGAAAACAAATCCTCAAAGATAATATAACCTTGCTCCTCATAATGCTGTAACTGTTCATCCGTAATCATAGTTAAGTCTCCCTTCGTTTTCTACTAAAGCCTTGCTCTCCCTCATTATGTTTCGATGGAGAATATCTCTCAATGGCTGGCATCAACCTGGAATTGTACCATTTCAACTTTATAGCCTCAGCTAGAAGTATCCTCCGGAGCAAGTAAACACTCCTGCGCAGATGTTTTTGCACAACAGGGGCGGCTCCCCTTCAGATCGCTTTTGACACTCCAAAAGTAATATAGAAAACTAAAAAAGAAGCAGTTCTTCAACTGCTTCCTTCGTAGATTAAACTCCTTATAAAATTCTATTTAGAAACGATAGGCTACCAAGCTGTCAGGGTCTAGTATTTCCCAGTTCTCAGGCGGCTTGCCGAAATCAGGAACTTCCATCATCTCGCCGTTATTCAACGATGGGCCGCAGTCTTATTCATTAGATTAGTCTGATAGATCACACCAGCACCTTTTAGAAAGCGGGATCAATAGGAGCCTTGGTTGGACGCCTTTCCTCAGAGCTGGATTCTACATCAGGTCCCCTCATAGCTAACTGAAAAGCTTTTGGCGTTGAATCGTTCCATCGCTTGAATAGCCTGTTAAAGTGGGATAGGTTGTGGATACCCACTTCGTACGCTGCTTGGGAGACGGTCCTATGATGAATGGTGAGGAGAATTTCAGCCCGCTTAATACGTTTATAATTCATGTATTCAACCATAGACATACCGATTGCCTTCTTAAAGAGGTGTGCAGTATGGTAATAGCTCATATTCAATAAACGACTTATATCGCTTGTTTTCAAGGGCTCGTTTAAATGTTCTTCTATGTAATCTAGTGCCGGCAGCAGTCGTTCCAATATTGGGCCCATCCTCCGCTCATTCAGATTCGGATCAGAACGAAGCAGCAGAAGCAGGATGGAACGGATACTATTCGATATGGCAAGCTCGAAGCCTGCCTCTTTCTTCTCTGCTTCCACATTAATTAATTGAATCTTATCGGATATTTTTTGGCGTAGGGTTGAGTTCACCATAATCACGTGATTTAGTGAGGTAAGCGAGTTCAGTGGATTGAAGAAATAAGGCATATATATCATGGAGCTGCGGTCCAATACCTGCTTCATCTCAAACTGGAGCACAAGATAGATCAGATCATGTTCATCATGATGCTTTTGAGAACGATGCATAATATTCGAGGGAATGAGCAGCACATCACCAGTACGGAGCGGGTAGCCTGTCTGCTCAATATAAATATCCATTCCCCCGTGAAGGATCAACAATAGCTCCGTCTCCTTATGGATATTCCATCTGGTCATTTCTTGGTTCCCCGTCTTCTGAACACGTATGATTCTGGCAGATAAGAATGGTGTCAAGTATTCCACTTTTTCCTTGTACACATCCACTATACTTCCCCTCCCGGTTTCATTGTAACAGAATCGTATCGATTTAGGACAGCTTTAGGAATCGTGCTTCCTCCCCCCTTGCAGTACACTGAGGGGGTATTGATATGGAAGGGAGCATGATTGCATGAAACCAATAGTCAACTGCTACGATCCGAGATTGCCGGATTGGGGACCATACTCCAAAAATTATGCAGGAATTTCACATATAGCCGACCAGGAGAAAGGGCTCCGCTTCGATCTTACTGCAGCACCGGGTATCTACCGCCGTAAGATCTGTCTGCCCAATGCCATGTACGAATGCGGCTACCATCCCACCGCATCTGCACCTGACTATTCCTACTACAGCCATCGGCATGTAATCCTCGAGAACAATCTGATCTATGCGGATATCTCCTTCTCGAAGATATCTGAATCAGCCCGCCTAATTCGATGTGAGTTTGTCAACTGCACCGATCTGCTTCAAAGCTTGACCCTTCATCTCATGGCCTCTCTGCATCCCTACAACCGGAGCAACAAGCTTTATGGTTATGACCTATTGCGGCCTGCCGAGGTGAAGCTGCCAGATGGGGCCTTGTGGGTTGATGCGCAGGATTATACATACATTCATATTGGAGAGGAACGGATGAATCAAGGCTTAGTTTCAGGTGGGGGCAAACGGGGAGAAGCCCTAGAACATGGCTTCGTCAGAGGCTCCGGAGTATTCATCGGTTATCAGGCTGATGATGCCTTAACGTATCGTTTCACTTTGCCTGCTGCGATGAAGGAGACGACTTTACTCATTCGCTGCCGTCTTGGGATCGACAGCCGTTCTTGCCTGCAGCTGTGCATCAGGAATGAATGTGGCTTGCAGCATCATCAAACGATCGAAGTTAACGGCGGTGAAGAATTCCTGCTGGTTCCGCTATTGTGGGGAGAATTGCCAGAGGGTGTCTATGATCTGCATATTGTAGCGAAGGAAGGCGGCCGCCTCCTGCTTGACGGTTTTGCAGTTGTAGAGCTGCAAGCCGCGGATCAGGTGTATTTTAAGGAGACAGAATGGAATCTTGTTCCCGATCAGCTGCCAGGGCCGGATGAACACAGCGTTTTGCTGAAGTATGAGCATACGGAACAAATCTATGGAATCAAGTGGCTGGGTGGGAAAGCACATCTGCGCGAGATCCTGAATGAACCTTTGGATGAGTTCATTCGCATTCATAGCAGAAGAAACTCCACCTCGACCTTTGTCGGGAACCGTCTCGGACATTATACGGAAATCTACATCCATCCGGTCCAAGTGGAGCCTCAAGGATCTCGTACCGTTTATGCCTTGGTCTGCAGCGGTACGCAAGAAGAGGTCCTGCAGCAATTGAATGCCTTCCCCGGGGACCGGGAAGCATGCGAAAGGATATACCTGTCTCAACGAGATACGGCGGTCTGTCTTCCGCATAATTCGGCAGGTTCAGAATACGTGCAGAGCCAGCAGCTTATGGTAGCCACCATCATGCAGAATGTAGTTTATCCAGTCTATGTGAGGGGTAACTATATCCGCCACTTTACGCCCGGGCACTTCTGGGATTCCTTATATACATGGGATTCAGGCTTTATCGGCATTGGCATGAGCTCCTTCTCGCTCGAACGGTCCATCGATGTGCTAAACACCTACGTTACCGATCCCGGAGATCGCCATTCAGCCTTCCTGCACCATGGTACGATCCTGCCTGTGCAACATTATCAGTTCCAGGAGATATGGAATCGGACTTTATCCAGGGAGCTGCTTGCATTCTTCTATCCGCGACTGCGTCAGTATTATCACTACTACGCCGGTCATTCCATAGGATCCACTATGAGACTCCCCTCCGGGCTGCTTCGACCCTTCGATTACTTCTATAACTCCGGCGGTTGGGATGACTACCCCGCCCAGGAGCATACCCACGAGGCCCGGCTTGCAGACCGCACAGCCCCTGTCGTCAGCACATCCCATGCTATACGAATTGCCAAGCTCCTCCGGATGTGTGCCATTGAACTGGGAGGTCTGGATGAAGATATCGACTTATATACCGGGGATATTACGGAGTGGACAGCACTGCTCCATCAACAATCATGGGACGAGGAGTCGGGCTACTTCGGCTACGTACATCACAATGAGAACGGTCAGCCGACAGGTATACTCAGACATTCAAGCGGCCAGAACTTCAATATGGGCTTGGACGGCATCCAGCCCCTGGTTGCAGGCGTCGTAACAGAGGAGCAAGAGCGCCGGATCATCGGGCATCTTACATCTTCCGAACGGCTCTGGAGCAGCGTTGGAATCTCTACTGTAGACCAGAGCGCCGCTTATTACAACCCTAACGGGTATTGGAATGGCTGTGTCTGGATGCCTCACCAGTGGTTCATCTGGAAATCCTTATTAAACACTGGCTACAGCGAGCTGGCCGAACAGGTCGCACGCACCGCCCTTAACACGTGGAAGAGCAATGTGGAGCTTACTAATAACACAGCGGAGCACTTTATAATCGAGACTGGGACAGGTGCAGGCTGGCACCATTTCAGTGGCTTATCCAGTCCGGTAGTACACTGGTTCACCTCCCTCTACACACCTGGAACGATTACCGGGGGTTTCGATATATGGAATAAAGCGATCCAGTTTGCTGAAGGATATCGTTCTGCTGCTATCACGCTTCAAAAGCACAATGCGAACCGTTCGCGTCTTCTTGTTGTACTGAATGAGGATCTTGATTATGAAGCCTGCACGGACGAAGGGGTTTCACTGGAGCTGCGGAGTTTGCATCCAGGTACGATTGATATTGCACTGCCAGCCGGAGTTTGGCAGGGTACTATACTTATTCGCTCGACAGGCAGATGATTATAAAGGATAACAAACAGGCGCAGAAGCATGCTTCTGCGCCTGTTTGTCTGTTCTAACCTTCAGAACTTAGTTAGCATTATGCGTCGATAATCTTCGGGAGACATATCCACGAAATGTTTAAAATTGCGATAAAAGGTGGCCATACTTTGAAATCCGCAATCATAGCATATCTCGGTAACCGGCATAACGGTCGTTGCTAATAATCGTTTGGCATGTTGTATTCGAAGCGTGGACATATAGCTTTTGAACTTTCTCCCCGTTGCCTCCGAGATTAATCGGGATAAATGAGACTGGCTTATATGAAATATTGAAGCCAATTGAGACAAGTTGATTTCTTTCTGGTAATGCTGATCCATATACTCCAGTACCGGTCTGATATGCTCGTAATTTCTCATGCCATCCAGCCATGTCGTATTGCTGATCTCTTCTTTGGACATTCGAAGAAGCTCCACGCATATCGACATCAGCAAGCTTTTGACCGCCGTCCGATAACCTGGAGCACGCTGCTTTTTCTCGACATAAATCTGTTTAATCATCGACCGCAGACGTTCCATAACGTCGGTGTTGCCGTGCAGCCGGTTTTGAAAATGAAACGGGTAATAACGAAAGGGTACCATGAGCTCAGGCTCTTCTTTGGCAAGCAGCCCCGCATCAAAGTTAAAGAATAGGAACTCACAAGGAAAGCCTTCATCCGATTGCGCAATATGATTTTCCAGTATGTTCACAATGAAAATATCGCCCGGGACTACGGGGTAGACCGTATCGCCAAAATAGAAACGCCCGCTCCCGGACAGACACAAACCCATCTCGAAGCTTTGGTGATGATGCTGATTCTCCAGCTCAAAGCTTGGCGTCCATTTGAAAATATTAATCGGAAGTTCATTATCTTCGTATGTAATGTGCAGAATCATAAGCAATACCATCCTTAGACCATATTCCACTTTCCTTCCATTGTAATCGAAAAGCGCCTGAACGAGGAAGGATACATCCTCATTCAGACGCCGTAGCGTTAATTTTTTGTTCTCTGCTGCTCCTTCAATTTTAAATAGACTTCGTGACTTCTTCGAGCACACTCCGATATGGCAATCGGGTGAAAGCCGATAACAGCCGAATATAGGGTGTCATGGAGAGGTTCTACCCAGTGGCTTGGCAATGACTTGGCCCCAAGCGAGGCTCCCATAATTGAACCTACCGTCGCTCCATTGCAATCCGTATCCCACCCGCCTAATACCGATGTCGTTATCGCCTTATTGAAATCACCCTTTGCAAATACCAGAGAGGCAGCTACCAGCGCGGCATTATTATTGGTATGCACAGGATCATAATGATTAAAGGCATCCCAGATCTTCTCAACTAAGGCGAGCTGGTCTTCTGTACTTTGCGCAATTTCTACAGCTTGCTGAATATCATGGGCCAGACGGCAGTTTGCAGGGATTTCGCTTAGTCCAATCTCTACGATTTTTACCGGATCCGATTCCAGGAATGCAGCCGCAATCATAGACGCTACGAACATCTCACCATAAATACCGTTACGAACATGTGAGAAGGAGGCGTCCCGCCAAGCGAAATCGGCCGCTAACTCCGGTTGGCCTGCTGCCCCGTAAGCGAAACCGTCTGCACGAATCTGTGCGCCAATAAACTCGCGGTAAGGATTCAAATACGTACGCACCCATTCTTTCTTCTGCTTCCAATCCGCCGGCTTGCCTTGTTCCCCATAATGATACGTGACTTGGGCAAAGTTCAGATAGGACTGCGTTTCGGCCGTACAGACTTGATTATAGGACAAAACTTCATGCCAGAGCTTGCCAATATCCCATGAATCCCAATCAAGTCCTTTTCTTTCCAGCATGATTAAACCAAGCACGGTGTAACGAATATCATCATCTGTCTCCATATAGGAAATACGTTCTCTTGTGCTTGCGGACCCCCACGAAGCAAGCTCGATCCCGTATTCATCCTTTGCCGTGGAGTGCCCGGGAGTATAACCGTTAATCGGATATGCATCTGCTCCCTTGAACCATAAATGCACGTTCTCCCAACCCGCTCTGCCATGCGATCCTGCCATGAAATTGGGCCATTCCAGCGGTTTTCCCAGCGCGCAGCCAATGGCTCTGCCAAGCCATGCGCCATAGAACTTGTCCGACCATTGCTCATGGGTCAGCTCTTTGTCCAGTTGACGGGGACCGTTCGGACGAAGCCGCCGGATTTCCTCCAGTTCATCAGGCTCGTCTTGATTGGGTTGCTGAGGCTCCAAAGCGCATAGTTCCGCATAAATGTCCATTAACTCCGTTTGGTTGTCGCCGGAAGCTTCAATTCGCTCTAAAAATCCATCCACCAAGCATGTCTCATCGCTGCGCTGCTTCACTTCCGCGATCAATAAATCTTTTAGTCCAACCCATCCGGCCATCTTATTACCTCCAATAGTGTATTTCCATCTACTTCGAGTCTATTGGAGAATGGACCGGAATTCTTCCCAAAATATGCGCCTTATTCTCATTTCTTGTGAAATCATCTATGAACGTCTCATTGAAATTTCTAAGCTTATAATGGACAGTAATCATAAAATGAGAGGAATGCGCGAATTCGAAATGTCTTCATCTTATTTAAGCCGCTTCGAGAGGTAATTGCGGAGGTAGGCTACTACCAGGATACGCCGAATTTCATGAGGAAATTCAAAAACCGGGAAGGTATTACGCCGGGACAATATCGGCAATATTGGCGTTAGCAGATGAATTGTGAAATGAGAAAGGAACCGCTGGAGCTCTCCGCTCTGGCAGTTCCTTTTTTTGCATAAGCACAGCCTACAACGCAAACAATTTGAACCACCTTTGAATCTCCTTTGAGGTATGATCAGCATGTTTAAATCGGATGAGAAAATTTCTACACATCAAAAAACTGCAGAAATGCATCCTTTCGAGTCTCGTATCACATCACTACGAGAGAAATGCTGCGGTTAGAATAACTCCGCATAACTGTCAGGAGCTTGCTCCGAGCCCCCCTCTTTAGTGCCATCACGACAGACTGATTCTCCTGTGTGAATGTGGTTGTGGTGACTTTATTCTACACGAATCAGTCCGTGGGCCATTTTTATATTTTTTTGAAATAGGTGTCGCACTTCATATTACAATCCGTCAAATAATATCTAAATATATAACCCTCGATACATCCATGCTTGCAATGAATCAAGGGTTCTCTTCGATTTCCTTAGAATTACTTTATAACATTTATTCCTAACAGCACCAGTATCCCCATTCCGACAGCCCATACGACTATGGCAATCGTCTGCCAAATCATCACATATCGTTTCGATGCACCCGATGCGATACAGACTAAAGCCGCAATATGGTCTCCAATCAACAAAGGACCTAGTAGCGACACTCCGGGAACACCGTACTTTTGGAATAGATTCTGCCCGCGTTCTAGACGTTTATTGTGTTTTTCTTGTTTACGTTCGGACGATTTTCTTTTCTGCAGCCACTGCCTTACGCGATCACTAGCCAGGATAACAACCATAACCGAGATCCAGTTTCCGACGATTGCCGCTACGATCGTCATCACTGCAGGGAACCCGACCGCAATCCCTACAGGTACTGCAAAGTATCCTTCGAGAAAGGGGATCATTCCAACGAGCATAACCCCCAGGAATTGTAATATCGGACTCGAATCTTGCAGCTGTTGCAAAAATTGTTCCAACTTGCCATCATCCTTTTCTAGTTTGAAATTAATTAATAAATAAATACCTTTTAATCCTGTTAAATCTTATATGCCTTCATCGCTTTTCTAAGCTCCTTGATGCTTGGGCGTTTGCCATACATCAGCACCCCTGTGCGATAGATCTTAGCCGACAACCAGCCGAACACCAGAATCGACGCAACCAACAGGATGAGCGACACCCAGATTTCCCATACCGCAATTTCTCCCATACCGATACGAAGAATCATCACCGTTGGAGAAGTAAACGGAACGAAGCTTGAGATTTGCACGAGCAGGCTGTTCGGCGTACTAAGGCTGAAGATTCCGATATAAAAAGCAACTAAGGACAGCATCGTCATTGGAGTCAGCGCCTGACCCAGCTCTTCGGTACGGCTGACAATGGAACCAATGGCCGCGAACAGAACCGCATACAGGAAGAAGCCCAGGATATAGAATAAGAATCCATAGATCAGTACATCCAGATTCATGGTAGACAAGTCGATATCAATACTGCGAAGCAGCTCGATATTGTGCGGCAGCATCAGGTTTCCGAAGATCACAAGCCCAAAGATTCCGATCTGCGTCAGGCTGAGCAGGAAGATCCCGATGATCTTGCCAAACATTTGAGTCAGCGGCGATACGCTCGTAATGAGAATTTCCATAATCCGCGAGCTCTTCTCTGCCGTAATTTCAGATGCAATCATATTCCCGGTCATAATAATGGAGAAGAAGAACAAAATCATAAGAACATACACAAAAACATAATCAACAGCTGCACTCTCTGCATCTGCTCCCGCACCAGCAGCATCCTGTTCCACGCTTACCTCCTGAACATCAACGACAGCCGGTACGCTGATCGCCTCAATCTGCTCAGGACTAAGCGCATCTTGTACGATCGATTTGATCTTTGCATTTTGCAGTCCGGTTTGAATAGTTGTCATTACTGCCGGGGACGGATTCGCATCCTCTGCATAATAGGTAGCCATTGGTGTTGTACCGTCTCCTGCAGCATGCAGCTCAACATATCCCTCGATTACTTCATCTGCCAGGTCCGTCTTCAGCTCTGGTGCATCCGCTTGCTCATAGGATATGAAGCGGAGAGCCGGAACCTGCTGACTTGCTACAAACTCCTCAAGCGCCTGAGCGGACTCCTGCTGCTCACCTACAACAAGCCCAATAGCCGGGATATCGGCGGGAGCATTACCACCACTCTCTCCGTCATTGCCTGCAAACATATCGATTACATAAGGAATATTCATGCCGATGGTCATCAGTATAGCCAGAACCAATGTCGTTATTTTGAATGCCTTCGTCTTGGCCTTCTGCTTGTAAGTAAAACCAATAATCGTCCCGAGTTTATTCATGTCCGGTTCCTACCTCCTTGATAAAGATTTGGTTAAGCGTAGGTTCTTTGATCTCAAAATGCTCGACCGTCGATTCCTGGAGTGCTTTTTGCAGAATCAGCTGAGCCGCATCCAGAGAAGAGATTGTGATCAGATATCCTTTATCCATCGCTTCTACACGAGTGACACCTGCAATCTTCTCAAGTCCATTCAATCTATCGGTTGTTACAAGACGTACATGCTCGCGCGGATACCGTGATTTGACCTCCTGTATATTCCCCTGCACGACCGTATTCGAACGATGGAGAATCGTTATATTCTTACACAGCTCCTCCACATGCTCCATCCGGTGAGTTGAGAACAGAATCGAGGTGCCTTGATCTCGAAGCTCCTTGACCGTCGCTTTGAGCAGCTCAACGTTAACCGGATCGAGTCCACTGAACGCTTCATCGAGGATCAATATTTGCGGATTATGCACGACAGCAGCGATAAAGCCCATCTTCTGCTGATTCCCCTTGGACAGCTCTTCGATCCGTTTATCGTAGTACTCGGGGACTTCGAACCGCTCCAGCCAGTATCGCAGGCTCTGATCCGCGTCCTTCGCATTCATACCGCGCAGCCTGCCCAGATAGTTAATCTGCTCACTGACCTTGACCTTTGGATACATTCCGCGCTCTTCGGGCAGATAACCCATCATATGCTGCAATTCAGGACTGTATTTTTTCCCGTTGTACAAAATCTCTCCGCCGTCCGGGTAGATTAGCCCCAGCACCATGCGCATCGTTGTTGTCTTCCCCGCACCATTGGCGCCAAGCAGGCCGTATATTTCTCCTTCGCCTACTTTAAGTGTTACGCCGTTAACCGCCGTCTTGTCTCCATACTGCTTCATTACTTGGCTCAGTTCTAATCGATTCATCGTATCTTCTCCCCCTTTTTCGTCTCCCAGCCTGCCGGACCGTATCCTTCAATCCAATAAGCCAATATCTCATCCAGCTCTAGAATTCGGGCCTTCACTGGCGTTATGCCAGACTCGGATAGAATCTCCATGACGTCTCTCGTATGTGTTGTTACAATTCGCCGGATACTCCCGGTTTCCTCTGACCAATCCACGATCCCCGGCAGATGCGCCGGCTTGATATCGCCCTCGTACCAAATTTCTCTCCAGCTGTCTAGAAGCAGATCTTTCTCCACCATCCCGAGGGTGTGCCCTCGATGCATGAGGATAATATAGTCAGCAAGCCGCCGGATTTCGTCAAGGATGTGAGTTGCAATGATGACGGTCGTATTCCCTAGATCCATATAACGCTGGAGTTCTGTTATCATCTGCTTCCAAGAGAAGGGATCGAGTCCTGAAGAAGGTTCATCCAGAATGAGCAGCCTAGGCTGTGCTGCCAGCGCTGCTGCGATTTCATACTTCCTGCGCTCCCCCTTCGACATCTTCTTCAGTTTCGACTTGAGAGGAACCTCGAACTTACTCAGCAGCTCTTCAAACAAGCCCTGATTCCAATTGGGATACCAATAGGCCCGAAATTCAGCCGCTTCCATCGCCGTCATATGATCTTCATCCAGAATGGATTTCTCTGTTACCGAACTGATCTTCTCCCGAAGCTCTGGTGGGAGCTCGCCTTCCACTTCACTTCCGTACCAGAGAATCCTTCCCGAATCAGGCATGACAATCTTCTGCAGCATATTCAGCAGCGTGCTCTTGCCTGATCCGTTATGTCCGACAAGGGCATATATATAGCCCTCAGCCAGCTCCATATTAATGGGTCCGATCGTTTTCTCTTTTCGGGATTTATATACCTCTTGCATTGTTATTACGGGAGCTTCTGTCATGACTGCTTCTCCTCCTTACCATCGTAGACCTCACGGAGCACCTCGCTAAACCATGCGGTCAGCTCTTCCTTGGTACTGCCAACGGAGATGCCAACCTTGGCTGCCTGAACAAGCGCATCCTTGACTGCCGTCAGCTTGAACTCATTTCGCTCCTTCATTCCGACTTCAGCTACGAAAGTACCCGTGCCTTGTTTTGTACGAAGAAGCCCTTCATTCTCCAAATCCTGATACACTCTTCGTACCGTAATTACACTGCAGCTAAGACTACCTGCAAATTCACGAATGGACGGCAATAGCGTTCCCTCCTTAACCTGACCGGATATTATTAGTGAACGCAGCTGACTCTCAATTTGATGGTACAAGGGCTCCGCACTGTTCTCATTAATTTGAATGGGTATATTCACAGGATGCGCACCCCCTCAGCCTGTATAGATTCATTCTCGATTGTTCTCATTTGTTCGTCTCCGTCCTGCTCTCTTAACTCAAATCCCTTATTAACAATTGTCTGCGAGTCAACTTGAAGCTGATCGTAAGACTGGCTGCAGCGATAAGCAGCATCCCCCACATTATCGGCGATAATAAACCATAATCAGCACTTTGCTGAAGTGTAATTTTAATCAAATTCTGGTCGAACATCGCAGCTAGCAATGATACGAGCAGAGTGAATAGCATCAGAGCCATGGTTTGAACAAAATATCGCTTGCCGCTGCAATTAAATTCCCAGTAGAAGTAGATCGAGTTAATGAACAGCCCATACCCAATCCACATGATTGTGAACGCCAGGACCCCCGATAGTCCAAATTGCTCTCCTCGAAGAGCTGCTACATAGATCAAGCTGAAGAATGCAATCCCGTTAATTACAAAAGTGATCAGCATTTGAATGATACGATTCAAGAGAAGGGCATCCACAGGAACAGGAATCCGTCTCATATAAGCAAGCATTTGTGTATATGAATCTTCCTGTAAATAACGAAAGGACCTTCTTGAGAAGAAAAAGCCTAAGAATGGAACAAATATAAGAAAAAAGTTATCCCCCATTAACGTATAGCCTTTATCCTTCAGTGCTTCATGCATGGAGGCGCCGCACATAATTGCCGCATACGCTGTGAACAACAGAGTCCAGATCCATTGAAGCCAATCTCGCCCCAATTCCTGCCTCGTCATCCACCAAGCTTGCTTCCTTACTTTCGAACTCATGCTGTATATCCCCCTCACCATTCCAGGTGTGATTACTGTATATATCTTTATACACACTATACAAACTAAACTCATACCAAGTCAATCTCTTTTTGTAAAAAAAGAATGTGACCGCCTTCTGCGTCACATTCTTTACATTTTGTGTATGGCATCATATTCATACCTCTCTCACAGGCACAGCAAACTCCCTCCGCAGCACATCAACAAATGCACTTTGAACAGGTGACTGCCACCTGCTTCCATGATAATAAGCCTGGCTGTATATCTTTGTCGGCATTTGGATCTCCCGATAGATAAGCTGCCCCTTTGCTTCAGCTTCCTTCACAACCATATGCGGCAGTATAGCTATGCCTAATTGAGCCATAACCGATTGTTTAATCACCTCGATGCTCGAGCTCTCCAATGTGCGTTCAGGAGCAGCTCCATTTTGCATGAGCACCCTATGGACCAGCTTGCGGTAGCTGCACTCTGGCTCTGTATATATAAAGGGATATTGCTGCAGCAATTGATAATAACTTTGGTCTGCGTGACCCTCAGGGAGAATCCAGCCAAATTCCTCCTGACGAAGCAATATGGTCACCATTTCATCATATTCCAGCTGCTCTCCAATTCGAAAAACAATGTCTGTCTCGCCTTCTCTCAGCCTTTGCAGCTCATTAACACCAGATGAAGCTTCAATGGTAATATTCACCTTCGGATACTGTTCCCTGAACTTCTTGAGTATCCCAGGCAGTAGATATACAGCAACCGATTCATTCGCTGTAATGCTAAGGCTTCCGGTCACTTCGTGCTTCTCTCTGGATATTTCCTTCGCCTTCTCATAGATGGCAAGCAGCTCTATGGCATATTGATGAAATCGTTCCCCCGGCTCGGTCAGGATCGTCTTCTTGCCAAGACGGTCAAACAGACGCAAGCTCAAATCCTGCTCCAGGGACTGAATATGCATCGTAACGGTGGATTGCGCATAGCTAAGTGCTTCTGCCGCTTTGGAGAAGCCTCCGTGCTTCACTACAGCACAAAATGTTTTGACATGCTTGATATCCATGGCGGTGCTCCTTTATATCATCCTTTGCGAACAACCTTATCGGATCTTCTGATGATCATTATACCACCTGCTGTATTACAATGAATGAATTCAAGATGTGAGGAGGACCATTAATCCATGAAAAAAACAGAGTACCATGTGGCAATCGTCGGCGCTACCGGAGCTGTCGGAACTAAAATTAAGGAACTGCTTGAACAAGACACACATTTTGCAATCGGTCAATTGAAGCTGCTCTCCTCTCGGAGATCTGCAGGCACACTCATCTCGTTTCGAGATGAACAAATCCCGTGTGAAGAGCTGACAGCGTCCAGCTTTGAAGATGTAGATATCGCCTTTTTCAGCGCAGGTGGCGAAGTGTCAAGGCAATTCGTGCCTATTGCGGTGAGAAGCGGGGCGATCGTTATAGATAATACAAGTGAATTCCGTATGCATAAGGAAGTGCCGTTAGTGGTTCCCGAGGTCAATCCACATGTGCTGCAGACCCACCAAGGCATCGTATCCGTACCGAACTGCTCTGCCCTGCAAATGGTCACTGCTCTTACACCTATACACCACACTTACGGTCTCGAACGTATTATCGTCTCCACCTATCAGGCCGTATCGGGTTCAGGTGTCGGGGCCATAACGGAGCTGCTGTCCCAAGCGCAATCCTCTCTTCAAGGAGAACCCGCTCAAGCTAACCTGCTGCCTGCCAAAAAAGATAAAAAGCATTATCCGATAGCATTCAACGTCCTGCCCCAGGTCGATGTATTTACAGAGAATGACTATAGCTTCGAAGAGCAGAAGATGATGGATGAAACGAAAAAAATCATGGAGCTGCCCTTCTTGAAAATGGCTGCAACCTGTGTTCGCGTTCCTGTCGTCACTGGCCATTCCGAATCTGTATACATTGAGTTGGCAGCTCCTGCGTCCGTGAGTGAAATTCGTGAGCTGCTGTCCCAATCACCTGGTGTTGTCGTACAGGATAACCCCTCAGAGCAGCTATACCCCACGCCGCTAACTGCAGCAGGCAGCCCTGATGTATTCGTCGGCCGAATCCGCAAGGACCCGGATATTCCTAATGCATTCCATCTGTGGATCGTTTCTGATAACCTGCTCAAAGGCGCTGCGTGGAATTCACTGCAAATCGCCCACAGCCTGATGGAACAGGACCTTATCTGATTTTAAGCTATTGTCTTTGCTTATAGAAAAGGCCTGCCAACCACGTGTTCATGTGGTTGGCAGGCCTTTATATTACAAGTTTAAATCTTCTCAAAAAGTTTAACCTGATAAATGCTATAAGCTATGAATATTTAACCTTGTGAATCGTATTAAGTACCTATAATGACTTCCCACACAGGCTTGGTATGACCGCCCGGATACATCACGTAGAGAAGCGTATAGACGACAACCCCCGTAATGGCTGTAAAAAACCATACCATCGAGGTCACTCTCCCCAGCTTGCGATGCTTCGCATATTTCTCCTTGAAGCCCCAGACCAGGGTTGTAATCCCGAATACGGCAGCCACGGTTGCCAAAATGATATGAAAAATTAAAAACACTTGGTAGAACAGTTTCAAATCATCAGGCCCACCCCAGGAGGTATTACCAACAATAAAGGTACGGGATGAGTAGATGATAAAAAACAGGATCGCTGCCCAAGCTCCGGCAATCATCATCTTCTTATGCGCCTCTCGTTTACCCTTTACGATGAGATACCAGCCAATCCCTACCAGCACTGCGCTGATCACTATAAAGGCCGTGCTTAGCGTTGGCAGTAAGAAATCCAAGTCCATGTCTTTTCCCCCTCGAGTCTTCACCTGCTTGTAGTCGTTCCTTGAATGCTTTAGTGAATCAATCTTCCCTATAGACCTTTATGCTTCAGTTCTACCTGGTACTTGTAAGGGAATATTCTCGTCATCCTCCTGACTTTCCTTCCGATACCACTGAAAGAACACGTATGCCAGCATCACACCAAATATCAGCTCCTGAATCATCTTCATCACAATGCCGCCGACCTGCTGATCCTGCTGTGCGGTTGACAGAAAATTGAAGAACGAAGGGCCGCCGATACCCTGCAGCCGAAGCTGTGTCTCAGGTGATACGCAGTATCCCATGGCTGCCACCCAGGCATTGGGATTGCTGTAGGTCTCATAGATGGACTCTGAGGCGAAGATGATCAGACCGCAAGCAGGCGTAAGCAGCACCATGTTGAGAAAGATATAGCCGATCTTGTGTAATCCTGACCCCCTGTCCCGCTCCGGTATCGGATGGACAAGTGATCCCCACATCAGCATGGCAGTAATGAATAAGACGATATAATACAGCCGGTGCACGGTGAAATGAAGCATGACATAATCATGAATCACCGGAATGTGATAGAAGGAGAACAGTCCATTAAACAGCAGTGCCGCAACGATCGGATGGCCTAGAAACGAGAACCACCGAACAGGACGATAATCCAGCACTTTGCGCCAGACCCATGCCGGGATCCCTCTCATAATGAGAGGTGGAGCCGCAATATAGGATAAAGCCATGCTGAGCATATGGAAGGTAAACATCGTGTGGCCAAACAAGCTGATCGGCCCGCCCTGTGCCATATACAAAATGAACATCCCGCATAGAAACATCCCTTTTTGCCGTGTCGTTGCCTTCTCACTTCCTCTTGCCTTCTCGGCAATCGGACCAATCACAACAAAATACAGTGCAGTCATCATCATCATAAAAGCCAAAAACAGCGGGCTCCACAGATCATTAAAGCTGAAATATTGTAGACCGAGCATGCTTCTCCTCCTCCTGCCCTGCTCCACGTAGATGAATGGTAATGATTGTCTTTATGAAAATTCGAAAAGGCGGCGAAAGATTCGCCGCCTTCTTGCCTTACTTACCACCACATCCACAATAAGGCGGTAATAATGGCCGTAAAGGCCACGAAGAATCCGAATGCCATAAAGATGAGCGGGATCAGATGCCCTTTGTCCTTCATATGCATCCAATATGCCATCTGAATAATGACCTGAAGCACAGCCATGACCAGCAAAATAATAATCGTAAACGTATTATTCACACCGCCGGCGGCCACTGCAGCAAATGCAATTAGCGTAAGCGCGATCGAGAATATAAAGGCAACAATATGCTTCTCCGGTCCCTCCGGACGATGGCGATGCTTAACACCTTCCGCGCCCGAGCTAGATTGACCATTACCCGCCATGGATTAAACCACCTTCCCAAGCAGATATACGACCGTAAAGATGAAGACCCAGACCACATCGATAAAGTGCCAGTAGATCGCCGACACATAAATCTTCGGTGCGGTTACGACCGTTAATCCTTTTTTGTACAGCTGTCCAATGAGAAGTCCGATCCAGCCTAGACCGAAGGCAACGTGCGCCCCGTGAAAGCCGACCAGCGTGTAGAACGCCGAACTGAATGCGCTCGTTGTCATACCAAATTCTTTATGAACAACATATTCGTAGAACTCATAAATTTCGATACCGAGAAAGACGAGTCCTAGCAAAATAGTAACGCCGAGCCAGCTAATGAGCGCTTTGACGTTATGCTTATGCATCGCCTGAATCGCAAATACGCTCGTCAAGCTGCTTACCAGCAGAGTGAAGGTTGCCGCTGCAACCAAGGGAAGATGAAACAGATCATTTGCTGTTGGTCCATCCAGTGTCTGGTTGCGAAGCGCAAGGAAGGTCGCGAATAGCGTACCGAACAGAACCGCTTCTCCACCCATGAACAGCCAGAAGCCAAGAATCTTGTTGCGGCCCTCTAGCGTTGCTTTTTCCGGTTCATGAGGCAGCTGACCATTTACAGCTTCTGCGTGTGGGTTTGTCATGCTTTTGCCCCCTTATCTTCCAGTTCCTCAGGCTCGATATGCCATCCATGGTCGTCATAAAGGGAACGAACGATCATACATCCGAAGGTAATCCCCAGACCAATAATGACAACTATATAGTTATTGAACATAAAATTCATAAATGCATTGCCGAAGTCATCATTCGTAAACATCAGACCGAGACCCGCGATGAATATCCCTACGGACATTAGAAACGGTAATATGGTCGCCGAAGGCATATGAATCGGTCCGACCGGCTCAGCCGGAGTCATCTCTGAATGGCCAGCCATCTTCTCTTTCCAGTAAGCATCAATTCCGCGTACAAGCGGAGTCTGTTTAAAGTTATATTCTGGCGGCGGAGAAGGAATCGTCCATTCCAGTGTACGTCCATCCTCCCAAGGATCGTTGCCAGCATCAGCAGGCTTCAATGAAGTCTTAACGATATTTACCAGGAATAAAATGACGCCTACACCCATCATGAGTGCACCAACCGTACTGATCAGGTTCAGCATGTCAAAGCCTTGATTCGGTGCATAGGTTGCAACCCGGCGCTGCATCCCCATCAGACCGAGGAAGTGCTGAACGAAGAACGTAAGATGGAAGCCGATAATGAAGATCCAGAACGTAATCTTGCCCAGTCCCTCTGCGAGTACACGACCGAACATCTTCGGCCACCAGTAGTGCAGACCGGAGAACAGTCCGAGGACAAGACCACCCACAATGACGTAGTGAAAGTGCGCGACGACAAAATATGTATCATGGAACTGAAAGTCTGCCGGTGCAGAGGCGAGCATGACGCCGGTTACCCCGCCCATGACAAAGGTAGGAACAAAGCCGATCGCGTACAGATTTGCAGACGTGAACCGGATTTGTCCGCCCCACATTGTAAACAGCCAGTTAAAGATCTTGATCCCCGTAGGTACCGCAATCAGCATTGTAGAGATCGAGAACAGGGCATTCGCTACCGTCCCCATTCCTGTCGTGAACATGTGATGCGCCCAAACCATGAAGCCAAGGAACGCAATCAGAATCGTTGCAAATACCATGGAGCTGTAACCGAACAATCTCTTTCTGGAGAAGGTCGGGATGACTTCGGAAATGATTCCGAATGCCGGCAGAATCAGGATATATACTTCAGGGTGACCGAAGATCCAGAAAATATGCTGCCATAATACCGGGTTACCTCCACCTGCAACATCGAAGAAGTTAGCTCCGAGAATTCGGTCAAAGGTTAGTAGAACAAGACCCACCGTAATGGCTGGGAAAGCAAACAGAATAATGGCGGATGTTATAAATGTCGTCCAGGCAAACATCGGCATTCTCATAAAAGACATCCCGGGTGCACGCATCGTAATAATCGTAGCAAGGAAGTTGATGCCCCCGATCAGCGTACCAAGACCTGCAATCTGGAGACCGATGGTGTAGAAATCGACACCGTGTGTGCTGCTGTACTCCGTGCTTGAGAGCGGGACATAGGATGTCCAACCTGCGTCCGGAGCACCACCCATCAACCAGCTCAGATTAAGCAGCAATCCTCCGAACAGAAAGGTCCAGAAGCCGAGCGAGTTCAGAAAAGGAAACGCAACGTCCCTTGCCCCAATCTGCAGTGGAAGCACCGCATTCATCAGTGCGAATATGATCGGCATAACGCCGAGGAAGATCATTGTCGTTCCATGCATTGTAATCATTTCATTAAATGTCTGGGTAGTCATCATACCATTGTAAGGAATAATTAATTGAAGACGAATCAGAATGGCTTCAATCCCACCGATCCCGAAGAACAAGCCTCCTGCCGCCAAGTAAAGAATCGCGATTTTTTTGTGGTCAACGGTCGTCAGCCAATCCATAATTCCCGTATACCGTTTAACCGTATGAGCGTGAGCCAAGTTCAAGTACCTCCTTCTCAATCCGCACTGTTCGTTTCATAATCCAGCTTGTAATCGGCCAAATACTCGGCTATTGCATCGACCTCTTCAGTGGTCAGTCCAAGCTCCGCCGGAGACGGCATCTCATTGCCCGGTTTGATAGCCTGCGGATCATGAAGCCATTCTTTGAGGTTCTCCTCTACAGGTGCACCCTCCTGACCTTCACGTTCATTCAGAAGCATGCTCGCAATGGATTCCCTGCCGCCGATTCCTGTAAGATTCGGACCTAGCGGACCGCCTTGATCGCCCACAGCATGGCAGCTCAGACAAGCAGACTTGAATTTCTCGGCAAGCTGCTCATCTTCAGGCAGAACAGCCGGCGCCTGCATCGCAGTCACCCAATTATCAAACTCCTCTTGGCTGACAGCCTTAACCTTGAATTCCATATATGCATGGGATGGTCCGCACAGCTCGGCGCACTTCCCGCGGTAAACGCCTTCATTCGGTGCAGAGAAGTGGAATTTATTCAAGGTTCCGTCAAAGTTCGTGTCAATCTTACCTGCCAGGGACGGTACCCAGAAGGAGTGAATTACATCATTACTTTCAAGTACAAATGAAATCGTCTTATCGGTTGGAATAATGAGGTCTTGTGCGGTCGTCACACCGAGATCAGGATAGCTGAATTCCCACCAGTACTGGTGAGCTGTCACTTTAACCTGAAGGGCGTTTTCGTCTTTGGTGTAGTCCTTGCCTAAAGCGGAGAGCTGCTGAACGGTTGGAACAGCCAATATAATGACAAGCACGAGAGGAATGACGGTCCATATAATCTCCAGCTTGTGATTACCTTCCACTTGTTCAGGAATTTCATTCTGTCCTGGCCTCCGCCGGAACTTGATCAATACAAAGGCCGCAATCGCAAACACCACAAGGAGTACGACGACCATGATCGTTATGGCAAGCTTCATTAGATCAAGCTGCCCTTGTGCTACGGGACCCTGCGGTCTCAATACAGACAAATCCTCACGGCCGCAAGCGGACAATAACAATGAGAATGCTGCCAGCAATGGGAGGATTCTTTTTCCGTGCCGCCACCTTTTCATCACCTATCTACCCCACTTTTCCCAATTTCGCTGATTACCATCTGGTTCCAAAAAGCGAGTATTCTACCTGCTCTAGTACCTTTGTTGTAATCCTGTAAATTAATACAATCACTTATTAAATATAAGTCGACCCCCTGTTTTTGTCAATCTTTAGACACATGTTCACAAATTGTTCAAAAAGTCCTAGAAACCGCGCCATTATTATGTTTGTTAACGATTTCACGACTGAATAATAGCGCAATATTCCATTGTTTTCTTCCAAATTACGGATAATACGGGAGCTTTCGAGCAAGTTTGGCAGATTACTGATTTATGTAGTTTAGTGCAAATAATTTGCTGGCAACACTAGCAATCTATTTATAGAATGCATCTCTCTTTTTTGCCATCTCAGCATATGAAATGCCATCTCATTTCTAATTCCATCCATCATTTACCACAAAAGAAAACCCGATCCTATGCAGAAGCGGGTTACTAGGAAGCCAGAAGTATCTTATTGAAAATCTCGGATAAATTACCAGACAGAATAAGCTGTTGTTTCAACTCAAACGGTTAGCAGCAGAGGGCCGTCCTTTGTAATGGCTACCGTATGCTCATACTGGGCTCCGATGCTGCCATCCGCAGAACGGATCGTCCAGCCGTCCTCTTCCCAGTAAACGGCACCTGTCGGCCCCATGGTTAGAACAGGCTCTACTGTGATAACCATCCCCTCTTCAAGCCGGATGCCTTGACCGGGCTTGCCATAAGGGAAAATGTCTGGCTGCTCATGCATGATGCGGCCAATGCCATGTCCGACAAGCGGCTTGACGATCCCGTAGCGCCAAGGCTTCACGCATTTTTCGATGGCGTAACCGATATCTCCTACCGTCTTGCCCGGCAGCGCTGCGGCAATCCCTTGATGCATTGCCTTTTCCGTCCGTTTCAGAAATCTCTCGGTCTTGGCATCGGTCTTCCCTACCGCATAAGTCCATGCGGAATCCGCCAGCCAGCCATCCTTGTTGACTACCATATCAATGGTTACTACATCTCCATTGACTAATGCTGTATCGGAAGGGAAGCCATGACATACAATTTCATTCACTGATGCGCATATCGCATAGGGATAGCCTTTATACCCCTTCTGTTCCGGCGTTGCGCCCTGTTCGGCAAGGAAGTCCTCAACAAAGCTATCAATCGCTTGAGTTGTTATTCCTGGCGTAAGCATGGATTCGATCTTTTGATGACAAGCCTTCAGTATTCTCCCTGCCTCCCGCATGTACCCGATTTCCTCTTTTGTCTTCAGGATCACAGACATCTACAGGTCAGCCCCTTCCCGTTGTGGCGCTAACTCTATGTATATGCATACTCCCGCGCAAAAAAAACCGCCTCTCCTGCATCCATTCACAGGCGGGCGGTTCTATTCAAATAAGAACAGTATATTCAGATGCTCGATTACAGTAGTGACGCAAAAGTGAAGAATCAGGAGACTGAGGAATTCAGTCTTGTCAGTTCACGCTCGACGACGAGCGTAAGCTCCTCTTCGTAACCTCCTGTTATCCGGTATTTTTTCACATACTCCTTCACGAATTTTTTAGGATCCTTCGGCCTGAAAATCCGAGTCATTTCTCGTAAACTTTCTTTGACCTCATTATGACCTTTTGTTGCCATGATAACTCCCTCCCAAAACGTTCAAAAGTAAATGCTCCGTTTAGAGAATCCGTAGAAAAAAAAGATCTAAGTGATACCATGAAGAAGTGTGTGCAGCTGTAATTAGCTTCAGGCCGGGAATCCCTGACTTAAACAGGTACCTGACATTATAAATACCCGAAACGATTCTTTTTGAATCACACTTCTATTGTATCATATTCAAAGCTTGCGTACAGCTTTCCAGAAATATCAATTTTGTAAAATCAAAATCAAATTCTGAATACCGTACTCCATACATAATATATCGGCCAATGTTTAATTCGGATTCAGTCAATGTCTTGAATACCAATCGTTTACATACATTTATTATGCCGTGAACACGGATAGTTATGCACCGAAACGGATAACCTAACTTACTGAAGTAAGAGCTTAAAGCCGCTTATATAAGCGGCCGCACTTCCTAAGATTCATGTTTCATTAAATAAAATAAGTTCAAGGAGGCTCCTGATATGAGCAGCAAGGATAAGGACATGCTCCCGATCACGCGGGAAAAGGTTGAGGTAGATGGAGTATATACCAATGAACGCGGACTGACGGAACATCTGCATAGAGGACAGCATTTTCCGCCGGACCCGATTCATGGAGCTACGGAATGGGAGCTGACGGAGTTTGCGTTTGAGAATCATCATGAAGGCAGAACAGACGAGCGCCTCGTTCCCAAAGAGGACGATGAGAATAAAAAAGGCAAAATAACAAGCCCGCGTCGTCAATTTCAAGGCGGAAGCTGATTCTGGTTAGAGAATACATATCACTGTTCCTTCATGGAAGAGTGATATTTTTTTATTTTGATGGTTGTTCAACTCCACGCCCCTCTCTCATATGATGCTTAAGAGAGATGGACAAAGGAGGAGGATACTTGATGTCCCCATTCAAATCATCGACCGGACTGGATGAGAATATTGCAGGTGCACTGTGCTACTTCTTCGGTTTTATCGGAGCCATATTGCTGCTTGCGCTCGAGAAGCGAAGCCGCTTCGTTATGTTTCATGCACTTCAGTCCCTGTTTGCCTTCGGAGCTATTGTCGTCGGTCATGTACTCAGCGGCTTGATCCCTTTGCTTGGCCCCCTGCTCGCTGCGCTGCTGTCACTGCTTGGTGTGGCGATATGGGTAATTATGCTGGCAGCAACACTGCAAGGGAAGTGGCTCAAGCTTCCTCTAGTAGGCGACCTTGCTGAGAAGCAGATGCGCAAGCTGTAATCTCACTCATGAACAGAGCAGCTGGCAAATATACTTTGCCGCCTGCCTGCCCCTTGCAAGCTTCATAGCACACAAAAAAACCGCTGATGACCCTCAAACAGGATAACCAGCGGCTAGAATTATGAAAAAATTAGACGGATTCAGTTGTCGTGTCCAGTTCAGCCTTTTTCTGCGGTTTGGGACCCAATCCGTTAAAAATCAGATTCAGCAAAATCGCAGTAAAGCTGCCGACCACAATTCCGTTATTCAGCAAAATACCGATCTCGGAAGGAAGCTGTGAGAACAGATTCGGTACAACCGTAACGCCGAGACCCATCCCTACGGACACTGCAATAATAAGCAGATTCTCGTATCGGTTAAAGTCTACCTGATCGGCCAGCATCCGGATACCGGAGGATACGACCATCCCAAACAAGGCTACGGTAGCGCCGCCAAGCACGGAAGGAGGAATCATCTGGGCCGTTGCTGCAATCTTGGGAACAAATCCGATCAGAATGAGCAGCAGACCGGCTACAGCGATAACGTCCCGTGTCTTCACACGGCTCATTTGGAGCAGACCAACGTTCTGGGAGTACGTTGTATACGGGAAGGAGTTAAAGATCCCACCAACCACAATCGCAAGCCCTTCTGCTCTGTATCCTCTGGACAAGTCCTTAGAATCAATTTCTTTGTTCAAAATTTTGCCCAGAGCCATAAATACCCCTGTTGATTCCGCGATACTGACGATCGCAACCAGGATCATCGTCAGAATAGCAGACAGGTTAAAGGTAGGCGTTCCAAAATGGAACGGTTCAGGTGCACGGAACCAGCTTGCTTCAAGCATTGGAGACAAGTCTACTTTACCGAAGAACAGTCCTGCAACCAATGTGCCGGCAACAAGACCGAGCAGGATCGAAATCGACTGGATAAATCCCTTTGTTAAACGGTTCAAGACAATAATGAATAATAGTACACCAAAGCCCAGCAGCAGATTCACAGGATCGCCGAAATCCGCAGCCCCATTACCGCCGCCAAGATCGTTTAACGCAACCGGAATAAGTGTGAGACCAATAATGGTGACGACCGAGCCTGTAACGACCGGCGGGAAGAAACGAATCAGCTTGCCGAACAATCCGCCAAAGATCATGACGAACAGACCAGAGGCGATAATCGCACCATAAATGGCGCTAACACCATATTGATTACCGATTAGAATCATCGGCGAAACCGCCTGGAAGGCACAGCCGAGCATTACCGGAAGGCCGATACCGAAATATTTGCCGCCCCATACTTGCAGCAGTGTTGCCAGACCACAGGCCAGTAGGTCAATTGCAATCAGATAGGTGATTTGATCTGGAGGCAGATTCAGACCGCTCGGTCCACCGACGATCAGGGGAACGATGACAGCTCCCGCATACATAGCCAAGACGTGCTGAATGCCTAGCGAAAATGTTTTTAAAGGGTGACGATTACGGTTAAATATACGTTCACGTGACATTAGATTCCATCCTCTTCATCTGCAAATGTAACTTGTCCATTCTCAAGTGATGCAATTCGCACCAGTGATTCAACACGGTAGCCTTTCTCTTGAAGCAGACGACCGCCAGGCTGGAACGCTTTTTCAATTACGATACCGATACCGACAACCTCAGCACCTGCCTGCTCAACAATCCGCGCAAGACCAAACGCCGCTTCCCCATTCGCAAGGAAATCATCAATAATAAGTACGCGGTCTCCTGGCTTCATAAACTTCTTAGCCACCGTAATTTCGTTAGACTCCTGCTTGGTGAAGGAATAAACCTTCTCTACAAAAATATCATCACGCAGGGTCAAAGACTTCTGCTTGCGGGCAAAGATCAGCGGCGCTTCCAGCTCAAGTGCAGTCATAATGCCAGGCGCAATCCCGGAGGATTCAATGGTGAGCACACGATTAATATCCTCTCCCTCAAACCGTCTGACAAACTCGCGGCCGACTTCCTTCATTAGAATCGGGTCCATCTGATGGTTCAGGAATGAATCCACCTTCAGTACCTGATCTGACAACACAATCCCTTCGTTTATCACTTTTTCCTTTAGCAGCTTCAAGTGGTATCTCTCCTCCTGTATGGATATTTCTTAAATTTGAGCCTGACCCGGCAAAATGCAAATAACCCATTCCAAATCAACCGCCGAAAACACGGATGGATTAGAACAGGTACTGGTTAGAATAAAGATGCAGTAAAGATTTCAAGCTCACATGCAGCAGTATAGCAGAGGCCTTCAAATTTTGTTGCATTCTTCATATTCCTCCCGTAGTCCAATCATTTCCGGTGATCGGGTAGAGACATGCCGGCCCATTCCAGCACATATACGAGTTAATTGTATATTTCACGACATGAGCAAAGGAGCAAATTACCTTATCGGTGTACTCCCTCGCCTATGTTAGAACAATGTTAGAAGTATAACGGATTGGTGCAGCAAAATAAAGTGTTATTTTAAACCTTTTCCACCTAAATGCATGCGCACTATAGATGGAGCTTACATCATCTTAAATACAGTCTAAACGAGCGAATTAACTGTATACACAGGTCGGAGTGCTTGTTTTAGATTAATGAATGAAGACAATGTAAGAGATGTTCTTTTTGCCAATTCAGGAACTTTTGCCTGAATTGACAACCACTTCTTTTCAGAGATGGATTTTTGGATTTCTCGAATAAAGTAACGAGCTGCTATATTGTAGGATGCATTTAAGTCGGAATGATAGGTCTTACCGGTTGTAAACACACACAAATCTTTACGGTCGCTGCGTACTACATAGCCTGACCCGTCGAAAGCTAAGGCACTTGTGTTTTTCGGGTTAACTCTTGAAAAACGCATACCTAAATAATGACCCATTTGCTTCACTTTGTTTTGAAGTAGTAATTTCGCCCAATATTGAAATTTAAAGCGTAATCGCTTCGCACCATAAACACCTTTAGGTAAACGCATTTTTCCTAGATACTCAAACACGATAACGTGAGCTCCATTGTCATGAGCAAATTTTGTAATCTGGTGGGCTGTATCGGTAACGATTTGATTCTGCAATCCGTTAATGCGTCTCCAAAAGTTAGGTTTCGCACCATTTCCGGACTCACGTTGGGATTTCTTTAATTTATTGATTATGGCAGTAAAACGGTCTTTTTCTTTGGGCTGATTAATGAACTTTCTAGCCAAGACAGTTCCGTTAGCGTCCATAATGGAACAAACCGCAGATTTTGTGAGACCTAGGTCTACCGAGCAAATTCGTTGGTTTTGTATTTTTTCGGTCTTGAGTTTAACCTGTGATTGGTATGAGATGTTAAGAAAGTACTTTTTCCCAACCTTTACAAGGGTCGGGTTATTCTCCTTCCAGTCCCAAACTCCGCGTTTATATAAATCTTGTGTTTTGAAATCGATGTCGATCCAAACCCAATCCTTCTTATGGAACACTTTAATCTTGCCTGTTTTCTCAGATATTCTTTCAAACATGTTGTCCTTATAAAACACAGGGAATGATTTGTGTTGAAATTGTAATCTCGGCGGGTTCTTCTTGAAAAGTCTACCTTCAGAAACAGCCATTTCTTTTTCAAGGTTCCAATTATAGAAGTTGGAACGATGACTCTTGACTATACCAAAAGCTTCAGAAATGGCACTTCTTCGAAAATAAGACGGGAACTTGTAAAAAGTGGTATCGAATGCCCCGTACTTTGGGCGGAGGTTACTTTTTGTGAAATGAATAAGAGATTCGACTGCTGGGACCAATGATTTGGTTGATAGATGACCAATCGAATTGAACTCCTGGTCAATCACGTTGATCAGAAAACCAAGTGCTTCATTGTAGATTTCGATCGTTTTATCAAAGATTTTAGAATGACTTGTAATTTTATATCTCAGTGTTTTGACCACCTTCACAAATTTCACCTCTCCCGTTTCCACTATCCTCTATGATATTATCATATAACCAAGAAAAAAAGGTCGACTAATCTCCACCAAAATGTAGTTCGGAAAGAGGAATGCGTCGCCAGTTTTTTGTTCAAGGGACTGAGCCTAATGTTTAAATGGAGGGGTAGGTTCTTGCACTGAGTGTATATAGCCATGTTAGGAGAGTAGATATGAAGAAAATGTTGAATGAATTCAAGGAGTTTGCCGTTCGCGGCAACGTCATTGATCTGGCTGTCGGAGTCATTATCGGGGGGGCATTCGGCAAGATTGTAACCTCGTTCGTTAATGATATCCTCATGCCGCCAATTGGACTTCTGATGGGGAACAAGAGCTTCGAGCAATTGTTCATTCCGCTGGAGCGAGGGGTGCTGACCTCAGAAGGCAGCAAGTACACGACACTCGCCATGGCTGAAGCAGACGCCATCCCAGTGCTGAAGTATGGACAATTTATCAATGTCGTACTGGACTTTCTGATCGTGGCATTCTGTATCTTCCTGTTCATTAAAGGGATTAATCGACTGAAACGCAAAAAAGAGGAGCCCGCACAGCCAGAGCTGACAACGAAGGCTTGTCCTTACTGTCTCTCGGACATCCCGCTTGCCGCTACGCGCTGCGCTCACTGCACCTCTGTGCTGGAAGTGGAGAGATCTTCCTAGAGAAGATTCTCCAGAATTCTGCGCAGGTTCGCATCTTCCCTGTAGACTTCTTCACCTGTATCAAGCTCGGTCACACGAAGTCTGATGTAATCTGCGCCAGGATTCACCGGCTTGAAGGTCAGGTCGTCGGGATTCTCGGTGACCACTTCATAACCCAAGCGTTTAAACATCGGGATAAGCTGCTCCGGTCCGGGAGGCGTATTATTATCCATGAGCAGAAGCCCTCTTAACGGTTTAGGCTCATCTTTTTTGTAGATTATTTGAAATTTCACAATGCATTCCATCGTTTTTATAAGCTCCTTTCTATCTCATCATCCATTTTCATTGTAGCTATATTCCCCTGAAAAAGATGTAATGATGCTGACATAAGATCATCGCATTGTATGTTATATCACATCTCTGGAGGTCAACCGAAATGAGTGAAGAGCATTTTGATATATACGATCCATCTGGTGCACACATCGGTACAGCACCGCGTTCTGAGGTTCACCGCGAAGGCTACTGGCACAAATCCTTTCACTGCTGGCTGGTGCGGGACACCCCGCAAGGTAGAAGGGTTCTGTTCCAGAAGCGGACGAGCAGCAAGGATACCTTTCCCTCTTGTTATGATATCACTGCTGCCGGCCATCTCACGGCCGGAGAAACGGTTCGGGATGCAGCAAGAGAGCTGGAGGAAGAGCTTGGTCTCCGTACCGAATTCGAGCAGCTTACCCATTTGTTCGAAGTCACCGAGGAAATGAGCGGCGAGATTTCCGGCGTACCCTTCATTGATCGAGAGATTAGTAATGTGTACGGCTGCCTTAGTTCTTGGGAGCTGACAGAATACAAGCTGCAAGCGAGTGAGGTTGCAGGATTGTACGAAGCAGATCTTAAGCAGATGCTCGATATGTTCCTCGGCGGTCCAAGCAACATAACAGCAACCGGCATCCTCTATCATGAAGAAGACGGCCATTATACCAAGGTTACAGAGCCTATTCGTCCAGGACAATTTGTTGCCCGCCCTTATTCCTACTACGTTTCTGCCTTCCAAAAGTTACAGCAGCTATAGACGCAGGGACATAAAAAAAGGTCCTCTGCCGTGATGGTGCACCAAGGCAAACCATCTGCGGGCAGAGAACCTGTAACCTACATACAGTACAGTGTTACCTCTCTACAACATATTTGTTCATCATATGCTCGAAGCGCCGGCCATAACGTCTCTCCAGCTCCTCACCCATATCTTCTTCTAATTCGTACAAAATCAACTCCTGCGCAAAGTACTCCAGCAGCAGCTTGACCATCAGTGGATGCTCCGTGACGAGTGCCTGTGTCATGCATTCTTCCCCTCGAAGTCCCAGCATGCACCATTGCCGGTCAATGACAAAAGAAAACTTCCGTCCGCATAACTCGGCCGAGGGCTCAAAGGGATCCCAAGGGAGCATGGAATACTGCTTCCCTGAATCAGCATCGTAAGACCAGAGCAGCCTAACGCCCCGTTCCTCTGCAGCTCTCAGCTCCTCGTGGAACAGCGCCGCCTCCTCTGCACACATATCTATGACGATCTCCTTCTCTGCCTGAGCAACACGAACCAATAATGTGTCCAGCACCTGGCGGTCTCCCTCCATGTTATAGAAGCTCGGAGATCCCGGATGATGTCTTGGCAAGGATCTTTCAACGAAATGAAGGGACTGTCTCACATTGTCCGAAATCTTGCTGGTCAGCTCTTCCGGTGTAAGCATGCTGTATCTAGCCGGCTCCCCCTTGCCGCAATGAAGATAGCCTTCCGCATTCAAGCGCTGGAGCATCGCATATATGTTCGAACGTGAAGCGCCAAGACGCTTAGCTACCTCATAGCCTGATGAAGCCCCCTGGCGGGACAGATCAACCATAATTTTGGATTCCATCTCTGTAAAGCCCAGATTCTTAAGGTGCGCAAGCAGCTGCTCCATCGTCACTGTCCTCCCATGCTGTTAAGGAACCTATGCGTACCTTATCGTTAGATCTGCTCTGCACCACAATGCGGACACCATTTCGATCCTTTTGGCAGCTCAGAGGCGCAAATTTGACATTTGACGCTATCTCTCGGCACCTCTGCTTTGACAGGCGCCTCCATGTGCTCATTGTTCTCTTTCCAGTAACGGATTCGCTCGTCCAGCTCCTGCTGTCTCTCCCGCTCCCGCTGCAGTTCCTCTTGACGTCTGCGTTCCCACTCCGCGTCAAACTCTTCCTTCTCTTCAGGGAGGAAATCCTTCAGATCGTAGTCTTCCTCATCCGGTGGCAGCACATCATCATCGAGCAATAGATCAGGGAAGAGTTCCTCCTTCTCCTCTTCAGCTACAACCTCTTCTGCTGCCGCAGCTTCCGGTTTAGCCGGACTCGTATAAGTCTCAGAGTTCGCAGGTGTCAACGGACGACCGCATTTCGGACAGAAATTGGCATCCAGATCAGATACATGTCCACATACACAGACCCGTTCGTTCTTCAGTACTGCGATCTTCTCACGAAGCTCATTGATCTCTTCCTGCAGCTCGTCACATGCTTCTGACAGCTCCATCATTCTCTGTTCAGCGATCGACATGTCTTGAGCACGGTAACCCTCGTAGAAGATACGGCCCATTTCTGTATAATTCACCGACATTTCGTGTTTGATATTCGCAATTTGTGAGTTTAGTTTGTTGATTTCCACGGCATGCTGTGCCTTCTCCGTTGCACGGCCTGCCCCGTCTTTAATTCGCTGTAAAAAATTCATCTCAGGTTCTTCCTCCTCTTTCCCATGACAAGCTGAAAGTTAATTCACTTAACAGCTAAGCCTTCACTCATTACTTAGCCAAGACCCAAAAAGATAAAACCTGAATCAATTTCATAACCCGTTAACCTTGATTGAAGCACCTAAAGGATATGAAAATGATTCAACTGCCGTTAAATTATACCGTATACTTCGCAGAAGTCTGTTCGTTTAGGTATAATAGAGAGCGGTTTGTTTATACTTATTTGCTTCCATTTTGTGATGGCTCAGGCATGATTAGAATCGTGCTATGATGCACCCTAGCACTGCTGCAGTAGCTAAGGTGACTCTATCATACCAAATTTACAGCCCTCTTGTGAAAAGGGCAATGATTTACTTTGAAATTAGATGAGGTGTACGGTTTTTATGTATAGTGTGAACCCCATTTTTCATCTGCGTCCGCTGGGTGTTACCGGAAATTCGAGATTTCCTCAAGCCAAACCTGCGCCTGATCAGACAAGTATTGAGCTTGTGTCTGACAGAGAGAAGGATGCTTACTTCTTCAGGTCACTTGAGCAGGCAGGTATTCTGCTGAATGCTCCTCAGATCAAGGCCGTACGACACGGCAAGGGGCCGCTCCTGACACTTGCTGGCGCAGGCTGCGGCAAGACAACGGTGCTGACTTCCCGGACAGGCTATCTTATCCAGGTCGCTAATGTCCCGGCCGGTAGTATACTGCTCGTCACGTTTACGAGCAAGGCAGCCGGCGAGATGAAATCAAGAATTGCGGCCATTCCCGGTATTCGTCCGGCGGCCGCCCGTGCGGTCCAGGCACGGACATTTCATTCCTTTGCACTGATGCTGCTGCGTCACTATGGCATGACCGAAGATATTTTTGGCGATACCAAAGCCCAGCATACGATCATTAAGATGATTCAGCGCAAGCACGGACTCAGTGATGCCTTTCAGCCCGAGAGCCTGCTCTCCTCCCTATCCGCCTGGAAGATGGAGGGCAAAACCGCGGATGAGCTGCCGGACACAAGCCGTGAGGAGCGGGAGACCAAGCAAATACTGCTCGGCTATGAAGCATGGAAGAAGGAACGTCACAAAATGGATTTTGACGACATCCTGCTTCATGCGAACCGGCTGCTGTCTGACCCTCACATCCTTCGTCCGCTTCAGCAGCGCTTTCAATATATTATGGTGGATGAATTTCAGGATACGAACGGATTACAGTACGAAATTGTACGCAAGCTGGCCGCAGCGCATCGGAATTTGATGGTCGTAGGAGATGATGACCAGACGATCTACACCTTCAACGGAGCTAAACAAGAGGTCATACTGGAATTCGACAAGCTGTACCCCGGCGCATCGGTCATTACGCTCGACATTAATTATCGCTCTGACGCCCACATCCTGGGGCTGGGTACCGAGATCATTAAGCATAATAAGAAACGCAGATATAAACGGCTTGTTTCTGCCGGCAAGCAAGGCTCACAGCCCTTGTATGCAACTCCTTCCGGTGTAGAAGAGGAAGCCTCCTGGATCGTAGGTCATCTGCAGGAGCAGATTGAGAACGGACAGCATTCTTATAAGGATATCGCCATTCTGCATCGAACGGCGAGCAGCAGCCGCGCGATTTTTGAACAGCTTGTACTGAAGGACGTTCCGTTCATACAGCACGGTGCAGGACCGGTGTTCTACGATCAGAGCTTGGTCAAGCCGCTGATGGATCATCTCAGGCTGTCTCTCAATCCGCGGAATTTTGAGGCTATTCCCAGTACACTGGGTCCTCTCTACATTTCCAGGGACGCGGGTCTGCTCTATCTGGATCAGCAGGAGAAGCAGCAGCCGAAGAAGTATCCATTGATCCATTTTACCCGTTGGGAACAGCTGAAGCCGTTTCAGCAGGAGGCAGTGAAGGAACGTATCAAACTGATTAAGCTGCTGAAGTCCATGACGCCGCTTGCTGCCATTCAGGAGATGAGAAGACAATTCTACGATTCCTATATGGAAAGCGGAGATCCAAGCATCTACACCCATTATCGTGAGACGATTCTTGAAACACTCGATGAGCTTGAAGCGGCAGTTAAGCGTTTTGAAACGGTGGAGAGCTTTGTGGCTTTTGCAGATGAGCTTACAAGACGGCATAAGGAAATGGAAAGCCTGCAGGCAGCAAGCGACAGTGACGCCGTTCAGCTCATGACGATTCATCGGGCAAAAGGACTTGAGTTCCCTATCGTCTACTTAATTGGAGCAAGTGAAGGGATCCTGCCGCACAGCTCTGCGCTCACGAAGGAAGCACCCGAGGATCGAAAGGCAGCTCTGAATACAGGCGCTTCAAGCACGGAAGTCGAAGAGGCTCTGCTTGAAGAGGAGCGCAGACTCGCCTATGTTGCGGTCACAAGAGCCAAGAAGCAGCTGTATATCACATCACCGGCAAGTCAGCACGGTAAGCCGGCCCCGGTGTCCAGATTTCTGCTGGAGGCGTTCGGTATCAAAGATTCGCAGGAACAGCGAGGGCCTGTGAGCGAGCGCAAAGCCTATACAAAGGACCATTCCCGTTCCAAGGAGAAGGAGCACAGCCGCTCTGATCGATCTTCACATCAGCGGATGGAAACGGTGCCTGTATGGTCCTGCACTTCCAGCTCTTGTCCTGCCTGGATTAGACAGCATCCCGCTCAAGGTACGAGTACGCCGTCTAACAAACCACCGTCCTGTCCGCTGTGCAAGTCGGCGATGGAGAAATCAATGCGCGAGGTCCCTGCCATACCCAAGCATTACAGATGAAATGATTCACTTATGGAGAAAACCGTGTAAGAACTCATAAGTGCTGCGTTACGCGAATTTATAGAAATCGTTAAATTTGAGTATGCCGCAGGCAGCTTAAGAGGAGGTGCTCCAATGGGAAAACAATCCTATTATGTATCCATCACTCAAAAGTTAATTCATCAAGATTCCTCTGAATCGAGTGATTATGAAGTACACTTAGATGAAGAACAGCTAAGTATACTGCAGGATATGCTCAGGGCCATGGATCAAGAGGACAGATATACGTTGCAGCGGACCCCTGTGCCTTACAAATCAGCGGATCACGATGATGCAAACGATGAGTTTACAGGTCAATTAAAAGAGCTGTATCAGTTCATCTACGACGCAGGAACCGATGACACCCGCGCAGAGATCCGTAATCTTCGGATCTTGGACAAGCTAGAACATACCGACTATGACAATAGAGGCTATGAGAATTCACCCATGAACAAGTAAACTCGATAAGAAATGAAGCGAGGTAACGAAGGCTTCATCTTACGAAAAGACCAAATTCGCATCAACGAATTTGGTCTTTTCGTATTTAAGCAAAAATAACCTGACATGAACCCTTCAACAGTTCTATTCAACGATTTTTCGTAATATCTAAAAGTAACCGCTTCAAGCTAACACCAAATTTCGTAGATCGGTCTTGGCAGTGATCACAGCAGCGTTTCCCGTCAAATATGTTTACATCATATTGACAAGGATGTGAGATGATCATGTTTTCATTTCTGCGAACGTGTGGTTTATTGAGCCTCGTATTAGGACTCTTCTTAATTTATGTCTCCCCTTATTCTGTTACCGCAGCAGCCCGGATTACGATTGACTCGCATCAGGATGGACAGACGATCTCCCCAGGCTTGACCCAGCTCTATGGTACGTATACCGATGTGTATGAAGTGGAACTGATTGTGAACGGCGAGATGGTAACCGATGTGCAGATGGATGATCCGGACGGTAACGACAGCGGAGATTGGTCTTATTCCCTCGATACTTCACAATGGGACGGTCCGATTGAGGTTGTCTTGAAGTCAAAGGATACCGGCACCAGATATGGGATATGGTCCTCCTTTATGTCACTTGTCGTGGATAACCCTGCAGCACACATCCCTGAGGTTCTTGTTACAGGTCCGGCCGAACGCGCTATGCTGAAGGCCAAAGAGCGGGTCAATATTGCGGTTAACAGCAAGAACCCCATTACAGCAGTTGAGCTTCGCATTGATGGTAAAGAGTGGATTCCACTTGCATCCAGCCGTGATGGATATTCCTATACCTGGGATACACGCATGGAAGCGAAGAAGGTACACAGTCTGGAAGCTAGAGCGACCGACGCGAACGGGAATACAGGATACAGTCCGACGATTTACGCAGACACAAGGAAGATTTCAAATGCCGGGGAGTTAAACGACGCGGCGAATGATATGGAGATGGGTATAGAGAATGATGTAGATAGTGAAACAGTGAAGGACGGATCATTACAGATGGACCTCGAATCCATTGATTCGGTTGATTCGGTCGTAGACAGTGTATATGAATCGGATTCGGTGACAGATAGTGTCTATGAACCAGACTCTTCCACAGAGGAATTGGGGGAATTGCTGGCTGAACCTTCTCCACTCCCTGATCAGGATCGGGCGATATGGATATGGGAGACCGCGTCTTATCATCTCGTACGGAACCCAAATTCCTGGCCTGTCTTGTCCTCGCTTGCATCCGATACAACGACCTTTAATCAGCGGCCCATCACGACATTATACTTAGGTGTTGACCAATATGATGGAGCCTCTATGCTGGAGGATTATCGCAGTGAAGTCCGGCAGTTTATTACATGGGCTCATGGAGCAGGATTTCGGGTGGAAGCTCTGATTGCCGGTGGAACCAAGCCACCTTATTTTGGAGCCTACACAAGATACCGTACACAGGCGGTGCGGGAGTTTGAAAAAGTGCTGAATTACAATATTGCTTCTGATTCCGAAGCGCAGTTTGATGGCATCAATCTCGATACAGAGCCTTACATCCTGCCTGATTTCAAGACAGCCAAACCGTCTGTCCAGGTTCAGTATCTTGATATGCTTGCCGCACTTATGGAACGCAAGGCTGCTTCCGGCCTCACCTTCCCAGTTGGAGCAGCGATCCCAAGATGGTACGACACATCAGCCGATGCCAGCAACATTCCTTGGAATGGAGCAACCAAATGGATGTCGGAACATATTCAGGATACAGCAGATTATATCTCGATTATGAACTATCGTGATCAGGCGGAAGGAAGCGCCGGCATCATCAATCATGCACTTGGTGAGGCTGCTTATGCGAATGCAATCGGCAAGCCGAAATCCGTCATTATCGGAGTGGAAACCAAAGACATTGCGGATGGTGGAGACCCGGAGACGATCAGTTTCCATGAAGAAGGAAGAACCTACATGGAACAGGAGCTGGCCAAGGTCTACACTGCCTTTGAGAATGACCCTGCCTTCGGCGGCGTTGCGCTGCACCATTATTCATCACTGATTGATTTCCCTAGCAAATGGGGACCTGGAGGATATCGATGGGCACCTCCTGCGGACAGCGAGCCGCCAACCGCTCCTGCCGGACAGGTGCAGGCTGTAACCTTTGACCATCAACGGATCGACCTCTCTTACGGGATGGCACAGGATAATACCGCCATCAACGATTATCGGATTTATCGCAGTACAGATGCTGCATTTAGTATTGGGCCGGAGACGTATGCAGGCACAGCCAAAGGATTATCGTTCATAGACAAAGGGCTGCTGCCGGATACGACCTACTACTATCAAGTGACAGCTGTCGATATTCAGGGCAATGAAGGTCCGGCGAGCAGCATCGGCTCTGCGACCACTGGCTCTTCCACACTCAAGCCTATGGTCATCCGTGATATGAACATCGAATTTACTGGCGGAAAAGCAGCCGTCTCCTTCAGTGTCATCGACCGCGAAACTGGAGAACCGGTGCCTGCCAAGGTCAGCGGCAGATTCACACGCATGGCAGGCAAGTATGTTACCGCCGCTACGGATGCGAACGGACTTTTTCAAGCGGTGTCTGAGAGCATGACCGCCGCTGACGGCGAGATCAGCTTCGAGCCCCGCCGCATTATGGCATCCGGATATTACTGGGCAGGCGCGTACGATGAACTGCCTTATCTAAGTGTCACATGGGGACCGTAAATCGGTGAAATGAGAAGAAGGCAGAGCGACCTATGTGAACAGCCATCTCAGTGCTTCGGGAAAGTGCTTGGCAAAAAACATAGCATCATGTGTTCCGCCTTCTTCGACCGTGAACTTCAGCTTATCCTCGGGAAAGCCATTGTCAATCAGTGCTCTGTAGGCTTCATGTGTATTCTCTACCATATTTCGCTGGATACTTTCTTTATATACACCTTCCAGGCTGCCTACAGACATATACAGCTTCTGATCACATGAGGGCACTTCCGTATTCTGAATAAAGGCCAGCATCCCCTCGTACCACATCGAGGCAGATATGGCACCGATTCTTCCGAACAGATCCGGGCGCTGATATGCCGCATAGATCGAGATCATCCCGCCCAGAGAGGCTCCTGCCATTGCTGTATTCTCTGGACCGGAAAGGGTGCGGTAAGTCTGGTCCATATGCGGCTTCAGCACGTCCGCAACGTACGATATATACTCCTCCCCCATGCCGCCAAAACCCGCTGACCTTCCATTTAATGACGGAGCAGGCCATGGAGTATACTCATCATTGCGATGAATAGGTACGATACCCACAAATATGATCTCGGGAAGCTCCTTGATCCGAAGCTTGTGTTCAAGTAGATTCAAGCAATCTCGTACCAATGTCATTCCGTCCTGTATATAAACAACGGGAAATCGTGCAGCACCTTGATGATAGGATGGAGGCAAATATATGTGCACGTCCCTCCCTCCGATTTTTTCTTGCTTAAAGGTTTCTCTCATCTGTCTCTATTCTCCTCGCTATCTTAGAACAGGGTATTATGGAAGTCATCATCCCTAATTTTATTAACATGAGGCAGCAACATCCATGGACTATGTACGGAAGAGTATAGGGATGGGAGCTAAGCACCAATATAGAGGACGTTGCAACCTTCATTGCATTAACTTCGTCTAATAACTTGTCAACAGCTGGATCGAATACGCTAGGCTATTCGTTTCTTAAGCTAAAACGACACTTACATCAAGACGAAGGAGAGATCAAGATCGAATGAACAAGAAAATGAAAACCGGCGCAGCTGCACTCGCACTGACCGCAGCCCTAAGCAGTGGATATGTGTACGCTAACGGTAACGCCGACGCCCCTGTATCTGTCTCCACCACAGCGGCAAGCAAGGTGAGTATTACAGTCAACGGTCATGCCATTGATGCAGGATTTATACTGCCTGATGCCGAGCATCCAATGATTCCTGTCCGCGCCCTCGCCGAAGCGCTTGGTATGGAGCTCACATGGGTGAAGGATAGCAAGACAGCGGAATTAACTAAAGGTAATGTATGGACTGCTATACCGACAGGTAAAGATCAGTATAATGTGAATCGCATGTACGTCGAGCTTGGACAAGTACCTGTCATTGTCGAGGGCACACAATACGTTCCGCTAAACTTTGCAAGTGAAGTACTGCATGCCAATGTGAAGACGGAAGGAGCCTCCGTAACGATTACGACAGAAGAAGTACAGGAATTTGCAACATCAGTGGGTGTCGTTACTTATGCTGATGATTCCAGAGTCCACATTAACGGAGTCGGCCCAGAGAGCTTAATCCTGAATGCAATTGACGACACGGAATACCTGTTAGCGGATGGTACTAGCCTGGATATCACCGATCTTAAAGTCGGGGATCAAGTGGTAGCACAGCATTCCATGGTAATGGCACTCAGCATGCCGCCTCAATCTGCTGTGTACAAAATCACCGTCACAGAGCAGGCTCAAGAGAACCTTCACAGCGTTGAAGGGACCATCGGTGATATTCGTGTAACAAATAACGGTGACCGCAGCCTCCTCATCCAGAGCGGAATGCTTGCAGCAAATCCTCAGTCTGAAATCGTATTGCAGATTAATGAGGATACTCAGGTTGTGAATACCAAAGGCGAGAAGGTTGATCCGGCATCCATTACGGACGAGGATTATGTAATCGGCTTCCACAATGGTGTTCTGACCCGCAGCCTGCCTCCAATCGGCAATGCAATCAAGATCGTTGTTGATTCGGTAGACGTCAGTCAGTCCCCTGAAGAGTCAGCTGAAGCACCGGCAGAAGCTGACAATTCGGCAGAGACAATCAAGCCATTCCCAGCTGAATAACGTTTATAACAGACGTAAAATGAAAAAAGAAGCAGGAGATCTTCATGGATCTCCTGCTTCTTGTCATGTTCAAAATCTGTTCGCAATAATTATTAACTGAGCTTACCGGCAAATCTTCTCTCATGAACACGAGTAATGAGCTCATCCATCACATCATCCGGAGTTCGTTCCGTCAACCAATTCTGTCCATACATTTGAAGAATTTTTATCGCAGGAGCATCTCCCCAGAAGCCGACAAAGACCTCGTCCAGATAAATTTGTTCCGTAACGTGCTGATTCATCTCTTCCAACGTTTCTTCAAATACGGCCTTCGCAATTGGATCACTGACCCATTCACTGATCAGACTGAATTTATGAAGCTTAATCTCCTCCACTTCAAATTCACAATAGAGACGCTCTGTCATTCTTAGATCACGAGACGTGCTGCCAAGTGAGATCTTGAAATAACCACTCTCTGCTATCCAGCGGCCATGCTTGGTATTATAGTATGCAAAGTCCCTTTCCTCCAGAGTAAAGACAATCTTCTGTTTCTCTCCCGGAGCAAGCTCAATTTTCGCGAAAGCTTTTAATTCCTTGTCAGGCCGTACGAAGTTGCACTCCTCATCATGTACATACAATTGAACGACTTCTTTACCTGTCCGATCACCTGTATTTTCTATTTGTATTGATACGGTGACACCTTCATCATGCTGAGTTACTTCTAGATCGGTATAGGTAAACGTGGTGTAAGATAAACCGTGGCCGAACGGAAATGCCGGTGCTAGTTCCTTACTGTCATAATATCTATATCCAACAAATATCCCTTCACGATAGTACAGCTTGCCATTTTCTCCGCGAATCCGCATATGAGCAGGATTATCAGACAATTTAACCGGGAATGTCTCTGACAGCTTACCAGATGGGTTGGTTAGACCGAACAATATTTCTGCTATGGCTCTGCCCATACCCTGACCTGTTAACCAAGAATGAATCACACCAGGCACATGCTCTACCCAAGGATGCATGGACAGTGCAGTACCGCTGCTGGTCACCACCACACATTTCGGCTGAACGGCTGCTACCGCTTGAATGAGCGCAACTTGATGATCTGGAAGTTTAATATCTTTTAAGTCATGCATTTCTGACTCCGCATACTCCGGTTGGCCGACGAACAGAATAGCCACATCAGACTTCGCTGCGATGGACACACTTTCTCGAATCATCGCCTCATTAATGGAGTCATCTTCTGGATAACCATCAGCATAGCTCAAATTCGCTGATGCTCCCGCAAGCTCCTTCATTTCTTCCCACGGAATATCGACCTGTGTAGGTGTTACCTTCGCACTTCCTGCGCCTTGGATTCTCGGCTTCTTCGCAAATCGTCCGATGATGGCAATCGAACGATCGGTATTCGGCTGCAGCGGAAGAATATCGCTCTCATTCTTTAACAGCACGATGCTTTCTGCCGCAGCTCTTCTCGCAAGTGCATGATAGTCCTGCTTGGAGCCTGGAGCAGAACCCGACTCTTCATTACCCGTCACACGCTCGACAAGCTTAAGGATGCGGGCAACACTTTTATCGAGCTGCTCCTCCTTGAGGGTACCGTTGTTAACGGCTTCTACAATCAGCTTCATATTGTAATGAGCAGGCCCCGGCATCTCCAAGTCGAGTCCGGCTTTTAGTCCCCGAATTCGGTCATTGACAGCTGTCCAATCTGACAATACGACCCCTTCGTAGCCCCATTCCTCTCTCAGAATGTCGTTCAACAAATACTCGTTCTCACTTGTATAAGATCCATTGAGCAAGTTATAAGAGCACATGATGGTCCATGGATCTGCTTTTTTAACAATCCGTTCAAACGCACTTAAATAAATTTCGCGTAGCGTGCGCTCATCAATCTCCGAGCTTGTCACCATCTTCTCGAACTCCTGATTGTTGCCGGCAAAATGCTTGAGGGAAGCACCCACCCCCTCACTTTGGAGTCCATTAATGAAGGCTGCACCAAGCTCACCTGTGAGGAAAGGGTCCTCCGAGTAGTATTCAAAGTTTCTTCCCCCAAGCGGAGTTCGCTTCATGTTGACCCCTGGTCCGAGCAGGAGCTCAACTCCCATCTCCTTGGATTCACGACCGAGCGCAATCCCGATTTCGCCCAGCAGTTCCGTGTTCCAAGACGAGCCAATGGCTGAGCCGGTAGGATAGCAGGTTGCCGGAACATTTTCCGTTGTGATGCCCATTTCTTCATCACTATTCGTTTTGCGGATACCATTGGTTCCATCATACATATGAATGGGAGGAATATTTAGCCGTTCGATTCCTTTGGTCATCCACATGTTTAGCCCTGCAGTGAGAGCTGCCTTTTCCGTCAGTGTCATTTCATCTAGTGTTGCTTCAATTGACTTATTCATCTATAACCATCCTTTATATAACTATCCTTTACTAGCGATATTTAATTCGATGCTTGTTCTTTTTCTTTCTTCAATTCCTGTGCATCGTACAGCTTGAAGAACGGAAACCATACGATAAATACAATGGCCAACACGACAGCGAGCAGCACGAGCCCATTCAAACCAGACATAATATATGTCGATAATCCAATCGGTGTATACCATAGCTGGAAGATTTGACTTGGGATGCGGGCAAGTCCCATATCGAGCGCCAAATATACAATGACAGGCGTGATGAGTCCATTAATCCACATTGGCACCATTAAGAGCGGATTAAATGCAATCGGCGCTCCGTAGACCACGGGTTCGTTAATATTAAATAAGGAAGGAATAATCGTCGCCTTACCGACAGATTTCAGCTTCTTCGACTTAGCGAGCAGGAACCAGATGACCAGCGGCAGCGTCGCCCCCATCCCTCCAATACCAAGCCAGCCGGAAAAGAAGGTCTCAAAGGTGTTAATATTGACTGGATCTTGTCCTTGCGCCACCAATGCAGCATTCTCCTCGATGGCAGGAATCCATATGGCATACCAGATCGGAGTCATCACCCATGGACTGACACCAAAGGAATACAGCACGACACCAATAAAATTAAACAGTACAAAACCTAGCAGACTTTGTCCCACTGCGTTGATTGGCTCGAACACGCTTACAATGAGTGCAAAAATATCAAATTGAAGCTGATATACAAGCACCCAGCCTGTGACAAGAACAACGGCAATCGGAACAAGGAAATCAAACCAGTCCATAATGAATTCCGGAAGCGTAGACCCTTTCTTAAAGAAAGAAAATTTATTGCAGACATTCATAATGACAGCTACAAAGACACCTACCAGAAGTGCAGTAATCATACCTGATGGACCAAAGCGCTCAAGAATGAACTGGATGGTTCCATCTTCGTTTATCGTGGGGCCAAGCAGCATGACAAACAAAGATACCCCGGTCATACCTGCAAGCAATTTTATTTTGTGGCGTTCTTTTTTCTCCATCACCACATAGGGCGTTAGAAATGCAATAAATAAACCTAACAGTCCGAAGCTAAACGTCGTAATTGGTGTTAGGTCCGGCATGCCCGGTATGAAGTCCTGTAAGATCGAAATCAGTGTAATAATGGAACCGATGAATATCATCGGTATGGCAACCATGATGGCTTCCTGAATAGATGCAACCCAGATATTATTTGTAAACGCCTCCAATCTAGGCGCAAAGGATTCTGTCATCCATTTCATGAAACGCTTCATCTGTACTCCCCCTCGTCTCTCCTTGGTGTTTCGTATTTCATATCTATAGTATATTTTTTGCTGTTAACGCTTTCTTGTTATAACTTGCCGTGTCACGGGTTGTTTTTTGCCTACTTCTTTATCTTCTTACTATCTTTTCTTTCCCTCTCTAAAATAAACAACAAAAAACACCCCTCGAACTAAAAGAGGGATGTTTCGAAAATAAAATTCATTATTCTAATATTGTCTCTCCAGCGTAATCATCATCACACCATGAGGTGGAAGTATAATTTCGCACTGCCAGCTGTCTCCGTGTACTATTTGTGTCTCGATATCTGGACCGCTTCTGCCATGAAGATACATCTTCTCTTCATCTGTGAGAGATTCAGGAGCTCCCATGCGAACCCACTCATCAAACACCGATCCGTGCTTCTGATCCAGCTGATAACGGGTGCATTTATAGCTTCCGGATAGCTGATCGAGTGTGACATCGAATACTCTATTTCCTTTTTTCTCAAACACATCATAACGGTTTAGACTCGAAAGCTCAGACCAATCCCCACTGGCAAAGAGCTGATCCACATGAACATAATGGTAGAACAAGAGCTGGATACTTCCATTCTGACTGCGAGTTACCACATAACCTTCACCAATGCCAAGCAGTTCATCACCCAGCTTCTGCAGCAGTTCAAAAGCATAGTAACTCGGTTTTTTTAACCCATCTCTGCTGATAAGACCAAACCCGCCATAGAATGGAGATGAAGGAACCACACTTTCTTCAAATACATCGGTGAAGCTCCAAAATGCCAAGGCATGAGCTAGGCCGAGCGTATTCATCGCTTGATGAATGACAAACGGACCCATAAACATCGTATCATGCAGCAAATTTCGGTCATATAGCGAAAAATTCCACTCCGTGATCAGAAGCTCAAGCTCACGGAAGGCAGGGACACTTATTTTCTGCTTCAAGCGATCAAGGCTCTCTTTATAGTAGGACGGGGGCATAATTTGGGTTAGAAGCTCTTTCTCCAGCTTGGTTCTTGGGTATTCCGAATAAATATGAAATGAAAAGAAATCGAGCGGCACTTTTCGTTCTTCACAAAAGTTCATAAATTCCTCGGCCCATGTGTCATTCCATAGCGAACCATACCCCATGGCTGGTCCTCCTGTCTTCAGCTCTGGCATAATTGACTTGATTGTGCGGACCGTCGATTCATAGAAGCGAAAATACTCCTCCTTGCTCCCCGCCCAGCAAACCCCGAGCAAATCCGGCTCATTCCACACTTCGAAATACCAGCGCTTCACCTCATCTGCCCCATACCGATTCAAACAATGACGGATGAACTCGCGGACTAATGCATTCCATTTACTTTGATCAGCCGGAGGCGATATATTTCCTCGCCACCAGAACACAGTTTCACCGGAGCGGGCGAGCTGACTTGGCATAAAGCTGAGCTCTACGAACGGTCTGATGCCCAATTCCAGCAGATAATCATACAGCTTGTCCACATAAGCCCAGTTATACGCGGGATTCCCATCCATATCCTCACTGTATACCATCATTTCATCATTAAATAAGCCATGAAAACGGATGTATTGAAAGGGAATACGCCCTATCATTTCGGATAGCTGCTGTCGCCAGTCTTCTCTCAGCCCTTCCACAGCCCTGCCTGCTGTCGTTATGACATTCCAATGCTGATCATAAGGAGTAGACGCATGATCCGCCTTAATCTCAATGAGCTGACGTTCTGCTGTCTGGTGAGTCGAGGAGTCCATTGTCTTCTGCTGCGAATCCGTCCTAGGACCAAGATAACGATACAACGAGCCCATGGCATTCAAAGTATCCATCTCATAATAATCCCCGCTTGAGGATTCCTCATATGTCAGTGGCTTGCGATCAGGCCTGTCAGGTTCACGGATCAGGCTGGCTTCACGGTAAGCACCGGGAGTATAGCCGTACTTTTCCTTGAAATACTTATTAAACAGCTTCACATTAGCAAAGCCACAATCCAGGGCAATTTGCGTGATACTCTTGTCACCGCCTGCCAGCTCGGCCTGAGCCTTCTCCAGCCGAATCAGCGTCAAATATTTTTGAAAGGGTATGCCGATTTTATCTGTAAAGAAATGGGAGAAATAATGCAGGCTTAGATGCTCACGAGCTGCCATAGCCTGCAGCGTTATTTTTTCACTGTAATGCTGATCTACGTATGTAAGGACTCGATTCAGCCTTTTATAGTCATACTCCCGGCTTCCTTCTTCCTCGGTGGGATGGACTCCAGCATAGAAATATCTCTGCAGGCACCCGCAGAGTGTCTGTAAGATCCCCATGGTGTAGCTCTGATAACCAGACGCCTTCTTGTTGATCTCCCACACCATCTGTGCGAGATTCTGTTTAATCTGGTACATCTGCGACTCTTGATCTGTATGAGCAGCTGAATTGCAGGCGATAAATGCATTGCTTAGCCATTCCGGGCCAAACTGCAGTGTAAGTAGCACATTGTCCTGTGTTGTCCGTGCGATTTTATGTACCGACATACTGTTGACCACGATCACATCATCTGCATTAAGGGTATACTCTTTCTGATCCAAATATATATCGACCGATCCCTGTAATACATAGATAATTTCGACTTCTTTATGCCAATGAAAGTCAATATGCTTCACGCTGTTAACAAACAGCTTCATTGGCAATCCATCCTGATGTTCTATAAATTCGTATAGATAGCGAATACCAATAACCTCCTCTCTCGATAACGATCATGCTAATATCGTAAGCCGCCTTTAAAGTTTTCATCCAAAAATCATTTAAAAATAAAAATTAATAGCGGCGCAGAATGCTGCGCCGCTAACTTAGAACTTATGTCATTTACAGCTTAATATTCGCTTCGTCAAAGTACTCCTCAAGCGTAAGTCCACTTGCAGCAATATCCGGTGCCAGCTCTTTGCCTACATAACGGATGTGCCAAGGCTCGTAAACATAGCCTGTCGTTTCTTCCCGACCTTCAAGATAACGAATAATGAATCCAAATTCAGGCGCGTGCTCAGCAAGCCACTTACCTTCCTCGGTGTCGCCAAGGATTTCTTCCAATACATTGCCTACGCTTGGGCTGGATACATCAATAGACAGTCCGGTCTGATGCTCACTCTTCCCTGGCTGTGCGCTTACACGGAGCGCGTATTCTTCGCCATTACGCTCTACACTGCTGTTGAATACGGCAACCTGACGGTCATAAGAGCGATATCCCGATACCGCACGAAGCTCAATATTATCCGCTTCTGCTGCGGCAAACAGCTCCTCCAGCGCATCAGCGGCCTCTTGACGCATGTGCCGTTTCTCGTGAGGCTCATCGAATGAGAAGGGAACGTCCGGCTCTACAAGATCTGTCGGCTCGTATCCATCAGGCAGACTGCGTTCTTTGTTGACGATGACCGTAATCGCATCCGGGTTCGTAACCACATTCTTATCTCCAATGACTTCCACCGTACTTTGCAGGGAGCTTGCAGCCCGAAGCGCCATAATGCTGTCTTCCTCTGCACTTCCTGTGCTGTCATCCTCTCCCGCACCTTCCGAAGGCTCCTCGGCGTCATCGTCCTTATTATCTTGGCCTCCGTTAGGAGATTCACCGTTCTCGTTCGCATCGTTATCTGCAGGCGCATCTTCACCTGTGTTGTCGTCTTCCGACGCATCTGGCGTTTCCTCCTGTGAAGGATTCTCCGCTCCATCCGGCGTCGTCTGCGTCTGATCTTCCTGTGGATCTTCCCCGTTCCCACAGCCTGCCAGTGCAAAGGCAGACAACAGCATGATCGTAAACAGAACCATCGTCCAGCGTCGTTTCTTGGTTGTTGAAGTCGTCATTTTGTTATTTCCCCTATCCCATATTTATAGCTGTTCAAATCTCTCTCATTCATTATAGACCTATCGAGGTAGAGCTTCAAACCCTCATCTTGGTATAGGTCAATATAAGGTGGCAGATACAAAAAACCACCGAGCCTAGGATCCGCCTGCTCGGTGGTCTTCATTCAGTTCTAAGTAGGCGGGTTACCGACTTCCGTTCATTTCTTGGCTGTCTTGAGATTCAGTTCCTCTGCCCACTTGGACGCTCTCTGCGAAACCTGCTTGCGGATATGCTCTAAAGCTGCCTCCGCAGGAACGGACGGCACAAGCTGAGCAATACCGGACGACGGCGGAGTCAGCTCTCCAGGTGGAGATAACTTTACTTCAATAGCATTGAATTCTGGACCCGGCATGTGCAGCGAACGATTGCCAGCGGCATCGCCGATGTAGTCCAGAATGGCAGAAGAATTGCCGCCTGCGCGCTGGGTTTTGCGTTCCAGTAACGACGCTGCCTGAGAAGTGCTGGTGGATACCGATTCAAGGGACCACCTGCGAAACACCTCTGTAAGCAGCTCCTCACGCGCCAGACCCAGCATATCAAGCAGTCTCAGCGTATCTGCAGCGGCCCATTCTGCAGCCGCCTGCAAGGCGACTTCGATATGAGGGCATGCGATGCGATTACAGGAGCAGCTCACATCTGCATATTTTACCCAGGAGATCAGCACCGAATTCTCGAGCTCAACTGCGCCTCCTGCAAGAAGGAGGTACAAGGTATAGGCGTCTTCTTGCAGCTCTTCGAGCAATTCGGCTCTTTGCTCTTCGTTAAGCTGTCTATAAGTGGCTTCGACCTCCACCTCGCGCTCTGGTGCTTGTGAGTCATTCTCCGCTGTGTCCTCAATGCTTGCCTTCCAGCCGTGAGGCTCCAGTTTAAAATGGTTTACTTGATAGGTCACTACAGCCTCACCTCCTGTTTAATTGCTGCTCTATACCCACATCTCACCTTGAAGACTTACGAGGCCCTTCAGCTCATCATCAGACATTTCTGTAATCCAGTTCTCACCCGAACCGACCACTTGCTCCGACAGCTGTTTCTTGCTCTCGATCAGCTCGTCAATTCGCTCTTCCAGCGTCCCCTGGCATATCAGTTTATGCACCTGGACATTTCGTTTCTGTCCAATTCGGAATACACGATCTGTCGCCTGATTCTCTACCGCAGGATTCCACCAGCGATCATAATGGATGACATGACTCGCATGAGTCAGGTTGAGGCCAACCCCGCCTGCCCGCAAGGAGAGAACGAAGATGGAAGGACCCTTGCCGTTCTGGAATTGCTCTACCATTTCGTCTCGTTCTGCCTTCGAAACCCCTCCGTGAAGGAAGAAAGGCTTCTCATCATACCGCTGAGACAATTGCTGAACGAGAATCTCCCCCATCGACACATACTGGGTAAAAATAAGGGCTGCCTCGCCATTATCACGAATTGCATCTGTCAGCTCCATCAGGCGCTCCAGCTTGCCTGACGCCTCTACGCGCCCCGCATCCTTGCGGCTGTGCTCAACGAGTACAGGATGATCGCATATTTGCTTTAGCTTGGTCAAGGAGGACAATACAACACCTTTGCGTGTAAACCCCGTTTGCCCCTCGATGCTGGTCAGCAGCTGATCAACAACGCCTTTATATATAGCTGCCTGCTCCACTGTAAGTGAACAGTAGGATTTAAGCTCCAGCTTCTCAGGCAGATCCTTGCGAATGTCGGGATCACTCTTGAGCCTTCTCAGCATAAATGGCGATACCAGGCGATGAAGCTCACGCAGAGAGCTCGTGTCCTCCTGAGCACCTATTGTATAACGCTGTCTAAAGGACGCTGCCGTACCCAGATAGCCGGGATTCAGAAATTGAAAGATGGACCACAGCTCACTAAGCCTGTTCTCTACAGGCGTCCCAGTCATGGCAATACGGTGCGGCGCGGACAGCTTCATGACACTTTGCGCCTGCTTGGTTCGATAATTCTTAATATACTGGGCTTCATCCAGCACAACAGAGGACCACTCGATCGAGGCCAGATCTGCCCCGTCCCTGCCCGCCAGATGATACGTCGTGAGAATAATATCGTGCTCCCCAGCCTGCTTCCGAAAGGCTTCTCCGTGCAGCCGCTGTGTACCATGATGAATATATAATTTAAAGTCCGGTGCAAAACGCTTAATTTCCCGCTGCCAGTTCCCAAGCAGGGAGGTGGGACAGATGATGAGTGCCGGATGCTCCACATCGAATTCATCATCTTCCAGGATATCTAGCCCGCCCTGACGATCTTCCAGCTCCCGCTCTGCTTCCCTCGCTTCCCGTGCCGCAAGCTTGGAATCCAGCAGACAGGTAATTACCTGTATGGTCTTCCCTAGACCCATATCATCCGCAAGGCATACCCCGAAGCCAAGATCACGCATGGCAGCTAGCCACTGATAGCCACGCTGCTGATAGGGCCGCAGATTACCATGAAGGGAAGGCGGTGTATCCCTGATCTGGGTTCGACTCAGCACCTGGCCATCCAGAAGGAAGGACAGCATGCCAAATGATTCAGCGCCAAAAATGGACATCCCTTTCCAGCTCGCTTCCTCATCCTCATCGACAGCCAGATGAATCCATTCAGACAGGGCCATGGAGCCTTCCTCATTTTTCTTCATAAAACGCAGCACCTGGCGAATTTCTTTCGGATCAATCTCGATCCATTCCCCCCGGAACTCCACGAGCGGAATCGAAGATGCCGCAAGCTGTGCAAGCTCCTCCTTCGTTACCGGCATCCCGTTCAGGACAGCTTCGGCCTCAAACTTAACGAGCTGCTCCATTCCAAGGGCCGGCGCCTTCTGTGCACCCGGTGCCTCGCCATTTTGCAGCATCCGCAGCCGAAGCCCTGTCTTCCGCTTCCCTTCCCGGCTCCAGCGGGAGGGCATCAATATGGTAATTCCCATCTGCTGCAGCTTGGGAACAGAAGAAGACATAAATTCATAAAATTGCTGTGCATCCATCTCAATCTCATGAGGAGCTGCCCCCATAGCCGACTGCAGGCTGGGTGCAGCTTCACTTGCTTTGCCTAAGGCGAGGAGCATCTGCTCCTGGATCCGGCTGTATTTTACCGTTCCTCGATCCACATCTGGCGAAGGATAAGCCCATATCGCCTGGATCGGCACCCGAAAATCAGCTTCGTTCTCACTCTCTGCCCAGAAGCTCACTTTCCATGCAGAGGACCGCTCCAGCTCTGACGGCTCAAGCCGCAGGCTCAGCTTCAATCTTCCCTCTTCAGGGCCAGCAGCTTCCCCTTCAATCCCTGGTGGAGCACTCTCTGCCGCTTGAATCACGCTGTCACTCAATTCCTCAATCTCTTGAACAGCGGCCTGCACACTCAGCTCCCGCGAGCCTGTCAGCAGACTGTTCCACCACAGCTCCGTGAGTGGAGAATACCCTCGTCTGTAATTAGCCCGGTAACGAGACAGACTGCTCTCTACAGAGGCAATCTCGGCAGACACTGCTGCATGAATCGTTTGTCTGAGGAAAGAGTACAGGACAGCTGCTCCTGCCTCCTTCACCGTACTAGCTTCCGATTCCGCGTAAGCACTGGATGCGGTCAGACAGATGGCAGGGATGGATTCAGCCAGCTTCAGGAAGCGTTCTGTATCCATAGGCTCCGTTATTTTGGGAAGCCATACGGCTGTTACAGCAGACTGATTGCCTCTGCGCCTTCCACCGGCTGAGGTCACAGGGGCTGTGCCTGGAGTAATTTGCCCTCGAATCAGCAGCTCCATTGCAAATCTAGCCGCCTTAGCCCAGTATTCCATTTCACCGCCTGGGTCAAAGCCTGCCTGCTCTGCCTCTTCCTTATTCCAGCGAATCAGCAGCTCAAATGCATCTCTTGGAGTGAGCGCCAAGCCTTCCAGCGTCCGGCCAAATGCGGGCCGCTTCTTCCTCGGACCTGCACTCGCTTCCTGCTGGACCGATTTCATCTGCCATCTCAGCTCTGCAAGACGCAGAGCGGCATGTTGAAATGGACGGTAGGTCCCGTCCTTCAGCTTCATTTTTCTTATTAAATGACTCCAAGCGTCGACTTTTGGTTCTGATGTTTCTCCTGAAAAACAAAAAAACACATCTCCGAGCCATATTCCATAAAGTGGTTGATTCATCGTAAGTCACCCGTTAGCCCCTTTAGATTGTTACTCTCCATCATATACGAAAATCGCTCTTTTTAAAATTGTTAAGTCGAATTCAAGGGTAATCCCTTGGTTTACTTGACTCCATCTCACAGAAAAAGAGACAGCCCTTCGATTACGGAGCCGTCTCTAAGCCATCTCTTACGTTTTCTCTATATCTATGGTATCCATACGCTTACTTCATCTACTCCTTAAGGCTGTCCCAGCTCTTCTGCATATCCTCCAGCAGCTTCGCCGGGTCCGGATTTGCAATGTAGGCCTGCATCACAGCACCATACTCCTGCGGCACACCTTCCGGAAAACGGTTGAAGTTCCAGCTCAGCAACTTATCCTGATCACTGTAATTTATAATTTCTGCCGCCAGATCTCCGAGCACCTCACCGTCAGCCGTCACGCTCTTAAAGGCCGGAATAAACTTGAATTCCTCAGTCATGTACCGCTTACCTGTCTCCGAGGTTACGAGCCATTCCAAGAAGTCCTTCGCCTCTTCCTTCACCTCAGAGTTCTTGTTAATCACATAGTTGTTCGGTACGCCGACAAAAAGCTTATCATACACCTCAGCATCTTCGCCGATTGGCATTGGCAGAATGCCGAGGTTCAGATCCGGGTTGATTCCATCGATCTGCACTTGTGTCCAGTTCCCCTGCTGCATCATTGCAGCCTCACCCGTAGCAAAGAGAGTGACCTGCGTATTATAGTCTGTCGTCAGCGGGTTCTTATTCCCATAGGCAAGGGTCAGATCGAGCAGATTAACCCAGTCTTCAAAAATAGCATTGCCCGGAATCGTCTCTGTTCCCGCATTCAGACCATCAATAAAGGCAACCGGATCCGGCTGATGCGCAAAGGGAACGTTGGCATTGTGATTCCCGAGCACCCACCACTCCTGATAACCATTCGAGAATGGCACGATGCCGGCATCCTGCAGCTGCTGTGCCACGGCTTCAAGCTCTGTCAGTGTCTTCGGAAGCTCGGTGATGCCAGCCTGCTCGAACAAGTCCTTGTTATAAATAAATCCATATCCTTCAAGCCCAAGCGGCTGACCGTACAGCTTGCCATCCTTCGTCATCGGCTCTTTGGCGACTTCGATGATATCATCTACCCACGGCTCATTCGACAGATCCTCAAGAGAATCAATCCATGTGTCCAGCTCACGGTAACCGGCAACGTTGAAGATATCCGGATGCTCTGTACCTGCGAACTTGGTCTTCAGCGCTGCACTATAGTCACTGCCGCCGCCGACCGTCTCAATTTCGATATTGATATCCGGATGCTCCGCCTCATACTCCGCAATAAGCCGATCGAAGGCCTCCGCAATTTCCACCTTGTATTGAAAAATCTTAATCGTCGTCTTTCCATCCTCAGTGCCGCTGCCTGACCCTCCGCCACAGCCGGATAGAACGACAGCACATACCCATACCAGCGTAAACAAGAACAACCCTTTTCTCTTCAAGACGAATTCCTCCTCATATGAATTAACGTGATTGATTCACGGAATCGATGCTTAACCTTTGACCGAGCCTGCTGTAATCCCCTGAATGATGTGCTTCTGCATCAGCAGGAAGAACAGGATGACCGGTGTGATCCCTAGTACCAGTGCTGGCAGCGCCAGATCCCACTGCTTGGTGTATTGACCGAAGAAGGCATAGGTTGCGATCGGAATTGTATGCAGCTCAGCATCCTGCAGCACAATGGATGGCAGCAAGTAATCATTCCAGATCCACAGTGTGTTCAAGATGATAATCGTGACATACATCGGTCGCATGAGCGGATATACAATTCGGAAAAATACGCCGTAGGCATTGCTGCCATCCACTCTTGCTGCTTCCTCGATCTCGACAGGCACGGACTTCACAAATCCGTGGAAGAGAAACACCGACATTGGAACCCCGAAGCCGAGGTAACAGATAATAAGTCCCCAATGACTGTTCATCAGACCTACCGTACTCGTCACTTTAACAAGCGGAATCATAATGGATTGGAACGGAATAACCATCGCCGCAACGAACAGCGCAAACAGTAAACGATTAAATTTGGTGTTGTGCCGAACCATCCGGTAGGCGGTCATCGAGCTGATCAGCACAAGCAGCAGATTACTGATAACGGTTACAATTAAGGAGTTCGTAAGCACCTTGGGAAAATGAGTAATCTCCCATGCTCGTTGATAGTTGCTCCACTCGAACGCCTGCGGCCAGGCGGCTGCATTGGTCAGCAGATCGCCAAACGTTTTGACCGAATTCACGAACAGAAAATAGAAAGGAACAAGAAAGATAAGAGCCAGCAGAATCATCATAATCTCCGTTATGAACGTGCCAACTCGATAGCTTTTTGTAGATTCCATCTTAGGCTTCAACCTCCTTGCTCTTCGTCACTCGAACCTGAATGAACGTAATAATGGCTACGATAATGAAGAAGATCAGAGCTTTAGCCGTACCCAGTCCGTACCTGCCGTTCACAAACGCCTCGTTGTATATATTCAGCGCCACCGATTCGGTCGAACGGAAAGGTCCACCCTTCGTAAGTGACAGGTTGAGATCAAACATTTTGAAGGACCAGGAGATAGCGAGGAACAAACATACAGTTACCCCCGGCATAATCAGCGGTACGATGATGCTCTTCAGAATCTGTCCCTTGCTCGCGCCGTCGATTTGAGCCGCTTCAATGACTTCATGGGGAATGTTATTCAGTGAAGATATGTAGATTACCATCAGATATCCGGCCGTCTGCCACACAAAGACGATCACAATCGCCCAGAAGGCTGTCGGCTCATCTCCAAGCCAAGGAAGATTAAAGAAGCCAAGCCCTGTCGCTTCCCCTACGGATGCGAAGCCACGGACAAAAATGAACTGCCAGATAAAACCGAGCAGCAGACCGCCGATGACATTCGGCATAAAGAAGATCGTGCGCAGGACATTTTTCGTCTTGAGCGGTCTAGTTAGAAAATAAGCAAGAAAGAAACCAAGCACGTTCGTCAGCAGCACACCGGCAAGTGTAAACCACGCTGTAAACGTGAAGGATTTGAGAAAGGCGGGGTCATCCGTAAAAATCTTTACGAAATTGGTTAGTCCAGCCCACTCCGGCTCGCTGGCTGCCCCATTCCAGTTTGTGAAGGAATAGTACATCCCCAACAGAAAAGGAGCCACAATAATGAGAAGGAAAAAGATAAGTGAAGGACCGACAAAGATAAGCTGCTGCAGCCACTGTGAAGACCTTTTGCTAATCACGCTGGCCAAGCCCCCTTTCAAGTAGCAATATTGTATCTCTAACTATCTTTAACCCATATGAATGGAAATGAATGAACATTACGGAAAAATAAAACTTTTGATGCATATCATTACTTGTCTGCTCTTTTGCATACACTTATTTTGAACGTGAATTTATTGGGTAAGGATATACAGGAGTACTTAATTAACCATAGAGTCAAATATTATAATTGCGAGGAGGAATTTTATGCTGCGCACCACTAACGGGAACCCTTATAAATGGCTTAACGTCATCGGATTTGTACTTGTGATCGTCATGAACGTGCTGGCCAACCTGCTGCCGATCGGCGGTAGAACCACTTCGGAGGTGTCTGCTCTATATCCTGTACTGATTACACCCGCCGGATATGCCTTTGCCATCTGGTCTGTCATTTATGCCTTACTAGCCGGTTTTATCATTCTGCAGTTCCTGCCGTCCCAGAAGCAGCGCAATACGGCGGCAGTCCTTAAATTCTGGTTCTTCATCAGCTGTCTGGCGAATGCAGGCTGGATTGTCCTCTGGCAAAATCTCTGGTTCGGCTGGTCCGTACTCGTCATCTTTATTCTGCTGTTCTCTTTGAGCCAAATGTATGTGCGTGTCATGGCACTTCAAAATCTAACCACAGGTGAAAAATGGTTCATTCAGCTCCCCTTCCGGATCTATCTCGGTTGGGTCAGTGTGGCATCGATTATCAATGTGACGGTTTGGCTTAGCAAGCTGGGATGGGATGGATTCGGCCTTGGGGATGAGACCTGGGCGATCCTTCTCCTGTTGATTGGAGGCATTGTAGCCCTGGCGGTCAGCTTCTCCTATCATGATGCGATACTGCCGCTTGTCTTCGTATGGGCATATATTGCGATTAGTGTTAAGCAATGGGATATCAGCTCAGTAGCCTATACGGCTGCTGGAATTGCAGCCTTGCTGCTGATCTACTCGATCTGGCTGTTCTTCTCCAAACGAAGACAGTAGTGCTGCATATAAAAAGAGAAGGACCGTCTGCCCTGTCAAATCAGGGGAGGCGGTCCTTCTCTTTTTTTCTTCTACGATAGTTCTGTCAGCTCTTACGTCGTAGCTCTTGTATGAATCAAGCTCTCGTGTCGTAGCTCTTATTATTTCTTAAGCGTAATCGTCTCGATTTCGACCAGTGCATCCTTCGGCAGGCGTGCGACCTCAACTGCACTGCGTGCAGGATAAGGCTGGTTGAAGAACGAGCTGTACACCTCATTGACACGAGCAAAATCATTCATGTCCTTCAGGAATACCGTCGTCTTCACCACTTGGTCCAAACTTGAGCCTGCTGCTTCAAGAATGGCCTTCACATTCTCAAGGGAGAGACGAGCCTGCTCCTCAACGGTATCACCAAATTCCCCAGTCTGCGGATTAATGCCGAGCTGTCCGGAAGTAAAGATAAAGCCTCCCGCTTCGACGGCCTGGCTATAAGGTCCAATGGCTCCAGGTGCATTCTCTGTGGAAATCGTGTTCTTACTCATATGTATCTCCTCCTCTTATTTTGTTTATCCAAGCTTTGCTATAGTCATTGTAGTCAAAGGAAGCAGGCTTGTCTATTGATGTTGTTCGGCCAGCTTCCAAATGTCTTTGTTCGAATGGCGATAGACTCCGCTCTGATCCCTTAGTGCTGCTATAATCATCGCCTTCGCAACATGAGTAACCGGCATCGCCCGGTACTCCCGGCCTTTTCCTTTACGAAGAAGCGGATCGGCTAGTGTCAACATCCATTCACTCATCTTCTCCCCTATGCGCTTCTCTTCTCTGTCGCCAAGCAGCAAGGATGGTCTAAGAAAATGAACACCGCGATAGCCAAGTCTCGCGATATCGTCCTCAAACTCTCCCTTCGTTCGGAGGTAGAAGATGCGTGAGGTACTGTCGGCCCCCATGGAGGTCACAGCGATCATCTGCTTCGCCCCATGAGACAACGCGAGTCTGGCTGCAGTAACGGGGTACTCCAGATCAACTTTGCGGAACGCCGCCTGCGATCCTGCCTTCTTGATGGTCGTGCCCATACAGCAGAACAATTCGTCTGCTCCAATGAAGGCCTCCTCATGCCTTTCAAGCTCGTCCCAGTTCACAATCACTTGAGACAGTTTAGGGTGGGATATCGGAAGCTCCTGTCTCACGAGCGCGGTAACCTGTTCATATTCATCATGTGCGAGCAGCTGTGATACGAGCTGCTTGCCAACCAATCCAGTAGCCCCAATGACTAATCCTTTTCGTCCCACTAGCTAGACCTCCTGAAAAACTCACTTTTCCCTATCATACCATGCAAAGAGAGCACAAATCCTCTATGGGATCTGTGCTCTCTAAATTTGGATTCATCGTTATGAAATTGATGCATTAAAGCTTCTATATAGAATGAACTGAATATCTCATAGTTACATGCCCTTAGCTTTAGCTGAGGCTGGACCCGAGCATGAGTTCAAACTAAATTAACGGTACGTTCTGCTCCAGTTATCATATTCCTTCTCGGCTTCGTCGCGGGAGTGACCATATCGCTCCTGAAGCTTGCCGACCAGCTTGTCCTTCTCACCATCGATGACATCCAGATCATCATCTGTCAGCTTACCCCATTGCTTCTTGGCTTCGCCCTTCACTTGATTCCATTTACCTTTAAATACGTTGTTATCCATTCTTCTCATCTCCTTGTCTGTATGGTGATCCCAAGTTCCTAGAGACTAGAAAGTATGTCACCAGCGTGTTATATTCTTAACCCAAATCGGGGTCGTTGAATCGACAAAGTAGGAGATGAAGTTCTTAACAGCAGGATGGTCTGCACCGGTACTGGTCTACAAATATACCTGCAATGATCGGGTCCCACTGTGTCCCTCGGCCCTGCTCCAGTATAGAGATGGCCTCCTCATCCTTCATCCCTTTGCGGTAAGGCCGGTCTGAGGTCATGGCGTCGAAGGCGTCCGCCACTGCGATAATTCTGCCAAATAGCGGAATCCGCTCTCCAGCCAGCTGATCCGGATATCCCTTACCATCATAACGCTCATGATGGGAACGCACCCCGGACAGGAACGGCTTAATCGACTGCGCCGGCTGTACATGCTGCAATATAGATTCGCCAAGCACTGGATGACGCTGAATTGTCAGATACTCCTCTTCACTGAGCTTACCTTCCTTCAGGAGCACCATATCGGGGATGCCTACTTTTCCGATGTCGTGAATAAGCGCAGTTTTGTAGAGGGTATCAAGCTCTTCCTCTGCAAGCCCCAGCTTGCGGCCAATCATGACCGAGTATTCTGCCACCCGCATAGAATGACCCGCAGTATATGGATCTCTGGCGTCCAGCGCTGCCGATAGTGTACAAAAATAGCTGTCCTGCAGCTGCTTCACCAGCTCGTCTCTCTCTTTCAGCTCTAGACTTAATCGATTAAACCCTTCTGTCATAGAGTAGAATGCCGAATGACAGGTGCTTGGTTCGATCTGTCCATCTTTTGTTTGCGAGTCCTGTTCTACAGCCTCCAGCGTATCTCGTTTTATAAGACAAGCTGCTGCAAACATAGAGAAACCGATGCCAAGCAGCAGAAGCCATACGCCAAGTCCGCCGGCATACTCCCTCATGACAATTTCAGAAAAATAAAATTGTTGAACTTCAGTTATAAAGAATATGAGCAGCAAAGGATACATGATGATAATAAAGGTCGTCCTCATCCCTGTTGTGGAACCAAGAGAAACGAACTGTTTCCCTGTATAAGTCAGCAGGGCTCCGATTGCCTTCGCTTTATTTTTAACAGCTGTTATGTAAGGTCTAATCGCTCTCGTTGTCATAATAAAGTCAATGATGGCATGCAGGTGAGCAGCGAAAAAAAGGCTTATTACAATATATAAAGTATGTATAAATGATAGATGGAGAAGATCTAATCGCCTCAGGATCGTGCTCAGCAGCACGACAGGTAAAGACAAGCAAATATAATGAGGGTACAGTATCCGACAGAAGGCATAAGTCGGCAAGGTGTGGAGAAAATCATACGCTTGCTGAAGACCTGTGCCGGTCTCCACTTGAAGCTGTATATCTCTATACGGTCTAACCTGCCTGAAGATAAGGTATATTCCAATCAACAGTGAAAGAAGTAATGCGGCAGTCAAGATCCATGCCAAATAGCGGGACTCTGCCGCATGCAGATGAAGCGTTAAAGATCGTATAGACAGAAGCGCCAGTACAGCAGTTGCAGCCCAGCTAGCGATGTAGTTAACAGCCAATCTTTTGCGCAGCGCTTGATACCGTGGCAAGATGAATACAACCTCGCTTTCCCTAGAAGCTTATTCTCAAGTTCTATTATAGCCCAGAAGTCCCAATTTCGAGAATAAGCTTTTTCCTGTTTTCCCTGAAGGAGTTCTTTATTTGTAAATTGCTGTCATCTATGATATACTAGGTAGTATTATGAATATTTAACCCCATTACATTCCTCTTTGAAGGTCATGCATTTATTCGCGGCTGACATAAGAATAATGCATATGATCCGGATTAAGATAACTCTTCATTTAACCCCATGGAGTAATCGCGTTATAACCCAAACACGAGATTTTATGATTTTCATTCAAACTGGCGCGGTCATCGGAGCCGTAAGGACAAAAGAGAGGCAGGGCTTTTGTTGTGTGAAATGTAAGTAGAGGAATACAATGCAGCAGTAGTTTCTACGCTACTACGAAGTGCAGCATTAGAATATAGGTTAAATTTATATTGCTTAACCAAGCCGCTTTTGATCATTTAGACGAGGGCGACCTTGGGAGCACAAACATTAAGCCCCCGAGCATACATCGCACGGGGGCTGTCCAACATTCTATGGCATACAGCATATACTGATTGAATTCACATGGTCACGAGCACGGCTCTCTGCTTATGGAGACGACTATGTATACTTATTCAGGGCAGTACGATTACATCGTGTACTCTCTGCCAAAACTTCAGGCCTGCCCAAATAAGCAGGCAGACCTTAAGTTTATATCATGGTCAAATCATTACCAGCAGAAAGCTTTAACGATAATAACCAAGAGAATAAACAATACCAAGATTGCACCGAGGGATTTACCTCCATCGTAACCGCCGAATCCGCCTACTTGGCCGCCGTATCCGTATCCTACTTCGCTCATTGTAACTCCTCCTTTCTGTTTACTACACTCATACCATATGTTGCTCGGCTCTGTTTCGACCGGGCTTTTTGCCCTTTTATTTAATTTCGTGCTGTCGTTGAATCAGAATGCGATGGTGAACGGTGATCAGGATGGGGACGACCAGGGTGGAATAAGTGGGGAGATGAAGCTTGCGGGTGTGGTCCATGGGGATGGGACGGATGATGTAGATGGTGAGGGACTCCTTGGAGATGTGGTCCATTGGGATGATGCAGAAGCGGTTGTTGTTGAGGTCTTCCCTGAGGATGAGGGCTATTCGGACCTGGCGGATGGTGCGGGTATTGATGTGGTGCCTGCTGAACCTGCGGCTTGTTCGGTAATCCCTGCGATGATCCCTGAGGATTCGGTAAGGCTTGCACAGTTTGATTCACTCCCGCTGGGGCCATTTGATCCAGATTCATCTGCTTCAATCTCTGCCCAAGCTCACCCAATGCAGCCTTATATTTCTTCGGCAGATTGAGCTGGTCGGATTGATCAAGGAACTGCACGATCAGACCGTGCATTTTCTGCTTCTTCTCAGGCTTCACCTCTTTAAATATGTCGACAACCCCATCCTTCATCTCAATTAAGGTACTGCATAGAGCCAAGAACTGCTCCGGGGATAAGTTCTCCAGGAGCTTCGATGACAATAGAGAAAAAGCATTAGAGGCAGCTTCACGCTTTGCTGACTTCTTTGTCCTTTTCCTGATCGGAGCCTTTGACACTTTCCTTCTTATACCGGTTTGCTGTTTATTCACGGGCTTCTCTCCTTTCGGGTAAATATCACTTGGGAAAGCACCCTTTTTTAGAACGCCTTCCTATGAGCATTCATAAACTAGAAGAAAGAACGGAGGCATCTTGAGCAAAGAGGGTGACGCGGATGAAAAAAAGCAGCATATCAAGCAAGAATAGAAACAGTAATGGCAACACTGCGGAAGAAGCTGCAGAAAATAAGATCGAATACTTAGCCCTGATCGCTGCTATCCTTGCATTCATTGCTGCAGGCATCGGACTATATATAGCGATGAAAGATCTATACCTGCCGAACGTAACAGAGGTTATTACTTGATGCAGAAAATTCACATTACCTAGAGTAGCTTATGCGATCCCTCATCAATTGATATGGGCAGTCGTTTCACGATAAGAAGAATAGCGGGAAGGTTTTCGGCTGATTTTTTTATAGTTCATTCGATCTGGCCAGAGCTTATCCCGCATTTTTGTATATAACTGAAATAAGCAGCTCTTCGTGGAAAAAAGAGGATGTTTTTTTATCTTAAAATTAAGTATAATCAAATTACTTAACTGTTTTTTTGTTCCATTATTATCATTTGCGACCATCTAGTCGATACATAGAGTATGTAATATTTTTGGAATGGAGGGATTCTCATGCTTGACACACTGAAATATGCAGAAGATAAAGGATACAGCGTATGCTTAGTGATGCATAACGGCACATCCTACTTCGGTGAAATCGAAATCAGCCCTGATTCAGAGAACCTGGTCATTATCTGTGACCAAGGACGGATATCAGCTAACATACATGATATTAAACACTCCTCTACCATCGTTGCTGCTCACTTCTAAAGTTCGATCTGCACCCACTGCACAAAATTTTACATCAAGATATTGACATACAAGCACCTATATAGCTCTAAACGACCAAAGAAGCGAGCGCTATTACAGCGTTCGCTTCTTTATGTGAATCTATCTGCAATAATAGGTTGGCATAATACAAGGACATCCACAGCGCTTACGCAAGCGGTGACAAGCCGCCCTTATCGTACAGCACGGGTCCCTTAGACCATGCAACAGCAAGATGCATCAGCAGCGCTGTCTTTAGCGTTTCCCGAATTCCCGCATGCTCCTCCGCTTCATACAGGTTAACCCACTCACCAGGATCAGCCGCAAGGTCATACAGCTCTCCCTTGGTGTGCTGTACTCTTGAGGCAGCATCCCGCACCGATCCCTCAATATACAAGATCAGCTTCCACTCCTTCGTCCGCCACATATAGGCCGGTGCGGAATGCGGTGCGCTGACTCCTTTTCCGTGGAATTCACAGAATGTCCCTTGCCGCCTCAAGTCTCCCAGCAGATCAAATCCCGGCAGCATGGGATTGCGCGGCAATCCAGCAGCAACGCTTAGCGTAGGAACGAGATCGACAAGCTCTGCCGGACGGTCATCGATGGTACCCCGCCGCGCTTCAGCAATCCACGAGCCCGATAAGATCAATGGCACCCGGACACTTGCATCATACAAATTATATTTAGAGAACCGGAATTGCCGTTCACCGAGCATTTCTCCGTGATCCGAAACAAAGACGATCAGCGCATCCTCCAGCCTTCCCAGCCGTTCAAGCTTCTCAAGCGCCAAGCCAAAGTAATGATCGAGCCAGGAACAATTGGCAAAATACCGGAGTGTTGTACGTCTGCGCTCCTCTTCGCTCATCGCAAGGAATACCTTTTTCTTGTCCAGATAGGACTCCCTGCTTCGGCTGTTAAGTTCATCTGATGCTGCAAGGTGAGTATTCTCTTCGTCGAGCCATGGGGGCTGCGGAATATCCGGGATATCGGCAATAGAGTACAAATCCTCGAATGCCTTAGGAACATTTAAGCCGGCATGGGGTTTAAGAAACGACAGATAGAAAAAAAGCGGACGATCCGGATCTACACCTTCATCCAGGAACTTGAGACTTTGCTCGGCGACCCATCCGTCACGATGCTGCTCCATTGGTACCCGGCTGGTCATGCCTATATAACCGTGAACATTCTCCTCACCACTGCCAAAGTGAGCCGTTTCACTGGTGTAAGCTTCAAGATAATCGGGATGGGTGTCGCCCATCATGATTGCATTCTCCTCGTAATGTCCGCTGTCCCGCGCAAGTCCTACGGCCCTCGCCTCAAACCCGCGGGCAGAAGGAATCTCCGTCCGCTCGCTGTGATTCCAGTGCGTTTTCCCGAATCCAGCTGTCTGATATCCTGCCTTGCGCATCAATTCGGGAAGCGGATCAGAGGGCAGCCTGTCCTCATCATAAATGCCGCCGTAATTGGTTCTGACCCCTGTCTGAGAAGGATAATATCCGAACATCATGGAGGTCCGGCTGGGTACGCACATCGGAGACTGGCAAACGGCCTGACTGTATGTGATGCCCTCGGCAGCCAAACGATCTAAATTAGGCGTGTGTATATGCTCGTTAAATTTACCTATGCAATCCCAGCGCTGCTGATCTGTCATGAAAAAGATAATATTGGGCTTATCCTGCGGCATTTCCCCTTCATCCTCTCTGCATCTATTCGAGAACTTCAAGGCAAGACGGAACATTTAGACAGTCTGGTCATTATATATACTACATGTAGATGTAATCGAGTCGGGCAGGGCGCGGAAATGAATGATGAGAAGACATCAAAATCTACAGCTTCTCTCTGACTGAAGCCAGCTTCTGGGCACTGGAGGACAGCTTGTCACGGCGGTCATCAATCTTAACCGAGGTAGAGACCCGCTGTGCGCCTGCACCGAATGGGGTCTCGTGCAATGCCCGAATGGCTGAAAATATATCGTCCAGTTCACCTTCGATAATGGTGCTCATGGATGTAAGCTCGTATTGGATTCCAGGCTGCTTAGCCAGCGTACGCTGCAGCTCGGCCACATAAGGACTCAGACTTGTGCTCCCTGTCCCAATCGGAATAATAGTCACCTCAGCTATAGCCATTTATATCCCCTCCAAGTTAGTCATAATTCCAATTATTGATAATTTACCCTTTGTGGGCTCTTCGCATGATTCAACATTCTGACTTTTGTTGACGATATACCCATTGTAGCATGATCCTTGTTCACAGAAAAAAAATATTTAAGAGATTCTACTACTTCTTCCAACCCTTTTCCTTTGCGGTATGTTGGGATATTTGCTATAATCGCAAATGCGTTTCAACATCAAGGTGGTGTTTACAAGCACAACATATTGGGGTAATCTTGTAATACATCAACCAAATGTAGTGTTGAACCGGAATCGACCATTGTACGAATCTCTATAACTGTCAAGCTTTTTTTAGTAGAAATTTATGCTACTCCACAATAGGCAATTCTAGAGATTTAAGAGCTTCATGTTACGGGACAACGAACTGAGCAGGTACATATGGGCTATCCAATAATCCTATATTTACACCTTAACTCGCGTTTCCCCTGCGGACAGTATAACCATACCAGCAAGCGGGGACGCAAATGGCATTTATCTGGCCGCGAGAAAGCCGGAAAATGCTTTTTCTATGTACGATGACTTCAAGTACGATTCTCTAGCCCGAAAATTCACGATGTAGATGCAGCGAAATTCACAGCAGGATGATCTTACTTTTTTAATGCTTTACTCCATTTATCACTATCATAAGAAAGCGAGGGCTCTTCATGCCACAAGTGGTTAATAAACCAAACAATCGTCAGCTTGCCTTTGACGAGATCCGTATTTCCGTATACGCAGACCGTATTCTTGCTGATCTGCCTATGCTTGATAAAGAAAAACTCGTACGTGGTGTAACCTCAAAACTGCGCCGTGACGAAGTATCCAGTGAAGAAATCAGCAATGCCTTCTCCATGTCAGCTCTTGAGCTGGTAACCAAAGAGGAGCCGAACTGGAAATATGCAGCAGCTCGTTCACTGCTCACTTCTCTATATAAAAAAGCGGCTAACAACCGCCGTTATAAAGCATATCCGGAAGAGCCGTACGGTGCATTCTATCCACTGATCACAACACTTGTGAAAAAAGGCATCTATCGCGAAGAGCTGCTCGATTGCTATACAAAAGAACAAATTGAAGAACTAGGCGCCACCATTGAAGCCAAAAATGACCTACTGTTTGATTACATCGGTCTCTTGACGCTGGCAGAGCGTTATCTTGCGAACGACTTTGACGGCAGAGTTATGGAGCTTCCGCAGGAGCGCTACATGGTTATCGCGATGTACCTCATGCACAAAGAGCCAGAAGACAGACGACTTGAGCTCGTTAAGGAAGCTTACTGGGCGATGAGTAATCTCTATATGACAGCAGCTACCCCAACGATGTCCAATGCAGGTAAGAAGGTAGCCGGCCAGCTGTCCAGCTGCTTCATTGATACGGTTGACGACTCGCTTGAAGGGATCTTTGATTCCAATACGGATGTAGCGCGTCTCAGCAAAATGGGCGGCGGCATCGGCGTATATCTCGGAAAAGTACGTTCCAGAGGCTCCGATATCCGTGGACATAAGAACACAAGCTCCGGCGTTATCCCTTGGATTCGCCAGCTGAACAACACAGCCGTCAGCGTAGATCAGCTTGGTACGCGTAAAGGTGCGATTGCGGTATACCTTGATGTTTTCCATAAAGACATCCTGGCATTCCTGGATCTTAAGCTGAACAATGGTGACGAGCGCATGCGTGCCCATGACATTTTCCACGGCATCTGCCTGCCGGACTTGTTCCTTGAGCGTGTAGAGAGCCGCGGCGAATGGAATCTGTTCGATCCGCATGAAGTGAAGAGAGTGATGGGCTGGAAGGATGAGAATGGCCGTGCTCTGGGTCTTGAAGACTTCTATGATGAAGAATTCGGCAAAGGCACTTTCCGTGAAAGATACGAGGAAGCGACCAATCATCCGGACCTGTCCCGCATCACGGTGCAAGCGATTGATATCATGAAGCGTGTCATGAAATCACAACTGGAAACAGGCACACCGTACATGTTCTACCGTGATACGGTAAACCGTGCGAACCCGAATCGTCACAAAGGAATGATCTACTCTTCCAACCTGTGTACAGAAATTATGCAGAATCAGTCTGCTACAACGATTGAGCAGGAAGAGCTTGTGACCAAGGACGGCGAGACCCGCATCATCATTACCAAGAAGCCGGGCGATTTCGTTGTCTGCAACCTGAACTCGATCCATCTTGCACGCGCTGTACCACATGGTGTTCTGGATCGTCTGGTTCCGATTCAAATGCGTATGCTCGATAATGTCATTGACATTAATAATATTGAAGTTCTTCAAGCACAATATACGAACAGCCAGTACCGTGCTGTCGGTCTTGGTACCTTCGGTCTTCATCACCTGCTTGCGCTTGAAGGTATTCGCTGGGAATCCGAAGAAGCAGTAACCTACAATGACAACCTGTATGAGAAGATCAGCTATATTGCCATTAAATCCAGTATGGAGCTGGCAAAAGAAAAAGGAAGATTCCCTAAATTTGCGGGATCTGATTGGGAGAACGGTAACTACTTCGCATCCCGCGGCTACACGGACGGAAGCCGTGAAGGCAAATTTGTCAGCACAGCACAGTGGAATGAGCTTGCAGCAGAAGTAAGTGAACATGGTGTACGCAACGGATGGATGATGGCGATCGCACCAAACGCATCGACTTCGATCATTGCCGGTTCCACAGCAAGTATTGACCCGCTGTATGAGCTACTGTCTTATGAAGAGAAGACAACTTACAAGATTGCGAATCCAGCACCGGATCTGTCCGAGAAGACGATTTGGTATTACAAGACTGCATTTAATATCGATCAGCACGCTTCCATTGATATGGCTGCTGCGCGTCAGCGTCACATTGACCAGGCACAGAGCTTTAACTTGTACGTGCGCCCTGATATCCGTGCAAAAGATTTCCTTGATCTTCACCTGCATGCTTGGAAGGCGGGCATCAAGTCCACTTACTACGTACGCAGCCGTGCGCTTACGATTGAGAACGAATGTGAATCATGTGAATCTTAAGGAGGCAACACCCGAATGAATGAGCAAAAGATCTTCAACACTGAGGCACCGAATAAATCCACCCGTATCATCAACGGCGAGAACTCCGGGATTCTGAACTGGAACGACATTCGCATGCCTCATATGTATAAACTCTACAAAGTGCTGCTGCTGAATTACTGGATCGCAGACGAAATTCCAATGTCCAAGGATGCTCAGCAGTTCCCGCATCTGGATGCCGAAGAACAGCGCACGTTCAAGATCAACATCGGCCTGCTGGCGGTGCTCGATTCCATGCAGACCATGTTCGTCGGGGACGTTAGAGAATACTTGACCGATTCCTCGCTTGAGGCGATCTCTGCTATTATTGCCCAGCAGGAAGTCGTGCATAATCAGTCTTATTCTTATGTGCTCTCTTCCCTCGTATCCTGGGATGAGCAGAAGGAAATCTTCGAGTACTGGAAGCATGACCCCGTCCTGCTGGAACGGAATCGATTCATAGCGGATATTTATCAGAACTTCCGTGACGAAGCTACGCCGCAGACGTTCTTTGAGGCGCTTGTTGCCGATATGATTCTCGAAGGTATTTTCTTCTATAGCACGTTTGCTTTCTTCTACAATCTGGCACGGGATCAGAAGATGATGGGAACGGCACAGATGATCTCTTACATTCAGCGGGATGAGAACCAGCATTGCTATTTCTTCGCTGAAGTTTACAAGCAGCTGCTGGCTGACTATCCAGAGCTGAATACAAAAGAGAACATGGACTATGTCTATCGTACGATTAACCGTGCAGTAGAGCTCGAAACGAACTGGGCACACTACACACTGCAAAAAGTACGCGGCATCAATCTTCCTGAGCTTGAGGACTACATCAAGTTCACAGCGAACAAGCGTCTTCGCCTGATGGGTATGGACAAAGCGTACGAGGGCGTTGACGTCAACAGTATGCCTTGGATTAAACCGTTCTCTGATGAGGCGTTGAATGCAACGAAGACGGACTTCTTCGAAGCCAAATCCCGTAACTACGGTAAAGTTGGTGATGATAACGGATTTGACGATCTGTAAGATCATCTGTCTCCTTTCAAGCGATAAATCATTTAACGGATAAACTATTAACGATATCAAAAAGCGATCTTCCGTCTCGGCGGGAAGATCGCTTTTTTGGGTGCAGTTAGTTGAATCGGAATATCAGGCATGAACCTCTACACTTGCTTGATGCTTGTCGAGGAAGTCGGCCATCGCTGTATATACAAGAATTTCGTTCGCCTTACGAGAGAAGCCATGGCCCTCATCTTCCAGAACAATATATTCGACCTCTGTCCCCTGCTCCTTCAGCGCCGCAACAATCTGATCTGATTCAGCCTGTACTACGCGCGGATCATTCGCTCCCTGGATGACGAGCATCGGCTTCACCATTTGCTTCAGGTAAGTAATCGGTGAATCCTTGATCAGTCGTTCACGGTCTTTCACCGGATCTCCCAGCCACTGCTCCATCATCGGCTTCCAGGAATCTGGAACCGATTCGATGAAGGTAAACAGATTGGACGGTCCGAAGATGTCTACTGCTGCGCGGAACAGCTCGGGATGACGTCCGGCAAGCAGCAGCGTCATATAGCCGCCATAGCTGCCTCCCACGATAAATAGACGATCTGGTGAGCTTATACCCTGCTCAAACAGCCATTCGATACCTGCTACGCAGTCCAATCGAGGACCTTCACCCCAGTCCCCTTCCACCAGCTTGATGAAGGTCGCACCATATCCTGCACTTCCGCGGAAGTTAGGCGCGAAGATGTTATACCCCCGGGCCAGGAGGAACTGGAACATCGGTCTAAAAAACTTGCCTTCTGAAGCCTGCGGTCCCCCGTGCGGCCAGAAGACCGTATAACCGTTAGCCGTTTCAGGCTTCGCCTTAAACAGCAAGGCCTCAATCTCCATTCCGTCGAAGGAGGTATAACTAACGACATCCGGGTAACACAAATCCTCTTCCGTCAGCCCCACGACGACGTTATTCGTGAGCTGCTCCCACTCCCCATTCACATGGCGGTAAATGTTGAAGGGCTTCACTGCCCCGCGGCCAAGAATGTATACATTTCCCGATTCAGCCACCGATATCTGCTCCACGAAATCAACAGGCAGAGGAACTGACGTATACCCTTCCTCACCATATGGGACAGCATACATTCGGTTCTCAATTCCCACACTCGTAACCATATACAAAGTCTGAGACTCTTTGTGCCACTCGATGGCTCCAACCTCTTCCTGATCAAAGGTTTGGACCGTTCTCACTTCACCCCTTGAGATGTTGTATTCAGCTGCATAAGAGAATTCCTTCCCTTGGTTGGTCACAAACAGCAGCGTATCGTCATCGATAAAAGTAACACTTCTAATGACTTGCACCTCATCTTCAGGGAATACGTACTTTACCTCAGTCTCCCCATTCGATTGAATGAGCAAGGACTGATGTGTATTCGAGAACATCTTGAGATAGGCTCTTCGCTTCTCATCCGGGCTGATCGCCGCAAGATAAGTCGGCCGATCTGCTCCTTCATGAAGCAGCTCGTCCTGCCCGGATTCAAGGTCAAGGCATCTGGAATTCAGATACACCGGATTATCCTTGGAGGTGTCATAGTATATTCTTTTCCCATCCTTCGACAGCTTCACGAAATAGAACTTATCGTCTGCTTCACCGGGCACAATCTTAACCGGCTTGCCGCCGCTCGGCTTCAGCAGATACAGATGCAGATTCTCATCACCGTCTTTGTCAAAATCAGCTAATATAAACTCGCCGTTCGGGTCTGTCTTAATAAAGCTTCCTGACTGATTCTCGTATGTAAGCGGATAAGGAAAGCCGCCAGGCAGGTCCATGGCCCACAGGTTCGGCTGACCGTTCAAGTTGCTGTTAAACAATAGCCTGGATTCATCCTTGGTAACCGTAAAATAGCGAATAACACTGGTTTGGAAAAATTGAGCCACGTCGGGGACAGGAAAGTTAATCATTGCGATAAAGCCTCCTTTATATTCGTTTGCTCACTTCCTCTACATCATAATTTACGCACCCTTCACAATCAAGAAACCGGACTAATACAACGAAAAAAAGAGGCTCCTGATCATTCAGAAGTCTCTTTCCACGCGAAGTCCTGCTTCAAAAAAACTTGATATGCGGCTTATCTTCCCTATAGTAATTCATTCGGTCCTGCAATGTCCCAGTATGGAACTCAAACATATGCCCATCCGGGTCGAGAAAATATATGGACTGTTGATCTCTTGCATCCCGCTCTCTGCCTGGCAATATCTTGGCATTCACCTCTGCGAGCCGTTGCCGCAGCTCATTCAAATCCTGTTCATCTACGGTAAATGCGATATGTGTATAGGTCGGTATCGTGTAATTGCGCGGGACATTCTCCTGGTTCAATGCAATCCATATTCCGTTCAGGTCAAAGTAGGCAAGCGTACGTCCTTCAAGCAGAATTTTGGCCCCAAATACGGTTTCATAGAACCGGATAGAATGACTCAGATTGGAAACTGAAAAACAAAGATGATTAATACCTTGGATATTCAAGCTATGGCTCACCTCCGTTAAATAGGATACACTCCTATAATACCATATTTAACCATGTCTTATTTCTTGACCCTCTCGCTCACAGAATTCACTTATAAAAAAGTCCAGCTGACGACGTTCATCAACTGGACTTCTCTATTCATATGCTTATTTCAGACTCTTCTGGGTCTCTCGAAGCTGAATTTCCTCGGTAAATTCCTGGATTCCGGCTTGCAGACGCTCTACCAGGTCTGGAGCAATATCCAGGCCCCCTTGATCATTACGTGCAACCTGTGCATCCACCGTATAAACACCAGCCAAAATATGACGAGCACCGAGCACGGAAAGTACAGGCTTCAGTGCATAATCCATCGTCAGCAGATGCGCCAGGCTCCCTCCAATAAAGAGCGGAAGGATGGTCTTGCCGGCAAGACCCCGTTCCGGAATCAGATCCAGGAATGTCTTGAGTACGCCTGTATATGAAGCCTTGTATACCGGGCTCGCAATAATCACGGCATCTGCTTCAGCAACAATACCGTTCGCCTTCACGATCGGCTCACTCTCAAATTTCGTATGAATCAGGTCTCCTGGCGGGAGCTCAGCAACGTTAATGCGTTCGACTTCAAAGCCTGCTTCTCTAAGACTATTTTCTGCAAACTCGATAACAGCATTGATCCGGGAAGTCAGGGAAGGGCTTCCGTTAATGACAGCGATTTTGGCCACGTTATTCACCTCTGATAAATATTTGAATTTCGTATCTATTGTTAATTCCTACTTATTTTCTTGGTATATTGTAACATGATTCCCCTTTCCGCTGTCAACCTGGGGAACAAGCTGTATTCTGTGTATTACATGTCCTTTGCCACGATCAGTAGATCAATATGCCGTGCATTACGTACCAGATGATGGGCAACGCCTCTTCTCCTGCTTGATCCCATTAATCGATAGCGATGCCTGGACTGGCCTGCAATGATCTGTGTGGCCTTATCCTGGTTTGCCAATTGAATCAGCAGCTCCGGCACCTCACTTTGATCATCTGCCTGAACGATACGGAAGACTCCTCCAAGCCGCTCTGTCATCAATTTCAACTGTTCCAGCCTATGCTCATACTCCTTATGCAAGGAGGTATCCCGATCCGTAACTTGTACATGATTCACGTACCAGACCGCTTTGAGCCTGTGCGCAATTCGAAACCCTCGCCTGATGAGACGAGCTGCCTCTTCGTGTGCATCTACACAGACATGAATTACCTCTTCCCTGCGCCATGGACCGCGGAGTGAATGGTTTCGCTCCCAGGCTTCCAGTCGTTCATCCACATCATCTGCCAGCTCTCGAAGTGCAAGCTCTCTCAGCGCAATCAGATTGGCCTCTTTGAAAAAATGCTGCAAAGCCTGATCGACCTTTTCCAGAGCATAAATCTTACCCTCACGCATCCGCTTTCTCAGTGCCCTTGGCGCGACATCGACAATCTGTACCTCGTCGGCGAGGTGTAGGATGGAATCCGGCACTGTCTCTCTTACTTTAACCCCAGTGATATGCTCTACCGTATCATTCAAACTCTCTAGATGCTGAACATTCATGGTTGAGATGACAGAAATGCCAGCCTCAAGAATTTCAAGGACATCCTCATACCTCTTTCTCAACCGGCTGCCCGGGACATTGGTATGAGCAAGCTCATCCACAAGTACCACATCCGGTGCTTCCCGTAGTATCGCTTCTGTATCCATCTCCGTCAGCTCGGTCCCCCGATAAGCAATTCTCTTCCGTTCGATGAACGGAAGCTGACCTGTCTGTGCCTCTGTCTCCTGGCGTCCATGTGTTTCAAGCAGACCAATCCGGACATCGAGACCGCTGTGCCGAAGCTCATTACCTTCCCGCAGCATGGTGTACGTCTTGCCTACGCCCGGAGCAGCCCCAATGTACACTTTGAAGTGTCCTCTGATGCTGTTATCATGCCGTTCCTTTATCTCTACCAGGGAGGAGCTCCCGGCAGTATTCAAGGATTTCGTAGGCAGAATCCGCTCCCCATCATGATCAGCCCGGTCCGCGACCAGAAACAAATCCACATGACGGATCTTGCGAAGCACCTCCTTAACAACGGACCCCTGCCGCAGCTCCTGAAGGAAGCTCTGCTTAGAATGACCCATGACGATGCGTGTCACTCCATTTCTTAAGGCGTAGTCAACAAGCTGATCCGGCAGCATTCGTCTTGAGCGAAGCGGCAGCTCTTCGAATTTGGCCCCAACTTTATCAGCAAGCTGAATCATCGCTTTGCGAAATGCCTCCTCCTCTTTGGTCCGTTTCCGGTCAGGGTCTACAAACGTAACAATTCGCAGATCCCCATTCAGCCTTCTTGCAATTTGCTGTCCTCTACGGATATAGATGGAGCCGTTAAAGTGATACTGGACCGATACAAGGATCCGTTCTCCCGTGCGGGAAGGCCCTGTATATCCCTGTTCTTCTCGCAGCTTGATCAAGGATTCGCCAACGCCTTCTGCCACCAGCCGCAGGGCAAGCTCACGCAGGACCGAGAGATTCCCCTCCTTCACGACGGAGGAGTGCTGATCAACCCGGAGTTTGTGCTGCTCCACCCTGCTGAGCAGCTTCTCTGGCGTCACATCTACCAGTCTTACTTCATCCGCCATCTCCAGCACATGACCAGGCAGAACCTCCGCCGCTTTGATTCCTGTCAGCTGACTGGCTGTATGCTGAACCCCTTCCAGTTCATAGACATTCACGGTCGTGACCACACTGATCCCATGCTCAAGGAGCCGCTCTACTTCCTCAAGCCGTGTTCTTGCAGCTGCATCTGGACGATTACGGTGGGCAAGCTCATCGACCAAGACCCATTCTGGACGACAGCAGAGGATGGCTTCCACGTCCAGATCCTCTGTCTCTGTCCCGCCTCGGCTCCAGATAATGCCAGGAACCCGGTCCAGCCCGTTCATGAGCTGGGATGTCTCAACCCGATCGGAAGCCGTCATGGACCCGATCACAACATGGACTCCCTGCTCACTTAACGAACGTCCCTCCAGCAGCATATGGTACGTCTTGCCTGTACCACTGGCCGCACCAATCAGGATATGCAGCCTGCCTCGGCCCTGCTTCTGAATAGCTGCCAATATTTCTTCCGGTGTTTTTCTGCGATAGGTATCGATTCAGCTCGCCTCCTGCAGCCTTTACTGAATAGAAAGCTTCGATTGAAGCTCAAGATTAAGCTCTAGGACACTCACGACAGGCTCTCCCAGGAAGCCGAATTGTCTGTCCTTGGTATGCTGGTCGACCATTTGCATAAGCTCTTCCTCAGAGATGCCGGTTTCAGCCTGGATTCGTGGAATTTGTACTCTTGCCGCCTCAGGACTAATATGCGGATCAAGCCCCGAGCCTGAATTCGTGATAAGATCTGCGGGCAGCTGGCTTATGGGCACTTCGGGGTTCTCCTTCTGCCACTCTTGTAGGGAGGCTTCCATACGAGCAATCAAATCGGGATTTGAAGGAGCATAGTTGGCCGAGCCCGAGCCTGCTGCATTATACTCGATGCTGGATACTCTTCCATGAAAATACCCCGGCTCTGTAAACTGCTGCCCAATCAGCTCTGAACCGATCGGCTCTTCCTGCTCATTGTAGATCAGACTGCCATTCGCCTGATGCGGCATGGTGGATTGTGCGATGCCGGTGACCAGCAGATTGTAGCCCAGTCCAAGCAGCAGCATCAGCGCAAGGCTCACTCTCAGTGATATCATCCATACTTGCATATCTGTATCTTCCTCCTATACCCAAATGTGTACAATCAAGTCAATTATTTTGATACCGATAAACGGAGCAATGACACCGCCGACACCATAGATCAGCAAATTCTGGCGAAGCAGGCCTGCCGTGCTCATTGGTTTATACCGAATCCCCCTCATCGCCAGCGGAATCAGCAGCGGAATAATAATCGCATTAAAGATAAGCGCAGACAGGATGGCAGATGATGGTGAGCCCAGCTTCATGATGTTAAGTGCTTCAAGCTGAGGAATAGCCAGCATGAACATCGCCGGAATAATGGCAAAATACTTGGCGATATCATTGGCGATACTGAACGTCGTCAGCGCTCCGCGTGTCATCAGCAGCTGCTTCCCGATCGCGACCACCTCAATAATCTTGGAGGGATCAGAATCAAGATCGACCATATTGGCCGCCTCCTTGGCAGCAACCGTACCACTGTTCATCGCAATCCCTACATCCGCTTGGGCCAATGCCGGTGCGTCATTCGTCCCGTCTCCCGTCATCGCTACGAGCTTGCCTTCCGCCTGCTCTCGTCGAATCACAGCGATCTTATCCTCTGGGGTACTTTCCGCAATGTAATCATCCACTCCGGCCTCTCTGGCGATGGTTGCTGCGGTCAGCGGATTGTCACCTGTACACATGATGGTCTTGATCCCCATCTCACGCATCTGATCAAAGCGCTCTTTCATCCCTGGCTTGACCGTATCCTTCAGATAGATCAGTCCGTAAATTTTACTGTCGACTGCAACTGCGAGCGGGGTCCCTCCGGCCGTTGCAATGGCATCACTTTTCGTATCCAGGTTAGACGGGATGCTTCCCCCTTGCTCCTTCACCCATTTTTTAATGGAATCTACTGCGCCCTTTCGTACCCGTCTTCCATCAGGAAGATCCAGCCCGCTCATTCTTGTCTCGGCTCTAAAAGGTACAAACTCCCCTTTAGCCGCATGTTCATCCATCGTGATCGACATCTTCTTCATGAGCTCCAGCACCGATCGCCCTTCCGGTGTCTCATCTTTCACTGAGCTGACGGCCGACCAGTACACAAGGGATTGCTGCGTCTCATCTCCAACCGGTACAAACTCACTTGCCATTCGGTTACCATAAGTGATCGTACCCGTCTTATCCAATATAATGGTGCTCACATCCCCTGAAGCTTCCACGGCCTTACCAGACATCGCCAGCACATTAAACTGAGTAACCCGATCCATGCCTGCAATCCCGATAGCAGACAGCAGACCGCCGATGGTTGTCGGAATCAGACAGACCAGCAGAGCGATAAGGATTGGAATTTCCAGCTGGATTCCCAGATAATCCGCATAAATCGGAAGTGTAACAACAACGAGCAGGAAGATAATCGTAAGACTCATCAGCACGGTGTTTAGCGCAATCTCATTCGGTGTCTTCTGTCGCTTGGCACCTTCCACCAGGGAGATCATCCGGTCAAGGAACGACTCTCCCGGATCACTCGTAATCCGGACCTTAATCTGGTCACTGACAACTCTTGTTCCGCCCGTCACCGAGCTGAAATCCCCGCCAGCCTCCTTAATGACGGGTGCCGATTCTCCCGTAATTGCTGATTCATCGACGGAAGCCAGCCCTTCAATCACTTCGCCATCACCCGGTATCAGCTCGCCTTCTCTCACAAACACGACATCGCCTTTACGGAGCTCTGAAGAGGATACCACCTTGATATGATCGCCAGCCACCTTGTTTGCCTTAATGTCCTGCTTAGTCTGCTTCAGGCTGTCGGCCTGTGCTTTCCCCCGCCCTTCAGCAAGCGCCTCGGCAAAATTAGCGAACCAGACCGTGATCAGCAGGATCACCGTGACGGTTAGATTAAATCCCCGTGAGCCTTCTGTACCGAGCAGATCCGGAAACAGGGTCAACAGTAACGAGATCACCATACCCACTTCGACGACGAACATGATCGGATTTTGCAGCATCACCTTCGGATTCAATTTATAGACAGCTTCAAGCATCGCTCTCTGCACGAGCTTCTTGTTCAGCATTGATTTCTTTTGTCCCATTGACGAACGTTCCTCCATTCAAATAAGAGCTTTAACTTTTATAAGAAAATCATTCCTGCACTATCTGCTCAGCGTCAAATGCTCTGCAATCGGCCCAAGCACCATCGCTGGGAGATAAGTAAGTGCCCCTACAATCAGTACCGTACCAACAAAGACCGCGGCAAACAAATAGGTGTCCGTTCTAAATGTACCTGAGGTCACCGGGATGCTCTTCTTGACAGCCAGTGATCCTGCAACCGCCAGCAGGAGCACAATGGAGAGATATCTGCCCAAGTACATGACAATTCCGGTAGAAATGTTCCAGAACGGTGTAGCATCTCCCAAGCCTTCAAATCCGGAGCCATTATTGGCGGCTGATGAAGTGTACTCATACAGCACCTGTGACAGACCATGGTATCCGGGATTCGATATCGTGTCCGCATTGGTGAACAGCGCCAGCGCTGTAGGAGCCAGAATGAGCAGCGGCTGAATCAGCAGGCTGATCGCAATCAGCTTGATCTCTTTGCCCTCCAGCTTCTTGCCGAGAAATTCAGGGGTGCGTCCCACCATAAGACCGGATAAAAAGACAGCAATGAGTGCGTACATGAGCACGTTCAGGAAGCCGGCTCCCATACCGCCGAACACCGTGTTCAGCATCATATTAGCCAAAGTGACCAGTCCGCCAAGCGGTGTCAGTGTATCATGCATCGTGTTGACTGCTCCTGTCTCGGAGGCGGTCGTTACGACCGAATAGAGAGAAGACAAGGCCACACCGAAGCGGGATTCTTTCCCCTCCATGCTGCCGCCTTCCTGCTGAACCCCCACAGCCTCAATCGCAGGATTACCGTTCGCTTCAGCACCGAGTGATACCCCCATCAGCACGAGAAACATAATTGCTGGAGACGAACAGGACACGTCCCTGCTTCTTGTTCCCCACCATTTTGCCATAAGCGAAGGGCAGGGACACCGGGAACAGAAGCATCAGCACCATCTGCAGCAGGTTCGTAAATCCATTAGGATTTTCAAACGGATGAGCCGAGTTTACTCCGAAAAATCCACCGCCGTTATTCCCCACCTGTTTAATGGACAGGAAAGAGCCTACCGGACCTCTCACAATTTCCTGGACTGCACCCTCCAGCGTCGTTACTGCTGCTGTTGCTTTTAACGTCTGTGGAACGCCCGCCGCAACGAACAGAATAGCTGATACAAAAGCAACCGGAAGCAATACCCTTGTTATACTTCGAACGACATCCACGAAGAAGTTACCGAGCGGCTTACCCGTAAGTCCTCTAATAAATGCGATCGCGACCGCAAAAGCCGAAGCCGGTGCAGTGAACATCATGAACACAATGGCGATCATCTGTGATAAATAGCTGAGACCGGATTCTCCGCTGTAATGCTGCAGATTCGTATTGGTCATGAAGCTGATCGCCGTATTAAAAGCAAGCGTAGGCTCCATACCCGCAACACCGCTCGGGTTCAGCGGCAGATGAGCCTGTATCCGAAAGATCAGATAGACGAGTACGATCATGACCGTATTACTGATAACAAAGGAAGCTGCGTACTGCTTCCAGGTTTGATTCGTCTCCTTGATGCCGCTGACAGCATAGAGGGGTCTCTCTATCCATCTGAACCACGGATCGATCCGGGTTGGTTCATAACGAAATGCACTTGCAATATATAGACCTGCAGGACGAGCCAGCAGGAGCACGACCGCTAGGGTCACACAGACGGAAATAACGGTTAACATATCGACTTATCAGCCTCCTGGTAGTTATCATTAACTCATTGTTAGTCGAATTAATTTCTTAATTCGGTTTCAAAATTTCTCTGGGTTAAGCAGTGCGTAGACCAAATAAATGAATACAGCAGCTGCAATAGCGAGCAGCACCCACATCATTTTTGTTCGCTCCCTTCCGAAGTGATTTTGTCTGAGCCTTTGATAACTCCGATTGAAATAAGCGTCAACAAGCTGATCAATACAATCATGATAAAATCCAGCATTTGCTTAGCACCTCCCGATTCCGGTTTAGAGTAAGAAAGAGCAGTCGCTGCCGCGGCTGTAGATGACATGTGTCGCACCAAGCCCTCTGTAGATGAGCCGCGGTTTGCTTCGCTCTGTAATGACATAAATTGGCTTACAAGTCCATGACCGGCAAACTTGGATATACTTACAGCACACCGGCAGACTCTCCTCGAACAGAAATACATTACCTACATGGAAATCAGGCGGCTCAGGTGCTTGTTCAGAGAAATCCACTTGGATGACCGGCTCCGCATAGAGCCTTTGCATTTCTTTACGCTCATGTTCAGAGCTGACCAAGATGGCAAACGGCAAACCCTTTATGAGCAGGGTCTTTATAAAGGATCTGCCCGGCTTGCTCCCGGCCGATACGATGATGACGTCGTCGTCTTCAACGGACATCTGTTCATTCCCTCCTGTTTTCTCCCTTCCATCCGGCCATAAAAAAAGAAGCTGAGCTAGAGAAATCTCTCTCGCGCAGCTTCTTATTCGCAGGCAGGCGGGAACAAGCCGCTGCCACTTAAGAGCTCGGATATAAGAAAGTCTCTCTAGATACGCTGACGAGGTTAGCTGTCGGATTCGGGCGTGAGAGTCGCCCTACCTATACGAAGCACAAATTCTATGCTCTTTAGGATTCACCCCTAGAAGCCCTTATGGCAGGCCTCACTGGTTCCCCCGCTCCTTTTAAGGATTAAGCGGTTTGAAATTGAATGACGCAAAGCTTTTATGCCATGAATCATAATCCTCACCGGATGTGCTGTAAAGAAAGTCCGGTACTCATATAAGACGAATTTCAACTCATTGACTTCGCATAGGGGATTGTTATCTTGATTATTCTCTTCGTTACTCTCTCTAACTCCAATTTCCTTTCTTTTTGCGTAAGACGCTGACAACGATAGATAAAGCTCTGATCGATCGAGATTAGCCTTTAATTAACCGCTTACTTTCATCCATTTCGTCCGATTTGATGAAAATCCGGTTTTTTTAGAACAAGAGTCATTTTACTCCTCGGTGGCATCTGCTATATGATGATCAACATAATAATGAGGATGATTAATGGAGGATGAATGCTCGTGGCACTCGCCTATATGGGGAATAATTCAGTACCTGCTTACCAGACGGATGCGATCAGCTCGATGGAAATCATACGCTATGATTCACGCCGGCTTCCTTATTTGACAGAGGAGAAACATCATTACTGCGGATTATTTAAAATAACCTGCGGGACGGCACACGGTTTTGCCGAATTTGAGCTGCCACAGGAGAGTGCTCCGGGGGATCTGATCCCATGGATCTCTGTGTTTGCCGTACTGAAGGAGCTGACCGTGGGGCAGGCCAAGCTCTGTGTTGCAGATCATGAGCAGGAATGGGGAATGGAACGGACCCGAATAGCCGAGGAAGCACTCGCAGATCTGCAAATGATGCAGGAAGCGGACGAAGATCTGCATTCTATCATAAGCTCCAGACTGCTCGTTCGTTCTTTTTTGATGGAGTATGGGCTGACGTATTATTCCTTCTAGATTCCCATGATGATAAAACCCGCGGCGGTTAGATACACTTCAATTCAGAACGTAAAAAGGACACGCTTCTGCGTGTCCTTAAATTTGACTTGTAGATCTATCTGCAGGCGCCTTACCGGCGGATCCTTGCCAATAACGCTGTATTACAATGCGTCAATAATGTCGCCGGCGGTAATGCCTCCCGGATGATGCCGCTTGTAAGCAGCACGTTCTCCGGAGAGTCCGTGCAGATATACACCATATGCTGCTGCCTGCTCAGCGCTCCAACCTTGGGCCAATAGACCCGCTATGATGCCGGTCAGCACGTCCCCCGCCCCTCCGGTTCCCATGCCGGGATGTCCGGTCAGGTTAATATAGGTGCTGCCTGAAGGAGCAGCAACGACCGTGCGCGAGCCCTTGAGCACAAGGATAACGCCTGTACGCTCTGCATATGCTTCCGCATGGGTAATCCGATCTCGCTGGACGTCCTTCGTAGATATCCCCATCAATCGAGCCATCTCCCCTGGATGCGGCGTCAGAATGAGCGGTGCAGTCCGGGACATCCCTAGGAAGAAATCCTCCCCTCCTGCTGCAGCCATATTGAGTGCATCGGCATCAAGTACAATAGGTACATCACATGCTTCAACAATGCGGCGAAGCCACCTTGTATCTCCCTCAAAGCGCCCAAGCCCCGGCCCAATGGCCAGCACATCCTTGCCCTCCGCAAGCTGTATAACTCGCTCGGCTGACTCCTCCGTCCACAGCCCGTCATTTCCTCTCACCGCATCGGCGAGCATCAGCTCAGGCACCTTGCCGATGACATGCAGCATCAGCTCGTAAGGCAGCGCCCAAGTGGCAAGACCGCAGCCTGACCGGAGCGAAGCACGCGCACTAAGAAGCCCGGCCCCGCTCATGGCAAGTGTCCCGGCAGTAAGCAGCACATGTCCATAGGTTCCCTTATGCCCTTCTCCTGATCTTCGGAGCGCCAGATTCATTCCAAGCGACCCTTCCAGCACCTCTTCTGTAAGGACTTGTACAGTTCCGCCCTGATCCGCTGCGAGCTTAGAAGGAATCCCAATGGATCTTACAACGATGCGGCCTGCTGCCTCTGCACCGGGATACTGAGTCAGTCCGCGTTTCAACAACCCGAAGCACACTGTTATCTCTGCCCGGATATGAGGCTCATAGAGCTCTCCCGTATCTGCATTTAAACCGCTTGGAATATCAGCTGAGACAATAGGGAGTCCGCTCTCATTAGCCTCACGGATCAAGGCTGCATAAGCCTTGCGCGGCGCACCGTTGCTTCCAGTACCCAGCAGCGCATCTACAATACCGGTAACGCCATGAAATGACAGCGGCTCCTTCTCGCTATATACGACTGCCGGAATGCTGTATGCCGCAGCCGCATCCCTTTGAAGTGCAGCATCCTGCTCCAGCGTTGAAGCTGAAACAGCATAAACAATCGTTACTTTCATACCTGCCTCTTGCAAGTGCCGCGCGCACACGAGCCCATCGCCGCCGTTATTTCCTTTTCCAGTGAGTATATACCAATGTTCCTGGCTTCGGTCATTGATGTGTAATGTCTCTTCAGTACGAATCGTACCTCTCACACCACGCCACTCTTCAAATGCTCTGCGATGGTTATCCTCATCTTCCTGCAATGGGTCCCCCGGTGTTCTCCGATCTATCCGCCCATTCTGCGCTTCACGGCACAGCTTCACCACTTCTTCGGCGAGTGCCTTGCCTGCATTCTCCATCAGGCTTGCCGAAGGAACGCCGATCTTCTCGATTACGATGTGATCAAGCTCACGCATCTGCTTCGCGGTTACAACATACATCTTTGTCCAGCCCCTCCTATCAAAAAGAGCGAGGGATCTATACCTCGCTCGCTAAGATGAACTTTCTTCTAATAGGCCACGGTAAATCGGGACCCGCTGAAATACGGATCATCCGCTTCATCCACCATAGCCGCTGCATAATCTTCGACAGATATTCGGCTCTGCCCTGCTTCATCCAGAATAAGACGATCTGTGCCAATTCGGAAATTGCCTGTACGGCGGCCAGGTTCAATCGTTGCTGCCGGACTCAAATAAGTCCAGTCCAGATCGGACTCCTCGTAAATATGAAATGCATCCCGATGTGCGAGCGCCAGCGGTCTAACCTCTTCGGGAAATTCCGGAGTCTCCATCAGCGGCACTCCGCTATCGGTCAGCAGACTGCCTGCTCCGCCAACGACAAGGAGACGCTGGGCTCCACTGTTTCGAATGCCCTCGACAAGGGAGCGTGCGGCCTCGACCAATTCCTCTTCCTTACCGAACTCAGGACCGTATGCGCTAATAACCACATCATGTCCCTTCACGGCTTCAGCAACTGATTCAGGCTTAAGAATGTCGCCCTCGATGATGGTGAGTCCCTCACGCTTCTCGTTAAACTTAAACCGATTACGCACAATCGCAGTTACCGTCATTTTTCTTCCCAACGCTTCATCCAAGATCGCTTGTCCAATCGTTCCCGTTGCTCCAAATAAAGCTATGTTCATATTATTCAGTCCTCATTTCTGTTCTATGCTAGTGTAAGCTTACTTTATATTAATCAGGTACGCTCTCTATTAAAACGTCAATTGTTTACATCTCCTGCTCCATGGCTTAGTTATGCTTCTCTCATCCACAAAAGATACGCCAAGCAATATTAGAAACGATCCCTTTTCACCAAACACTATTCGATATTCACAAGAAAAGCCATCTTGCCCAACTGGAGCGAGATGGCTTCCTACTAATAATTTGTATATGTTCTATTATGTCAGCGCCTTAGGAATCGTATCTCCCGGGTTCAGCAGCGGAACATCGCCGGATATCGTTTCCGGATACTTAATGCCCGTACCCGTATTGAGGACAATCACCTTCTCGTTGTCCTGAATCCATCCGTTAGCCCGAAGTATACGTGCGGCAGCAAAAGCAGCAGCACCTTCCGGACAAATGAACGATCCTTCCAACCGGGCTGACAAACGCTGTTCAGACAGAATTTCCTCTTCCGTTACAGCGATGGCAGCTCCATCCGTCTCATATATGGCATCCAGTACAAGAAAATCTCCAATCGCTTTGGGTACATTAATACCAAAGGCAATCGTCTCCGAGTCGGACCAGAATTCCGATTCAGACGCATTCTGCTCCCAAGCTTTCACAATTGGAGCACAGCCAGCAGCCTGTACAGCTACCAGCTTCGGCAGACGACCGGTTATAAAGCCCAATTCTTGAAGTTCTAGCAGACCCTTAAAGATTCCGATCAAGCCGACACCGCCGCCTGTCGGATACAGAATAACGTCCGGCATCTGCCAGCCCAGCTGTTCTGCAATCTCCAGTCCCATCGTCTTCTTGCCCTCAATCCGATAAGGCTCCTTAAGCGTGGATGCATCGTAGATCCCCTCTGATCGGACCTTATCTGCAACAATCTTGCCTGCATCACTGATTAGTCCGTTCACGAGGTACAAATCCGCACCTGCGGCAATACATTCATTACGCGTAATCAGCGGCGCGTCAACAGGCATTACAATGGTTGCCTGAATTCCGGCACGAGCTGCATATAAGGACCAGGCTGCGCCCGCATTCCCATTCGTCGGCATTGCAAATTTGGATACGCCAAGCTCTTTGGCTTTGGATATACCAACGGCAGCACCACGTGACTTGAATGACCCGCTCGGAGTCAAGCCTTCATCCTTCATATACAGCTGAGGAATCGCCATATCCATCCCGAGACTCGGCATACGAAGCAGCGGTGTCATCCCCTCACCCAATGTAATCACATGCTCCGGTTCCCTTACAGGAAGCAGCTCATGGTATCTCCACAGGTTCATCTCCCTGCCTAGTAAAGATTCAGGGTTCCATACCTTCTTAAGACTATCCAGATCGTATCTGGCGTTTAACGGAGATCCGCAAGTGCACAGTTGTTGAACGCCGGTTGTATGATATATCAGTCCGCACTTTGGACATTCCAAATGACTCAAATAGCTGTATTGTCCCATATGAACATACATCTCCTCACTTTTATAACGACCTAAGTGACGTGAAAAAGATTAGTGCTATGAATGTAAATAAGTCTTCACTTTCTATTACAGAGTGAGGACACAGTAATATCTTGATGCAGCCTATTTACTACTCTGTAATGATGAGCAATGAGCTAAAAAAATGGCCTCCTATTGCTTCTGAAACATCTCAGAATATAAGGGGCCGTTTACAATCATTCGCATCTAAAATGTATATCTATCATCTTTTCATAGTGAAAGTTGTTTGTCAATGCGGCCAAAAGTCTTATTCCCTCTTATTTACATTATTCTCTATTTTTGTTTCCAATGCATGCCTGCAGATTCCGGTGCGGAATGTGTAAATCCATACTGCTCATATAACCGATCAGCCGGGATATCGGCCAGAAGTGACACGAGGCCCTTCTCAGGGACATGCTCATCCAGGTATTTTCGAATCTCTCCCATAATGGTCTTCCCATATCCTTTGCCCTGGTAATCGGGATGAACGGCAATATCTGTCACGAAAAACTGTAATCCACCGTCGCCGACAACCCTGCCCATGCCGATAAGCTTGCCTTCTTCCATTAAACTGACCGCGAACAGCGTATTCGGCAGTCCTTTCTGAGCACCCTCAAGACTCATCACAGACAGGCCCGCAGCTTTTCGAAGATCCAAATAGTCTTGTGGCGAAGGAATCTGGTATGTAACTTCCATGTCTATAGTCCACCCCATATGATTTTTTTAGTAAAAGTAACTCCATTTCATACCTTATTAAAACGATAAATTTGATTCCAATATACTGCCTCTCTAGACTTACCATATTACGAATTAATTATTTCAGGCTGCTCCATAACTCGATCTAATCCACGAAGCTAGTTTACGATATTTATAGCAATAAAGAAAACACACGTTCCTTTTCTGCATGCTTCTCATGTTTAATTTTTCCCACGTTCCCTTTTCGACTTGAAAACCCCTGGTTCGTGTGCAATAGTGAGAGAAGGTATCGCCGCTATTCGTGTAAAGGAGGGAGAAGCCTGAGCTCTATTGTACAAATTGACGGCATCTCGCTGTCCGCACAGGTGATTGCTATTGCCGCCTTCATAATCGTGCTGCTGCTGTGGCTCTACATATATCATGCATCCAGCTTGCGACAGGGCAAGTACCGACGAATGGATGATCTTCAGGACACGCTCTACACCTACTCCAAGCTTGCAGGACATTTGACCCTGGGGCTGAAGAATGACGGTCTTCCCGGGGAGCCTCTGCACGGAGCACTTATCCTTGCACTTCAGGAGAGCAAATCCGCACCCTGCCTCACGCCGCATCTGAGAGAGCAGATTCAGGCCTGCCTTGCAGAAGGAGACGAAGCAGGGCTCCAATTACTCTCACGTTCGCTAGAGCGGGAAATGACCCGGCTGGCTGCCGAACGAGACCGATTGTTCTCTTCCGTGCACTCCCCAAGATGGGGGCAAGCACTATGGCAGATTATCCAGCCTCTGTTCGCCCCCCTTGCAGCGGTAGGTATCGCTGTTCTGTTGTACCAGTTCATGACAGGAGCAAGAGATATTACCGAGGGAAGCTCGGCATGGGAATGGGTGTTGCTGAGCGCAAGACTTGTATCCGGCATGATATCAATCGCATACGTTTATATCCTCATCTTGATGAGGCCGCGTACGGCCGCCGGATTAATAACCAATCTGCTGTCCTTAGCCATTATTCTGGCGGCACTATTTCATCTGATCGGGCTTGCTGCTGCTCCTTATGTTCTGGGAGGACAGCTGATTCTGTTCCTGCTCGGATTCAAATGGAGCAAACCGCCTTCCCGCAAAGAACGGCCTTATGCCGGGCAATTCGCAGCCATGGACAAGCAAGATTCACAGCTCTATCGTTAGCACAACCTAAATAAGCAGCTCCCCTGGCTTCTGTAGAATCCAGGGGAGCTGCTTATTTTCATTTCAACATACAAGAATAATGTTTATGAAGACCCAGATTTGCGCAGTGCACGCGGACCACTCGCTACGGAGTCAGCTGATCCTGCAGCTGCACTGCGAGGTTTGCCCGATTTAGAGGTATTGGAAGATGTGTTCTCATAACGTTTGCGCTCGGTCCGCTCCATCTGCACAATCTGTCCTTCATGGACAATGATGGACAAGGAGCCAAATTCCATTTCATTCAACAAACTGGCGATACGATCCATCCACACTTCATCGACTTTTAGCGGTTTAGTCATTATTAACGCCTCCTATTAAATCGGGCCTATTAGCGTACCCTGCTTACTTATTCAAACCTATAGCTCGAATCTGCAGGAACACACCCTGACTTCAGAAAGCTCTAATGCGTACCCTTCCTTGTAAACCAGCTCTTGAGTATAAGTGTAATAAGGGCAAGCACGAGCAGCAGGGATGCAACCGCAAATGAAGCGGCGAACTGATACTCGTTATACAGAATTTCCACGTGGAGCGGCAGCGTATTCGTCAGTCCGCGAATGTGACCCGATACGACAGACACCGCTCCGAATTCCCCCATCGCTCTGGCATTACACAAGATGACACCGTACAGCAGCCCCCATTTAATATTAGGAAGCGTCACCTGGAAGAACACTCTCCAGCCCTTGGCTCCCAGCATCACAGCGGCTTCTTCCTCCTGTGTTCCCTGATCCTCCATCAGCGGGATCAACTCGCGTGCTACAAATGGGAACGTGATGAACAAAGTCGCAAGCACAATACCCGGAACAGCAAAAATGATGCTCACATTCCATGATTCTAATAAAGGTCCCAGCCACCCGTGAGATCCAAAGACAAGAACAAGCATCAAGCCGGCCACAACAGGTGAGATGGAGAAGGGCAGATCGATCAAGGTAATGAGCAGACCCTTCCCGCGAAATTGGAATTTCGTAATAACCCAAGCGGCCGCAATCCCGAACACCGTATTCAGCGGCACAGTAATCACAGCGACCAGCAGTGTAAGTCTAAGCGCAGACAGCGCATCCGGATCCGAGAGTGCAGCAAAGAACACCCCAACCCCCTGTTTCAGCGCTTCAGCAATAACAATAACCAGCGGCAAAATCAGCAGCCAGCCCATAACGAGTATGGCTGCTCCGATGAGCGCCCACTTCACCCAAGGCGCTTCAGTCGTCGCCCGGGACTGGCTCTTATTCGTCCGTGTAGTTGCTCCTACAGGTACGGTTCCTGCCATAATCTATTCCTCCTATTTGCGGGATGTCTTCCGGCTCCAGCGCTGTAATGTATTAATAAGAAACAACAGAACGAAGGAGACGATAAGCAGCAGCAGCGCAACCGCTGTTGCCCCTGCATAATCAAACCGCTCAAGCTGGGTCATGATGAGGAGCGGAGCAATCTCCGTCTTCATCGGCATGTTGCCTGAAATGAACACAACCGAGCCGTATTCACCGATTCCTCTCGCGAATGCAAGAGCAAATCCGGTCAGCAAAGGAGGAATAAGCTCTGGCAGAACGACCTTCCGAAAAGTAAGCCAGCGTCCAGCTCCCAGAGTAGCCGCCGCTTCTTCTACATCCTTCTCCAGTTCAGCCAGTACTGGCTGGACTGTACGTACCACAAATGGAATACCGATGAACATCAGGGCAAGCGTAATCCCAAGCTGAGAGAATGCAATCTGAATTCCCAGCGGTTCAACAATGGAACCAATCCACCCGTTCGGTGCATAGAGTGCCGTAAGTGCCACACCCGCAACTGCCGTTGGAAGTGCAAAGGGCAGATCAATGATAGCATCAAATATTTTCTTGCCGGGGAACTCGTATCGAACCAGCACCCAGGCTAGCAGCAGCCCCAGAAACAAATTGGCGAATGCAGCGAAGCCTGCAGTGGTAAAGCTGACTCGGAAGGAAGCGAGAATTCGCGGATCCGTAGCCATCTCTGCAAACTTGGCCCAAGTGAGCCCTGTTGAATTAAACAGCAGTGCTGCAAGTGGAATTAAGACAACCAAACTTAAATACAGCACCGTAAACCCCATATTTATTCCAAAACCCGGAAGTACTCTGATCCGGGCCGTTCCTGCCCTGCTCATGCTTACTCATCCCTTCATGCCTCCAGTCGTCTCCGGTCGGCATCTCTAGTCTTGTATGGCTGCAATGTCGTGTTCATATGAATAGTAATGTAAGTTCATTGCTTCAATTGCTTCATTACCTAATTGCTTGGCACATAGATTTGAGAGAATATTCCCTTCTCGCTGAAATGCTTCTCTTGTGTTTCTTTCCATGTACCGAATACATCGTTCAGTGTGAACAGCTCAAGCTCTGGGAAATTCTCTTTATATTGTTCAGCAACAGCAGGAAGCGTCGGACGGTAAAAGTTCTCGGCGGCAATCTTCTGTCCTTCTTCACTGTACAAGTATTCAAGATAAGCCTCCGCCGCTTCCCGTGTTCCATTGGCATCTACATTCTTGTCTACTACGGCTACAGGAGGTTCAGCCAAAATACTGATCGATGGGTAGACAATATCGAATTTATCTGCACCTTGTTCCTTAATCGACAGCAAGGCCTCATTCTCCCATGCAAGCAGGACATCGCCTATTCCCCGTTCCACGAAGGTCGTTGTTGAACCTCGGGCTCCTGTATCAAGTACAGGCGTATGCTTAAACAGCTCTGTAATAAACTCCTTGGCCTTCGCTTCATCATTGTTGTTCTGCTTCAGGGCATAACCCCATGCGGCCAGATAATTCCAGCGTGCTCCTCCTGACGTCTGAGGATTCGGAGTTATGACCTCTACCCCTTCTTTAATGAGATCATCCCAATCCTGAATATCCTTCGGATTTCCTTTTCTTACGAGAAACACAATGGTTGATGTGTAAGGTGAACTATTAAGCTCATATTCATCCTGCCAGCCTGCATCAATAAGTCCAGCTTCTTCAATAGCATCAATATCATAGCCAAGAGCGAGAGTAACCACATCGGCTTTCAATCCGTCGATTACCGAACGGCTTTGTTTCCCTGAACCTCCGTGTGACTCATTAATTGTGACCTTCTGCCCCTTCTCTTTCTCCCAATAGGCAGCAAACGCCGCATTGTATTGTTCATACAGCTCACGAGTAGGATCATAGGACACATTCAGCAGCTTCAGAGAACCATTGCCCTCATTACCGCTTCCGCAAGCTGTAAGTGACATCGCAAGAGAAGCAGCGAGCAATACCCCAACACCTATTTTTAGACGGTTACGAACACCCTTTTTCATAGTAAACATCCTTTCTTTTATAGAAGCCGCCCATCTATTGAATAGTAAAAACGGAGGAACATGGCCCGCAATAGAAGGGTCAAACCGGTTATCATCCGTGTCTGCTGTTCTATGCTGCCGCTGCTCATCCGCTGCCCTGCGGTAGGCTGATAATATATCGTTTATTCCTACCTGTTTAGTATGTTATGTTACATTTTAATAACGCAGACCAGCGCTGTCAAACATTTTTTAACAATTATAGATAGGAAAAGATACGTGCTCTCTTTTTTCCAAATCTCGTTTCAATCCTCTCTAATCTATTGGGTCAACAAAAAAAGAACCGCACTAAAAATGCGGTCCTTCGATACCTGATTATTCAGTTCTTCGTTAAGGTCCTCCGACCAGTCGAATATTCGGTGCAGGCGGCGTGCTCATCCCCGTTCCCAAGTAGAAGCCGGTATGCGGCGGCTGATTGTAGGCCACATTTTGCCATGCGATGCCAAGACGGTAGATCGGGTCGTGCATCAAGGTGTAGATCCGCTGTTCTGTAACTGCGGTCGTTGTATAGATCCGAAGGGCTGTACTGTCGTCCGTTCGCCACACCGCTTCCTCGCGCCAGTCTCCCAGCAGATCAGCTTGAAGGTTTGGAGTCGCCTTCGTTCCATTATTGCTTGCTGCTCCTGTAGCAGTCAGCAGATTCGTTGTTGTGGATGTTTCATAATTCCATTTATCAATTCGGTTATTATCCAGCAGCTCCCTGCTCAGATCTCCGTCCCACCAGATTCCAAAATTCGTAGACGGTACCTTGTTAACAATAACCTGCCCCTTCGCTGTATACAGTACTCCGTTGGCCCAAACCTCCGCTCCTTTGTAACGAGGATCAATGTCTGAGGCCATTCCTCTGCCTATGTCCTTGGTCGTTGGTACTCCCCAGATTAAGGCCCCGGAATCGGCATCTCTGAATTCGATGCCCGCATTTGAAGGAACCTCATGAACCTGGAATACCTCAAGTCCAGCCCGATCCGGATCCAGATCGCTCAGGTGCATCGCATCGCCGTGGCCAAGTCCTGTCGTATACAAGCCCTGACCATTATCATCAACCGCCATTGCGCCATATATAATTTCATCTCTTCCATCGTTATCCACGTCGCCAACACTTAAATTATGATTCCCTTGACCGGCATAACCCGAATTCCCGGACGAATTGGAATCAAAGGTCCACCGCTTGGTGAGCTGACCATTTCTATAATCATAGGCTACTAGAACAGACCGGGTGTAGTATCCTCTCGCCATGACCAGACTCGGTCTTTCTCCATCAAGATAGGCAATGCCTGCAAGGAAGCGATCAACCCGATTGCCATAATTATCTCCCCAATTGCTTACGGTGCCGCGCGGCGGCTCGTAATTCACTGTAGTGAGCACTCGGCCCGTCTGGCCGTTAAATACGGTCAGATACTCCGGCCCCGATAATATATAGCCGCTGCTGTTCCGATAATCCTTGCTTCCATCACCGATGACCGTGCCTGCAGCGTCTTTGGTACCGTCAGCCGTTTTCATTGCAACTTCGGCCTTGCCGTCGCCATCCAGATCGTAGACCATAAACTGAGTATAATGCGCGCCTGCCCGAATATTTTTGCCGAGACTGATCCGCCAGAGTCTTGTTCCATCAAGCTTGTACGCATCAATAAATACTTCACCCGTATAGCCGCTCTGCGAATTGTCTTTGGCGTTCGACGGGTCCCATTTTACAATCAGCTCATATTTGCCGTCTCCATCCAGATCGCCCGCGCTCGCGTCATTGGCACTATACGTATAAGCTACACCGTCAGGGGTTGTCCCCCCAGCAGGCTTCACCAGAGGCACATTCAAATAGTTTGTTCCCCACACGCTTGCTGCCGGAGAAGCCGCCTGCTCCGTACCATTCACGACGGCTCTTACCGTATATTTCGAGCTTGTTGATCCCGCATTATCCTGCAGATTCGTACTGTTTGTTATTGGGGAGGAATTCACCTTCGTCCCATCCCGATACACATTGAATCCAACGTTAGAGCCTTCGGTTCCGAGAAGCCGCCAGCTGACGAATACACCTGTGCCTGTTTTTACAGCAACGACGCCTCGATCCAGGTACTCCATTTGTCTAGGATTTGCTGCTCTGGCGTCATCTGGCGATACACCAAAGCACCCACCAATCATGGCTGCACTGAGCATAGCGAGCCCGGCCGTTCGCCAGCTGCGTTTTTTGGTTAACATGACATAGCCTCCTTTAATTTAAGAAAACGATCTGCCTGGGATACCCATTATTGTAAGCGCTTTATATTGTGAGTAGAATTATATTTTATACAAGTAATTCCATAAATAGGTCCTTTATCATAAATCGTATTTAAATATCAGACTTTTTCGGGCAGGCAAAGGATATTGGCTATTGGAGGACACAAGTTTTACTCATAGGGGATGAATGCTTATACGAGATCGCGGTGCCCGGAATACAACTAAAGAAGAGCAAAGATATAAGTAAAGACCTGCAACCTGCGGCAGGCCTGTTAGAAAAGAGGGGATTTTCTTGAGAATCGATCTAGGCTGTGGACGGCAGAAATTTCCCGGATGCATCGGTATTGACTTGATTCCTTATGATGGGGTGGATCTGGTCCATAATATAAATGATCCTCTTCCGTTTAATGACAACAGTGCTGAATTTCTTATTGCTTCACACAGCCTTCAGTATGTACATGATCTGAATAACGTCTTGCGTGAGATTTACCGGGTATGTAAGCATAAAGCCATTGTATGTATCGTGGCTCCTTATGCCCACGTAACTGCCAATATGGTGAACCCGCTGTATAAACAGCAATTCAACGAGCATTCCCCCCGCTACTGGACACAGGATAATCACAAGCTGATTGGTGATGAGGAGCATTTCTTCTCCTGGCCATCCACATGGTCCCTCGCTGAACCGATCCCGGGAGCGGCTCCAATCGATTTAAGACTGATCCGAATGGAGTTTTTTTATTTCCCTGAATACGGAGCGTATGATGATCTGGAGCTCGTGCTCCTTCGGCAGAGCCAATTAAATGTGGCCTATCAAATTATGTATCATTTCCTTGTTATCAAGGAACCTGTATCATCACCCGATCTTGAAATGTGGGGATCCTGCGAATTGGAAGAGCCGCTGTACATTAAAGAACAGAGAGCTTCATTCCGAAATCTCCGCTATGGCGATCAATGGGTGCAGACAGAACATCTCTCCGCAATATTGGACGCAGATCACTCACGACATTCACATCATGTACTTGAAGGAAGCACCGCCCCATCCGCTCATGATCCTCATCCGGCTGTTCCAGAGCCTTCTCCTAATATCGCTCCCTTGGACAAGAAGCGTCCCCATAGATCCGGCAGGAGTACGAAGGCAAATCAATCTCGACTTTCCAGATACAGCAGATCAAAGAATGGGTCTGCCAAAAACAAATCAAGGATAAACAAGAAGAAGCCCGGGAAAAGGAATTGATTCCCCGGGCCTTTCATTTGCGCTTTTTTAATACTATTCTATCTTATTCCTCTCCGCCCGGAACGACTCTGATATTGACGATGACCGTATAGATCTCGCCCGAAGCAAGCGTAACGATGAACGTAATCTGATCAGGTCCGATATAATCGAGGTCCGGTATATAAGTGAAGGTGCCATTGGCATTTAACGTGACCCGTCCGTTATTCGGCGGATCCACGAGCTGTGCTGTAGACAATCGTCCAAATGAGTTCAGATCCCCGGATACAGAAGTATTCTCCTCTGTTCTTAGATCAATTAGCACCGTGTTGGATAACGCCACTACATTCACGGTCACTACATATAGATAAACTGCTCCTCTGGCATCGGTATATCGGATGGTAAACGTATCGCTGCCGATAAAGCCTGGATTTGGCGTATACGTAAACGTGCCGTCTGGACGTAGCCTTAGATTTCCATTCGCAGGCTGGCTATACACCTGATATACGGCGCCTGGTCCGCCATCAGCCGCTCCGCTTACCGGTCTGCCCTGAGGTGTCGTCAGCTGAACTTGAATGATCGTCTCTCCTCCCGTATTTGCTGAAGGGTATACAACGACGGTCACTGTTGAAACGGCTGCCCGGCCCTGGCTGTCTGTTACTGTAATCGAGAACGTATCTATACCACTAAAGCCTGGATTCGGTGTATAAATAAAGCTTCCATCCGGGTTCAGCTCCAGTGATCCGTTAACTGGCGATTGCAGGACGATATATGCTAATGCAAGCCCTGCCGGGCTGCTGGCCAGAATCTGTCCGGTGACCGGCTGCCCCTGATTCGTTCCAATACCGATATCTGTCGTGATTGGTCCCCCTGTAAAAGGAGGACTATCCTGAAGCACCGTTACCGTGGCAAAGGCCACTGTAAACAGTCCTGCACTGTTGGTCACGATCACAGTAAAGGTATCGGTTCCGACAAAGCCCGGATCTGGCGTGTACGTAAACGTGCCGTCCGAATTAACAACCACCGTACCATTTGATGGAGGAATGCCCAGCGAGAACGTCAGCGCGAGTCCATTCGGATCGTTCGCGATGACTGTACCACTAACCGGCTGACCCTCTGTCGTTCTTACATTCACCGGAGATGCAACTGGCGAGTCGCCGCCTACAATGACCGTAACCGGTGCAACTGCCGATATTCCTGCACTGTTCGTCACGATCACACTAAACGTATCTGTACCGGTAAAACCAGGATTCGGTGTATACGTAAACGTACCATCCGGGCTCACAACAGCCGTCCCGTTCGTCGGCGGATTCCCGAGTGTGAAGATCAGCGGCAACCCGGCGGGATCCTCTGCCGGTATAAACCCGGTAACCGGCTGCCCTGCGGCAGTCCCTACATTCACCGGAGTCGCAATGGGTACATCTTCACCTACCACGATGGTCACTCGAGAAATTCCGTTCTCCCCATACAAGTCAGACACAATAATCGGGAAGGTATCGACACCTGTAAAGCCCGGGTTTGGTGTATACGTAAACGTACCGTCCGGATTGACCACCACCGTACCGTTACTCGGCAGAGGTACATATTGAGTGTAGATCAAGGTGCTTGCTTGCGGATCGGATGCAATCACTACTCCGCTTACCGGCGTATTAATCGGGGTGGTCAAGAAAATATCAGGTGCCACCGGTGGAGCAGAGAACACGGTAATCGTCACCCTTCCGGTGGTTGAAGCTCCAAACGGGTCAGTTACAACCACGGTGAAGGTATCGGTTCCGATAAAGGCGACATCCGGAGTATACGTAAACGTCCCATCTGGATTGACTACGACCGTACCGCTCAATGGCGCCGTTCCTAGCGCATAAGTGAGCGGATTACCCTCCGGATCCACGGCTGGAATCTGTGACGTTACAGGTGTGCCGACAAGTGTGCTTGTTGCAAAATCAGATACAATGGGCGGCAGGTTCGGTATCGTAATACTGACTGTGGATACGGCAGATCCTCCTGTTCCATCCAGTACCCATACCGTAAATGAATCGGTACCGACAAAGCCGGTATTCGGGGTATAGATGAAGCTGCCGTCGGCATTCAGTACGACGGTGCCATTCGTCGGGAGAGATCCAATGACATAAGTCAGCGGATCGCCATCCGGATCTGACGCAATAATCTGTCCGTCTACACTTGTATTTGGTCCCGTTTCAATGGATTGATCCTGTGTAATCGGCGGACGACCTGTGACGGTAATCGTCACCAGGGCAATCGCCGTACCTCCAAGTCCGTCACTGACCAAAACGGTGAAGGAATCTGCCCCGACAAATCCGGTGTTTGGTGTGTACGTAAATGTACCGTCCGCATTTAAGATCACCGTTCCGCTTGATGGTGTCGAATTTAAGGTGAACGTCAGTGTATTACCGTCCGGATCACTAGCTGTCACCGCTCCTGACACAGGCGTATTCTGGATCGTTGTCAAGCTTGCACCATCTGCGGTAGGAGGCACATTGGACACAGTCACCGTCACGGTACCCACACCCGAACCGCCTGCTGAATTCACCGCCAGAACCGTGAAGCTGTCGGTACCGATAAATCCGGGATCCGGTGTATAGGTGAATGTTCCATCTGGATTGACAATAACTGAACCGTTTAGAGGTGGAGACAGCAGTGTGACCGTCATCGGCAATCCATTAGGATCTGTTACTGCTACCTGCGAAGATACAGGTATATTTCCTCCCGTAGTTATGCTCAGATCCTGCACAACAGGTGGATTAATAGAAACCTCAATCGTAATTACCCCAAAGGTGATTCCACCCCGTCCGTCACTGACCGCTACGGTGAAGAAATCGGTCCCGAAGAAGGTCGGAATGGGTGTGTAAGTGAAGGTACCATCCGGGTTAAGCAATACCGTTCCACTCGCGGGAGCTGTATCTATCACATAGCTCAGCGGATCGCCGTCCGGATCACTTGCTGTAACAACACCAGATACGGGTGAAGGCTGTACCGTACCGTATGTTGTATTGGATACAACAGGCGGACGATTGACGACTTGGATCGTGACGGTGGATACTGCCGTTCCGCCCTTCCCGTCGCTCACCAGCACAGTGAAGCTGTCAGGTCCGCTGTAACCTGTGTTCGGCGTATAGATAAACGTTCCATCCAGATTCACCTCGGCAATACCATTTGCTGCAAGTGACAGGATGCTGAAGGTCAGTGGATCGCCATCCGGATCTGTCGCTGTTACTTGCCCGGCTACCGGCGTGTTAATATTCGTCGTCAGACTTAGATCTGATGTCACCGGCGGATTGTCTGTGACGGTAACTTCAACCGAGGCAATGGCCGTGCCTCCCAATCCATCACTTACAAGGACCGTGAAGCTGTCCGGCCCTACATAACCGGTATTCGGGAAATAAGTGAACGTACCGTCAGCATTAACAACTGCCGTTCCATTCACCGGTGAACTGAGCAGTGCGAAGGTCAGCGGATTGCCTTCCGGATCGACGGCAGTGACCGCACCATTGACTGGTGTATTCTGCGGCGTCGTCACACTCGTCCCTGTCGCTACAGGCGGAGCATTGGTCACTGTAATACTCACCGTAGAGATGGCGGTGCCGCCTTTTCCGTCATCTACCAGAACGGTGAAGCTGTCTGGTCCTACATAGCCTGCATTTGGTGTATAGGTGAATGTACCGTCCGGGTTGACCACAGCTGTTCCAAAGACCGGAGCAGCATTGAGACTGAAGGTGAGCGGATCCCCGTCCGGATCGGTGGCGGTCACAGCGCCAGCCACTGGCGTGCTGTTCGGTGTACTTAGACTTACATCCTGGGTTACCGGCGGACGATCAATAATATTCACTGTAACGACGGAGGTCGCTGTTCCACCCCGTCCATCATCGACAAGCACAGAGAACGTATCTACTCCAACGACGCCCGCATTTGGTGTATAGGTAAACGTACCATCCGCAGGATTTAGCAATACGCTACCCAGTGCAGGCGGAACAGACAAGGTGTAGTTCAGCGGATTGCCGTCAGGATCGCTCGCTGGAATTTGGCCTGCAATCGGAATGTTCTGGAACGTATCCAGCGTCAGGTTGCCTGCAATCGGTGGAACGTTGCTGACGTTGACCGTAACCTGTGAATCTGAGAATACGCCGCTTGTATTCGTAACTCGGACCGTGAAGGTATCTGTCCCGGTAAAGCCTGCATTTGGTGTATAGGTAAACGTACCATCCGCCGGATTCAGCAGCACTGTACCATTCGCTGGCGGAACCAGCACGGCATAGGTCAGCGTCTGGCCTTGTGGATCAGTCGCAATGACCTGACCGAGGGCGGGGACATCCGTGGTCGTATTCAAGGTGACATCTGAGGTTACCGGCCCATCAACAGGTACACCGATCGTAACCGTGGAAGTCGCAGTACCTCCCTTGCCATCACTGACGAGCACCGAGAATGTATCTGTCCCTACAAAATTAAAATTGGGAGTATACGTGAAGCTGCCGTCTGGATTCAGTACTACTGTTCCGTTTGCTGGTGGAACAGATAAGGTATAGGTCAGCGGATCGCCATCTGGATCGGTCGCCGGAATTTGACCTGCTACCGGTGTATTGACGTTTGTTGTGAGTGTCAAATCCTGTGCTACCGGAGGCTGATCGATGACCGTGATAATGGCTGTACCGACGGCAGTGCCGCCTTTGCCATCGCTGATCAGAGCTGTGAACGAATCAGTACCCACAAATCCAGCAGCGGGGGTATACGTGAAAGTACCATCAGGATTGACAACCGCTGTTCCATTCGCTGGAGGAGACAGGAGCGTAAAGGTCAGCGGATCGCCATCCGGATCGGTGGCAAGCAGTTGTCCCGGCAGCGGTGTATTTTGCAGCGTGCTGAAATTCTGGGTCTGCCCAATCGGCGGCTGATCGATCACTGTGATGAACACCGTGGATATAGCCGTGCCGCCGAGCCCATCCGATACAAGCACCGTGAAGCTGTCTGGACCCACATAACCCGTATTCGGCGTATAAGTAAACGTTCCGTCCGGATTCACTACCACGCTTCCATTCACCGGTGCAGACAATTGGGAAAAGGTCAGCGGATCCCCGTTCGGATCGGTCGCTACAACTTGACCCCCTGCTGGCAGATTCTGCAGTGTAGATAGAGAAACATCGCTGGTTACCGGCGGCAGGTTCTGGACATTAACCGTTACCGTGCCAATAGCTGTGCCGCCAAAGCCATCAGATACGAGAACCGTGAAGGAATCCACTCCAGCAAAGCCAGGGTTCGGCGTATACGTGAACGTACCATCCGGATTCACAATTACAGATCCGTTCATTGGCAGTGAATTCAGGCTGAATGTCAGTGGATTTCCATCCGGATCGGTCGCAATGACCTGACCTCCAGCTGGTGTATTCCCTAACGTAGACAACGATAAATTCTGGACGATTGGCGGCTGATTCGTGACCATAACGGTGACAACAGAAACTGCCGTCCCTCCATTCGGGTCGCTTACCAGCACGTTAAAGTTATCTACTCCAAGGAAGCCAGGATTCGGAGTGTACGTGAACGTACCATCCGGGTTGACCACGGCTGTACCATTGGATGGAGCAGACTGCAGTGTGAAGGTCAGCGGATCCCCGTTCGGATCGGTTGCTGTAACCTGACCTTCTGCAGGCACACCTAATGTTGTCGCTATACTCAGATTACTTGTTACCGGCGGCAGATTGATTACCTCTATCGTCACGGTAGAGATGGCAGTGCCCCCGCTCGGATCAGTGACCAGCACCGTGAAGGTATCTGTACCGATGAATCCAGGATTCGGATTGTACTGGAACGTTCCGTCTGCATTCACCACTACCGTTCCATTTACTGGCGGAGCATTTAATGTAAACGTCAGTGTATCCCCATCCGGATCGGTCGCAATCACCTGACCTGTAATAAACAGATTCTCTGGCGTTATCAGATCTAGGTTCTGTGCCACGGGCGGCTGATTGAGAACGTGAACCGTGACGATTCCAATGGCTGTGCCTCCATTCGGATCGCTGACGAGATAGGTGAACGAATCATTGCCCGCAAAGCCAGGGTTCGGATTATACTGGAACGTTCCGTCTGAATTGAAGACAACCGTGCCGTTTGACGGCGATGAATTCAGACTGAACGTGAGCAGGTCTCCATTTGGATCCGTCGCTGTAACCTGACCTGTTGCAGGAACATTCTTCGTTGTGGACACATCCAGGTTATTAGCAATAGGCGGCTGATTAAGCACCGTTACTGCAATCGTTGAAACCGCTGTGCCGCCGAAGCCATCGCTGACCAATACGGTAAACGAATCGTTCCCGACGAACCCTGTGTTAGGGGTATATTGATAAGTGCCATCGGGATTGACGATTGCTGTCCCGCTTGTCGGCACCGAATTCAGTGAGAAGGTCAGTGCATCTCCGTCCGGATCGACACCTGTAACCTGACCCCCGGCGGGAATATTCTCATTGGTGACAAGAGAATAGTTCTGTGTCGTTGGCGGCCGGTTGCCGATCGAAATGCTATTGCCGTTCGATTGGGACATCCCTTGGAAAGTCGGCCCGCCCGGAAGACTTTGAAAATTGTAGGTGAGATTTGCTACGTTCGACTGCGTTGATCCTGGCGGCCTAGACACAATTTGAACCGAGTAGATAATCGTCAGCGTCTGTCCTGGAGCCACAGTGCCCAGATTGACACCGACCGTTGGATCTGCCCCCGGCTGTGTAACCCCATTCACCGAGAAGGAGCCAGGGACGAAGACGCCGGAAGCAGGAAATGTATCCTGCAGCAGCACTAAATTGGCAAAGGCCGTACCTGTATTGCCTGCGGTGAGTGTATACTGAACTACATCTCCGACCAGTGCACTGCTCACATTGGAGCTCTTACTGAACACAAAAAAAGGTGCATTGACATCGACTTGAAGCCCAAGACCATTTACAAGATAAGCATCGCCCTGAGATGTGGCCTGTATGACGGCAGAAGTCTGTGAATTGACAAGCCTGGAGGATACGTCGACATTGGTTATATCCCAGCCTTGTCTGGCACCAATGACCGCATTACCTGGCGTACTATTCAGACTGCCAAACGTTCCCCTTGTATCCAAGAGCCCCAGATTGTTGTTAATCTGTGAACCAAAAAAGTTACTGACCGGATTGTTCGGACCTGATATGGCTACAAGCGTTGCTGCTGTAGGCCCAAACCTCAGCTGATCACCTAACAGCTGAGGATCTCCCTCTCCTGCGCTGACCATCAGCCTTCCGCTTACGACACCGGTAACAGGGGTAGCGAATCCGGTAATCGTAGCCGTCGCGGCACCGAGCGCCTGGTTTACGACCTCTGCACCGACAAACACGCTCATGTTCCTTGACGGGAGGAACGGATTCTCATACACGACAGCAAGCGTCCATCCGGCAAAGTTATCATTGTTATTAGATGCTGTGACCGTCCCCGGCACCGCCCCTGTTATATAAGTACCGGCTCCCCCTTGCTGGACAAGAGCCGTTACATTCGCCGAATTGACATAATCATTCGCTGTCGGTGCGGTATTCCGCGCTGTCGCCGGATCAGGAGCAACGGAGAAGGTTCCTGCCGGCGTAGTGAATAATACGGGATTGCCAATCTGCCCAATGACGTTATTCCCCCCCGTATTATAGCTGGCTGCCCAGATCAATTCGGCATACAGCACCGTCGAACCGCTCGGCAGATCCAAAATAGCGGTTGAAGCATTCTGGGTGTAATCCAGCGTTGTGCCCAGCGGGAAATTACCGACTCGGACCGAAGTATTTAACGTGCTGAATGCTCCAATTGAGCCTGTATTTCCCTGATTATTCTGATTCGTCACCTTGTTAAGCCCCAGTGTATTTCCTGTAAAAGTCATAGCCCCGTTCATTGTTGTATTAAACCTTAATATAAAAGGCATCTTGCGCTGTCCACCCCCAAAAATAGCATAAATCCCCATACAATATATTGTTTATGACTCTGTACTATGCAGATTAATTCTGAGTAACAACAAAAAAAGACATGATCCAGATCTGGATCATGCCTCACAATAGCGATATAATTCATGGCATTTCATATTTATATAGTGAAAATGTTAACCCTTCTTACAGGGTTCAATGCATACTGGAGTAGGGATTTCGAGCTCGTACCCCGTAGGTGTAAGCCGCCCGTTTTCACTGTCTATTTTGAAGGAAACCAGATTGTCACTGTCCTGGTTTGCTGCGATCAGCAATCCACCCTCCAGCAGATTGAAGTTTCTCGGCGTCTTGCCCTCTGTACCCACACACTCTACTGCGGTAAGCTCACCACTCTCCTCATTAATATGGAACAGCGCGATTGAATCATCACCACGGTTGGATACATAGAGGAAACGACCGCAGGAGGATATGCGAATATCCGCACCTGTATTTTCTGACTGTTCTGTTTCACCCCGTGTTGAGATATGATGCGTGATCTGGAACTCTCCACGATTCTTGTTGAAGGTTAGCGCCGTAACCGTATTGTTCAGCTCATTAACGACATAAGCAAATTTCTCATTAGGATGGATCACCAAATGTCTCGGACCAGAACCGGCGGGCAGCTTCAGCTCATAATGGGTCGACAGCTTACCCTCCTGCATGCGGTACACAATGATCTGATCCAGCCCAAGGTCACACACGATAGCATACTCACCTGCCGGATCCGGTACGATGGAATGTGCATGCGGTCCCTCCTGCCGATCTTCGCGGAAGCCCTTGCCTACATGCTCAATCTTCGCAGACATCTCCACAGGAGTGGAGGATTCATCCAGCTTATATACATTGACACTTCCACTTGAATAGTTAGCTACAAGCACATAGCTGCCGCTCTGATCCACCGAAACATAGCAAGGGTCAGCACCTTCGGTAGGTTTGCGGTCCAGGAGATGCAGCTCACTCGTCGACGGATCTATTTTATAAGTAAACAGTTCCCCTTCACCTGTCTCGCTCACCGCATACAATACTTCTCCATTCGGATGCAGCGCAAGGAAGGAGGGGCGCTCGATTCCCGATGCCTGGTTCACGATTCGCATCTCTCCGCTATCCTTGTTCACGGCCACCAAATAAATGCCAGGGTCTGCTGCCGCAGAATAAGTCCCCGTATAGAAACAAACCTCGTCTGATTTCTTCGCTTGTGGGTTCATCATCGATCGCTCCTTATATTCAGATCATTACTGGATAGACTACCGGAATTGATATTAATCTATTAACCACAAATGACTTCCATCCCTTCAAAAACAAGGCGGTTTACAAAAATTTCACGAATAGACTATTGCTCTGAAATGCATTTCATAACTTAAGATGCTTATGTAAAAGCTATGGTCAGCTGTAATCATAGACATAACTCGTAAGGAGGACATAAATATGATACACGAAAAATTACCGCCCTTCCCCGCGGACTTTCTCTGGGGCTCTGCTTCTGCTGCCTATCAGATTGAAGGCGCTTGGAATGAAGACGGCAAAGGACCTTCCGTATGGGATCTATATACCAAAATTCCAGGCACCACCTTCAAGGAAACGAGCGGGGATATCGCTGTAGACCACTATCACAGATACAAGGAAGACGTACAGCTTATGGCTGAGATGGGTCTTAAATCGTACCGATTCTCGGTCAGCTGGCCAAGAATTTATCCGCATGGCACAGGTGAAGTCAACGAAGCCGGACTTGCATTCTACGACAGCCTGATTGATGAGCTGGTCGCCCACAGCATTGAGCCCGTGCTGACCCTGTATCATTGGGATGTGCCGCAGGCACTTCAAGACCGGTACGGCGGCTGGGAATCACGTGAAATTATTGAAGATTTCAACCAGTACTGCATCACCTTGTACAAAAGATTCGGAGACCGTGTAAAATACTGGGTGTCCCTTAACGAACAGAATCATAATACCAATCATGCGTACATGCTTGGCATGCATCCACCCGCGGTGAAGGACCGCAAACGCTTCTATGAGGCCAACCATATTATGTTCCTTGCAAATGCCCAGGCCATCGCCTCCTTCCGCAAGCATGTGCCTGACGGCAAGATTGGACCCAGCTTTGCCTATACTCCTTCCTATCCGGCTTCGAGTTCACCAGAAGACATGCTGGCATATGAGAATGCAGAGGAGTTCACAAGCTATTGGTGGCTTGATGTATATTGCCGGGGTGAATATCCCAGCATTCCTTACCGCCACTTGAAACAGCAGGGACTCGCTCCTGTGTTTGAGGAAGGAGATCAGGAGCTGTTAAAACAGGGGATGCCTGATTTTGTCGGTGTCAATTATTATCAGACGATTACGTACGAGCATAATCCGCTGCATGGCGGTGTCTCTTCAGGCAAAATGAACAATACCGGCCAGAAAGGCAGCAATGAATCAACCGGAATTCCAGGTCTATACAAGACAGCAAACAATCCTCATGTTGAAAAATCGAACTGGGACTGGAATATCGATCCCATCGGTCTTCGTATCGGTATGCGCAGGATTACGAGCCGCTATGATCTTCCCATCTTTATTACGGAGAACGGTCTTGGCGAGTTCGACAAGCTGGAGTCCGAAGACCAGGTTCATGATGAATACCGGATCGCCTACCTTAAGTCCCATCTTCATCAGTGCAAGCAGGCGATCGCTGACGGGGTGGAGCTGATTGGCTATTGCAGCTGGTCCTTCACGGATCTGCTCAGCTGGCTGAACGGCTATCAGAAGAGATACGGCTTCGTCTACGTGAACCAGGATGAGGAAGGCGGGAAGGATCTTCGCCGTATCAAGAAAGACAGCTACTTCTGGTACCAGGATGTTATTAAGACGAACGGAGAAAACATCTAGGTTGTTTGGATTTGGATCCTCTGAAATTTCTGGATTCACTAGATTGACTATGTGTTGTGTGCTATATGCAACAACGCTTCTTCTAAGCCCCTTGGCCCCTTCCAAAGGGGCTTTTTTGCGCAAGCATTTCGTGATTAACAGTGTACACGGGTATAATGTCGTTAGATCAGGAGGTGTAACGTTTAAATGGCCAATATTAAATCCATTGCCAAGCTCGCTGGCGTATCTGTAACTACCGTGTCCCGCGTGCTGAACAATCATCCATACGTCAATGAAGCAACTCGCCAGAAAGTACAGCACATTATGGAGAAGGAAGGATACAGGCCGAATTCGAGTGCGGTGCATTTGATTAAAGGTCATACAGATCGTGTCGGGGTCATCGTCCCGAACAGTCATCCCTATTTTCAAGCGATATTGTCAGGCGTTATGGATGAAGCTGCTAAATCCGGCTATGGAACGCTGCTATACCAATCTCGGTATGAGACACAAGAAGAGCATAAAGCACTTCAGCTGCTATCCACTAAACAGATTGACGGTCTCCTCTTCTGCTCCCGTGCACTTGAGCTTGAAGCTATTGCCGCTTACGCCAAGTATGGCCCGATCGTTACTTGTGAGTATACAGAGAATGAGCAAATTGCGGCTGTCTATACCGATCATTATGAAGCCTTTCAAAAAGGAATGCAGTACCTGATTCAGCACAGTCATAGGGCCATCGGTTATTGCGTGGGACGAGCGGACAGTGCAAGCAGCCAGGCCAGGTATCTTGCTTATAAGACCTTGCTTCATGAGCATGGGGAAGTCTTGCATCCGGAATGGATATTTACCAATTGTACAGAGATTAAAGACGGAATCCGTGTCATTGATACTCTCATGAAGATGGAGGAACGCCCCACCGCCCTGCTCGTTACAGGCGATGAAGCGGCAGCCGGTGTCATCCTGAGAGCTCAAGCCCTCGGGCTTCGCATTCCCGAGGATCTTGCCATTATCGGCTTCGACAATCTCCCGATCTCCGAAGCACTTGGTCTTACGACCATTGACCAGCATCTGCAGGAGATCGGAAGAGAAGCCTTTCGCACGTTCTATAACAGCAGGAATGTGGAAGTGAAGGATATTGCGCGTAGTTCCAAGACCGTCATCCCTTTTGAATTAGTTGAAAGATCCAGCGTCTAATCACGGTAGCTTCATAGCGTCTAATCCTGTGGATTTATAATGAGGGGAACTGAAATACGACCTTCCAGCGGATCATAATTCGCTAGGTTATTGTCCGCACTCCGTTGATCCTGGTCCAGTATTGAGAAGTAAAATGTAAGCGGCTGTTCATAATCTAGATCAGGAATCATCATGTTGACGTTATCACCATCAAATATATTACTAATTGCTGTATACACCTGACCTGCCGCATCCGTATAATAATCCGAAATCTCATATTGAATTCCTTCCCAAACAGGAAATTGGATCGTGTGAAATAACGTATCTATTTCAGGGTCGGCATAGGTAACCCCGAAGGACTCAGGCTCCATCCCTTTAGGATACTGGACAAGATTAAGATTATTTAGATCAATAACAAAAGGAGTCTCCAAGCTGAACAGCTCCTCATCTAAGGTAAGCTGGAGTTCTTCATATGAATCCTCATAATAGATGGATGGAAAGATCAGATCATCCCCTGCAATCTCCACTACTCTGCTTCCGGACCTCGAATTCTCTCTTACCCGGTCCAGACGAACATTCTTCAGACTCTCTATCCCTTTCTCATTGTGAATATCAGGCTTCATCTTCACCCTCGTGTAGTCCGAGCTGATTGTCAGCCCGGTAATATGGTAGGTCTGGCCTTCAATCGTAAAGCTCTCATCAAGCGCGATCTCTTTGGCCGGCTGCTCGACCTCATGAGGATAGTCTGTTTCCAACATGACGGTATGCGCCTCATCCCCCTGCACCTCAACTTCGAACTGGAGCAAGGCTCCTTCCGTAGAAACCGTGGGATTGGTTCGAACAAACGTAACAAAACCTTTCTCAGCCTTCTCTGTCTCTTCGAGAACCATCTGATTCTGCAAATAACCTAACAGCAGCAAAGTCGAGCGCTCCAAAATGGATCCATCCACGATCGAAGTGGAGACCTCGGGCTCTCTCTTTTCCAGCGTATACATTAACAATGTTTCTCTCCCATAATCGATCGCTCCGTCAATGATCAGCCGGGATCCATCATCTAATTTCATTGCATATCCGAGCTTCTTGTAATCACCATCCGCAACCCGTGATCTGTAATCCCCATCGCTGCTCGCAGTACTATAGATTAAGCTCTCGTCCGGAACGACCCTTGTGCCGGAAAGATTAAGAGACGCGTGGGTCTCCTTTTCGCGGAAAGGATTAAGCACAATGATAGCAAGGACAACTACACCAAGCGATACACCAAGGGTCCAAGCCCATATCTTCTTGTTCCTGTGCCTCGGGAGGACACCTTGCCCAGCATGGAGCAGTCCCTTCTGTACTGCTGCGTCTGCATCGTTACTCATTTCCACTGAGCTCAAGTATTCTTTTTCCTTGGAAAAATGTTTGCGGATAAAAGACGAGACCGCTGTAGTTTCACCTTCCCCCATCTCTTTGGCCACAGCATTCAGCATCTCATCAAGCCGTCTAGAAGTCGTCTTCTCCGTTCTTGATATGTATTTTGCTATCTCTGCTATAGGTTGTTCTGCAATATAATTCAGCAGGAATACGACACTGTGTTCAAAGCTCATCTGGCTGATAAGTGTCTCCATCAAGTCGGCTCGGTTGCTGCGCATTACTTGAACATGCTCACCCGCTACAGCCGAGTCACCCAGCTTATTTGAGCTAGGTGTAAGATCATCAGGTTCCCCCACTGCAGCGGATGGTTCTATTGCAGCATCAGCTCCACCTGCCCTCCTCAACCTTTTGGCATGGAGCATCATATTATGAAACAAGGCAGTCACGAGATCCTCTCGCTGCTTCCCTGCTTTGACCTGATGCCAGGTGATGGACACCGTGGCCGATACGAGTGCATCCGCGGTGCTCCTGCTTCGAGAGATAGCGTAGGCCACGATAAACAAACTTGCAGCATGACGCTTCAACAGGTGCTCATAAGCATCGAAATCCCCACTAAACGCCATTTTCTCTAAATCCCGATCATTCATCTCATCAAAACTTTGCACCGTATCACCTCTTTTTCCAAATCGGATCAAAGCCTGGGGGTGTCTGCCCTTATTTTTTTACCAAGGTTAGGCTAATGCTACTACGGTTGTCTAAGCGAGGATATATATCTTTTTGCTATGGCGCTTAATTAGCTCCTCATATGCTTCAAAATCACCTTGGCATGCAGCGATCGACAATTCGGAATCCTTAAGATCAGTATAGGTTCTCATAGGTCCATCTCTTTTCAATTATTGTTTAATAGAATCAATTTCATAATACCTTTAGCCGCTTAAATCAAGGGTATATATAGTTTCAAGTTCACCGTTTTAATGTTTTATGAAATTGATTCATAAGAGAGGAATATTTAATGTCTCCTCGTCTACTTTTTCGTAAACTACAGGAATCGTAATCGGCTGAGGATAATCCGCATCCTGAATGTAGTACGTGCGCCATTCTCCCTCATAACCTGTTCCGCTGGAAGCATAATAATTGCCCTCCGCATCATAAAAGTCAAATACCAGCTGTGCATTCGGTACACCCTCTAAAGAGGACAACACCTCTTCGTTGATGTATCCCGCATCCTTAAAGTACAGCTTAATCTCAGAACCATCACCTGAGCGCTTCATTTTAAAATCTCCATTGAAATGATCTGGATAACCAACTAATTTCCCCTCATCCAAATCTACTTTAAACTCTTCGGTTATGGTTACAAGTCCAACATCCTTCACCAGAGATAATCCACTGTAATCAAGATAATGCACTGGAGGATATATCAGCGTCGTTCGCCCTTCTGCGTCAGTCTCGTAGTTCATCAACTGTCCATTCAAACCCAAGTAACTCTGATCATTATTACTAAGCCTCAGCCTCAAGCTGTGTAGTAGTGCTGCATCCTCCTCGTGCCTTGATTCTGATTCAATCACAATCTTGGTATAGTTCTCGGCAAGCTCGGCCTGCTTGATCATAAAAGAACGATTATTCAGTTGAAATACCTGGTTGACTGTAATCAGCTCAGGCTTCTGTGATGGCACGGATGGAACCGTAAGGCTTAGAGAGATTACTGACTCCGGACGCTCCGCATCTGCCGCATTAAAGATGACAACCCATTCCTCCGGGACTGTCTGATGGACGATATCATGCCGGCTATCGAATACCATCATCCCTTGTATGGTGGAAGGACTCTCCGTTTGTACAATCTTATTTCCCGTTCGAGTCCATATCGTTTCACCCGAATTAAAGCTGTCGCTCCCATACATATAGCCGCTAAACTTATCCGGCATCTCTTGCCCGTTCTTCACAGTTAAGGTATACCAGATCATGGTCGATTCGCCTTGTGTCATCATTCCATCAATAATCAGCTTAAGTCCGTTCTGTTCAACCACATAGCCGAGATATTGAGCTTCCCCCTCCTGCAGCCTTCTTTCGGCAACGCGATCCGAGCTTACGGTGCTCAGCCAATAGCGGTCATCCGGCACGACTCGGGTTCCCGCCCGGTCAAGGGGCTCATGGATCCCCTTCTCTCCCCAAGGGTTAAGGCCAACTACGAGTATGATTATTGTAATACCGATCACCAAAACTCCTGCTGCACCCCATGTTCTCATTAGCCGCTTGGAGAATCTGCCAGCCCTAGCATCGGTTAAACCTTGTTGAAGTGCGTCTTCCAAATTTTCATGCTCGTGTACATATACGATCTTTCGATCCTTCTCGAAAAAGGTATTAAGAAATGACGATGATTCATTCATCATCTGCTTGGCTTGCTGTAAACTGGCGGCAGCCCGCATCTCCCCTATTCCCGTATAATCTCCGAATTCGGCAGGCGTTTTGCCTAATATGTATGAGGCTAGTAACATCGTACGTTCTTCAAACGACAGACTATTCATTTTTTGTAACAGCAAACGGTCGGTATCCCTTATCATTTGGGATGTAGTCTCGTCTTGCGTCGTCGATCGAGAGGGAGATATCTTATTCCAAGCAGCAGCTCTATATTGCATCCTCGCAGTACTGTACATCGTTTGAAATAGGAGCTCTACAAGCTGAGCCTTGTCCTTAGGTTTATTGCGCTGATACCAGCTCTTCGAAATCGATTCTATGAGTAAACGTCGCCTATCCTGTCCTTTTCTGCTGTATATAAGACCACGCATAGAGCTCCTTGCCATAACGCCGAACCAGCTCCTCATACGCTTCAAAATCACCCTGGCATGCAGCGATCGACAATTCGGAATCCTCCATCTGTACGTATAAGTCCATGCCTGATCTCATAAGGTCACCCCTTAATTAAAATTGCAAGATAGCGGCTGCTTCCATTGTATATTAAAATCCATTTTAAGGTAAAATAATCCTTCTGAGTACTATTAATGGAAACAAAAAAAGACCCGGTACCCGACCGGATCTTTCATAAACCATAGACTTAGGTTAAATCTCTATTCTTCCATTTATCCTCCAGACGATGCTTCACTTCTGCAAGGGTAATGCTGTCCAGGTATTGTTCCACCACATGCTCTCCATCATGATATATGGTACCCATGACTTCCTTAATATTAGAAGATACCATGCAGCTGGAGTCCTCATCCCCCGAACGCCAATGAGGCCCAAAGGATCCTAACGCAAACAAGCGATACAAATCACCAAGTCTCACTTCTTCCGGCTTACTGTTCAGCATATAACCGCCGTGAGCCCCTTCCTTCGTCATTACATACTGATGCTTGCGCAGCACACTAAGCACTTTCCGTACTCTGGCAGGATGCGTAGATACACTCTCTGCAATGTCCTCACTATTTGCGATGCGTCCTTCACGGATACCCAAAAACAACAGGCAATGCACTGCAATCGTGAACTCACTGTTCATTACCCTGACCTCCTGTATTAGCGCTCAAAGCTTCCTGTCTCCCGTACTTTATCAATTAGTTATGCCCTGAAATCGTCTATTAATCTCGGACTCATCATTCATATACATCTTCAGTTAAGATAAACGTACTTCCTAGCAACTGTTATTCTATTGATAACAGTTTTGTTTGTCAAGTTTACATCCAATCCAAAACTTACAAAAGAAAGAGTCCACAGATTCTTCTGTATAGACTCTTCTTTGTCATTTTCATATATATTAAACCCGCTTACTCTCAATATCAGACAAAATGGTCTTCATCAAGGGAATATAAATCTGCCAGTAAAAAGCATTTGGACTGGAATCCGAAATAAAGGTACCGACAAACTGATCCCAGCCTTTATATTGAACCATCAATGGCGAGACCGTTCGTTCTGCAAAATCACCCGCAAAGTAATAAGATTGATGCGAATTCTGCTCATACTGAATAATGGCCGGGAACTGTGCAGGAACCCCTGCCCTTCTCAGCTTCTCCGAACCGGAGCTTGTTAATTCGAGCTTGTAATCGGCTACAGTCTCCGTGCCTGGCTTGGGAGTGACAACCTCGAACCATTGATGATAGCGAGCTGATCTTTCGACATTGTATTTATCACTGTTTTCTTTGGAAAAAGAGATGGACATGCCCGGCTCCCTTAGATCTTGTCTGCCCAGCACAATGACCTCCCCTTCATGATGAACGAGTACCATCCCTATGCCGCTGTAAGACCATTCCTTGCCGGTCTGTCCTGTATACTTCTCCATGATATGGAGGGGCACTTCTGTTGATAAATCCTCATAAAATTTCCCGGCCCAGCCCTTCCATTCCACGCCCAGCAGCTTCTGCAGCTGCCTGCTAACGGATTCTGCCGTCGGGGCTGCCAGTACACTGTGTTCAGCAATGATTGTTGTTCCTGTCATAGCAGCAGCCTGAATTTTTTGGACATCTGTCAAATTCATTCCGCCATACACCAATCGCTCGACATGTTCCTCCCTTTCTTCCTTCGAACGTACAGATTCATAGATGCCATAGGAGTCTGCAAGATAGATCAGATCAGTCCCGCGAAGCGTAGCAGGTAAACGCCTCATCCGTTCATCTCCGGCTTTGTGAGGATGATATCCATAATAAGATTCATCATATGCGTACCCCGCTCCATTCTGATCCACTACCTTCTGCTGATTGAGCAGCCAGGTCAGGCCTTTATGCTCACGGTATGTAATGTCCGGAACCGTTTTATCTATAATGACAACATCAATAACCCGGCTCGGCGCCGCTCTCCATTGAATCCAGGGGAAAGTGAGAAGCAGCAATACACCAACCAAAAACGCAAGTCCTGCTTTGAGCTTCCATTCCCTTGGTCTCACTTCTCTCCCCCCTTTATTTAAAAAATATTTATATACACAGAGATTTATTTCATAAAAATATAGAAGCACACTCCTAGTATATGACCTGTTTCCGCAAATTGGAAGATAAGTTCTTGATCATTCGATAATCTTCTACAAATTCCTACAACAACGAACTATCGATCCGATGAACTCTTCATATTTCACCGGATATACTTACAGTATTTCTAAGAATTTATGATATACTAAGGAAAAATGATTTCCAATTAGAGAGAGGTCCTATTCGTGGCTATTAACTCCTCATTTCTTCAGATCGCCGCAACGGTCGGCATGATCTTTATTGCTGTGAGTGCTATCTTTATTCGTATGAAGGCAGCTAATCGGCCAATCAACAAGAAAAGAATCATTATCCCTCCGCTCGGTATGAGCACGGGATTTCTTATGTTTGTTGTTCCGGAGACGCATATTCCGTGGCTGTGGGCACTCATCGCGTTTTTGGTCGGCTGGTTTATTTTCTCGTATCCGCTGATCAAGAGCACCAAGTTTGAAGTTAGAGACGGAGAGGTCTTTGTTACCAGCTCCAAGAGCTTCATGTTCATTCTGGTCGGTCTTCTGATCGTCAGACTAGTGCTGCATGAAGTCGTTTATCAGTATATTACTGTCGTACAGACCGGAGCCGTCTTCTTCATTCTAGCCTTCGGTATGCTGCTCCACTGGAGACTATATATGCTGAAGCATTACAACGAAACTTATGGGTCGGCATTTGAATCTTCAGCCAAACAGTAACGAATGTCTGTATACATCGTGATATAATTAGCTTCGTTCAAAGCCGACTCAAAATATACAAAAAAGCTCAGTACAAGGGATGAAATTCTCCTGCTTGTACTGAGCTTTTTTTAGAAGTATGCTCCCTCGAAATAATAAAGAGCAGCATCCCTTCCTATGGAGGATAGAAGGAATCCTGCTCTCTATACTGCGGCCGTATGGCCTTGAATGATCTTAGAACAGCAAGCGTCCCTGCTGCAGGTCATTCCTGTTATTGCTCGGTTAGAATAACCGGGCCGTCTGCTGTAATGGCAATGGTATGTTCGTACTGTGCAGACAATTCGCCGTCCTGTGTACGGGCTGTCCATCCGTCACTGTCCAGCTTGCTGCGGAAGGTACCGACATTCAGCATCGGCTCAATCGTAATGACCATGCCTTCCTTCAGACGCGGTCCGCGTCCGGCTGGTCCGTAATGAGGCACTTGGGGCTCTTCATGCATATCCTGACCGATCCCATGCCCAATGAATTCCCGAACGACCGAGAATCCTTCGCCCTCGGCATACACCTGGATCGCATTGGAAATATCCCCGATCCGGTTGCCAATAACCGCTTTTTCAATCCCCTTGTACAGGGATTCTTTGGTCACATCCAGCAGCTTCTGTGCCTGCTCGGATACATTGCCGACCGCATAAGACCAAGCGGAATCCGCCAGCCAGCCATCCAGATTAACGACCATATCCACCGTTACGATATCCCCGTCCTTCAGCGCGTATTTTCCAGGGAACCCATGGCAGATTACGTCATTTACTGAAGCGCAGGTAGCATACGGATAACCGTTGTAGCCCTTTTGCTCTGGAGTCGCTCCATGCTTCTTCATGAAGCTCTCTGCAAATGCATCAATCTCTTGGGTCTGAATGCCAGGGCGAATGAGCCCGGCAATCTCTCTATGGCAAGCAGCGAGAATCTCGCCAGCCTTCTTCATATACTGTATTTCATCTTTGCTCTTCAAAATAATCATTTATGGCTCTCCTTGTCGCTAGTATCAATCACTCCTTTCTATTGTAACTCTAATACTGTAAAAATAAAAACAAATTCCTATGCTTTAGGCGGTCCTGTATCCTGATTCGTCACTTTTTGATGCAGGGTGGCGTAAATGAATTTTCGCATCATCACGCCTCCCTCCTACTCTTTGGGAGCAATCCGAACAGCATCCTCAGTGAGTGTCCCCTCTGCTTGGGCTTTGGCTTCTGATTACGCCCCTGATAGCTTCGCAAATTTGTGATCAGCTGACGGTCGCGATCCTCATCCAGCTTCTCCTTAATCCATAAGCGCTGTTCTTCTACCTGCTCCTGCAGCTGTTCATTCTGCTTCATCAGCTTCGTTTGTTCACGCTCAAGCTCAGCCATGCGTTCCTGCAGAATTTGCCATTCCGAATTGAGCTGCTTAACTTGCTCCTGCTCTACTCCTGCCTTCTGAAGCACCTTCTCCTGCTCAATGAGGGGTGCATGTGCACCTGTCTGTTGTTGATCCGAGCCATCCTTGGCCGCCGCAGCCATCTCATGATTCAGTTCCATAACGAGCACGGCTGCATCATTCAGCGGCAGGTTCTGCTCTCTCATCAAATTCATCATTTCCTTAATCCGCTCTATTTCAAGCGTTCCGAACAGTCTCGATTTATTCGCAGCCCGTTCAAAACGATGTCCATGCTCCTCCAGCGCAGCCGCGTATTTGCGGAGTGTGCTTGCGCCGATCCCCAGTTCCTTAGCCGTTTCCGTCGTAGCTCCTGCTTCATTCATATTCAAATGCATATTCATTATCATTCCCTCCCGAATTTTTTAGGGTCTAATAAATCATTAACGTATGCCGACAGTTATCAAACCTCATACCATGCACTTGCCCGTTAAGAAACAGCGCTATTTCTTCCGCTTGATCAGGGCGGACAGAGCGAAATAGTTGTCTGTGAGATAAGCAATTCGCCTCTCTGCCCTGCAATTCCTTTGGCATATTTCTTCTAAGAATGTGGTATCGTAAGAAGTTTTGTCAGGGTGAAATTACGACAGGTTCGACAGATTCTGTAGATTTATTAAGAAATATCGAGCAGCAGTTTCATCACACGTCACTTATTTGTAATAAATGTTCACTTGATTCTCTGGGTAATCCGAATTTCCATTGCTGTTTAGGAGAAAATTATGTTATCTTATGTAACGTTGAATAGACATATGCATACAATACATTTATAGATGATAGACCGATAACGATATGGAGACAGGGGGCAAGCAGGTTATGCGAAACCGAACAGGAAAAGTGGCGATTGTTGGAGCGGGGCTTGTCGGATCAAGCGCAGCTTATTCCATGATTAATCAGGCGATCGCTGGAGAAATCATGCTCATTGGCCGAACATATGAGAAGGCTCTCGGGCAAGCGCTCGACTTGTCCCACAGCATGGATTTTACGTATCAGCGCACCAAGGTCCATGCCGGAACATATGCGGACTGCAAGGACATGGATGTCATTGTCCTGACCGCAGGAGCCAATGTCAAACCAGGTCAGACCCGGCTTGATATTCTGAGTGAAGCAGAGATTATAACGAAAGATATCGTTCAGCCTATTATGGAAAGCGGCTTTAACGGTGTATTTGTCGTAGCGGCGAATCCGGTAGATATTATTACGTATCTGGTATGGAAGCTGTCAGGACTGCCGCGGAATCAGGTCATCGGCACAGGCACATCCATCGATTCTTCGCGGCTCAAGACCATTCTGTCGGAAGTGTTCTCCATTGATCCGCGCAGTGTTCACGGCTATGCGCTCGGCGAGCATGGAGAATCTCAATTTGTCGCCTGGTCTCATGTCACGATTGGAGGAAAGCCGATCCTGCACATTCTTGAGCAGCATAAAGAAAGATTCAAGACACTGGATCTTGAGGATATTGCACGAAAGACCCGAGATGCGGGCTGGGAGATCTTCACCCGCAAAGGCTCTACCCAATTTGGCATCGGCAGCGCCATCGCTTTTATTACCCGTTCCATTCTAACAGATGATCATAAGATTATAGCGGTGTCCGCAATTCTTGACGGTGAGTACGGCGAGAGTGACTTGTGCATCGGGGTGCCAGCCATTATTGGCAGCGACGGAATTAAGGAGCTGCTGGAATTAAACCTAAGCCAGGAAGAAATGGTCAAGTTCAAGCACTCTTGCCACATTCTTAGAAACAACATCAACAACTTAACGATCGACGATATCGCAATGCGCTGATGCCCTCGATTTGAAGCGGTGAAGAGACTTATCAAATATGAATACAGGGCTGCCTCTCCATTGTTTCATAGCGGGAGCAGCCCTGTTTGGGTATTCAGCTTATCATCAATTCATTTCTGTATTCATATCAGAAGCGGATCCAAATCTCTTCCAGGAATTCCAGCAGCGCTTGGAGGAGCACACCACCGTAGAGTCAGATTTCCTTCTGTCTAAAGTACATCGCGCCAAGGAGTATAAACAGAAGCGCACTCCCGAGTACTACAGGCAATATGGTCGACAACGGTACCATAAACGCCCCGAAACTGAATTCTTCTCTCGGCATCATCAGCAGGAAGGGCTGCGCCCACGGATAATACGGTGCAATGTCGCTGGAGTTCACGATCAGCAGGTTTGGTATCGTCAACATAAAATTAATGCCGAGCGGCGCACCAAAGCTGCTCCACATCAAGGAGACGAGCAGCTGCAGCGCTGCCAGAGGCAGTGCAGCGATCCACCCTGCTCCTATACTCTGGAGTAGCATTCCCCAAGGAATATCGTTACCCATTCCATGATAAGCTCCTGCCGCAAGCAAACTGAGCAATAGAAGCAGCTGGATGATCAGGATTAACAACATAATCACCGTCAGCTTGGCTGCATAGAAGGTGAAACGGCTTACCGGCAGTACCAATACCTGCTTCCATCCACCCGCCGCATGCTCAAATCTGCAGATAAAAGAAGCGAATACCCCTGTGAAAATAGGTAGAAACAGCATCGCATGAAAGGTTGCCTGGGAAGCCATTAGATCCCAATAGCTGACTGGCTCCGCAATAAATCCTAGCAGCAGAGCAATGGCTGGACTGACGAGCACCAGCAGCCAAACCCACGATTTCATGATTTTAAGTCTTTCCGCAGATAATAGACGAAAGTATGCACTCATGGTCAGGCCACCTCCTTTTTACCGAATAACGACATTCCGGCTAGAAGCAGTACTGCCCCAAGACCTAGTCCAAACAAAGCCAGCATCTCTCCATCTGGCAGCATAATACTGAACATTGGCCAGGAGAGCGGCACAAATTCGGGAAGCTGGGCACTAAACAAGCCCATGATGGCAAGTGTAATCCCGATGGTCACAGACAAGGCCTGATTCTCATACGTCATCGTCAGCATAAACAGTAATGCAATCATCGGCGAAGACGCCGCAAGCGGAAGGAAGCATAGCTTCAGCAGCTCCAGCCAGGGAATATGCATATTGAATCCAAGGGACAGTCCAAGCAGAACGATGCCGATATACAGCAGTGCACAAGAGCACAATAGCAGCAGAAAAATGACTGAAAACTTGGAACAATACACCTTCCATCTGGATACGGGAAGAGCAAGCAGCTGCTTCCAGGAGCCCTGCTGATACTCTATCCCTGCCAGCATGGAGCTCAGGATGGTAGCGCCAAGAAGAATGGCAAGCGGCACAAAAGGTTCAAAATTGTAGAGTAGTCCATCCCACATCCCCTCTTCACCGTACAATCCCTGTAAATAATCCAGACGAAGTCCGAAATTAAGGGCATTCATCGCAACCAGACCAATGGGAGCCAGAAAGACGAGAAACCACAAGCCTTTTTTACGTATCTTGAGAAGATCACTATGAAACAGCCGCATCATCATTTAACGACCCCTCCAACCACTTCTAGGAAGAAGTCCTCCAGCGACTGCCTATGCTCCTCAACCCGGTATATGCTGTGATCCTGCTCCACCAATCGGCGGACCAGCGCGGCAATGAGATGATCGTCCATATGGTTAAACGTAAGCCTCGCTCCTTCGACTTGACCCCATTGTCCCAGCTCTCTGGCAATTTGCAGAGCAGCTTCAGCATCAGATACGGTGAGACGAATCGTGCTTCCAGCTTCCTGGTGCAGCCGCTCAATCGTATTCTGAAATACGAGCTGTCCTTCGCGAATAATACCGACGGTGCTTGCCATCTGCTCCACTTCGCTAAGCAAGTGGCTGGAGACAAGTACGGTAATGCCGTATTCCTGCGGCATTCGTTTGATGAGCTCACGAATCTCCTGAATTCCTGAAGGATCAAGACCATTTGTCGGTTCATCCAGGATGAGCAGCTCAGGATTACCAAGCAGCGCATTTGCAATACCGAGCCTCTGCTTCATTCCGAGAGAGTACCCCTTCACCGGCCGCTTGGCATCCTTCGTCAGATCGACAATACGCAGTACTTCGTCGATTCTCGATTTCGGTACATCCAGCAGGAGACGGCTTGTCTCCAAATTTTGAATAGCATTCAAATGGCCATAGTAGGATGGATACTCGACCAGGGAACCCACCTTCCGGAGAATTTCCATCCGGTGGTTACGGATATCCTTGCCGAAGATACGGATATATCCCTTCGTCGGTTTAATAAGACCGAGCAGCATCCGAATCATCGTTGTTTTTCCAGCGCCGTTCGGTCCCAGGAAGCCGTAAATTTCACCTTTCTTTATTTGCAAGCTGAGCTCTTTGACCGCTGCCTTGCCGCGGTATGTCTTCCACACATCAGCTGTTTCAATCATCCATTCATTCATTTGTTTATCACCTCGGGAACTATCATAACGCTCCCGGTTTAAGGTGAGGTAGGCACGAAGTTTAAGTTTTGTTTAAATTGTACTTATCACGGGGATCGCGGAAGCGGGGCCCAATCGTGATGCTTGTCCCCCGTGCAGAGCTTTCTGCCTCCCGCGAGAGCTCCATTCCTTCAAGCAGCAGATCCACGATTCGAAGTCCGATTCCTGCACCAGCTGATGCAGAATCTCCGCTTATGCCAGGTCCATGATCCTCAATCACAATGCAAGTCTCCCCAAGATGCTGTGCTGTTGCAACTCTCACATACCTGCCTGATTTGGCATGACGCATTATATTCTGAAACAGATTGTCCAGTACGCGGCGGAAGCCTTGAATATCCACATTCCATATCAATGGCTGCTCGCTGAGCTCAATATCGATGGTAAATTCAGCGGATTCCCATAATGGATACCAAGCTGCTGTGCTCTCTCTTACAATGCGGACGACATCCGCTTGCTGCAGCTTCATCGTATACTTTCCGCTCGACAGTAAGTTATAGGACAGCAGGTTGTCGATCAGTCCCCCCAGGTCGTCAATCTTCCCCTCAATTCGGTGGAGCGATTCCTGTCCAATTGCTGTGAGCGGCTCTTTATGAAGCGCATGCAGATGCCCGCGCACGACAGTCAGCGGCGTTCCTAGATCATGCGACAGGTCAGCGATCAAATTTTTACGCAGCTGCTCCTCCTCCTGCTGTCTCCCCCTGCTGTCTCTCAGCTGATGCACCATCCCATTGAATGACTTCTCGAGCTGTCCAATTTCGTCGGGCTGTCTGACTTCTACCGGCAGCGGAATACCGTCAGCGCCAGGCGTCGATACCGCGACCTCAAGCCTTGTCAGTCGCTTGCTGATGCGCCGGAAGAATGACCAGGAAATGAGCATAAACAGCCCTAAAATGATGATCATAGCGAGCGTGTTATAGATGGCCCAGCCTCCCGTGTCAGAAGAGCGGCTCAGCACATCCCTTGGCAGCGCGAGGGATATAAATCCTTCACCCAGATCCTCCTGCCCGCCTCCGATAAAGGCTACGACAGTATAGACTTCCGTGTTGCCTTGTGCATTCTTCATATATTCCACAGCATCAGAAGGCTTCCAGCGGGACTGAACCTGCAGGGTGTCCGGCTTCTTGAAGCTGGTCATACCCGTATCATCCACCCAAAGAATCGTCGATTCCTTATAATGCTCGCCAAGCTCTGCCAGCCTCGACCTAACGCTGTCCTCCGGCAATCCGCTGAGCTTCTTCGCTTCTTCATGCCAGTCCGTTTCGATCTGAATGGAGCTGCCGTAAGGCAGATTATCGTCCTTAGCCGAATGGACAAAAGGATACAGAACACCGAAGAGAAGCCCTGTTGACATAAAGGCAATCGGCAGGAACACCATCGCAATAATGACGATCAGCAGATAACGCGACATCAGTGAATTTTTAAAATGAATTCTCCCATTGCGTTGGCGAAGCCCCCGTTTGTTCTCCTCGCCTTCTCTTAGGTCTTGTCTCATCCTATATCTCATGCCTTCACCCGGTAGCCTACACCCCTGATCGTCTCAATAATTTGGGGTTCAGCGGGATCCTGCTCCAGCTTCTCTCGCAGATGACGAATATGGACCATAAGCGTCTTGTCTCCTTCCATATAAGGCTCACCCCATACGGATTCATAGATCTGCTCTTTTGTTTTGATCTGTCCCAGATGTCTCAGCAAGTAATTAAAAATATGAAACTGCTTGCCGGTGAGCACGATTTCTTCATTCGCTGACGTATCGATGATTCGCTGTTCGTCCATATAGACATTCAGATGATGGAGCACGATATGCTCTAAACGGGGCAGCGCCTGGCCATTCCGCCGAAGCAGCACCTCTACTCTGGCTGCCAGCTCATCCGGATGAAAGGGCTTGGTCAAATAATCATCAGCAAATTCGAGTCCCTGCAGCTTGTCATCAATGGACGTACGTGCAGAGAGCATCAAGATTGGCAGCTCCGGAAGCTCCTTCTTAAGCCGCTGGCCAACCGTGAAGCCATCAAGTCCGGGCAGCATGACATCGAGAATGGCCAGATGCGCTTCACGTGCCATGGAGACAGCCTTCTCTCCGCTCTTTAACCAGAGCACATCATAACCCCGGTCCTCAAGATCGGCCCTTACCAAATTCCCAATTTCGATATCATCCTCAATATAGAGCAGTGTTGTCATTCCAGTAACACCTCATTTATAAATTATGTACGCGCTTCATTGCAGAAACCAGGATCTGCATGGTATATTACAAATTGAAGCTAATCTGCTGCAAAGTTCTACAACCCAGTATAACTTCACGCATTTTAACTCACAATTAAAAGGCCATGATATCTGTGATGAATCCAGTACAGGTACAACCTCGGAGAACATTATCTCTCTTTGGTTGTGCCTTTTGTTTTTTATGATCAGGACAGAACCGGTATCTCACCTTAACACTATGGCCCTCATTCCATTCATCTTATTATGTGGAAATATACAAAGGAGGATTAATACTATGCAATTAGAAGCCATTTATCATCACCCTAAACAGCAGTGGTCCTGTGCTTATGACAAGGATACCATTATCATTCGGATTCGCACCAAAAGAGATGACGTTCATAAGGTCTCCATTATAACCGGAGATAAATACGACTGGGAGCGAACTAAAAAATACATACCCCTTAGCAAGATGACCTCCGATTCCATGTTCGACTATTTCAGCTGTGAAGTACAGCCGCCTTACCGTCGCCTGCGCTACGCCTTCCTGCTGGAAGATGGGGAAGAGAGCATATGGATGGATGAGAATAACTTTCTCGAGGAAGAGCCTGACAATCCGGACCGTATGTTTGAATTCCCGTATATAAATGGAGTGGATGTATTTACCCCGCCGGCTTGGGTGAAGGACGCTATATTTTATCAGATCTTCCCGGAGCGTTTTGCCAACGGTGACAAGAGTAATGATCCGGAGAATGTACTGCCTTGGGGCGGCAAGCCTGAGCGTGATAACTTTTTTGGAGGCGATCTTCAAGGGGTCATTGATCACCTGGATTATTTGAGCGAGCTCGGAATTACAGCCATTTATTTTACTCCGATCTTTGAAGCGACCACCAACCACAAGTATGACACCGAGGATTATATGCGGATTGACCCGCACTTTGGCGATGCCGACACATTGAAGAAGCTGGTGAAGCAGTGCCATAAGCGCGGTATCCGAGTACTGCTTGATGCGGTGTTTAACCATTCCGGCCGTACATTCAAGCCCTTCGTTGATCTGCAGAAGAATGGCGAGCAGTCCAAATACAAGGATTGGTTCTATATTCGCAGCTTCCCGATTGAAGTCGTTGACGGCATTCCAAGCTATGAAACGTTCTCTTTTGAGCCGCTCATGCCGAAGCTGAACACCGAGAATCCTGAGGTCAAGGAATATCTTCTGAATGTGGCGGAGTACTGGATTAAGGAGATCGGAGTAGACGGCTGGCGTCTTGATGTGGCGAATGAGGTAGATCATGAATTTTGGAGAGAATTCCGTCACACCGTCAAAAAGGTAAATCCGGATGCCTACATCCTTGGAGAAGTGTGGAATGATGCTTCCCCATGGCTGCAAGGGGATCAATTCGATGCGGCTATGAACTATCCGTTTACCAATGCAGTCGTTGACTTCTTCATCAAGGATGAGATTGACGCTTATCATTTTGCCAATTCGATCGGGCGGCAGCTATCCCGTTACTCGCTTCAAGCGACAGAGGTAGCCTTCAACCTTCTGGATAGCCACGATACCCCCCGCCTGCTCACCTTGAGCAAGGGAGACAAACGCAAAATGAAGCTGGCCGCCCTCTTCCAGTTCACTTATATCGGTACTCCTTGTATTTACTATGGAGATGAGATCGGGATGGATGGAGAACACGACCCGGGCTGCCGCAAATGTATGGAATGGGATGAATCCAAACAGGACCGTGAGCTGTTCACTTACTATCAGCATCTGATTGAATTGCGCAAATCTCATCCTGCCCTTCGTACTGGCAGTGTTCACTTCCTTGAAGCTGAGCAGGACGGCAAGAAGCTGGCCTACGCACGGAAAGACGAGAATGAAACCATCGTTATATTGACCAGCACTTCCGAGGATCCAGAATCCTTCGCTGTTCAGGTGGATGGAGCCTCTTACCTCGATCTCCTGTCCGGTAATGAATGGCCGGTTACGAACGGTAAGCTGAACATGGAGCTCCCTCCATTCGGTTATGCGGTTCTGAAATCTGTATAAGTACACACAGCCGGATGTTATCCTTCCTTGTGATTTACTTTCCCAGGGAAGCAGCATCTGGCTTTTTTATGCAAATGGAGCTTACGGTTGATTTATATATCACTATATCGTAATATTACAATATAATGATTTATAATAACAAATGAATCATAATTTTAAGTTTTCATAACGATTCGTTTATTACCCATCACCTTGAAGTTCTTAAGAGGAGGCTGTTATCAGTGGATAATAATATCAAAATATATAACGAAATGGCCGAATGTCTGAAGGCGCTGGCCCATCCGGTTCGGCTATGTATTTTAAGGGGACTGCTTCAGAAGGGCAGCTGTAACGTCAGCTACATGCAGGAATGTCTGGAGCTTCCTCAATCGACCGTATCCCAGCATCTGCAGAAGCTGCGGAGCCTGGGCATTGTCGAGGCTGAACGGCATGGACTCGAAGTGACTTATTCCGTAAAAGATCCCCGAGTTAAAGGGATTATCGAAGTATTTTTTCAGGAGGAAGAGAAATGAGTAAAAAGGTAATTATTGTCGGCGGCGTTGCTGGCGGCGCTTCTGCTGCTGCACGGCTGCGGCGGCTGGATGAAACAGCACATATCATCATGTTCGAACGGGACGAGTACATCTCATTTGCCAATTGCGGACTTCCCTACTACATCGGAAATACGATTCAGGACCGCTCCAAACTGATTGTTCAAACACCGGAAGCGATGACGAAGCGTTTTAATCTGGATATTCGCACTCGAAGTGAAGTCATCTCCATTGATCCTGACGCCAAAAAGGTAACGGTTAGAAGCTTGGAGCATGGAACCTACGAGGAGACCTACGATGCACTTGTGCTCTCACCCGGAGCCAGACCCATTCGTCCGGAGCTGCCAGGCATTGATCTTCCGCATATCTATTCCGTACGCAACATTCCGGACACCGATCGGATTAAGCAGCAGGTCATCTCGCCAGACACCCGCTCTGCGATTGTTATCGGCGGAGGATATATCGGTGTGGAGATGGCTGAGAACCTGAAGCTGGCTGGCCTTGAAGTGACACTCGTGCAATCTGGACCGCAGATTATGAATTCCTTTGACCCGGAAATGGCAGGGATGCTGGCGAAGGAAATGGAAGAGCAAGGTGTACAGCTGATCCTTAATGATAAGGTGCGGTCGTTTAAGGAGCATGGCGTTCAAGTTGAAGCGTTACTGGAGAGCGGACAGACGCTGCATAGCGATATCGTTATTCTTGCTGTAGGGGTTGCACCGGATACAGGCTTCCTGACAGGAAGCGGCATCAAGCTGGGAGCGCGCGGTCATATCCAGGTGAACGAAGCACTTGAGACCAACGTGGAAGGGGTCTATGCCGTAGGAGACGCTGTCGAGATTCATGCGGGTAACGGAAAGACAGCTATCCCTCTTGCCGGACCGGCAAATAAGCAGGGAAGAATTGCGGCTGACCGCATTGCAGGTCTAAGCACAACATACAGCGTATCTCAAGGAACCTCTATTATTAAAGTGTTTGATGTGACAGGAGCCCAAACCGGGCTAAGTGAGAAAACGTTGAAATTACTTGGGCTAGCATATCATGCAGTTTACATTCATCCGAATGCACATGCCGCATATTACCCTGGCGCAACTCCCCTTACGATGAAGCTGCTCTTTGATTCCGAGGGTAAGATTCTGGGGGCTTCAGCTGTCGGGCGTACAGGAGTAGATAAACGGATAGATGATATTGCAGCTGTGCTGCATTTTGGAGGGACGGTCACCGACTTAACCGAGCTGGATCTTGCTTATGCCCCGCCCTTCTCATCTGCCAAGGATCCCGTCAATATGCTTGGATATGTTGCCGAGAATGTGGTAACCGGGAAAACGACGGTATATGTGAGCGAAGACTTGCAGAACCGAAATCCGGACACGACACTGCTCGTCGATGTCAGATCAGAGCTCGAGCATCAGAACGGTCACATCCCTGATTCGGTTAATATTCCGGTCGATGAGCTGAGAGATCGATTATCTGAGCTGGATCGAAATAAAGAAATCTGGGTGTATTGCCAGGTGGGGCTGCGCGGATACACATCAGCCCGTATTCTGCAGCAGCACGGATATCGGGTCCGCAACCTGACAGGAGGATATAAAACCTATATGATGAACAAATTTGAGCCAAAAAAGCCGGACAGAAAGGAAGCTTCCACTGAAATCGGACAAAAGCCTGAATCTCCAGCTAAGGAAAAAGGATCAGGAACAGAATCACGTTCCGGCTCCGCTGTGACCGCATCCCCTGCCTCCGTTCCGGTGGTCGAGAAGGAAAGCTCCATACCAGAAGGTATGCCTATCCATGCAAATATGAAGCTGGATGCATGCGGCTTGTCCTGTCCTGGGCCTCTTGTGGAAGCGAAGCAAGCGATGGATGGGCTTGCAGCAGGACAGATCCTGCATATTACCGCTACCGACCCCGGCTTTTATGAAGATGTACAATCCTTTGCCCGTATGTCGGGTCATGAAGTACTGTCCGTAATTAAACAGCCGAACGGAGAAATAAGCGCACATCTGAAAAAGGATGGCGTTAAGCAACAAGCTGCTGTGCTTTCACTGCAAAATGAGTCCCAAGCCTTCGCAAGACCGGAAGGCACTACCATGGTCGTATTCAGCGGCGATCTGGATAAAGCGATCGCTTCCTTCATTATTGCAAACGGTGCTGCAGCAAGCGGCAAGAAGGTTACCCTGTTCTTCACCTTCTGGGGACTGAATATTCTTCGGAAAACCGAGCCGGTGGATGTGAAGAAGAACTTCATGGGGCGCATGTTCGGAATGATGATGCCAAGAGGAAGCCGGAAGCTTGGCCTCTCTCGTATGAACATGCTGGGTGCAGGCTCCAAGATGATTCGCAGTGTGATGAAGCGAAGCAACATCTCCTCGCTGGAAGAGCTGATGGACACCGCAGTTTCTCAGGGTGTTGAGCTTGTCGCTTGCCAGATGTCGATGGATGTAATGGGCATCAAGCACGAAGAGCTGATCGATGGGGTGAAGATCGGCGGTGTCGGGTACTATTTGGGACAAGCCGATCAATCCGGAATTAATTTGTTTATCTAAAATTTAAATTAACAAGAGGAGCAGCACTCATGGTTAATACCACGAGAGCTGCTCCCTTTGCTATCCCCGATCTGGAGTTCGGAGACGTCTTTAAATCGCTGATTTCTCCAGTCTTTTTTTATTCATATACATAATGACGCCGACGAGCATAATTCCGATAGCGGTGAGCACTGCAGCCGATACGTATGCACTTGTAAATGCTCCTGTCGTTTCTTTATAGTAGGAGGCAATCCGCGGGCCCACAAATGAACCGCCGGAATAACCAACAAACACGATCGCATAATTGATACCCAGATTCTTAGGTCCAAACGACTTGCTCGTCAGTGGAGGGAACACAACAAGTAAACCCCCAAAGGAAAAACCAAGCAATATGATACAGATTGCAAAGAATGTATAATCCTTAGCTACCGTCATCAATAGAAGTGCCGCAATGGTCATGAGCAGACTTACAAGCAATGCGGCGTAGTCACCAAATTTATCGTAAATGACGCCAAAGCTGAGTCTACCAACAAAGTTGGCAAGCGTACTGATGCTGACAATGATTGCACCTGCTGCAGCTGTTAATCCAATCTGGTCCTGAGCTATAATGGAAGCCGAGCTGACCATCATGGTACCCGCTGTACTTGCGCTGACCAGCGTTAAGAAGAGCAGATAGAACAGCGGTGATTTCAGCATTTCCTTCCAGTTATAATTCATCACCGTGCCCGTTGAAGTGCTGCCGGAGGTGGATTGATCCGGATTCCAGCCCTTAGGTCTGTAATCCGCAGGCGGAGAGACTAACAACCACCCCGTAAGGAGAATCGCAATGGTATAGAATATCCCCAGGATCTGATAGGATGATACAACCCCCATCCGTTCAATCAACGTTGCAGAAACCGGTGACAGAATAAACGGACCAATTGCCGCACTGGACAATAATAGACCGGAAATTTTCCCACCCTTATCGGGGAACCAACGGACCGCTGTAACAAGGGCGGAGTTGTACATCAGTCCTGCTCCTCCACCGGCAATCAAGCTAAAGGTTACATAGAACATCGGAATACTTTGGACATAACCAGTAAGAAACCAACCAAGTCCGAATAGTACACCCCCTACATACATTAACACTCTAGCGCCATATTTATCCGTTATTCCTCCTGCATAAATAGCAATCAAAGCAAAAATCAAGGTGTACAAGGAATAAGCCAAGTTGTAATCTGATGTGGCCCATCCATGAGCTTTGGTCATCGGATCCGAAAATACACTGTAGATGGCTACAGAGGATACACAGAATATAATAATCCAAGCTGCTGCAAAAACAGCCCATCGGTTAAACTGTTTGGGTTGAGATGACATGCATAACATCCCCTTTCTCTTTTTTCAACTCATTTTTTGAAAGCGTTTACTCAAAGAGGCGTCACAACTTATAGAAGCAACTATTACAATAAGAAATCCCCTGTAGGGTCGTTGGCCATGACTTCTCGATTCATTAAATTGTCCCTATATACACATCATAAAATTGACGGAATTGTGACATCGCTCTTTCTTCCCCTATCTTATAAGAATATAATAACAATGTATAATACATATTTATTAATAAAATCATTCCATTGAGGTTATCAATTATAGAAAGCAGGTTACAACGATATGGAACTTCAGCAGCTTCGCTACTTTCAAGTTACCGCCCGCTGTGAACACATGACGAAGGCAGCTCAGGAACTCAATGTTTCTCAGCCTGCACTAAGCAAAACCATTGCCCGCCTTGAAGAAGGACTCGGAGCACCACTCTTCCATCGGGAAGGCAGACAAATCAGACTCAATAATTTCGGGAGTTCGTTTCTTGTACGAGTCGATCGTATCTTTCAAGAGATTGAAGAAGGTCAGCGCCAAATTCGCGATATGTCCGGTCTCGATAATGGCATCATATCGGTTGGCATTTCGTTGCCGCATATTTTGCCCTTTCTGCTGACTGATTTCTTGAAGCTCCACCCCAAGGTCGAAATCAAGCAATATCAAATTCATTCAAAAGATATGAGGGGCCCGCTTGAACAAGGCAGTATGGACATATGCATTTCCTCCAGCCCTATATTTGGAGGTCATATCGAATGGATGCCGCTGCTTGAAGAGGAGATTTTCCTCTCCGTTCCGAGCAACCACCCCTTTGCAGACCGCAACAGCATTTCTCTCGAAGAAGTCAAGGATGAGATCTTTATTAATCGTTTTATTGGATATGAATTTCGGGATCTATGTGATCACTTCTGCAGTCAGGCTGGATTTACAGCGAACACTTCAATTGAACTGGAGGAGGCAGGGGCGATCCTGCGATTGGTAGAGCTCGGTGCAGGCATCTCTTTTACGCCTCAATTATCTCTACTGAACAAGTGGGGTCCGAATACGGTCCAGCTTCGGATCAGCAACCCGAACTGTAAGCGTACCATCGGTATTGCTTGGAACAAGGAACATTATCTTACCAAAGCGGCCGTGGAATTCCGGCAGTTTACGGTTGATTTTTTTCGCAACATCGTCTCTACGTATTACCATCAAACCTAGAATTACTCGAAATCTTGTTTATAACTTTAAGGTTATAGAATTATGTCTAAATATGTATTAGATATTATATAAGAGAAGTCTATAATTAAACCTGTAAGAGTTAGTTACATTCATCCACTTTACAGGGGGTAATTATAATGAGATTACAAAATAAAGTCGCAATCATTACCGGATCAGCCTCCGGTATGGGTAAAGCGGAAGCGCTTGCATTTGCTAGAGAAGGCGCTAAAGTCATCGTAGCCGATATGAACCTCGAAGGAGCAGAGCAAGTCGCAGCGCAAATTAAAGAGAACGGCGGTCAAGCCGCAGCGGTCAAAGTGAACGTCACTGTGCTGGAAGATCTCTCGAATATGGTTGAATATACGAAGAATACCTTCGGTCAGATTGACATCGTTGTTAACAACGCAGGGATCTTTGACAAGTATACGAACAGTCTGGAAACGACTGAAGAACAATGGGACTTAATGTTCGATATTAATCTCAAAGCCATCTTCCGTATTTCCAATCTAGTACTGCCTCATATGATCGAACGTAAACAAGGAACCATCGTGAATATTGCTTCTATTGCTGGACTCGTTGCCCAGATGGGAGGCGCAGCCTATACTGCATCCAAGCATGGAGTGATTGGTTATACGAAGCACCTCGCGGCAGTGTATGGCAAGCACAATATTAAGATCAATGCGATTTGCCCGGGTACAATCTCTACTCCAATGACAGAAGAGATGCTCAAGACTCGTCCTACCGACAAGATTCCATTGGATCGCTTCGGTCAAGCCCAAGAAGTTGCTGATCTAGCTGTATTCCTCGCTTCTGATGAGGCCAAATTCATGAACGGTGCTATGGTACCGATTGACGGCGGATACACTATCATTTAATTCTTCTTGATGAACTGAATTCTATTTGTGATAGACAAGCCGGCTCCGCTATATGGAGCCGGCTTTTTTACATGCATGCCAGAGCCCTATCTTACACATAACTAATATGAATCCAGACAAAATCCACATATCTATAATTTATGATATAATGGAAATGCTATTCTTTTTGTGCCTTATCTCGAAAGATTAACGATACATCATAACTACAAGGAGGCTTACTACAAATCAATGACTACTGAATCTACAACCCATAAGAAATTAGAGGAGATTCCCTTCTCCATTCTGGATCTGGCCACAGTAACAGAAGGGTCCAACATCAGCAGTGCGCTGAAGAACTCCCTTGAGCTGGCTCAGCATGCAGACGAGCTTGGATATAACCGTTTCTGGCTTGCCGAGCATCATAATATGCCGGGGATTGCAAGCTCCGCAACTTCTGTAGTCATCGGACATATTGCAGGCGGGACGAAGCGTATTCGTGTCGGCTCTGGCGGTATTATGCTGCCGAACCATGCCCCTCTCGTTATTGCAGAGCAATTTGGTACACTTGAATCTCTGTATCCGGGACGTATTGATCTTGGCCTTGGACGCGCTCCAGGTTCTGACCAACTGACATCTCGCGCCCTTCGCCGCGGACCAGGAAGTGACGGTCAGGATTTCCCGCAGCGCCTTGAGGAGCTGCAGCATTATTTCAAGCCGACGTCGACCTCATCAATGCAGGTGCATGCATATCCAGGACGTGGACTCGATATCCCGATCTGGCTGCTCGGGTCAAGCGGCTTCAGTGCTGAGCTCGCGGCACGCAAAGGTCTCCCGTTTTCTTTTGCCAGCCATTTCGCTCCAGACTATCTGCTGCCTGCGCTGGATTACTACTATAACAACTTCCAGCCTTCAGAAGTGCTGGAGGAGCCTTATGCCATGGTCGCTCTGAACGCTTTTGTGGCAGAGACAGATGCGGAAGCCCATAAGCTTGCGACTTCACATCAGAAGCAGTTCCTCAATATGATCCGTGGGCGCTTCGGTCTCATGCAGCCTCCCGTTGACGAACTGGACTGGAATATGCAAGAGAAAGCTATTGTGAAAGGACAGCTCCGCTATTCTGTCATGGGAGATAAGGACAGTGTCCGTGATCAATTGAATCAAATGCTGAAGCAAACCGGCGCTAATGAGTTCATAGTAACCAGCCCGATCTATGATCATCAGGCAAGATTGCATTCGATCAAGCTGCTCAGTGAAATATTTAACCAAGGTTAATAGAATCAATTTCATAACTCAAGGCATTATGAAATTGATTCTATAATTCCAAAATATAAAAAAGCCAAGACGAAACAGGGAATCACATGATCACTTTTCCTGCACATTCGTCTTGGCTTCTTTATTAGAAATGATCCCCCCTTCATAACGTCATTTTAATGAGTCACTTCTTTAGAAGCTGATGATTTCCTAGTCATTATTTTTCACTGAGCATCTTCCCAGTCTCAAGCAGTGTCTTCATACCCGAAAGCACAATGGGCAGCCCGTTCTCAAGAATCTTTGCCGTGTGCCCAGCCTGCTCGAATTCATCATGGATCACGGTTACAAGGGTCACATTCTCAAGCTCGGCATGCGGATCAATCTCCCAAGTGATACGCGATGGGGTATCGCTTTCCGTACCCGGGAAAGAAACAAACCGCCAGCTCATCACAAGCTTTTTGGGAGGCTCCATCTCGAGAATGATCCCTTCTGCTTTCTTCTCTTCTCCATTCCACAATTCAAAGGTTTCTTCGACTTCCCAAGCGGACCGAACAGCACAATTGAACCAAAATTTCGATGTCTTCTTCGGATCTGTGAGAGACTGCCACACTTGCTCGGGCTTAGCTTTAATCGCGATCCGATTTACATGACTAGGTTTCTTTTCCATATTCATTTCACACTCCAATTCGTTTTGAAGAGATGTTAATCCCATTGCCCATGGTTCTGCGTATTTGCTCACCCATCGTTCATAAATATGACGGATAGGCACCGCGTTTAAATAATGCAGCTTTTCACGTCCTACTTTTCTGGTGGTGATGAGACCGGCTTCCTCCAATATTTTCAGATGCTTCATAACGCCGAATCGGGACATCTCCAGCGGTTCGCATAGATCAACGAGCGCCTGCCCGTCAGAGGTGTGGAGCAAGTCTAAAAGCAAGCGGCGGCTAGGATCCGAGAGCGCTTTAAATATGTCATTTTCCAAGTTAAATACCGCCTTCCAGATTTTTTGGTAAAAATTGATTGACACGTTACCACTTGGTAACGTATTATAAAAGCATAACAAGTTACCTATAAGTCACATATTAACACAAACGGATGGGTTTGTCAGTCTAAGACAGCCATATCCTGCACTCACAACTATTTAATTAGGAAAGGTGATGTTAGAGATGAAAGTAACCTTGATCGCGGGCAGCAATCGCACAAATGCGAGTAGTACGAATCTTCTTCGCTATGTTGGGTATCTGTTGGAAGCAGAGGACATATCAGTTCACTTCATTGACTTATCGAAGATACAGCTGCCTCTTTTTTCTCCAGACAACTGGGATTTTCATTCGGATGCTAAACGTGTATTGAATGCAATTGAAGAGGGAGACGGTTTGATAATTGCTACCCCTGAATACCATGGCTCAGTATCAGGAGCGCTTAAAAACGCCTTGGACTATATAACCGCAAGCCAGGTTGCAGGCAAGGCGGTACTGTCGGTAAGCTCCGCAGGAGGCCCGCTCGGAGTCAGCTCGCTATCACATTTGCAAGCCATTATACGCAATTTACACGGGATTAATTGTTCGGAGTGGATCTCGATCGGCTATGGACAGAATACATTCGATTCCGATGGAGCTCCGCTGGATGAAGGAATGAAGGAACGGGTGCAAAAAGCAGTCAACCACTTTGTGGATCTGACTCAAAAGCTTAGAGCAGCAGCTCGGGCGGAACACTAACTCGTCTTTTTTTTCATCAATACGTTACTAAATGGTAACATATTTAAGGAGGCACCAACTTGATAAAAGAACAGAATGAATCTGAAGGCACATGGATGACCACCTGGTTTGCGAGTCAGACATACTATGACGGAACATTTGCCGAGGAGCGATTCGAGAAACAGACCATTCGAATGATCGTACATCCTCATGCCTGTGGCTGCAAGATTCGGTTGAAGTTCTCCAATCTTTACGGCTCTGAGCCAGCCGTATTCTGCGCAGTGAACGCAGCTATATCCACGAAGGGCGGGGAAACGATGCCCGGGACCAGTCGCCCTGTTACCTTGAACGATCAAAGCACTTTCAATATTCCCGCAGGGGAAGAAGTGCTTTCGGATCCTGTTGATCTCGAAATTAATGAAGATGTTGACGTAGCAATAAGTATTTATATTTCGGAAGTGACCCGAAGCTCAACATGGCATTTCTCACCTTCCCATTCAACCTATATAGCCGAAGGAAACCATGCCTGCGATCATAGTGCAGAATTTTTTCGAAAAAAAATTCACTCTTACTATTGGCTATCCGGCATGGAAGTATTGATACACAGCGAGCATTTCCGAGTTATAGTCGCTCTCGGCGATTCCATCACTGAAGGAAGCACATCCACTCCAGACGCTAATCAATCTTGGCCCGATCTGTTCTTTGCACGGCTTCGGAGGCATATTCCCGCCTATCCTATCTCCGTTCTCAATGCAGGAATCGTTGGTAATCAAGTATTGAGAAATGGACTTGAGGCTCGATTCCCAATCGGTGGAGAAAGTGTACTTTCCCGTCTAGATCGCGATGTAAGTTCACATTCAGGAACTACCGATGTGATCTTTCTTGGAGGAATTAATGATATTGGGCTTGGAAATGCAACCGCAGATCAGTTAATTGATGGAATGAGGGAACTGGTAGTGCAATTGCATGCGAAGGAAGTTCGCATCTACGCAGGTACAATCCCTCCTTTCGGCGGAGCTTCGACCTACTCCAATGAGAAGGAACTCGTCAGGCAAGAAGTGAACCGCTGGATCCGAACCAACGAAGTCTTTGACGGCATCCTGGACTTCGAAGCGGCTCTTGCTGATCCACAGCAACCCGAACAATTGCTTCCGGCCTATGATTTCGGCGATCACCTTCATCCTTCCGATGCGGGATTTCAAGCCCTAGCTGAGTGTATTCCCATTTCCCTGTTCATTAAAAAAACAACGAAGTTAAATAAAAAGGAGATGTGCAGCATGAAAACGATAGAACAAAAAAATATAGAAACAGTAACTGCGTTTATCGAGAATTTAGACAATCAGAGCATATTGGAGAAGACAGACCAATTTTTTGCAGCACAAATAACGGAAGCATTTACAGATCGGCAGTTTACCGTGGATGAGATATTGGCCCAAGGAGAGAAAGTGGTTGCCAGAATATTCATGACCGGAGTACATGCAGGCCATTTTGCAGGAAACGCACCTACAGACAAAACCGTGAAAGTTACACAGTTCCGCGAATTCCATGTAATCAATGGGCAAATTGCCGAACATCGCGGATGGTTCGACACAGCAACGCTTTTACCTCAAATTCAGGCGAAATAACCTAATAAAACACTAAGGAGATGATTGTATGAATACCCTGGAACAAAACAATGTGGAGATGGTAAAGCAATTTATTGATTCATTTTGGAACGAGAGTGAATTCGATGCAGTGGATCAATTCCTGTCCGAAGATTATCAAGAGCTCTCTTATCAATCCAAGGAGGGTCTACAAAAGTTTGCTGCAACGATTCTAGATGCCTTTCCCGATAAGCGCTACACCGTGGAAGAAATCATTGGTCAAGGAGAGAAGGTACTTGTAAGAATGACGGTAAAAGGGACGCACGAAGGCATGTTTTTTGGGACTGCTGCCACGGGTCATATGATTGATGTCACGTTGTACCGTCAATATCGTGTCGTGGACGGTAAAATTGCCGAGCATCGCGGCTGGATCGATATGGTGACCATGTGGAGCCAAATCCGAGGAAAAATAGATAGATAATGGTATGAAGAAAAGATGAAATTACTTCCTTAAAAAACTCAAATAACATAAAAGCCAAGGTCCTTGATTGGATGAAGTGCCCCCTAAAAGTTAGACACGGTTATTTCATCAGGCAGCTTTCTCAAAATGAGTTTCGTACTGTACCGGACTCATTTTGAGTTTTGACTTCATTCGCTTAGTATTATAGTAATCCATATATTTTTCAAGCTCATGTATAAAATGCTCTACACTTTCGAAATTCCTTATAGTAAGGAGTTCTGATTTCATGATACCAAAGAAGTTTTCCATCACTGAATTATCGTAACAGTTTCCTTTACGAGACATGCTTTGTTTAATTCCTCTTTCTTGGAGCGCATGACGATAAGGTTTCATTTGATAGTGCCATCCTTGATCTGAATGAAGTAGTAGTTCGTGCTTTTCCGGCAAGCATTCTAGAGCTTTCTCTAACATCTCCGAAACAAGTGAATAGGTTGGTCTAGTGCCGATTGTATAAGATATAATTTCTCCGTTAAACAAGTCTAAAACAGGCGATAAATAAAGCTTCACACCTTATAATTTGTACTCCGTAATATCCGTTACCCACTTCTGGTTTGGAGCATCAGCTGTAAATTGACGTTCTAAATGATTGGGTGCAATTTTACCTATCGTACCCTTGTAAGATTTACCGTTGTATACGTAGAGATTTTAAAAAGAGCCGCAGTATCCATTAAAGACGCACCTGATTGAACCATGTAGCTTAGTACGTCTAGTTAAAACGAATAGAACAGTCTGTATAGGTGTTTTCAAATCCTTGTTCTTCCATGCAAGTCGTACAACTTCAACCAGTATTGAAATTGTGCTTTGTTAACACCTACTTGCTTTGCATATTCTGATTGAGAATTAACTCTCGAGTCAAAGTTCTGAACAATTTTTAATTTTAGATCACATGTATATTTGGCCATAAAATAAAAGTGCACCTCCAATTGTTAGATCGTGTCTAAGAATTGGGGTGCACTTCAAGTAACTTCGCACAATATGCCGGTCAATATACAATGTTGCTCCCTCGCATTTGCGCTCAATCTGCCGCTTTCTTAGGCTTGGTTTTTTCCTTCTTCGTATCTGCCAGCTGTTTCGTCAGCTTCTTGCCCGTTGGCGTCTGAGCAAGTCCGCCCTGTGCGGTCTCCCGATGCCGACTCGGCATTGCGCTCCCCACCTCAAGCATGACGTCGATGACTTCGTCAGAAGGAATCGCGCTTCGCACCCCTGCGAGGGCCATATCTGCAGCTGCAAGCGCTGTAACTGCCCCCAATCCGTTTCGTACAATACACGGAATCTCAACCAGCCCTGCCACCGGATCGCAGATCAATCCAAGTGTATTTTTCAGAGCTAAGCCGACCGCGTGCACGACCTGCTCCGGTGTTCCGCCTCGCAGCTCAACCATTGCCCCTGCTGCCATCCCGATCGCTGATCCGACTTCTGCCTGACATCCTCCCTCGGCACCCGATATGAAGGAATTGTTGGCAATGACATAACCAATGGCCCCAGCAGAGAATAAGCCATTAACCATATGCTCATCTTCCCAGCCAAAACGCTCCTGTGCACTTACGAATACACCGGGAATGATGCCTGCCGAACCCGCCGTAGGCGTTGCCACAATTCTTCCCATGGAAGCATTCACTTCCGACACACCAAGCGCATAGGCCATAGCAAGTGTAGAGGCGTCACCCGAGCAGCTCTGATTGTTCTGCAAATAATGGCGGACCCGCTGGCCGTCTCCACCCGTCAGTCCACTGCGCGAGGTTGTATCCTCGTTCATCCCTTTATTCACAGCCTGCTTCATGACCTGATAGTAATCCGACATCTGCCTCACAACCTCAGCCTCTGGTGTTCCGGTCTCCTTCACCTGTTCTTCAATCATCAGCTCAGCTAGTGTCTTGCCTTCTGCCGTACAGATTGCATTCAGATCCTTTAAGTGCTTAAACCGCATCCGTATCGTCCCCCTTCTTCAAATCAATGACCTTGATATCATAAATATGAGGCAGAGACTTCAGCCTGATGAGCACGTCAGAGGCCGGTATCGTGTCTGTCTCCATCGCTGTCAGTGCTTCCCCATCCCGGCCCTTACGATCGACCTGCATGAAGCCAATGTTAACACCGGACTCACTTATCGCAGATGTTACCGAAGCGATGACTCCGGCTTTGTCCGAGTGTCTCAATACCACCGCAGGAAAATCACCTGTCAGCTGCACACGAAAATCATCCAATAAAGAGACGGTAACGTTTCCTCCACCAATAGAGGCTCCCACCATCGTACAAGCCCGTTCGCCTGCAGACAGCTCAAATTTGACGGTATTCGGATGTGCCGCCGGAAGACCACTCGTGACAAACTCATATTCCATTCCCAGCTTCTCAGCCCATTCCTCTGCATTCGGTATCCGCTCATCATCGGTAGCCATATTCATCAGTCCACTGATCAGCGCCAGATCTGTTCCATGTCCGGTATAAGTGTCGGCAAATGAGCCGTATAATATCATTTTTGCTTTTTCTGGTCTCGTTCCAAGCCACTGCCTGGCGATACGCCCAAGTCTAACAGCCCCTGCAGTATGGGAGCTGGACGGTCCCGTCATTGCCGGTCCGATAATTGAGAATACATCCTTGAACCTTGTCATCATAACTCCCCATTTCGTATTGTTCTATCTTATATTGTGCAGAAATATCCGTTCTTCCACGCAAAAAAGGACAGAGTAAGGGTGTAATCCCCTCTCTCTGTCCTGGTACCTGAAAGTTTCGTCAGAAGTGGCCGGCGCATCGAAATCCGCCCTCACTCTCACTTACCCCTTTGGCGGCGCATCGGCTCTCTCCAGAGTTGCGTCGAATCAAGGTTCTTCTACCTGAGAGATTCTGCTGTATAAGCCGGGTGCTTATCAGCTTGCTCCTTCGGTGTCCCGTGGTTTCCCCACGCGATCTCTCCCATTGATCTTCATCCGCTGTTCTATTCATTTTGAACTTATTTGAAATTATAAATTTACTATAAACAGATTAATCGATAAGCTGACCGCATGTCAACAAAAGTAACGAAGAGGCCTGGTATAGAAATGAGTTGCGTTATATTTCCTTACACAGCAGTATTGAATTCAGATAATATTCACTCTTGTTCTGATCATATATTATGCGCATTCTTTCTAATTCGCTTATACTTCTACCCCTGTTAATGCCATTGCATACGCTCATGTTAGTCTGTCCTACAATCTAATCTGTGACTTGTCTTCATCGAAATAGCCGCCTCTCGAACGCTGAAGACTAATTAACCAGAGCAACAACGATAGAAGGACAAGCACGATCGATACTGTAAAATAGACGTAACGCAGCGACACGAGCTCGGCAATAACACCAAACGTTATAATAGCAGCTATCTGAAGCAGACTAACCATCAGGCCGAATATGCTTGTTACCCTGCCCATCATGGCTGCAGGAACATTATTTTGATAAAAGGTCGCCAGACCCGTATTGGAGAAAGACGAGAAAAAGCCCAGTAGGATGAAACCAGCTGCAGCCCATACGAATGAATTCGAGATGGAGAAGATCAGATACCCTGCAGATACAAGCAGCATTCCCCCTCCCAGCATATGTTTGACTGGAATCCATTTTGCTAAGATTGAATTCAGAAATGCTCCGGCGACACTTCCTGCTCCTGTCAGACTGACAATCAATCCGTATTCCAGCTCAGACATCTTAAGGGTACTGCGAATAAACACAACCTCCTGTGAGTCCAGCGCCATACCTAGCAGTAAAATAAAATGAAACAGGCTGTAGACAAATATGACATATGCGTTAGATCTACTGAACTTCATTACACCGCTCCAATCAGCTGCTATCATGCGATATGTTATCCTCTGTCCTGCCGCTTCTCCCTCTTGCACCTCTATAGGTAGCTTGGGGAGCAGCGATAACAAGAAGGCTGATATCAAGAAGGATGCTGCGTTAATATAGATCGCAATATCAGGCTTCATATATATGAGCAGCACCCCGGCAATGGCCGGACCCACCAGAAAAGCCCCCGAGGTCGTTAAACCCTGAAAAGCATTAAACTGCTTGCGTTCTGCTGCTGGTACAAGTCTAACGATATAGGTCATCGAAGCCGGTTGAAAAATAGAAGAGGCCATACTGTTAATCATCAGGCAGGCATAAATCATCCACAGCTCGGGCAGCAGCGGGAGGGCAGCTACAAATACAGTCCGGATCAAATCAGTAATGATCATAATCTGCCGCTGATTGTATCGATCCACCAAGCTTCCAGCCCAGAATTTCGTCAGTAGTGAGGCTGCTGGTGCAATGATCCATAATCCTGCAACGGCTGCAGGAGAACCCGTCATATTCAGAATCAACACGTTAATCGCAATGAGATAGACAAAATCTCCAATCCTGGAGATCCCGATACTTCCAAGCAGCAAGCCTTTTCGACGCCAATTGGCGAATGATTGCTCCATAAATAGTCCCTTTCAGGTTAGCATTGGATTGAAGAAGCTTATTTATACTTTTTCTATATTTATCCATTCAAACCCTCTCTCTAATAACCTGACTCAACGGACTACTATGCAAAAAGAGCACAGCCTCGGCTCATGAAGCCGTAAATAAGCTGTGCTCTTCTGAATATTATGAATACTCGATGATTTTGGATCAGCCGAAACGTCCCATAATATATTCTTGAGTCGATTGGTTCTCCGGATTGGAGAAGATTTTCTCGGTTACATCACGTTCCATGAGATTGCCCAGGAAGAAGTACGCTGTAAAATCGGAAATTCGTGCTGCCTGCTGCATGTTATGAGTAACAATAACGATACGCAGATCTTTCTTGAGCTCTGTAATCAGCTCTTCAATCTTACCTGTAGATACCGGGTCTAGTGCCGAGGCCGGCTCATCCAGCAGCAATATTTGCGGCTCGACCGACAGTGCGCGAGCGATGCATAGACGCTGCTGTTGTCCACCCGACAGTGCCAGGGCAGAATCGTTCAGCCGATCTTTAACCTCGTCCCACAGAGCGGCACGACGCAGGCTTTTCTCCACAATTTCGTCCAGATCCTTCTTCTTCTTCATACCACGGTATTTCGGACCAAATGCAATATTGTTATAGATCGATTTATGGAACGGGTTTGGCTTCTGCCACACCATTCCGATGTTCTGCCGAAGCTTGATAACATCTGTGCCTGGCGCATTCAAGTCTTTGCCGTCCATCCAGATATGACCTGTAACGCGAGCCCCTGCGATCTCATCATTCATTCGGTTCAAAGATCTCAGGAATGTGGATTTACCGCATCCAGAAGGACCGATCAAGGCCGTTACGGTATTCTTCGGGAACTCCATGCTGATTCCCTTCACCGCTTCTTTCTCGCCGTAAAAAACACTCAGATCCTCTGTGCTAAAAGGTTGTTGTGGCATTATTCAAAGTACCTCCCTATATACAAAAAGCCGATTCTACTAGTTCATACGCTTAGCTGCTGTCATCTTGCGATATACAACGCGTCCAAGCCAGCGCGCAAGCAGGTTAAAGATGAGAACAAGGATAACGAGCACAGCTGAAGCTCCTGCCGCAATCTCAACCGCATCAGGCGCAAGCTGCTCACTATTTACTTTCCATATATGCACGGCAAGTGTTTCTGCCGGACGCATCGGATTCAGCGGTGATCTTTCGCTGAACGGGTTCCAGTCCGTAAAGTCAAGCGGCGGACTACTCATACCGGCTGTATACATCAGGGCTGCCGCTTCACCGAAGATCCGTCCGGCAGCAAGAATCGTACCGGTAATCATGCTGGGCAGAGCAACAGGAAGCAGAATGGAAGTAATGATCTTCCACTTGGACAAGCCGAGTGCAAGACCTGCCTCCTTCTGTGCCGTTGGAACAGAACGGAAGGCCTGCTCTGTTGTACGCACCATCAGCGGCAGATTAAATACCGCCAGCGCGAGTGCACCAGACAAGAGCGAGAAGCCAAATCCAAAGGTGTTAACAAGTAATAACAAACCGAACAAACCGATAACGATGGAAGGGAACGAAGACAGTACTTCAACAACCAATCGAATAAAGTTTGTAATTTTGCCTGGCTTCGCATATTCCGCCATATAAATACCGGCTCCCCAGCCGAGCGGAATGGTAATGATCAGGGTCAAGACAAGCAGGAACACGGAGTTAAAGAGCTGCGGCCCAATACCGCCTCCTCCGCGAAGATTTTGCGGCCGGCTGGTAAGGAAGTCCCAGCTGATATGACTGACGCCGCGGAATATAATATAACCGATCAATCCCACCAAGATCGCAATAATAAATACAGCGAAAGCGATGATGATGCCAGTAGCTAATTTGTCGGCTGTTTTTGGTTTCATCATACCCGGTTTCTCCTTTCAAGCAAACGCACCAGCAGGACGAACAAGAAGGTCATAATCAGCAGGACAAGTGCCATACTCCACAATGCATTGTTGTGTACTGAACCCATTGCCGTGTTACCCATGCTAAGCGTAATTACACTCGTTAGTGTTGATGCTGACTCCAGTAATGAGGTTGGAACAAATGGAGCGTTACCGATGACCATCTGTACTGCCAGCGCTTCACCAAACGCACGCGCCATACCGAGCACAACACCCGTCAGGAGCGCAGGAAGCATTGTCGGAATAACAACACGGGCAATGGTCTGCCAGCGAGTAGCTCCGAGCGCGTATGAGGATTCACGGAGTCCTCCAGGAAGAGACGTAATCGCATCTGCCATAATACTTGTAATGGTAGGAAGAATCATGACGGATAAGACTAGGCATCCTGCAAGAATACCAACCCCTGTACCTCCAAAGATTGAACGCAGTAACGGAACGATGACACTCAGACCAACAAAACCATAGACAACCGAAGGAATACCGGACAGGAGCTCAATGGCTGGCTGCAGTATTCGCTTGCCCTTGCCAGGTACAATCTCGGTCATAAATAGTGCCGCACAGAGCGCCAAGGGACTTGCAATCAGTGCTGCCAGAATTGTAACAGCGAAGGAGCCGACAATGAATGGCAGAGCCCCGTAAGAAGCCGGATCAGATGTTGGACTCCATGTTGCTGATGTAAAAAATTCTTTGACGCTTACGCCGTCAACAAAGAAGGTAGCAAGCCCTTTGGAGGCTACAAAATAAACAATTGATACAATGACGACGATAAGGAAAACTACACAGATGGAAGTATATATTTTACCGATCCAATCCTCGTAGAAATGCTTCTCCCGCTTGGGACGAGACTGTTCACCGGACTCAAGCGCCGGCTCCCTCTTCGTTAGGCTCATCTAAACCATCCTTTTGAATCATTTTAGTATAATTTGTATATCATCTCGTTAACCGAACGAAAGAGGTCGGGCAAATTTGCCCGCCTCTTCTCATTAGGTCATGTACGAAATCATGATAGAAATCACAATTTCATACCGCTTAATTCGTTTTCAGCATTATTTTTTAGTGATGTTACCTTCTACGTCACGCTCAACTTGCATACCGCTAACCGGGATGTAACCAAGCTCTACAACATAAGTGTTCTGAACTTCGTCAGAAACCATGTAGTCAAGGAATGCTTTTGTTACTTCATTCGGCTCGCCGTTTGTGTACATATGCTGGTAAGCCCACACTGGATATTCACCAGATTCAATGTTTTCAACTGTTGCTTCAATACCTTCATATTTAACTGCAGTCAGCGTGTCATCCAAGTAGGACAATGCAAGGTAGCCGATTGCACCAGGAGTTTCTGTTACGAGCTTCTTAACGTTACCTGAGGATTCTTCTTGGATGGATCCTTCAAGGTCAGGAGCAGCTCCGCCAAGTGCATATTTCTCAAAAGTAGCACGTGTACCAGAGCTTGCTGGGCGGTTGATGATGACGATATCTTGATCCGCTCCACCAACTTCACTCCAGTTCGTTACTTTACCGTTGAAGATATCGGACAGCTGTTGTTTAGTCAGATCTGTCACGCCTACTTCTTTGTTTACTACAGCTGCCATACCAACGACAGCTACTTGGTGATCAACAAGTTGCGATGCTTGATCAGCTTCTAGCTTCTCTTCAGCAAATACGTCGGAGTTACCGATGTCTGCTTGCTTATCAGCGACTTGTGTAAGACCCGTACCGCTACCGCCGCCTTGAACTTGAACCGTGATGTTCTCATTGCCTTCTACCATCATGAAGTCTTGTGCAGCTTGGTCAACAAGCGGCTGAAGCGCTGTAGATCCTACTGCAAGCACGGAACCGCTAAGCTGTGTTGCTTCTCCGCCTCCATTAGAACTTCCTGCTGGGTCTGTATCTCCAGATCCGCTCGTACTTGTACCTGATCCGCAGGCTGCGAGTACGACGGTCATCGCTAGTGTAGTCATCATTAAAGGTAATTTCTTAACTCTTTTGAACATGTTAGGTTGTCCTCCCCCAATTTGTGTGTGGTCTTATTTGTGTTCACCACTTACATTATTCATTCTAGTGGCGGTGCATCATCTTAAAATTTATCCTTTGTTAAATGTGTATTAAATATGTATACATGAAATCTATTAAAACATATAATAAATCTATAATAGATATAAAGAAGCACGCCTTTTTACCTGCAATCTCTCTTATAATGAACCTATTTATGAGCTTATATCCCAAATGTTGCGTCTATTTTAACAATATCACTATATGTTGATGTTAAAAGTTCGTTTACAAATGTCAAAGCTTCAACCAGGAGGAACATGGTAATGAATTTAATCAAATTTCAAATCCTTGTGTTAATAGATAAGTGGAACAAAGTTACGGATGTCGCCAAGGAGCTTGATATGAAGCAGCCCACGGTTTCTTTTCATATGAAGAGCCTTGAGAAGGATATGGGGACTGCTCTATTTATCTCAGCACGGGGAAGAATCATGCTTACCGAAGCGGGAAAAGCCATCCTGCCCTATGCTAAGCAAATGATCAATCTGGATCAGACGGCACGGCGGACCGCACAGCTGTTCACTGAGCTGAATCAAGGAAGTCTTCAGATCAAATCAGATCCCCTTGTCTCGAGCTATTATCTATCTAGTCTTATCGCAGAATTTGCAGATCAATATCCGGGCATCCGGATTTCAAACCGCTTGTTTGATGAGGTATCAGATCCAGGCAGTGAGGAGAACTTTATTGCGGCCAGGCTGGACAAGCTGGGCAGCCCATTAGAGGAGTCTTCTGATAAGGTTTTGATTCAAACAGATGAACTGATTCTTCTCGTCCCGGAGAACCACCCCTTTACGCAAGAGCCAGATTTACATCCTGGAGAACTCAGTAAGTATATGTTTGTGAATTATGAGAGCTGCGGATGGATATCCGAGCGAATGGAGCGTTTTACACAGATCACGGGAGCTCATTTGTGGGAGAGAGTGTATGCAGCGACACCCGAAGCAGCTGTAAATATGGTTGCTGCAGGCAAAGCGATTACTTTTTTTCCGGCAAGTGCTGTACGATCTGCAGATAGTCGAGTCGCAAAGCTCCCGATCCCCGGTCTATCGAAGGAGGATGTCATGATGTGCGTGACATTATCTAAAATGAACGAGCTAACACCAGCAGGTCAACAATTTTGGTCCTTTCTCAGCCACGATCATAGGAACCCAGAAGCTCCCTAATCCATATATATAAGAACATGGGCGTATGCACCAAGTTACAGGATGGGAGCTGATTCAATTGTCATTCATACCGATATTTCCCCCTTCAGTGGCAGGAGGCGGAACTAGTTCACTTCAAAGTTTGCTAGGGTCTATTAATGTTGCAAGCTTAGCTGCCACACCGAATGCTACTCAAGCCGTTCCTTCTAATATACTTACCTCATTGCCGAGTCCTCCATTTCAAGCCATTCAACAGTATCAGCAGTTAACTTCAAATCCGGCACAGGCGCAAAGCTTAGTTGCTCAGTCCAGTCAACAGACAGGACCTGGGGGCTCCGCCTGGCAGATCCTTTCAGGTGGAATAGGCTCTTCTTCCATTGGAGGAATTGGCGGACCAAGCGGGATCGGTTCTCCTGGAGGAATTCTAGGCAATCTTCTCCCTGGCTTAGGCGGGCCAAGACCAGAAGAGGCACCTGCTTACTCAGAGGATACGGAAGCAGAGCAGACCGAATATCGCAGCGCCCGCTTCCCTTGGTTGCTGCCTTATTGTACGTACCGCTGGGCCGTCTTGATCACCGGACCGAATCCTTTTAACTTAACTGTTCGTCTTGGTATTGTTCTCTTCACCAATCCAGGGGTAACCGTACTGCTTCAGACGCAGCCCTTCCCGATTATTCAGGCATTTCCAACTTGGCAAATTCTATATGTGCAGTGCTATTGATCAGATAGCTGCCCGTTTCTCTGCTTCTGCCTGTCCTTTGTCTCAATAACGAGAAAGAAAGACCCTCTCCTGCATGGCCCTGGTCAAGGAAATGGACTCGGCGCTACAGAGAGGGTCTTTCTTCATTATAAGATAGCTGAATTATTGTAAAATCACTGAAGTATAGGGTGGCAGCGTCAATGTCTGATCTGTCCATTGCACTTCAGCATTCGTGGCATGTATAAGCTCGGTATACTTCACTTCTGAATCGTCCAGAACAACTTCCTTCTCCTCATTAGAGAGGTTATGAAGGACAAGCACCCGCTCACCCTCTGCTGCCCTGACATACCCTAGCAATTGATCGTCATCCAGATCATAATCGGCAATAGTCCCATCTGTAAGGGCTCTGCTTCCATTTCTCCAATCGATCAGTTCACGATAGTGAGACAGAAGGGATGAGCTGTCCTGCAGCTGACTCTCGACACTAACAGCAGCCTCGCCCAGATTATGCTTCGGTGTCTGCCAGGTCGTCTGTCCCTCACCGGCCTCTGCCTGATACCATAGCATCGGCTCGCGAATCTGCTCATCCGGCTTGGCACCTTCCATCCCAATCTCCTCACCATAATAGATGAAGGGATTACCGGAAAGAGTCAATAGAATGGATGCCGCCATTTGTGCATGATCTGCCGATCCGCCCAGCTGACTCATGACGCGATTCTGATCGTGATTGGCCAGAAAGACGGCATCAACAAATGCTCCGCCAGACTTCTCATTAAACAGCTCGTAATTACGGGTCAGCTGAGTTACAAATCCGCCGTTCGTTTCGCTCGACACCGTACGAATGATTTGATCTGCCAGACCGAAGTTGAATCCCGAATCAAACGCATTGTCCAAGTAAGGTGCTACAGAGACCGGGGAGTTCTCCCACACCTCTCCAACAATATAGGCATCTTCCTTGACCTCATTCATCGCCGTTCTAAACTCCTGCCACCAAGAGACATTCTTCGCCGTTGTCTCAGCACTTCGATCGCTCTGCACATCTTCGTAGATATGCTTTGCTGCATCGAGCCGGAAGCCGTCAAAACCGAATTCCAGCCAGTACTGACCGATCCTCAGCATCTCAGTTCGAACTTCTTCATTATCGAAGTTGAGATCAGGCATTCCACTCCAGAAGGTACCCAAATAATGATTGCCGCCAAGTTCGTGCCAAGCCGGTCCACTGCCTGCGGCACTCATGCCTGTTGTATTCTCGCCAGTGTCCTCCGCCCAGCTGTACCAGTCACGGTATGCACTATCCGAGGAAGTACTCGATTCCTTAAACCACGGGTGCTCTGTGCTCGTATGATTGACGACCAGATCCATAATGACCTTGATGCCCCGCTCATGCGCTTCATCCAGCAGGCGCTTCAAGTCATCCTTCGTTCCATAATCAGGATGGACATCATAATAATCCGTTACATCATATCCATGATAGCTTGGAGAGGGATTGATTGGCATCAGCCAGATGCCTCCCACACCAAGATCATCTCCGCCGGGCTGGCCATCATTTAAGTAGTCCAGCTTCTCCGTAATTCCGTTCAAATCCCCGATCCCATCCCCATCCGAATCATAGAAGGAACGAACAAAGATTTCATAATAAACGGTTGACGGCTGTTCAAGGGCAGCAAGCTCAGCTTTACCTTGTCCCCCTGCTTCAGATTCCTCGGCTAGATCATTCTCATCCGCGCTCTTCTGCCCAGCTTCGGTACCTGCCGCAGCAGGGTCTTCTCCTTGCTGCGGCGTCTGTTCTACTCCTTTACTGCTGCACGCAGCCAGCATGCAAGCCATTAAGAGAACAATGGCGGGATAAGCAAATCGTTTGTTTAACCCAAGCAGATGGCGCGGCGCCATAGAGCCTCATCCTTTCGTTGCTCCCGCAGTCAAGCCATCCACCAAGAAGCGCTGCAGGAACATGTATAGGAGTGTAATCGGCAGGGCTACGAGAACAGATCCCGCCGCAAACAGCGTAAATTCGGTACTTGTGTAGCTGTTCACCAGCTCATACAAGCCGACGGCCAATGTCCAATTTTCACGTGAGCGCAGGATCAGTCTGGCAAATATAAAGTCCACCCATGCTCCGCTGAATGTCATCAAAGAAATGTACGTAATAATTGGTTTCGATAACGGCAGTATAATAGAAACAAAAATTCTCATATGACTTGCCCCATCGAGCAATGCCGATTCTTCAAGTGCACGCGGAATGGTATCGAAGAAGCCCTTCGCTACAAACATACCGAGTGCTGCACCCGATGTATACACCAGAATAAGAGCCCACGCTGAATCAAGCAAATTCATTTGCAGGAGCATTACGTATACCGCAATCATACTCATGAAACCTGGGAACATCCCAAGAATCAGGATAACTGACATGGCCGTCTTACGTCCCTTGAACCGGAACCGAGACATCGCATAGGCAGTAAGCACTTGGATAATCGTACCGAGCACCATGCTGGTGACCGCAATCTTCAACGTGTTCCAATACCACTGGAGAAAAGGAATGTCCTTGTCTGCCTGCGGCAAAAACAGATCTTTATAGTGCTGAAGTGTAAACTGTTCAGGTATGATCGTCTCACTGTATAAGGAATCCCCGACTTTAAAGGAGGACATAATAATCCATAGAGCAGGATATATACATACGATGGCGATCAGAATCAGCAAAATATAACTGAAGGTGAGCTTAATCCGTTTTTTTCTCTTCATTGAATCATATCCTCCTCTTTAAACGAACGACTTCTGCGATAGTTATAGATCGAGAACGAGGCGATGATTAAGAATATGAGAATGCCGATCGCAGATGCAAAGTTGTACCTTTGATTATCCAGCGTCAGCTTGTAAAGCCACGTTACGAGAAGGTCTGTACTACCCGCAAATGCGTAGTCACCGTTCGCCGGAGCACCTCCGGTCAACAGGAAGATGACGTTAAAGTTATTGATGTTACCCGCAAACTGCATGATCAGAATCGGTGCAGTCTGGAATAATACAAAGGGCATTGTAATGTTACGGAATTTCTGGAATGCAGAAGCACCGTCTACTTCGGCCGCTTCATACAAATCCTTCGGAATCGCTGTAAGCACACCAAGCACAAGAATCATGGATACCGGAATACCAATCCACATATTGACGAGGATAACGGTGACTTTGGCCATGAATGGATCATTCAGCCACGGCAGCCCGCCAAGTCCCAGCATGCCTAAATACTGATTGATTGGTCCAAATTGCGAATTGAACAGGTTCTTCATAATCAGCAGCGAGATGAACTGTGGTATCGCATACGGGATAATGAAAATCGTCCGCCACATCGTCTTGAAGCGAATACCGTGCTGCTGAATGAGCAATGCGACCAGGATACCTCCAAAATACGTCGTTACCGTAGCCACAATCGCCCAGATAATAGTCCAGATCAATACGCCAAAGAAGGTATTGCTCCAAGCCGTCAGCGTAAAGAGATTCTTAAAGGTATCGAAGCCGACCCAATCCACAAGATTCTTCGGCGGGATATGGTCAGGAGCGGAATAATTCGTGAAGGCCATCAGGACCATGAACAAAATCGGTAATATAGTAAAAAAGAGCACACCGATGGTCGGAAGTGACAGCAGCAGATACGGGAAGCCTTTGTCCAGCAGCTGCTTTACCGTTTCGCGGAAGGATGGTGCCTGCTTCCCTTGATCACGGAGCTGTCCGATACGATGAGCATCCTTAATATTTCCAATGTAAAAAGCAATAAGAAGCACGAAGTATATCAATGCCACAAGCCCATATATCATCATGAATATGGAATGATCGCCCGGCACATTTTGATATAGTCGTCCTACCTTCTCCATTCTGGCAGGTGAATCTCCAAGTGTTACGAGCCCCCATAAATTGGCCCCCAGCTGTGTAATGATCAAATATAAACTAATGACTTCGACTAGAAAAAAGATTGCGCCTTTTACCCATTGTCTGTGATACCATTGCCCAAGCCCCATGAATACTGCTGATAAAATAGCGCCTGTGCGGGCATGGCTCCCCGAAGCCGACTGCGGCTTCCCGGTTGACATCATTGCCGGTGATTGTCCTCTACTCATGTATGGTCCCAGCCCTTCCTTCCGATAGATGGTATGGAGCCACCGCGAGAAACTCATGTTACTGAAGTCTCACGCGATGGCCTCTTTTCTTTTTCTACATATTAATCTACGTATTAAGAACCTGTTTGAATGTTGCTCTTCATTTGTTCTACCATGCTGTCCATCGCTGCTTTAGGATCTTTGTTGTTATTCCACAGCTCGGACAGAGCTGCTTCCATTGGGGACCAGAATTGTGCCATAGCCGGAATGGAAGGCATAGGAATGGAATTCTCGAATTGTGTAAGGAAGGCAGACGCAATCTCATCGCTCTTCACCGCTTCACTTGCTGCAGCTTCAGTATTTGCAGGAAGCGCACCTGTCATTTCAAAGTTCTTCGTTTGGTTCTCAGCATTTGTAATATAGTCAGCGAACAGTTTAGCCGCATTCGGGTACTTCGTATTTGCATTTACAAAATAGCTCTTCACGCCAGAGAACGGCTTCATCGGCTCACCATTAGGCAGGTTAGGATATACGCCAACTCCGAGATTAGCTACACCTTCCTTCAGAGAACCCACATCCCAAGGACCTGATACGTTCATCGCCAGCTTGCCTTCCGTGAACAAGGATTTACGGATGTCACCATTAATGTTGGAGGAATTAAGCGGCAGGATTTCTTTCAGACTTTGCAGGAAAGTCGCTGCTTCAATTCCTTGCTCATTGTTCAAGCCGATATCTGTAGGATCTGTACCATCACTTCCAAATACATAAGAACCATATCCGCCAAAGAACGGGAACGCGTTATAACCATTACCTACATCCCACATAATTGCGAATTTATTGCTCTTCGTATCATTAAAAGTGCTTGCAAACTCCTTCACACCATCCCAGTCAGCAGGAACAGCATCAATCAGATCTTTGTTGTAGAATACAGCCGTTGTTTCAACCGATTTTGGATAACCATATAAAATTCCGTCATATGTCAGAGCATTAACAGCCACTTCGCTGTTTCTCGCTTTGGTCTCTTCTTCAAACCAGTCATTTGGCATAATAACCCCTGCAGTAACCCCTTGACCAATCTGATCATGTACGCCTGCGAATACGTCAGCGCCTACACCAGCAGGTCCGTCCGTTACCATCTGGCTCATTGCCTTGTCAGCTCCAAGCTCAGTGAAGGTGACTTTGACTCCATGCTTCTCTTCAAATGCTTTCGCCACTTCTTCAATAAATGCTTTTTGATCGCCGCCATCCCATACGGTAAGCTCAGCGCCTTCTTCAGGAAGCAGCTCCTCTACTTCAGCAGGTGGTGTCTCTGCCCCAGGTGCTGGTTCAGTTTCGGCCGGTGCATTGTTACCGGTGCCGCATGCAGCCAAAAAGACCGTCATGGCAAGCGAGAGTGTCATAAAGCTAAATTTTTTACCTTTTTTCATGTGTAAATCATCCCTTCCCCTTTTTGTTCTGCATGCGCTTAACCCGATCAAGCCCCTGTTCAGAATTTTGGATTTCATACAAATGTTTGCGTTTTTGTTAATCTAGAAATTGTGCAAACGTTTGTCCCAATCGTAAGCATTTTCCTCTTTCAATAGGCACTTGACTCAAATTTCAGAGGTTATTGATAAGTTTCAGGTTAAGTAAGCGCTTTATCAGCAAGCTAATCATAACCGAGAATTCAAATTTGTTAAAACGTTTGCACATGTCGTTTTCAGCCAAATTTACTCATTTTATTCATACTTTCACCTTGTTATCTTCATTATCCGTTTCTATACTTCTATTTACTTGATTTATTACTATTTATACTTGTAAAACCTAGGTATTTTATACCAAAAATTTTTATTATGCCTTGATCAGGGGTAAATATATGGTGTGAGTTTCTAGGATTTATTACGGGGTATGTATTAAATCGACTTAATTTTGATGATGATCTCCACAGCGGGCAAAAAAATCTCATTTACAAACATGCAATTCATGGATTAACATAATCGGTAAAACGCAAACGGTTCCATGGAGGAGGTGAAATAAATGGCGGTAACGATCAAAGACGTGGCAAAGATGGCAGGGGTATCACCATCCACGGTATCACGTGTCCTGTCTGGGCACCCGAGAATCAGCCAGAAGACAGCCAGTAAGGTTCGTACGATCATGACGGAGCTGGGTTATCATCCGAACATGATGGCAAAAAGCCTCGTATCCAAAACAACCAAAAGTATTGGTGTCATATTACCCAAACCGGCAGAAGAGCTGTTCCTTAACACCTTCTTTATGGAGCTTATTCGTGGAATTGTATCCCAGGCCAACAAGTCAGGCTACGATATTGTGATCAGCTCGGGAGCCAATGAGCAGGAGGAAGTCGAAGCTGTTGGAAGACTGGTCCATGGCGGACGAATTGACGGTGCGGTACTACTTCACTCCAGGCAAAATGATCCCGTTGTAGAATATTTGCATAATCTGGACTTTCCATTTGTACTTGTGGGACGTAATGAACAGTATCAGGATGTATTATCAGTCGATACGGACAATGTACAGGCCGCCTATGATGCAACCCGTCATCTCATATCCTTCGGCCATGAACGAATAGGCTTTGTCAGCGGTCCAAAGAACCTCATTGTATCCAAAGACCGGATGAAGGGCTATAAGAAAGCCATGCATGAAGCGGGACTCTCTACCAAATCAGAATGGATTGTCGAAGATGATTTCCTGCAGGAGAGCGGGTATCGAGCAATGTCATTTTTCATGACGCTTCCCGAACGCCCAACCGCCCTTGTCGTCATTGATGATGTGGTGAGCTTCGGTGTTCTTCGCGGGTTAAATGAATTAGGCTATAAGGTCCCTGAGGACTTATGTATTGTCAGCTTTAACAATAATGCAGTCTCCGAGCTGTACAGCCCTCCACTGAGCAGTGTAGACATCGGGATATACCATCTTGGATATGTGGCATCACAGGCACTCATCCAGGCGATTCAAGGAGATGACAAGTCGCTGTTCTGCAAGCGCCACATCATTCCACACCGATTAATGGTTAGACAATCCTCCATGCACAATGTGATGAGAACCACATAATGATGTGTTGAAATTTGCGAAACAAATGAAGCCCTACCCAAAGAATCGGCTTCGGTTCAAACGTTTGCATAACGTTAACAACTTATTATTAATATTGAAATAGCGACATATGAGCAAACAACTTTATTTGCACTATTTTACTAATAGTAGCACAAAAAATAGTGTACCCGCAGTCCTCCCGGGCAGCGGGTAATTCGTGCAACAAATAACTACCATAATGACTAAACTTCCTCCTCTACTCCTTCTCTTCCGAGCCTTTCTTCTCGTTACGCTCCTCTTCATACTGGGTGCTGTTTCTGATCAGCTCAATTAATTCGAGCTTCATACTTTGCAGCGCATCCTCCTTGGGCATCGGAATATACCGGCTTAAGAGCCGCATATCTTCTTCGAACATCTCGATAATGCGGGCCATACTCTCTTCATCTCCTTGCTTAACTCCTGCCACGAGCCTTAGGAACTCATTCTCTGGGATATGCTCTGGATCGATTTTCTTTTCCATTTGTTCACCGCCTGCTGGCTTATATTCATTCGTTTGGATATTTCTGCTTCACTGTGACCTTCTATATAGAACAACCGGACCACTCGCTTGCCTGTCTCGGAGGGAATCAGCCCCAGCAGATATTCAACGTACAGCTTCGAGTCGACTTCCTGCTCAGGAGAGCTTGCAGACAAATGCACATGCTCCAGCATGATAGGTATCTCCCTGCGGCGCTCCGAGCGGGCCCGATAACCAAGACGCCAAGCGATACGTTTAAGCTCCTGTTGATAATACTGAACGGTCTGAACCATATTCATACCACCTTTCGATTTAGAAAAACAAGAACATGTGTTCTTATTTTTATGCACATTATAATCGATCCCCCTCTTTCTTCCAAGTCCCAAAAATAGAGTTCTAATCTCCTACCGCTTGAGTGTACAGCTGCTTGGCTGTTCTTTCTTGAATTTTCGCCATATCCTCGATGTAGAAAAATGTTTTAAAACTTTTTTTGTGTAATAGGTTGTAAAAAGAACGGTTAAAACTCCTTTATAAGTGAAAACAAATTCATAGCTCATTGCAAAAGGTACTATGAAATTGTTTCAAGGAACAACAAAAAAACATTGTAGGAGGATGAACATAATGAGCTGCAAACAAACCAATCTGCCTGTAGAAACTTTAACTGTACCGGGGAACATCAACATCGATATCGCTTCGGCTTCAAGAGGAGACGAACGACGTTTAATGGTGAGCGATAACCCCGAAACTCTGACTGCCGAGAGCTTCCCGGTTGAGTACGGAACACTGTGGCATGATGTTGTCCAAACATCAAAACGTTCCATGAAGCATCGTATATTTGGATGGCACTACAATCGCACGGGTGCTCCCGTTAAGCTGGGTGTTACGATTGAGAATAAAGACAAGGAACGGATTGAAGTACGTCATATTGAGAGAGATCTAGTCCTCGGACCGTCTACGGTCAGCTGGATTATAGATGTTGGGCAATGCATTGCTAAATCCTGCCTTGGCGGAACACTTGACCGGATCAAGCCCGTTGATCATAACAAATTTGGGACTGGGGTTGCACTTATCGAGGAATTTATTGTAGAGGAGGATGTACTCGCGGGATTTATCTATGAGTTCACAGTGGAGCATGCGGATGGAAAGGGAAGTCAGGATTATGAGATTCGTACCGTCGCATCCAAACTGCTGGACAAGGATCTGCGTGAAATTACGACAGAGCCTGTACCTCCCCGCCCAGCGCCTCAAGCACATCCTCGCGGCAGCTGGACATTCTCTGAAACAGATGCCGTTACCCCTGTATACCGGATAGGACAAAGTGCGAACTACCGCACATGTGCAGGAACCAAGCTCACGGGAGAAGCGCCCGCTGACCTGCTGTTTACCGCCGAGAACAGTACATTGCCGAACTCACTGACGAATCGCGGACAATTTGGTGCTGTCTATCAGGTGACCATTCCCATTCTGAATGAGACGGACAGTGAAGCGTCCGTACGTATACGTGTCAATCCTCGAGGCGGGGCCTTTGCTGGAGCTGCCCTGATTGATGGCAAGACCTATGGAATTCCGCTGCTGCGTAACAACACCCAGCTCAGCCCGATCGCGGATATTACGGTTCCGCCGGGTGAGAGCTCCTACAGCTTCAAATACATGACGGCAGGCAGTGCAAGCACGCCGCTTGGCATCTACGTAACCACCATTGTCTAGTTCAATGTCTAAGTGTGCCGATCGACGCATCTGAACAGAGATCAACACATCTACGTTCAAGTACTGCTCTTCCTCAATAGAAATCCTCCCACACACAAGAAAACGTACCCGCTGGCCAGCTCCTGGCTCCTGCGGGTACGTTTCCTTAGTTTCATTTCTGCATCTTACGATGCAGGGATAATAATTTTTTGTCCTATTTGCAGCTTATGCACATTGCTTATTTTATTTGCCTTGGCGATTGCATTCCAATCAACGCCATATTTCAGACCAATTCGGTACAGGTTGTCCCCTTTCTTGATGACATACACCCGTTCCTTGCCCGCTTCCGGTTTCACAGGCTTAGGCTCCGGCTTCGGTGCTGGAGTTGTCGGTTTTGGTTCCGCCGGCGTCTCTTCCGCTTCCGGCTCTTGAGCTTCTGGTGCAGCCGTGTCTGTACCGCCGGATAAATCTAGGGAATACTTGCCGAAGCCATCCTTATTGTCACCAAGATAAGTCATTGCGCCGCTTAGCTCCGCATCGGCAGTAACTATGCTGCTGGCTGCAGGAGAGGTATTGAAGATAATTTCCGGCGTACCGGATACCTTGGCGAATGACCAGTTTCCATCAGCAGACGGGTTAATCGTCTTGTTCTGTGCAATATAGTCAATAATGACTTGACGGCTCTCATCTGGAGCAGCCATAATAATACGCTTACCGTCCGGATTTGCCAACTTGCTGGAGCCTGCACGATAGTTATTTGTCGCTACAATAAATTTTTGCTCAGGATCGATCGCTTTGCCTTCGTATTTCAGGTTCTTGATCCGGTTTGAAGAGGCACTCACGACGTTGCCTTTGCTGTCATATTTCGCTGGCTCGGTCACATCAATCTCGTAGGTTACACCATCAATGACATCATAATTGTATGTCGGGAAGTCAACATTCACGAGTTCCTGCTCACCACTCTTAGATGGATCAATGGTATTGAACTGTCCTGCGGACCATTCCAGCCATTCCTTCACTTCTGCTCCAGTCAGCTCAACTGCATGAACGGTATTAGGGTATACATATAGGTCAGCGACATTCTTAATTGCGATTGTACCTGCCGGAATATCTGTGTAATAGTCCGGGCCCATGCGTCCGCCTGCCTTAAATGGAGCTCCTGCGGACAGAACTGGAATTCCCTCATACTCTGTGCCTTTTAGCTTGTTCTCAACATACCATTTCTGTGCATTGGTTACGATTTGAATGGATGGATCATCCTGTACCAGCGCAAAATAACTCGTGATCGGCGCGGTCGTTTCCCCTACCGGACCTCGCACGTATTCCACAGTTGCTTCGTGTTCCGCTTGTACCGCGGCCGCTATTTCTTTTTCTAATGCTGCAAGCGATTTAGCATTGGCTGAATCGTAGATTGGACGGGATACAGCTGCCGAATTGACTACCTCCCATTCTCCATTCACCTGCGTAAGCTCCAGATCAATGACTCCAAGATTATCTCCCCAAGCTCCCGGCTCAACGGCTGCAACACCATTAATCGTGCCTTTCTCCAGATCAACGCCCTTCATTCCTTCAAAAGCAGCACTAGGGAATATCTTATGGGCATGTCCGAACAGAATCGCGTCGATGCCTTCGACCTCACTTAGCGGAAGCACAGCGTTCTCCGCCATATCTGCTGGTGGATTCTCATCATAGCCCGTATGTGCCAAAGCTACGATCAGATCAGCCCCTGCCTCCTCAATCTCGGGGATGAACTTCTCAGCTGTTTTGACAATGTCCTTGGTGATGACTTTGCCTGTTAGGTATGCGCTGTCCCATTGCATAATTTGAGGAGTAACAAGACCGATGACCCCGACCTTAAGCGTGTGCTCCTTACCTGACTCATCCGTTACTTTCTTCTCAATAATCTCATACGGTTTATAATAATTCACATCATTGCTCTCATCCTTATCGCCGTCATCCTTGTAGATGTTAGCATTCACATAAGGGAAGTCTGCCCCTTTTAGCACCTGATCAAAAAACTCCAGTCCATAGTTGAACTCATGATTTCCAGGAGTTGCCGCATCATAATCAAGCAGATTCATTGCTTTATAGACCGGATGGACCTCTTCCCCCTTCAGCGGCTTAACCTTGGCTACATAATCACCCAGCGGCGTGCCTTGAATGAGATCCCCATTATCAAACAGCATGCTGTTCTTCGCTTCACTGCGTGCTTGCTTGATCAGCGTTGCCGTTCTTGCCAGACCATAGGTCTCAATGGCTTTATCCGTATAGTAATCATAGTCTATCAAGTTGGCATGAATATCTGTCGTTTCGAGAATACGAAGCTTAACCTTCGCGGCTTCCTCTGCGGAGACCGGTTGTCCTGGAATGGCAAAGAGCTGAAACAACAGGGCTGCCGTTGTCATCCCTGCCAATAATGTATTTCTCTTCTTCAAATGTACCCCTCCTGTATTAGGTCCTTCTTTAACCTTGCCACAGTTGCTGTCATCAAGCCTGACGACTGGAAGAAATAAACTGCTAAATGATATTTTATACCAATAATTAGATGTGTTAAAGAGAGAAGTTTTTGATCAGTGCACAATATTTATACTTATTTTTATTAAATACACACAAAAATGACTTTATCCTACAATGAGTAAGTAATGTAATTTGACATTACGATGTCGGTTATTTATGTATTTTGTCCCTGTACCCCTATCCATCCTGAGTCATCATCAAACAAAAAGAAAAGCAAGAGAAGCTCCATACCGCCTCCCTTGCTCTTCCATCAATACTCATATGGTCCTCTGCTGCTTAATGATCGCTGATCATACGACCCACCAGATTACGCTTCCCATACCTGCAATTCCTGACCCTTGCCCGTATACTCAATCCGTTTAGGCGTGATATCCAGGATGACGTAATTGGGATCATCAGGTCCTGTGAACCATTTTTCCATATTGTTATTCCACAGCTGCTTACGGAGTTCACCATTACGGCTCACTTCTGCTGTACCTTCGATCTCGAGCAGGTCCTTCGTTCCGCCTGATTCGTAGCCGAGCAGCAGGCTGACATTCGGATTATCCTCCAGCTCCTCTACTTTGTGGGTACAACGGTTGGTCGCCATATAAATGCTCAGACCGTCATTATAGACAGCCATATATCTCGCTTTCGGCTTACCGCCCTCCACCGTTGCAAGCGAGCAATACGGATTGTCCTCAATAGCTTGTATAATATGTTGTTCCAGATCTGTTTTATTCATCGCACTTCAGGTCTCCTTTCAAAAATACACTCTATTATTAGTGTACCCTGCTCCTGAAAGTTGAACCCATGGATTATATAAGTAAAATCTACTGAACAGGAAGGAGTCTCTCTCGATTTCCCATGTAAGGACGGAGCGCCTTCGGTATATAAATGCTGCCATCCTCCTGCTGGTGATTCTCGAGAAGTGGAATCAGGATTCTTGGCGAGGCCACGGCCGTGTTGTTCAATGTATGGCAATACCTCAGATGACCTTCGTTATCCCGATAGCGGATATTAGAGCGGCGTGCCTGAAAATCATGCAGGTTCGACGAGGAATGCGTCTCCCCATAGCTGCCCCGGCTAGGCATCCAGGTTTCAATATCGTACTGTTTATATGTCTTTTGCGACATATCGCCTGTGCACACTGCCACGACCTGGTATGGAAGCTCCAGCGCCTGAAGCAGCTCTTCTGCGTAGCCCGTTATTTCCTGGAGCACCTGCTCCGACACCTCCGGATCAGCCTCTGTTAGTACGACCATCTCTACTTTGGCAAACTGGTGCACCCGATAGAGCCCGCGCACATCACGTCCTGCAGAGCCTACTTCGCTCCGGAAGCTTGTCGATACGGCCGCTAGCCGAACGGGTGCTGCCACATCAATGACTTCCCCTGCATAATACGAGATGAGCGGAACCTCTGAAGTACCGATCAGGAATTTGTCCTCTCCTGCAAGCTCATAAGTCTGGTCTCGACCAGTTGGAAAAAATCCTGTGTTCTCCAGCGCCTCTTCCCGGACCATGATCGGCACCTCCATCGGCACGAAGCCGTGCTTCATCACGATATCCAGCGCAAGCTGCTGAACGGCACGATGCAGCAGGACTCCGTCTCCCTTTAAATAGTAGCTGCGCGAGCCGCCAACCTTGACGCCACGTGGAGCATCAATGAGCTCATGGAGCTCTCCAAGTTCCATATGGTCCTTGATCGGGAACAGAGGATCACTGACCTCTCCGACCTGTCTTACAATGACATTATCCTTATCGCTCTGTCCTCTAGGCGTGTCAGGAGATACCATATTCGGGACGAGCAGCCGCAGCGCATTATAACGTTCCGTCACTTCGGCTAGCCTTGCTTCTGCTTTTTCAATCTGCCCATTCAACTGCCGCACTTCTTCACGGGCCGCTGCTGCCTCCTCCCGATTCCCCTCTCTCATCAGCTGTCCTATTCTCTCCGAATCCATATTTCGCTGTTGCCGGAGCTTCTCCACTTCCGTAATCAGCTCTCGACGTACATCATCACATGTCAGCAGCTCGTCTATAGATACGTCTATCTTCTTCCAATCCGCTGCTTCCTGAACCTGTACAGCATGGTCCCTTATCCATTTCATATCCAGCATTGTCGTCACCCCTAAGTTAATTTGGTCAAGCTAAAAAAACATAGAGCGCCCTCATCCGTTGGGACGAGGAGCGCTCTATGCTCGCGGTGCCACCCAATTTATTGAAGCAGACCTCATGCGGTCAGCATTAGGTTCCACTTCAATCACTTTGGTTCCGCGATAACGGGCGGTGCCGATTAACTTAGGGGAAGGCTAGTGCCTTCCCTTGGCGAGAATACCTCCGAGTTGGATGCTCTTCACAGGCATTTTTTCACGTTTTCAATTAAAGGTATTATAATTTAGACATTTCCATATGACAATGATTTTATTCTTGATTATGCTGTACTTTCCAGCCAAGGAGGGCTATAATTAGCTTCTGAAATGTCCTAAACTTCATATTCAACCTCAAGGGGTGCTGGGTTAGCCGGCTGAGATAGTATCCGTGAAAGCGTGTTAGATACGTACCCTTTAAACCTGATCTGGGTAATGCCAGCGTAGGAATGGAGAGAATTCGAGTGTGCTGTTCTATTTTACTGACAGCCCTTAGCCCTTACGTCTGCATGCGTCCCTTATCCGGGACGCTTTTTTTATTATGGTCGCAAGAATGCCATTGCACTCTATCCGATCTCCCTTATCAGTATGGCTGTCAAGGAAGCCTCAATTGAAATTATAGGAGTTATTATGGAAATTTCGTCAAGAATAGGGGTAATTGAAAAGGAGAGAGAAACGTGTACAAAAAATTAGGAATGTTGTTACTGGCGGTACTCATGATGATCATCACTGCCTGCGGCAATAGCGGCACATCGAATGAGGAATCTGGTGCAGACGCGGAGGAGCCGGCAGCGAGCGATAGCCTCCGCGACATCAAGGTCGTCCTGGACTGGACGCCAAATACGAATCATACCGGCTTATATGCTGCAGTAAGTCAAGGCTTCTACGAGGAAGAAGGTCTGAATGTCGAGATTATTCAGCCCGGCCAGGCCGGTGCAGATACGATGGTCGCTTCCGGAGAGGTGCCTTTTGGCGTAAGCTATCAGGAAGGGGTCACCCAAGCACGGACACAAGGCGTGCCGATCGTATCCATTGCTGCTGTCATTCAGCATAATACTTCCGGCTTTGCAGCTCCTGCTGACCGTAATATTGAATCTCCGAAGGACTTCGAGGGTAAAACCTATGGAGGATGGGGCAACCCAATTGACTCAGCGGTTCTTGATACAATTATGGGTCTCGAAGGTGCGGATGTAAGCAAAGTGAACAATATAAACATGGGGGATGCAGATTTCTTCACCGCAACGAAGCGAGACATCGATTTTGCCTGGATCTTCTACGCCTGGACGGGTATTGAAGCCGAGCTTCGCGGGGAACCGATCGATATGTTCTACGTTAAAGACTATTCCGAGAAGCTGGATTACTATACACCTGTACTTATTACGAATGAGGCAACCATTGACGAGGATCCGGAGCTGGTCAAAGCCTTCATGCGCGCAACGACCAAAGGCTATGAATATACGATTGATCATCCGGAGGAAGCCGCGGCGATACTCAGCGAGGCCGTGCCTGACCTCGATAAAGAGCTTGTGCTTGAGAGTCAGAAATGGCTCAGTCCGAAATATCAGGATGATGCCGCTCGCTGGGGCGAGCAAAAAGCAGAGGTATGGCAGAACTATTCCGACTGGATGGTTGAGCACGAGCTGCTGGACCAGCCACTGGATGTCGAGAAAGCTTTTACGAATGAATTTCTGCCACAACAATAATTACTGAAGAAAGCGTTGGTGACCCATATGGCTCAAACATTGCTAAGTATTCAAGTCATTCCGAAGACACCGAATGGAGAAGATTCGATCCCTTATGTAGACCGTGCCATTGAAGTGATACAGCAATCCGGGGTGAAATATCAGGTCCATCCCCTTGAAACGACGCTGGAGGGCGAGCTTCCTGAGCTGCTCCAAATTGTGCAGAGAGTTCATGAGGTACTCGTTGAGGCTGGCAGCCCGAGCATTATTTCACAAATCAAGATTGCCCATTACCCAAGCGGAATCAGCATGGAAGGACTAACGGAGAAGTATCCATCATGAAGCGTGTTGTAAGAAGTGTGCTGCCGCCTGTCGCGGCGGTCATTCTCTTTTTGGCGGTATGGCAAATAGCCGTGCCGCTTTTTCACATTGAGAAGTGGATTCTGCCAAGTCCTGTTGATATTACCCGTGAAGCAGCTGCACAGGCTGCAAGTCTTACTGAACATACTTGGGCGACTGTACAGCTCACCCTGCTCGGCTTCGGCATTGGTGCTGCCATTGGTCTTCTGACAGCCATGGTGCTGCATCTGGTTCCATTTATGAAAACGGCCCTGTATCCATTGCTCATTCTTAGCCAGAATATACCTACGATTGCACTCGCACCGCTTCTGATGATCTGGTTCGGATTCGGTCTGCTGCCCAAGATCATCGTTATTACACTGGTCTGCTTCTTTCCGATCGCAGTATCTGCTATGGACGGACTGATGCAAACGGACCGCGCGATGCTGAGCTACATGAGAATGGCCGGGGCCAGCAAGGGGCAAATCTTCCGCAAGCTGGAGGTGCCTCACGCGCTCCCGTCCATCTTCTCAGGTCTCAAGATCGCAGCCACCTACAGCGTCATGGGTGCAGTCATCGCCGAATGGATCGGGACAGACAAGGGCATCGGCTATTATATGATGCTGCAAAAATCGGCCTATCGGACAGATCGGGTATTCGTCGCCATGGCTATCATCGTTCTCTTGAGCCTGCTCCTCTTCGCCATCATCGCTATGCTGGAGAGAGCACTCGTCCGCTATAAGACAGATGATCATAGAAAATCGGGTTCATAAGACGGTTTGAGTCGATGAATCTTGATCCAATTACGAAAGGAGGATATCCTAATGCATCCTTTATTAGAAGTGTCAGACATCCGCTTATCATTTCGTCAGAGAAAGCAGCAGCTTCATGTCCTTGATCACATATCACTTACGGTCGGCCAGGGTGAATTCGTCTCGATTATCGGACCCTCGGGCAGTGGAAAGAGCTCTTTATTTCAAATCATTGGCGGACTTCTACAGCCCGATGCAGGAACAATACGCCTGGATGGAGAAGTGGTAACAGGAACTCGTGGCAATATCAGCTATATGCCACAGCAGCCAGCCCTGCTCCCATGGCGGACCATCGCGGATAACATCAAGCTCGGCAGCGAGGTTGCCCCTGCTAAATTCCGCAGCAGACAAGGAGCAGATGACGACATTACCACGCAGCAATGGATTACTAAGGCTGGTCTGAGCGGCTTTGAAGATATGTATCCGCACAAGCTGTCAGGTGGAATGCAGCAGCGGGCTGCCTTTTTACGCGCGCTTTTAAGTCCACAGGAGCTTATGCTGCTCGATGAGCCGTTCAGTGCGCTGGATGCACTGACGAGAAGCGAGATGCAGGAGTGGCTGCTCGGAATATGGGAGCAATCGAAGCGTTCGGTGCTATTCATTACGCATAATATTGAAGAAGCGCTTCTGCTCTCAGATCGGATCTATGTATTTTCAAATCGCCCGGCAAACGTACTCCATGAGGTGAAGGTTCCATTCGTCCGTCCAAGACAGGAAGCGTTGACAGAGGACCCCCAATTCCTCCGCTTGAAGCGTGAAATATCTGAATGGATGCGGGAGGAAAGACGTAAACAGCCGGTGACTGCCGGCTCTTATCCGAACACGAAGTAAATCAAGCTAGGAGGTGATAAAGTAATGCAGCAGTCTGAAGAGGATTTAGCGCCTGTCATTGACTCGCATATTCACCTGGACCAGTATGAAGACGAGAAGCAGCCCTTGCGTCTGTCGTTCGCACAGCATCAAGTGGAGGCTGTAATTGCTGTATCCACCCATCTTGTCTCCTGCCAGAGAACGGAGAAATTAGCGGCCTCCTCTCCTTCAGTGATCTATCCTGCGTATGGATATCATCCTGAGCAGCCCGTCCCTTCTGAGTCGGAGCTAACAGCATTATTTGAGTGGATGGAAGAGCATCTGAACCACATGATCGCCGTAGGTGAAGTCGGCCTGCCCTACTACACGAGATTGGAAGCCGAAGCCGATGGTAAGTCTCTGGAGATGCAGCCTTACATCGATATGCTGGACAAGTTCATCGGGTTCGCCAAGAAGCACGATAAGCCGATCATTCTGCATGCAGTTTATGAGGATGCAGACATTGCCGTCGAGCTCTTGGAGTCTCATCGCTATGCCAAAGCGCATTTCCACTGGTTCAAGGGTGCAGAGCACACAGTCATGCGCATGGCGAAGAACGGATATTTCATCTCTTTTACACCAGACATCGTATATGAAAAAGAAATTCAGGATCTTGCCAGCATCTATCCTCACGAACAGATTATGGCAGAGACTGACGGCCCATGGCCTTTTGAAGGCCCTTTTGCTGCGCATAAAACACATCCCCGCATGGTCAAGGACGTAATCCGCGCTTGGTGTGATGTTACAGGAATGAAGCTGCAGGCAGCATTTGATTTATTTTATAACAATACCAAACGCTTCTATGGCATTTGAGACCCAAGTAGAAACAAGTCATGCATCTTACATATCAGCCTGCCCCTGAGGATTCAGGGGTTTTTTCAGCTTCATGCTGAAATGATCTTCTACATCTCTTTGTCCATTTCGTTCTCGTAATTCCCCTTTTCATGCAGCCATTATTTGAACTATTGTCGTAAACGCAGGAAAGAATTAAAATTTGAGAGCATGCAGCATATTGGCACAAGAAACAGCTGAAGGAATGGACCGTAACACATGCTCCGCTCACTTCCGTCTGATCTTATTCCATTTTGTCGCCTTCAAAAATGTAAGCACTTTCAAAAAATGAAAGGAAACGTGGATTATATGCTGGGCTCCCGTTACTTTAATACACTTCGCAGCCAAATATTTATAGGTTCTTTGATCGTTATGCTGCTCGTTCTCGGCTCCATCGCACTTATCGTATACAACCAAATATCTGTACTCCTCCGCAGCAACGCAGAGAGCCATATTCAGCAGACCGCTGTTCAGGCATCCGGCAAGCTGGATGTCCTTCTGAATCAGATTGAGAACTGGACATCCCAGGTGGCAACCGATGCCACTGTTCAGCGTGATCTGGCACTTGAGGCCGCAGGGCAGCACATCAGCTTCTCACAGCGGCAGCAGCTGCAGGAGGAGGTTCGCAAGCTTGAGGCGTATGCCACATCGATTCGTTCTATTGAAATATATACTGCCGATTATCGCAGAATGCTTCCGCTTGATGATGCGGAGCTTGATGATCGTGTGCCTGCGGGATGGATTACGAGGACGGATGAGGCTGAAGGCCGGCTTGTGTGGTTTGGCATTGATGCCAGAGATCCGGCCAGCGTTGTTGCCATTCGAAATATACGAATTATTAATCAATCCTACCAGGCGGCAGGATATGTCGTTGTTCGTATTGATAAGAGCTTCTTCCAGCTCACAGACAATGACTCCGGGAAGCTTGAATTCCTGAATTTGTTTGATCATGAAGGGAAGCCGATCTCCCTCGCAGCTATGCCAGGGGTGAGTCCTGATATCCATCTTCGGGAGCTGCAGTCCTCTGTAGAGCTGGATGGTGAGCCTTATATCACGGTTGAGCGGCAATCCGAGAAGACCGGCTGGAATCTCGTCATCTTGTCTCCTGCCGATTATCAGGCAGAGGGGATCAGCCTGCTACTCACCGTTATGATAGTTTCCGTGATCGGCGGGGCTTTGCTGTTCGTCATCCTCTCCTTCTTCCTGTCGACGATGATTACACAGCCCATTCTGAATATGATTAAGGTGATGAGGACCTCTAAGTTCGGCACGCTCAAACCTAGTAAGGTCACTTCCGCTACGCTTGAAATTCAAGAGCTAAGCAACACATACAATCAGATGGCGGACCGAATGAATGAGCTTGTTGAGGTCGTATATCAGAAGGAGATCCTGCAGAGCCGCACGGAGCTCAAAGCGCTGCAATCGCAGATTAATCCACACTTCCTGTTTAACACGCTGGAGGCACTGTACTGGGCTCTCGATGAAAAAGGAGAAGAAGAGCTTGGCGAGGTCGTCATTGCGATGTCCGGTCTGTTCCGGTATGTCATCAGCCGGGGCGATGATGACGAGTGGGTAACGATTGATGATGAGCTCAGCCATGTAGAACGTTATCTAACGATTATGGATATCCGCATGGGAGACAGACTCTCCTGGAGGATCACTTGTGACGAATCCATGAGATCTGTGCCGATCCCCAAGCTGCTGATCCAGCCGCTCGTGGAGAATGCCATTCTTCACGGACTGGAACAGCAAGTCGGTGCGGGAAGCATTGAAGTTCTCGTTGCTCCCTCCGACCGTGCGGGTTATATCGATGTCATGATCAAGGACAGCGGCCCCGGCATGAGCGAAGCGAAGCTTCGCTCCCTGTACACGGCTATGGAGGGGGGGCATTCCGCTTCCTCTAAGGGAACGGGCATCGGCATTGCCAACATCTACAGGAGACTAAAGCTCAGCTACAACCGGGAAGGAAGCGGACTTCACATTGCCAGCGATTTAGGCATAGGCACGGTTGTTACAATGACGATACCCAATGAACCAGGAGGTACTTTTTATCATGAAAAAGATACTTATCGTGGATGATGAGCCCAGAACGAGAGAAGGGATTCGCAAAACACTGGAATCCTGGTCTTCCGGGCAGCATGAGATTGAGACCTCGGCCAGTGCGGTGGAAGCCCTCGAGCGGCTTAAGATCAATAACGCGCATCTCGTCATTACGGATATTCGCATGCCCGAGATCAGCGGACTTGATCTGATTGAGCAGATTCATGACTCCCCTGTTCCACCCGTTGTCATTGTCATCTCAGGTCATGCTGAATTCGATTATGCACAGCGAGCGCTGAAATATGGTGTGGTGGAATATTTGCTCAAGCCGATTGACAAGAAGAAGCTGGTTTCTGCTGCAGAGCTTGCTCTTCAGCGTTATGAGGATCAGAACCAGATTAAGAAGATGAAGAAGCTCGTCGATCCGAAACTGATGGCGACCACGCAGGAAGAGCGCCAGTACAGCCTCCCTGTCCAGGAAGCGATTGATTATCTGGAGCAGCATTTGCATGAATCTGTCTCCTTACGCGATCTATCGGAGGTGCTCCACATGAACACAAGCTACCTGAGCGCCTTATTCAAGGAACAGACCGGGCTTACATTCAGTGATTATCTGACACGCAAGAGGCTTCAGCGGGCCAAGGAGCTGCTGCTAAATACCAGGCACTCTATCAATGAAATATCGGAGATGGTTGGATACCAGACCCCCAAATATTTTGTGAAAGTGTTCCGAACCGCCGAAAATGTAAGCCCCGGGAGATACAGACAGCACATGCTGGAGGGTTCAGAGGAAAAGATCCAATAAAAGTGGTATTTAACCCAAAACCTGTTACGTTATGCGCTTACAAAAGCTTTGCTACAATTCAACATAGAGACAAATAAAGCGGTTTCAATAACCGACTTAGATCATAAAGCAAAGGGGATGTAAACGTGTTTAAGACAAAAAAGAAGTGGTCATTCATGGCTGTGACTCTCTGCTGTGCTATCGCACTTGCAGGCTGTGGAAACAGTGAATCCGGCGGTAGTGCAGAAGGAACAGATAGCGGAGATAAAACAACGATTAATTTCATGCACTTGTGGCCGGAAGGCGTGTCTGCCGGACAGAACAAGATCGTAAATCAAATCATAGAAGACTACCAGACAGAGAACCCGGATATCACCATCAAGACAGAGGTTCTCGATAACGAGCAATACAAGAATAAGCTTAAGGTCCTCTCTGCTTCCAATGAATTACCCGATGTCGGCATTACTTGGGCAGCAGGCTTCATGACACCTTACGTCGAAGGCGGATTGTTTACCCCTATTGATGATCTGCTTGACGGCGAGCTGAACGGCAAGTTCGTAGAAGGAACGACCGAAGCCTTCAACATTGACGGCAAGACGTACGGACTTCCACTGGAGTTTAATATTACACCTGTGTTCTATAACAAAGCGATCTTTGAGCAGTATGGACTCGAGACTCCGCAAACCTATGAAGAACTAAAGGCAATCATTTCGACCCTTACCGAAAATGGAGTAGCTCCGATTGCACTGGGGAATAAGGACCGCTGGACGGGGTCACTGATTTATATGTTCCTTGCTGAACGCTTTGGCGGACAAGAAGCACTCGCCAGCGCCATTAATGGAGAAGGCTCCTTCACAGACGAAGGCCTGACAAAAGCGGCGGCAGAAGTACAGTCCCTTGTAGACAGCAATGCATTTATTAAAGGCTTTAACGGCCTGTCTAATGAAGAAGCCAAATCAGAGTTCCTGAACGGCAATGCAGCCATGTACATCATGAGCACATGGGAGCTTCCTAATTTTACAACGAATGAAGAAATTCCGCAGGAGTTCCGCGACAGCGTAGGATTCTTCAAGTTCCCTGAAGCCGAAGGCGGTAAAGGAAATGTGGACAGCTGGGTTGGCGGCCCTGGGGTTGGACTCTTCGTGTCGGAGAATTCAGAGGTCAAGGATGAAGCGAAGAAATTCGTTGAATACTTTGTATCCCAATGGGGTGAGCAATCCGTAACCGGTGCAGGCGTAATTCCTGCAACCAAGGTTGATACAGCATCACTTGAGCTTCCTCAGCTGTATATCGACCTGTTCAATGAAATGAACAAAGCAACCAGCATCACCTTGTATGCCGATGTGCAGATGCAGGCATCTGCTGCAGAGACGCATCTGAATCAAATCCAGGCATTGTTCGGCAAGGCCGTGACTCCTGAAGTATTCGCGGAAGAGCATGACAAAGCCATTTCCGGAAACTAACCAAACACAGCTTAGAATAATCACATAACAGGTGAACTGGCCCGGTCCTGTACCGGGTCAGCTCGTTATATAACGGAAAGGAGTTTGATTCCTATGGACAAAGTGATGTCTAACAAGAAAATCATTGCCCTATACGTGCTTCCAGCCCTGCTGCTGATCTTAACGCTTGTATATATTCCGATCATCTTGACCGGCTATTATGGTCTGCATGAGTGGAACGGCATTGGTGCCATGAAATTTATTGGATTCGATAATTATGCTAATCTGCTTCAAGATAAAACGTTTTGGGATAGTGCCTGGCACTCCCTGCTGCTTGCGATATTCTCCGGCCTGAGTCTCCTTGTCTACTTGGCTGTGGCGATGGTCGTGGCGGGACGCATCAAAGGAGCCAATCTATTCCGCAAAATTTATCTTGTGCCAATGCTCCTGTCATCGGTTGCAATTGCACAGCTATGGCTTCGGATGTACCATCCAACAAACGGTGTCATTAACAGCTTCTTAACCTCTATAGGCATTGATAACCCTCCTGCATGGCTGGCAGAGCCTTCACTTGTACTGATTGCGCTCTTCATCCCGATCCTGTGGCAGTATGCAGGTTTTTATATCTTGATCTACTACTCTGCACTGAAGAATATCCCTACTTCACTTGAAGAAGCGGCCAAAATTGACGGTGCTACCGGAATTCAAATTGCACTAAGAATCAAGCTTCCGCTCATTATGGAAGTGATCAAGGTTACCATCGTGCTTTCTCTAGTCGGTTCCCTTAAATATTTCGATTTGATCTACGTCATGACAGGCGGCGGACCCAATGGTTCTAGTGAAGTTATGGCCTCCTATATGTACAGTGAGGCGTTCAAATCCTACGACTTCGGCTACGGCAGTGCCATCGGCTTCTTCCTGCTCATTATCTGTCTTGTCGTGACCTGGATCATTCGTAAGCTGACAGCGACGAAAGATACGATTCAATACTCATAAGGAGGTAACCTTCATGATGCACACATCTGCTCAGATCGGCGGTACCGTAAAGTCCGGGTCCAGCATACTGAGAAAAATCGGCTATGCGCTGCTGTACATTATTCTCATCGGCGTGGCCGCATTTCAGCTGTTCCCGCTGCTATGGCTGCTGCTCTTCTCGCTTAAAAATAATCAGGAGGTCTTCAACCTGCCTCCCCTATCCCTCCCGCAGAATCCGAAGTGGGAGAACTACGCAAAGGTCTGGAATTCAGGTAATATCGATGTCTATTTCTTCAACAGTGTCTGGATAACGGTCGCGGCAACGGTCATCACGGTCGTGCTTGGAAGCCTTGTGACCTTCGCCATTACACGGATGAAATGGAAAGGCAGCTCTCTAGTGCTCGGTCTGTTCATGGTTGCCATGATGATTCCCGTTCACTCTACGCTCATTCCATTGTTCAGCATGTTCAACAAGGTGGGTCTGACCGACCATCCGCTGTCACTGGTGCTCTCCTATGTTGCATTTAATATGCCGATCACCATCATGATCCTGTTAGGCTTCTATTATGCGCTGCCTAAGGAAGTGGAAGAGGCTGCTATCATTGACGGCTGCAGCGTGAACCGCATGTTCTTCCGCATTGTGCTGCCAATGACAAGCTCGGTTATTGCAACGACAGGCATTATTAACATGATCTATAACTGGAATGAGTTCATCTTCGTCAACACCTTTATCAGTTCAGATCATTACAAGACGCTTACGGTAGGCGTGCAGAACTTTATTGGACAATACACGACAGATTGGGGAGCCATCGGCGCTACGCTGATGATCAGCATTCTGCCCATCCTCATAGCCTATATGTTCCTTAGCGACCGGATCGTGGAAGGTATGGCGGCCGGAGCAGTAAAAGGTTAACGGTGAGTTTTAAAAAAAGCTCCGAACCCTTCCGCATGGTGTTCATCCCATGCGAGGTGTTCGGAGCTTTTTTATGACTGAAGATATTATGAAATAGATTCGCTCTTATAGATAAAGTAATCAAAATCAGCTGGCAGGCTCTGTCCCGACGTATCCTGGCTGCGCATGCCGACGAACGCTCCTGTGAAGAAGCCGCCGCCCTGAATGTAATCATCAGACAGCTTATGAGATTGGAATTGCACCGGAATGGTCGTCCAGTCCTCTCCATTCCAAGAATAGGAGTACTCATAAACGTCATATTTTACATCTACACGGAGGTATACGTATTCTACCTCATCTGGAATGACAATTTCATTCCCCTGCAAAGGCTGGGAGAAGGAGAAGTTATCGCAAGCGACGAGCTCGAGGATTCTTCCCTTCTCCTCGTTCCATGTGATCTGGCAGGAAGTCCAGTTCTGCGTATTGTAATAGTTGCTGAGTCCTGCAGACTGCTGGAATGTCGTCGGATTAAATGCCACCTTGGTCTCTGCTGTGAACCGGAAGTGCTGCCAGCGTCTCGCGATAAATGCCTGTGTGAACTTCGATGAGAACGACTCTTTGCCGTACAGTCTTAAATGTCCCGGACGATCTGTGAGTGACATAATCTCACTTCCGAGCGGAATCCGCAGGCTTTGGAAATGCAGGTTCAGCACTTCGCTGTCAAAATCGTCCTTCTCCGGGAAGTCCGGACCCCAAATGACCTCTTCCATATTCGGCCCTTCAATCTGAAGCGAAGGCTGGTTGCCGCCGACTACGTAAGGCCATCCATCTCTCCATTCGAGACGCTGAATCGCCGTTTCGCGGCCGAGCGGACAGTATCCTCTTGGATCAAGCAGCGGTTGTCCTTCTCTCGAGAGTGGTCTGCCGGTCAGATGCACCAGGAACCATTCATCTGTATGGGTATGCACGATCGAGGAATGTCCTGCCTTCTGCAAAGGATTGCGCGGATGAGCAAAGGAAGATATAAGCGGGTTCTCCGGATGCACCTCATAAGGACCACGCAGGTCTTTGGAACGCGCAAGTGTCGAGCAGTGATCATACTTCGTTCCGCCTTCTGCCGTGAGCAGGAAGTAAGTACCGTCAATTTTGTATAAATGCGGAGCTTCTGTCAGCTTAATGTCGGTTCCCTTAAAAATAATCTCAGATTTGCCAATAAGCTTCTGCTGCTCAGGATCATATTCTTGAAGCGCGATACCATAGAAAGGGTGATTCGAGGCCCGTTGATCCCATACCATGTTAACCAGGTACTTCTTGCCATCCTCATCATGGAATAACGACGGGTCAAAGCCGGAGCTGTTCAGGTAGATCGGCTCAGACCACTCTCCATCAATCGTGTCACAGGTTACCAAGTAGTTATGGGAATCCTTCCACTGCCCCTCTGTCACTTTGACATCGGTGTAGATGAGCCAGAATTTGTCGTCATGATAGGACAATGCAGGTGCCCATATCCCTCCAGAGTCGGGATTACCCATCATATTCAGCTGACTCAAGCGATTAAGCGGTCTTGATACAAGTCTCCAGTTCTTAAGATCTCTTGAATGGTAGATTCCCACACCAGGAAACCACTCGAATGTCGATACGGCAATATAATAGTCATCCCCGGCACGGCAAATGCTTGGGTCCGGGTTAAATCCCGTCAAGATCGGGTTCTGGATTGTAGCCATCGATTATGCTCCTTCTCATTACGGTCCATGCTGTTGTTTCTATAGTTATCATTTACCCAACTTATTCAGCATGATATCCCCCGTATATTTTTAGTAGTATGCTATAATCATAGCAAGGTTTATCTCGTTTACCCATATCCAGAAGAAGTCACAATTTATCCAAATCGAGCAAATAAAAATCAAATTATAAAGAAGGTTAAGAAGGTGAATCCAGCATGAACAATAGCAACGAACGCAAAAACGAGCAGCCCAAACATCGGCTCAAGTTTCCGGCGGCAGAGCTTGGTCAGGACGAGCACAAGCGCACGGAATTTATGCTGCCGGATATGAATTCTACATTCCGTGTCTTTGCCGCCCATTACCGCACTGTAGACTCCAATTGGAGTTACCCTGCTCATTCGCATCCCTTTTTCGAGGTTAACCTCGTTCTATCCGGATCACAGCGTATGAAGGCAAACGGGCAGCCTTACCTTCAGCAGCCCGGCGACTTGATGCTGCTCATTCCTGGTGAGGAGCATGAGAGCTATGCAGCTTCTGCACAGGGAATGACCTATTATTGCATTCATTTTGACGTGGATGAGCCTGCATTCAGAGAGCTGCTATGTGCCCGAAGCGGTCCTTTCTTTGATTCGGGAAGTGAACTCAGCAAGCAGATCCGGCCTGCACTGGACAAGCTTATTATGCTTACCCTGGATGAAGCGGGTATGCGTGTACAATCACGAATGATGATCCTCTCGGCCTTGTTCGAGCTGTTTGGGGCACTCAGTCATGTGCTGTCCCAGGAAGAACACAGTACGCCTTCGCAGATTAACCCGACTGCGTCTTACGTAGCCTCCAGACTGGAACAGATGGTAGGAGATATTGAGAATGAGGATGGGGATGCCTTGGCGCATGATACCGTGGAGTCCATCGCTCAGGAGGTCGGCTATAGCACATCTTCGGTGAATCGGATGTTTTCCCGTGCGTTTGGCTTATCGCCAAGACAGTATATGTCCATGTTAATTCTTAAAAAAGCCAAGCTGCTGCTGATGGATCCCGATCTGTCCATCGAGGAGATCTCGATGAAGCTGGGATATAAGAACATCGCTCACTTCAGCAGACAATACAAGCGGTGGACGGATGAATCGCCCAGCCAGTTCCGTGCAAGATTTCATAAATAGGACAATAAATTGGCATACCGACCGTAGTAACTAATAGAAGGCACGCATTACAACTCAGAATTGTTCATTATAAAAAAGACACTGTCCGTTTAACGCAGGGACAGTGTCTTTGGTTCGAAGTATATACTTAACGCTTCATAAAGCCCTTGCTCTCAAGAAATGCCTTCAGCTGCAAACGGGCAGGCTGCGTCAGACGCTTCGCCATCATTTCAGACCATGTTGCGGTCTGCTTACCGGAGGAACGTTCTTGCATATAAGACGATAGTGTCTTGTCGTATTCCTTGACCTGTACCCTGGTCTCTTCACGGTCATATCCGTTCTTGTGAAGCACTGCAGGCAGCGGCAGGCGGGGCCGAAGCAGCGGCTCCTGATCCGGAACACCAAGGCACATACCGAACACGGGATATACCAGCTCAGGCAGACCCAGCAGCTCAGCAACCTCGGCAATTTGATTGCGAATGCCTCCAATATATACGATACCGAGACCGAGTGACTCGGCTGCAATCGCTGCATTTTGTGCAGCAAGCGCGACGTCAATCGTCGCCACCGTATAATTCTCCGTCGTATCCTCATAGGTCTCCTCGCCAGCTGCCTCCGAAACGGCCGCTTCGCGAAGTCGATACAAATCGGCACACCAGACAAGGAAGACCGGACATTCCTGAATATAGGCTTGGTTGCCGGCAAGCGAAGCCAGCTCATTTTTCAAGCCTGAATCTGTGACGGCGATAACGCTGTAGGCTTGCACATTACTGGATGAGGAAGCCATTTGAGCCGCAGCAATGATCGTGTTAAGCTGCTCATCCGTGACAGGCTCATTTTTGTATTTACGGATCGAACGATGATTCATTAACAGGTTAATCGTATCATTCACTACTTCTTTCACTCCGTTTTCTATGTAAATTTTCATAGGCGATAGTTACGTCTTTAAGTCTACTCCCTTGCCGGGACCCTTTCAAGGCAGGCCCCGGCCGTTCATATAAGCCTTTGATCACTCTGCATCACAATGATTATACAATTCCCGGTGCGGACAAAAGAATCGCGGCAATAAACACCAGCTGGAGCAATGTTCGGACAGGCAGTGTTGGAACGGGCCGCCCGCCAATCGTTAGCCTTTCATTCGCAGCCTTCATGTTGGCGGGGAACATGGCAGCCAAGAGTACGACCAAGCAAACCGCCGCCAGCGTAGAGAGAGCGGGAATTACGAGTCCAATTGCACCTGCGATTTCCAGCAATCCGGTAATTGTCACTACCCACTCAGGCTTTGGCACCCAGCTTGGCACCATCCTGACGAGATCACCACGCTTGCTCCCCCAATGGGCAGAAGCCCCGAGCAGAAGCATGATGCCGGATGCTGCCTGAAGGGCATGCTGCCAGCTGTCGAAGTAATCCCACCCTGCCAATCCTAAACATCTCAAGACGATGAATGAAACAATAAGAGCATAAAACGGTATCATACCCAGCTCCACTCCTTTTCATGATTCATATCAATTGATAATTATCCGACAGCTAATCCCTTTTCAACATGCTCTGGATCAACGATGTAAAATCATCCGCTCTGAACAACCCCGGAGCAATTCCAGGAATAGACGACCGCAGTCGTTGGCCGAGTGAAATAAGCACCAGCAGCTCTGCCATCCGGTTGGCATCGACCGAATCGTGAATGACACCTGCTTGCTGCCCGGTAACTATCCACTCCCGGGAATAGCGGAATGTCTGCTCATAAAAAGCCTGCAGCACCTCCGCAACCGCCGGCTCCTGCTCCTTGCCCAGCAAATACATCAGAATTTGGTTCGTTACGTTTTTTCCGTCCTCGAGTGCAGGAAAACTTTCCGCTATGCGGCTCATCGGCCCGTCAAACGTCTTCCCCCGCTCCTCTACTTCAGCCTCAAAACGGGCATGTGTTTCGGCCACAGCCTCCTGCAGAACCATTGCAAAAATTTCATCCTTCGTTTTTACATAATGGAAAATTGCCCCCTTGGATAGCTGTGAACGCTCCATGATGTCCTTCATTTTAATCGTCTCACACCCTTGCTCCCGCACAAGCTCCTTCGTTGCATCCAGCAGATTCCTGACCGTTTGCCTCTTCCGTTCCTCCTGCTTCACTGGCTTCCTCCTAATCGTTACATTGTAATAATTTGGTTATAATCTCATTATAAAAACCGACCATCGGTTTGTAAATTGTTTTTTTCATGCCAGTTTACCTTTGATTGATTCCCCCCACAAAGGATCCTCCGCACTGTGGAGAACCAGCCGACCGAATAACCTCTGTCTTAAGCGTAAGTAGAATGAGCAAGGAGGCTTGTTTTTCATGGATGATCTCTCCCTTCTTCAAGTATCTTCCGATATGCTTATCCGATTCTTAAGATTAAAATGAAATTGCTGATCAGGTTGAATCAACCGCCTGTTGTAGTCCATGCCTCTTCTGAGGAGAGGCAGCGTACAAGCGAAGGTACCCATACCCCAGCGAGTGTTTACACGCAGAGCGACTTTTGGCTTTGGATGCTCTGTTTTCACTTCGAGAAAATGCTTCGCATCCAAAACAACCCGGAGAGAGGCAGGCAATACAGGAGCGACTGGAACTTTTTGCGCGATTCCTAAGTCTAATGGGAAGAGAGGTGACGCACTTGGACTCAGATCATCAGATTTTATATAAACTCATGGACGAGTATGGCAACGACGTCTGGAATTACGCCTATTTTTTGACGAGAAACCGCGATCACGCAGATGATATCTCCCAAGAAGTTTTTATCAAGGTATATCAAGGGATGCATACATTTCGCGGAGACGCCTCTACGAAGACATGGCTGTTTACGATTACTCGAAATACCGCTTTTTCCTATCGAAGATCCCGCTTCTTCAAGCAGGGTCTGCTTGGCGGCCGGATCGCTTCATTGGATTATCCGGTGGAAGGCAGCAGCGCTGCAAAATACAGTACAAGCACCTCACCTTCTGCCGAGACGGAGGTTATGGAGCAGCAGTACGCTGATGCGATATGGGACATCATTATGGAGCTTCCCGACAAATTCAGGGAGGTTCTTGTGCTGTCATTAAAATATGACATGAAAATAAAAGAGATTGCAGAGCTGCTGAACATCTCGGAAGGCACCGTAAAATCCAGACTGTCCCGTGCCAAGCTGAAGGCGCAAAAAGAATTAAGGAGGCTCGAAGAATGACCGATCAACATGAAGACTGGCAGGAGCGATTGAAGAAGGGGCCTTTTACAGAGGAGCCTTTTACAGAAGAGCATAAGCAGCGAGTCATCCAAACGGTACAGAATCTGACTCCTCATTCTCAGCCTAAGCCACGACCTTGGCAGTGGAGACGTATACTTATCACTGTTGGTATCAGTGGAGCGGTACTCGCTTCCACATGGTGGCTTACACCCAATGGTGCTGTTACCGAGAACATAGCAAGTATATCGGATGAAGCGGCTGAGACCAGCCAAACCGAATCCATGGGAGCCGAGTTACATTCGTTCCCCAATCAGAAAAACAACGATAATGCCAGCTCCGAACGCACTTCTCCCTCCTCAGCTTCGGAGCAGTACAACCAGCAAGATGAGGCCGCAGCCGAGAAGGAAGACAGCTCCGGCAGCGCATCAGAGAATGTGGAAGAGCAGCTTATGACACAACAAGGCTCAGCAACGGGCACAACCGGCTCTGCCGAGAGTATGGCTGTCTCGTATTCCAGCTTCGAGGAGCTCTTAGCTGATTCCGTGCTGGCTGCCGAGATTGAAGTCTTAAATGCCAAATCAGACCCTTATGAAATTGAAGTTAAGGACGTTCTCTACTCCACAACCGGGGTTACACCCGGCGAGAAGATTAAGCTGAATTATACCGGCGTGAAGCAAGAGCACGAGCCTACCCGAGCTCAAGACAGCTACAATCCACTGTTATCGAGCGGAGACCATGCCATTCTGTTCTTACAGAAACGCGGAGATTCAGATTCTTATTATATTGCTGGAGTCTACCAAGGGAACTACATGGTGGAACAGGGTAAAGTCTCCTCTATAGGAGAAGTTCCAAGCGCCGAGGAGCTGGAACACATGAAGGAAGACAGCAGCACCTCACGGTTCGTCACAGATATGGAGCTATCGAAATTTAAAGAAATGCTCCAAACCATTGTCAAAAAGTAAAATAATGGACTGAACAAATCTTATGAATTCACTATTCATTTATCCGTTAGCGACTATTGAATAAGCTAAAAAATACCTGGTCATCTCCACAATGAGATGCCAGGTATTTTCTTTCTTTGCTTCGAGCTTGATTTTACAGCTTAATCCGCTGAAGTCTTAAGGCATTGAGCACAACAGAGATTGAACTGAGCGCCATAGCCGCTCCTGCCAGCCACGGAGCGAGAAATCCGGCTGCAGCAATCGGAATGCCAATGACATTGTACCCCAGTGCCCAGAATAGATTCTGCTTGATGTTCCCCATCGTTCTGCGGCTCATTAGAATCGCATCAGGAATGCTGTTCAGGTCGCCGCGCATAAGCGTGACATCTGCTGCCTCCATGGCAACATCCGTACCTGTACCCATTGCCATGCCAGTATCTGCTGTCGCCAGAGCCGGTGCGTCGTTGATCCCATCACCTACCATCGCAACTTTTTGACCAGAGGCTTGAAGCTTCTTAATCTCTTCTGCCTTTCCTTCTGGCAGCACCTCGGCAAGCACATGGTCGATTCCCGCCTCAGCTGCAACCGCCTCTGCAGTGCGCCGATTATCCCCGGTCATCATGATCACTTCAATCCCCATTGACTTCAGACGTTCAACAGCTGCCCGGGATGTGCCCTTAATCGTATCGGCAACCGCAATGGTTCCGGCATAGACGCCGTCCACGGCGATGAGCATAGCCGTTTTGCCAGCAGCTTCAAGCTCTTCCATTCCTATCTCAGCAGCGGAACGATCCACCTTGTGTGCATCAAGCAAGCGCCGCGTACCAATCAGCAGCTCATGCCCTTGTACTACAGACTTAATCCCGTAGCCCGGCACATTCTCAAACCGCTCAGCCTCCGGAACAGCGACACCTCGCTCCCCGATCCCTGTAACGATCGCGCCTGCCAATGGATGCTCCGAAGCCGCTTCTGCTGCTCCAACAAGAGACAGCAGCTCTACTTCAGATCGACCCTCAGCAATGATGACATCGGTCAGCTTTGGCTTACCCTCCGTAACCGTGCCCGTCTTATCCAGTACAACTGTCGCGATCTCCTGAGCACGCTCCAGGTGCTCTCCACCTTTAAACAGAATGCCATACTCGGCCGCCCTGCCCGAGCCTGCCATAATAGAGGTTGGAGTCGCTAATCCGAGAGCACAAGGGCAGGCAATGACGAGTACAGCGATTGCTTTTTCCAGAGCTGCCGCGAATTGGCCCTGCTCCACGAAGAAGAACCACACCACAAATGTCACTACCGCAATCCCTACAACGATGGGGACAAAGATACCCGAGATGACATCGGCGATTCGCTGAATCGGTGCCTTGGACCCCTGCGCTTCTTCAACCACCTTAATAATCTGTGAAAGCGCCGTGTCTGAGCCTACCCGTGTAGCTCTCACTGTGAGCACGCCATTTTTATTAATCGTCGCACCGGTTACGGAGTCGCCCACTTGTTTATCTACAGGCAGGCTCTCACCGCTCAGCATGGATTCATCTACAGAGGAATTCCCTTTCTCAACAATTCCATCCACAGGAAACTTCTCACCAGGCTTCACAATAAGCAGGTCGGATACAACAACATCTGCAGCCGGAATACTTATCTCCTGCCCGTCACGTATGACCATTGCCGATTGCGGTGCCAGCTCCATCAAACTGCGGATGGCCTGAGAGGATCGGCCTTTGGCCACACTTTCAAACCATTTGCCCACCAGTACCAGTGTAATCAGAATTGCACTGGTCTCGTAATACAGCTCGGCCCCATGATGGCCACCCTCCATTGTCCAGCTGATCGTCAGATACAGACTGTAGAAGTAGGCCGCCGACGTACCGAGGGCAACAAGCACGTCCATATTCGCACTCTTGCTGCGAAGAGCTGCATAGGCACCTTTATAGAACTGAAAACCGATAATGAACTGAACCGGTGTTGCCAGGAGGAGTTGAAACCAAGGGTTCATGAACAGCTCAGGCACATAAATCCACGAAGTGAATGAGAAATGGCCTACCATAGCCCACAATAATGGAATCGATAATATGGCAGATATGATCCATTTCCATTTTTTGCGCGCCATCTCCTTCTGCCTGATTGCCGTGATGTCTTCCTTCGATTTCTGCAGCAGAGCGCCATAGCCAAGCTGTTCCACCTTACGGACGAAATCCTCGGGCGCAGTCTCACTCCCATCATATTCAACGTGGGCTGTTTCCAAAGCGAGATTAACACTCGCACTCGTCACGCCAGGTATTCGGCTAAGCCCTTTTTCAATACGTGTCGCACATGCCGCGCAGGTCATCCCTGTAATGTCCAGATCTACCCGTTCCACTACCGTTCCATACCCGAGTGCTTCGACCTTGCTTCTAAGATCACTGACTTGAACGACGGCCGGATCATAACTTACAGAAGCTTGCTCTATAGCGAGATTAACATTTGCACTGTGTACACCCTCCATGCGTGATAGTCCTTTCTCAATGCGGGCAGAACAAGCAGCACAGGTCATTCCTGTAATATTTAACTTTGTATGCTTCTCGCCGCTTACGGTAGGCGAATTCATATGAATCATCCCCTAATACCCCTTAGGGGTATATAATTGATCTGAAAAAAGCAGACCAGAACGGACTGCTCTTCGCTCATTGTTCACTTCATATAATCCATTCTCAAATAGATTAAACCACGTCATAACCTTGATCTTCGATCGCATGCTTCACTTGATCCACAGTTACCTTTTGTTCATCATATTCTATCTTAACCGTACCGGAGGCCAAGTCCACTGTACCTTTTGCTCCGACGCTTTCTAGTGCACCTTCAACAGACTTCACACAATGCTTACAAGACATACCTTGTACATTCAACGTTACGTTACTCATATTCAATTCCTCCCATTTTCATTGTGATTTATATTATAATCCAGACTTTCAGCACCATCGGCAACAATACTACTTCATAAGCTTCTTAACCGTCACCAGCAGCTCGTCAATCACTTCATGCTCACCTGCCTGGATTCGATCAATGACACAGCTCTTCATATGCCCCTCTAACAGAAGCTTGCCGACACCGTTTAGTGCAGATTGAACAGCCGCAATTTGCGTGAGCACATCATCACAATAGGTATCTCTCTCAATCATGCCCTTTATACCGCGAATTTGACCCTCAATCCGGTTCAGACGGGTTGTCAGAATATTCTTCATTTCATCAGAGTGATGACTGTGCCTTACTCCTTCCTCTTGATGGCCTGAATGGGAATCATGGCAATGTACTGTGTTCTCACCTTCAACAGCTATCTTCTTAACATCCATTCACATGACCTCCTTCCATTCCTACACTCAATATATTATACCCCCATAGGGTATGTCAATACACCAATACACACTTCATCTGCGATTATTTTTAAAAAATTTGTAGGTCTATGTACCTTTTCATAAATATTTGAAGTGAATTTCTAGTCATAAGTCAGATAATGATTCAGAATCAGACAAGAAAATGGGTATCAGACAAATTAATCAAAAAAATTTCTAAATTTTTTTAAAATTCATGAAGGATTTACCAAATTGAAGTCGAATAACAATGCTACGATAAAAATTTGAAACTAACGGAGATTGATACATGGTCTATGATGGTATAATTCTAGGACTTATCGTAGGACTTTTCAGAGGCGGCTTTAAGCACGGTCTCATGCAGTTTGGACAGATCAAGCTACGAGGCGGATTAATTTTCCCGATATTGCTGCTTATCCAGTTTATCATTTTCCGTTTTCAAGGCAACGCAGATTGGCTTGCACCTGTTTCAGGATATTTCTTTATGTTCCTCTACATTGTAGGAATGTTCTTCTTGTGGGTGAACCGTCAGAACAAGGGATTTCTGATCATTCTGATTGGCGTATTCCTGAACTTTATCGTCATGGCTGTCAACGGCGGCCGTATGCCTGTCTCTTTAGAAGCTGCCCAAGTTCTCGGGCCTTACTATACAGAGCTTCTGACCAGCGGTGACGCTGTGTACAAGCATTACATGCTTGATGCCTCCACCCGCTTATCCTTTCTGGGAGATATTATCCCGCTCTCGAGTCCTTACCCTCGAACCCAAGTCATTAGTATCGGGGACGTTGTCATGAACCTGGGTATATTCCTGTACATCCAGAGTATTATGGTACCGCCGAAGAAGGATTCTGAAGATCAAGATCTCGCACCAAGTTTAAATACATCAAATTAAGACGAAGGAGGATACATACCATGAAAAAATCTAACATCGCCCGCATCATCATGAACGGGGTAATTGTTGCTTCTGTCGTTGTGGCATTGACTTCTGGATTTGCTTTCGGCTAGGACTTATCAGCTTTATTCTTTTTTCAAAACAGGCCACATAGCCTGTTTTTTTCTTTATACACGAATCTATTTCATCGATAATCCCAAGCCGCTCTAGTCGAGAGTATATCATTTTAGATTCTTCGTTTAATGAGTTGTGAAATTAATTCACACAGTCGTTTAATGTCATGATAAATTATATAAACATACGATGAATTTAATAGGAGAAATTAGATTTCATGACAACCTTTCTATCAAAAATAAAAAAAGTAGATATTAGCCAGTGGTATATCGCAGCTCTCTGCTTAGCGGGCATGATTACCTTCAGTCAATATAATGGCGGAGCCTTCTTCAGCTACTCACCGGAAGAATGGGTCACCTTATACATCATGCTGGGTGCCACGCTGATACTTAATAGCCTTACCTTTCGATTACCTCCCGAAGGAAATGTGATGTCGTTTGACTCTTCTATATACCTTGCATGCATTTTCATATATGGGGGCGAAATGGCATTAAGCGTGTTGCTTTTTTCGTTTCTATGTTATTTGATCTACAAACGAAATGTCCCATGGTGGAAGCAGCTAACGAACTTCACTCTGTACTCATTGATGATATCACTATCGGATACGGTATACGAATCTCTAGGCGGAACACGTGGCAGTGTAGATGATCAAAATCTCCCCGTGTATATGATTTCGCTTGCGGTATATTTTTCGGTCAATACATTTGGAATGTTCATGTACTACTACCTTTTATACAGGAAGGATCTGTACAACACACTCAAAGGTTTTGTCAAAGAGACTATGCTCGTGTATTTATGTATGCTTATTCTGTCTCTCGTCCTTACCGTGCTGATTGTGCATAATGGAGTGTTGGGCCTCATCCTGTTTCTAGGTTTGGCTATATTGCTGTCTCACGCGTTTCGACAACTGTTTAATATGTATCATCAGATTCTGAATCGTTCAAATTTGGATCAACGAACCGGACTGTACAATCACAGTTATTTTGAGAGCTCACTGGAGACAAGCATCGAGGAAGCACGCAAGAACGATACACCGCTCACTTTAGCGATGATTGATATCGATGATTTCAAGAAATACAATGACAGCTTCGGACACCTCAAGGGGGATACACTTATCAGCTTTTTGGGTTCTCTCCTCAAGGAGGAAACCAAAGGCACTCCTATCATTGCATCAAGATATGGCGGGGAAGAATTCACCCTGCTGATGCCTGGATATGCCATAGAAGAAGCGCGCTCATTCGTCGATCGAATTCGAAAAAAATTAAACGATACTCCTTTTGATGGTGTAGAAGTTTTTCCTCATAAATGCTTGTCCTTCTCTGCCGGTATTGCCGAATACGAAATTGAACTGTATGACAAATCCCAGCTGGTCGATTATGCGGATAAAGCGCTCTACTATGCGAAGAAGCAAGGCAAGAACACCGTGCATACTTACGGATGTAATATCGAGATGGAAGCGGATATTGATCTGGATCAAGAAATTCATTATATCGAGCAGCAGCTTAATCTGTTTATATATAAGGACATTGATACATTCAAGCATTCGAAGCGAGTATATAAGTATGCGCTTGATATGAGCGGACATCTTGCTCTGGAGAAGGAAGAGCGGCGAAATTTTATACTCGGGGCCTTAATTCATGACATTGGTAAGCTCGAAATCCCTTGGGGTGTGCTCAACAAAAAAGGCAAGCTGACCTCAGAAGAATGGGAAACTGTCAAACAGCATGTCACTTGGGGCAAAAAAATCGCCATGACAGATCATCGGTTCAAGGACCTGATCCCCTATATCGAGCTTCATCATGAACGGTATGATGGCAAAGGCTATCCCCACGGACTTAAAGGCAAGGAGATTCCGAAGTTGTGCCGAATGCTTACCGTAATCGATTCCTTCGATGCTATGACTTCAGAAAGACCATATCAGAAGACAAAGACGTTCGAGGAAGCCATTGTGGAGCTGCGTGACTGTTCAGGAACACAGTTTGATCCGAAGCTGGTGGAGCTGTTCATCTCTTACATCCAAATGCAAATGCCGAGATCAGAGTACATGGAGATGGGCAACACCACTGTCCTATCCAATTAACAGCCAGCTCAGCCCTTACGATATTAGAATTACCGATATACCCTGACATCAAAAAACCTATGTGATTCTACGAATAGCCGTAGTAATCGCATAGGTTTTTTTACATGTTAGAACAACAAGCTTCTAAATTAAATTATGATTTCTTTACATCCAGTTCATGAGAGGTTTGATGAAGCTCTTTAATCATTTGTTGTAAAAACATACTTTGCTGTCTCGTAATGCCCCGCTGATTCTCTCTAATCAGCATCCGTTCGATATTCTTCTTGAGTATTTCACTTCGACGCTCCAATACGGCTTGACTCATGCTTTTACTACACTCTCCTTCAATCCTTTTCTCTTTCTCTATACAAGTATATCGAATTGACCTTGGGTTAAGGAAGGGTGATTCTCTGTAATAATTTCATCTCAGAAGTGCTTAGCTGGTATTTAACGTACACCTTCTACTATAGGCATACAATTCCTCTTGAATGCTTGGGCATCTTAGGCTATAGTGTTCGTTCGTCTCCAGATTAAAGGTATAATAGAAATTAATTCACAACATGCCTAGAAGGAGACTGAAGCTGGCAATGAGCTATAAACAAATGAAATTGATGATCTTATTCATCCCAACCATTACCGTTGGTTTGTGGGAATATATACGTCACCAGTTTCTCATGCCCTATCTCTCAATGGAGGCAGGAAACTGGCTGACGCCGGTAATTATCTATCTCATCAGCGTCACTTTATTGAATAAATTGTTTACGATTATGGAGAAATCGCAGGCTGAGCTGGAACGAGAGAAGGCAGCGAAATCTGCGCTGGAAGCCAGGGAGCACCTGGCACGGGAATTGCATGATGGTATAGCCCAGTCGTTATTCCTTCTATCTGTCCAGCTTGATAAAGCCGAACGTAAACTGACAGGCACCCCTAACGAAGGCGAACTGCAGGATGTTAGAAAAACTGTACACGAAGTGCATCACTATGCCAGACAAGCGATCGCCCAGCTGAGAGTTCCTCATAGTGAAGAGAACAACGTCGATTCTCCTCAGCAGCTGCTCAGACAGATCGAGGACATGGTTGCAGACGGCAGATATGATTCCCGTATTCAATGGAAGCTCTCCGATGAAGCGCTCACGACCAAAGAACATATCGAGCTCATTGCCTGTATGCGTGAAGCCATTCTAAATATTCGCAAGCATGCCAATGCCAGCACAATCTCTATAACAGGAACAGGAAATAAGGAGCATTGGAAGGTGTCCATTACAGATGACGGAATTGGCTATACAGGTGATCCGGAACAGCGCAAAGGCCGGTATGGGCTTCGTATAACGAGAGGTCGTGCGGAAGAAATGGGCTGGAGATTTCACTTCAGCAACATGGAGGGCGGCGGAACCTGCATGCAGATTATCAAAGGAGAGGATGCTTCATGAACAAGACACGCGTACTGATCGTCGACGATTCAGCCCATGCCCGAGCTGCCATGGAGTCGATATTATCGGAGGAGCCGTTGTTTGATATTGTAGCTACCGCATCAAGCGGTGAAGAAGCACTGGTGTTGACCGAGGAATGGATGCCTGATCTCATCCTCATGGATATCCGTATGCCAGGGATGGACGGACTGGAGACCACACGGGCGATCAAGCAGCGCTATCCGTATGTGATTATTGTGATGGTTACGGTCTCTGATGATGTGACACATCTGTTCGAAGCACTCAAACAAGGAGCACAAGGATACCTGTTCAAGAACTTGTCCTCCTCAACCTGGCTGGAATATCTAAAGGCTGTCGTCAGTGACGAAGCCCCGGTTAACCCGGAGCTGGCCTACCGCATATTGCAGGAGTTCCCGAAGACCAAGAAGAGGGATGATGGCAGCACACCGCTGACCACCCGAGAACGAGAAATTCTGAACTGGGTTGCCTCCGGCAAGACCAATCGGGAGATCGCCGACCGACTTGGGATTTCGGATCAGACCGTGAAGAATCATCTCAAAAATATTTTACAGAAGCTCCAGCTGGAGAATCGTGTCCAGCTCACCAGGTATGCACTGGAGCAGGGCTGGATCGAACGTGATTTTGAGAACTGAGCTGTACATACAGGCCCCGTTCTCCGCCGCACGAATGCAGCTGCAGTCTCTTTTAAAAACAGCTGTTTCCTGAATGCAGGAAACAGCTGTTTGACTTATATCGCGACAAAATCGATTAGGCCAGTGCCAGCTGCAATGCGGTCAGAACAATCCCGATCATAAAACCGGTTACCGCACCGTTAATCCGAATCCACTGCAGATCCTCACCGAGCTTATCCTCCATCATCGCAATAAGGGTTTTGTTATCCATTTTATCGATATTTTCACGTACGAGCTGGCCGATCTTGGAATGATTACGCTCCAGCAAGGTTGTGACACTGACTACAATCTTCTGGTTGATGCGTTCCAGAAGCTCAGCATCCTCTTTCACCTCTGCAACGAGGGATGAAATGACCGGAATGAGCTGTTTCTCTACGTAACTTCCATCCTCCATATAACCCAGCATTTGTTCACGGAATTCCACCAGCTTCTTAAGCACAGCTGATTCTGCATCCCAGTTCTGAAGCATGGAATCCCTCCACTCTTCCAGACCGTTTGTCACTTTCTTGCTGTGCGCTAAACGCTGCACTTGTCCGCGAATGGCATTTAGTACACTTTGTCTGCGAGGGTGACCCTCATATTTCAGGTCCTGTACCTGATCATACAAGAAACGCTGAAGAATCCCTCCAAGCCGTTCCTCATTCAAATATCCCATGACTGCATTCAGAGCAAACTGCATCAGACCGTTAACCTGCAGGGAGTTCATCGCTCTCATCCCAATTTCGCCGAGTGTATACTGGGTATCCGGTTTAACGAGCCACTCCTCTGCCTGATCAAGCCCATAGTCCAGAGCCATTCGGTCATATCCCTTACTCGTAATGTACTGCTCTGCCTTTGACAGCAGCGGCTCTATCTCTACACGTCCAACCTGGCGCTTAATCTCCTCAGCAACAAGTGGAGCGATCTTCTCCAGAGGTAATGACGAAATGACGCGTTTGGCAAGCTTATCAATCGCCTCATGTGTTGTTGTCGTATGAAGCTCTTTCTCTGCCATCTCCAGGATCATTTGTGATACCGGCATTTCGGCAATCTTAGCTGCAATGCTGTCTTTGTTCAGCAGATTGTTCTCTACTGCAGATACAAGGGCCTCCGTAATTTTCTTGCGGTTCTTCGGGAGCAGCGCAGTATGCGGAATTTTGAGACCCAGCGGATGGCGAAAGAGTGCCGTTACTGCAAACCAGTCAGCAAGCCCGCCAACGAGTCCGGCTTCAAAGGAACCGACAAGCATTTTACCAACCGTACTATCTTGAAACGGCAGCGACGCCGCGAACCCAGCACCCATAATAACAAGCGACCATGCTGCGGCTTTTTTCGTCTGTTTAACCATTTGAATTAACTCCTTCAACGACTTAATCTATGTACAATACATGTGTATATCATGCGAATGGATAGCGCTATGTATAATATTCATCTTATCACCACAATTGTATTATTCCAAACTCTGGATATACAAAAAATAACGGGCCGACCTATGGTCGCCCCGTGTATGTGCTGAGTCTTTGCACGAATCTATTCCGCCCTATGGAGCCGGATATATCTCCAATCCGCTAAGGCTCAGCTTTAAACCTACGAGCTTGCTACTCTTTACGTTGGATCAGCCGGAAATCATCATAGTGGAATCCGGGTGCAACCACACAGGATACAAGCACCGGTTCATCTCCGAGCGGCCGTGCCATCTGCCATTGTCCGCCTGGCGCCAGCGCCTGCGGATGCTGTCCTGCTACAACGTCCGGACCAAGGATAAAGGATTCGGTCTGAGTGGGATCCCCTTCACCGCTGCCGCCGATGATAAGCTCGAGTGGACTGCCAGAGTGCCACATCCACAGCTCATCGGAATGAACGACGTGCCAATCCGAGAATTCACCCGGGTGCAGCAAGAAATAAATCGAAGTAGCCGCTGGGCGCGGCCCGGAGTATACGCCTGGCAGTACAGATTGAGGAATTTGGTATGCCGCCTTCCAGATCTCCTTGTACCAGCCACCTTCTGGATGCGGCTCCATGGAGAGCGCAGCAACCAGCGGCGATAGATTACGTTCTGTCATATTCGTTAACCCTGCCTTTTATCCAATAATTTCTAACAGCTTCGTTAATACTATAGAGTGTATCATACTAGAAAATGTGACTGCTCTCAAACAAATAGAATCACAGGCTGCTTCATTTCCATTCAATGATTCGGCTGCACAGCTGAGACAGCAGGCTTCCCTCATGGCTAATGACCAGTATACCCAGCTCGCGTTCTACAGCCATTTTCTTAACGGCATTCCAGATCTGAGCCTGAGTTACGGCATCCAGCATTGTGGTCATTTCATCAGCAATGAGAAATTTGGTGCCTGCTCCAAGTGCACGGGCTACACAAAAGCGCTGCAGCTCGCCGCCTGACAGCTCACCCGGTCTTCGTGCAAGCCAGGACTTTTCAATTCCTAGCGAATGCAGCAGCTCTGCATCATGCTGACCCGCTTCCTGCAGCACTTTATGCATGCGCCATCTCGGATTAATTGCGGATTCTGGATGCTGTAAGACCAACTGAACCGGAGCATAGCCTTTATATAAAGACAGCGGTGTGCCATCCAGAAGCACTACTCCCTCATCCGGCTCCAAATAGCCCGCCAGCAATCGAGCCAGTGTTGATTTCCCCGCACCACTCGGGCCGCGAAGTCCCACCATCTCTCCAGATGAAATAGACAGATGAACATTCCTCATACACCAATCCTGACGACGATCGTATCGAAATCCAAGGTTCTTCGCCTCAAGTTGCATGAATGCATCTCACCTCTCCGCCCCGCAGCTCTCGGAGCAGCGGAAGCTCTTCTGTACATTCCCATGTGGCCATTGGACATCGGTGGGCATACTTACACCCACTTGAATGAAGATCTCTGTCTAGCGTCAGCTGAGGTCCTGGGGGCATCTTAAAGCCATTATGCGGCAATGCGTTCCAGAGCGCCTTCGAATACGGATGTCTCAGCAGCTCCCCGCTGCCTGTAAAATCCTCCGGACGCGCGGTTTCTACATTGGTTCCTGCGTAAAAAACAACGAGCTCATCTGCGATTTGAAGCGCGGATTCAATATCATGGGTTATCCATAGAATGCCTGCCCCTTGGTCGGCAATGGAGCGAAAATGTCTCAGCGTCTCAGACAGTGCCTCCACATGAATGCCGGGCGTCGGCTCATCTGCAATAATCAGCTCCGGTTCGCCTGCCGTTGCAATGGATAACAGCACTCGCCTCGCCATACCGCCGGACAGCTCAAACGGATATCGCTCTTTCACATCGGTGGCCAAGCCATATTTGCGGAGAATCACACCCAGCCTCTCCTGCATAAGCTTCTTTCTCGCATGTATTCGGGAGGTGTTAGCGCCTTTCATCTTGATGGGGTCATTACGTTCATTACTTCCTTCAAGGCTGTAGCTTACCTGGGCGCCTACCTTCATCAGAGGGTCGAGGTATTGTACAGACTGAGGTACCAGCGCAAGACGGCGGCCTCGAAGCTCTGTTTTAGCGGCGTTATTCATTGGCGCACCCTTAAAATAAAGTGTTCCCCGAGTAATCGCATTGGACGGGAGAATGCCCAGAATCGCATGGGCCAGCAGACTTTTTCCCGACCCGCTCGCCCCGATCACTGCTGTAATTCGGCCTGCTTGGGCGGTCATACTCAGTCCATGGATGACCTCGGTCTCCTCGACCCGGAATAATCCCTTGCCGCGCGCAAATGAGACCGATAAGTTGTCTATTTTGAGCAAAGTCATATTAACCCCAGCCCTCTCTCTATCGTTCAAGTCTGATCGGTTCACTATAGCTTCTAATTCCGTGACCCAGAGTATCAAAAGCAAGCACCGTAAGAACGAGTGCCAGTCCGGGGAAGAAGGCGAGCCACCACATTCCTGCCGATAAATATCGCATCGATTCTGACAAGATAATGCCGATGGCAGGCTGCTGGGGTGATAAACCAAGACCTAGAAAGGTAATGGCTGCCTCATGCAATATCGCATGGGGGAACACGAGCAGCAGACCGACCAGCAGCTGCGGGATCAGATGCGGAAGCATATGATGCAGGGCAATATAGCCCTGTGACTTCCCCATTCTCCGAGATACCTGTATATAATCGGCTGATTTCAGCTGAAGCATGTCAGCACGGATCACTCGGGCCAGCTGCGGCCAGTGTGTGCATGCGATAGCGATAATGACTCCTTTGGCGCCGCCGCCGAAGACGAAGGCAAGCAAGATGAGCGATACCAAATGCGGAACGCTCATAAACAAATCAATAAACCAAGACACGGCCTGATCCATTCTTCTGTCCGCAGCTGCAAGCAGGCCGACCAGCAAGGCGATAAGGCTGGAGCAGGCTGCTGCCGTGAGCCCAACTTGTATGCTGTAAGCAAGTCCTTTCAAGGTGCGGTCCAACATATCACGCCCAAGCCAGTCCGTCCCGAACAAATGCCCGGCACCCGGTGCCAGGTTACGTTCCGATAGCGACGTATGGGCTGCCTGCTCTGGCAGGAATGAGCCCAAGAGCAGGACCGCAGCCAGGAATCCGGCACTTATTAGGATTCGAATCACATTTTTGCCTCGGGTATTCAGTGTTCGCCTGACTTCGGCAGGTGCAGAAGATCGTCGTTCCAGCTGCTGCATTTACACCGCCTCCTTTGTATCAAACCGTGGATCAATCCAGCGGTATAACAGGTCGGCAATGAAATTGCCGGTGAAGACAAACAGCGTGCTGCACAGAACAAGACCCAGCAGGAGAGGTACGTCGCCGCGAAGCCCTGCTTCAACCGTGGCTTGTCCCAGTCCGGGGTAAGAGAATACCTGTTCCGCCAATATGGCTCCGCCAAACAATTCACTAAAGGACGCAAATTGAAGCGTTACTGCAGGCAGCATAATATTACGCAGGCCGTGTCGCCGGAATAGCGTGAACCCCTGCTCTCCTCTTGCACGCGCATAGAGCACGTAATCTGAATCCAGCACGTCGATCAGCTTCTGACGTGTGTGAAGCGCAATATTTGCTACTCCCGCTACACTTAGTGTCAGAGCAGGGAGAATCATATGCCGCACCCGTTCTATAATGGTCACCTCACTGCTGAGCACCCCCGCAGGTACACCGAGACCAATGGGAAACCAGCCAAGCCAGACACCAAATACCATTAGCGCTAGCAGGGCAAGCCAGAAGGCGGGTGTGGAAGCGAGCACGTAGCAGTACCCTTTTACCACATGATCCAGCCAGCTTCCCTTATTCATTGCGGCTAACGAGCCGAGTGCAAACCCGAGGACACCCGAGATCGTCCAAGCAGCTCCCATCAGTGCAAGAGAAGCCATAAATCGGTGCTGGATCAAATCCAGAACCGGCTCCCGATAGATCATGGAAGTACCAAAATCTCCTTGCAAAAGGGATGACAACCACTTACTGTACCTGACCAGCGGCTCATCGTTTAATCCCCAGCGCTCTCTGATCTGCTCCAGCTGCTCAGGACTTACCTTCATGGCATCCGCACCTACATAGGCCATCACGGGATCAACCGGTGAGTACTCAATCAGCATAAAGGCAATGAAACTGACCGCGGCCAGGAGTGAAGCCAGCCGGAGCAATTTTTTCAATAGATATAACATCCAACTGCTAAATGGTCCTCGCTGCTGTCTGTCTTGCATTATTCCGATCCTTCCCAGAACCACTCTTCGATGTTAGAGGTAATTGGCCATCCGTGACCGTGCGGATGAATCTGCTGCTCGCCGATATTAAGCCCTTCACGCACCAGATAAATATGATCCACGTTAACGAGCCATGCCCATGGCGCGTCACCTTGGAAGCTAAAGCCTGTCGTTCCATCCCATAATGCCTTCTGCCAATACCCCCACGCTTCCTCTTCGTCGGTTGCCTTCATTGCCTTGTCCATCCAAGCATCGACTGTAGGATTGCTGTATTGTCCAGCATTGTAATATCCCACCCCGTTATTGGTACTGGAGTATAGATTGTAGGTTTCCAGCGGATCATGACTTCCCCACCCGAACAGCACCGGATTTGCGTACATCAGCTTCTGTACTTCTTCCCGGCTCTTCCCTTCGACCTCAATCTGAATACCCGCCGCCTTCACCATATCGGCTACAGTCAGGGCAATCGACTGTCTAGTCATGTCTCCGGCAAAATAATACAGCTTAAAGCTCGCTTCAAGCGTACCTTTCTCTACAATTCCATCCTTATCTGTATCATGCCATCCTGCTGCTTCCAGAATCCGCCTCGCTTCTGCCGGATCCCCGTCCGCAAACTGTGCTTCCTCACTGCCCCACGGCAGATCATCCGCTACAGAGTATGCCGGACGACCATACCCCTCCAGCACACCTTCCACCAGCGCCTCTCGGTCAATCGCCACATTCACAGCCTTCCGGATCGCCGCATCAGCGGTTACATCATTGCCGGTCATTATCCCTTCTGAGGTTGTCCCTCCTGCCGGATTGTACGGAAATACAATTCCACGATTGTCTACGGTTTTCACCGCTTCAAGCTTCATGCCCGGAACCTCTTGTCTAGTAAAAGCGGCCGGAATCGCTGCAACATCCACCGTACCAGCCTGCGCCGCAGCATAGGCCGCGTCTTCCTCCAGGAACAAGAAGGTCAAGCGATTGAAATACGGCTGTTCCCCGTAGTACTCCGGATTCCGCTCTACGATGACCTGCTGGCCCTTGTCCCACTGCACCAGCTTATACGGGCCCGAACCGATGGGCTGCTCCGCGTAGCTCTCATCATAAGCATGCTCAGGCACAATGCCGAGTGTAGTCAGAAGAGATATAAACGTTGACTGCGCTTCTTTTAAAGTGAACACTACCGTCGTATCATCCGCCGCCTCTACTTTCTCCATGTTGGTTAGATCAATGATGGACGCGCTCTTCGCGGCTGTCTCGAAGGTAAAGGCTACATCCTCTGCTGTCAGTGCCTCACCGTCCGAGAACCGAACATCCTCTCTCAGCTTGATCGTCCAGGTCTTGCCATCCTCGCTTACTGTATAGTCGGTTGCCAGATCATTCACCACATTAAGATCAGCATCCCTTTTAAGTAATGTACTTTGAAAGAGAGGAGAACCATATTGGCCCCACCCTGTTGTCGGGTCATATCCTGCCTCCGTCTCTGTACCGATGGCCAGAATCAGTTCGTCCCTCACTTCAGGGGCTGTATCCTGGCTTTGTGTGACTATATTCTCTTCCCCCTGGGTACAGCCTGCAAGAATGATTGAGAATGATGTTGCCATAACTAACATGGATTTTAATAAGCGAAGCTTCATTGGACCGTTCTCCCCCGTTTTTTGCATATATTTAGATATCGTGCTACAAATTTCACTAATTGTAGCACGATATTCAAACAGTCATCAACCATATTTTGGGCTAAAACCACTGGTGGCGTAATGAAAGTTGACATAAGTCAATCATGCGAGAAAAAATCAACTTGGAGAGAAATCATAAACCGAATAAAAAAGAGGATCCACATTCGCCATTAGGCAAATTGAAGATCCTCAACTGATATATAGACTGCAGCTATACCTTAAGAAGCACAGTTCTCACATTCAAAATAACGATTGGATGCGTCCATCGTTTTGAGCAGTTTACCCACGATGACATCCTCCAGGTCTGTAAATTCAAGATCAGCGATCCGCTCACGGACAGCTTCTTTTGCCTTCTCTTCAGACTCCTCTACCCAGCTGAATTCACCGCGGAAGCCAGTGGATTGTAGTTCATATTCGAATAGATAGCGGTTCATCTAATATTCCCTCCCATTTCTATATCGCAGCTTAAAAATACCAATATAATACAACAGATAGTGGCAACCTCTATTGTATACCCCTATATATAGTCTGTAAAGAGGGATAGCTGCTTAAATATGTGAATGGGCTTTCTCAGCATCATTAAACGTCACAGACAGCTCAGCATAGTGTACACCCTTCTGAACCTGGATCTGTTGATGCAATGAGCGAAGGCTGCTGACAGATCCGCGAACAGCAATGACTTCAAGACACTGATGATGATTTAGATGAACGTGCATATTTGAAATAATGTCTTGGTGATAATGATGCTGCAATTCCATAAGCTTACTCGGCAGCTCACTGGCATGATGGTCATAGACCATCACAATCACGCCGGCAACCTGCTCGTCCGAATGCAGCCTTGAAGGCTCGAGCATCGTTCTTCTAGCCAGATCACGAATGGCTTCCGAACGATTCTTATAGCCCTGTTCCAGTATATATTTGTCAAACTGCTCGATCAGCGGCGTTGGGAACGCTACACCGAATCGAGTCAGCTCTTCCTTATCATTCATAATGGACCCTCCTGTCCTTCAGTTAAGCATCATATGAACAGAAGTTTAACACAGGAGCTGGTTTTGAAATATAGAAATGAATCCTGACCGCTGACGGCCGCTTTATCTTCTCCGGATCAGCGAGCCGCTTCGTACGCCTGGGCCTGCTGATATTTGGCATTCTTCCTGCCCGCTTGAGACTCCGTAGACAATGCCGGTACTATCTGACCCTGTCACCATGAGCAGCCTTCCATCAGCTCCTAGTCCATCGATCTCAGACAGCTCTACACCACGGCATTGGTGCAGGCTGACAAGAGAGCCCTGATCCACCTTTGCTGTAATATGTGTCAGCTCCAGATGCTTGGCCTGAGAACATATAAACCCGTTTGCCGCGTGTACGTGGTAATTGTTCACACTTATATCTTCCACAGGCATTTCAGCGAGACCACTTACGTACATTGCAGTTTGGGCTCCGCTGCATACCACCTCACGAATGGAAATGTTACGAAAAATCGGCGTCCCCTCGCCCACGGCATAGATCTTCTCATCTCCTCGGCCCGAACCTTCCTTTCCCTCATAGAAGAGCGAGAAGGAAATGGCCTCCTTTGTGATATCAAGCATCCGGATCCGCTCAATGATAATATCCTCTACGATCCCGCCGCGGCCTCTCGCGCTCTTAAAGCGCAGACCGATATCGGTTCCCATAAACATGCAATCGGAGACTCGAACATGCCGAACGCCTCCGGACATTTCGCTGCCGATGACAAAGCCGCCATGCCCATGATAGACCGTAGAGTGGCGAATGGTCACATATTCAGTAGGGATGCCAAGCTCGCGCCCCTCTGCGTCTTTGCCTGATTTAAGACAGATGGCATCGTCTCCGACATCGAAGGAGCAGTACTCAACGAGCGCATGCCTTACTGAATCCAGATCGAGCCCGTCCCCGTTCTGTGCATACCAAGGATTCCTGACGTTTACTTGGCGAATCGTGACATGCTCACAGGCCCATGGGTGCAGGTTCCAGGCCGGGGAATTCTGAAAGGTAACTCCTTCCAAGAGCACTCGCTTACAACGGCGCAGACTGAGCAGATTAGGACGCAGATATTCATGAGCTGGCTCATAAGCTGCCTTATCCCGCACACCGGAGGTATGCAGTGCTTCTGTGAAGGACGCCCCGTTCATTGCCCGTTCGGACGGCCACCATATGGAATTACCCCCTCCACGCTCATTAACGGCACCACCGGAGGCGACGAGTGCTTCCCAGGCTGAAGCGGTGAGCTTGTTCTGCTTCACGGGTCTCCATGCGTCACCGCTTCCATCGAATATACCTTCCCCGGTTATAGCCACATCTGTGAGATTCTCTCCGTCCAGCGGAGATCTTGAGCGTATCGCCTGACGTCCTTCATAGCTTGATAGAATAAGCGGATAATCTGTATATTCTCTGCTAAACCGAACCAGTGCCCCCCGCTCTAAATGCAGCTCTGTTCGGCTCTGAAGCAGGATCGGCCCTGTCAGCCATATACCGGCAGGGATAATGACTCTGCCCCCGCCCGCCTGAGCACAGGCCGTCAATGCTGAATTAATATGATCCGTATTATCGTATAGACCATTGCCTATAGCACCAAAATCCACAATTTGAAATTCTCGCTGCGGAATATCCGGCAGTTCGACATGATACAGAGCAGCTTCGGTCCCATCGATCTCATGCACATTCAGTTCCTTCACAGGCATCAAATCTCCTTTGCTTTTATATTAATGAAGTGCAGGATTCCATCGCTCTCCCGTGATATATTCGCAGCTTCTCTACCATATTCCTTGCAAAAAAGATCATATTTTTTAAAATATTGCTTATTTATGTTTTAAGACCCATTTTATAGACAATGCCAGCACCTCAATTTCATTATTCCTAACAAGCAACTCACATTCATACAACAAAAGTACTAGATCAATTGCTACTTATGTAATGTTTCATGACAAATAGATTGCTCTACTCTTTGGTCTTATTGTATCATTATATTCATATTTCCTTTATATTCCTTAGATGGATGAGTAGAAATAGAAAAGGGCGGTGATCTCCCATTGATTGAGTTTAAAAATGTTAACAAACATTACGGCAGCTTTCACGTACTCAAGAACATCGACCTCCAGATTAAGGAAGGCGAAGTCGTCGTGATCATCGGCCCTTCCGGTTCAGGCAAGAGTACCCTGCTGCGCTGCATCAATCGTCTGGAGACGATATCTGGTGGAGAGCTGCATGTCAGCGGTGTTCCTCTGCATCAGCGCAAGATCGACATCAATAAATTCCGCAAAGACATCAGCATGGTATTTCAGCATTTTAATCTATACCCCCACAAGAAGGTTATTGAGAATATTACACTGGCTCCCATCAAGGTGAAGAAGGAGTCCAAGGCCGCTGCAGCTGAGACCGCGATGAAATATTTATCCCGTGTCGGTATTGCAGAGAAGGCGGACAGTTATCCCAGCCAGCTCTCCGGCGGACAGCAGCAGCGTGTAGCCATCGCGAGAGGACTCGCCATGGATCCCAAAATCATGCTGTTTGACGAACCCACCTCCGCACTCGATCCCGAGATGATCGGCGAAGTTCTCGATGTCATGCGAACATTGGCGAACTCGGGGATGACGATGGTGATCGTCACACATGAGATGGGCTTCGCCCGCGAAGTAGCCGACCGGGTTATTTTTATGGACGAGGGACAGATCGTGGAGGATGCTGCCGCAGAACAATTCTTCTCTAACCCTAGAGAAGAACGCGCACGCCAATTTCTCAGCCGTTTAATCCATCATTAATTCATAAATGATAAAAAAAGGGGTGTTTTTATTTATGAAAACAAAGAAGAGATTTAAAGGCTCCAAGCTCTCGCTCTTATTCATGCTTATGTTTGTTATTGTACTCGCCGGCTGCGGCAATGATGAAGCATCGCCAGCCACAGGCTCCTCAGGAACCTCAGGCGGCCAGGAAGCATCGGAGAATATCGATACTATCGCAGCGATCAAGGAACGCGGCAAGGTCATTGCAGGTGTTAAATACGACACCCGGCTGTTTGGATTGAAGGATCCTATATCCGGCAATGTCGAAGGCTTCGATATCGATATGGCCAAGGCGCTCGCCAAGAAGATACTCGGCGATGAGACAAAAGTAGAGCTGAAAGAGGTCACCTCCAAGACCCGGACACCGCTTCTTCAGAACGGCGAGATCGACATCATCATCGCGACGATGACCATTACCGAGGATCGCAAGAAGGAAGTGGATTTCAGTGATGTTTATTTCAATGCAGGTCAGTCACTGCTTGTAGCCAAGGGCAGCCCGATCACAGGGATCGAAAGCCTGAATGCGGATACGACAGTACTTGCAGTTAAAGGTTCAACCTCTGTTACAAATATCAAGGAGAAAGCGCCGGATGCCAAAGTACTCGAGTTCGAAAACTACCAGGAAGCCTTCACTGCGCTGAAAGCGGGCAAAGGCGATACGCTGACCACAGACAACTCCATTCTCCTAGGTATGATGCAGGATGATCCGAACTACGAGATGGTTGGAGACATCTTCACTGACGAGCCTTACGGCATGGCCATTCGCAAAGGCGATCAGCAAATGGTCGATACCGTCAACGAAATGCTTCAGGAGATGAAAGACAGCGGAGAATATGATGAGCTCTATGAAAAATGGCTGGGAACAAGTCCGCCAAGCGCGGAGTAACCCGTATAAACATCCTTTCGTAAGGGCGGCTCGGCCGCCCTTCTTTATTTGCAACTAAGAAGGAGGGAATCCGATGCCAGAAATTGATATAAGTGTGCTATGGCGATACTGGGATGATTTCTCGGCAGGCTTTCTGAATACGCTGAAGATCAGTCTCATGGCGCTTACCGGCAGCTTTCTGATCGGTGCCGTTATCGCCGTATTTCGCATTGCTCCCATCAAACCGCTCAACTGGTTTGGTGCGGCCTATGTTGAATTCATACGTAATATTCCACTGCTTGTGACGATATTCTTTTTCTATTACGGGCTCTCATCTGTAGGACTCAATCTGGATGGCTTTGTATCCGGGACACTCGGTCTGACCATCTACACCTCTGCCTTTGTGGCCGAATCCATTCGTGCAGGGATTCAATCCGTACCCAAGGGGCAGCTGGAGGCTGCACGCTCTTCAGGTCTCAGCTACATCCAGACGATGGTGCATGTCGTTATGCCTCAGGCTGTTCGGATCGTGCTTCCCGCCATGGGGAACCAGTCCATCAATCTGGTGAAGAATTCTTCCATACTGGCTGTCGTTGCAGGACTTGATCTGATGTATTTTGCAGACAGTGTCAATTCAGCTACCTTCCAGACGCTATCGGTCTATACCGTTGTTGCTATTCTCTATCTCGTGATCACACTTCCGTTAAACTTCCTTGTCCATTACTTGGAGAAACGCTTGAATCAGCGCGAGATCCGGAATACAACCCACAAACCGCGTTCACGCAAGCTGTCAAGAGGACTGGACAGGCCGCTTAACTAGCTTCTTCAGACGTGAAAGGAGGAGGACAAAATGGATTTTGCAGGCGCTTATACCTGGCCCTATATACGATTTCTTCTTGAAGGCTTCATGCTGACATTGCAGGTCGCCGGTGTCGCCATCCTGCTCAGCTTTGTCGTTGGCATCATCCTAGGCACCATTCGATATACGAAGTTTCCCGTTATTTCGCAGATCGTTGCCGTGGTCGTGGATACGATCCGCAACCTCCCGCTCTTTCTCATCATTCTGGTGTCATACCTGATCCTTCCTCAGTTCGGCATCAACATGTCCGTATTCTGGGCTGCTGTATTCGGACTGACGATATTTGAAGGCTGTATGATCGCTGAGATACTCCGCGGCGGACTTAATTCCATTGATAAAGGGCAGATTGAGGCAGCGCGTTCCTCGGGTCTCAGTTATTTTCAGACACTGCGTCTGATTACGCTCCCGCAGGCTCTGCGCCGAATGGTGCCTCCCCTGCTCAGCCAGACCATATCTTTGCTGAAGGATACTTCACTTGCTGTTGCCATCTCCTTGCCGGAGCTGATGAATCATGTACGTATTGTCGGAGGCCAGAATCCAGATTTCTACCTTCCGATGATTGTTTTTGCCGCAATGCTTTACTTTATCGTCAATTATTCACTATCACTCTTTGCCCGGAGACTGGAGACCCGCGTCGACGCTTAATCGTCTTATGGGTACAGGCTGGATAAGTGAAACTGCACCCCGATTGTTAGATACTCACTAACAGTTGGAGGTGCAGTTTTTATATGATTAAATAGACTTTGAACTGTATCCACTAGTTAGCATAGGAGGATCAATCATTTTGAAGAAAAAGAAATGGATCTTATCGTTTATTTCCTTGTTTATTATCATTTACATTGCATTCGGCTTTTGGATAGCGAGTGATACCAAACTAATTTTAGAAAAATCTCTTGAATCTGATGATGATTATACCGAATACATGAGCCAATCATTTTTTGATAACACCAATTTAACAGCAAGAGGCGATACTTCAAGCCGTTTTACATATCATCCTGAAAATCATAAAATAGGCACTGTTTTTCCACTACATTTCTTCTTCATTTCAAAAGTATTTGTAACGCATGAATACGATCAGCCTGACTTCGGATTTCGTGAGACACTCACAATAAATCTAAAGCTTATGAACGGGCATTGGTATGCTTTAAACGTTAAATTTAATCCGTAGCGGCTCAGGCAACCCCATACCCTTCTTCAAGTCAAACAAAGCGCAGATCATCCTTTTTTCTCATTTCCACACAGAACCTGAATATCCTATTCATAAGGATTGCCAGGTTCTTTTGTATGCATCGTCTTGAAGATGTCGATACTTGCAATAAAAGGAGGCTGCCTTGACGTGAACACCTTGTTTATTGCCCTGTTTATTATTCTACCCTTCATTCTGAGTGCCCTTTCTCTGCTCTTCAAGCCGATACAGAGAGTGCTGCACTTCATTGCCTTGTTCTGTTTCTATGCTGCAGGGGTGTGCCTGCTGATCTCTGTTTATCACACGAATATGAGCGGCATGACCTTCACGACGCAGATTCATCACATCCTGCTCGACCCGCTGTTCGTCATTCCTGCGGCTTATCTTGGAATCTACATTCCATTCCTAATCATTACGTACCTTCTGATCCCCAAAAAGAAATGACCATTGGCACGGATTATTAAAAATAATTCAACAAAATACAGATTAACAATTGCAATTTGATGAGAAAACATGCATAATAAAATCATTGATAATGATTATCATTATTGTAGGTTGTCTTCGTGACAAACTGCAAATTTCTTATATAAAGGGGACTCTAAGACAGAATGAAAGCATCGGTAACCAAAACAACACTTCAGCTTGATGATTATCTGGACCTGCTTAATCTGGCGGTGTCCATTGGCGACGAGAAATGGCAGAAGGAAATTATTCGCAAATTGTCTTATACTTACCCTGCAAAAGCCGCTACCCATATGAAGTAACTCATACTTAACGCACATATAGAATCGAGAGCCTGCTGTCGATTCTTATCCAATTCAAAGACACCCATTCCAGAGCGGCGGGTGTCTATTTCATTTATCCAACGATTATTTTATAGTCTGCAAATTTTCGAAGAACACACATGATTCGAAGGGCAGCCGCAAATTTCATGCAGCTCCTTCAGCTCACGAATGAGTATTTTCCCTTGGGTCACTTCAATGATCCCTTGATCCTTCCATCCGCTCAACGTCTTCGTCACATTCTCACGTGTCGCCCCAATCATCTCAGCAAGATCGGCATGGTTCAGCTTTTTCATAATTAGAATTCCTTCCGGCGTCGCTTTACCATAACTGTTGCTCGCTCTCACCAGCATCGATGCCAGCGCTCCCGCCTTGCCGTTCATTAGCAAATCGCGCAGCTTAAGCTGCGTAATCCGCTGCATCGTTCCCATCCACCGAATGAACTCCAGCGCTATATTTCCGTTCTCACTAAGGAGCTTCTCCAGATCATTCATCATGATGACCCCGACCACGCCGCTCTCAACCACTTCCGCCCCTTGCCCGTAGACTTCACCGTCTACACCGCCGAACTCCCCTAGCAGATCGCCGGCATGCATGAAGGACAATATGATCTGCTTCCCGTCCTCGCTCATCTTGGTCATCTTGATCCGACCAGATTTGACATAATAAATCGCTTCTACATCGTCACCTTCGTAATACAATATTTCTCCGGCTGTGATTGTCTTGGGCTGCATGATGCTTAGAAGGGCTTCTTTAACCAACGCCTCTCCTTGAATGTCCGTTCCGCCAATACCACTCACCGTCGCCACACGTCTCCTTTGATTAAGTACGATTGTCATCTCCATCCGCCTCCACTCGCTCTTTGATTCTATTGTACCGTGTGCGGGACCGGGCTGTGATCAGGGAAACACCTGATTTTTGAAGTGAATTCCCCCTAAATTCATCCATTATTTCTCTAAGTGAAGTTTTTCACTGCCGCCGTATACATTTACGGTAATGATTAATGTATGAATCCACTTCGTTCATCATTAGAATAGTCAAGTTAATTCGTATAGATGTGAAAAAAACAAAAAAAGGATGTGATGACCCATGCACCGCTTAACCCTATTGGACGAAGAGGCTTTAAACCGTTTGCATCAAAATTTAACCTCCGACTTTACTGCGATCGTGCTTCTCACAAAGCCTGGGGGCAAGCTTAGGGTCATTTCAAGCATAGGCCGTCGCAGCGAACGCACGAGCAAGCTGGCCTTCCGCCCAAGCCAAGGAATAGCCCAGCATGTATTTAAGTATGGGCGTAAATATATAATTGATGGATCCAGTCTGGACCTGTCCGGGCTCCGCCAGACCTGCCCCCTCCTCCTCGCTGAGCGGCTGAAGAGCATCATCGCCGTACCGATCCTGCATTACAAACTACCTGTCGGTCTGATCATTACCGGCCATCGTTCTAACTACACTTTCACCGACACCGATATTAAACGAGCACAGAATGAAGCCAATGTTATTTCTCAATCTGTAAACGCGTTTTATCCTGTATCTCCCTAATCATTCACACACCTCTGTATATAAGAGCATGTTGATATGGATTCGTCTGTGCAGCGTTTTCCTGTGTGTAGTAGAATGGTAGTTAGATGACACTGTCAGGGAAACGGAGGAGAGTCTATTGATTAGGATCGTGATTGTAGATGACCACGTCGTCGTTCGTTCCGGACTCAGCGCACTGCTGAACGGCAAACATGATATCGAAGTGATCGGCGATGCTGCAGACGGTGATGAAGCCATTACCAAGACAGAGGAGCTGAGGCCTGATGTCGTGCTCATGGACTTCAGCATGCCTCCAGGTAAGGATGGTCTCACCGCAACAACAGAGCTGAAGAAGAAAATGCCCGATGTCCACGTCCTTATTCTTACCATGCATGATGATGAAGAATATTTGTTTCGCGCCATTCAGGCAGGCGCATCCGGATATATTTTGAAGAGTGCACCGTATGAGGAGCTGATCACCGCTATTCGTTCTGTTGCGGAAGGCAGCGCATATCTATATCCCAGTGCAACGAAGAAGCTGATGCAGGAATACTCTGAAATGTTACGCCGGGGAGATACAGACGGACCGTTCGAATCTCTATCTGAGCGGGAAAAAGAAATTATGGCCTGGATTGCCAAGGGCTACTCCAATAAAGAAATTGCCGAGCATCTCGTCATCAGCGTGAAGACGGTCGAATCTCACAAGAGCAACCTAATGGATAAGCTTGGCTTGAAGAGCCGGCCAGAGCTGGTCAAGCTCGCCATGAAGAAGGGACTGCTCTCTTATGACTGATCAGCAGCAGAGCTTTACCACCCCGTTTGGCAGCTATTCAGTTGATACATTACTGACCGAAGTGGATCGGCATATCGAGGAACTCACTGTCAAAACAGAGCTGAAAAGCGCGCTTCGCGAGCTCAGCGACCTGAAGCTCGCGCTCGACGAGTCTTCAATCGTTGCCCTGACCGACCAGAGGGGAACGATTCTGTATGTCAACGATAAATTTTGCGAAGTGTCCAAATTTTCCAGAGGAGAGCTGATCGGTCAGGACCACCGGATTATCAACTCAAAATATCACAGCAAGGAATTTATGAAGGACATGTGGCGGACCATCGGTCAAGGTAAAGTATGGCATGGCGAGCTACGGAACATTGCGAAGGATGGCAGCATTTACTGGGTGAACACAACGATTGTCCCGATCTTGAATGAACAAGGAAGACCCAAGCATTACCTCGCTGTGCGAAATGAGGTTACCAAGCTCAAGGAGGTTGAAGCCGAGCTGCAATCTATGATGAGCAAAGTGATCAGCATCCAGGAGGAAGAACGCAAACGCTTCTCACGAGAGCTTCATGACGGTCTCGGGCAGAGCCTCTACTCCCTCGTCATCCAGATTGATCAGCTTGCTTCGAGTCAGAGCGAAGGGCCGAATGACCTCGGGCCTCTGCGGGATCAAGTCACTTCCATTATTGAAGAGGTTCGAGGACTTGCCTGGCAGCTTCGCCCCTCTGTGCTCGATGATCTCGGTGTCGTTCCTGCCATCCGTTCTTATATTGAGAATTATCGTAATTACTACGGGATCGAAGTTACCTTCGAATGCAGTCTGCACCGTCGTCTGCCCCATCATCAGGAAATCGCTGTCTATCGGATCATTCAGGAGGCGCTCACCAATACGGCGAAGCATGCCGATGCATCCGAAGCCAGTGTCAGTATTAATGACAGCGCTCATGGGCTGACGATTGTCATTGCTGATCAGGGCGAGGGCTTCAATCGAGAAATCCCTGGAGCCGGCGTCGGTATGTTCAGTATGGAGGAGCGCGCACGAAGCGCGGGCGGAACCCTATCGATTGAAACGAGTATTGGCGAAGGCACGAGGATTACGTTGTCCTTCCCGAATAAATAGAACAAATGAAAGACATGCTGCTCGCAGCATGTCTTTCTGCATCCACATACATCCTTGTATCCTTATACAACCTTGCATCCTCATACATCCTTATGTCCTTATATGTGTTAAGACCTCCTTCTCTTCTGTTCTCACCTTCCCTCTCTCTGTCAGCTTGTTATCTGATTTAATTGGTTAGGAGCCATACACTCACTTATTTGGTTGCCGCAATTTGAGGAGCAGCTACCTTATTCTTCACGCCTGCGTCCCCTTTGACGAACAAGAACAGCACCCCTCCGATGAGCAGAAGAACGCCGGATAGATAGAATCCTACCTCAATGTTCCCTGTAACGTCTGACAAGTAGCCTGTAATATACGGCGCAAAGATCGAGGAGAGCATGCCTGCAAAGTTAAAGAAGCTGTAAGCTTTAGAATACATATGAGACTTCGTGTTATCTGCTACAAAAGAGATCAGAATCGGATCCAAAGCCAGCTTGCCTACGAAACCATAGATGATTAGTCCAACAATCATGAGCGAATAATTTTCAACATAAGGAATGACAAATTGGCATATTGCACCGAAGAATACGAGGATAAGAATAAGCGGCTTCTTGTTCTTCGCCCGATCGGACAAATAACCGAACAAGATCGCTCCCGGAATCGAGGCCCACGGAACCAGCGAGGCAATGATACCCGTCTCGGAGCCCTCAAGACCGCGTGACTCCTGCAGATAGAATGGCAGCCAGGTCATCATTCCGAAGAAGCCGTAGAGTGAGCAGAAGATGAGAACATACGTTAGAATGTGATTTCTAGTGAAAAGATCGCGGATATTCCCCTTCTCTGCCGGTGCTGCGGTTTCCGATTGAACCACTTCTTTGCTGCGGTCGTCTTTGACGAATACAGCAATCGCAATGGCCACGAGAATCGTCAGCACTCCGAATAGATAAAAAGTGAACTGCCAGCTCATGCCGAGCTCGAAGGTAAAATAACTGGAGGCGATAAAGCCAAGGGAGATGCCGAGTGCCATGCCGCTGTTGATCAGTGCCGAGGATACGCCCCGATACTTCTTGGGGATCGCATTAGCTGATATACCGTACTGGGGACCGTAATAGGTTCCTTCTCCAAGCCCGGTAATTGCGCGTATAACGAGGAATACAATAAAGCCGGGAGCAAATCCACTGAGAATGGTACCAATTCCAAACAGGATGTAGCCGGCTACAAGCACCTTCACTCTACCGAAGCGGTCTGCCAAATAGCCCGAAGGAATCTGCATTGCAGCATAAGTAATAAAAAACACCGTCGACATTAGACCCAGCTCTGTGTTATTTAATCCCCAATCCTCCCCAATGACACCCATGACCGGAGATAAAATATTGCGATCTGCGTACATAAAAGTCCAGCCTAATGCAAACAAAATGATAAGTACCACAGGATTACTTGTCTTCAAGGATTTCATCACAAATCACTCCCTAATATAGTATGTAAATTTTAATGACACAAAAATATATAAATGGGCTAATTTTCGAGCTAAAACCTCCTTATCATTAAAAAAATGCAAACAATAATAATGAAGTCGAGATACAAGTGTCACTTAAACTAACATGTTGAAAGAATATCATGACCTTTTCATAGTAGTCAACAACGTTTTGAAAGCAACAGGAATATAAAATGAACATTTCGAATAAAAATTATTGACTTATCTTTCGAAAAGTTTTTAAATAGGCAATGTGAGTTACATAAAGATGGTTTTGGAATGAAATAATGTGCTTTCAGCTTACATCATGTAAGAAAGGTGGTTTTTTGAAGTGAGTGAGGAATTTTATGTAAAAAAGAACTCAACAGAGATTCCGCATATGCACAGTCTCGATGAGATAGATCGCAAAATATTAATTGCACTGCATCAGAACAGCCGGATTTCCTATACGGATCTAGGGCAGCAGATCGGACTATCGCGCGTAGCCGTCCAAGCTCGAATTAACGCACTCGCTGAGAAGGAGATTATTGAACGCTTTACAGTTGTCATTAATCCGGTCAAGGTGGGGTTGTCCGTGTCCGCCTTCTTTAATGTGGACATTGAGCCCATGTATTTAGATGAAGTAGCTGAGCGGCTCGATCAAGAGCCTGCTGTAACAAGCTTGTACCATATGACAGGTCCGAGCACGCTGCACATGCATGGTATTTTTGCGGATATGGAAGAGATGGAGCAATTTCTGCTTGAGAAATTATACAAAATGCCCGGGATCGTCAAAGTCGAATCCCAGCTGCTGCTCAAACGCTACAAGAGCCGCATGGGCATGCGCTTATAGGAGGGAACACCTACGATGGACTTACAGCCTTACAAGGAACTTGCGATTGGGATGGCCAGAACAGGCGTGCTTGGCTATGGAGGCGGCCCGTCCGTAATTCCGCTCATTCGCTATGAAGCAGTGACCAGATACAAGTGGATGGAAGATGAAGAATTCGGGGAAACACTCGCGCTCGCGAATGCACTTCCCGGTCCAATTGCCACCAAGATGGCAGCGTATCTTGGATACAAGAAGAAGGGCGTGCTTGGCGCTATTATCTCTGTACTCGCTCATATTTTGCCTTCAAGCATCGCGATTGTCGCTCTACTCGGTGTCATGTATACCCTGAAAGACTCGAAATACATAGCAGGCATGATTGCCGCCGTACGTCCTGTAATTGTCGTCATGCTTGGAATTATGGCTTACGAATTTGCGACGAAGGCCTGGAAAGGGCTGGGCAAGGGGTTCGCGATATTGTTCGGCGTGCTCGCGTTTGTCCTGCTTCAGCTGCTTCAGGTTCACCCGGGTATTGTCGTCATCCTCTTCCTCGGCTATGGCATGCTCCATTTAAATCTGGTGCAGAAATACAAGCGGAATAAACAGAACGATAAAGGAGTGTCTTAAGCGATGGAACGTTTGCAAACATGGTGGGAACTATTCTGGGGCTTCTTTGTCGCGAATGTACTCGGTTACGGCGGAGGACCTGCCTCCATTCCGCTCATGCAGGAAGAGATCGTTAATCACTATAACTGGATGACGAATGAACAATTCGGTGACGTCCTTGCGATCGGGAATGCCCTGCCGGGTCCAATAGCGACGAAAATAGCAGCATTTGTCGGCTATCAAGTCGCCAGCTGGCCGGGGTTTATTATTGCGACCTTCGCTACCGTCGTTCCTTCAGCAGCAGCCCTGATCCTTCTGCTCAGTCTCCTGAATAAATACCGTACCTCGAATGTCGTGAAAGGCATGACACTGCTCGTACAGCCTGTAATTGCTGTATTGATGATCCTGCTGACATGGGAGATGGGTGTCGTCTCTGTCGAGGTCATCAACTTGTGGCAGACGCTCGCTATAGCTGCGATCGCGCTATGGGTACTGACCAAGACCAAGATTCACCCTGCGCTTGTCATTCTGGCGTCTTTTGCATATGGTGCACTGGTCATATCTCATACGATATAATGTAAGGTATAAAAAAGAGGCGCTCCGGTCTCCTGCTCCCTATGGGACAGAACTCCGGCAAACGCCTCTTTTTTATAATCAATTCATTTTATTATAGAATCTATAAACTACTCTGTAACAATAACGCTGACCTTCGTCTTCTCTCCAGCAAAATCAACGGTAATTGTTGCTTTACCTTTACCTGTGGCCTTAACCACGCCATCCTTCACCGTAGCAACAGTGATGCGGGAGGATTTCCAGAGGGCAGGCTTGGACACATTGGCTTCCGTACCATCTGCATAAGTAGCTGTAGCGATGACGCTGGCAGATTTGCCTTTTTTCAGCTCCAGCACAACCTCATCGGTTTGCAAATACTTGAGTGTATCGACATCGAGCGGAATGCTGACCGATTTGGTTCCGTATTTGCCTGTGATTTTGGTCTTGCCATATCCTACAGCTGTTACTTCTCCCTTGCTGACCGACGCTACTTTGTAGCTGCTTGCCTTCCATTCAGCAATGTCAGTGACATCGCGGGAGGAACCATCGCTCAGGAATACCGTGAGCGTAATCTCCGCTTTGTCTCCTGACTTCATGGACAGAGATTCCACCGAAGCCTCAATCCGATCGATATCATCCACTTCTACCGATACCGTAATCTTCTGCTCGCCGTACTCTGCCGTAATCGTGGACTTGCCTTTGCTGTATGCCGTAACGAGTCCTTTCTTCACATCGGCAACGCGAGCGATGCTTGATTTCCATATTGCATCATTACTTACATCCTGTTCATTTCCATACTGATCAGACGCCGTCAGCTTGATTTGATAAGTTTCTTTGGACAATAGAGCAACAACAGGTACATCGGCGGACAAGCCGCTTGCCAGGCCTACTTCTACAGACATCGTGTACGACTTACCGTCATACTTTGCCGTAATGTTTGCCTTACCTGTTGCAACGCCTGTAATCAGCCCCTCCGACGAAACCCCAGCGACCTTCTCATTACTGGAGCTCCACTCTGCTTCCTCATTGATGACAACCTCACGGTTATCTCCATCGAGCGCATAAGTGGCGATCAAGTTCGCCTGCAGTGTACCCGCTTCAGGTAACGCGCCTTTCTTATTTTGAAGCTCTACCTTGGTCGGGATATCGACACTGATTGCAACTTGGACGGTTTTGCCGCCATAAGAGGCCTTGATCGTTGCTTTTCCTGATTTATAAGCATGTACGTTACCTTTAGACACATAAACGATATCTGGTTCACTGGAAGTCCAGTCTGCCTTGCCTGTAACCTCTTCCGTTGTACCATCCAGGTAAGTTGCATTCAGCTTAAAAGCATGCGTGCCGCCTACCGTCATCCCCAGTTCTTCTTCCATGATATCCAGATATCTTGCCACTTCAACGTCTACCGGAATTTCGATGCTGCGATCTCCGTACTTGGCTGTAATTGTAGCTGAGCCAGAAGCATTGGCATATACTTTGCCATTAATGACATCAACTACTTTTTCATTACTGGATGTCCATGTCGCATGATTGGTAACAACCGTTTCCTTGTCGTCTGGATATACTGCCGTCAGGCTCAGATTGTCTGTATCTCCAATCTTCATAAACAGACTCGGCTTGTTCACGGTCAGCTTACGTGTCTTATCGACATCTACTTCCAGCGTTGTTGTCTTGGTTCCATACTCCGCTGTAATCGTCGCTGTTCCAGCCTTGTAAGCAACCACTTTGCCCTGATAAGCATCTGCTACCTTCTCGTTGCTGGAGGACCATACGGCCTCTGTGGTTACATCCTTGGTTGATCCGTCCGGATAGGTAGCAATCAGCTCCACTGTCTGCTCTTCTGTTAGAAGCAGGGATAACTTAGCGTAATCTTTAACTTCAATGCGTCTTACAACTTCTACATTCACATCAAGCGACACACTTTGCTTGCCCAGCTTGGCTGTAATTGTTGCCGTACCCGCAGATAAGCCTCTTATGCTTCCGTTAATGACTGTAGCTACTTTGCCATCCGAGGACGACCATTCCGCCTTATTCGACACCGCTTCCGTAGTGTTGTCACTATAGATGGCTGTAAGCTCTATCTCCTCTGTGTCCCCGATGCGAAGATCCAGACTTTGTTTATCCTTTGTCAATGCCTTTACTTTCTTCGTTACTTTGACTTCAACTGCCTGGGATTCTCCTTCATAAGCAGCGACAATTGTCGCTGTTCCCTCTCCCTTGGCTGTGATCGTTCCGTTATATACCGAAGCGACTGTACTGTCTTCACTTGTCCAATCTGTATTCACCGTTACATTGCTCGACTTACCATCACTGTATACGGCTGTCGCCGTAAGCGTAATCGAATCTTCCATTTCCAGATTCACTGTGTTCGTCGATAGCACAAGTTTGCTTAGTTCAGCATCTGCAGCAGAGACGCTCTTCATGGAAGTCAGTCCTGTCGTTGATAGAATCAGGAGCAGTGCCATAAATACCGTGAACACTTTTGCATAGCTATGCTTTAACATGATTTCCCCCCAAATATGAATAAAAGTATTGTCTTCTCTTATGTCGGTCAGGGGTGAGCAATTAATTAGTTTTATAAGTCTTTTTTATGTAATGAATTCACTTCAATCTCCCTATGTGAAGAGTGTGCCGCGAGGTGCAGACGGCTGGAGCATGGAATACGACAATACAAAGCATACCTGGGGCAGGATGTCGCATACGTTACAGGAGAGGAGGGAAGTACATATGTCATTTGACTATATAGGATATTGGGAGAACACTTACAAGAACGGGGGCAACTCCGGAGCTGGCTCGTACGGGATGCTGGCTGAATTCAAGGCAGAGGTCATTAATCGAATCATTGCATTGCATAAGCTTATGCGCGTTATTGAATTCGGCTGTGGAGACGGCAATCAACTGAGCTACATGGACTATAAAAAGTATCTCGGGCTGGACGTATCCGCCTCTTCCATTCAGATGTGCGCGAAACGATTCGCTTCCGATCCTTCCAAGAGCTTCATGTTATACAACCCAGGCTCGTTTCTCAATCAGGGGTTTATAGAAGCCGACCTTGCTGTATGTCTGGATGTGCTGTATCACATTACCAACGAAGAGGACTACATCAGCACGCTTCGAGATCTGCTCAGCGTATCGGCCGATTGGGTGATCATCTATACGCGAATAACGAATGCCCATTCTGCCTCGGGAGTAGAAACCATTCAGGATCGAAACATATTTGATTACTTGGCGGCATTCCCGGAGTACAAGGTAGAGGAGATCATTCCACAGCGTTATCCGGACTTATCCTCTGCTGATTTTTTGCTGCTGCGAAAGGCTTGAGCACTTTTGTTTTGAAAAAATTATAATTTTGTCTCTTTTTACTAACATTTGATGTGTATAATAGCTAATGATGCCATTATTAATTAAGGATCTTCATCCATCGCACGCAAATGAATAGGTAAAAGGAGTTTATTATGCTACAAAAGTTAGTGTTCTGGACCGTGGGCGCCGCTGTCATCATCAGCATCGTGGTGCTGTCCATTTATTTCAACAGCGGAATTGTTCCACAGGATACGATTCAATAGTACACAAGATCATTGGCCGCTGAAAAAGGCTGCGAGAGCATAGGTTTCTCTGCAGCCTTTTTTGATTTTATTTAATTATGCAGTTCTTCATTATTTATTGGAGGTCATGCTCTCCTGCCCGCATTTCAAACTCTAGCCTGCAATGTGTTTCAAGCTCTGCAGATGGAGCATTCCTATGTGCAAGGCAGGTCGTATAAAAAGTAAACGGATGTCCATCATGATCCACATGATCAGTAGAGTACATGGACACCTCCAGCAGCTCCGGATCATAGCTTAACTGAAGCACGGCCCGCGTCCCATACCAATACACTGTTCCTTTTTCCACAATTACCGGCTTAAAGCGGCTGATCAGCCGCTCCTCAAAATGCTTCTCCTCGCCACTCCAGATGAACCGATCTGTCAGCTCTATCGTGACCGTGTCCTCGGCAGGAGGACAAATCCACTGTGCATAACGGGTATAGCGAGCAAGCCCTGCATCGGGATAGGCCTCTGTCAAATCCAGCTCTACCTCAAGCCCGAGCTCATTCGTTCTCTGCATGATGGTTCTGGCGCGATATTCATTACCGCTTCCTTGCATAACCCTGTTAATGACAGGAACATTGTGCCCGCCGGACGATATGTTAATGATCTGCTCTCTTCCTGCTTGAAAGTATGCCTGAGTATACATCCCTGCACCAAGGTCACACAGGATATTCTCTCCGCCTCCATGCATTATAAATTGACCCAGATCATTATGATTATGCGGCTCTCCGTTATGCCCGCCTTTGATGGCAAATCCATAGGCTAGAGGTCTCTTCTCATGCTCATGCTTATGCTTATGCTCATGCTCATTCTGATTCGCTCCCGATCGCTCAGCGCGGCAGATCCACCATCCGAGTTCGTTGAATACACTGACATTCGAATGAGAGGAATTATGCTCCTCCACCTTCATCGAGAGTTCCACGACCTGAGCCTCTTCTCCAGCTGTCCACAGTCCATTTCGCAGCACATGCGCCCATCGCCTCACGGGATCACTTAGCAATCCCGGTACAGCGTCATAAGGAACGACTCGCGATCCAGTCCGCTCCATTAGACGATGAAGCAGACCTGTGGGGAGCACCTCCTTCTCACCACTATCGGAGAAATTGACATACACACCTTGAGACAGGTGAATTCGCTCTGGGAAACCGGCTATATTGCGGGGGTGGGCTGATGCCAGCAAATCCAGCCCGCCATTCGTCCGCTCTCTCAGCATTTCCGAAAAATAAGTGTAGTACCCAAAGCCGTACACCCAATATCCCAGTCCCTCCGCACATCCCCCATCTGCTCCATAGCCGCTAAGAAAGGATTCAAGCGATGCACAGACCTGCTCAATGGCAGCTGCAAGCTCGTCTGCATCATCCATGAGTAAGAGTGCAGCCATCCCGCTCCCTCCTGCACATACAGCCGACCAGTTGTGATCGGCCCGCCTCCAGAAGAAGGGCTTATTCTGTATGAACACCGGTTCAAGTACCCGCTGCCGTACTTCTCTTCTGATGCGCTCTGCTATCCGGCGATCCAATACATCTTCATACATATATAACAGCTCAGCGAGTGTCTCCGCCGTCTCGGCAGCAAACAGATCCACCTCTGACACCGGATCGCTCTCTGCCGGAAGGTGGGCAGTCAAGCACCAGGTGTACTCTCCGCAGACATCCCAGAGAGCATCCTCCAGAGCAGCTAGATATGCCCGCTCTTCATCGCTGTTCGCTGCTACAGCTGCCTGAATTCCTAGAGCCGCAAGCCTTGCTCTGCGTTCAAAGTATACGTCCTCATAGCCTTTACGCGCGCCTGTCTCTGCAAACTGGCGGAAGTTAGAATAGGTGAGCGGAGGCAGCGGCTCCTGCATGGCGACCCGTGCCGTTTCGGCAATCTGCTGCCAGTACAGACTGAATTCAGGCCTATCTGTCGTCTCCTGCAGCTGTGCCTTCCAATCTGCTGTCCCTAGCAGGGAGGCCGGCTGTTTGCTGCTGTGGACCAAAGCCTCTCTGATCTGGCTGCTGTCAACGTTCAAGTATGGAGGCCTGTCGCCTGTCAGTTCAACATTCTTCATATCGATCCTTACCACCTTTGCATAGGATAGTATGTATTCGTTTACATTTTTTAATTGATATCGTCAATGAATTAAGACCTACAAAAGGGTTATAAAATGAGTTATACTGTGGTAAGAATAAGTAAGGAGCCGTGCTGGAACACGACTCCACTGTACAATAACTGCATAAAGAGCAGTCGGCCACACAGTTAGGTCGAGAATAGACCGTTACCCTGCCGAGGGCGGTCTATTTTTTCATGTAGGAAAGAAGCGCCAAAATGAACATACCGAACATGAACATTAAGGAAAGTGCATCTTTAACCTCCACGGGCATCACCTCCCTTCTGGGAGACTAGCCGACCGCCCTTCTAGCCGTATACTGTACTAGCAAATTATAGCATAAAAGGACAATTAAAAATCCAGATTTATACATAAATCAGATCATCTACCGTAAACTACTCAAAGAACAGCTCATCCACCATAAGGATCAGCTGTTCTTTAATTTTATGGAACTTTTTTTCATATAACAGAGTCCAATTTTAAGTATCCTGATAAGCAATTCAATGAAATGGGGTCTTCAATTTGAGAAAACAAGCACTACCGCTCTTTGTACTGCTGATGCTTACCGTATCCGGCTGTACTACGAATGCAGAGCTGGAACCACCTCAGCCTGAGATTCAGACACCGAAGGAATCACCTGCCGATCAGGAAGTCATCAACCTGCACGGACAAGTTACAGGGCTGTATTACCTTGAAGAATTTCTGAATAAAGAACGCTCTTCTCAGAAGATTGTATCTTACACCATTGAAGGTGATCCAATTTATCACACCCTAACACACAAGGAGGACGGTACAATTCAGGTGGTCTATGATCCAACCCAGGATGCCTACGGTTCAAACGAAATCAGTACATTCAGCTGTAATGCCCTGCAAAAAACAGATACAGACGAATCCTTAGTCTATTCCCTCTCGCTGTGTGATAACGGAAATTTAAGTGAACCCATCATCCAGCTTGATTACCAGCTGGGCATTTGGAATCACTGGACTTTCGGCTGGAATATGGCCTGAATCAAGGAAATGTGATCGATACAGAGAAGAAGCAGATTACAGCCAATTTAGAGAACGGAGAGTCTGTTACAGCGAGTGATGTTCATCTGAATATAAAGACCCGAACGCAAATCTATAAAGAAATGGTCAAGCATGGGGCATTTTCCGCGAGCAGCGAGGGAACTACAACTTGCACCAAGACACCATTTGAGAGCTACAGCCTTATCGTAAAATTCAGGGATGAAACTTATCATCACGAATGGAATGGATGTGATAAGACACATCAGGATCTGACACGATTAGCTGAAAAAATCACTGGCCTGATCGATACCTACTACGAATCAAACATAACTTTGGGGAAGGTATCCATGCATAAGGCGTCTGAGCCGCAACAAGCGGAACAACTGTCTCTAAGCACTGAAAAGAGTGAATACTTGCGCGGAGAAAGGGTGACCTATATCATTGCGAATCACTCTGAAGAGTACAATCTCACTTACAGACTAATTAAGAAAGTTACAATTTACGATCCAGAAGAACGTGAAAACAAGAGGAATCTTGCCATGATCAGCAATTCATTTCACCTAAAGCCGCTTAATTCCCTGTAAAGCCTTAATCTAACAAACCAGCCTTCCTGATCGCAGTACTCGGGGAGGTTATTCAAGTTGGCAAAAAAATCAAAAGTGCTCCTTTTGTTTTGCTATCCTTATAGACAAAGGAGGGCCTGACCTTGAGTACCCAGCACACCATTCAACAAAGCATCGACTATATGGAAGCACATTTGGAGGATCCACTGTCACTTGAGAGCATCGCTTCTCATGTTGGCTTCTCCCCCTATCACTTTCACCGTATGTTTCGGAGACAGGTTGGGATGAACGTAGCCGATTATTTACGAAGAAGACGGCTGTGTTACGCAGCCCAGCTGCTGCTATACTCCGATGCCTCCATTATCGATATTTCATTGCACTGTCATTTTGAGAGCCAGGAGTCATTTACAAGGGCTTTTAAGAAGCTCTACGGTATGCCGCCTGGCCGTTATCGCAAATTATTTATGCTTCACACCTATAACCGTGAACAAGGAGAGAATCCAATGAAGGAACAGATCGCTTCACCGATTAAGGGCTGGTTTATTAGCGGGAGTCACCCCCAGGACTATGAAATGGGCATCGACCGGAATACGGTACACCAAGGAAGCACCTCTGGTTATCTAAAAGCCCGGACTCCCATGGATGACGGCGCCTTCGCTACGATGATGCAGCAATTCAAGGCAGACAAATACACAGGGAAAAGAATGCGCTTCTCCGGATTTGTCAAAACCGAAAATGTAAAAGAATACTGCGGGCTGTGGATGCGTGTAGACAGCCACTCAGAGGATGTGCTCCAATTCGACAATATGAATGACCGCCGCATTACGGGAGATACACACTGGAATCATTATGCGATCGTACTCGATGTCCCTGAGGAGAGCGGCACCATCTCGTTCGGAGTCCTGCTTATGGGTGAAGGGAAAGTATGGGTCGACGGTTTTCAATTTGAGGAAGTCGATCTCAGTGTGCCAACCACGAGTTTAAAGCTTGACTACGCAATGAGTGACGAACCGACTAATCTTTCTTTTGAGGAGTAAAAAATAGGAGCCCTCCTGAGGTGGAGGGCTCCTTCTTGCGTTTATTTCTTATCTATCTTTTTCGAATCGTAAATTCAAAGGACAGATCCTGCGCAGGATCGATCAGATACTCATCCAGCACTGGCGCACCCCAGCTGTCATCCCCGCCGACACCCATCTGGCGTCCAGCAATAGTCACGACCGTATGATGCACATTCGGCAGCTCGTAATGATGCGTCGCATTCTCCAGCTCGAATGCAGTGAACGGCGAAATGTTGGCTTCCACCGGCTGCGTATTCGGAGCTGTGATCTCGATCCCTTGTCCGAGCTCATTCGTAATCGCAACACGTCTTACACCCGTGCGGTTACCAGACTCCTGCGGTACCAAATAAGCCGCTACGTTGTCCTCCGCTCTGTTCTGGAAGCGGCCAAGTCTCGCTCCATAGGCACGGTCAATGTAATTCTCCTCTGGTCCCTGAGCATAATAGTCCAGATTCGCATAATCAGCCGGCACCTTGAAGGACAATGCAAAGATCGGGAATTTAGGCAGGCCAGCTGCCCCTTTATAATCCGACTTCACTTTGATACTGCCATCTGCAAATACGGTGTAGGCAACCTTGACGCTGACTTCATCCGATACACTGAGTCTATACGTATACGCTACAGTCGCCTGATTCGCTTCCTCGCTCAGCTCCCACTTCACACATCTGCGGGAGAGGCTGGCTGCATACCAGGCAGAAGATTCGAAGTGGAGACCTGCTCCCTTGTCATTATCTGTCATCGCTCTCCAGAAGAGCGGCGCTGGCGGTGCGGAGATCATCTCGCGTCCTCCATAATTCACAGAGATCAGCGTACCTGCTTGCTTCGAGAACATGATCGAGAAGCTTCGGCCATGCACACCAATGTTCACGTCACCTTCAACTACACGGAATTCACTGCATGCTGCAGGCGCTGTGGCTGCTTCGGCTGCTTCTTCTACTTGGAAGATATGCTGTCCAAAGGCCACCTCAAAGCCTGCTTCGGCCCACAGCTCTTCTTCTCTCAGTACAAGCGATACATCTACCGTGTATACCCCTGCTTCCGTTTGCTCTGGCAGATCAAGACTTACATACTGCTCTTCGCCAGGAGCAACAGATACGCTCTCTTCACTGCGGAACAGCTCTACACCTTCCCGCTTCAAGCTGCATACGAGGTCAAACTGATCTGTATTCACGAACAGATTCTCATTCTTCACCGTTACACCCTTCGCGTCCGGCAGCAGCTTCACGTTCTGATACACGAACTTCACTTCCTGCATCTTCGGCGACCATCTGCGATCCGCATAGACGATCCCGTTACCCGAGAAGTTATAGTCGGTTGAACGGTCATCGAAGTCACCGCCGTAGGCCATGAATTCCTTGCCGTAGCGGTCTTTCTTCACAATCACCTGATCCATGTAATCCCAGATGAATCCGCCTTGGTACATTGGGTACTTCTCTTCCAGCTCGGTGTATTTTACAATGCCGCCAACGGAGTTCCCCATCGCATGCATATATTCACAGCTGATATACGGCTTCTGCGGATCTGCATTCAAGTACTCTTCGATATCCGCCACTTTCGCATACATCCGGCTCTCCATATCACTCGCTGCATCATAATCCCGATTGTGGAATACACCCTCGTAATGAACGAGACGTGAAGGATCGCGGTCGCGGAAATAATTCGAGACGTTAACGATAACTTCACCTGCATAAGATTCGTTGCCGCACGACCAGATCAGGATGGACGGATGATTCTTGTCCCGCTCTACCATCGACACGGCCCGATCCATAACGATATCCTGCCACTCCGGAAGATTGCCCGGAACGTTCCAGGACGGCTCAACTGCACCCATCTTCTGCCACGAGCCATGCGTCTCCAGATTCATTTCATCAATAACGTACACACCATATTCATCACACAGCTCGTACCATAGCGACGCATTCGGATAATGAGAAGTACGGACGGCGTTCATATTCCCCTGCTTCAGCGTCTTAATGTCCCAGAGCATATCTTCCTTCGTAATGCTGCGTCCTCTGTGCGGATTGAATTCGTGACGGTTTACGCCCTTGAATACAATACGTTTGCCATTCAGATGCATCACTTTATCCTTCATCTCGAACTTGCGGAAGCCAACACGCTGAGGTACAACTTCCACCAGCTCACCTGTCGCATCATAGACCGAGATGTACATCGTATAGAGATTCGGTGCCTCTGCACTCCATAGCTCAACCACGCCTGCATTCAGCGTCAGGCTTAAGGATTGCCCCGGTGAGCTCACATCGCCGAGAGCCGTAACCTGACCTGCTTCATTCTTCAGCTCTACGGCTACCTTGGATGCGGGAGCTCCGCTTAGCTTCACATCGACGGTTAGCGTTCCCTGCTCATAACGCTCATCCAGATCCGTATGAACAAACAGGTCCTGAACATGAACCTCAGGTACAGCGTACAAGTAGACATCCCGGAAAATACCCGAGAAGCGCCAGAAGTCCTGATCCTCCAGCCAGCTGCCTGTACTGCGCTGATACACTTCAACCGCGAGCTTGTTCTCTCCGTCCGTAAGATAAGGCGTCAGATCAAATTCACTTGGAGTGAAGCTGTCTTCACTGTAACCGACAAATTCACCGTTCAGCCATACATAGAAAGCGGATTCAACCCCTTGAAAAGAGATAAATACCGGGCGCTTTCCCCACTCCTTAGGCACTTCAAAATATTTCACATAGCTTCCCACCGGATTATGCTCCTCCGAGATCATCGGCGGACGAAGATGCTCATGTCCATCCCACGGATACATCGTATTGACATATTGGGGCTTCCCGTATCCCTGCAGCTGGATATGTCCTGGCACCTCAATAGCATCCCAGCCTCTTACAGAGACTTCGGTCTTGTAAAAATCAGCCTGTCGCTGTGCCGGATTGACAGCATAGCTAAATTTCCAGCTGCCGTTCAGGCTATGGCGGAGCGGCATCTCCAAGCGCTGCTTCGCTTCCTCCAGCGTTTCATAATAATAGTGATCGGAGTGAGTCGGCACCCGATTCACCGAAAATACGTTTACGTCAGACAGCCAGGCAAGGCTCGGTTTCTGTTGATGCGTCATTCGTATGATTCCTCCTGTCATAAAATGAAGAGGACTGCTGATATTCCAAGATTGTACTCTTCGAGTATGCAGACAGTCCTTCTTCCGTTTCATCCTTGCATAAGGGATATATGATAATCCTCATTTAATAATTATTTAACGGACCCCGTCATTCCTGCAACAAAATGCTTTTGCATCAAGAAGAATACGATGGCCGTCGGCAATGTTGTAATAACAATTGCGGACATGATCAATCCGTAGTCCGGAGCGTACCCCGATCCGAGATTGGAGATCAGAAGCGGCACTGTCATATTTTCCGGTGATTGAAGCACGATGAGCGGCCACAGGTAGTTGTTCCAGCTGTTCAGGAACGTAATGATCGCTGCTGCTGCATACGTCGATTTCATCGTCGGCATATACACTCGGAAGAACAATCCAAGCTCTGTTAATCCATCCATACGCCCTGCTTCGAGCAGATCCTTCGGAAACATCTTCGTGCTCTGACGGAAGAAGAAGATCAGGAACGCCGTTGTAAAGGTTGGCAGGATAACAGCCGCCGCTGAGTCGATACCGAAGAACGGTGCTACGTTGGATACCTTCGCAAACATTTGATACAAAGGCACCATTATTGCGGCAAACGGAATCATCATGGACGCAAGCAGGATGTTAAATACGACATCCTTGGCTTTGCTGCGGTAAACCTCAAATCCATAACCGGCTGCCGATGCAACGAGCAAGGACAGAATGGTTGTGATGATGGAGATTTTGGCCGAATTCCAGAGCGCCTGCCACATATCTACGCTGTTGAATAAGTTCGTAACGTTCTCTATAAGATGGGACCCCGGCAGCAATGTTCCCTTCGTAACATCCACGGACTGGTTTGTTGCGCTTACGATCATCCATATGAACGGGAAGATAGAAACAAGGGTGGCGATAATAAGGAACAGGTACGTAAAAAAGCGTTTCGGCTTGATCATTTTTTATCGCCTCCAATCTTGTTCTGAATGATAGTAAGCAGTACAACCATAACCACGATGGAGTAGGATACTGTTGCTGCATAGCCGAAGTCCGGCGTGTATTCAAAGGATAGGTTATAAATATATTGCGAGATGGACATGGTCGAGTTACCCGGTCCGCCCTTCGTGATATTGACGACCTCATCAAACAATTGAAGTGTACCAATCGTAGAGGTAATCCCTGTGAACAGGATCATCGGTTTGAGCAGCGGAATCGTAATTTTGAAGAACTGGGTGAACGCATTCGCCCCATCAATTCGCGCAGCCTCGTACACCGATTTGTCGATGTTTTGCAGGGAAGATAAGTAAAAGATCATGTTATAGCCTGTAAAGCGCCACGTAATAGCGATAATAATTGTAACCTTTGCCCAGAACGGATCTGTAATCCATTGAATCGGCTCAGAGATCAGATGGAAGTTCATCAGCATTTTGTTGACGATTCCGTCTGCACCGAACATGTATTTAAATACGACCGAGTAAGCAACGAGAGATGTTACCGTCGGCAGGAAGATTGCTGTTCTGAAAAAACCTTTGAATTTCAAATTCTCATCATTCAACAAAACGGCGATAAAGATCGCCAGTACGAGCATGACTGGAACCTGAATAATCAAGTAAATAAACGTATTTTTTACCGCTGTAATGAAGTTAGCATCACTGAACAACCGGATGTAGTTGTCAAATCCGACAAAATCCAGATTCATTCCCCGGCCGGATTTAAACGACAGGATCAACGCCTGAATCATCGGATAGAAATAGAAAATACTGATTGCCAGAACCGGTATCAATATAAAGAACCAGCCCGCTAAATTCGTGCGATTGTGACTGACTAAACTTTTGCGGCCTGAGGTCAACTTCGCAGGTTTCACGCCACTCCACTTCCTTCCATAACTAAGCTTCTATTTATCTAGGCTATCTTATCTGTTCTTTAGAAAACCCCTGCCCCTTCTCCTCTAAAGAGCAATCCTCTTAAGAAGCAGCGTAAAGAGCAAGGGTTTGTTGTTATTCCAGCTTTGTGAGAATTTTTAGATTAACGAATTTGCGTTTCTGCTTGAGTCTGAGCATCCGCCAGAACAGCATCTAGATCCTGTCCGCCTAGGTAGCTCTGCATCGCGACAACCAAAATGTCTTCAATTGCATACGTGTTCAGACCATAGTTCACATTCGGAATTTGTTCTGTCCAAGCTGCAAAATCGGATACGACTTTTTGATTCTTGAAGAATTCATCCTCAGCTTTGTACGCTTCACCTTCTGCAGCGGCTTTAAGTGTACCGATAACACCTACATCTGTGTTCAAGGTTTGATACAGATCCACATCAGATCCAAAAGTTTGCTTCAAGAATTCTGCTGCTGCTTCTTTGCCATCGACATTCATGACATACCAGGAGCTTCCTCCAAGGTTAGATGCATGAACAGATCCTTCAACACCAGGAAGCGTAGGAAGTGGAGCTACTGCCCATTGACCGGACTGAGATGCCTCGGCTTTGATGGATGGTGTAATCCAGTTACCTGTAGGCACAGATGCAACTTCTCCACTATTCATTCCACCAACAAATTGGCTCCAGTCTGAAATAACTTTGACGATACCGGAATCCATCAATTCTTTATAAGTCTCAAATGCCGTCTTCATAGCAGCGTTATCAGCAATCGCTGGAGTTGAGCCGTCTTCAGCGGTATACCAGCTGCCTGCAGATTGGATCATCATACGAATGATGCCCAGATCGTTAGGGTCTTGAGTCAGCATCGCTTTGCCTGTCTTCTCTTTCACATCTTTACCGATTTCAATGTACTGCTTCCAGTCGATATCCTGCAGATCTTCAAGCGTATAGCCTGCCTGCTCCAGATAGTCGGTTCTGACATACATGCCGGTTACACCCGAGTCAAACGGTACGCCATACTGCTTGCCGTCTACACTCGTTGGGCCGATCTTATAATCTGCAAAGTCCTCTGCATTGATCACATCGGTCAATTCATAGAAAGCATCCGGGTAGGATTGAAGGAAGCTCTGTGCTCTATAGTCTTCAATCAATACAATGTTTGGAAGTCCTTTTGTCGATCCAGAGTTAAGTCCCGTGTTCAGCTTCTGTACAATGTCATTCTGTGCATTTTCAACGATGTTAACTGTCAAGTCCGGATTAACCTCAGCATAAGCTTCTTTTGCTTTATTCATTGCCGCAATATTGAATGCCGGGTCCCAAGCCCAAACGGTAATTTCATTCGTTTCTGCGCTTTGGCCTGAGTCGGATTCTCCTCCTCCACCGCCACAAGCGGTCAGCAGCACTGCACTTGCCAGCATAACAGACAATAATTTTTTCAAAAAAATAACCCCCTCAAGGCTTGTAAATGAGATACTGAAAAACTGAAAATAAAAGATGGAAGCGTTTACTCTTGCTATGCTCCCATCTTATCACTCTTGTATGCGTTTTCTTTAGAACTATCTTTGCAAGCTTTTGTTCTTTTATTGGGTGTTCGCAAGAGTACAAGAGTCTCTGTCAGGTAATATATTTAGCTTTTTGCAATATTTTTATGACAGCCTGTACTCATTTCTTGTGGTTTGGGATTTTTTTCATGAGTTTAAGTATCAATAGGAAATAAGCGGCAGACTAATTCTCACCTTGGTTCCTTCCCCGAGCTTGCTTGTAATTTGGACCCCATAGTCTTCTCCGTACATAATTTTGATCCGCTCATCCACATTTTTGATCCCGATGCCTGAGAATAGCTTACGATTCCGCTTGGTCTGCGGGAGCTTGGTCTCTGGAAGCCCGCTTCCATCCTCACGGACTGGACGCTCCCGAACAGATTCCATTTCCATTCCGTCCCCATTATCCACGACCTCACAGATCAGCTGTTCATGCTGACTGGATATCATAATGAGGATGCTTCCTTCCCCTTTGTGATTAAAAGCATGAAAGAATGCATTCTCGATAAAAGGCTGAATAATGAGCTTAGGCACCTCGTAATCCATGACATCCGGCTCGATAAAATAGTTCACGCGAATTTTGTCTCCGTAGCGAACATGGTTAATATACACATAGTTTTTCAGTGTCTCGATTTCCTGCCTCACCGGAATGGTGGATTCCACGTCGCTTACCGTATTTTGCAGCAGCGTAATTAAAGAGTTAATCGTCTCTGCTGCCCGTTCACGGTCTCCCTGCTGAACCAGAAATTTAATGGACGCGAGCGTGTTGTATAGAAAATGAGGATTAATCTGCATCTGCAGCGCCGCGAGCTCGGCATTACGCTGCTGCTTCTCAGTCTGAACAAGTCTGTCCACATAGTCATTCAGCTCGTCCAGCATAAAATTGAACGCATTTCCGAGCTCCCGCGCCTCCAGGCTGCTGGTCGAGACATCAACATAATTGCTGAAGCCCTTTGTCGGAATACCCGACATTTGATGAATAAGCCCTCGCAGAGATCTTGTCATTTTTCTAGTCATAAAATACACGATAATGAGGGATATACCCACAATTCCCAGGGTGGTCAGTGTTAACGCTCTTACATTAACCATCTGTCCGATGGCAGCATCCTTATCGATTAGATTGACGAGATAGAAATCGAACTCAGGTAAGTATTCGGAGAATAAGATGCGGTCATCACCCAGCAGATCGGCGTTCTTACCTAGCTCCCCACTGCGCTGGTCGGCAACGACTTTGGTCAGCAGTGCCTTATCCGTCATTCCAATCAGCTCCTGCTGATTGCTGGAGATCACTAATCCTTCATCGTTCATCAGGAGCACATCATTTCCATCACTTGTGAAGTTGGCATAGAAAGGCTTAAATATACTGTCTCTGATCATGACGTACATTGTTCCATAAATCTCATCCGAGCCATGATGATACAGCGCCTTGGAAGCAACCAGAACAGGCTCCTTCCATGTGCCGGACTGACTGTCATCATGGTAGAGCTGATATACAATCTTGTGAGGATCACGAATCGTTCTTTCTGTAATCGGATGATCTTCAAGCTCTGCTGCTGTCGCGGACCAATACCACGGATCTGTCGTATAGCTGCGTCCATTGGCGCCCAGTACCATAATACTGACTTCATAAGCGCTTAAGTTAGAGCTGATCGTCTTCATTCGCTGTGTCATATTGAATGTCTGCATTGCCAAAGACACTGAATCCGTATCTCCATTCGTCAAATAGTTACGTATCGTTCCGCTCTGACTAACTAAGTTCGTGGTGGTAGCCACGGCGCCGTTATAGGATTCAAGATTCGACTTCATCTGATTAAGCAGCTTCGTATTCGTAATGCTGAAAGTCTGCAGGAAGAGCTGCTCCGACATCCTTATCGTTATTGCCAGTGTGAGTACAGATACCGCAATAAGACTGATCAAGGTCACCAGGAACAGCTTGACAAACAAGCTTTGATTATTGAACATTTTCATGTGTCTCAATCCTCTTTTGCAAATTGCTCTCTGCGGTAGGTGCTTGGTGACAGACCCGTAAGCTTCTTGAACACTTTTGTAAAATAGCTCTGATCTGAGTACCCTACCTGTGCACTGATTTCGGAGATGGACTCCTCTGTTGAAGTCAGCAGCTCCTTGGCTTTTTGAACACGGATCTTATTCAGATACTCGCTGAACCCCTCATTATTATGAGCTGAGAAATAACTCGACAAATAGGATGGGTTAAAATGAAATTGCTTCGCTACTTCAGTCAGCGTAATCGGCTCCCTGTAATGCTCCTGAATATAGCTCAGCAGCATCGCCATATTCGGATTTACCGCAGTGTTGGTTTCGCCGATCACCTGCTCGGCTTCATGAATGAAATCAACAATGCGCTGGATCGCATCCCGGGCATATGCTGCCTCATCAATTCTGCGGAAGAACTCATATTTGCTCTGCTCGAGCCGCTCTGTATCATATTTCAGCTTTCCGAGTGTATTTGTTACATTGAAAATAAAGTTGCCCAGATAGGCTTTGAATTCGAAAATATCCGTTCGATAATCCATGGATTTGAGATGAATGTGCTCCAGAAATCCGGCGAAACCTTTCTGAAACTGCTTCCGCTTCAGCTGCTCTGTCAGCTCTCCCATGTCGAGGTCTGCTGTCACCTGAGGCAAGTCCGGCAGATCCCCTACATAGATAAAATGCTTATCCGGCATATAGAAGGAATACCGTGCAAGCGACAAGAACTGATTCCGATACACCGCTCCTAACTGATAAAAATCCGTAAACCGCTCCGTCATGACCATATGGACGCCGGATTTTTGTTCCGGCGGCAACTGCCCTATTCCTCCTCTAACGTCCATAATGAGACTGTTCCAAATCTCAGAGTTCATGTTCAGTATATATAGGGCCTGGTCCTTCATATTCAAATGGATGCTTGCCGTATCAGCAATCTGTGAGATCATGGTTTCTACCATCTGAATCAAGCTGGACCTCACTTCCTGCACTGCGATGTGCTTCAAATCCATGCCTATAAGGACGTAGCTATCCCCTGGCAGGACAGAATTCAGCACTCCGGGTGGTAGCTCCGCTTCATAACCTGCGATCAGCTTCTCAGCCGCCTGTTCGATATATCTCTCCTCGGCAGGTTCTTCGAGTGCGGTTTCCTGTAATTCCGCAATCCGGGCTGCCGTTTTATTCAGAATACTGAGCAGATATTCGGCTTCCAGCTTTGGTTTTAATATATAATCCGCTACACCGCTCTGGAAGGTGGATCTAACGTATTCGAATTCACTAAAACTGCTGAGAACGATAACTTCCATCTTGGGATGCCGTTCCTTCACAATTTTCACGAATTTCTCACCATCCATGATGGGCATCACAATATCGGTCAGAATAATATGAGGTTTAACTTCCTCCACAAGATCAAGCGCCTCAAGTCCGTTCGCAGCCTCGCCGACAATTCGAAATCCGGCCTGTTCCCAGTTCATTAGATGCTTAATGCCCTGCCTTACCAGCATTTCGTCATCAACGATCATCACTTTGCATAGGGATTTCAAAATTTTATACCTCCTTTAAATACAAAAAAGCCCAGCTAATCCGCCAGGCGCCCGTTCTTTTGGGACACGTGTATCTTAGATCTGCAGAAAATGGTTATTGAAACGCTTCCGTGCATTTGTTTTATCTATTGTAAAGATGATATCGTACACAAACAAGCTTAAGTCACGAACGAATTGATTTCTATGTAGGCAAATAAAATAAGCTAAGATGATATTTCATGCAAATACCTTCTTAGCTTATACAGCTCATTTCTATCATATCGCTATACACTTGGTTTAATACTCGCAATGATGGGTTTTGAAATTTTAACAGACCGTTGTCAGACGCTGTCCACAACTAATGCGCCGCTCTCGTCATTCCTCCGCCCTGGTAATCTGTCTCATCTTCCTTAATCTGCACCCCTTTGCTTCTGGCTGCTTCAAGCAGGTCGGCAGCATCGTCCCGGGGCTTGTACCCGATCAGCGTTTCCAAATATCCGATATCATAATAATTATCGGTATTTGCCGAGGTGCCGTACAAGCATAGAAACTTATGCTCATCCGAGGCCTCAATGCATTTCTCAGCTAATTGCACCATATCCCGCTCCGAAATCCAAATGTGGGCAGCTCTTTCCGAATGCGGACGGTCATCACCTGGAAAATTGCCGATTCGAATGTTAATGGAGGAAATCCCATGCCGATCTGCATACAATCTCCCGAGCAGCTCAATATAACACTTGCTTAATCCGTAAAAGCTGTCAGGCCGATAAGGGTCTGTTACCTCTACTTCTTCATCCACTTTATAGAAACCGGTCGCATGGTTCGAGCTTGCAAAAATAATCCGTCTCACTCCTTGCTTGCGTGCCGCTTCGTACAAATGATAAGCCCCTGTTACATTGATGGGCAGCACTTTGCCCAGGAAATCTTCTTCATCCTTCGCCCATGCAATATGAAGCACGGTGTCTACACCTTCAGTAAGAGCAAGCAGCTGTTCCGCATTGGTAACATCCAGCGGTTTAATGCCCTGTTCCTCATTTGCATTCAGATCTGCGGCAATAATGTTATACGCCCCTGTTGCCTGTAACCCTTGGACAAGACACCCTCCAATTCTTCCTGCCGCCCCTGTGATGAGTATATTCCGTCTATTCGTCATTCCTTCCTTCCACCCTTCGTAAGATTATTTCCCGGGATATAATGAGGAGTTCTGCTATACCCAGTATTAACCTAAAAACAAAAAACACATGCACCATAATTTCAATTGTACATGTGTTCTTGATGGGATTAATTCAAATACCTTAATTACAAAGTGTTATAGCCGTTCGGTGCATAAGGCTGAAGCTTCTCAAGCCAGCTCGCCTCCAGCTTCTTCAGCGCATCCTTCGCATCGTAGAAGGGATTACCCTCCGGCACCTTCAGCTTCTCGAGCACTTCAATCTCGAAAGCACGCTCACCAAGCTCTGCCCACTCCTGCTGCAGCCCGCGATTACGGTGACTACCCATGTTCAGCATAAATTGCTGACCGTTGATAGATTTCAAATTCGGTGTGCTGGCGACGTAGAGCTTACCGTTCTGCTTATTGCGAATTTGGTAAACCCCTGCCTCGATCTTCACTTCTTTGGCCTGCTGCTGTAATTCCTCTCTCCGGTTCATCTTCTTATCCTCCGCTCCTACAGAATCAGCCAACACATAACGGCTTCCATCTTCTTCTCTGCTCAGAATTCCGTAATCCACCATATATCTGCGAATCGTCACATAATCCTCATATACTTGTTCGAGTATACGGTTGACCTCAGGCTCCGTGTACACGGCCCCGGGTACGAAGCGCTTAGCAAGCTCGTTCATTACAATGATGCGATGCTTCTCCTGCATGGAAAAGGTCTTAAGCGGCCCATCCACTCCATGAGGGAAGTATTTCTTAAGCACCTTGTCTTGTTCGGATGTGGTAATGCTGTACCTGTCATCATCGTGACCGGCACGTTTGCTGATCGGTGCCGCAAGCTCGGCAGGGCGATTCGGATCATGCTCATTCAGCAGCTCCATGACCGCGAGCAGCACCTTGGCCTGACGCTCCTTCTCCTTCAACACAAAACGATGATTGCGTATGGTTGATGTGGACCCTGTACCAAGCTCCTTCTGAATGTCAGCATCCTTCTTGCCTTCATAGAATTTCGCTAACAGCTTACGTTGTATATCCGAGAGTCCGCTCACACTCTTATCCAGAGATATCAAATATTCAAACACAGACCCATGCTCCTGCTCAATATGGATCTGAACATATCTGAATGCTTCATACAAGATACCATCAACTGGATAAATTACTCCCTTCTCAACCCGTTTGCCGCAGCATACACAGATGAACTCGAGATCGTGCTCCATATATCCACGCTTGATATCCACAAGCCCCGCATCATCCATATAAGCTTTATTCACTTCCATATCATTCGCACTCTCCATCACATTTTATATAGATATAGTATTATTATGTTTGTTTATTGTCAAACAAATATATATATTGTCTATATTATATCATTTCATCCATGAATCGAGATTAAATCTGCAGCTCACTCCTCTTCGTACAGTCAGAATGATACGAACATCAAAAAAAAAGCAGGACCATGAGGGTAAACTCCCTTCATAATCCTGCTTATTCATCTGTTTCAGCCAAGCGCCAGCTTGCCCATTACAACCCGGCGGCCCGCTCCTGTAGCGGAAGGCACATTGTTTGGTATGCCGTGAATACATTCGTTACCGAGCAGTGCAAAGATCAGCGCTTCTTTTGCATCGTCATCTATTCCGAACGAGCTTGCCTTGGCAACGGTCCGGCCAGGAAGCAGTTCACTCAGCATAGATAGAAGCACCTCGTTATGTGCACCCCCGCCAGATATGATGATTTCGTCGATTTTGTATTCAGGGAATACCCAGCGTTTGTAGCTATCTGTAATAGATTTTGCTGTGAACCATGTTGCCGTAGCTACGATATCCGCTGAGGACAATCCACGTTCCCCTGCACCCGCTAAAAAGGCTGCCGCATATGCCGCCCCAAATTGTTCACGTCCAGTGGATTTAGGCGGCATTAGTGAGAAATAAGGATGCTGCATCATTTCACTCACCCATGCTTGATCCGGTGTTCCCTCAGCTGCCCATTTCCCATTCTCATCATAGGCAAGCTTTCCTCCGGACAATTCGAGCACAACTTGGTCGATAATCATGTTACCCGGCCCCGTATCATAAGCCGTTACTTGATCAGCTGTGCAGGCTGCAGGAAGAATCGAACAATTCCCGATCCCTCCGATGTTTTGTAAGATCCTCCCCCGCTGTGGATCACCGAATAGAATCAGATCTCCATAAGAAACCAGCGGAGCACCCTGCCCTCCGGCCGCCATATCGGCTGGTCTGAAATCACCCACAACCGGTCTTCCGGTTCGGGCTGCGATGACCGACAAATCCCCAAGCTGTAAGGTGGAGCGTGCAAGCGACCGTCCCGCATCTTCCTTCGGAATATGCCATACCGTCTGTCCGTGCGAGCTGATGAAGTCCACTTCATCCATAGCGATGCCTGCTTGATGGCATACAGCGTGAGCAGCAGCGGCAAATTGGTCCGCAAGCAGAAAATTCATAGAACAAATGTCTTCTACATTAGAATGTTCAATCGTACACAGCGCTTTGATCCGCTCTCTAAATTCTTCTTCATACGGGAGCTGTACATAGGCAAGCAGTCTGGATGCTGTGCTCAGTCCGCTCCCTTTGATTCGAACCAGCGCTGCATCCACACCATCCAGCGATGTGCCTGACATGAGCCCGATGACCAGACTCTCTGCTTGGAAGCCTGTAATGCGGATCATCGTGATGAGCTGCCTGCCGTCAGCTCATCACTAAGGGTGACGGGCAGCTTGCCCATGAACGGAATCAAACCAAGCAAGGCACTTGCCACGCTTCTCATGGCGATTGGCCTGCTCTCATAAGCCGCAATGTATACTTTAATATCGGGAAACGCCATAAGGTCATAGGGATTGCGTGTAGCGACCACCGCAAGCGGCTTGCCCGTAGCCTGCAGCTGTTTCACCAGCTCTGCTTGCTCAGAATAGAAGTGAGCATTATAGGTAGCGATCACAATTTGCTCAATATCCGGGCTTGCTGCTGCGGTGATGACCGATTCGCTCTGCTCAGCCACCTCTGCTGCCGCTATGCTAAGGTCTTCTACATGAATTCCCTGCTCGATCAGCGCAGCACCAAGACTCAGCTGATCCTTGATCTTCTCATCGGCAATGGTCATCGCTGAGGATGCAACTGTCACAGCAAGCACCTTCTTGCCAGACAGCGGAAGCATACCCGCATCATCACGAACGAGTGTCACGCTGCGTTCACTGATTCGGCGAGCGATATCTCCATGCTCTGCAAGCCCGACGCCCGCTGGCAAGCCGTTCGCGTCGATAACGGGTGCAGCCTGCACCTCCTCAGGGAAGCTGCCATCCTCCATCATGATGCCGCGCCGGATCTTCAGTGACAGCAAACGGCGGACTGACTCATCGATCCGCTCTTCAGCAAGCCTACCCGATAGCACAGCCTGTTCAATCGCTTGATATGCTCCAGTGAGCAGCTCATGGGTATGACTGATCAGCACCAGATCGGCTCCGGCTTCGAGCGCCATCACCGAAGCCTCCACGGTGCCGTAGGTATCGGCAATGGCATGCATCTCCATACAGTCGGTCATGATCATTCCCTCATAGCCCAGCTGATCTCTCAGCAGCCCTGTAAGTACAGAGGAAGACAGGGTTGCCGGCTTCTTCTCCGCTTCGAGCGCCGGAAAGTAGATGTGAGCAGACATAATAAAGTCCACTCCCTCTTCAATCGCCTTCACGAAAGGTGTCAGCTCCAGTCCTTTCATTCGCTCCAAGTCATGGGGAACCATCGGCAGATCCAGATGCGAGTCGGCTGCTGTATCGCCATGTCCAGGGAAATGCTTCGCACAAGCAGACACACCGGCATCCTGATATCCCCGAACCGCCTGAGCACCATACTCGGCCACCATCTGTGCCGACTCACCGAAGGAGCGAACCCCAATCACTGGATTAAGTGGATTGTTGTTTACATCCAGAACGGGTGCAAAATTCAAATTAATGCCGAGCGCACTTAATTCCTTGCCACTGGCCAGGGCCGCTTCATAGGCATCGTCACTTGCGCCTGCAGCTGCAATTGCCATATTACCAGGGAATAAGGTGATTCCATCCGCTATACGAGCCACCATTCCGCCTTCCTGATCAATGGATATCAGCAGCGGCAGCTGGCTGGCCTCCCTCGCAGTGGTTTGCAGCTGATGAGTAAGCTGAGCTACCTGTCCGGGACTCTCTACGTTCCGGGCAAAATAAATAATGCCCCCAACAGGATGCGCCTTGATAAATTTTGCAAGCGGCTCAGTCAACTCAGGACCCGGAAGTCCGCACAACAGCAGTTGACCGATTTTTTCCCGCAGACTTAAACGAGCAAGCAGTGCTTCTACATTGGAATTTGAATTCATATTCTCAGCTCCCATAGATCAGATAAGATGCTCTTCTCTCACGCCATTTCTCTTCATCCTGATGCCAATTCGCCATGATCTGCCGAAGTCCTTCTTCGTCCCGAACCCGTTCTCTAATTTCCCTTCCCCCCGTGAGGAGATCAATAAAATAACGGCCGCCGCCTGGAGGAGGCGGGGTCCATTCAAAGTGCTGAGGGTACGAGCGTGCAATTTCGTGCAGCAGCATCAGCCCTGTCTCTACTGCTATGAATTGGTCTCTATCCGTAATGAACAGCCGAACGCCCCCGCACAGTGCGCCTTGATGCTTGGAATATACCGGTGAAGCATATGCGGGATGAATATGGACACCCGGAAGCTGATGCACTTCCATTTGCCGTGCAATTCGTTCGCCGTCCATCCAAGGTGCCCCTATCCACTCAAAGGGTCTGGTCGTGCCTCGTCCTTCAGACACATTCGTCCCTTCAAACAAACAAGTCCCTGCATAGACCTCAGCCGTTTCGGGTGAGGGAATATTTGGTGACGGCATCATCCATGGCTGCCCCGTCTCGGCATAGGTCATGGATCGCCTCCAGCCTTCAAGCCTGACGACATCCAGCTCGCATCCGCTCCCCTCTTCCTTGTTCCGCATCAACGCAATCTCTCCAATCGTCATCCCATAGCGTATTGGCATATGCCAGGCACCCACAAAGGATTCATAGCCTTGCTGCAGTATGCCTCCTTCTACCTTCATTCCCCCCATTGGATTGATTCGATCAAGAACAAGTAGTGACTTTCCGCTGACAGCACAGGCATCCATCATATAAAAGAGAGTCGATAAATACGTATAGAAGCGCACCCCTGCATCCTGCATATCAAAAATAACCGTATCCACCTGTTCCAGCATTTCCGGCGTCGGTTTCTTCTGCTTGCCATACAGGCTGAATACGGGAATCCCTAGCACCGGATGCATCTCATCCTCGAACGGAACTCCTGCCTGACGCTCACCGTACAGCCCGTGTTCTCCCGCAAACAAGGCGGTCAGCCGGCTGTTCTCAAGCTGTGCACATACCTCGATCGTCGTCCTGAAATCAGCAGTTATGCCTGTAGGGTTCGTAACCAGCCCTATTCGTTTGCCTTCAAGAAATGGATGCGATAATTCGGATAACCGATCAGCTCCGGTAAGCACATTTGCCTTCATGCCAACCCCTCCCTTGGTTATAGAGAAGGCGCAGGATATCACTCCCTGCGCCTTCATTGTTATTTTTGCAGCAAGCTTCTCTATTTAACAGAGCCTGCCGTTACCGCCTGTTCATTCCACTCATCTGCGGCAGGCTCTTCTTCCTCAATTAAATTAGCAGTCACCTTATGCATATAAATTCCCATCATTCCGTTAAACAGCACGAGGAAGCCGACTGCCGTCAGAGCGAGCAGCACAGTAAGACATACCGTCTGGAAGAAGGCGCCGACGGTGTACCCCGGATGTCTGAGGAGCAGCTTGACACTTTCCCCCATTGCCTTGAAGATCCCCAGCTCCTTCTGCAGAACGAGCTGGAACGTATGGAATTGAGAGATCAATGCCATGATCACAAAATAAGTCTGGAACACAGCGATAATGGTATAGAGCATGCCGTCTTTGCCGCCGTAATACCACCAGGTGGACCAGAGAATGAATACGAGCAGTGATACGAACAGCCCCATGACAACCGCGGGGAAATATCCTTTTCGCACGCCGTCAGCCAAGTCCTTGAGCCCGTTTCTTCTGCTCTTACGCTCCATTTTATGATGGAACACATGCAGTACACCAAAGAACAGCGGCATATAAATGAAAGGAATGACAAACAAGGCAGCCGTTATGGGCAGCAGCAGTACCGTGGGAATGAGTATTAGTGAACTGAGTACACTGTACAAGGCAACGGGAATGATCTCCCGATAAATCTCCGCTCCCGTCTTGACCAACACCTCACTCAGCTTACGCATCGCATTTCACTCCTTGTTCTCTTCGATCTGGCATGAACCGTTTCAATTCAGCCTAATTCTTTGTTCTGTCTCCGGATCAAAATAATGGGCCTTATGCAAATGGAGCAAGAAGTTCTTGGACATGCCCGTATAAGCTGTCGTTTCGGGATTAACCTTCGCTGTAACCAAACGGCTTCCAATATGAAAATAGATCAGGTTCTCCGACCCAAGATGCTCAACGACATCGATCTTCGCCTCAATCTTGTGATATTCATTCAGACTCGGCGCAATGTCTTCTCCATAGATATGCTCTGGGCGGATGCCGAGCACCACCTTCTTGCCATGGTAACCTGCAAGCCCGGCAGCTACCTCATCTGTAAGCGTCAGCTCAGCCCCTTCGATGCGAATTCTGTTGCCCTCCACGACAGCATCAATGAAGTTCATCGCTGGAGATCCGATAAATCCGGCAACAAACATATTTTGCGGATTCGCATACAGCTCCGTCGGGGAGTCAATCTGCTGGATAATACCGTTGTTCATGACTACAATTCGCTCCCCGAGGGTCATCGCTTCTACCTGGTCATGGGTAACATATACAATCGTTGCTCCAAGCCGCTTGTGAAGCTCGCTAAGCTCTACCCGCATCTGAATGCGAAGCTTGGCGTCAAGGTTCGAGAGCGGCTCATCGAACAGAAACACCTGCGGGTCCCGGACGATGGCCCGGCCGACAGCCACACGCTGGCGCTGACCGCCGGACAGCTCTCTCGGCTTACGTTCAAGCATATGTGTGAGTCCCAAAATACCGGCGGCATTTTCCACCTGCTGATTAATATACTCTTTATCCTTCTTCAGATTGCGAAGACCAAAAGACAGGTTCTCCCGAATCGTCATGTGAGGATAGAGTGCATAATCCTGAAACACCATGGCAATGTCCCGGTCCTTCGGATGCAAGTCGTTGACGACCCTCTCACCGATGAGAATATCGCCGCTCGTCTGCTTCTCTAGTCCTGCAATCATTCGAAGCGAAGTGGTCTTTCCACAGCCGGAGGGACCAACGAACACGACAAATTCTTGATCCTCAATAACGAAGTCGGAGCCCGCTACTGCGGTAAAGGTCCCTTTTTTGTCATCACTAAACTGCTTGCGTACTTGTCGAAACTCCACCCGTGCCATAGGTATTCCTCCTTTCACGTATCAGCCTTTAACGGCTCCAATAGTAATGCCTTGCAGGAAATAGCGCTGCAGGGAGAAGAACAGAATAATCATCGGCAGAGCGCCCACGGTCGCTCCCGCCATCATGGCGGCAAAATCGGACGCATCGCCGAACACGAAGGAAGCAAGCCCGACCTGTATAGTCCGCATATCGCTTGAATTCGTAATGAGGAACGGCCAGAAGAACTCATTCCACGAGGCAACGAAGCTGAAGATCGCAAGGACGGCAAGTCCCGGCTTCGCCATCGGCAGTATGACCTTCCAGAAGATCCCGAACTCGCTGCAGGCATCAATCCGTGCCGCATGAATAAGTGAAGTGGGAAGGGAGGACATATACTGCTTCATGAGAAAGATGTTTCCCACACTGACCGCCGTTGGCAAGATGATCGCTGTATACGTGTCTCCGATGTTAAATACATTGACCATAAGTATATACAGGGGAATCAGCGTAACCTGCGCAGGAATCATCATCGTGCTGAGCAGGACCCAGAAGATCGCTTTGTCCCCCGGGAACTTGAGCTTGGCGAAGGCATAACCGGCGAGCGAAGCGAAGAACACGTTCGTAATCGTGGTAATCGCTGCGATAATAAACGAATTCCATAACCAGCGCCAGGCATCTGTTTTGCCAAAGAACCGCTCATAAGGCGTCATCGAGATCACTTCAGGAATCATCTGCGGCCGAAAAGTAGCCGACACCTTCGTATCCTGAACAGAGCCGACCAGCATCCAGTACAGCGGAATGATCGTTACAATCGCCCAGAGTAAAATAATAACGGCTGCCAGAATGAGCAGGACCGATTTTTTTTGTAGTTTCATCGTCATACATCACACCCCCTCTATAGCTGCCTTTAATATTCAACATCACTGGAGAAGTATTTAAACTGGATTATGGAGATGACCACGATGATAAGAGCAAGTACGAAGGACTGAGCCGAAGCCAGACCAAACTCATAGAATACGAAAGCGGTCTGATAGATCAAATAAGCGATTGTCGTTGTCGCAAAATTCGGACCCCCCTGGGTCATTAGATACACCGAAATGAAGACCTGGAACGACCCGATTACACCTGTAACGAGCAGATAGAGCGTCGTTGGTTTAAGCAGGGGCCACGTAATCTTCGTAAATTTGGTCCATGCACTGGCATGATCAATATCTGCCGCTTCATAGAGCGACTTCGGAATGCCGCCCAGAGCGGCCATGTAGAGAATGATCCCTGCCCCATGGGAGCCGAGCCAGCTCATGAGGATGAGCGAGAAGAGTGCTGTACTGGATTGTCCCAGCCAGATTACAGGATCAAGCCCGAACCAGCTGAGGAATCTGTTGAGAAGTCCGACTTCGGTTGGATCAAATATAGCCAGCCACACCACGGAGATTGTCACGCCGGAGGCAACAGCCGGCAGGTATAGCGTTGCCTTGAAGAAGGTCTGCCACTTGCTCTTCATTTGAAAGATCAGCACAGACAAGACGAAGGTAATGATAATGTTGACCGGCACGGTTCCCAGTGTAAAAATAACGGTGTTTCGCATCGACTTCCAGAATGTAGCGTCCTGGAACAACCGGCTGTAGTTATCCATCCCTACCCAGGTGGAATTCATAATGCCATACTCCTGAAAGCTCATAAAAAAAGCATGACCTACGGGATACAGTGTAAATACGAGGAACAAGAGAACCGGAGCTAAGATGAAGAGATAAGCCCAGCCATATTCCTTAATCGCTCGCATTGGGCTTTGGCGGGAAGGTGTCCTTTTTGGCGCAAGTGATGTCTGCATCGTTCTCTCACCCCTTGTGTTTGTCGTAGAATTGACCATTCCTTCTAGCGAAAAAGGCTCCTGAGGACTTCGTCCTCAGGACAGCCTCCTCTGCAGATGACGCTATTTATTTGAGCATTTGCTCTGCCTTTGCCTTGAAGTCCTCCGCAATTTGCTCAGGTGTCTTCTCGCCGGAGAACAGGGCTTGAATGTTTGGCTTGACGACTTGTTCCTTGAACTGCTTCTGCTGCGCAGACTTGTCAATGTCGAGTGAGAGGGTTACCGGAATTTCGATATGCTCTGCCATCATATTCGCGGCTTCTATGGTGTCCGGTGTGCCCAGGCCCTTGCCTTCAAAGTACTCAGCTTGTGAGTTTCGAACGAAAGGAAGTACAAGCTCGTTAGCCGAGTTCCCTGCTTTGGCGCCGCTCAGTGCCTCCATCACAAGGAACGTGTTCTTGGCATGCTGCTCGCCCTTGTCATTCTTTTGCTTGAAGGCAACATAACCTTCTCCGCCCATGGTTGTCTTAGGCTCCGCCCCGTCGTTATGAGGTACGGGAAGCAGTACAAATTCGATTTTTTCGCCTTGGACCGTGCCGGCATCAATATCTTTGTTACGGTTCTGAATCATGACATCGTAATAGGGAAGTGCTTTGGAGATGATTGCCGCTTGCCCGGCATAGAACATATCCGTTCGTTTGGCGGGAGCGATAGCTGCGGTTTCTTTCGGCATATAGCCTTGATCAATGAGGTTGTCTATGAAGGTAAGGGTGTCTAATATACGATGGTCATTCCACTGAAATTCGCCGCTGGCGTTAAGCACATCGGGCATTCCGTTATTGCGTGTCAGCATTTCGATAAAATCTAACGAGGTTCCGTCTGTGACGAGCGCATACTGCGTGGTGCCGTCAGGAGCCGTACCTGTAAGCTTGGCCGCCGCCTCGTTAAATTCACTCCAGGTCCAGCCCTCCTGCTGGATCTGCTTCCAGTCGATTCCCGCTTCCTCCAGGATGCGCTTATTGCCGCCCCAAGCCCACTGGAATTGATAGAGCGGCAGTCCATACTGTTTGCCTTGAATTTGGCCAAGCTCTAGTGTGCCGGGCACGTAGTCATTCTTGATCTCATCGGTCAGGTAAGAGTCCAATTCAAGCGCAAGCCCTGTCTTCACATAAGCGCCATCGACACTGTGAAAATACAGATCTGGCGGATTACCTGCATTCAGAGCGACGTCAAACTTCTTAGGCCCCTCTGCCCATGTAAGCATTTCGTACTCAACCGTAATATGGGGATGCTCCTGATTAAAATCAGCGATAAGCTCCTTCAGCTCATCTTCGTATGTGCCATGAACAGGGTAAGTCCACACGGTTACCGTATCCTTGGCATCGGCATCGACGGTCTCCGCATCACTCCCTGAATTGCCGCCGCAGGCTGTCACGATGAGCATCATCATAGCGATCATAAGCGCAAGCGGTTTTTTCATATACACTTCCCCCTTTTTCGCATCGCATCTAAGAATCTACTTGAACATCTCTTCTCCCTTAGCCTTAAACTCGGCCGCTATCTCTTCGGCTGTCTTCTCACCTGTAAATAACGCCTGAATGTTCGGCTTCATTACCTGTTCCTTGAACTGCTTCTGCTTCGCTGCCAGCGCTGAATCAAGCGAGAGAACAACCGGCTGCTCCATATGCTCTGCCATGATACGGGCTGCCTCCAGCGTTTCCGGCGTGCCCAGACCCTTGCCTTCAAAATATTCAGCCTGTGACTTTCTAACAAACGGCAGCACGAGCTCATTGGCCGAATTCCCGGCTTTGGCACCACTCAGCGCTTCCATAACGAGGAACGTGTTCTTGGCATGCTGCTCGCCCTTATCATTCTTTTGCCTAAAAGCTACGTAGCCCTCGCCGCCCATCGTTGATTTCTGAGGAGCATCCTTATGATGTGGGACCGGCAGCAATACGAATTCAACCTTGGCACCTTGCACTGTTCCTGCATCAATATCCGCATTCCGCTGCTTGATGAGCACATCGTAATATGGAATTGCCTTGGAGATAATGGCCGCCTGCTCTGCATAGAACATTTCTACACGTTTCGCAGGAGCAATGGCTGCGGTCTCTTTGGGCATATAACCTTCTGTACGAAGGGTCTCCAGGAATTTAAGTGTCTCCAGAATTCGGTCATCATTCCACTGGAACTCACCTTCCGCATTCAGCACATCCGGCATGTTGTTATTGCGGGACAGCAGCTCCATAATCTCCATCGTCTGCCCTTCAGTTACAAAGGCATATTGCGGAGATCCGTCAGGAGCAGTCCCCATCAGCTTAGGTGCGAGCTCCAGGAATTCATCCCAAGTCCATCCCTCCTGCTGGATCTTCTGCCAATCGACTCCGGCTTCCTCAAGAATACGTTTGTTGCCGCCCCAGCCCCATTGGTACTGATAGATCGGAAGCCCGTATTGTTTGCCTTGAATCTGCCCGAGCTCAAGCGTTCCCGGGTAATAATCCTCCTTGATCTCAGGCGTCAGATAATCATCCAGCTGAATAGCCAGACCAGAATCGACGTAACTTCCATCTACACTGTGAAAATACAGATCGGGCGGATTGCCCGCATTCAGGGCAACATCAAATTTCTTGGGGCCTTCAGCCCAGGTGAGCATCTCGGTCTTGACGGTAATATTCGGGTGCTCCTTATTAAAATCAGCGAGGAGCTCCTTCAGGTCCTCTTCATACTTGTTATGAACAGGATATGTCCAGACTGTCACCGTATCCTTGGCATCCGCGCTTTGCTCGCTGCTTCCTCCCCCGCCGCTGCAGGCTGTCACCGCAAACATCAGAATAGAGGTCAGCATAATCCATGTCTTACGCATTAGCACCTATCTCCCCTCGTTCGTTCCACGTAAAGGAACACCGTAGATTAGACTACCTTCTCAGGGCCCGCCTGCTCTCCTCCAGATATTTGACCGACTGCTCGTAATTCTTGCTGGCTACACAGAGATACAAAATATCAATCAGATTAAGCTGAGTCATCCGGGAACCCATCGCACCGCTTCGAATCTCACTCTCTGTGGATGATGTGTATAGAGGTACGGTCGCCAGCTTGCTCAGCTTGGAATGGCCGTACTTGGTCATGCTGATCACTTCTGCCCCCCGCTTCCGAACCAGTTCGGCGACACGAAGCACTTCTTCCGTTTCACCCGAATAGGAAATGCAGACGGCTACATCTTCTTCTGTCATTGTGACCGCTGATGTGAGCTGCTGATGCGGATCAGCGAAGGAGAAGCTCATCTTGTTAATTCTTAGAAATTTCTGCTGTGCATCCATAGCTATCAGATTGGAAGCTCCAACGCCAAAAAAATAAATACGCCTTGCCTGATCCATTAAAGAAACGGCTCGCTCAACCATCGCCTCGTCCATAATCTTCAGCGTATCCCGGATGGACTGAATATTATTGTTCGATACACTTCGGATCATCGCAGATACACTGTCATTCGGTCTGATCTCCTGATAGCCTGCCTGCTCATCCGACCCCTGCAAGTCACCAGCCACCTTAATTTTCAGGTCCTGATAACCTTTGAAGCCGATCGTTTTGCATAGGCGGATGATCGCTGCCTGACTTGCACCGCTCTTCGCTGCCAGCTCGGCAACGGAGAGCTCGATGATCTCGCCAGGCTGCTGCAGAATATAAGCCGCAATCTTACGCTCCGAAGGATTCAGTGTTTCATAGGCTTCCTTGAGACGAACCAAGCCACCATTCATGAGAGCAGTTCCACCTCCATTTCAATAAAATATGTACTAATAGGTTAGATAAACTAACATAATCGGTTCTCTATCCTTCCAAATATGCTTGGATTGATATTATTATATGAGGTATGAAATATAATTTCAATAATAATTTATTTACTTAAAATTTTATTTTACATTCTGGAAATTATGACCTATACTTAATAAAAAATGAGAAGGGGTGAAGCGATGAATGTCTTTATTGGCGTGGATGGTGGCGGTTCCAAAACCGAAGTAGTAACCATGCTCGAAGATAAATCTATTCTCGCTCAATTCGATGGCGGGGCAACAAATCCCTATACAACTTCACCTCTTGAAGCTGCTAATGAGCTCAATCGATTACTGGAAACAACATTCACGTTTATTAATGAGCGCTCAATTATGTGTAAAGGAATTTGTCTTGGTATGTCAGGTATACAATCGGATGAAGAGAAGAGCACACTTATTAATCAGGTCAGACAATGTATGAAGCACAGATCTCTCTCCTTTCCGATTACCGTTTGTACAGAGGGCGAGATATCTCTCATGGCAGCATCAGGGGAGCATACAGGTGTGCTCGTGATCGCCGGAACAGGCTCCATTGTTTATGGATTCACAAGAGAGGGAAGCATTCACCGTGCAGGAGGCTGGGGGCATCTCCTTGGCGATGAGGGCAGCGGTTATCAGATTGGTCTGCAGACCCTTCAAGGGATCATGAGAAGTTATGACCGAATCGCCCCACCTACCTTGCTGACTTCCCTCGTTCAAGAAGCCTGTCAATTAAACGAGATCACAGAGCTCCGCACCTTCATCTATCAACAACCCTTCAGTAAGAAGAGCATCGCTTCTTATGCTAAGCTGTGCATCCGTGCCGCTGAGGAAGGAGATCCGCTTGCAATCAGCATACTTAGATCTCAGGCCGCAAGTCTGGCCGACACAACTACCGCTCTGCTGCATTCTCACCCTGATCTCCAACAAGAAACTGTAGCTGCAACCGGTTCTATCTTTCTCCACTCCTCCATATATAGAACGCACTATAAGGAATGCTTAAGTAAGATCTTTCCCCACCTTCATATGGTTACAGGTTCAGCAGACAGACCGCCGGCTTACGGCGCAGCCCTGATAGCACGACAGCGGTTCTTCTACCCCGATCAAGGAGCCGATGGACTCGTATAGTATGGTGTAATCCCGAGTGAATTTGCCTTTCCGTTACTTACAAACAAAGGTTCATTAATATAGAAAAGCTTGCAATCAAGATGCCCCGTATATATACGAATAGCACAAATCACTTTCTATTCTAGAATGGGGGCCAGGAGCGAAGGAGGCCGTACCTTATTATGAATCATCTAAGCCATAAACTTAGCCAGTTGATTACTGAACAGCCCAATCCGAGAACAGATCATATTGATCAGCTGGATTCCATTGAAATCATGAAGCTCATTAACGATGAGGATCAGCAGATCGCCAAGGTAATCAGGCCACTCATACCCGATATTGCAAAGGTTGCCGATTGTATAGTGGAGAGCTTTGAACGAGGTGGACGTTTATTTTATGTCGGTGCCGGTACCAGCGGCAGAATCGGCATCCTCGATGCATCTGAGTGTCCCCCCACCTACGGTACGGATCCATCACTGGTTCAGGGGGTTATCGCAGGCGGCTTCGAGGCCGTCCGAACACCTGTGGAAGGTGCGGAGGACAGCGAACAAGGGGGCAGCGAAGATATGAAATCCCATCAGGTCGGCCCCAATGATGTTGTCATTGGCATTGCCGCGAGCGGCAGAACACCTTATGTACTGGGTGCCATGAAGGAAGCCCGCGCTCTGGGCGCTCTTGTAGTCGGACTGTGCAATAACCCCAATTCGGACATGAAACCGCTGGCAGACTATACGATTGAAGCCGTAACCGGACCCGAAGTCATCATGGGTTCTACCCGAATGAAGTCCGGGTCCGCACAGAAGCTGATTCTCAATATGCTGACGACCACAGCCATGATCCGCTCCGGTAAAGTATACCGGAATTTGATGATTGATCTTAACCCTTCCAATGAGAAGCTGGTCGATCGTGCCAAACGTATCATCAAGCTGGCAACCGGAGCCTCCGAGGAGCAGATCAAGGATGCCTATATCGAATCAGATGGCCATGTCAAGACCGCCATTGTTATGATTATGACCGGTTCAGACGCATCCTCAGCGAGGAAGCTGCTCCTTTCATCCAAAGGCTATGTTCGTAAGGCGATTGACAGCAATCCCACTTCATAAGAAAAGAGCGCCCCTCTATCCTTAGCACTAAGGAATAGATGGGGCACTCTGTCATTTCAATCTACAATTTGAAACGCTGAATAATCTCCTGAAGCTCATCCGCTATATTAGATAAAGTTACTGCAGAAGAAGCGACCTCCTGCATGGCTGCCAGCTGCTCTTCCGAAGCCGCAGACCCTTCCTGTGCGCCAGCGGATATCTGATCCGAGATCGCTACAGCGACCTCAAATGATTCTCCGACATGGGCCATAGAGGCATCCATCTGCTTCGAGGCTGAGGATACTTCCTCCATCTGAGCCGCAACCTCTTGAATGGAGTGCAGAATCACTCTGAACCGCTCGCCTGCCTCCTGGACTGTAGCGATCCCTTTCGTAATTTCTTTAGATGCCGTGCCCATCGATGCTGTCGCAGCTCCTGTTCCCTGCTCCATTTCATGGGTCAATTTAGCAATTTGTGCTGCAGAAGCGGCCGACTGCGCTGCCAGCTCCTTCACTTCGTTCGCTACAACAGCGAATCCCCGCCCATGCTCACCTGCTCTTGACGCTTCAATTGAAGCATTCAGCGATAAAATATTCGTCTGTTTCGCGATATTCGTAATGACTTCAACAATCTTACGTATCTCTAATGATTTATCTCCGAGCCCTTGAATCACCTCATTGAGGTCACCCGCTGAAGCACCGATCTGATCCATTTGATGCTTCGCTTGATCGATACTCGCCATACCGGCCTGGGACTCTTCAGATACCTGCTTGGCTGCCAGAGTCACTTCTCCAGCTTGGTTTGTAATAGCTCTTACACCGCGGGACATCTCTTCAACGAGCTGCTTGGCTTCGCCAAGGCTTTGATTGGATTGAATCGTCCCCGTTGCCGTCTCCTGCATAATTGTGGCCAGCTGTTCTGTTGCCTTTGTTGTCTGCTCGGAGCTTGCTGCCAGCTGCTGAGAGGACGCTGCAAGCTGATGCGACGTTTCACTCACTTCTCCGAGTACGGATCGGAGGGAGCTGGTCATTCTATTAAACCCTTCCGCCAGAATGCCGTATTCGTCCCTGCGCTTCACGGTCAGATCGATGGTCAGATCCCCATTTCCAATATCACGGGACGCTCTGACCATTGCCTGTATCGGGCGATGCAAGCTGCGAATCATCAGTACCATAAGCCCCATTCCCACAATGGCAGAAATACCAAGCACGACGATCAGTGCGTTAAGGATCGGACGAGAGGCTTCTTCCACTTCGGCATAGTCCATTTCTGCAACGAGCTTCCAGCCTGTAGCTCCATGCGTGCTAAAGAATGCATATTTCTCCGCATTTCCTATGGTATAACTCAGGTCCCCGTTATCCTGTGCCAACACCGAATTGGATAGCGTCTCCAGGGCACTGGTTCCTGCATTAAAACGGGAATGCACAAGATAATTTCCATCACCATCTACCAGATACACGATACCTGTTTCTCCAATATGTACATCATTCACTGTAGAAGTCAGTGCTGCCAGACTGATCTGCATACTTGCTACCCCTTGACCATCGGATAATACTTTGGCCAACGTTACAACTACATTACCTGTCGAGCTCGATTTATAAGGCTTCGTTACGATAACCTCTTCACTGCTTTGAGCATCCTGATACCAGGGCTGATCTGTCACAGATTCATTCATTCCATACATTGGGGCTTTCATTTGCTGGTCTCCGCGAGACGATACGATGACGAGAGATTCAACCTGAGGGTTGGCATCCTTCAAATCATCAAGCAGCCGCTGGGCCTGTGGACTTTGATTGGCAATTTGCGCCGCATTCGTCTGTCTTGCAAGCAAATTGATATTTGCCTTCTGACTGTCAATCAAGGAGTCAATCTGCTTGCTGACAAGGGCAAGGGATTGCTCCATTGTCTCCTGATCCGACTTCCGAATCTCTGAATCAGCCGTATGATATGAAACCCAGAAGATCGCTATACTAGGCAGGAACAGGAAGAATAGAAATGCTGCAATCAACCTTACTCTAAAAGACAACAAGCTCTTCTTTTCTTTGCTAACCTTTTCATTTCTTGAATTCTCATTACTGCTATCTTCCTTGTTCTTATTTGCTTCGCTTTTGTTAGCCAGCTTCACTTTTGCTAAGCTTTTTTTCAATAATTCCTTCATAAAGAAAAAGCCCCCCTTTCTACAAAATGTGTAATTTATGCAGCTTGTTAATGCATCACTGAAGATGACGCCAACTGCATACTGTCTATAAAAAAAGACAGAACATCTTATCTATCGGCAAGTGGAGGCTGAGATTTTATACATTTTCTGAAATTTTTCATTTTAGTTTACATTCAATGTAAGATAACAGCTTGCTAAGCAGATACGTCAGTATAAAATAGATCAGCGCAGCTGTTAAGTACGGCTCCCAGATCGCATAATACTGACCTCTCATCGCGTTGCTCCAGAACATAATTTCCTGAACAGAAATGATCGCAAGCAGCGAGGAATCCTTGACCAGCACGATGAATTCATTACCAAACGCCGGAATCATGCGCTTTATAGCCTGAGGCATGATGATATAACGCATCGTCTGGTAGCGGTTCATTCCGGAGGAATAGGCTGCTTCAAACTGACCTTGATCGACGGATTGAATTCCTGCTCGATAAATCTCTGCCATATACGCGGCAGAATTCAGCGTCATGGACAAGATTCCCGCCGTGATTGCATCCGTGCTCCCATAGAACATCGGCACAACACCGAAGTGAACAATCAGAATTTGAACATAAAAAGGCGTTCCTCGAAAAAAGTTGATATACAGGCTCGCAGGCCAGTTCAAGTACTTCGGCTTCGCCATTTTTCCGAATGAAATAAACAATCCCAGGACAGCACCAAGCAGAATGGAAACGATGGAGAGCCCGATCGTCAGAAGCATGCCTCTCAGTATCAATGGCAGATACTCCACGATAATATCAAATCTAAAATTATCCATGAGCTGCACTCCCTTAATTTAATGGGCAGCAAGAAAAGCATGCGCCGCACATACCGCCGACCCATGCTTCCCGGTTCCTGCCTGTGCGCTTACTCTGCTGCCTTATCCAATTCTTCCTTCAATCGGGTCAAATCCGGCTCATTTCCAAACCACTTTTTGTATACCTCAGCATATTTCCCATTATCAATAACTGCCTTGATTGCAGGATCAAGCTTTGCCTTCAGCTCCGACCCCTTAGGATATAGAATCCCGTAATATTCGGAATCAAAGTTCTCCGGATCGAGGATGCTCTCGAATGCTTTATCCGGATTGTTCTTCATGTACTCCTGCACAATCGCTACGTCCGCCACCGCAGCATCCACACCGCCGCTCTCAAGCTCCATGAAGGCAAGGACATTGCTCTCAAATTTCTTAAGGCTGCTGTTACCCTGGCCCATGATCTCTGTCATCAGTGTATCGGCCGTTGTAGCACCCTGAACCGCAACCTTCATATCCTTCAGATCCATTGCACTCGTTATGCCGGCTCCTTCTTTAAACAGAATCATGTTCGTCGATTCGAAATAGGGCAGGGAATAATCATACGTTGCTTTACGCTCTTCGGTGATGGATACACTAGATATGCCCGCAGCAAATTCTGTCCCCTGCTGGACACTAGTCAGCATCGCATCCCAGCCTGTATTGCTGAGCTCATATTCAATGCCTGCTTCAGCCATCACTTCTTTAAGAAAATCAATGTCAAAGCCGGTAATCTCACCCTTATCCATAAATTCCATAGGAGCATATGCCGCATCCGTCGCTATTTTGACAGTCTCGGGTGATTCCTTTGCTTCTCCAGCTCCTCCCGCTCCTGTCGTAGCAGTCTCTTCATTGCCACAGGCCGACAAAACTATCACTAGAAAAGCAATTAACATAACACCGAATCTCTTAATCATATGAACCCTCCCTATAGGAATCTAGTAATATAAACAGATTCTATCAACAGTTCCATAGATTAACAATACATTTTATTGCATGCGTCAATAAACATAACATATCAATATAAGTTCCATTATGATGAAGCTCACAAAAAGCCTCGCTGAGGAGTCAGGAGGCTTTTGCTTCTCTCTATATTTAAAGCTAGCATAGTGAACCTGTATCATTCTGAATGGTGTGTCTGTTTATTCATTCGTATTTGTATCATTTCTACTCTACTGAATTAATTTCATAAATACCTCTTAATGAAGATGAAATTGATTCACTGCTGTACGTAACCTTTCTCATCACTTAAGTGGTTCCAATTCGGACACCCATCTGATTAATCCAGCGGCGGTAAGCGACCGATAACAGATCGGCTTTATGATTCAGCTCTGCCTGCAGATCCAGCGGCAATAACTCGGGCTTCTGGGTTTCAATAATCCACTTGTCCTGCTCGAATACGGTATCCTGAAAATCAATAAACTGCTGATCATCCACCTCATGCGCATAATTGCGAGATACCGGCATATACACGATACACTCCTGCTCTGACACCGGCAGCACAGTCAGCATAATCCAGAGCGTCTGCCCCGTTGCCTGATCTCTCTTGGATAAACGGGCCGCAAGCGGTCTAAACACCTCCTTTACATAGATATAAGTGGTCCCCTCACGATGATCTGACCCGGAATGGGCAACCGGCTGGAAGATTGGCACATCTCCGGTATACACCCGATCCGGTTCTTTGAACACCTCAAAGTCCGGCAGCTCCGAATAATCCGGGTGACCAAGCAGACCGCCATGTACATACATCAGATGGGCAAAATCCGTAAAATTCTCAATGACTCTCGTCCCTGCAGCCTTCACATGATAAGGACCACATACGAGCGGCCGATATTCCGGATTCTCAAATTCCTCGAAGCTGGGCAAATCCGCCCTTGGCTCACCGATACACACCCACACGATACCGAATTTCTCCTGGCAATGATATTTGGTTGCCTTCGCTCTTGGCGGAATACGGTCATCCTTTCCTTGAGCAGGGATACATACGCATTTGCCGTCCGAATTGTACTGCCATCCATGATAAGGACAGACCAGATTTTCATTCTTGTCTACCCAGCCTTTGGACAGCATGGCTCCGCGGTGAACACAGAGATCACGCAGTGCATGCACACCTTTGCTTGACCGGTAAACAGCGACCCGCTCCTCCAGCACGATGACAGATACTGGCTTGTCAGCAAGCTCATGTGAACCACATACCGGATGCCATTCATTCTCTAGCACGGTATCTGACAAGGCGGATGAACCTAACGGTTTAAGCAGTTTCTGATCAATCATTGTAATCCCCTCCTAAATTTTCATATTCTTTCTGCCTATTCCATCACCACTACTCATTTTGAACTGAAATCTCTCCGCTCTTCAGGGCGTCGATCGTAGCCTGAACCTGATCCTTAATTTCCTGAGTCATTTTCTCCTCGAACCCATGGTAGGGACTCATGTATACCGCACCGTCTTTTACGCCTAGGGACATCGGCTCTGCCTTCATCGTTCCCTCCATGATGGATTTGATCGTAGCGGTCATCGCTGTTGGATAATCTTGAATCACACTGGTAATGACGGTGTCCGGAGCAACGGGGTTTAAATCTTCATTGGACCCGATGGCAAGTACACCCTCCTGCTTAGCAGCATCAATACCGCCCATTCCCGCTTGGTTTGCATTGGTCATAACGACATCTGCACCCTTTTCGATGAGGGAGATCGCAGTCTCCTTGGCCTTAGCGACATCCTCACTGGAACCCGTCATGGTCGTCAGGACGTTAATACCAGGAACAGCCGCCTTCGCACCTTCTTCGAACCCTTTGACAGAATTCGTAATTGGCGGAATCTCCTGCCCGCCGATCGCCGCTACTGTCCCCGATTCAGACATCAAAGCCGCTACCGTTCCCATCAGATATCCCTGCTCCCGATTATTGATACTGATGGAAGCGACATTTGGACTTTGACTCACCGTGGCACTGGTGACCAGAAACCAAGTGTCTGGATACTCCCCGGCGACAGACATCATAGGTTCTGCGAATTCAAATCCATGACCGATAACGACATCATATCCATCTGTCCCATACCCACGAATAAACTCCGCCATATCGGACTGGGCAACCTTCTCGGAATACTGCACTTCCGCACCAAGCTCACTCTCAATCTGCTTAAGCCCCTTATACGCTGTGGCGTTCCATCCGTTATCATTTACCGGGCCCGGCGTAAGCAGAGCGACCTTAAGCGGCTGATTTATTTCTGTAGCAGCCGTACTGGAGCCTGCCGCTGCCTCCTCGCTCTGCCCGCTTTCTGCAGCACCACCGCACCCTGCGAGCAGAACAACAGCAAGAATCAACGTACACAACAAGTGGAATCGTCTATTCAACATTTTGGTGAATCCCCCTTTGATTGATTTAATCTATCATCCCGGCCATGCTGCGGCCGATTCGTTCTCGCGTTGCCTCTTCCCTGCTCACCATGTCCACAATTCGGCCTTTGAATAGAACAGCGATTCGGTCTGAGAGTGACATCACCTCTTCAAGCTCCGTAGAGATGAGCAGAATGCCAACTCCCCGATCTCTCTCGGCCAGGAGCCGCTTATGTACATACTCCGCAGCTCCTACATCCATTCCGCGGGTTGGCTGCATCGCGATGAGGAGCTTTGGATTCAGCATCAGCTCTCTGGCAAGAATGACTTTTTGCTGATTGCCTCCTGACAGCTGACCGGCCGCATGCTCGCTCGAGGGTGTTCTGATATCAAACTCCTGCACAGCTTGTTCAGCAGTCTTCCTAATCGCTCCTTTTCGCAGCATGCCGAATTTGCTGAAGATGGGTGACTTGTACTGCTTAGCAATTAAATTCTCGCCAATGCTCATGGGCAGCATGAGCCCTTCCTTGTGCCGATCCTCGGGAATGTAACCTACACCTTGCTCGGTCATGTATCGGGGATGCAGACGCTGTACAGGCCTGCCGTCAAGCTTGACCTCTCCACTCGACAGCTCCGCTAGACCCATGAGTGCCTCACTCAGCTCACGCTGGCCGTTGCCGTCTACACCAGCAATGCCGACAATCTCCCCTTCCTGAACCGTGAGTTTGATATCAGATAACACGGGTACCTGGCTCCGCACCACCGATAGATCCTGCACCTCGAGCAAGCAGCGCTGACTATTGGTATAAGGACTATGCTTCAGTGCTGTGACCTCCCTTCCAACCATGAGCCTTGCCAGCTCCGCAGGAGTTGTTTCCTTCATGGCCATAGAGCCTTCCCATTGTCCGGCACGCAGCACAGTCACCTGATCACAGACCGCCTCCACCTCCTGCAGCTTATGGCTTATAAAGACGATCGTTTTCCCTTGCTCCTTCAGCGACCGCAGAACAACGAACAAATCCTTAACCTCCGGTGGAGTAAGCACGGCGGTTGGTTCGTCCATAATGATGAACTCTGCGCCGCGGTATAACGTCTTCACAATTTCAACACGCTGCTGCTGACCGACAGATAATTCACTGACCCGCTTTGCGGGATCTACATCAAGACCGTAGGCATCTGAGATCTTCTTAATCTCTGCACAAGCTCTGCGAAAATGAAACCAAGGACTTCGGCCCTCCTTCAGCCCAAGCACCACATTCTCTGCCACGGTCAATGCCGGTATCAGCATAAAATGCTGATGGACCATACCGATTCCGATCTCCATCGCCTGTCTGGGTGAATCAAAATTGACTTGCTTACCTTTAAACAGAAGCTCTCCCTCATCAGGATGAAGAAGGCCTGACAGCATATTCATCAGCGTGCTCTTCCCTGCACCGTTCTCGCCCAGGATGGCATGGATTTCGCCATACTTGATGCGGAGATCAAGACGATCATTGGCTGTGAACGATCCAAACCGCTTGGTGAGTCCTCTGGTTTCCAAAATATAATCATCATGCTCGGGGGACGAGTATCTCTGTCCAACCGAAGGCTGTTCTATAGGCTCAGAAGTGTGTGACTGCATTAGTTCATCTCCTCCTTCCGTGTATCAATCATCCAGGCACTGCTCATGCATGACGATTGGCTGCACTTTTATAAGGTTTGCCTGTCGCAGCCGGCTGTCTTGCCTTACCTGAGAACCAGGCCAGCGCAAGCATGGTCAGAAGATAAGGAAACATCAGCATGAACTGGTAAGGAATCTCGATGCCGAAGGACTGAATACGAAGCTGTAGTGCGTCAGCCCCTCCGAATAATAAGGAAGCTCCCATCGTCCCCGCGGGTGTCCAGCGGCCAAAGATTACAGCCGATAGCGCAATAAACCCTCTGCCCGCTACCATATTCTCCGTGAATTGATTCAGAATGCCGAGTGACAGTGCACAGCCTGCAAGACCTGCGAGCATACCGCCAATGAGACAGCAGGTGTAGCGAACCCGATGCACCCTGACCCCGAGCGTATCTGTCGCAAGCGGGTTCTCGCCTACAGCGCGGACTGTCAGTCCCCAGCGGGTTCGGTATAAGACAACACTTGTGATCGGAACCAGTAAAAATGCGAGGTAAGCCAGCAGGTTTTGTTCAAATATAGCGGGGCCGATCCAGGGTATACTTTGAAGAAAAGGAATATGAGGTACGGGAACCGCATCCACTTGAATCGTTTCTGTACCCATACCCAGAAGACTCCTGCCAAAGACTGTGGTCAAACCAAGACCTAGGAGATTCAGCGCTGTGCCGATGATGACCTGGTCCGCGCCGGTCGTTACGGTCAAGAATGCAAAGATGATGCCAACCAAGCCGCAGACCAGAACTCCAGCAGCCAGCCCGGCCCATACATTACCGCCATAGTACGCACCCACCACTCCAGCCAGTGCCCCGATCAGCACCATGCCCTCCATGCCGATGTTCAGAATCCCACTTTTGGACATGAACAGCACACCAATTGCGGCCAGTAGCAGGGGTATGGAGAGCCGGATTGCAGCAGCCACATAACTGATCCATAGCTCTTCACCCATTTTTTCCGCCTCCTGCCTTGGACAGAGACACCTTGCCCGGATGAGCACCAGCATGCGCCCCTTCGAGTTTGTGCAGCATCCAATTTGTAATTTGACGTTTGTATTTGCCAAACCAATATCTGTTACATACTACGATGATAATCATCAGCGCCTGAATGACGAGCACGAGCGAGGTTGAAGCACCGGTCACTCGCTGCATTGCATTCGCTCCGCTCTTCATCCCTCCGAACAATAGTGCCGATACCATATTGCCGAGCGGATGCGTATTTCCGAGCAGTGCCACCGCAATTCCCTCATAGCCATAGCCTGGTGAGAAATTTTGCAATAGCCTGTGCTGAACGCCGGCAATTTCGATGTATCCGCCGAGCCCGGCCAGCCCACCGCTGACGAGCATCACCATAACCATGTTCCTTCTCACCGGCATCCCCATGACTTTGGCCGCCTGTCCGTTAAGTCCTGTGGAGCGTATCTCATAGCCCCAGGTCGTCCTGTGGAGCAGGAAATACATAAGAACCGCAACGACAATGGCGATGATAAAACCATAGTGCAGCCTGGACCCGAGCAGTGTCGGCAGAACCGAGCTATCCGGAAGGGGGGCCGATTGAGGCATACTCCCATTCGGATCCTTCAGAGGGCCTGTGACCATATAGCTGATCAAATAAATTGCGATATAATTCAGCATAATGGTGTTAATGATCTCGCTTGCTCCCCGCCCTACCTTAAGCAGTCCGGCGATGCTGCCCCAGATTGCTCCGCCAAGACAGCCGCACAAGAGAGAGAGCGGTAAATGCAAGAGAAACGGAGTATCTGCCGGCATAAGCAGGGCAGCCATCGCCCCTGTAAGGGCTCCAATGTAGATCTGACCCTCCGCTCCAATATTGAACAGCCCGCTTCGATAAGCAAAGCTGTAGCTCAGGCCCGCAAACAAGAGCGGAGTTGCTTTTACCAGAGTCTCTTTGATACTGTTCACACTGCCTGCTGCCCCCTGCCAGATCAGCCCGTATGCTTCGAGCGGTGATACACCCGCCGCAGCCATCACAAGCCCTCCTGCAACCAGGGCCAGCAGAATGGCAAACGCATAGAAGATAAGCTCCATCCCCCACTCTACGCTTCTGGTCACCCACCTTCGATGTGACATTCCATCCCCTCCTTCTATAGAAGACGTAGTTAGCTGCGGACACTGTAAACAGGATAACGGTTCATCAGCTTCTCCCTTAACCGATCCACCCTTGCCTGTGCCCGCCTGATGATCTCCTCCTCATCAACGAGCGTGCAGCGTCCAGCTTCCACAACTATCTGTCCATTTACAAGCACCGTATGAACATCGTTCCCATTGGCGTTATAGACGAGTGCAGAGGAATAACGATGAATTGGGGCAATATGGGCTTTTTGCATATCAATAATGACGATATCTGCCTTCTTCCCGGGCTCAAGCGAGCCCAAATCCTTCTCTCTGCCCATCGCCTTGGCTCCGCCGCGGGTACCCATTTCGAGTACCTCCATGGGAGGGAGCATCGTGGAATCCAAATGATGCACTTTATGCAGACATGCCGTGAACTTCAGCACTTCAAGATTATCCTGACAGTTGTTACTGCCCGGTCCATCTGTACCTAGCGCAACATTGATGCCTGCCTTTCGCATTTCAGGCACCCTTGCAACGCCGGAGGCAAGATACATATTAGATACCGGACAATGAATAACGGATGCCTGGTGCTTAGCAAGGAGTTCAAGCTCGCCGTCATCGAGCCATATTCCGTGCACCACCTGAGTCCTTGGACCAAGCATGCCGACTGCTTCGACCAGCTCCAGATTCCGAAGTCCAAACCGGGACAGCGTATTGTCAATCTGATCACTCGTTTCGGCGACATGAATATGCGTGATCAAGTTCCGGTCCCGGCTGAATTTGGCCGCCCGTTCAAGGAACGGTCTGGAGCAGCCGTACAAATTTAATGGACCCATAGCAATCTCGATCCGTCCTGTTCCTTCCCCCTGCCAGCGGTCTAGCAGCGCTGCTGTACGCTCGAAGATGACGTCCTCCTCTTCTCTCAGCCTCGGCTCGTAGCTTAGGTCCACTCCCCCGCGAGCCAGATGTCCGCGGATCCCTGATTCCACCATGGCCCGGAGTACATTCTCCGTATTCTCCTCGTAGGTATGAATATAATGGTGATCCATGATGTATGTAGCGCCTGACTTTAAATTTTCGATACATCCAATCAGTGCTGCCAAATAAAAATCCTCTGCCTCCATAGCAAGCGATCCCGGCCAAATCACCTGCCGCAGCCACTCGGACAAGGGATGGTCATCTGACACGCCGCGAAGAAAGGTCTGAAATAGATGCGTGTGGCCGTTAATGAGACCGGGGATGACCGCTTTGCCGCCAGCGTCTATTTTGTGATCTGCCTCCAGCAGATGGCGGATACTCCCTTCCTCCAGAGGCCATGCTCCTGTCTCTACAATTTGGTCATGCTGGATGTATACATAGCCCGGAGAATACACTTCATTGTCCGCATTCATCGTCAGAATCGTGCCATTATATATAAGCGTTGTACTAATGATGATCACTTCCTGCCTAATGTTAGTATTTGTTACATTTCTGTGAATTGATCTCATCATAAAGGATTGAATATTTCATTGTCATTGGCTATAGTAGACTAAAACATTTTAATTTGTTGGTTAAGTTAACCATTTAATTGTAGTAACCTAACGTATATCTAACATATTATGTTTGAAAAAGTGAGCGTTTTCGCTTCCTCACTATTTCTAGCTATTAAGAATCTTCACGCATGACTCAATCCTTCAACAGGATAGCATTCTGATAAAATTCTGATACAGAAGTACTCCTCATGAATCGAAACCTTCGGAGGTAATCTATGAAAATATCCGATTTGCTCGACATTCCCATGCTCGCCAGCTCCCGGGTAACCGCCGGACGCGAGGGACTTTATCGTGATGTGTACTCAGTCAATATGATGGACTCGCCCGACATCTTCGAATACCTCAAGCCTAATGAGCTCCTCCTTACCACCGGATATGCCATCAAAGACAAGCCCGAGATATTAACACAGCTGGTCACAAGGATGGCTGAGCTGGGCTGTGCCGGACTTGGCATTAAGACAAAGCGGTATCTTGATCACATTCCTGAAGAGGCCAAAGAGGCCGCGGACCGTCTTCAGTTTCCACTACTGGAGCTGTCGCTCGACTGCGCGCTCTCCGAAGCGCTGCATCAGCTGCTGGCCCGTATTATGGAATCCCGAACAGAGGAGATGAGATATGCACTTGAGAGCCACCGATACTTCTCCGACATTCTTCTGGAAGGCAAAAGCCTTCAAACGATTCTGGAGGAGCTCGCAAGGCTCCTCTCCTATCCCGTACTTCTTGTGAACCGCAGCTTGGAGCCTTTTGCTACATCATCCGGATTTGGAACTGCCTACTCCTCGCTCCTGCAAGATATCTCGAACTGGCTGCCATCTATGCTGCATGGGGCCCGCTCTCCCAGCATCCCGCTGCCACCCGGCAGTGCTGTTCCTTTTTCCTATTTGCTTCAGTATCCGATCCAGACTGATCAGTCCCAAGGATACCTGCTGTCCTTTACGAATCAGAATCCGGTCAGCACGCTCTCCTTGCTCACACTCGAGCAGGCAGCGAACGTAATCAGCTTTGATCTGCTGAAGCGCCAGGCTGTCAAGGAACGCTCCCGCCGCTACAAGAACGACTTCTTCGGCGACCTTGTGGATGGACTGATCTCAGACAAGCAGGACCTGATTCATCGCGGGCGCCGATATGGACTCAGTGAACAGCGCTCGTATTACTGTGTTGTGCTGAAGAAGGATGCCCCTCTCCGCAGCCACAATAGCTTCAGCTCCTATTCACCATTGCTGCCGAGTGACTCCATCAGAGGGCGCACAGCTTCAATGAAGGAAGATCTGTATGAGCTCGTGAAGGGGGAAGCTAAGGCGAGCGATTTCTCATTCATTCTTTTTTCCAAAAATGATGCCGTCGTCATGCTGCTTCCAGTGAATACCCTCGAGGAAGCGGCCCCAGACGAGCACCAGCTGCCTGAACGTCTTCTCGCCTCACGCTTGAAGCAGATGATTCATTCGCTCTGGTCTCAGCATGAAGTATCGCTGTCCGTCGGGGTCAGCAATACTGCAGATGAGCTGTCTCAGCTGCCGCGAGCTTACCAAGAAGCACTCGATGCATTGCAGACGGGTCTGCACAGCCAGCAGCAGCGCTACGTGCAGTTCTATCATGTCAAGGAGTTATCTGACCTGTTGCGGATGCTTCCGCAGGAGGACCTGCAGGAGTTTATCAAAGAAACGTTCGCACACTTGCTCTTTCTGGAGGACAAGGAACGCGGAGAGCTCTTGAAGACGCTGCGGAGTTTTTTGGATAATCACTGCCATATTGCCGATACGGCCAAGCAATTGTACCTCCACCGAAATACGGTGATTTATCGGCTGGACAAATGTGAGCAGCTGACAGGCCGCTCTCTGCGCCTGCCTGCCAACAGCCTGCGCTTTAGAGCAGCGTTTTTGATGGAGGAGTTATTAAATTAATGCACCATTATATGGGTTGTTTACCAACTTTCAATCCTATAAAATGAAACCAGTGTGGTTAGATCCATTACATAAGGTCATAATCAGAATTGGAGGCTTACTTACAACATGATTAGATTCAGCACGTCTGTTCATAAAATATCGATGTTTAACCGAACATTATCAGCTATACTTGTCACCTCTGCATTACTATCACAGTCAGTAGGCATTTCGCCGGTTCAGGCTGCTTCCGCAGCTTCTGTTGCTTCCGCCGTGACCAAGCCAGCTTCCATTACAGTCGACAGCCAGTCCGTCACGTGGGAATACGCCCCTTTTGTTGAGAAGGGAACGACCTACGCTCCCCTTAGACAGGCGGCCGCTGCTCTCGGCGGGCAAGTGAAATGGAACCAAGCCAAACAAACGGTGGAAATTTATGATCATGGCGATACCATTACACATCGTGCAGGAACCAACGTTATTCAAATCAATGAAGTTCGGCTCATGCTCCCTGCCCCATCCAAGAACATGAGCGGCACACTTATGATTCCGCTTCGTTCTCTCTCGGATGCGATGAAAGCAGGGCTGCAGTTAACGAATACCTCTTCCCAGATGATCATCACCCTGAAATCAGATTCGTCGACGATCATGAGTAGTGAATCGGCAGCGATTGACCAGTATCTTAAGGAAGCAGGGTATTCAGGCATTGCACTCATTGCAAGCAACGGAGACATTCAGTTGAGAAAAGGTTACGGGTTATCCGACCACAATTCCCTTGTTCGCCCGGATCAAAAATCGCGCATTGCCTCCATCACCAAAGGCTTTACAGCCGCAGCGATCATGCAGCAGGTTCAGCAGGGAAATATTTCGCTTGAAGACCCTGTTTCCAAATACGTATCCGGAATTGACCGCGGTAATGAGATTACCATTCATATGCTGCTCTCACATACTTCCGGGCTTCCTTCCAATTTTACGCGCGCGGAAGGAATTACTATGGAGGATACACTGGCGGAGATTCGTACGAAGAAGCTGATGGCAGAGCCAGGTGCTGAATACCGGTACAGCAATAACGGATACATTTTGCTGGCTGCTATTCTGGAGCGTGTGTCGGGCAAAGAGTACGGCGTATATCTCCATGAGCAGTTCTTCAAGCCGATTGGCATGAAGGATACAGGTACGGCAACCCCTTCTACCAAAACGATCAAAGGCTATACGGATCAGAAGGGTACATGGGCTGAGGCCAGCTATTATGTTTCCCAATCCGGAACCGGTACGCTGTATTCTACAGTCGATGATCTGCTGAAATGGGATCAGGCTCTGCGAGGAAATAAGGTGCTGTCGGAGGAAATTCAAGAGACCATGTACACGCCATATTCTGATCGAAACTATGGATACGGCTGGATGGTCAGTGAAACAGAAGAGGGTACGGTCGTATTCCATAACGGCAGCGGTACAGGCTACTCCACAGGTATTTCACGCAATCTGGATAACGGCATAACGGTCATCCTGCTCGGCAACCATGCTGGAATGGATATGACAGGCATGCTCAACCATATTCAGGAGATGGCTCTCAAGTAATAGACGTTAATTTCAGGTCAGACCAACGAAGAGAGGTGTCACTCGTGTTTCATAAACCACAGAAGGATCATATTGAGATCATCGGAAGCATAGCCGATCAGCATATGGATAGTGCAGCAAGAGCAGATGAGCAGAATGAGCTGAACTACGCACTAATAGAAGATCTGCTGTCAGCAGGCTACCACACCTATTCTGTTCCCAAGGAGTATGGAGGACTCGGCGTATCTCTCTCTGATTTCTTACAGTGTCAGGAGCGTATCGCCATGGTGGATGCTGCAACAGCTCTCGCCATTGGATGGCATCATATTACGGTATTCAACGTAGGTCAGAATCAGCTATGGGATGAAGCAGCCTTTCATGCTTTATGCAGAGCCGTTGTATCGGAAGGTGCCTTGGTTAATGCAGCAGATTCGGAAAAAGCGACGGGAAGCCCTTCACGTGGCGGGAAGCCGCAGACCTCTGCAGAGAAGACTTCGGATGGCAATGGCTATGTGCTGACAGGGCGGAAGACATTTACGTCGCTATCGACGGCGCTGCATTATTATGTCGTATCCGCCACAGATACGGTGACTGGTGAAGTAGGTGAGTATCTGGTTCATAAAGATAATCCAGGTGTAAGTATTGAGCCCACCTGGAACATGACAGGCATGCGCGGGACGGCCAGCCATGATCTTGTGCTGAACCAAGTGCAGCTGCCTGAAAATGCGCTGGTTCGAAGACGCCCTGCAGGGAAGAAATCCATTCGTCCCAACGCCTACTTGCTTAACATTCCAGCCGTATATCTTGGGATCGCCCAAGGAGCAAGGAGAGAAGCACTTCGTTTCGCTGCGGCATATCAGCCGAATAGCCTGACCCATCCCATTATCGAGCTGCCTCACATTCAGCACAAGATCGGGCAGCTCGAGATGGAGCTGACGATAGCCCGGCATTTTTTGTACAGTGTAGCGGCTAGATGGGAGCAGCTGGAGCGGCCTTTGACAGACAGCGACTTGGCCCGAATCGCTCCCGATCTTGGCGCAGCCAAGACCTTTGCCGTTCAGAACGCACTCTCTATTGTGGATACAGCCATGCGAATCGTCGGAGTTCACAGTCTGGCCAGCTCCCACCCGCTCTCACGCATGTATCGTGATGTAAGATTCGGACTCCATAATCCGCCGATGGACGACGCTGTTTATCAGATGCTGGCCAATCGCGCCATCAGTGAAGTTCCCTTAAGCTAAATTTTTAAATGAAAAAAGAAGCTACGAAACACTGCCTTCCGCCTAAAGCTGGCATGTGATTCGTAGCTTCCTATCATTCTTCTCACCTGATATTATTTTCTATTAGATATAGCTGGCAGCAACACCGTAAGCTTATCCTGATTTTTGCTCATATTACTAGTTTTCACTACCAACCTAACCTGAACCTTCTACTCATCCCATATTTTTATTTAATTTGGCCGTTTCGTATTTATCCCAGCCCACCATATTCTCTAAAATAATGACTAGCACTACTCCTATCACAAGTCCATTGGACAACAGGGGCGTAAGCAGCGGAGGAAAGTCTCTAAAAGCAGAGATCGGTATGTTCATGATGCTTATTCCAACAAGCACAGGCAGTGCCACCCGATAGATGGTCTTCGGATTAAATACCGCACCTTGGAACGTGCGAATGGCCGTACCGAACATTTGAAGATACGCGGCAAACAGTACCGCATTTCCGACCGTTAGAGGCAGCTGGGCCAGCCATCCGCTTAACGAAGGGAACACCCCGACAATAATGAACATCAGAGATCCAGCTAGTAGAGCCGCACGCCGGAGAACCTTTGTATTCTCTAGAAATCCGATCGAGGACGCAAATGTGCCAAAGGGAATCAATCCCAGGCATCCTCCGAGCACCGAGAATAGATTGGTGAATATAAATGCCCTTTTGTACTGCCCCGAAGTTGCTGTTCGATTGAATAATTTCCCTGCAGCGGTTAGGCTCGTTAACGTATTCGTCATGTTCACAAGTCCGGCAAGCAGCCCAACCATTATAATCCCCGGCTCTAATCCAAAATTACCCCAGGGCATCCACTGCCATAATGCATCACTGCCTGCCGAGCCCCCTGTAGAAGCAGCAGATGCGGCCGATCCCGAATTCTGACCAAACAACAATGTATAGGCTATCCAGCCAAACACAATTCCCCCAAGAAGCGAGAATTGTCCCCATTTCCCTTTACCTTTGAGATGAATAACAGCGACTACCAGGATAATCACTAGGGATAGACCTGCAAGAGGCAGATTCCATGTACCGTTCTGATCATAGCCGATCATACCTTTGAAGAATGTATTAGCCAACTGAAATGTAAGCAGCAACAGATACACGCCCATTACGATCGGGGTAAACACACGCTGCAATATGCGAATAAATCCGCACATCGCCAAAATAATGACCATCACACTCGACAAGATAAACCCGCTCATCAAACTCGACGCTACTGTTGCGAGATCCATTCCCATTGCGGGAGCAGACGCACAAATACTAAGCACCACACCCCACCACACGCCGGCAGGTCCATCCATGAGTGCATATCGGTGCCCCCATATAACCTGGACGATACATAGCAGCCCCGTCAAAATAAAAGAACGCTGCATCGAAGCAGCTATTTCTTCAGGCGGTAGCCCTAACGCATGACCAATCGATAGCGGCACCATCACGGTATTCGTAAACAAAAAGAAGAGCCACTGCACACCGGCAAGCAGCACATTCCATGAAAACCTCGATCTGAGCTCAACGCGAGATACTTTCGATCGCAGGTCAGAAATTGTAGTCTTTGATCTTAACTCAGCACGCGTTGTCTGATTCTTGTCATGGTCGAATTCGTTTTTTTCTCCGATCTTATCGAGCATTGTATTCGATGCCTTGTTTAGATGATTCTCTTTATCTTTCATTTCCCATCTCGATGTGGGTGTCTTCTCTGTACTCATTATTAAACCAGCTTTCAAATTTCAATATATCTAATATCCTTGTTGAATCTCACTCATATTTATGTTGTAATCGTTAGTCCTTCTATTTAGCACCAGCATTCTCCAGGATTGCAATTATATCCGTGTAATTTCGGCTCTTCGCATGCGCCAGGGGCGATACACCTTCTCCATCAGCCAGGTTCACATCTGCACCATGTTCAACGAGCAGCTTCACAATTTGAGTATGCCGTTCTCCGCCATCTCCTAGAATAACCGCCTCTAACAGCGCAGTCCATCCGAGATTGTTGATATGATCAATATCTACATCCGAATGCTCAAGCAGATATTCGACAATCTGAACATGGCCTCGATCAGCTGCCGGTATTAATGCAGTGCCTCCGAACCGATTCGTAAGTGTTGTATCTGCACCTGCTTCAACCATCAGCTTCACAATCTCCGGTCTGCCTTCAGCTCCAGCATAGAGAAGCGGGTTATCGCTGCGCTGATCTCTCAGGTTCAAATCTGCCCCTTTCTGGATAAGAGCCTCTACCGTATCAGGCTTATTACCATAAGTCGCTGCAAGGATCGCCGTTCTTCCTCGTTCATCCGTAACATTAATATCAATACCTTGCTCCAGCATGGTAAGAACCTTGTCCGTATCTCCAAGCTCTGCTGCATTTATAAAATCCGTAGAGTTCACTTGATCATCCTCCTGACTATGATTCTTATTGTTATTTTGCTGTGCTCCTGCGTTGGGAGAATCCTCAGATTCGATGGCGCGATCAGCTGTGCCCGAATTCATAGATTGATCTGCTTCTGTATCAGAAGCCGTTTGTGCATCATGCCGGGATTTTTCTGAATCTCCATCCATTGCACAGCCTGCGATCAACGTCATCATAACTAATATTGATAAGGAAGTCTGTAATAACCTCACATCATCCCTCCACCACTGTGCTATGTTTTTATGGTATCATGGGGAATACTATATTAAAAATATTTAAAACCTTGCTAAAGTATAGGATTATCATATAGATAAGGATGAGGATTTAACGGATGGATATTAAGCAGCTACGTTATTTTATTGCTTTGGCAGAAGAATTGCAGGTTACCTCAGCAGCGCATAGACTTCATATGTCACAGCCTCCTCTGAGCCAGCAGCTGAAGCTGATGGAAACAGAACTCGGTGTCCCTTTGTTCTATCGGAACGGGAGACAGTTAGAGCTTACTTCCTCGGGAAAGACGTTATATGAGCATGCGTTAACCATCACCCGCTTGATGGAAGAAGCTACTGCAGAGGTGCAGGAATCGGGTCTTGGAGTCAGAGGAAAATTGTCCATTGGCATCAACACACTGTCAGATGAGAAGCTGCCAAAGGTACTGAGTACTTTTCGCACCCTCTATCCGAAAGTTACTTTTAAAATTCAACAGAACGAAACCAACACACTTGCCAAACTAATCAAAGAAAGAACACTGGATTTAGCCATAATACGCCTCCCCATAGCACTAGAGGAGTTTGACTATGAAGTGCTTGGCACGGAGCCTCTATATTTTGTAACTGGAGCCCATCAAGCAAGCACAGATCAGTTAGACCATGAATCCGTAGATTCCATTCCTTATGAGAGGGTGTCGGAGTATCCTTTAATCCTGCCAAGTACAGAAGGACTGGGCTTATATCACTTGATCCTGGATCAGTTTCACAGTCGAGGCCTGTCGCCTGTAATCATAGGAGAATGCTCTGATATTGGAATGCTCGTTGAACTCGTCGCCTCAGGATTCGGCTCTTCGATTCTGCCTAGAAGCTCCTTGCATCGATATAAAGGTGAACGAATCCTCACTTATCAAATTGCGGGGCCTCAGGAAACATCTAGTTCAGCCGTCATTTGGCTCAAGCAGCATTACCTTAGCAAAGCCGCTCAGAAGCTCATTGATCTGTACAAGACTTTGTGATTCGCTTGTGGAATAACAATTATGCGTAGTAAACCATCGCAGTATTATAGTGACGAAACAGACATAGTTAAGTTAATTTGTAATATATTCTAATGCTGTGCACAAAAAAAGCCTTCCGCATAAAGCGAAAGGCTTTTCTTAAGTAAGCGGGTGATGGGAATCGAACCCACGCTACCAGCTTGGAAGGCTGGAGTTCTACCATTGAACTACACCCGCAAAATATATAAAATCGGGATGACACGATTTGAACATGCGACCCCCTGGTCCCAAACCAGGTGCTCTACCAAGCTGAGCTACATCCCGTTACACAGATTAAGAATGATAATGGCCTGTTATCATTTCATAAAAGTGGCGCGCCCTGAGAGATTCGAACTCCCGACCTTTTGATTCGTAGTCAAACGCTCTATCCAGCTGAGCTAAGGGCGCGTATTATGGAGCGGAAGACGGGAATCGAACCCGCGACCCTCGCCTTGGCAAGGCGATGCTCTACCGCTGAGCCACTTCCGCAAAACATATGGTGCGGTCGAGAGGACTCGAACCTCCACGGCTGTTACACCACTAGAACCTGAATCTAGCGCGTCTGCCAATTCCGCCACGACCGCATATGTTATTTAAAAAAGTGAGCCATGAAGGACTCGAACCTTCGACACCCTGATTAAAAGTCAGGTGCTCTACCAACTGAGCTAATGGCTCTCATTAAAATGGCTGGGGATATAGGATTCGAACCTATGCATGACGGAGTCAAAGTCCGTTGCCTTACCGCTTGGCTAATCCCCAACAGTGATAAGGAGTAAATAATGGGGCGATCGATGGGACTTGAACCCACGAGTGCCGGAGCCACAATCCGGTGCGTTAACCCCTTCGCCACGACCGCCATATTTTTAAAAAAACTGGTGGAGGATGATGGATTCGAACCACCGAACCCTTACGGGAGCAGATTTACAGTCTGATGCGTTTGGCCACTTCGCTAATCCTCCATATGAAACTATGGTGCCGGCGAGAGGACTTGAACCCCCAACCTACTGATTACAAGTCAGTTGCTCTACCAGTTGAGCTACACCGGCGAATTGATTACCAAAACTGTATTCCAAATCAGAAGTAAACAATGAAATGGCGGAACTGACGGGATTCGAACCCGCGATCTCCTGCGTGACAGGCAGGCATGTTAGGCCTCTACACCACAGTTCCATGTAATTTAATTGCGGGGGCAGGATTTGAACCTGCGACCTTCGGGTTATGAGCCCGACGAGCTACCGAGCTGCTCCACCCCGCGATATTAAGAATGGAGACTGAGGGGATCGAACCCCCGACCCTCTGCTTGTAAGGCAGATGCTCTCCCAGCTGAGCTAAGTCTCCATATAAAGTGACCCGTAGGGGATTCGAACCCCTGTTACCTCCGTGAAAGGGAGGTGTCTTAACCCCTTGACCAACGGGCCTTACTAAAAGTATTACTTGTCCAATAAGTTAGTGGCGGAGAAAGAGGGATTCGAACCCTCGAGACGCTTGTGACGCCTACACGATTTCCAATCGTGCTCCTTCGGCCAGCTCGGACACTTCTCCGTGAGAGCTAAGTCCCTGAGAGCAAATGAATGCTCTCAGGATATTGGACTCCCCGAACAGGACTCGAACCTGTGACAACTCGATTAACAGTCGAGTGCTCTACCAACTGAGCTATCAGGGATCAATGGTGGAGCCAAGCGGGATCGAACCGCTGACCTCCTGCTTGCAAGGCAGGCGCTCTCCCAGCTGAGCTATGGCCCCAAAATAAAGGAATGTTAAGTTAAATGGTGGGCCCTAGTGGACTCGAACCACCGACCTCACCCTTATCAGGGGTGCGCTCTAACCAGCTGAGCTAAGGGCCCTAATATTTAAAAATACTGTACAGGGCAAAAAAATAACCCTTAGGGTTTGCTTGGCGGCGTCCTACTCTCCCAGGACCCTGCGGTCCAAGTACCATCGGCGCTGGAGGGCTTAACGGTCGTGTTCGGGATGGGTACGTGTGGAACCCCTCCGCTATCGCCACCAAACATGATTTTTGCGCTGTGATATCTTCGGCGAATCATCACCAGCAAAATATCAATCCTTAAAAAGGACATGCAGCTTCAAATCTTTACAAGGATTTACTCCCTGAAAACTAGACACGAAACAATTCACGATTTATGCTTATGCTTTCGAAGCAAGTTTTCTTCGAAAACTCTTAGGATAAGCCCTCGACCGATTAGTACTGGTCAGCTCCATGCATTGCTGCACTTCCACCCCCAGCCTATC
>NZ_JBHUMJ010000002.1:1835071-3072589 GCF_042684905.1 Paenibacillus shunpengii | reverse complement strand
GAGCTGGGGTAACGGGCAGTACAGGTGCGACCGGAACAGGTGTGACGGGAGAGACGGGTGCAACAGGAACAGTAGGAGTAACCGGAAGTACCGGAGCCACAGGGATCACAGGTCAGACAGGAGCCACCGGAGAGACGGGTGCAACAGGAACAGCAGGAGTGACAGGAAGTACCGGAGCTACGGGAATCACAGGTCCGACAGGCGCGACCGGAGAGACGGGCGCAACAGGAACAACGGGAGTGACGGGAAGTACCGGAGCTACGGGAATCACGGGTCTGACAGGCGCGACGGGAGAGACGGGTGCAACAGGAACAGCAGGAGTCACCGGAAGTACCGGAGCAACAGGAATTACAGGTGTGACAGGAGCCACCGGAGAGACAGGCGCAACAGGAACAACGGGAGTGACGGGAAGTACCGGAGCTACGGGGATCACGGGTCTGACAGGTGCAACAGGAACAACAGGAGTGACAGGAAGTACCGGAGCTACGGGAATCACAGGTCCGACAGGCGCGACCGGAGAGACGGGTGCAACAGGAACAACGGGAGTGACAGGAAGTACCGGAGCAACAGGAATTACAGGTCCAACAGGAGCCACTGGAGAGACAGGTGCAACTGGAACAACGGGAGTGACAGGAAGTACCGGAGCTACGGGAATCACAGGTCCGATAGGAGCCACCGGAGAGACGGGTGCAACAGGAACAGTAGGAGTCACCGGAAGTACCGGAGCTACGGGGATCACGGGTCTGACCGGCGCGACCGGAGAGACAGGCGCAACAGGAACAACGGGAGTGACAGGAAGTACCGGAGTCACGGGAACCACTGGACTAACAGGAGCCACTGGAGAGACGGGTGCAACAGGAACAACGGGAGTGACAGGAAGTACCGGAGCAACGGGTATCACGGGTCTGACAGGCGCGACCGGAGAGACAGGCGCAACAGGAACAGCAGGAATGACGGGAAGTACCGGAGCCACGGGAACCACTGGACTAACAGGGGCGACAGGTGCAACAGGAACCACTGGCTTAACGGGTACAACTGGGGCAACAGGTCTGACGGGAGCAACAGGAATTACAGGGGCTACGGGGACGATCGTAGGAACTGATGGGTTCTCCGCGTTTCTTCCTGCGGTGTCTACTTCGACTAGTACTCAATTGACAGGATGGACAGTCACTGCCCCTTATTACGATAGTGCGACATTTAATGAAGCTACAGGGAACTTTACAGTTCCGACAACAGGCCGTTATACGATTAATGCGACCATCAATTATTCTACTACCGCAGCACTCTCTATTTCCTTAGGAGCAGGAGTTAATCCCGCATTTGTTGTGCAAAGAACCTCGCCAACAACGACACCATTGATAAGTGGATTATTCCCTGTTCTCAACGTTAACGTGGCCTTAGTTCTTACTTTAAGAGCCATTCTCGGAAATGGAACGGTCACACTAACAGGGGATGTACAGCTCACGGCAGGTGACGTTATAGGGCTCTTCTACGCAGCTAATGGCTTAACTGTTGCTTTGGATCTTGGTGGAGCGGGTACTCCAGGGATTGTGTGGTCCATCCACCGTATTTCATAACATCCTATAAGTATAGGTACCTCCATTTCAAAAAAAAGAGCTGGCCGAATGGCCAGCTCTCTTCATGCTTCATCTGTAACTATGATAGCTTAGTCTTATTTTTTGAGAATAATTTCTTTGGCAGAGTTCAGCTCAGGCAACTGAGTGAGCTTCTCAAGGACTTCCTTAGGAACTTCCTTGTCGACAGTCAGGATCATGATAGCTGCTCCACCCACAATTTTCCGTCCTACCTGCATGGATGCGATATTAACATCGTTCTCGCCAAGCAGAGTACCAACGCGGCCGATAATACCCGGTTTATCGTTATGTGAGATGAAGATCTGATGCTCTTCCGGTGCAAAGTCGACAGGGAAATGATCAAGTCTTACGATCCGCTCGCCGTATCCCGCAAGTAAGGTTCCAGCAATACGACGTTCTTGTTCCTTCTGATTTTTGAGCGTTACGGTAATCAGATTAGTAAATCCTTTTGTACGAGGTGCTTGAGATACGACTACATTAATCTCCCGAGTCTTGGCAAGATGCAGGGAGTTAACGATATTCGCCTCGCTTCCAAGATGGCGTTCAAGAATCCCCTTCAAAATGTAACGCGTCAACTGCTGAGTGTCCACCTCAGACAATTCTCCTGCATAATCAACATGGATCTCTTGAACAGCTTCATTAGAGATTTGAGCAGCAAAACTACCCAGAGTTTCACCCAGTTTGAAATAAGGCTGGATTACATTCATGACACTTGCTGCAACAGGAGGCATATTTACCGCGTTTTTGAACGGTTCGTTACGCAAGATATGAAGCACCTGCTCCGATACGTCAATTGCTACATTTTCCTGCGCCTCAACAGTGGATGCACCAAGATGCGGAGTTACAATAATTTTAGGATGAGTCAAGAACGGATGATCCGCTTGAGGGGGCTCACTTTCGAATACGTCAAAAGCAGCTCCTGCCACGATTCCTTCGTCAACCGCCTCAACGAGTGCCATTTCATCAATGATCCCACCGCGTGCACAGTTAATAATTCGCATACCTCTTTTCATAACCTCGAATTGAGGACGCGCAATCATATGCTTGGTCTCAGGTGTCAGTGGTGTATGCACCGTCATAAAGTCGGCCTGACGCACAATTTCATCCACGCTAGCAAGAGTGATTCCCATCTTCTCAGCACGTTCTTGAGTAAGGAATGGGTCATAGCCCAGAATGTTCATACCGAATGCTTTGGCTCTCTTCGCGACCTCACTTCCGATTCGGCCCATACCGAGTACGCCAAGCGTCTTGTTTCTTAGTTCAACGCCAAGGAAGGTTTTGCGATCCCAGGTCCCGTTAATGGTCTTGGCATAAGCTTGAGGAATATGTCTGGCCAAAGCCATCATCATGGCAAAAGTGTGTTCACAAGTGGTAATCGTATTACCGTCAGGTGCATTAATAACGATAATACCTCTCTCTGTAGCAGCTTCCAAATCAATGTTATCGACCCCTACACCTGCACGCCCAACAACCTTCAGGCGACTTCCTGCCTGCATAATCTTACGCGTTACTTTAGTCTGACTGCGGACCAGAAGCGCATCATAATCACCGATAATTTGTACAAGCTCCTCTTCGCTAAGTCCCGTTTTCTTGTCAACACTTACATCTTCAGCATCCACCAGCTGCTGAATTCCCAAATCACTGATCGGATCAGATACCAATACTTTTAACATGAATCTCTTCCTCCTTGATCATTGTAACTAATATAGATTAAGAAGCGGCGCTCTAATATAACATTTGAGCAGGGCCATTTCATAAACTCGGTAAAATAGTAATGCGTCGCAGTAATAGAGTGTGATGCTGTAAGGATTTGTACTTCGTGAAAATAATCTGAATACACAAAAAAACTCCCAATCCTCATACTATCTCCATAGTAAGGGACGAGAGTTGTCGTGGTACCACCCTAATTCGCGATTGCTCTCACAAGCAAAAGCCTCAATGGTCATTTATACATGACCGGATTCTTAACGGGAATCATTCGATTGCACCTACTTAACGTTCAATGCAATAACTCAGGAGTGCTAAAGGTTCTCCGATTAATTACCGATTTCCACCTGCCATCGGCTCTCTGTTATATTACCCGGACCTTCTCTCCGTCTTCGTATTTCGTATTCATATTGAATTTTTTCATAATGTATCATGGGTTACATCACCATGTCAATAGTTGACCCACTAAACAAGATGAACGTCGTTAAACGTCGATTTGCCTCTTGTATAGACAGCTCTTTGGATGTGTTTCTTGAATCTCTCATCTATTTTGGCTATCATTTAATTAGACTACTATTGTTCAGTATACAATTTTTAGAATAGGAGTAAGAAGAGGCGATAATGAAGAAACAACAGCGCAGGAAATTTAAGTTGCAAAGGATAGAGCCTCATCAACTGACAGATCGCCTTTTGCTTATCAACTTGTATTTGACTCAGGGACTTACCCTGATCATCGGACTGGTATGGATTTTTTTTCAGCAGCGAAACCCGCTTGATCTCCTTGCACTGCCGGATGGATGGAGCTTTGTCATATACGGCTTAGGTCTTGCTGCGGTTATGCTCATCATTGATTTTCTCTTATCATCCTTCATGCCCGAGGACAGCATGGATGATGGTGGAATTAATAACATGCTGTTTCAGAACAGGCCGATCTGGCATATTGTATGTATAGCGGCTATTGTCTCTGTCTGTGAGGAATTATTGTTCAGAGGAGCAATTCAGCATGCCTTTGGTCCCTATTGGACAAGCATTATTTTTGCATTGATTCACTTCAGATACCTTAATCATTGGCTCCCAACCGGTTGGGTATTCTTGTCAAGTTATGGTTTGGGATACATCTATGAGCAATCCGGAACACTATGGGCCCCAATACTGTGCCATTTCTTAATCGATTTGATATCCGGACTCGCCATTCGTTTTCGGAGGGGAAAATGACTAATCAACTTAGCAGGGCGGAAACATACGGCCATCGTAAAAAGAGAGAAACCAAGCAGCGAAGCAAGAAGGATCATCATCAGCCTAATAAACCGACTCGCAGTAATAACACGGCAAAGAGCGCACAGCACAACTTATCAAAGAAGGTAGCTTCTGCTCCTGCTACATTATCAAGAGTGCAGAAGAAACAGCAGCCTAATACAAAAAAATCATCGCAAAAAATACAGGAAGCAGAAACTCTTCCTACAAGATCTGACTTATTTCCTTCACAGCGAATACGTCTAAGCAAATGGTTTGTTAATTCGCTTATTATCATATTTATATTGCTCACTGGAGCCCTTGTGTATTGGGGAATCATAGGCGCACCGCCGCTTCGAACGTTGCTATGACTTATAAAGTTTTAATCATTTGGAGAACTTCCTGTATTTAATACGCATGAGTTTGTCGACATAAGCGAACAATAGATGTGCATTAATCATACAAGGAGGTTTTTATCAATATGAGAACATCTTCTTTTCTGCTCGGTATAACACTGGGTGCTGTCGCAAGCTCGCTGCTCGCTAGAAATGTACACATGCCTACATCAGGGGATGCCCGCAGAATGCTGAACAACACGAAGGAAAAGATGATGGACATGACCTTTCCTGGTATGGAAAGCATGCTGAGCAAAGCAGGAATTGACTCACATGTCATTGATGCAAAAAGCACAGTTGTCAAACATCAGGTTTCACCGAAAGAAAGAGAAGAGAACATGAACTTGATCAAATCCTTTATTCGATCAAACCCAGATGTCAAAAAAGAAGTCGAGCAAGTGCTTAAAGAATCACACACGGTGATTCCAGGCGTGTAAAAAAGCAAGGGATTTGACATGGAATCATTACAGATCCTTTTTTAAAAGGGCTGCTAATGATTCTTTTTTTATCATTTTTATTGCGTGCAATTGTGGGTATAAAATGATAACATACTTACATAATCCATTTTCAGCACACAACACGAAATAGCAACATATTTTATTTATAACACATGCATGATACAAGGGGAGGATCCTGTATGAAAATAGAACGCTTAAGCCACGATAAGATACGGATTTTCCTTACTTTTGACGATTTAAGCGAGCGAGGCATCCAAAAGGAAGATATGTGGCAAGAGGAGCCTAAAGTTCACGAACTGTTTACAGAAATGATGGATCAAGCATATACAGAACTTGGATTTGATGCTACAGGCCCACTAGCTGTTGAGGTTTTTGCTTTGCCTGCTCAAGGAATGGTCGTTATTGTGACCAGAGGGAAATATGATCGCGAACGTTATGGCGCAGGGCATGAGGATGACATCGCGGATGAAATTTACGAAATGGAAGTGACACTGGAACAGAGCGATTCGGTCATGTACACTTTCAAGGATTTTGAAGTTCTGATTGAAGCAGCTCATATGCTTCGCAATAAAGTGACTGGAGCCGGTCGGTTGTATCATTATCAAGACAAATGGTTCCTGCACCTTGAACCGGATGAAGTTGATACAGAGCAGCACGGTGCGTTAATTGCTCTGCTTGCTGAATTTGGAGAAGGAAGCTCGGTGACGACGGCAGTCCTTCAGGAATATGGAAAGCTGGTAATGGCGGAGAATGCGGTCGCCACAATTTGTGAGCATTTTAAACGTCATGACGCATAATAAATAAATGTTAAGGAAAACAATTTGGAGGGATGAACGGTGCTTCTGTTTTCGGTCTTAACCGCAGCAATTGCTCCGGGACTCGCCTTGCTGACCTATTTCTATCTCAAAGACCGTTACGATGCAGAGCCGCTTCATGTCGTTATTCGGATGTTTTTTTTCGGTATGCTGACCGTATTCCCAATTATGATTATCCAGCGGGGACTTGAACTATGGCTTGGTCATAATCCATACCTTCATGCTGGGCTCATCTCAGCGGGTGTGGAAGAAGTGATTAAATGGCTCGTTATGTTTCATTTCATTTATCACCACACTGCGTTTGACGAACCCTATGATGGCATCCTTTATGCAGTAGCCATATCACTTGGATTTGCTACAGTAGAGAATGTATTGTATTCATGGGCTGGAAATGCCTCATTTGGACTTATGCTGTTTCGTGCTCTATTACCGGTCTCGGGACATGCGATGTTCGGCGTTATTATGGGGTACTACACAGGCAGAGCCAAGTTCTCTGACTCCCAGAAACTTAGGAACAAATTCCTCGCCATGTCTCTCATCTTGCCAATATTCTGGCATGCAATATATGACATTGTGCTGAATAAGGGTGGAGGCTGGTATTGGTCTATTCTTCCCATTATGGTCATTCTCTGGTATGGAGGGATGGGCAAGGTTTACCGGGCGAATAATCGCTCTCCGTTTCGATTCGTTAAGCGAGAAGAAGAGGTTAATCTGTAATTTATATGGACACACTTGTTGTATTCAAGCAGTTTTCAAGCTGCTTACAACGAGTGTGTTTTTTTGTTGTCTACAATGAATTTAAATGTGAAGAGGAAGGTGGCTTATTAATGAGAGTGAAGGTAAGGATCCGCTGCAAGCAGTGCGGCGAAAGATTTGTGCTCCGGGGAAAGAAGGAACGTGGAAAGATCGAGACCGGCTTCAAGCAATGCATTTGTGATAATCGAGATCGGTTTGAGATTGAAGAGGACGTAATTTGAATTTTAAGTACGATGATGAATAAGCTTCCTTTCTTCTTGTCACAATAAGGTCATCTTACCTGAAGGAAGGAGTAACGATTAAGATGTACAGACGAATAAGCTCGGTTCTGTTTCCTATTGTGACAGTGCTGCTCATAGGTGCTATCATCTGGGGATATCAGCTAAACCAGCAAAAGAACAGCGTCATGGTTCAATCCGAGAATCATTATCAAAGAGCGTTTCACGACTTATCCTATAATATGGACCGGATTCACTCCGAGCTGGGGAATACACTTGCGGTCAGCTCTGCATCTGAAGGGATGCACCGAAAGGGGCTTATGAATGTTTGGAGGCTGAGCAGTGAGGCGCAGAACGAGATCGCGCAGCTTCCAATCAGAACACTTCCATTTACGGAAACTGAGGAGCTGCTATCACGCATTTCCAAGTTTGCTTACCAAGCATCGATTCGTGATTTAACGAAAAATCCGTTGACGGATGAAGAGAAAAAGAACTTGCAAACCTTGTACAAAAATACGGAAGAGATTAACAAAGATCTGGATAATGTACAAATGAGCGTACTCAATGATCATCTGAAGTGGTCGGATGCTGAAATGGCGATGACGAGTGATAAAGAAGTGAAAAATGGAATTGTGGATGGCTTCCGCTCCGTCAATAAAAAAGTCGGGGAATATCCGCCGCTTGAATGGGGGCCTTCGGTATCGAGCTTGTATGAACAGCGCCAGGTTCGCAAATTGAACGGTGTACCAGTTACCACTGCCGATGTTAAACGCAAAGCACAAAAATTCGCTGACCTGAATCAAGAAGAGATTCAAGTGACGGAGAACGGAAAGGGAACAGATCACAGATCTTATACCGCTTCGGCCGTTCATCCGAACGGACATAAAGTAAGTATGGATTTTACTGCTGACGGTGGTTTGCTTATTTCTTACAATGATGAGAGAGAAGTGGGTCCGAAGAAAGTCGACCGAGAAACGGCAATGAATAAGGCAGATCAATTTCTGGTGAAGAAGGGCTATCGCGAGATGGAGGCGGTTGCTTACAATGAATACGATAATCTCGGGAATTTCACCTATGTTCGTCAGCATGAGGATGTACTTGTGTATCCCGAAAAAATTACGGTGCGTGTAGCTCTTGATAATGGTGAGGTCATCGGCCTACAGGCGACAGAGTTTCTGAATGAACACCAAGAAGATCGGAAATTTGACGCACCGAAAATGAAAATGAAGGATGCCAAAGCGAAGCTGAATCCTGACTTCAAAGTCAGCATGGTTCGTAAGGCGCTCATTAAAAATGAGTTCAGCGATGAAGTGATGTGCTATCAGTTTGTAGGCAAAATTAATGGTTCGCAGTATCGGATCTATCTGAACAGCGATACAGGTATAGAAGAAGCGGTAGAGGTTGTGCCAGGACAAACCAACCGTTTATAGTGTTACTAAGGTAAGCTTCTCTCTTGATAAGAGAGGAGCTTATTTGCATATACGTATGATCTTCATCACATGGTATAATATCCCTTAGTGTTATGAATAAGCTCTAAGGTGGAGATTGGCATTGAATCCGAAAGTAAATGAAGTTTTATATGTTCAAATTCCTTCAACAGAGGACAAAGAGAAGAAGCTGGAATACAAGTCAAGAGTAGCCGAGGTTGAAGAAGATTCGATTAGTATAGAAGTGCCCATGCTTGAGGGTAAGTATTTGCACCGATTGAGACTAGGAGATGAACTGGCGGCTAGTTTTGTGTCGGAAGGCGGAGTTAAGCATTTTTTTAATACATATGTCACAGGATTTAAAGAGGATGTTATTCGACTAATCAAGATACGCAGACCTTCTAAAGATGAAATATCTCAAGTTCAGCGCCGCAATTATTTACGCGTTCAGGCGAAGCTGGAGCTCGCTGTCAAATTCAAGCATGACTTCACAAGATTCTTAGCCTATACAGATGATGTAAGCGGGGGAGGACTTTCATTCTTTGAACACAACAGTTACAGTTTGGAACAAGGACAGAGCCTGTCGTGCTGGTTATTGCTTCCCTACAAAAATGGTGAGATTGAGCATGTCCCCTTTGAAGCTTCTGTCGTAAGAATTCAAGAGCTGGAAAGCGGAAGACGCTTAGTTATGTTAGAGTTTATAAGTATCACAGATATGGAGCGCCAAAAAGTAATTAAATACTGTTTTGAGCGTCAGTTGGATTTTCGCGGAAGATAAAAGAAGCCACAGAACAGAATAAGCTAGTCTCTCCCAGGGCATAATTTACCAAACTCTAAGTCGGAGGGACTGCAGATGAGCCGCGATCAGGAAGCAAGTCAGGAATATGAGAAGTTGTTCGCCGAATTCAGCAACAAAATAGAGCATGTTATCAAGCGGATCATAATCGGCCTAATAACCCTGCTGGTTATTATTCAAATACTGCTCCATATACCCGGGCTTGCCCCTTTATTATCCCCTGTATTCAACATGGAAGGAATTCCTCTTCAGCCCGCTTTACGATCTGAAATTAGGGGTAATGAAGAGTGAACGCTTTTGCATCAGCGTAGGTTGTGTGGTATAATTTTCACGTCGCAGGCAATGCCTGCTTTTTTCTTGAGGCTTAAGTTTGAGGAGGAATGGCCCGTTGACAAGCCAGAAAGCAGCAGAGAACGGGAAGTTGAATGTGGCTATTGACGGTCCGGCAGGTGCGGGAAAGAGCACAGTGGCCAGACGTGTGGCGAGTGAACTCTCATACATATACGTAGATACCGGAGCCATGTATCGAGCGGTTACCTACTATATGCTTCGCCATGAAATTGAACCGGAAGATGTAGATTCAGTTCTTAAGCACTTACGGGAGCTCAGCATAGAGCTTGTCCCGGATGCGAATGGGCAGAAAGTACTCCTTAACGGTGAAGATGTGTCGGGACCTATACGATCAAGAGAAGTAACCGGGATTGTGTCTCTATATTCTCAGATTGAAGATTTGAGAGCACATCTTGTTGAACTGCAGAGAGTTATGGCGCTCCGTAAAGGAGTGGTTATGGATGGCAGAGATATTGGTACTACCGTGTTGCCAGATGCAGAAGTGAAGATTTTTATGACTGCCAGCGTTAAGGAACGTGCACTTCGGAGGTTCAATGAATTGGAGAAGACCGATGACCTGACATTGGAACAGCTTGAATCAGATATTGCTGCTCGGGACAAGCTTGACCAGGAACGGGAGATTTCTCCACTCCGTCAAGCAGATGATGCCATCGTACTAGATACGACTTCGATGAGTATTGATGAAGTTGTTGAGCATATTGTGTCACGCTGTTACGAAGTCGGGAGAGAGGTCGATTTATGATTTATTCAATCGGTCGGGGTTTGCTGAGATTCATTTATACAGTATTATTCCGTTTAGAAGCTGTAGGAAGAGAAAATATTCCCCGTGACGGTGGAGTGGTGTTATGCTGTAATCACATCAGTAATTACGATCCGCCTACACTTGGGATTAAGATTGAACGCAAGGTAAGGTTTATGGCGAAGAGCGAGCTTTTTGATATTCCGGTCCTTGGCCCTGTCCTGAAGGCTGTTGGTGCTTTTCCTGTAAAGCGGGGAGGCGTCAGCAAGGAATCGATCAAGACGGCCCTTAACATACTGCGAGACGGACAAGTGCTCGGTATTTTTCCACAAGGCAGCCGCAACAACGATGGAGGAATTGGCAAGAAGGGGGCAGCGAGCTTCGCTTTGCGCAGCGGCTCAGCAGTGGTGCCGGCGGCAATCATCGGTGAATATAAGCTGTTCCGCAAGATGAAAATTGTCTATGGCAAGCCTGTAAATCTTGATGAGTTTAAAGATGATCCTTCAGGTGATGCGCTTGAAAGGGCTACAGAGAAGATTATGTCCAAGATTGACGAGATGACCAAGACGGGAGTACCTTCTCAGCCATAATAAACGCAGATGCATGATTCATTATATTTTATGGAAAGCTACGATTAACAGGTTTATGCAGTAATGTTTTGAACTCTGCCTTGGCAGGTTTAAATAAATGGGGTTTTTGAATTGAGGAGGGTATTGATATGTCGGAAGAGATTAAAAATCAAGAAGTAACAGAAGCAGCAACCCAAGATGAGCTGGATTCATTCGTATCTTTGAAAAAAGGGGATACTGTTAAAGGAACCATTGTCAAATTGGAGGATAACCAGGCTTATGTAAGCATTGGATATAAATATGACGGTGTGATTCCAGTTCGCGAGCTTTCTTCCCTGCAAGTGGACAACATTGGCGATGCTGTACAAGTAGGCCAAGAGGTAGAGTGCAAGGTAGTAAGCATCGATGATGAAAAAGAAAGACTGGTTCTTTCCAAACGCGCTATCGACAGCGAAAATGCTTGGGAGCAGCTTGAGAAACATTTCGAATCTGGTGAAGTATTTGAAGTTACCGTTTCTGATGTTGTAAAAGGCGGCGTGGTAGCAGACGTAGGCGTACGCGGATTTATCCCTGCTTCTATGGTAGAACGCCATTTCGTTGAAGATTTCAGCGACTACAAAGGACGTACACTTCGCGTTAAAGTTAAAGAGCTTGATCGTGAAGCGAATAAAGTCATTCTTTCTCAAAAAGATGTACTGGAAGCTGAGTTCGAAGCGAACAAACAAAAAGTGATCGCTGAGCTGAAAGAAGGCCAAGAAATCGAAGGAACCGTACAGCGTTTGACTCAATTCGGCGCATTTGTTGATGTAGGCGGCGTTGATGGTCTGGTTCACGTTTCCGAGATTGCTTGGAATCATGTGGATAAACCAGCTGATGTCCTTTCCGAAGGCGATAAAGTCAATGTTAAGGTTCTGAAAGTGGATCCTGAGAAAGGCAAGATCAGCCTTAGTATCAAGGCAGCTCAACCGGGTCCATGGGAAACGGCTTCTACGCAATTTAACACGGGTGACATCGTGTCTGGTGTTGTTAAACGTCTCGTGCAATTCGGTGCGTTTGTAGAGATCGCTCCAGGTGTAGAGGGTCTTGTTCATATTTCCCAGATCTCTCATAAGCATATCGGGACTCCAAATGAAGTGCTAAAAGAAGGTCAAGAAGTGCAAGTGAAAATTTTGGAACTCAGCACTGCTGAACAGCGTGCTAGCCTGAGCATCAAGGAGACAGAAGAAGCTCCGGCTCCAGCTGCTCGGGCAGAGAAGTCCAAAAATGCACCTCGTGAGGAAATCGACAACCCTAACGTTTCATTGAGCAACCAAGGACTTAGCATTACACTTGGTGAGCGTTTTGGCGACAAGCTTAGCAAATTTAAATGATCATCACTTTAACATAAGATTTATATCTGGCAGTGTATAGTGGCTAATGGAATTGGCGAACCCTCCGGGGTTCGCCGATTGTCGTTCGAAACGTGTTTTTTAGGATAACAAGGTCACAAAATATATACGTTTTGTTTTTGAATCTTTAGTTCTATGTATATAAATGAACTATTTTTTGCTATGATATGAGCGTAAGATGTGACAGGAGGAGTGTATTTATGGCAAGACCCGTTGTGGCTATAGTTGGGCGACCGAATGTGGGGAAGTCAACAATCTTTAACCGTATCATCGGCGACCGGCTGGCCATTGTGGAAGACAAGCCGGGCATCACCCGTGATCGGCTATATGGTGTTGCAGAATGGAACGGCAAGCCTTTCAGCGTCATCGATACCGGAGGTATTGAAATTGACGGTGAGGATGTTATTATCAAATCCATCCGTATGCAGGCTGAACTCGCCATCGAAGAAGCGGATGTTATTGTATTTATGTGTGACGCGAAGACAGGTGTTACGCAATCAGATGAAGAAGTAGCTCAAATGCTGTATCGCTCAGGCAAGCCGGTAATTGTAGCTGTTAACAAAGTGGATAATATCGGTCGAAGCGATCTGATTTATGAGTTCTACTCTTTAGGTTTCGGGGATCCAATTGGTGTATCAGGAAGTCATGGTACCGGGATTGGCGACCTGCTGGACGCCATTACGAACAATCTGCCTGAACTTGAAGAGGACCAATATGATGAGGATGTTATTCGGGTTGCTCTGATTGGACGTCCGAATGTAGGAAAATCCTCATTGGTTAATGCGATTTTGGGCGAGGAACGAGTGATTGTCAGTGACATTGCGGGTACGACCCGGGATGCCATCGATACTCCGTTTGAAAAAGATGGACAACGTTATGTATTAATTGATACGGCGGGTATGCGTAAACGCGGTAAGGTATATGAAACGACCGAGAAATACAGCGTAATGCGTGCGATGCGTGCGATTGAACGAGCAGATGTTGTTCTCATCGTGATTAATGGTGAAGAAGGCATTATCGAGCAGGACAAGCATATTGCAGGGTATGCGTATGAGGCGGGTAAAGCCTCCTTGTTTGTTGTGAACAAATGGGATGTTGTAGACAAGGATGACAAAACAATGCATGAGTTTGAGAAGAAGATCCGTGATCATTTCCTATTCATGACGTATGCTCCTATCGTATTTTTGTCTGCAAAAACGAAACAGCGTTTACAAAAATTGCTTCCTGTTGTGCAGCATGTATCTCAGCAGCATGTTATGCGTGTACAAACACATCTGCTTAACGATGTTGTATCCGATGCAGTTGCAATTAATCCGCCACCAACGGATAAAGGAAGAAGGCTGCGGATTAATTATGTAACACAAGTAGCCGTCAAGCCTCCGACAATCGTTGTATTCGTGAATGATCCAGAATTAATGCATTTCTCATATGAGCGCTACTTGGAGAACAAAATTCGTGCTGCCTTTAATTTTGAAGGTACACCGATCAGAATATTTACTCGGCGCAAGTCTGATGAGAGTTAGGAGAGAATCAATGTGGTTTGGTCAATCACAGCTGTAATCGTCAGCTATCTTCTGGGATCGGTAAGCTTTAGCTTTTTATTTGGCAAGCTGATGAAGGGTATTGATATTCGGGATCATGGAAGTGGAAATGCAGGTGCCACGAATACGCTGAGAACGCTTGGCAAAGGGCCGGCCATACTTGTACTGGCCCTCGATATTGCCAAGGGGATTGCAGCCGTATGGATCGGTAAATGGCTGGGAGGCGATTCGGCCTGGGTTCCCGCACTTTCCGGTATCAGTGCCATTATAGGTCATAACTGGCCCGTATTCTTCCGATTTCGTGGTGGAAAGGGGATCGCGACCGCTATTGGTGTATTAGCGACCCTCTGTTTTCTGCCTGCTTTGTATGCAGGAATTATCGCGATTCTATCGATTTTCATCACAAGATATGTATCGCTCGGCTCTTTAATATTCGTCTTTTTGACGCCATTATTTTTGCTTATTCTTCTATATCCATGGCCTCTCTTTTGGTCAAGCTTAATCATTTGTATCTTTGCATTTTGGAGACATCGTACAAATATTACGAAGTTGATTCAGGGTAAGGAGAATAAGTTAGGATCGAGTTCTTCGAAGGGAGGAAACCGGGTTGTCTAAAAAAGTAACGCTCTTGGTAGCTGGAAGCTGGGGAACTGCACTTGCAAGCGTGCTCGCTGACAATGGACATGATGTATTTGTGTGGACGAGAAGTGAACAGCAGGCGGCAGAAATTAATCTGCAGCACACAAACAGCCGTTACCTGCCCGGCATCACTCTGTCAGATCGTATTGTAGCCTCCAGTGACATGGAAGAAGCCGTAAAGGGCACGAGCGCTATAATTATTGTGGCTCCTTCTTCTGCGATGCGGACTGTGGTTCAGCAATTGAAACCGCACTATACTAAGGGTACGCTCATAATTCATGCAACCAAGGGTTTTGAGCTTCCCAGCTTAAAAAGGATGTCCGCAGTAATAGCGGAAGAATTGGATTCCGCCGAAGGCGATATTGTTGTCTTGTCAGGGCCAAGTCATGCCGAAGAAGTGGTGAAACGGAATCCTACAACGATTGTTGTGGCGGCATTAAACGATGAGAAGGCAAACTATGCAAGAGATCTATTCATGAATGTTAACTTCAGGGTCTATACCAACCGGGATCAAGTGGGTGTTGAACTGGCTGGAGCACTTAAGAACATCATTGCTCTCGGTGCAGGAATGTCGGATGGGCTTGGCTTTGGAGATAATGCTAAAGCGGCGATTATAACGAGAGGGCTTGCCGAGATTTCGAGAGTCGGTGTCCAAATGGGAGCGAATCCGCTCACCTTCTCTGGACTCGCGGGTGTTGGGGATCTTGTCGTAACTGCGACGAGTAAACATAGCCGGAACTGGCGGGCTGGATATGCGCTCGGTCAGGGCAAACCGCTGAATGAAGTGCTTGAAGCAATGGGGATGGTGGTGGAAGGTATCCGTACTACGGAGGCCGCTCACGCCATATCGATCAAATTCAATGTACAGATGCCGATTGCCGATCAGCTCTATCAAGTGCTGTTCACAGGCAAGGACAGTCGTACGGCAGTAGAAGCACTTATGGGTCGAGATCCGAAGACGGAGATGGAAGTTATGAAGCTTGAGACCTGGGAGCAATGGCATAAATAAAGAATTTAAGCTCGCTCGTTCTCATCGTAGGCTGGAGCCCTAGAATTGTGGAGTCCATCACCTTTCCCTAAGACAGCTCATATGATATTGTGAGTTTTTGTCTTGAGGAGGGGAATAAATGGGAGATTTTTCTAAGGATGCTTTGGATGCGATTAACAAGAAGACCGGTAAGAAAATATCCGAAGGGGCCGTCAAAAAATTGGCCAACACGGTTAAGCCTTCTACAATGCAAAATGAAGCACAGCTGCGGACATTAATCAAGCAGGTCTCTGCCATGGCCAATATACCGGTCAGTGAAGAAACGATTAAAGAAATCGTAAATGCTGTCAAAAAGAGCGGTATGAATCCAAGCAACATGGAAGCAATCATGAAAATGATGATGAAAAAGAAATAAGGTCTGATCTAGAACAAAGAGCGAGGCAGCAGCCTGTGATCTTTGTTCTTTTTTTCTTTTATTTGGAAGTTCAGTACTGTTTTTCATGATATAATAGGTCATGTTTATGGACAAACGTACCTAAAATAATGTTGCAGCGAAAGGGAGCAAATCATGAGTGCAATGGATAAAATGTGGCTTTCCATTATCGCAATTTTGATTATGGGAGTGTCTGTTTTTCTCATTACTTTTGCCAGAGCCAAAACTAAGGGTATAATAAAAGGGATTTTATCCGTCATTGCTTTTATTATCATGTTAGTTGGTTTCTTCAGCGGCGTAGTGTCAATCATGTAGCAACGATGAATGATATTGATGAATCCCTGCTATAACATATATGCGGCGAGCTTACTGAAGCATCAAGATATATACTTAAAGGATAAAAGGGAAGGTGAGCCGATTGGCAGGGCTATTTTCACCAAATGAATGGAGTCATGATGAGGTGCTGGATCGATCTTTGAAATTATTAATCAACATGTGGAATACAAATGACTATCTCTGGTTATTGGGAGGAAGCAGCAGTTTAATGCTCCAAGGTGTTGGACTCTCTAAGCCTCCGAATGATATTGATATCTATGCGGATCTTCGGGTTGCCAAATTACTGCATAGGCTCGCTCTAGACAAGCAAATAGACGAACAGGTCTTGGACAGGAGCGGCACCTACACTTCTCTGTTAAGCCATTATCGAGTTGAGGATTCCGCTGTTGAGCTGTCCGGTGGGTTTGAGATATGTACTGAGGGGTCATTTTATCGCACAGAAGTCGAGCTATTAAGCTCATATGCAATACCATACAGCGTACGGGGAGCTGCAGGCATGGTGAAGTTAACTCCACTGAGTCATGAGCTGCTATTCAATGTACTGCGTCAAAGAGAGGATCGTTACATTCCCATCGCTACAAAAATCAGTGAGAGCTTGGAGCAGCATTTGCCCCTTATTCAAGAGCTCATTGCCAGGAATGTTTGGTCAGATCAAGATTTAAGAAGGATAGAGGGGCTGCTAAATACTAGAATTTAAACACTAGCTTCAGCAGTGAAAATGCTTGCAGGAAGGAAGTTAATGATGAGTGTGAAGGTAACGTTTTTGCCGATGCGCAAGGAAATTACGGTCAAGCAGGGCACAACGTTGCTTCAAGCTGGGCGAAGAGCAGGAGTCCATATTCCTACTCGCTGCGGGGGGAAGGCGGGCTGCCTGATGTGCAAGGTAACTGTTCAAGAGCAGGAGCGCAAGAACTTGAGTGATCCAAGTACGGCTGAGATAAACAAGCTCGGAACTTGGCTGAATGAAGGAACCCGGCTTGCTTGTCAGGCGGTGATCCGTGATTCAGTCGTCGTAGAGCTTCCAGAGGACAAATTAAAGGCCGCAATCCGCAAGCAGCTTGAGAAACAGCAGGCTGAACGTGATGAATTGTGGTAATTTGGATATGCTTTTTTAACGTATTCACATATTGATTTAGAATAGGACGGACTTTGCGATGTCACATAATCAAGTACGATTCGCTAAGGGGAAGCTTCGGGTTGTTGTTCTCGGCGTACTTCTTCTGACCCTGGTCATGCTGACAGGCTGTATGTATCCGGGGACAAGCAGTGAATCAGAGGCTGTAATTGTGAACTATGACGACAGTGTTAACAGAATTCAGAATGCGATTGATTCCTTCCAGTCAGACCAGCATATTTTACCTATGATTACGGCTGGTAACGAGACTCCAAGATACGAAAAGTTTCGAATTGACCTGAACAAGCTGGAGCAGCAGGGATACCTGGATGATATACCGAATACTGCATTCGAAAAAGGAGGCAGCGTATATTATCTGCTTCAGAACGAAGAAACAGACCCGGTTGTAAAGGTGATGGACCTTACAACGGTTCAGCGTGTAAACGATGTTCAGCGTTCTGTTCAGACATATAAATCTGCACATGATGAATGGCCAGTCTCAGAGGAGGTATCACCCGGTATATTTCGGGTGGATCTGGACAAGCTGCAGAGCGGGGCCAATCAATTGCAGGAATTAAAGAGTGTATACTCTGGAGAAGTTCTTCCCTATCTGCTCGATGATCACGGAAATGTATATGCCGATTATGCTGTGGACATCATGCAGGTGATTGAGCGGGAGCAGCTTGCCCCTTCCGAAACTGAGGATCTTAGAGAACTGCTAACGGAGCGTTCACATCATGTGCCAGTAAAATCATTGCCGTATCATTGGGATGGCTCTGCCCCACTTGCAGTACTAGAATAAATATATCCAAAGCCGCCAGATTGGCGGTTTTTTTTGTGCCTAGAAATGGCAGCGCCTTGTGCCCTTGAGCGAAGTATCTCTTTAAGCAAAGTCCCCCCTCGAGCTACCTACAAAAAACCTCAGTGGAATTTTTAGATCCCAAACGACTTTTGCGAAGCAACCGGAGAGAGGGAGATAAAAATGGAACGCCTGAGAGGAACTAAAAATGGAACGTCGCGAGGAGCTAAAGAAGGAATGCGTTTAGTCCTTTAAGCGAACGACCACCTCGAACTACCTACAAAAAAACTTGAGTGGAATTTTTAGATCCTGAACGACTTTTGCGAAGCAACCGGAGAGAGGGAGATAAAAATGGAACGCCTGAGAGGAACTAAAGAAGGATGCGTTTAGTCCTTTAAGCGAACGACCACTTTCGAGCTACCTACAAAAAACCTCAGTGGAATTTTTAGATCCTGAACGACTTTTGCGAAGCAACCGGAGAGAAGGAGATAAAAATGGAACGCCTGAGAGGGAGGTAAAAATGGAACGCCAATAGCCGAACGTTCTAAAAAGCTCCTGAGAGTCATATGTTTAGTGTGGATGGACTGCAGAGGGTGACGTCTATCATCAGAAAAATCCGGTCTGGTGATAGAAATTTTAGAAAAGGCGTCATACCGCAGTGGTCATGTACATACTATGATACTAGTCCAAAAGCATGTACGAGTTACGCCGCTCATCTTCTCTCTTTGATCAGAATGTGATTGTCGGCGGCGGACGACTTCCGGGCAATTTTTATAAGCTGTTCTACCGCTTACAGGGTTTAACGTCTGATTGAAAACGAAGCGGATGCTCTTTAGCATTTTTCCTTCGGAGTATTTTTAGGAGGGGATTTCACTTGGAAAAAGTAGACATTTTCAAAGACATTGCCGAACGCACTGGCGGGGACATTTATCTCGGTGTTGTCGGCGCAGTTCGCACAGGAAAATCCACATTCATTAAACGCTTCATGGAAACGATCGTATTGCCAAACATTACGAGTGATTCCGATCGTGTCCGCGCAGTAGACGAATTGCCGCAGAGCGCTGCAGGTAAAACCATCATGACCACAGAGCCCAAATTTGTGCCAAATACGGCAGTGCAGATCAAGGTAGCCGACGGTCTTGATGTCAATGTGAGACTGGTAGACTGTGTAGGCTACGCGGTAGAAGGAGCAAAAGGCTACGAGGATGAGAATGGACCACGGATGATATCGACGCCATGGTTCGAGGAGCCAATTCCTTTTCAGGAAGCAGCTGAGATTGGAACACGTAAGGTAATTCAAGAGCATTCGACGCTAGGTGTTGTCGTAACGACAGATGGAACGATTGCCGAAATTCCGCGGGAGTCCTATGTGGAGTCCGAGGAGCGAGTCATCGCTGAGCTCAAAGAGGTCGGCAAGCCATTTGTTCTGATCATCAACTCCATCAAGCCAAAAAGTGAAGAAGCACAGCAGCTTCGTGCCGAGCTCGCAGAGAAATATGATATTCCAGTAATGACCGTAAGCGCAGCAACCATGACAGAAGATGATGTAACCGGCGTACTGAGAGAAGTACTCTATGAGTTCCCGGTTCATGAAGTGAACGTCAACTTGCCGAGCTGGGTCATGGTGTTGAATGAAAATCACTGGCTGCGTTCGAATTATGAAAATTCCGTGCGCGATACAGTCAAAGACATTCGCCGGTTGAGAGATGTCGATCGTGTGGTGTCTCAGTTCATGGAATATGAATTCATTGACCGCGCTGGACTCAGCGGGATGAATATGGGGCAGGGCGTTGCAGAGATTGATCTCTACGCACCCGATGAATTGTATGATCAGATTCTGTATGAAGTGGTGGGTATTGAAATTCGGGGCAAAGACCATCTGTTACAGCTCATGCAGGACTTTGCTCATGCGAAAAAAGAATATGATCGCTTTGCCGAAGCGCTCGAGATGGTAAAAACGACAGGCTACGGCATCGCCGCACCTTCGCTTGCTGAAATGGCGCTTGATGAGCCGGAGCTGATCCGTCAAGGAACCAGATTTGGTGTCAGACTGAAAGCGACTGCGCCTTCGATCCATATGATTCGGGTGGATGTCGAGTCTGAGTTCGCGCCGATTATAGGCACAGAGAAGCAGAGTGAGGAGCTTGTACGATACCTCATGCAGGACTTTGAGAATGATCCGATTAAGGTATGGGATTCAGATATGTTTGGCCGTTCGCTTCATTCCATCGTACGTGAGGGCATTCAAGGCAAGATTGCCATGATGCCGGATAATGCAAGATACAAGCTGCAGGAAACACTCGGACGCATTATTAATGAAGGCTCTGGCGGACTGATCGCCATCATTCTGTAACTTCAGGCTAGTCACTAAAATAACCGAAAGGATATATCCTTTTCGGTTATTTTGCTTGTCCATAAACGGTGTAATGGACCATTAGCTCATAAAACGGCGAAGAATCTATCAATTTTAACTATATATAGCGCTGAATTCACTTGAAATTGTATTCTGACTGTATTACTATAAAGTTTGTCCGTTCAAGAGAAATATAGTCCTGTGACTAGATATTTCCCCTTCTTGGCGCGGATGTAATGAGCCGGGCATATGAACCTATTAGTATAAAAATAGCCTAGCCACGTATATTTTGCGGTAAAACGGAAACACAGTATAACACTTAAGATATTTCAGGAGGTGAATACACTTGAATAAATCTGATCTGATTGCACAAGTTACAGAGGCAACTGAATTGTCGAAGAAGGATGTTACGAAAGCAGTGGATGCTGTATTCGAAGCCATTTCCGAAGCTCTGCAAAATGGAGATAAAGTACAACTCGTTGGTTTCGGTAACTTTGAAGTACGCGAGCGTTCTGCACGTAAAGGACGTAATCCGCAGACAGGTGAAGAAATCGAAATTCCTGCGAGCAAAATTCCTGCTTTCAAACCAGGCAAAGCGCTCAAAGATGGAATCAAATAAGATTTCTACATACGACCAGGTAACCAAAAAGACCGTGAATACGTTCACGGCTTTTTTCATTTAATTGAAAAGGGGCAGTGGGCATGGAAATTCCATTAGGCGGCGATTATATCGTGATTAAGGCAAAAGAGAACGGTGTGCACGTCATTGGACTGACCCGAGGACATGATACAAGATTTCATCACACGGAGAAGCTCGATAAAGGTGAAGTCATGATCGCCCAATTCACAGATCATACTTCAGCAATCAAAGTGCGGGGCAAAGCAGAAGTGATGACCAAGCATGGGAAGATCGAAACAGATCAATAACCGCTTATTTTTACGCGACTTCAAAATGCAGGCATAGCCTGCTTTTTTTCTTTGTACAATGAGGTATGGGCCTTGTCTTACGAGCTCACAATAGGAAATGGGAGGCGAATCTTTTTGAAGAAGAAAAAAGTCATTCTCATAGTCCTTTCCATCTCATTAAGTACACTCATGCTGCTAGCTACATTTGTTTCCATTCAAAAAGACTCCTTTCTTCAGGATGCCCGCGAGGTTCTGCAGAGCAGGGATCCGATTAGACTGGAGGACCACAATCTGGTCGATTACTTGCATGAATTGAAGCTTGAGGCACAGATCAGCAAAGTGAATTGGAACAGCAATGTTCTCACTATTGATTTGAGAGCAGCAGATGAATCAAGTGATCCATCTGATATTTACGAAGATATAGCGACTGTCGCATCCTTTTCTTTTGAGGAGACCGCTAATGTGCAGCAGCTGATGCTGCGGGTTCTGGCTCAGGATGATTGGACGGGAAGCCGTCATCTGCTGTTATCGGCAGATATCAGGCGGAGCGAGTGGAGTCTTGAAGCACTGCAATTGCTTGAAACCTGGAAGAGCGCTGAGCTCCCTGAGGAGCTTAAAATATGGTTTCATATGTCGGAGACGAATTTATGGCGCAGACAGTTCATTTTACGTTGAAAAGGGTTAATGATGCTTGTGCGATCATTTCGATCGTATGCTATAATAGATAAGATTGTGAATATATGCTATTTGAATTAATTTCTTATTTATGCAATTGATACGTTACTTATTTAATGGCTCGGAGGATCAGGATGACTACATACCGCGTACCTAATCTTGCAAAAAAATATACAAACTATGATATGATTCAGCGGCATACGGAAATTCCGAATTTTCCTGATGGCCGTGTACGGCTGCTTGCGTTTTTTTTGAATCGTGGACCGGTTCGATCAGCGGAGCATAGTGAGTTATATTCCCTCGTTACTGCACTTGTACAAATGGGTCTTGATACACATGAGATGATCGATGTTCATGAGGAGGATCTGAAGGAACAGGAGATGCGATCTCGTCAGCTAAAAGTACTTGGTGGCGATTATTTCAGCGCGAGGTTCTATCAACTTCTGGCTGCAGCAGGTCAAATCTCCGTTGTAGCATCCCTCAGTGAAGGAATCTGCATCGTGAACGAGCGGAAAATGAATCTGTACAATCGAATGAGACGACAGCTGGTTACAGCAGAGGAATACGTTAACGAATCCGTGCAGCTGAAGAAGCAGCTGTTTCTTTCTTTTCAGAGCATGATCTCAGCTGAAGAAGTCTCGTTGTTCGATCGAGTCCTCAGCGCATTTAGTTTGTTCGATATGCTCATTGAGGAGATTGAACATGTGAGAGATATGGAACGCTCTCGTTATCGTCTCGCTTATTATCAGATTCTAGGCCATACGGATTCCAATGTTAAGGGAGCCCTTAACAGGAATGAGCTTGAGCCTAATGAATGGATTCAGCTCACGCTTAAGCACAGAACACAGGAATTTTTAACGGACAAGCTTCGTCATTCGGTGAATGATACTGAACGATTTATTGAGAATGAAATAAGCGATCAGGTGGTTGTACAGGAAATCTTGAAGATGATGGAATCGTACCGTACATACAGAGCACCTGGCAAAGTTGTTTGATAAGTGAATAAAAGGTGGTTCGAACATGCAGCATGAAGGGGAGAATCCGAAGGAGCAGCACGTTCATTCGGTGTTTCAAAGCATTGCTACTAAATACGATTTTATGAACGACACGCTCAGCTTCAGGCGTCACAAGGCTTGGCGAAAGTTCACCATGAAGAAGATGAATGTGCAGCGTGGGCAAACGGCGCTGGATGTATGCTGCGGGACCTGCGACTGGACGATCAGCCTTGCAGAAGCAAGTGAAACAGGTCACATCAATGGACTGGATTTCAGCAGCAATATGCTTGCAGTCGGACGGGAGAAGGTGGCACAGCAGGGTCGAGATCAGCAAATTACGCTTGTTCAAGGAAATGCCATGCAGCTTCCTTATGAAGATCATTCGTTTGATTATGTAACCATTGGCTTTGGTCTTCGCAATGTCCCGGACCTAAGACAAGTGCTGTCAGAGATGCAGCGGGTCGTCAAGCCGGGTGGAATGGTCGTATGTTTGGAGCTGTCAAAGCCGACGTGGCAGCCTTTTAAGGGGATTTATTATTTTTATTTTAGACGTATTTTGCCTTTTATGGGTAAGCTTCTTGCTAAACGCTACGAACAGTACAAATGGCTGCCTGACTCTCTAGCGATGTTTCCTGGAAGAGAAGAGCTTGAACACATCTTCAGGGAAACGGGACTCAAGGATGTGAGGTCCTATCCGCTGACAGGCGGAATCGCAGCATTACATATTGGGAGCAAGGAGAGTCAGCATGTTTAAAAAGATCGGTGTTTTTCTGGAAATGATTAAAATAGAGCATACCTTATTTGCTCTGCCATTTGCTTTTATGGGAGCCATCCTTGGTTCTACAGAAATAAATGAAAGGCTGCCATTCTGGGCTGAGATTGGATGGATTCTGCTCGCCATGGTGGGAGCTCGGAGTGCAGCCTTCGGCTTAAACCGAATGATAGACCGGGTGATCGATGGCAAAAATCCGCGCACAGCCGGAAGAGCCATACCTGCAGGACTGCTCAAGATAAGTGAAGTTGTTATTTTTGTAATCATATCGTTTATTCTGTTATTCTGGGCCGCATCACAGCTTAATCCCTTATCGATGAAGCTGCTGCCTATTGCGGTGTTTATGCTCGTAATATACTCGTATACTAAACGGTTTACATGGCTGTGCCATGTTGTGCTTGGATTGACGATTGGACTAGCCCCGCTCGGCGGGTGGGTTGCTGTGACGGGGGAAATAAATCTTGCTGCAATTGTGCTATATCTCTCTGCCGCCTTTTGGACGGCTGGCTTTGATATAATATATGCTTGTCAGGATATCGATTTTGACCAGAAGGAAGGCGTGTATTCCATCCCTTCCCGATTTGGAACCCAAGGTGCATTGAATATCGCAAAATATTTTCATATCATAACGGCAATCGGATTTATTTCCTTATTTTTCATGACCGATTTGAGCTGGATATATGCAATAGGTATACTAATATCATGCGGACTTCTAATATACGAGCATATGATTGTGTCACCAAACGATATGAGCCGGGTACAGACCGCATTCTTTACGCTGAACAGCTGGGTCAGCATGGTCATTCTATTGTTTACTCTTATCGACGCGGTGGTGATCTGACCTATGAATAGATTAAAAAGACTCGCTGTCGGCATAACGGGCGCGAGTGGCAGTATTTACGGAGTCAGGCTGATCGAGACATTGCTTGATCAGGATTATGAGATACATCTTGTCGTTTCGAATGCAGGCTGGCGTGTGTTAAAAGAAGAACTAGGCTGGAATGTTTCGGACCGGGAAGGGATTTTGAACGAGAAGTTCGGGAACCGACCCGGTTCTCTTATATATCATCCTGTTAGCGATATAGGGGCTTCTATTGCAAGCGGATCCTTCTTAATGGATGGCATGATTATAATGCCGTGCTCAATGGGGACGTTATCAGCGATAGCGCATGGAGCCTCGGACAACTTGATGGCCAGGGCGGCTGATGTCATGATGAAAGAAGGACGTCCACTCGTACTGGTGCCCCGGGAAACTCCGCTTCATGCGATTCACCTGGAAAATATGCTGAAGCTGAGCCGGCTTGGTGTGAAAATGATTCCAGCGATGCCGGCATTCTATTATCATCCTAAAACGATGGATGACCTTATCCATTTCTTGGTGGGTAAAGTACTGGATGTTCTTCACATCGAGCATAACTTATTTAAGAGATGGGGGGAGGAGAATTGAAGGAATTACATCAAGTAACCACCATCGGAAAAATAAGCTACACCAATGCATGGCCTATGTATCACTACTTCGAGCCGGCTGGGCTTACGAATCCGGCAGAGCTGGTCACTGAGGTGCCTGCCAGATTGAATGAACGAATACATGAAGGATCACTGGATTTAAGTGCGATGTCTTCCTTTGCATACGGCATGGCATCGGATCGATTATTCCTGTTACCGGATATTTCAGTCAGCAGCCGGGGAGAAGTGAAATCCATTCTGCTATTCAGCAAGGAACCCATTGAATCTATCGTAAACCGTACGATTGCACTGACCAATACTTCAGCAACCTCAGTAAATTTGCTCAAAGTGATTATGACGAAGTTCTATGAGGGTAATCCTGATTATATTACGATGGAGCCTGAACTTGAGAGTATGATGGAGAATGCAGATGCTGCTCTGCTTATTGGAGACCATGCCATCAAAGCTTCCTGGGCAGACCATGATTATTATGTTTACGATCTGGGTGAGTTATGGTATCGGTATACTGGGCACCGGATGACTTATGCCGTGTGGGCAGTAAATCGAAGTTACGCGGACAACAATGGAGATGCTGTAAAAGAGATTGCTGATGCGTTTTATAGCAGCAAGACTGCAAGCCTGCGTGATCTTGCACCCGTTGTTAAGCATGCAGTACAGCACATTGGCGGTTCTGAGGCATATTGGTATGCGTATTTTAGAAATTTGGTTTATGATTTTGGCGAAAATGAGTTGCAAGGGCTGCAACTGTATTTCCGTTATGCACATGAGCTTGGTCTCATGGAGCATGAGGTCCAGGTGGATCTCTGGAATGAGAATAAGCTGATACGGGTGACGGAATGAAACTACTTGATATTTTGACAGCACTAAAAAAGGATATAAGTTATATAGAGAAAGAGTTATACCGCGGTGTAGAAACGAGTGAGCCTCTGCTTGCCGAAACGTCACTGCACTTGCTTAAAGCAGGCGGCAAACGGCTTAGACCGGTCTTTGTCCTGCTTGGGGGGAAGTTTGGGAACTATGACATCGAGGTATTGAAGCACGTGGCAGTTCCGCTAGAGCTGATCCATTCCTCGTCGCTTGTTCATGATGATGTAATTGACAATGCGGAAACAAGACGAGGACAGCTTACCGTCAAATCGAAATGGGACAACCGGATCGCGATGTATACGGGTGACTATATCTATGCACGTGCCATGTCGATTATAGCGGAGCTGCCTAATCCGCTGATCCATCAGACGATGGCGAAGGCTATGGTGCAAATGACGATTGGCGAAATGGAACAGATCAGGGACTTCTTTAACACCGATCAAAGTGTACGTAACTATTTGCTGCGGATACGGCGCAAAACAGCACTCCTTATCGCGATCAGCTGTCAGCTTGGGGCTGTGGCAGCCGGTGCCGATAAAGAGGTGTGCAGAAGACTCTACAGCTATGGCTACAATGTAGGCATGGCCTTTCAGATTCAGGATGATCTGCTTGATCTGAGAGGCACAGAGAAGCAGCTCGGCAAACCGCCCGGTAGTGACATGCTTCAGGGCAATATTACGATACCTGTTATTTTCGCGTTGCAGGAAGAGCGTATTCGGGAGGACCTGCTCCAGCTTATTCATCGGATTCATGAAGATGGAGACAAGGGGTCCGTGCAAGCTGCAGTAGGCATGATTCGTGAAAGCGATGGAATGGCTAAAGCTGAGGCGCTCGCTGACCGATATATGAATAAAGCTCTTGATGCACTGGAAGGACTTCCTGACATTAAGACGAAGAAAAATCTACGGGATATCGCTCATTTTGTTGTAAAACGTTCATATTAACCTGGCAGGAACATCAAGAAAGCAAGTCGAAAGTCATTATGCAGCTAGCTGGGGCGTGTCTTATAACTCACTGGAGTGGAATTTGTTTTTTGTGTTTAAGATACGCCCTGATTCTTAAACAAAGCCTGGAGGGAATAGACGATGGAGCGTACTTTTTTAATGGTGAAACCAGATGGGGTTCAGCGTGGATTGATTGGACGTATTATTAGCCGGTTTGAGGACAAGGGGTTTAAGCTGGTGGCAGGGAAATTTGTACAGGTCACAGATGAACAAGCTAAACGTCACTACGCCGAGCATGATGGCAAGCCTTTCTTTGATGACTTGGTGTCCTTCATTACTTCCGGACCTGTATTTGCGATGGTATGGGAAGGTGAAGACATTATCACTCTATCACGGATGCTCATCGGCAAGACAAATGTGAAAGAAGCGCTTCCTGGCACGATTCGGGGAGACTTTGCGGCGATCACTCCACATAATTTGATTCATGGCTCTGATTCCCCAGAGAGTGCGGCCAGAGAACTCCGTAATTTCTTTGCAGAAGAAGAACTGGTTGCTTATGATAAAACGATTGCTGTCTGGACATAAAATGTGCGGTTCTTTTCCTAAGAAAGAAGGTTTCATGTGTCCAATCTAGAGATGGAAACTACGCAATCCGATTACTTGCTATTTGTTCGTAATGTAAAACAGGCCACGGGTATTGATCTTTCGCAATACAAAGAAGCCCAAATGAAACGAAGACTTACGACGCTTCGTAACAAGCACGGGCATGAGGGCTTTGCATCCTTTTTTGATGAAATGACCCGCAACAAAGCTTTATTTCTTGAATTTCTGGATCGAATGACCATCAATGTCTCTGAATTTTGGCGGAACCGGAACAGATGGGAAGTACTTAAGGATCGCATTCTGCCCAGCCTGACCCGGGATCAACAGAAGCTCAAGATCTGGAGTGCCGCTTGTTCTACAGGCGAAGAGCCGTATACATTGGCTATGATTGTTGATATGTTGGGCTTGTTAAGTCAGACGGAATTGCTCGCAACTGATATTGATGAAGGGGCTCTGGCCAGAGCCAGCAAGGGTACATATCTGGAGCGTTCACTGAGAGAAGTGCCTGAGTCCGTGTGCAGACGTTACTTTACAGAGGATGGGCTTCAGTTTCATATTGATCGCAGGCTGAAACAGGCGGTGCGCTTTAGCAAGCAGAACTTGCTGTCTGATACATTTGAGGAAGGTTTTGATCTCATCGTTTGCCGAAATGTCATGATTTATTTTACGGAAGAGGCGAAGCATTTACTGTATCAAAAGTTCGCCAAGGCGCTTAGACCGGGCGGGGTATTGTTCGTGGGAAGCACAGAGCAGATCTTTTCTCCCGCTCAATATAACTTGGTTTCGGCAGACACCTTTTTTTACCAAAAGTCTATTTAAGTATAGTTCTAGTATGAATTGCCCAATACTGGAACTATCTGCGTAAAGACTTTTTGGGGGTAAAAGAATGGACAAAAGAACGGTAATCACTGCATATAGACAAGGGTTAATCAATATCCGGGAGTGTGCCCAGATCATCGGGCTGGACACGACTCAAATGGAGCGGATGCTTGGTGAGATCAAGTCTCAGTCTGATGCTGATCGTCATGAGCTGTCATGGCGGGCTGGACTAACGACTGGCAAGTAATGGAGCATATAAAGAAACGCCTGTCCCGTTATGAGGATAGGCGTTTCTTCATATCCCCATTCGAATAACTGGAATGGGGCGAAAACAGATCCATTCTTGTCAAACATAACATGCTATACTATAATGATCAAAGATTAAACATTTTAGCAGTTTAAAGCTTAACAGTATAAAGGGGGAACGTATTATGAGTCTTCGTTATTTAACCGCAGGGGAAACGCACGGACCCCAATTGACAGCAATCGTAGAGGGACTTCCAAGTAATATGAAAGTAGATTTTGAGGAGCTGAATTTTCAGCTGCATCGCCGCCAGAAGGGGTACGGACGCGGGCGTCGGATGCAAATAGAGAAGGACACAGCTGAATTTGTTGGCGGTATACGCCATGGATATACAACAGGAGCGCCGGTAGCACTGGTCGTTGAGAATAAGGACTGGACGCACTGGCGTAATATTATGAACATTGAGCCGATTGAAGGCACTGATGAAGAGAAGCGTAGAATCCATCGTCCAAGGCCAGGACATGCAGATCTGAATGGAGGACTTAAATACAATCTGAAGGATCTCAGAAATGTGCTTGAGCGCTCCAGTGCTCGGGAAACGACGGTACGAGTGGCGGTGGGAGCCATTGCACGTCAGCTTCTGGCTGAGTTCGGGATACAAATTGCCGGCCGCGTGCTGCGAATCGGTGAGATCGAAGCTCCGTATGAGGAACTCCCGATCGAAGAGCTGCGCAGCCGTACAGAAGCTTCCTCAGTTCGTGTAACCGATCCTGAAACAGAGAAGAAGATGGAAGCTTACATTGATCAGATCAAGAAAGATGGGGACTCCATTGGCGGCATTGTAGAATGTATCGTGGAAGGTGTTCCTGTCGGGCTTGGAAGCTATGTACAGTATGATCGTAAGCTTGATGGACGTATTGCACAGGCCGTCATGTCAATTAATGCCTTCAAGGGTGTCGAGATCGGTATTGGATTTGAAGCGGGTACGATTCCGGGATCACAGGTTCATGATGAAATCCTGTACAGTGAGGATAAGGGATACCATCGTGCATCCAATCGCCTGGGCGGGTTTGAGGGCGGTGTGACGAACGGCATGCCTGTTGTAGTACGCGGTGTAATGAAGCCGATTCCTACGTTATACAAGCCACTGCAAAGTGTGGATATTGATACGAAAGAGCCGTTCACGGCTCAAGTGGAACGTTCGGATGCTTGCGCAGTTCCTGCTGCGAGTGTAGTCATGGAGCATGTGGTTGCCTGGGAGATTGCCAAGGCGTTTCTGGAGAAATTCGGCGGAGATTCCATTGAGGAGATCAGAGCCAATCTGGATAACTATAATGCACAATTGGAGCGTTACTAACCATGAAGACGCTGAATGTTGACCTGGGCGAGCGTTCATACCCTATTTATATTGGAAGCGGGCTGCTTGCTAAGACAGGCAGCCAACTGGCTCAGCACGGAGTAAGCAGCAAGAGTCCGATCATGGTTATTACGGATGATCAAATAGCACCGTATTATTTGCAGATTGTGAAGGATTCCTTAGAGCAAGAAGGCTACAAGGTTGTATCCGCCGTGGTTCAGAGCGGAGAGACGTCCAAGTCTCTCTCCGTTTACACGGAAATGATGACCCTTGCGATCGAAGGAGGTCTTGATCGAAGCTCGGCTATTCTAGCCCTTGGCGGAGGAGTCGTCGGTGATCTGGCTGGCTTCGTAGCCGCTACATATATGCGTGGGGTTCGATTTGTGCAGATTCCGACAACAATCCTTGCTCATGACAGCAGTGTAGGGGGTAAGGTAGCGGTCAACCATCCGCTTGCCAAAAATATTATCGGTGCATTCCACCAACCTGAGTTTGTTCTGTATGATGTGGATACGCTGAAGACGCTGCCTCCACGGGAAGTTTCGGCAGGTCTTGCAGAAATGCTGAAGCACGGACTGATTCAAGACGAGGATTTTGCCTACTGGTGTGAAGAGCATGCGAATAAGCTGCTCTCCTTAGATAAGGACTCACTTGTGTATGGGTTGCTGCGCGGCTGTTCGATCAAGGCAGATATCGTATCCCAGGACGAAAGAGAAAATGGGATTCGGGCAACGCTTAACTTGGGTCACACAATTGGTCATGCGATTGAAGCGATCGCAGGTTATGGCAAATTTCTTCATGGTGAGGCGATCTCGATCGGGATGGTTGGTGCCGCACAGCTCGGAGTATTAAGAGGAGCTGATCCGGCGCTATACACTACGACCAAGCGCATGCTTGAAGCATTGAATCTGCCGACTTCACTTCCGGCAGACATCAGTACAGATGATATTCTGGCTGCCATGATGCATGACAAAAAATTTAGAGAAGGCCTAATGGTCTTTATCATCCCGACCAAGATCGGTGAAGTTGTCGTTGCGAATGATGTTCGGGTACAGGACGTCAGGGATGTTATAGATGGGCTGAAGGAAAGAGGCGTAAACGTATGATGTACACAAGAGGTATACGTGGGGCAACGACGGTAACGAGCAACACGGAAGTTGAAATCATGAAGGAAACTTCGAAGCTGCTTGAAGAGATCGTAGAACGTAATCAGCTTGAGCCGGAAGCAATCTGCAGTGTATGGATTACACTTACGCAAGATCTTGATGCTGCATTTCCAGCCAAAGCGATCCGTGAGCTGGATGGATGGGAGCTTGTGCCCTTAATGTGCTCCCTGGAGGTTCCTGTCAAAGGGGCACTGGAGAAGTGCATTCGCTTTATGATCCATGTGAATACAGCGAAATCACAGAAGGAAATTCAGCATGTTTATTTAAACGGTGCGAAGGCACTGCGTCCAGATTTGGCTGCTTCCGCTGAAAGCTAAAGGGTAAATAGAACCTTGCCAAAACGAGTTAAACTATGTATAGTGAACTGTAGCAGAGATGAGAAGAGTTTAGACGTTTGATGAGTAGAGCAGAGCTTAGCCATTATCAGAAGGCTGTGGCCGGCAGTGCATAAGGCATGACGGTAGCATGGCTGATGAAATGGGAGAAGTCCTTGGCCTTTAAGCATAAGGCAAGGCCTTTGAAGAGTTGAGAAACAGGAAGAATAAGAATATAGATACCCTGATTAGCTGTAAGTACAGGATTATTAATAATAGATTCTGCTACTGATGTTATTGGCGTAATCACTATAGGGTAAGTATATTTTCTTTGGGTTTCTTATGCTTACATACTCATATATTCGTTAATGAACCTCTACAGTCTCGTAGAGGTTTTTTTGCATACACGCATACTTCTTGAACTTCATCTTTCGCCCATCTTAAGCTCAAGGGAGTGTTTTAAGGATGTTGAATATAGAAGCACAAGAGGTACTTAGACAAGCCAGGGAATATAATCTGATTCCTGTCGTTAAGCGAATTCTTGCTGATATGGAGACACCCATCCGATTATTCAGCCGGTTCGCAGAGCAGGAATACGCATTTTTGCTAGAGAGTGTGGAAGGCGGGAGCAATTGGGCGAGATATTCATTTATCGGCACCGATCCATTCATTACGATCTCCGGTAAGAACGGAGTTATTACTGTAGAGCACGATGGACGAAGACAACAAATGGAAGGCAAGCCGATAGAAGAGCTAAAGGCGCTGCTCAGGCAGTACCGAAGTCCTATGGTGGACGGATTGCCGCCGTTTACGGGCGGAGCGATCGGTTTTTTCGGATATGACCTGCTGCAGTATTACGAGAAGCTGCCGAAGCATGCGGTTGATGATCTTCAGATGGATGATATTCAGTTTATGTTCTGCGACCAGGTCATTGTATTTGACCATGTGAAGCAGCAGCTGCTGTTAATAGGCAACGTTCATGTAGCACCAGGGGATCGGGATGAGGATATTCTGCGTAATTATCAGCTAGTGGATCAGAAGCTGGAGAAGCTCGCAAGGATATTAGCGGATGAAGGACCGAAGGAAAATGCCAATCGTCATTCTATGCCAAATGGGGTGGAACTTGGTGATGTGAAGTCAAATCTGACAAAAGATCAGTTTATTTCCAATGTTGAACAGGCTAAGGAATATATCCGTGCAGGGGATATTTTTCAAGTAGTGCTGTCCCAGCGCTTTCATATTGAGACCGAGGTATCTCCGCTTCAGGTATACCGGGTGCTTAGAACACTGAATCCATCACCGTATATGTATTATTTAAAGCTTGGAGAAGAAGTAATCGTGGGCACCTCGCCAGAAGCGCTTGTCAAGGTCGACGGCGGAAGGGTTCAAACTAGGCCAATCGCTGGCACGAGACCGAGAGGAGCAACAGCTGCGGAAGATGAGCGTCTAGCTCAAGACCTGCTTCAGGACGAGAAGGAATGTGCAGAGCACCTGATGCTCGTTGATCTCGGCCGTAATGATATCGGAAAGGTCAGTCAGTTTGGAACCGTAAAATGCGATTCATTTATGGAGATTGAGAAATACTCGCACGTCATGCATATGGTGACGAATGTATCCGGTACGATAAGGGAGGATAAGGATTTCTTTGATGCTTTTCTATCCTGTCTACCGGCAGGTACTGTATCCGGTGCACCGAAGCTGAGAGCCATGCAGATCATTGCAGAGCTGGAGCGTGAAGCACGTGGTGCCTATGCTGGAGCGATCGGATACTTAGGCTTCAGCGGGAATATGGACTCCTGTATCACGATTCGCACGATTATATTCAAGGAAGGCAAGGCCTATGTTCAGGCAGGGGCTGGCATCGTCTGGGATTCGGTTCCCGAGATGGAATATGAAGAGACAGTAAACAAAGCGAAGGCACTTCTAACGGCAATTCGATATGCTGAACAAATGTTTCCAAAAGCAGCTGTGCCACAGAACTACGCGAATCAAGACTATATTTATACATCTAACTGATAAGGAGGAGATCACGATGAGCACCATCATCACAGGAAATGCTGTTCAGCAAGGCCTCATGAGCATCATGGAAGGCAAAGATCTAACGCAGATTGAAGCAAGGAATGTCATGGGTCACATTATGAGCGGAGAAGCGACTGCAGCACAAATCGGCGGACTGCTGACGGCTCTGCGGCTAAAAGGAGAAACGGTTGATGAAATTACTGGATTTGCTGAAGCAATGCGAGAATCCTGTTCGAGAGTCCACACAGAGCAGAACAATCTGCTGGATACCTGTGGAACCGGGGGATCAGGGATCAGCAAATTCAATATTTCAACGGCTTCCGCCATCATCGCCTCCTCTTTATCCGTACGGGTTGCGAAGCACGGGAACCGTTCTGCAAGCGGAAGAGCAGGGAGTGCGGATGTACTCGAAGCACTAGGAGTTAACATTCATCTGAATCAAGAGCAGGCGAGAGACTGCCTGGATGCGATCAATATTTGTTTTTTATTCGCTCAGGTATATCATCCTTCCATGAAGTATGCGGCTGCACCGCGTAAGGAACTGGGGGTAAGGACGATCTTTAATCTGCTTGGGCCGCTTACCAATCCAGCTGGAGCAGACCGGCAAGTACTCGGGGTATATGACGTAACCAGAACAGAAGCCATTGCGGAATCGCTCGGCAGACTTGGACTGAAACGGGCACTCGTCGTAGCAAGCTATGATGGACTTGATGAGATTAGTATTTCAGACCGGACGAAGATATCGGAATTAAAGGATGGAGCTGTTCAAACCTATGATATTCACCCTGATGATCTGGGACTTAAGGTATATCCTTTGCAGCAGGTCCTTGGAGGAACAGCTACTGAGAATGCAGACATTATTAAACGTGTGCTCTCCGGCGAGCAGGGAGGATATCGGGATATCGTTCTTGCAAACGCAGGGGCTTCCATCTATGTAGCAGGACTTGCAGGAAGTATCGCAGAAGGGGTTCACTTGGCCAAAAATGCCATTGATTCCGGTAAAGCATCCGATAAATTGACACAGCTTATACAGAAGACGGGAGAGTATGAATATGTATCTTGATCGAATTGTCGCAACGAAGAAGGAAGAAGTCGCAGCATTATCCAGTGTATTCGACATGAACGAGGCAGAAAAAAGGATTGCGGCACTGTCGGCTACGAGAGGCTTCGAAAGAGCATTGTCCAAGGAGCATGCGAGGGGAATGGGGCTGATTGCTGAAGTAAAGAAGGCCTCTCCGTCAAAAGGATTAATTCGGAGTAATTTCGATCCTGTCGACATAGCCCAGGCATATGAGGCCGCAGGTGCAGATTGTATGTCGGTGCTGACAGATATCCATTACTTTCAAGGGAAGCCCGAATATTTGACAGCAATCCGTCAGCAGGTTAACGTTCCGCTGCTGCGCAAAGATTTTATTATTGATGAGAAGCAAATTGCGGAAGCCCGGATCATCGGTGCGGATGCGGTTCTGCTTATTGCAAGCATACTGGATTCAGCCCAGCTGTCTAAATATATAAGCTATGCACGGGATTTGGGCCTGGATGCACTCGTAGAAGTTCATGATAAGGAAGAGTTACTACGTGTTCTGGATATTGGCAGCGCAACTCTAATCGGGATTAACAACCGCAATCTTCGTACATTTGAAACTCGACTTGAAACGACCGCTGAACTTGCAGACCTTGTGCCTGAGCATGTCACCTTAATCAGTGAGAGCGGCATTCGCACACCGGAAGATGTGGAATATGTGAAGCAGGCAGGTGCCAAAGGCATCCTTGTCGGCGAGCAGTTTATGCGCCAGGATAATGTGAGTCAGGCTGTTCTTGAGCTTATGGGTGCAGGGGAACAGGTGAGGAAATGACGGTACAGAAGGATCAACCACTTCTAAAAATTTGTGGACTTCAGGACGTTGAAGTGCTAAAATCAATGAAGCACTTAACTGTTGATTTTATTGGGTTTGTATTCGCGAAGTCAAGACGCCAAGTATCTGCGGAACATGCAGCGCAGCTCTGTAAGGTACTGAATGAATGGGAAGCCATACCTTCTCCCAGATCAGCAGGGGTGTTTGTTAATCCTGATTGGGAAGAGCTTACAGACGTACTCGATCAAGCTCCACTGGACGTGATTCAGCTGCACGGACAGGAATCCCCGGATTTTTGCCAGAAGGTCAGAGAAGTGCTTGGGGTACAGGTGTTTAAAGCTTTCTCCATTCACGAGAATCAGACTCCAGGCATGAGTGCCCATGATCAGCTGAACCCGTATAAAGGTAAAGTAGATGCCATTCTGCTCGATACTTACGATGGAGTATATGGCGGGGGATCCGGTAAGACCTTTGCTTGGGAGAAGAGCCTGCCCTATCAGCAGTGGGCTGATCGTACGGGAATTCCGCTGTTTGTAGCCGGCGGACTTGATGCGGAGAACGTAACCGGGCTTGTGCGTCGTTATGCTCCGGACGGAGTAGATGTTTCAAGCGGCGTTGAGACAGATGGACATAAAGACATCGTTAAAATGACAGCTTTTGTGGAGAGGGTGAAGAAGGCATGACGCAATTACCGGATGAATATGGTCGTTTTGGTCCTTTTGGAGGGCGGTATGTGCCGGAAACGTTAATGAATGCCCTGATCGAATTAGAGCAGGAGTATAAGCGTTTTTCAGAGGATCCTGAGTTTAATGAGGAATTGAACTATTTGCTGAAGCAGTATTCGGGCAGGGAAACTCCTCTTTATTATGCAGAACATTTAACCCAGCAGCTTGGCGGGGCCAAAATATATTTGAAGCGTGAGGATCTAAACCATACGGGTGCTCATAAAATTAACAACGCACTGGGACAAGGACTGCTTGCTAAGCGCATGGGTAAGAAAAAGGTCATCGCTGAAACAGGGGCAGGACAGCATGGGGTGGCAACAGCAACGGTTGCAGCACTGCTGGGCTTGGAATGCAAGGTGTTCATGGGAGAAGAGGATACGAAGCGTCAGCAGCTAAATGTATTTCGGATGAATATGCTGGGAGCTGAAGTTGTTCCCGTCACATCGGGCACCCGGACGCTGAAGGATGCAGGGAATGAAGCTCTTAGGTACTGGGTGAGTAATGTAGAGGACACCTTCTATATTCTCGGTTCAGCAGTCGGACCCCATCCATATCCGCTGATGGTTCGTAATTTTCAGCGCGTCATCGGAGACGAAACGAGAAGACAGATTATTGAAGCAGAAGGAAGACTGCCTGATAAGATTGTAGCAGCTGTCGGTGGAGGCTCTAATGCAATCGGCATGTTCTACCCATTTTTAAATGACGACTCCGTAGAGCTTATTGGCTGTGAAGCTGCAGGCAAAGGCGTCGATACGGAATTTCACGCGGCTACGATGAGCAAGGGAACACATGGCGTATTCCAAGGTTCAATGAGTCTCTTACTCCAGGATAAATTCGGACAAGTTCAGGAAGCACACTCAATTTCAGCCGGGCTGGATTATCCAGGGGTCGGACCCGAGCATTCCTATCTCAAAGAGATCAAGCGTGCTCAGTATGTTCCGATTACAGACAAGGAAGCGCTGGATGCACTTCAATTACTCAGCCGTACAGAGGGAATTATTCCTGCGCTCGAATCCGCTCACGCAGTGGCAGAGGTGGCCAAGATTGCACCAGCCATGGAGAAGGATCAGATTGTGGTCATCTGTCTATCCGGCCGGGGAGACAAGGATGTTGAATCCATCATGAAATACACGGGAGGTCAACTCTCATGAGCATACAGTTGAATCTAATGGATCTTACGTTTGAGAGGCTCAAATCTGAGGACAAAACGGCACTGATTCCTTTTCTTACGATTGGTGATCCCGACATCGAGACAAGTATTGAAATTATACTCGAGCTGGAAGCAGCAGGAGCTGACGTCATCGAGCTTGGTGTTCCATATTCGGATCCTCTTGCAGATGGACCTGTTATCCAGCGGGCTTCTGAGCGTGCATTGAAGCAGCATATTACCATTCGCACATGCATGGAGGCAGCAAGAAGAGCCAGAGAAGCAGGGGCGAAGCTGCCGTTTGTACTGTTTACTTATTATAATCCTGTTCTACAAACCGGACTGGAGACTTTCTTTGAATTACTGAAAGCTCACGATATCAGTGGAATCATTATACCTGATCTGCCAATTGAGGAGTCGGAAGAAATTAGAGCCTATGCAGACAAAGCTAATATCCACCTTATACCTCTGGTGGCTCCGACATCAAAGACAAGAATAGAGAACATTGTTAAAAAAGCAAGAGGATTCATCTACTGCGTATCATCGCTCGGTGTGACAGGAGAAAGATCCTCGTTCCACCGGGAAGTTGAAGAGTTTATTGACACGGTAAAATCGTACACTTCTCTTCCCGTTGCTGTTGGCTTTGGCATTTCAAGCCGTGAGCAAGTGGAGCGGTTCTCTAAGCTATGTGACGGGGTTGTCGTAGGGAGCGCGATCGTTAGACAGATTGAGACAAGCATTCCATTACTGTCAGATCCGGCAACCAAGCAAGAGGGGCTTTTGCAAATCCGGAATTTTGTGGCACAATTAAAGCTGTAGCGAATGCTGCAGCTATTCTTATTAAGTATACAGAGGAGGGGCTTTAACAATGAAACCTAAATCACAGATCGTTAACATACCCGTCTATAAACCAGGGAAGCCCATTGAAGAAGTCAAACGTGAACTGGGGTTAAGCGAAGTGATCAAGCTTGCCTCCAATGAGAACCCTTATGGCAGCTCGCCAAAAGCAAGAGAAGCGATTCAGGCTGAGCTGATGAATTTAAGTATTTATCCTGATGGAAGTGCCGGAGATCTGACAGCTGATCTAGCTGAGCATCTTCACGTAGGCAGAGAGCAGATTATCTTCGGAGCAGGCTCGGATGAAGTCATTGCCCTCATTACCAGAGCGTTCCTTGTGAGCGGGGATGAGACAATCATGGCCGACCAAACATTCTCCGTTTATAAGAGCAATGCTGATATTGAAGGCGCAGTTAGCATAGAGGTTCCGCTGGTTGATGGCAAGCATGATCTTGAAGGAATGCTGGAGAAAGTCACCTCAAAGACGAAGATTATCTGGGTATGTAACCCAAACAATCCAACGGGAACGATCGTATCGGAAGCTGAGCTCGTATCCTTCCTGGACCGAGTGCCACAGGATATCATGGTAGTGCTTGATGAAGCATATTATGAGTACGTAACGGATGCAGCATATCCGCAAACGATTCCTCTTCTCGCTAAATACGCTAATCTTGTGGTGCTGCGCACATTCTCTAAAATATATGGACTTGCTGCGCTTCGCATTGGCTACGGTGTTGCACAGCCTGAGGTTATCTCGCTGATCAATAAGGTAAGAGAACCGTTCAATACGAATCGATTGGGGCAGTCCGCGGCCCGCGCAGCTCTGAGTGATCAGGCTTTTATTACACAATGCCGTGATCTAAACCGTGAAGGAGTAACGTATTTGCAGGGCGAATTCGAGCGTCTTGGAATCCACTACTTTGCTACGCATGGCAACTTTATTATGGTGGATACAGGCAGACCGGCCGGAGAGATGTTTGATGCTTTGCTTAGACAAGGGATTATTGTTCGTCCAGGTTTCCAAGTCTATCCAACCTATATCCGAGTATCTGTCGGTGCCAAAGAACAGAACGAGGCTTTCATCAAGGCACTGGAGCAAGTGCTGAAGGCTGAAACAACTGGAGTGTAACGGCTGCTTATGAATGGATCAGAGAATCATACACAAAAAATAGCCATTTTCGGGGTGGGACTCATTGGTGGGTCCCTTGCCTTGTGTTTCAGAGGAAAACCCGGAATTACCGTCGTAGGATATGCTCACGAGCCTGCCCTCCAAGAACGATACATGCAGAGCGGCGTATTGGATGAAGTAACGTTGTCAATTGAGGAAGCCGCTATGGATGCGGATTATATATTTTTAAGTGTACCGGTTGGAATGCTAAATTATTATCTTGAACATCTCAGCAAGCTTCCGCTTAAGAAAGGCTGCGTCATTACGGATGTGGGGAGCACCAAAGCTTCAATTACCTCGGCTGCAAAATCCCTTGATTTCCAGGATGCTTATTTTATCGGTGGCCACCCCATGGCTGGGTCCGAGAGGTCGGGTGTTGAGGCGGCTTCTGCCTTGCTGTTTGAGAATGCATATTATGTATTAACTCCTTTGGAAGGGGTTCCTGAGCATGTGTATAATGCACTGAAGGAGCTGCTTGCCCATACGAAAGCACAGGTCATTCGAGTTGATCCGAAGCATCATGATGATATCGTTGGAGCGATCAGTCATTTGCCGCATATCATCGCGGTAGCTCTGGTCAATCAGGTCAGCGGGTATAACGAGGCAGAGCCGCTGTATCAGCTGCTTGCAGCCGGAGGCTTCAGGGATATAACCCGGATTGCATCCAGTGATCCTCTTGTATGGAGAGATATATTATTAAGTAATCGGGAAGTGCTTCTGCGATTGTTCAAAGATTGGAATATGCAGATTCAGCGGTTTACTGATATGATAGAGCATCAAAATGGGGAAGCGATTGAAGAGGCATTTCGGTCTGCAGGCGCGTTTCGTAATCAGCTTCCAGAGCGAAGAAAAGGCGTTATTACCTCATTGTTTGATATTTATATTGATGTACCGGATACGCCAGGAATTATTGGCAGGATTGCAACAGAGCTTGGAACAGCGGCCATCAATTTGAGCAACATGCAAATTATCGAAAGCCGGGAGGACGTGCCGGGGATCTTAAGGCTGTCATTCAGGCAGGAAGAGGACATGGAACGTGCGGCACAGCTGCTGATCTCCCAGAATTACACCGTTAGAAGCTAGGAAGCGTGCAAGCGGCTTTCTGGCTTTTTATATTGCCTTCAACATGATTCTCAAACCTAATAAAATCGCTTTAACTGAGCAAATGAACAAGATAATAAATTAATGTATAATAATGGTTGACAAAATGAAAACGTATACATATAATAAAAGTACAGTATGGTTTCTCTCCACTCCTATCCAATAACTGAGTTGCTCTGAAAATGGGCAACGGGTCGTGAACTCGGTTCACGGCCTCTTTTTTTTATGAAGAGGAGGAGCTGTTCCAGCAGTAAAATATTATCTTCATGCGTCAATCACTTCAGTGAACCTCTCACTTATATCGTTTAAATCACAGAGGAATTCTCCCGCTATATAATTGATTTCTTTATTATGGGAAAGTCGCTCCTAACGAGCGGCTTTTTTTTGCATTTTAATATATTTCTTCTTTGCGATTTAAGCATAATTCAAAAATTAAATTCCAATTTACCTGCAACTATTTCCAGTTCAATTCCGTCTTTAATTTAGTAGTCGTTTAAGGTATGGATATGAAGAAAAAGGCTGGCCTAGGCTGAAAGTAACGATGTATATGAAGTTTACAAAAATTTAACTATTTTATTGGGAAACTATGGTCTGTTATATGGTATAATGTTCCTTGGTCATAAAGTCATGTTTAGGAAAGTGTTACTACATATGGGATGGAAATATGCAGCAAGTACAATCTGCACCTCCTTTCTACCATTACATTTTTGTCATTTATTTATAAATTTTCAATTTGGATGAAGATTCAAAATTCCTTTCAACGAAATTTGTCTGCCGTTTCTATACGGTCTGTCTTTATAACGGATTGTTAGACGTAATTATAGAAAGCGTGATCCCAATACTTATAAGTTGTTCTTAGATGCCTTGCATGGGAGCAGGCTAAGGATAGGCAAGGAGGAGTATAGGCCTAATGGATGATTCAGAGCTGATCAAGGAGATTAAAGAGGGGAATATTGATTTATACTCAGAATTAATGAAGCGCTATGAGCGTAAGATGTATGCTTTCGTATATCACATGTTGAGAAGTTCAGGACTTGAACATTTAGCTGAAGATCTAGTATCTGAAACTTTTTACAAAGCCTACCGGAGCTTGCATTCTTTCCGTGAAATTGATGCATCCTTCTCTACATGGGTGTATACTATTGCTAGAAATACGGTTCTTAGTGAGCTTCGCAAACAACGAACTGCAAATATTCCACTTGAAGAGAGCGGCTTTATGCCAATTGCTTCTGCAGACACAGTCCCTGAACAGGCGATGCTTACGAGTGAACGTGTTGTGAAGGTGCGCGAAGCAATTAACAATCTGCCTGACAAGCAGCGTACTGCAATCATTTTAAGAGAGTATGACCAACTAGACTATCAAGAAATATCTAATATTCTAGGACAGACGGTAAGTTCTGTTAAATCCTTGTTGTTTCGTGCTCGAATGAGTGTCAAGAATCAATTGCAGTCTTATTTCTTTGAACCGATTTACGAGGAATACGAGGGGATGAAGAATCAATGAATTGCAGCGATGCCCGAGAGCATATGGCAATGATTTGGGATCTGCCTGCACATCACCCAATAAGGCTTGAATTTATGCAGCATATTCAGGGATGTAAGGCATGCAGGACAGAGTATGAGGAATGGACTGAATTGTATGAGCTGATCCCTATGACTGCTGAACCAATACCCGAGAAGAAGATCCAATCTATGCATACCAAAGTCATGGATCGGATCTATAAGGATAATCCGAATATTCAGAAGAGCGATGTGAGAACCTATCCATTGTTGCCACAGCCAGTGAACCATCGGTTATCGATTTGGATATCTGCATGCCTGGCATTGTTTCTGTGCAGTGTTGTCTTTATGACTTCAAGTCTGGGCTCTGGCATGGGGGAAGTTGCCAAGCAGCAATCGGGTATTGTTCCGACGGCTGTAGCGAGTTCCTCTACATCGTTATCTTTTTGGCATCAAGATGAAATTAGAACAAGCGGTATAATGGAACCATTAGTCGTTGGAATGAAGGCGTACCCTGAACATTGGATGATTCTGTCTCTAATTGCTTTGGGAGTGGCGTTATTCTCTCTTCGACGCATCCATCATGGTCGGGCGATCACTTCTCGAGAAGGGAGCAAGCAATGAGAATAGGTCTTATTCGTCATGGATTGACTGACTGGAATGTATTAGGTCGTATACAAGGTCAAAGTGATATTCCGCTGAACGAGGAAGGAAGGCAGCAAGCAAGACTGCTGGCTAACAGACTTCTTGAGGAAGCTTACAAGTGGGATTACATCATTACCAGCGGATTGTCACGTGCGCAGGAGACAGGTGAGATTATTTCCGGCATTTTGAATACACCTATGCTGCCTCCAGATGAGCGTCTTAAAGAAAGATCCTTTGGTCAGGCTGAAGGACTTACTGCTCTGGAACGTGAAGAGAAGTGGGGAGTGGATTGGAACCTGCAGGATCTGGGTCAAGAGAAAGAACCTGCAATGCAGGCGAGAATCTTGTCCTTCATGAATGACTTAGCAGAGCAATACCCTGATCAGCATATTCTAGTGATATCCCATGGTGCACTGCTTGCTCAGTTGTACAGGGCTTTGTATGAAGACCAGTATTCGGAGCGGATCGGCAATTTGTCACTAACGATTCTGGAGAAGGCCGAGTCGGATTGGAATCCACTATTATATAATTGTACGAAGCATTTACTAGCAGCAGATTCTGTTCACGAGAAGTAGCTTTAAGCGGTAACCCGATAATATTTCGGGTTATTTTTTTTTGCGAATTTGGAATAAATGTTGTAATAATTCCCATAATGGTAGTAAAACGGCGAGGCGATGGAACAATGAATTTAGCGGATCTTCTCACATATGCCGATATCGGTCAGCTGAACCGCATTGCGGACCATTATGAGTGCTCAAGTAAAACCAATTCAAAACATGAATTGATTCAAAGCATCTTAATTACGTTAGGCAGCAAATCCTTCGTTGAAGAACAGGTGGAGAAGCTTCCGATCGGACATCTTTGTTTTTTGAATGCTTTGTTATTTGACCCAAGAGCCAGCTTCAGCATGGAAGAGCTGACTGCGCTTGCCAGACAAGCCATTGATCCGAAGGGCGGACAACCCGTCTCATTTTTCAGAGATATCATTGTCCATTTCACCAAGTCCGGATGGCTATTTAATGGCTCGACTCATCAGACGCGGTATTTGTATCAAGTACCTAATGATTTAAAGGTTAAATTTCTCCGCATATTGCAGGAAAGATTTTTACACTCGATGGTAAACATAAATGAACCTTCTGCTTATCGGGATGAACACCACCTGTTGGCCGAGGATCTCAGACAGATGTTAAAGTACATTGATCAATATGAGATTCCTTTGAACCAGGAAGGTTTTATGTACAGGCGTACTCAACAACAGCTGATGGAATTTCTGAACATTCAGGAATCTCTTCTCGGAAAGGGAGGGTGGCGCTTTGGATATGGCCGCACTTATAAAGAATACCCGGACCGATTAGCTCTCCTGTACGACTATGCGTACCATCATCGATATGTAACTGAACATGATGGACTGCTTGAACTGACTTCAGAGGGCAGAGCCTCGATGGAAAAAGCACTGGAAGAAGAGATGATACAGCTATTCCGCTTTTGGTTAAGACAGTATAAAGGGGCTATACCCAATGTAGCATCCGTCGTTTATTGGATTGGCAGGTGTGCTGAGAGGTGGGTCACAGTATCATCGCTGTTGGAAAGCATAGGGGATTTGGTACATCCGTTCTACTATGATTCCAAGGAAGTCGTTTTTACGCAGCGTATATTACAGATGCTCTTGCATTTAGGAATGATAAGGTGCGGAGATTCCGAACAGGAAGGTCAGGCTATACAAATGACGGCCTGGGGGAGCAAAATATCCAGCTCCAATGTCATCCTTCCTTGATTTCGGAGAAAATTGGATAAAACAATTGGTTGGAGGTGCATCCTATGGATAAAATGAAAGTTACTTACGAGGTCATGTTAGGACTGGCTGCTGAGATGGTGTGGGACGAGGCATTAAAGAAACATCGAAGTGAAAAGCTCTTGGATGAAATTGATAAAGCACTGGCATCGGGGGATGAAGTGGCTTTTCGTAACCTGACGGATGAACTGAGATTAATTAACTAACGAATAAAGGTCATGTTTTGCCTATAGACCCTAGTCAATTTCATAACTCATTTAGTTCAACCCCGCTTATATATATGGCTGGAGTCTCACCATATAATAAGTGGGGTTTTTGTGTTTTGTAAATATCATTCAATTCCTTGAATCTCTTTCCATCTGGTAGAAACAACCATTATAATAGAGACAGAATAACAAGCATGATAGGGAGGAATATACGTTTGAAATTCAGCGAGATCAGACCAGAAGAATGGGTGGAATGGAAGCCTTACTTGGATACATGTATTATTCCCTATACAGGCCTAACGGGACAGGAATCTCCTATTGAAGCTGTAAGCGCTTTAGAAAATCTAAGAGATTTTCTTGATATCGTTGAAACTCCATTCAAAGGACGGGTAGTCACGTATCCGGCATTTCATTATACGGCGGAGGAGCATTTGAACTCCTTAAATGATGTATGCAGACAATTGAAATCGAGCGGATTTAAGTTTGTCATCATCATGAGCACAGGACAAGAGATAAATCCCACCGAGGTTTCTGCTTCAGATTTGATATTTACATGCCCTAAATGTGAAATTTCGGTGAGAAGCAGCAAGGAAGAATCAGCAGAAAAAATCAATCAACTGTCACAAAAAATACATCGTGAGGTGTATCGATTATGGGGATTACAATAGATTGAAATAAATTGTGACAAAATACCAACATTTTCAATATAACGCTTCCATTCTTTATTTTAAAATGTGTGACAAATTCTTGACGGTCAATGGAGGCTAATATATGATTATGTATGTCCTAGTAATTTGTGGAATATTTTAAAAGAACAATGAAATAATTGGATGAAAAAGGGGGTTGGAAGAGGATGAGCAATCATAAAGACAAAGAGCACCAACTGCCAAAACCACCCGGTCGTAAAGAGATGTCACGCAGACAGTTTCTAACTTACACTTTGGGCGGTGCGACGGCTTATATGGCTGCGGGTGCAGCTCTGCCGATGATCCGTTTTGCTGTAGACCCGATACTGCAGAAGGATGACGAAGGCGATTTTGTAAAAGTCATTGAAGTGAGCAAGGTCACGGATGAGCCTCAGGAAGTGACTTTTGAGCTTAAGCAGCAAGATGGCTGGTATCTAAGCAATTCGTCCTTGGTTGCCTGGATCAGGAGGGGTGAGGATGGAGTCATTTACGCCTTATCGCCGATCTGCAAGCATCTGGGTTGTACCGTGCGATACAATAATAACCCGACATTCCCAGACGAATATTTCTGCCCATGTCATGGTGCGCATTATACGAAGGAAGGCAAGCAGCTGGAGGTTGCTTCAGCGCCGCTTGATGAATACACCGTTAAGGAAGAGGAAGGCTGGGTGTATCTCGGAAGCATTGTTCCAAATACTAGAGTCCAATAGGGAGGGCGTGAGTAGATGTTTAAGAATATTTACAACTGGGTCGACGAACGTCTGGACATTACCCCGATTTGGCGTGACGTTGCTGACCATGAAGTACCTGAACACGTGAATCCCGCTCATCACTTCTCGGCTTTTGTTTACTGTTTCGGCGGACTTACGTTTTTCATTACGGTAATACAGATTCTATCCGGCATGTTCCTCACGATGTATTATGTACCGGATATCATTAACGCTTATGCGAGCGTAGAGTTCTTACAGACCCAGGTTGCATTCGGTCAAATTGTACGGGGCATGCACCACTGGGGAGCTAGTTTGGTTATAGTTATGATGTTTCTACATACGATGCGGGTGTTCTTTACTGGTTCGTACAAAGCGCCTCGCGAAATGAACTGGGTAGTCGGGATGCTGATCTTCTTTGTCATGCTTGGCTTGGGATTAACAGGATATCTGCTGCCCTGGGACAACAAAGCGTATTTTGCGACTAAGGTTACACTTGAAATTGCAAACACGGTGCCTGTACTTGGCCCGGTTATCAAGGAACTTTTACAAGGCGGGTCCATTGTTGGAGCGGAAACTTTAACTAGATTCTTTGCTCTGCATGTATTCTTCCTTCCGGCTGTTCTGCTCATTCTGCTTGTTGGGCATTTTATCATGATTCGCAGACAAGGTATCTCCGGACCACTATAATCGAAGGGAGGATAAGCCTATGGCACACGGGAAGAAATCAGATGAGAAGGTTGTATTTGTTGGTGATTCTCGGGTTCGCAAGGGAGAGGGCTTTATTACTCCGCCTGACTATACGTCATATCCGGGTAAATCCGAAGCATTCATTCCTAATTTCTTATTGAAAGAATGGATGGTAGGTGTCGTCGTTCTGGTTGGTTTTTTAGTACTGACCATTTCGGAGCCTGCTCCACTCGGATATCCAGCTGATCCAAGTGCTAACGTCATACCGATGCCGGACTGGTACTTCTTATTCTTATATCAATACTTGAAATATCCATACGCATCAGGAGATTATGTCGTACTCGGTACACTCGGTGTTTCTGGGGTCGCGTTCGGTGCACTGCTCCTGGCTCCTTTTCTTGACACGGGTAAGGAACGCCGCTTCTATAGAAGACCGATTGCCTCCTCGCTCATGCTGTTGTCGATAGTTTCGGTTATCTACTTAACGAATGTTGCCTGGACACACTACAAGCATGAGCTTGAAGCTACGGGACAGGAGCCGGAGCATATTCAGCGGGAGAAGGAAGCAGAGGAGAGGCACGCGGCAGGCGAGTCCACATCATTTGCTCCGTCTCAGCAGGAGGATGAGATCGCGATTGTCGAGCCCGATGCTGCGGGAGCTGAGATTTATAAGAAAGCGACCTGTGTAAGCTGTCATGCCGTGGACTTGAAAGGGCAGGGTGCTCCGGCGCTGCTAGGCACCGGTGATAAGCACAGCCAGGAAGAAATTCTCACGATCATCAAAGAAGGTGTAGGTGGAATGCCGGCTCAATATGATAATAATATTGCCCAAGGTCTCACGGATGAAGATATTAACACCTTGGCAGAGTGGCTTGCACTTCAGAAAGCAGGACAGTAAAATAAAGGTTATAGCTGAAAGCCTGACTGCAGCCGCAGTCAGGTTTTTTTTCAGAATGTAGACATAATGTACATACTCTACTTCATATTGCAATTTTGTCAGAGGGGGATACAGGTGTTTTCGATTTCTTTTTTATGGAGCCGGGCCTTTCTCATGCATCGCGGTTTTCTCTGGTTATTATTTTTGTGTAACCTACTGGGAACGGTCTATGGTTATATATGGTATGGAGGGCAGCTGGAGTCCACGCTGGACAATTATCCTGTATGGCTCATTGTATTTGTTCCTGACAGCCCGACAGCAAGTCTGTTTTTTACCATATCACTTCTGTTCTTAATGTATCCTGCATCATCGTCTTGGTTGAAGAAAACAGGACATGTGATTCAAGCTTTGGCTTTTGTCACTTCATTAAAATACGGTATATGGGCAGTTGTAATGATTGTTGCAGGCTGGTCTCTTGGAGTAGACATGATCTGGTCGGATTTTATGCTGATTGCCTCTCACCTGGCGATGGCTGTCGAGGTGTTACTGTATGCTCGATTCTTCGGATTTAGACTGGGCAGTCTTGTGTTTGCTGGTGTATGGACGTTACTCAATGATACGCTAGATTACACGAAAGGCATCTATCCAGGTCTTCCGGATGCTGTTGACGTCTACATAAACCGTGTACGAAATTTCACAGTAGTGCTCTCACTGGCCTCCATCCTTACCGGCTTCATCGCGCTCAGACAAACCAAACGATTATAGTACTAGGCTCTCACATCCCCTCATACGATAAGGTAGGAGGGGATGTCCATGTTTTCGCTTATCAAACGATCTTCCTGTGTAATTACAGCTGTGCTCTGCTGTACGCTGCTCAGTGGTGCGATTGTTTCCAATGTGTCTGCTGCAAGTGTTCAGGAGACACAAGCTGATTCAGAGCTTATGAAGCAGCTGAACGATACAGCAACTTCATTGTACCGGAAATCCCTCGAGAACAATCTTGTCGGTGTTCGGGAGGATGTTCAGTTAATAACTACTCAGGTTGGGCAGATGTCCTATGATGGGGTAACGAGTGTAGAAGGGATGCATGCACTGACCGAAACCATCGTTGAAGTCAAGGAGGCATCCGCAAGTACGGATGCAGCTGCCGATTCTCTGCAGCATGCTTCTGCGAAATTAAGGCTGGCTGTGGATAGTCTTGCTCATCCCGAGAAGCCGCTGTGGCTGCAATATTATAAAATATTGAAAGAGGATATTGCCGCTGTTCAAGAAGGGGCGCTGAATCATCGAGCGGATTCACTCATGGTTACATATGGAGAGTTTGAGCAGCATTATGAAACCATTCGTCCTGCGGCAATCATCAAGAAGCAGCCTTATGAAATTGAACGTTTTGATTCGTGGATGTCCTATTTAAAGGGGCTGACGATGCGTTCAGAGCCGAACTATGAAGCGGTGGGTGAAGCCTTGCAGCAAGGAGATGAATTTGTAAATGCCCTGTTTGGCAAGGAAAAGGATGAAACGGCCTTCACTCCGTTTGCGAGTGGTCCTGAGCCTTGGGCTGCCGAGCTGTTCATAGGCTCCACCATTATGGCAGTATTGGCTTATGTAGGGTATCGTAAATTTCAAGGCACAGAAACGGCTCCATTTACAAGAAGATAGGTTATTGAAGATTGTGAATCAACGATAATTATTGGTAATCGATGTTAGTCTCATGTCATTCCGTATCGAAAAAAAGCCCGGTGATCCGGGCTATTCCTCTTTAAAACCCTCGCCATATACATCCTGCACCTCCGAGATAATCACAAACGCTTTGGCATCTGCCAATTTAATGATCTCCTGCAGCTGTCTAATCTCCTGTCTTGCAACCACACAATAGGCAACATGCTTTGCTTGTTTCGAATAAGCCCCGACAGCCGGCACTAATGTGACCCCTCTATCCATTTCAGCCGTAATTTTCTCTGCAATCTGCTCCGCATGATCACTTATTATAGTAAAGGATTTAAGGGAGTAGGCGCCTTCCTGAATAAAATCAATTACCTTAGAGCTGATAAAGACGGACACGAGTGTATATAAGACCTTATCCAGAGGAATGAAAAAAAGGGAAGATCCAATAATGATAATATCAATGCCGAGCATCACTTTACCGATACTGATTCCTGATCTGCGGGATAAGATTCTTGCGATGATATCGGAACCGCCTGTTGTGCCTCCGGCGCGAAAGACGATGCCAAGTCCTGTCCCAATCGTTACCCCTGCGTATAGAGCAGCGAGCAAAAAATCATGTTCTGTCTTAAACGGTACAATATAGCCTGCTTCAATCAGTCTCTCAAACAGGCCAAGAAAGACAGTGAGCAGAGCAATACCGATGCCAGTGTAAAGAATTTGTCTTCCACCGAGTACCTTCCATCCCAGGATGAACAGCGGGATATTGATGACTAAGGTCGATAAGGAGGGAGAGATACCAAACGCATAATTAAGCAGAACGGTGATTCCGGTTACTCCACCTTCCATCAGCTGATTCGGAATGATGAAGTACAGCAGACCAAAAGCAAAAACGGCGGTGCCGAGCATAATAGGAAGGATGATTTTTAATTGGGCAATCCATTTATTTTTTATCATCAATATACCTCACTGAGCTGATTGTTCTTTTACATGCATTTTATAACCCGTGATTTTACTCGTTAAAGTAGTCTGAGGGGTGTACAAACGTAGTATGCCTGTTTCCTCCCCAGATTAAAAAAATGATTTGTTTTCACTATCTCAATACGTTAACATTGGAATAAAGCAAATTTATCGGTAAGGAGCTACAACTGGTATGGAGAAAAGTCTTGCTGAAATTCAACGGGAAGTGGACCGTTACATTTCACAGTTCAAGGAAGGGTACTTCAGCCCGATGACGATGCTTGCGAGAATGACAGAGGAAGTAGGCGAGCTTGCCCGTGAGGTCAATCACGAATACGGGGAGAAGCCCAAGAAATCTACGGAGGCTGACAACTCCATTGAGCTTGAACTTGGGGACATTTTATTTATTACCCTTTGTTTTGCGAACTCACTCGGCATTGATCTGACGGAGGCTCACAACAAAGTGATGCATAAATTTAATACGAGGGATGCGAATCGCTGGACCAAAAAGGACACCGAATAATCCATCCTTACATATGCTGTACTAACCCATATCCGGGAGGTACAGCAAGCATGAAATCTTATCCTTATATCCAAGAAGCATACAAAGCTATTTTGCATGGTGATTACGAGCTTGCGGTTTATTGGTTCGAGACGGCCATTGAGAAGGAACCAGACAATGCCGAAATCCATTATCGCTGCTCCATTACCTATGCACGCAATGGGAAGCTGGAGCAAGCTTTGCTTCATGCTCAAAAAGCAGCAGAACTTGCTCCAGACCATGGTGAATATATGATGCATCTAGGGAGTCTTGAGGCGAAGAAGCTGACTGCAGGTGCACGGCTGCTCATTGAAGCTTCCGCGTCTGATTTGTCTAAGGCCAGAGAGGATATACTCGCACAGCTGAAGAAGTCGATCGAGCTCGATCCGCTATATACGGATGCATACGTGTGGCTAGCCATTGCCTATGCCGAAATGGATGAGTACATCCTAGCTATCGCGGTGCTCAAAGAAGCGATATCGCTGGAGCCGCAGAATGATCAATTAACACAGTTATTGCAGGATTTCCACAAGCGAATGAAGTCTAAATAAGAATAATTCATCAAGCTAGAATATAAGGAGTGTTTCTAAAGTGGCAGAGAAGTTGAAGGTTGTTGTTGTAGGCGCGGGAGGGCGCATGGGACGTGAAGTCGTCAAGCTAGTTCTGCAGGATGAGGAACTTGAACTGGCTGCAGCCGTTAATCGTTCCGGAGCAGGCGAGGATGCTGGCAGGCTGGTTGGTCTAGAGCCTTGCGGTGTCCTGGTTACGGATCAGCTGGAGGATGCGCTGAGAGAATCTAATGCGGATGTTATGGTTGATTTTACTACACCCCAATATGCTTATGAGCATACCTCCCTCGCTATTTCATACGGTGTAAGACCTGTTATGGGGACAACTGGATTTACCCCAGAACAAATTCAAGATTTGGACAAGCAATGTCAAGATAAAGGCATTGGAGGGCTGATTGCACCCAACTTCTCAATCGGGGCTATTCTAATGATGAAATTTGCAGCGCAGGCTGCTAAATATATGCCTAATCTCGAAATTATTGAGTATCATGGCGATCAGAAGCTGGATGCACCATCAGGAACGGCGATCAAAACTGCCGAGATGATTGCGCAGAACCGAGAGGAACTTCGTCAAGGTAACCCGAATGAAGAGGAGACGATTGAAGGGTCACGAGGCGGGTATTACAACGGATTCCGCATACATAGTGTGAGGCTGCCCGGTGTATTTGCACAGCAGGAAGTCATTTTTGGTGATTTTGGACAAACCTTGAAGATTAGACATGATTCTTATGAACGGGCTGGATATATGCCTGGTGTTAAGATCGGTATTCAGAAGGTGATGGAGTACTCCGGCATGATTTACGGTTTTGATCATTTTATTGACTAAACGGAATTGTTCATCATACCATCAGTGCTTCAACTCAAGTGATCAATCAAATTAAACTGCTTATACAGATATCAAAAGGGAGAGAACATATATGCTTAATATCGCTTTTATTGCTCATGATCGTAAAAAAGATGAAATGGTTAACTTTGTAACGGCTTATGAAAAAGCATTTGAAGGCAATAACTTGTTTTCTACAGGAACGACCGGTCAACGTATCATGGAAGGAACGAACCTTAAGATTCATCGGTTTATGTCCGGACCTTTAGGCGGCGATCAGCAGATTGGAGCGCTTGTGGCTAAGAACGAAATGGATTTAATTATCTTCCTTCGTGATCCGCTTATGGCACAGCCGCATGAACCGGATATCAATGCGCTGCTGAGACTGTGTGATGTGCAGGGAATACCACTGGCTACCAATGTAGCAACGGCTGAAATCCTTGTTAAGGCTTTGGAACGTGGTGATTTTGGCTGGCGCGAGCTTGTACATAAATATAAGCCAGGATCCGATATGGAAGTATAGGTCCATACAACGCTCGATTTAATATATGATCAGCATGGTTTATCGACATCATTATAAAGGAGGCCCTTCCCTTTGAATCAAGCGGGCAAACATTTAAAAATCGGGATTACCTGTTATCCGTCACTGGGCGGTTCTGGAGTCGTGGCAACGGAGCTTGGAAAGCGACTCGCCGAAAAAGGGCACCAAGTTCATTTTATTGCGAACAGTATCCCTTTCAGACTAGGCAAATTTCATCGTAATATCTTTTACCATGAGGTGGAAGTGAATGATTATTATGTGTTTCGATATCCACCCTATGATTTATCACTAGCGACCAAAATGGCGCAGGTTGCCAAGACACAACAGCTGGATTTGCTTCATGTTCACTATGCAGTTCCTCATGCCGTGTGTGCCTACCTGGCAAAGCAAATGCTGCCTGATGATCTGAAGGTAGTTACAACACTGCATGGTACAGATATTACGGTGCTGGCTCAGGATGAGTCACTGAAGGACTTGATTGAGCTTGCTATTAATAAGAGCGATGCAGTGACAGCGGTATCGCAGGATCTCATCCGTGAGACACATGAGCTGCTGGATGTTAAACAGAAGATTGATCTGACCTACAATTTTATAGATAACAAAATTTATTATCCACGTAACAGCGCATCACTTCGGGCAGAGTACGCTTCCAAGGATGAGAAGGTGCTGATGCATATCTCGAACTTCCGTCCCGTTAAACGAACGCTGGATGTCGTCGATATCTTTGCCCGGGTGAACAGAGAGCTCCCGACAAAGCTCATACTCGTCGGTGAAGGTCCTGATCTGCCCAAGATTCAGTGTAAAATACAGGAAATGGGATTGACAGATCGAGTACACTTGTTAGGCAAACAAGACGATGTCGCACAGGTTATCTCCATGGCCGATCTGCTGCTCCTTCCCTCGGAAAAAGAGAGCTTTGGCCTTGTAGCCTTGGAAGCCATGGCCTGTGGAGTTCCTACAATCGGCTCAACGGCTGGAGGAATTCCGGAGCTTGTTACGCATGGAAGTACAGGTCTGCTTGCCGGTATTGGAGATACGAAGCAAATGGCAGAATATGCATTAATGCTGCTGCGTAATGAAGAAATGATGAAGAGCTACAAGCAGGCTTGTCTTGACAGATCGAGTGATCATTTTGATATCGATAAAATTACAGCTCAGTATGAGCAAGTATATAGCCGCGTACTTACTCAGCAAAATGTTGGGGTTGGGCTGGAGCATTGATCGGAGATTTATAAAGGAGTTTAGGAAATGAACAATTGGAAGCATGTCGATCCTGCCATGGCAATTCAGGGCGAAGAGGTGCTTAAAAGGCTTAATGATCATGGCCATCAGGCCTTTTTCGTAGGTGGTTGTGTTCGAGATGAGATAATGAATAGGCCCGTAACGGATATGGATATAACGACTTCGGCCAAGCCTGAAGAGGTGATGGCATTATTTGAGGGCTCCATACCGACAGGGCTGCAGCATGGAACAGTAACCGTTCGAATGAACGGTTATCATTTTGAGGTGACGACTTTTCGTACGGAGAGCGGTTATGAAGATTACCGCAGGCCATCCGAGGTTCAATTTGTAGACCAGGTGGAAGAGGATCTTAAGCGTAGAGACTTCACCATGAATGCCATTGCACGAGATTATGTAGGACAGCTCATCGATCCCTTTAATGGAGTGACTGATATTGAACAGCGGATTGTTCGCTCTGTCGGCCTTGCAGAAGAACGATTTAGAGAAGACGCCCTTCGGATGCTAAGAGGCGTTCGTTTTGCATCCATTTTTGATTTCGACATCGACTCCTTAACCTGGGATGGAATTCTAGCGGAACGAGACAAGCTCCCTCACATCGCAATGGAACGAGTACGGACCGAAATGGACAAAATGCTGGCAGGACCATATCCTGCAAGAGGAGTCTGTTTACTTATGGATAGCGAGCTGCTCCATTATGTAAAGGTGCCAGTCGAATTATCCGGGCTGGATCGTACGGCTCTCAGCTTGTTAGATAAGCTGCCACAGGCTACAGAATTCAGATTGGGACTTCTGTTGTTGCTGCTGGGTGCAAATTCCTCTGATGCAGATCAAAAGCTTAGAGCGTGGACCTATTCGGGTAAAGTAAAGGATAGAATGACAAAACTTCTTGAACTTCATGAAGCTGTTCTGAACTCTATTTCAAAGATTGTGAAGGATGTTCAGGTGGGACAGTATAGAAGACATTTACAAGAAGAATGGAAACAATCCGTTCTTCGCTACGGTGTTTTGGCAAGTGAAGACTGGCATGTCATTCATACTCTGCTTCCTCAGTCATTCTATGATATGACCGGGGAGGAGTATCTGCTGCTGAAGGAACTGGTGGAGCATGCAGCGGAATGGATCGAGGAGATGGGAATTTACAGCTTGAAGGAGCTTGAGCTGTCAGGTTCTGATCTGCTTCGTGTCACTGGCCGTAAGGGTGGTCCTTGGCTCGGTGAAACGATGAATTGGCTGCTGCAGCAGGTGGTAACAGGACAACTCGTCAACAAACATGACATATTGCTTGAGGCAGCGAAGAAGGTGACATCTGATGAAAAATAAATTGCTGCTTGATTTGTTTTTGCAATCATCCCAAACCTTTATTTCAGGTGAGGAGATTAGCAGAAGACTCAACATCAGCAGAACAGCAGTCTGGAAACAAATCAATCAATTGAGAGACATGGGCTATGAATTTGAGGCGGTATCGCGGAAGGGATATCGAATGACATTTATCCCCGATTTTTATAAAGTGACTGATATTGAAGCGAAGTTAAACACCAAAGTATTGGGCAGGAAGATCCAGATTATGGAAACCACGACCTCTACTCAAGTGGATGCCATGACCCAAGCGGAGAGCGGTACAGAGGAAGGAGCACTGTTCATTGCTGAGCAGCAGAGCTCGGGAAGAGGAAGGCTTGGCAGAAAGTGGTTCTCTCCAGCAGGTAAAGGCATCTGGATGAGTCTGGTGCTTCGGCCGGAGCTTCCTATCCGATATATGCCTCAGCTTACGCTTCTGACGGGAGTTGCTGTCTGCAAAGCGATTCGCAGCGTGACAGGCGCAGAAGCAGCGATCAAGTGGCCTAACGATATATTGATTCATGGGAAGAAGGTATGCGGGATTCTTCTGGAATCGGCAACGGAAGATAATAAAGTAAAATACTGTATTGCGGGAATCGGAATCGATGTCAATCTATCCGCTGAGGATTATCCAGAGGAATTAACGGAGATTGCCACGTCGCTCAAGCTGGAAACAGGACATACTATAGACCGAGCGCTCCTCATAGCAGAAATCCTGAACGAAATGGAGCTTCTCTATAATCGTTATACCAGTGAAGGGTTCACCCCTATTCAAGTGGAATGGGAAGAGCATTCTGTATCGATCGGTCAAGCGGTACGGACTGAGACTTTGACGGAGACCATACAAGGAGTCGCGAAACGACTTGATCCGAGCGGGGGGCTAGTTATTGCTGCACCCAGTGGTGAGGAGAGAGTGGTGTATTCCGGTGAGGTTGAAATTATATAGCAGCAGTAAGCGTTTAGCTTGCTGCTGTGTCCTTTTTTGTAATGGATTGGCTGATGCACGATTTGGGTTATTTAATTAGAGAGAACCAATTTTTTAACTTTTTATAAGTAGACAATTACTTTATTTTTGGTATACTTTCTTGGTGAGGCGGTATTGATTATGTATCGAACTGCACTCATCAGTCAGTTATCATGAGTTTCAATACAATTGAATCGTATGCCAAGTTGTTGGATTCTGCTCTGAGCCGAAGAGGACCGAGACAGAAGGGACGATCGCGAGTGACTCTTTTTTGACTTATGGGACCTTTTTAGTTTGATACTAAAAGGTTTTTTGTGCGTCTGGATTGGGCGCCATCCCCGTTAGATCGGCTGAAGCACATCCGTAGGACACAGCTTTAGACATGGCATCAAAAATCTACGGTATTTCAGAAAAGAAGGGAGCCACTTGTATGGCAGCAACCAAAAAACCGCTTAATATTGTGAAAATGAAAAAAATGAAAGAAAATAAAGAGCCCATTACGATGCTCACTGCATATGATTATCCTTCTGCTGTGCTGGCTGAAGAAGCTGGTGTAGATATGATCCTGGTAGGGGATTCTCTTGGAAATGCAGTGCTCGGATATAATTCCACCATCCCGGTTACGATTGATGATATGGTATACCACTCCCGTGCCGTTGCTAGAGGTGCACAGAGTACATTTATCGTAACGGATATGCCCTTTATGACGTATCACGGCGGAATAGATGAGACCCTGAAGGGTGTGCGCCGCATTATGCAGGAAGGCCACGCCCATGCGGTGAAGCTTGAGGGCGGGGCTGAAATAGCAGACACGGTTAGAGCTGTTGTGAAGGCAGGCGTGCCCGTGCTGGGACACATCGGACTTACACCTCAATCTGTGAATCAAATCGGTGGTTTCAGGGTGCAGGGGAAGGACGCTGCGGACGCCAAACGACTGCTTGAGGATGCGAAGGCACTTGAAGAAGCCGGTGCATTTGCCATCGTACTGGAGCTGGTTACCGAGGCAGTTGCCGAGGCAATTTCCAATGAGCTGTCGATTCCAACAATCGGAATTGGTGCTGGGCGTGGTACGGATGGTCAAGTGCTCGTCTTCCACGATGTTCTGCAATATGCATCTCCATATATGCCTAAAAGATTTGTGAAGACTTATGCAGATGTAGGAACCATTATTCGTGACAGTATCGGAAATTATGTACAGGATGTCAAAAATAAATCCTTTCCTGCTGAGGAGCATGTGTTCACTGCTGAAGATGGTGTAGTTGAATCCTTATATGGAAGCAGTAAAGCAAAGGTGGAGAACAGATCATGATAACAGTTCGGAATATTGAAGAGCTGCGGGCACATATAGCCTCCATGAAAAAGAATGTTTGCGGAAAAGAACCGGCAGTTGGACTCGTCCCAACGATGGGATTCCTGCATGAAGGACATGCAAGCTTGATGCGCGAAGCTCGAAAGAATAATGATATCGTTGTTCTGAGCATCTTCGTGAATCCTATTCAGTTTGGTCCGAATGAAGACTTTGAAACGTATCCACGGGATGAGCAGCGGGATTTGGGGATTGCTAACAAAGAAGGAATAGACATCGTATTTATTCCAACTGTAGAAGTCATGTATCCTCATCCTACCAAGACTAAGATTAGAGTGGCTGATATTACAGACCGCCTGTGCGGCGCATCACGCCCTGGTCACTTCGATGGTGTAACGACCGTGGTCGCGAAGCTGTTCAACATTGTACAGCCTAACAACGCTTATTTTGGGATGAAGGATGCGCAGCAAGTAGCTGTTCTATCGCAGATGGTATCAGACCTTAATATGCCGATCAATATTGTGCCTTGCCCGATTGTTCGCGAAGCAGATGGGCTTGCACTCAGTTCACGTAACGTGTATCTGAACGCTAAGGAGCGCAATGAAGCACTTGTCTTGTCCCGCTCACTAAGAATGGCTCAATTGAAGTCTGAGGAGCAGGAAGATGCGACTGTGGGTCAAATTCGCAAGCTTATTATAGATGAGATCAACACGTCCGAAACGGCTGTTATTGATTATGTGGATATTTTAACCTTCCCAGGACTTGAGCCGATTGAAGATCGTGTGCAGATTACAGAGCCGGATGATGTAATTATTGCTCTGGCTGTTAAATTCGGAAAAACAAGGCTGATCGACAATCATCGGCTGCAGAAAGCAGAGGTGCTCTCCCGTGTTTAGAACATTGATGAAATCTAAAATTCACCGTGCAACGGTAACGGAAGCAAACTTAAATTATGTAGGCAGTATTACCATTGATCGTAACTTGATGGAAGCTGCAGATATTCTGGAAAATGAAAAGGTTCAAATTGTCAATAACAACAATGGAGCAAGACTGGAGACTTATGTCATTCCTGGGCCGCGCGGAACAGGTACAATTTGCCTTAATGGTGCTGCTGCACGGTTGGTTCAGCCTGGAGATACAGTTATTATTATTGCTTATGCAATGATGTCCAATGAAGAAGCAGTTCAACATAAGCCGACCGTTGTATTTGTGGACGGGGGGAATAAGCCGGTTCAAACCATGCATGAAGAAGTTCATGCGACCATTTTGTAATCCATGGAATGAAGAATGAAAAGTGCCCAAAGAGCAAAAAATGTGATTAGGTTACTGCACTAATCCATTTTGCTAAGGGTGGGATGCATGCCATGTTTCAACATCTATTTGCGGAAATGAATCAATCGCTTGATGAGATTGCCAATTACTACACCGCCGCACCCGTCGAGAAGAAACAGGAAATGCTGCAGCGATGGAACCTGCTTAAGAAAATGAGCGACGGCATTATCGACGAATGGATGTCATTTGAAGAGAAAATGGCCAAGATTCGCGAAAGTGGAATTTTCCGAGGGACAGATCCTTTTACATCGATTCCGGAGCTGGAGCTTCATACCTTTGTTAAAGGACTTGGTTATTTCAAGCTGCTCATGTATCAGCATGCTGCCGAGGAGTTTGGCAAAGTGGTGGAAGTATATCCCGATAGCCTGTTATCGAGGCTGTACCTCGCGATGTGCTACCTTCACCTGGAACAAATGCATACCGCATCTGCGGAGCTGAATCGGATCATTCTTAGCTGTGATCAGCCCAGAATGAAAGCCATGGCATACAATGCACTAGGTTGTATTCATGCGAAGCAAATGGAGCTCAAGCAGGCCCAGTCCTGCTTTGCACTTGCATTAGAACATGATCCATCCCTGCCGGAGCCGCTCTACAATCTGGAAGCATGCCGTTCCAAAAATGCCGTACTCCAGTATGGAACACAGCTGCTCTCCCTCTCCTAAGCACCTATTGAAACAGCGCAATCGCAAAAGGCGATGTCCTGACAAGACATCGCCTTTTTGTCTGTTTCATGTTCAAAAGTCTTTTTTTTTGCTATGCTACTAAAGAGACTGTAGAAGGGAACGTTTACTCATCATGAAATTTGCTGTGCTTGATTTTGAAACAACAGGTACTCAGTCCCTTGGTGAAATTATCCAGGTTGGACTTGCCATCATAGATCATGATTATACAATTAAAGACACTTTCAGCTCCTATGTGAATCCCGGCGTTCCCATTCCTCCATTTATTACGGGGTTAACGGGAATTACGGACAATGATGTGAAGGATGCTCCGGAGCTTGAGGAAATGATGATGGAGCTCGTTCCATTGCTGGATGATGTCGTACTCGTAGGGCATAATGTGAGCTTTGATTTTCATTTTTTACAAAATGCGCTTGACCGATGCGGGTACTTGCCATTTACAGGCCGCATTTTGGACACTATGGATTTCCTGAAAATTTGCTTTCCGTCCTTATCCTCCTATCAGCTGGGTTACGTAGCAGGCGAATTTGGATTCACCCATGACCGTCCACATCAGGCAGATAGTGATGCTCTGGCAACAGCACACATTTTCTTAAAGAGTCTTGAGGAGCTTAAGAGCCTGCCATTGATCACTTTACAGCGGCTTACCGATTTGTTTGCTGCGGAAGATAGTGATTTGGGCTGGTTTTTTGATGGGATTCTTTCAGAGAAAGAAATGGAGCCTATTCACGATCTGGATAATCAGACCTATTATAGACAGCTCGCGCTTAAGATTGACGATTGGTCACAGATCGCTCCGCCCAGGGATGAACATGAACCCAATCCATTAGAAAAATTAACTTTTCAAGAATATATGGATGAGGTTCAGCTGCGCCTGAAGCAAACACTGCCTCATTATGAGGAACGCGAATCCCAGAATATGATGTTCACAGAAGTGACGAAGGCGATGGATGAGGACAAGCATTTACTCATTGAAGCCGGGACAGGCACGGGGAAGTCACTGGGTTATTTGCTGCCTTCGATTTATCATAGTGTCAGACAGGAGACGAAGGTAACGGTAAGCACACATACGATCAATCTTCAGGAGCAGCTTCGTGAGCGGGATATTCCGCTACTCACGGAGGTGGTTCCTTTTCCGTTCAAAGCTGCTGTGTTCAAAGGAAGAGGGCATTACCTGTGTCTGCGTAAATTTGAACAGAAGCTGAACAACAAGGAGTTTGTAACCCCGAAGGAGGACGTATTTACTGCTGCACAGATGCTGGTATGGCTGACTCAAACCGAAACCGGTGATGATGAGGAGCTCAATCTAAGTTATCGCGGCGGTGATTTTTGGGAAACGGTACAAAGCGATTCGGATTCCTGCCTGGGCCGAAGCTGCCCTTGGTTTAAGAAATGCTTTTACCATCGTGCAAGACATGAGGCCGGCATTGCTGATGTAGTGATTACCAATCATTCCAAGCTGTTTACGGACGTTAAGGCTAGTCACCAATTGCTTCCTGCTTATGAGCATCTCGTCATAGATGAGGCGCATCAATTCGAGGAGGTCGCCGGTAAGCATCTTGGAATGCATATGAAATATTTTACGGTGGTTCATGCGCTTACCCGATTATTTAAAGATAGTCGGAACGGACAATTCCCTGCTCTGCGTCAAAAAATAGCGCAGTCCAGCCATGAGCAGATGGTGGAGTGGACCTCTGCTATTGATCAGCTGTTCCCATCCGCTCTAGAAGCGAAGGAAACTTGGGATCAGCTCAGTGAAATGCTGTTCAGCTTACTGCCAGAACGAAGTGATGCAGCCCCTGGAGAAGCAGGACAGTTCACATTAAGACTGAAGCCGCAGAACAAACCGAAGAAGTGGGATAAGCTTGCAGCAGTTGAGAATCAGTTCTATGTGACGGTTTCAGAATTGGTTCGTAAGGCAGATAAGGTTCTTAGTGAAGTAAGAGAAGATCTCGACGATTATACGGCCGACAGCCTTATTACAGACGTTACCGGGCTCGTTAAGGATCTGGCTGGCTTCAAAGATCAATTAAGACATTTCATGCGCCTTGATGATGCAGGGACCGTATATTGGCTGGAGGCCAGCGGACAATTCAAGAGCAAGTCGCTTCAGCTGTATGCAGTTCCTGTAGATGTAAGTCCTCAGCTGAAGGAAATGTTCTTTGATAAGAAGCGAAGCGTTATTTTAACCTCGGCTACTTTATCGGTAGATAAATCGTTCCAGTTTATGATCGATCAGCTTGGACTGACCGAAGCACAGGAGCAGCAGAGATTGCTCACATCACAGCTGCCGTCTCCGTTTAATTACCGGGAACAAGCTCTTCTTGTGGTTCCGCGTGATTTTCCAAGTGTGAAGGGCAGTGTGGGTGATGATCATTTTGTCAGTATGCTCGTCAAATCTTTGTCAGAGGCCGCACAGGCAACGAAGGGCAGAATGCTTGTCCTGTTTACCTCTTACAAGATGTTGAGACAAGTACATGAGCCGCTGAAGGAAGCTCTCGCCTCAAGTGATATTTCCGTGTTTGGACAAGGGGTAGACAGTGGGAGCCGGACCAAGCTGACGAGAAGATTCCAGGAGGCCAAAGCTTCTGTATTGCTTGGAACGAGCAGCTTCTGGGAAGGTGTCGATATTCCAGGAGAAGCTTTATCCTGTTTGGCTATTGTACGGCTGCCTTTCCAGCCTCCTAACCATCCTGTTGTAGAAGCCAAGAGCGAACTGCTGCAGCAGGAGAAGAAAAATCCGTTTATGAAGCTCTCGGTACCTCAGGCGGTTATTCGGTTTAAACAAGGTTTCGGAAGACTGGTGCGAACCGCTAAGGACCGAGGCATCGTTATCGTGTATGATACAAGAGTCATTGAATCGTATTATGGCAAGTACTTTTTATATTCCCTGCCAGGTCCTAAAATGGAGCATATGACAACGGACAAGATGGTTCCGCGTATCAGCGAGTGGCTAGAGGAACATGTAACGAATGAAGAGAAGTAATAGAAAGCACGGACACTGCTTGCAGTTGTGAGGGGGAATTGTAATTGAAGTCGGACAAAATTTCAGAGGCTGTCGTAAGAAGACTGCCAGTATATCTGCGTTATTTACAAGAGCTGTACAAAAGAGAAGTGACCACTGTATCTTCACAGGAGCTTGGTCTCAGACTGGATTTGAATCCAGCGCAAATCCGTAAGGATCTCGCTTATTTCGGGGATTTTGGACGCAAAGGCATCGGCTATGATGTAGCTTATCTCATCGATAAAATCAGACAAATCTTGAAGCTGGATCAACAGATTAATGTGGCACTTGTCGGTGCTGGTAATCTCGGACATGCCTTGTCGAACTATAATCGATATGTAAAAGACAATATGAAGATTGTCGCCGTATTTGATTCCCAGCCCTCGAAGATTGGCTCCAATATCAATACGCTCACGGTTCAGCCTATGGAAGAGCTGGTGAAAACAGTAAAGGATCTGAACATTAGAATCGGCATTATAACGGTTCCGGATTCGGAAGCTCAGCGTGTGGCGGATTATCTGGTGGAGGCGGGAGTTGAAGCGATCCTTAATTTTGCCCCGATTATTATCAAGGCTCCTGCTCATATCCGGATTCATACAGCGGACTTCACTACAGATCTGCTTAGTCTGGCTTATTATCTAGAGAACGAAGCAGGGAAAGAGGAGGAAGAGGATGTCAAATAAGTGGCTCATCAAGAACGGCAAATTTGCAGTAAGTGATCCTGAATGGCGAATCGTCAGCGGTTATATGCTGATTGAGGATGACCGCATCTCATATATAGGTGAAGATCTACCTGAAGGGACAGAAGGTCTTCCGGTTCATGACGGCAAGCACCAGCTGTTTATTCCTGGCCTTATCAATACACATGGTCATGCAGCGATGTCACTTCTACGCGGCTATGGCGATGATCTTGCTCTTCAGGTCTGGCTTCAAGAAAAAATGTGGCCGATGGAGGAAAAGTTCACAGCTGAGGATGTCTACTGGGGGACCTCGCTATCTGTTCTGGAAATGCTGAGAGGTGGAACTACCGCCTTCCTTGATATGTATGATCAGATGAATCAGGTGGCGAAAGTGGCACAGGAGTCGGGCATTCGCGCAAGTCTGATGCGGGGAGCGATTGGCTTCGGTTCAGATGAGCTGCGTGCATTTAAGCTGAAGGAAGCAACGACCTTTGCCCGGGAATGGCATAATCAGGCAGACGGACGTATCACGACGATGCTGTCCCCACATTCACCATATACTTGCGGACCAGAGTTTATTGAGAAATTTGTAGAAGCGGCACATGAGCTGAATTTACCCCTGCATACACATATGTCCGAAACGGCCGCTGAAGTAGAACAGAATGTAAAAGAGTATGGGCTGCGTCCAGTAGCACATCTGGAGAAGCTTGGCTTCTTCTCTAGACCTTCTCTCGTGGCACATGCTGTACATTTAACGGATGAAGAAATAGAGGTGCTCGCCAAATACAATGTGGCTGTTGCTCATAATCCTGGAAGCAACCTGAAGCTGGCGAGCGGTGTTGCGCGAGTACCTGAGCTGTTAAAAGCAGGGGTTGTTGTATCGCTTGCTACAGATGGTGCAGCAAGCAACAATAATTTGGATATGTTTGAAGAGATGCGCCTAGCTGCTCTGATTCACAAAGGAGTCAGCGGTGATCCAACCGCCGTACCTGCCACAGAAGCACTGCGTATGGGAACTGAATATGGAGCGAAGTCCATCTACATCAAGGATACGGGAGTGCTGGCACCAGGCAAAAAAGCTGATTTTGTTGCCATTGACCTGGATCAGGCTCATTTCCTGCCCTACACCGATTTGATATCACATGTCATCTATTCTGCAAGCAGCAAGGACGTTCAGCATGTCTGGGTGGATGGCAAGCAGTTAGTTAAGAACGGTGAGATGCTCACGATGGATGAAGAACGGATTAAACGCGAAGCACAAGCTGCTTTCGAAGGACTGACGTCCCGCTGATTGATGCTGGGGGCAAGAAGGGAGTTCAGCCTTGAGAAAAAAAAGAAAGTGGATACTCATCAGCATTGTGGCTTTCTTACTCGTGCTCTTAGGTATTTATTTATTTTATGAATATGTAATGAAGGATACATGGGCAGAGGAAGAAGCTGCAATCGCTATTGCAAAGGAAAAAGAAGAACTGGTTACGGTAACAAAGACACAAAAATCGGTCTGGTCTGAGGATGCCATATATTGGACAATTGAAGGTGTAAATGCCGACAATGAGCCTGTTATGGTGTGGGTACAATACGGTACTGACAAGAAGCCAAAGACAGATGAAAATAGTGTGCACAGTGAGAAGATTGAAGAAGGAACGTCGGAGGAAGAAATGCGGTCCAAGATCAGCTCACAGCTGCCTGGCATTGAAATCGTCAGACTGCAGCCGGCAGTTTATGATGAGACTTACGTCTGGCAGTTATTTTATAAAGAGAAGGACCGGTACTACTATCGTTTCTATCGTTTCAGTGATGGAACCGAGTTAGAGGAAGGATTTCAGCTTCCGATCACAGAATAAAGCACACAAAATATACCCTGAAGTGGTCGCAATTGGCCATTTCGGGGTTATTTGGATTGGAAACTGTGAAAAATAATTCATAGTTTAGATTTGGACGTCTGTATATGGTATGCTATATCTATATCCCATATCAATAATAAATAGAGTGGGTAAAATAGATGAGGAGGTTGTCACTTGAAATTACGTCCTATTCGGATAGCAATAACGGTTATGGTTACGGCTACGCTGCTGTTTGGAGGATGGTTTGTGTACCGTCAGGTGGCCCTTGAGAAGCCAATAGAGAAGTTGGTTGCCGACTATGACGGCGTAAACGATGTTCAACTAGATATTAACCAGAATCAAGTTGTTTTGAATCTCGATCTCGAGCCGAATACCAATATAAGAGGTCTTGTTGATTATATCCGCACAGATGGCAAGGAGCTTCTGAACGGAAGAACGATGAAGCTGGAGGTAAAGGATCATTCGACGGAAACGCTGGATGATTTCTGGTCCAATGCGTTATTTACCGTTGCTGAAGCAATGGAGACTAGACAATACACGCAAATTCCTGAGAAGCTCAAGGAAATGAGCGAAGGCAGCATCCAGGTTGACTATGATATTGATAATGAGAACGTATATGTAAGCCTGTCAGATGGAGAAGCAAGCAAGTATATTATTCTGCCGAGACAGCCGGCTACGATGGGAGTGTGGCCTAATGCCTAATTGGTTAAAGGAGATTTTAATCGGGGTCGTTCCGGTCGTGCTTCTATTTCTTGTCTTTATAGGAGTTAATATTATTCCAGTACTGCTTATTGCCCTGCTCGCAGGCGGTGTAGTCTTCCTGATGCAGACACGCGGCGGACTCGCCGTAGGAGCAAGCAGTGAGAAGAAGCGCAAGAAAGCGGGTCCCGCCAAGCTCACCTTTGAGGAAATTGGAGGACAGGACAGCGCTAAACAGGAGCTCCGTGAAGCACTGGACTTCTTAGTAAGACACGATGAAATTCAGAAGTTTGGCATTCGTCCACTGAAGGGTATATTGCTGACAGGCCCTCCGGGTACAGGGAAGACGCTGATGGCGAAGGCCGCTGCACACTACACCAATTCTGTATTTATCGCTGCTGCCGGCAGTGAATTTGTAGAAATGTATGTTGGTGTCGGGGCAGGACGTATCCGTGAATTATTTAAAGATGCCAGAACAAGAGCAGCCAAGGAAAACAAAGAAAACGCCATTATTTTTATTGATGAGATCGATGTCATCGGTGGTAAAAGAGAAGGCGGGCAGCAGCGCGAATATGACCAGACCCTGAACCAGCTGCTAACGGAGATGGACGGCATATACAATTCTGATGCACCGCGGATTCTGATTATCGCAGCGACGAACCGCAAAGAAATGCTCGACAGCGCACTTCTTCGCCCGGGTCGTTTTGACCGGCATATCCAAGTGGAGCTTCCGGATAAGAAAGGGCGTAAGCATATTCTGGAGCTGCATGCCAAAAATAAACCGCTTGCTGACGATGTAAGCCTGGATAAAATTGCGGAGGAATCCTACGGCTTCTCCGGGGCGCAGCTCGAGAGCTTGATGAATGAGGCTGCAATCTATGCGATGCGGGATAGTCTGGAGTTTATTACGCAGCGAAACCTGTCTATGGCCATTGATAAGGTGATGATGGGTGAGAAGACAGATCGTGAGTCCAATGCAGACGAGAAGAAGCGGGTTGCCATTCATGAGCTCGGACATGCAATAGCAGCAGAAGCGGTTCGACCGAACAGCGTGGGCCAGGTGGCACTCAGTCCGCGAGGACAGGCTCTCGGCTATGTTCGACATAATCCGCAGGAAGAGCAGTACTTGTATACGAAGGAGTTTCTTGAAGCTCAGATTATGATTGCACTCGGCGGTGCCGCTGCGGAGGAGATCTATTATGGAGGGCGCAGCACCGGCTCCAGAAATGACTTTGAACAATCGCTTGATATTGTCAAAACCATGATCAGTTCTGGACTAACTTCGCTCGGTATTGTTAACCTTGACATGGTATCCCAGGAAGATATGATGAGAGAAAATAACTACATTTTGAACGAGCTGTTTGCCCGTACAAAAGATCTCTTGCATGAGCATGCCACTATTTTTGATGAGTCGCTGGACATCCTGATGAAGGAAGAAGTATTGTCCGGTGGTCAATTCCGTGAACTATTTAAGAAAAATGCACTTTTGCCAGCATAATTATTTATGCTGGTTATTTTTTTTTACTTTTGATTCATGCTAAGATATTATTATATGTTGGGTCATAAAAATGTATTTTTCGACAAAGAAGGATACACACTATTCAGAAGAGACCAGGAAGGGATGGAGCAGTAACCATGTTGTTTAAAAAGATAGGAGTTATCGGCGGAGGTACGATGGGTCAAAGTATTGCCGAAATGCTGGCAGCTAAAGGCCTCGACGTTATGCTGGTAGAGCTTTCCCCGAACAAGCTTGATTATTCCATCGGAATGATCGAGACAGGGTTAGATAAAAAATTGGAGAAGTGGGCGATTACTCAGGCAGAGAAGAAATTGATCTTATCTAGAATTCATAGAGCGAATCTTAGTGATCTTTCTGCTTGTGATCTAATTATAGAGACCATTACTGAAGACCTGGAAGCAAAGATCAAATTGTTCAAACAGCTTGAGGAGATTGTGTCTGAAGATATCATTCTGACAAGTAATACCTCTACGCTGAGCTTGACTGAGCTTGCAAGTGCTACTAATCATCCTGAACGGGTGATCGGCCTGCACTGGATTTATCCGGTATCAAGTATTGATGTTGTCGAAATTATCCGCGGACTAAAAACTTCAGATGATACGTTTGAATTCACGAAGAAATTTGCTGAGGAAGTATTGGAGAAAAAAGGCGTTATGGTCTATGAGTCTCCTGGATTTGTAACTTCCCGGCTTATTTGCCTTCATATCAACGAAGCTCTTCATCTGCTTGAAGAAGGAGTGGCATCTGCCGAAGACATCGATCAAGCCGTTCGTATTGGATACAAATTCCAGCATGGACCATTTGAAATGGCAGACCGTTTTGGCCTCGATTCCGTTCATGCTGCACTTGACGGTATGTTCCGTGAGTTTGGCGAACTGAAATATAGACCTTCCACTATACTTAAGAAAATGGTTCGCGCAGGGCAATTGGGTGTGAAGACGGGCGAAGGCTTCTTCAAGTATGACAAGGATGGTGACCGGATATGAAAGTACTCGTAATTAATGCGGGAAGTTCTTCCCTGAAGTATCAAGTGTATGATATGACTGACGAATCTGTACTGGCAAAAGGATTAGTTGAGCGGATCGGTATGGATTCCTCCATTCTTACACATAAGCCGACAGGCAAAGAAGAAGTGACCGAAGTTAGCGAAATTCTTGAACATACGACAGCGATCCGTAAAGTATTGGACAAGCTCGTACATGCGGAGCACGGCGTGTTGTCTTCAATTGAAGAGATTCAAGCTGTCGGGCACCGGGTTGTTCACGGCGGTGAATTCTTTAACGAGTCTGCCCTGGTAACTGATGAAGTCAAAGCGAAGATTCGTCAATTGATTGACCTTGCACCGCTTCACAATCCAGCTGCGATCATGGGTATTAATGCTGCTGAATCCAATATGCCAGGTGTTCCTCAAGTGGTTGTATTTGATACGGCATTCCATCAAACCATGCCAGAGTCTGCGTATCTATATGCGATTCCACGCGTACTGTATAACAAGTACAAGGTTCGTCGTTATGGAGCACATGGTACTTCCCATTATTATGTAAGCCAGATCGCTGCTGAATTCTTGGAGCGTCCGATTGAGGACCTGAAGATCATTACGTGCCATGTTGGTAACGGTGGAAGTCTTACAGCGATTCAAAATGGTGTGTCTGTCGATACATCCATGGGAATGACGCCACTGGAAGGACTTATGATGGGAACGCGCAGTGGAGATCTTGACCCTGCGATTGTCCCTTATGTAATGAATAAAGAGGATTTAACGCTGAATGAAGTGAACTCTATGCTTAACAAGCACAGCGGACTGCTTGCCATCTCTGGAATCAGCAGTGATATGCGTGAAATTACAGAGGGTATGGAGAACGGAGATCCGAATTCTACACTCGCATTTAACATGTACGAATATCGTCTTCGCAAGTACATCGGTTCCTATGCTGCGGCGATGAATGGAGTAGACGTCATTGTCTTCACGGCTGGGGTTGGAGAGAACTCCGTAGTCCTTCGTCAAAGAGTACTGGAGCAGCTGACATATCTCGGAGTAGAGCTTGACGAGGAGCTGAACAAGATTCGTTCTGGCGAGCCTCGCCGTATTTCTACTGCGAATTCCAAAGTGGAAGTGTTGATCATTCCAACGAATGAGGAGCTTGTTATTGCTCGCGACACGAATCGCATTGTAGAAGAGTCAAAGTAAATTTTGAATTTGAATTTTAATAGAACGGGGAGAGATGAGACATGAGCACAAAGAGCGACATTCGCCATGTCAGTCAGCACGTTGGAGAAACGGTAACGATCGGTGCGTGGATTAACAATAAGCGCTCCAGCGGCAAAATTCAGTTTTTGCAGCTTCGGGATGGTACGGGCTATATCCAAGGGGTTGTTGTAAAAAGCGAGGTTTCTGAGGAAATCTGGAATAATGCAAAGAGCTTGACTCAGGAAAGCTCATTATACGTAACGGGTGTGATCCGCGAGGAGCCACGCAGTCAATCTGGTTATGAAATGACTGTGACGGATATCGAAATCATTCACTTAACGGAGAATTATCCGATTACTCCTAAGGAGCATGGGGTCGACTTCCTCATGGATCATCGCCATCTGTGGCTGCGTTCTTCCAAGCAGCGTGCGATTATGATTATCCGTGCTGAGATCATTCGTGCGGTTCAGGAGTATTTTGATACGAACGGATTTACGATCGTGGATCCACCGATTCTGACGCCTTCTTCTGCAGAAGGAACAACGAATCTGTTCCATATCAAATATTTCGATGAGGATGCGTACTTGACACAGAGCGGTCAGCTGTACATGGAGGCTGCTGCAATGGCGCTTGGTAAAGTGTATTCCTTCGGACCGACGTTCCGTGCAGAGAAATCCAAGACACGCCGTCATTTGATTGAATTCTGGATGATTGAGCCAGAGATGGCCTTCGTAGATCATGAAGAGAGTCTGCGTATTCAGGAGCAATTCATCGCGCATGTCGTACAGTCGGTAGTGAAGAACTGTCGTACAGAGCTTGAAAGTATCGGTCGTGATGTATCCAAGCTGGAGAATGTTACAGCTCCATTCCCGCGAATCACTTATGACGATGCGATCCAATTCCTGCAAGGTGAAGGCTTTGATATTCCTTGGGGTGAGGACTTTGGTGCGCCGCATGAAACAGCAATTGCAGAGAAGTATGACAAGCCTGTATTTATTACGCATTATCCAGCTGGGATTAAAGCATTCTACATGAAGCCAGATCCAAATCGTCCTGAGGTCGTTCTATGCGCCGACATGATCGCTCCTGAAGGCTATGGAGAGATCATTGGGGGCTCCCAGCGTATTGATGATCCGAAGCTGATGGAAGAGCGTTTTGAGGAGCATAATCTCTCCCGTGAAGCCTATCAGTGGTATTTAGATCTTCGCACGTACGGCTCAGTACCTCACTCCGGATTCGGTCTAGGACTTGAGCGGACGGTAGCTTGGATTTGCGGACTTGACCATGTTCGTGAAACGATTCCGTTCCCACGGATGCTGTATCGTCTATACCCTTAAGTCCAGGAGGAAAATGAATGAGCGAACCTAGCGTAGGAACTTGGGCGGACGGTGTCGCTTATGGCATGGCAATGGGTAGCGTCCAGCTTCCCTATGCACTGCTTCGTTATCATGCCCGGCTGGGATTATCAGAAGGAGAATTACTTCTTATACAGCATTTGCTTGGATTTCAGCAGGTGGAAGGAAATGAATTTCCGACGCTTCAGGAGCTGGCTGATCGGATGGGGATCCTTCCTGATGAGATAGCCAAACGGCTACAGCGCCTTATGAAGGAAGGTTTTATCCGGATTGAAGAGGACATGGATGCAGTGCAAGGCATTCAGTATGAACGATATAATCTGATCGGGTTGTATACCATACTGGCTCAGTGCATGTCAGAGGATCGAACCGCTCCGCTGTCAAAGTCATCTGTTCGCAGAAGTTCCTTGGAGAATGCCTTGAATCCGACTGCTGAGGAGCAAGAGGAGAAGAACATCTTCCGTATTTTTGAGAAGGAATTTGGCAGACCCTTATCTCCAATGGAGCTTGAACGAATTTCCAGCTGGCTGGATCAAGATCGATATCCTGATGAGTTAATTCTGCTGGCGCTAAAAGAAGCGGTATTTGCCGGCAAAGTCCACTTTACGTATATCGACCGTATATTGCTTGAATGGAGCCGCAACCGGGTTAGAACACCACAGGATGTGAAGGCTTATGCAGCTCGTTTTCGCAATGGAGGACGTTAAATAAATATCTGTTATTTATTCGAGATAGACATTCCTTATTTTGAGGGGTGTCTATTTTTGTTGCGATACTTCAGAATATCAACCATACCCATCCATTTTGCGAATTTTTATAGGATGAATATGAAACGATATTATTTTTTCGAAAAAATGCAGGGTTATACAAATAGCCGTCGTCTATATAAGTGGGGAAGGAGGAGAGAAGCCATTGATGAAGCAAGTTTGATCGATCAAATATTAAAGGGTGACCATGCTAAGTTTCGCGAGATTATTGATCGCTATGGCAGGCATGTATATCAGGTAACTTACTCCGTGCTTCACCAGGCACAGGATGCAGAGGACGCGGCACAGGAAGCGTTTATTCAAGTCTTTAAATCTCTCCCCCAGTACCGATCCGAAGGATTCAAGACATGGATTACCCGCATTGCTTTACATAAGGCAATTGATTTAAAAAGAAAATTGAATCGCAGGGAGGCGGAAGTGATTGGCCGTGAGGATGAGGTTGTACAAATGGCCGATCACCAGGCCGACATCATACATCAGCTGTTAAAGAAGGAGAGAAAAGAGACGCTGCTTCACAAGATATCCTCACTTCCGGCTCAGCATCGCGATATTATTGTTGATTTTTATCTGAAAGAAAAAAATTATGAACAAATTGCAGAAGAATCACAAATTGCCATAAAAACTGTAGAATCCAGACTATATCGGGCACGTCAGTGGATTAGAGCGCACTGGAAGGAGGGATCTTGGCGTGAATAAACAAGAACAGCAAGACTGGAAACGGTATATACAAGGCGAATTGCCGGAGCACGAGCGTGAAGCGATGGATAAACGCCTGCTGGAGGATCAAGAAGCTCTTGAGTCTTATTTGGCAGTCCTTGAACACACCTCAGATACGGGGTTAAGGGATGCAGAAGCCTTTGAAAAGCAAGTCATGAGCCATATCGAGCATGAGTGCAAGAAATTACAATCCAGCTCCAGTGGAAGAAACATTCAGTTTAAAAAATGGCTGAATCATAAGCTGGTCCATTATACCCTTGCCGCCTCCATAACGCTGCTATTCTTATCTACAGGCGTATTTGACCGAATGTTACCCGGACAGCTAAACGTGGATTCAGACGATAAACAGCCCTACAGCGAACAAATGGTGAGGAAAGCAACCCATTGGCTTGATGAAATTAAACCTGACCCGAATCAATTTCATAAATCAATAAAAAGGTGAATTTGAAACTATATATAGATAAATTAAAAGGTGAAAGGAATGAAGAATGTGCAGCAAGATCGCAGCAAGCTGCTTGCTTTTCTGCTTAACATGGTGCCTGGCTTGGGACATTATTACTATAGAAGCCGGGTGAAGGGATTTATTTATGGATTTATATTTTTTGGGCTGTTAGGCATCGGTTTTCTTTCGCTCGTTGGTGGAGGGGAGGAAGTAACCTTACTCTGTATTCTAGCGGCAGGAATTCTATGGTTAATCAGTATGTTTGATCTTGTCATCAAGCTTATCCGAGAGCCCGACCCTTCGGCTTATGCTCATTATCCAGGGTACCCGAATCACATCCCGCATGAGAACATGTACTACGGACATGAAGGAATACAAGATGAACACGGTATTCCCTTTCATAATCCGGAAGATCCAGCAGCGTCACCTCCTTACGGATTTCCGCCGCGTGAAGGATATGTCTATCCTGATCAGGGAAGAGGACGTGGTAAAGAAAGTGAACGGTTCTATACCATTCTCCTATCCTTTGTTCCGGGCTTAGGCCATTTGCATCTTGGTCTGCTGCAGCGAGGGCTATCCTTTCTCATTGGGTTCTTTGGGCTCGGCATCATGCTGTTTTTTGTCACTGCCATTACAGGACAGGAAATCTTTCTTCTCTTCCTGCTGCTGCTGCCGATCATGTGGCTGTACTGTATGTTTGATGCGGTGCAGCATGTGAACCGGAAGCAAGCCGGTGAGATTCTGGAGGACAAGACGTTATTTGAGCAGCTTGAACATGGCACAAGCAGAGGCAAGAAGAGCAAAGTCATTGCAACCCTGCTGGCAGCATTTCCAGGAGCCGGACATATGTATCTTGGACTGCAAAAAAGAGGACTACAGCTGATGCTGATCTTCCTTGGAAGCATTTATGTTCTAGATTTACTCGGTCTGTCCTTGTTTCTTTTTCTCATTCCAATCATTTGGTTTTATAGCTTTTTTGATGGATTACAGCAATCGAGCAAGTATGGTAGAGAGCGACTATATGATAAACCGGTCATTGAGAGCTGGACGCGATATCAGAAATGGATTGGGATTGCACTCTTGTTCCTCGGTGTTTACTATATACTAGTCCGGCTTGTTGTTCCTGAATTTGGAGATCCGTTTGGAGCTTACATCTATCGCATCCAGTCGCACATGAATACGATCATTGTATCTTTGCTGCTCATTGGCGGAGGCATCAAATTGTTATTTAAGCCGAGTAGAAGAGAATATGATGGAGAGCAGCTTCTTAGAGATTTGGAACGTGATTTGGAAGGCTCGCCATTTTCAGACGAACGAAAAAAATAGGATAGCTTCAGAAAAAAAGACCGGAGGAAGCATCACCGTTTAACAGGTGATATTCCCCCCGGTCTTCTGTTTAAATTAGACTGCAAAGCCGTATCATACATATGATGATCCAAGTTGTTGATCTGCTTGTTGTATTTTATCTCTACCTCGCTGCTTCCTTCAATTCTTCGCCCATCTCACGAGATCGTTCGGCACACCGGTGGACTGCTGCAATAACCGTCTCACTGAAATGACCTTTGGCCAGAACCTCAATGGCAGCCTGGGTCGAGCCATTAGGTGATGTAACGTTCCTCCGAAGTGTAGCAGGCGCCTCTCCTGTCTGCTGTACCATACGTGCTGCTCCCAGCACAGTCTGCACGGTCAGATCATGCGCTTGTTCGGCAGTGAGGCCACCTCTTACGCCTGCTTCCACCATCGCCTCCATCATATAGTAGATATAGGCCGGGCCACTGCCCGAAATTCCGGTCAAGGTCTCAAAATGCTCTTCTTCAATCAATGTAATTGTTCCAATCGCTTCAAATACAGTGTTTACAATCTGGCGATCCTCGTCCGTCACTTCTGGTGAGAAGGCGATTCCTGTCGCACCGAGTCCGATAGAACTGGATGTATTGGGCATAGTGCGAACGACAGCTGCTGGACGTCCAAGCAGGCTCTGAATTGTTTCTATAGTGAGCCCAGCAATGACAGAAACGACAACCTGCCGTTTGGATAGCAGAGGTCCCAGATATCGAAGCGATTCAGCCGCATCCTTCGGCTTCATGGACAAGATGATCAGATCAGCTTGTGTAAGCGCAGCTTCTTTGCTAGACGCATCTGCCGCCGTCGTCACGTTGTATTTGCGATGCAGCTCCACAAGACGGTCTTGGTTACTGCGATTGAACATCGTTATTTTCTCGGGAGAGATTACTTTTCGCGCGATGAGACCTTTAGCAATAGCTTCAGCCATAGCTCCGGCACCAAAAAAAGTGATCTTACGATTGATTAGAGATTGGGTTCCACTCATATTAATTCCTCCAGCTATGTCTAATGTTTAATTTGTCCAGAACCATAGATTCGATACTTTGTAGATGTCAGCGCAGGAAGACCCATTGGACCCCGTGCATGCAGCTTCTGAGTACTGATGCCGATTTCTGCACCGAATCCAAATTCGAACCCATCTGTAAAACGGGTAGAGGCATTATGATACACTGCAGCGGCATCTACTTCCTCCATGAACTTGGCGGCAGCGTTCGGGTCTCTAGTCACAATGCATTCAGAGTGCATCGTTCCATATTTTCGGATATGTTCTATCGCTTCTTCTATGTGATTGACTATTCGAACATTTAAGATATAGTCGTTATACTCGGTAGCATAGTTCTCCTCAGTTGCAGCTGTCGCCCATGGGACCAGCTTAAGGAAAGATTCACAGCCTCGGAGCTCGACAGAGGTATTTTTGAATTGCTCCGCAAGCTCCAGGATCGAATCGGCACCGTAATCACTGTGAATTAGCAGTGTCTCCATCGCGTTGCACACCGAGGGGCGTTGAACTTTCGCGTTAAGTGCAATCTGCAGTGCCATTTCTGGATCAGCCGCAGCATCGATATAGGTGTGACAAATACCCGCACCGGTTTCGATGACAGGAACCGTCGAATTCTGTACGACATTTTGGATTAAGGACGCTCCGCCTCTTGGAATGATGACATCAAGATATTCATTACATTTTAACATTTCATCCACACTAGAGCGATCCGCATCCTCCACCAGCTGTATTGCATCGGCAGGCAGGTCTGTTTTGGCCAGCGCTTGCTTCAGCACATGGATGATCTGCTTGTTGGAAGACAAGGCAGAGGAGCCGCCTCGCAGCAGAACGGCATTTCCTGTCTTCAGCGACAAGCCAACAGCGTCAACCGTCACGTTGGGACGAGCTTCATAGATGATGCCGATCACACCAAGAGGAACACGTTCCTTCTCAATGCGAAGCCCGTTAGGCCGTTTGATGACTTCCAGAATATCGCCAATCGGATCTGGCAAATCGATGATTTGACGCAGTCCTGAGGCAATCTCTTCGATTCGCTCATCCGTAAGGGAGAGTCTATCCAGCATAGGTAGAGCAGTTCCGTTCTGTCTACCCCGTTCAAGATCTTCTGCATTTGCCTCGATGATGGATGCCTTCTCAGCAATCAAAGCATCGGCCATTACCGACAGTGCTGCGTTCTTCTTCTCTGAGCTCAAACGGCCCAGTACCAGGGAGGCTTCTTTGGCAAGTCTTGCTTTATCATTAACTTCACTCATCATATTTACACTCCTATCTGTATTAAATGAATATCACTGTTTTGCACATATCAGTACACTAGCAATAAAATCACTTTAAAGTAATCCATTCATCGCGATGAACGACCTCAAGCCTGTGAAGTGATCCCTCCAGCTTTTTAAGCACATCAGGACTCGGCAGCCCAATAATGCTCCGCAGCTGTTCTGCATCATAATTGACGATGCCGCGTCCAATCAGGGAACCTTGAAGATTAACAACCTCGATTACATCACCAGCATGAAATTGTCCTTCAACCCGTCTGACGCCAACCGGAAGCAGGCTGTGTCCACCATAGATGAGCGCTTCTTCAGCACCTGGGTCAACATGGATGGAGCCTAACGGTGAGGAGATGAACCCAAGCCATTGTTTTTTTCGAGAGAGTGAATTCTGCCGTGTGTCAAAATAAGTACCCTTGCCATGGTCAGCTGTAGCGGCGAGAAGGTCGCCTGGCTCGTTTACACGCCCTACAAATACAGGGACACCGCCCCGGGTAGCGACTTTGGCTGCATCTACTTTGGAACGCATCCCTCCAGTGCCTACCAGAGAACCGCTTCCTCCGGCCACCTCGTAAATTTCAGCCGTTATCTCATCAATGCGATCATAGTGCTTCGCATCCGCATGATATCTTGGATCTGCTGTGTATAATCCGTCCGTATCGGTTAATATGATCAGTTTCTTGGCTTTGGTTAAGCCTGCAACCAGGGCAGACAGCATGTCATTATCCCCGAATTTGAGCTCGTCGACAGAGACGGTGTCATTCTCATTAATAACCGGAATCACATTCTGTTTGAGGAGCTCATCGATGGTCATTCCGGCGTTACCCATTCGCTTCCGATTCGTAAAATCTGTGCGTGTAAGCAAGATCTGCGCTGTTTTGATGTGGTGATGCGCAAAAGCCTGCTGATATGCCTGCATAAGCAGTGCTTGACCTACAGCAGCCGCGGCTTGCTTCTCATGAAGCAGCTTAGGCCTGGTCTCGTAGCCGATATGTCCAAATCCTGCAGCTACAGCCCCTGAAGTGACCAGCAGGACTTCATGCCCGGCTTGATGGAGAGCCGCAATTTCGGAGGCGTAAAATGACACGGCCTCGTGATTCAGTGATCCGGAATCCGTAGTGAGCGAGCTGCTGCCGATCTTGACAACAATTCTAGATGACAAGAAGCATCAACATCCTTTCTTGTGATAAAAAAAATAAAAACTTTCATCCTTGGCTGCTTAGCAAAGGACGAAAGTTTATTCTTCCGCGGTACCACCTTTATTGATGAGGGTATCATCCGACTCTTAAGCCTTATAACGTTAAGGCAACGTCCTGTATGAACAGGCCGCTCAAGGGGTAGGTTTCAGAAAAATCCGCGGTAAATTCTCTCAGCCTACTGGAATTTACTCTCTGCAAGCACGGAATTGAATTTCTTACTGGTCCCTGTCAGCACGTTTTCGCAATTTAAATTAATGATAGAATACCATGGAACCTCACTTGATGCAAAAAGAATCTAATAAAAGATATTAAAACAAATTTAGTCTGCCTATTCGTTGAACCGCTTCACGCAATCGTTCCTCCTCACTTAGGAGGCCGACCCTGACATAGCCTTCTCCATGCCTGCCGAAACCACTCCCAGGTGCGACAGCAACCTTTGCCTCTTTCAGCAATAAGTCAGCAAAGGATTCTGAGGAATAATCGGCAGGAACAGGGAGCCAGCTGAAGAAAGAACCCTGGGGCCGATTGGCCTTCCATCCGATCTGATCCAGCTCACTGAAGAGCGCATTCCGACGAGATTCATAGCGGTAAACAAGTTCTTTTACACTATCCTGTGATGAAGTCAGCGCAGTCGCGGCCGCGGCTTGGATCCCACCGAATAAGCTGACATACATATGATCCTGAAGTAGATTGATGAGGCTGATGATCTCTCTGTTGCCAAGTGCAAATCCGACACGCCAGCCTGCCATGTTATAAGACTTGGATAGAGTGTAGAATTCGATTCCTACTTCTTTAGCACCTGGTGTTTGAAGAAAGCTTACAGGCCGCTCTTCGTCAAATCCGATGGCTCCATAGGCAAAATCACTTGCTACGACGATATTGTGCTGTGCAGCGAATTCGACAGTATCTTGATAAAATGACAAAGGAGCAGTGACTGATGTCGGATTATTCGGATAATTAAGAAACATGAGCTTTGCTCTGTGAAGCTGGGGGCTGGCAATTTCATTATAATCAGGTAAAAAGTCGTTTGACTCAAGAAGGGGCATACATACCATTTCTGCTTTGGCCAGCGCTACTCCTGACCAATAATCAGGATAGCCTGGATCAGGCACCAGGCAAATATCTCCCGGATTAAGCAGTACTTGAGGAAGCTCGACAAGCCCTCCCTTCCCCCCGAACAACACAGCCACCTCCTTCTCCGCATCGAGCTCAACACCGTAATCTTCCTTATACCGATGAACAATTGCTTCCTTCAAAAATGAATATCCGCGAAATGGCGAATATTTATGATACAAAGGATTGGCTGAGGCTGTTTGCAGAGATTCTACAATGTGGTCCGGCGTTTTTGTATCCGGATTTCCTTGTCCTAGATTAATGACATCGTGTCCTGCAGAAATTTCTTGGTTGACTTTTTGAACGAGCGCAGCAAAAAATTGAGTAGGTAAGCTCTTCATGACCTCTGCTGGCTCGATATGAAATGCAGAGGCAGTGAAGGATTCTCGAGCAGACTTCATTTCATCACTCCGGTTCGGTTTGTTAAATAAAGTATTATTAATCTATCATGCTTACTCCAAGCTGTATAGATCATATAGAGTGCTGAAGAGTGATCAGGAATTGGGAAGGGGTGCAGGATGAGTATTCAAAGTCTGGATACAGAAAGCGTACAGCATCATAACAAAATAAAGCTGGCATTGCTGCAGTGCGATATTACGGTGGGCGATACCACAGCTAATCGGGAACGGATACAGCAATTGATTCATGAAACGATGCAGAAGCACCCTGATGTGCAGGTGATTCTTCTGCCTGAAATGTGGAACACCGGTTATGCCTTGACCGAAATTCATGAGCTTGTCGATGATGAGGGACGGATCGAACGCCATTGGATCAGCGAGTATGCTGCAAGCTACAAGGTAAATATTGTGGCAGGCTCCATAGCGGAGAAAAAAGATGGGAAAATATATAATAGTATGTACGTGTTTGACATGAATGGAGAACAGATTGCACGTTATGCGAAGCTTCATTTGTTCCGACTAATGGATGAGGAGAAGTATCTGGCTGCAGGAGATGAACCCGTTACGTTTACCTTAGATGAAAAATGGTTCTGCGGAGCGTCGATATGCTACGATATTCGATTTCCTGAGCTTATAAGATCTCTTGCTCTCAAGGGAGCGAAAATGCTGTTTGTACCGGCAGAGTGGCCTCAGCCAAGACTACATCACTGGCGGACTCTGCTGATGGCAAGAGCGATTGAAAATCAGATGTATGTTATTTCCTGCAACCGGGTTGGAACAAGCGGCAGCACCTCCTTCTTCGGTCATTCTATGATTATTGACCCGTGGGGCGAGATTGTTGCAGAAGGTACGGAGAATGAAGAGATTCTGGTGGGAAGCATAGATCCTGCTATGGTAGATGCAGTGAGAGAGCGCATTCCGGTATTTGAGGACAGAAGACCAGAAATCTATTTCAAAAAAAATATTTAAATTTGAATGATGATGTTTCGATTCCTTGGGACAGGTTAATATATAGTATCCCGTCACCAAAGGAGGATGATCACCATGGATTACCGCAAGGCTAACCATCTGGAAGACAAACTCAGGCGACAGGTTCACAAATTCGTAAGAGATGATAGGCACAGGCCCTTCTTAGAGAGCCGTGATGGAGATTTATCACCCCCGTGAATACTTTGAACCGCCGGATACAAATCAAGCAAACCGATTGGATTCCGGTAAAAGATTTCAAACCTACAAATGATGATTGACACTTTGTTCTTTAAGAAAGTAAAAATGCTGTAACGAAATAGCCAGGCGGCTCGGGAATGTATCCCGGGCCGCCTGTGCTGTGTATCGCTCTTATTTTCTTATTACATAATTTATCGCTCGGATCGTTAGTCTAACAGAGCCTGCATGGTTTCCTTAAAGGTTTGAATGAACGCTTCTGCTGCACCGGACAGGTACCGTCCCTGCCGATAAGCAATAACGAGTGTACGGCTAGGCGCAGGTGCAGTTAAAGGAAGATAAACCGGGACAAATTCACTGCGGGGAGCTCTTGCAATAAAACGGGGGACGAGCGTAATGCCCATGCCGGTTGCGACCAGTGATTTGACCGTTTCCATATTGTTGCTCTCAAACACGACTTTGGGCTCGAAGCCCGCTTGCTGACATAGATCAAAGGTCAGCTTGCGAAAGCCTTGTCCCTTCTTAAGAACAATGAATGATTCATCTACGAGTTCTGCGATGTCGACCGTCAAGTCAGGATACTCCTCCCATTTACGAGCAAGCGGATGCTCCTTCGGAACAGCAAGATCAATTTGCTCTTCTGCAATTTCTACATAAGAGAGGGAGGACTCCTGAAGCGGAAGGGATAGCAGGCTTAGATCCGTCTTGCCGCTGGCCGTTAATTTTTCCAGATTCATAGAAGAGTCCTCAAGCAATGTAATTTCAATATCAGGATAACGCTCACGAAATGCTGGGAGAACATAAGGCAATAAATGAGAGCCTGTAATCGGCATGCTGCCAAAGATGACTTTGCCCTTTCTCACTTGGGAGATATCGGCCATCTCTTGCTTTAGCAGCTCTACAGCATCTAAAATATTGCTCGCCTTAGATACGAAGGAAGCTCCCGCATGTGTCAGCTCTACCGAGCTTGTATTGCGCTGAAACAAGAGAACGCCAAGCTCCTTCTCCAGCTTAGACAGCTGCTGACTGAGTGATGGCTGAGCAATATGCAGCTTCTCGGCCGCTCTGGAGAAGTTTTTTTCGGATGCGATTTGTAAGGCGTATTGTAATTGTCGAAGTTCCATGGGAAGGTCACGTCCTTAAGAAGATTTCCGAATGTGGAGTACCATGATATCTATTATATAGGAATTTCCTCTAAAGCGATAACATCTAATCACCGTAATCTATAAGACATATTTTTCTTATTCTTACAGCACAATATGCAGATGATTTCCAGAAGATCAAATGAAGATTGCAAAGGAGTTAATACTTATGAAAATGATCTTTTCCCGTTTGGTTACAGTTGTCTTGATGTCAAGCCTGCTTATTGTTTACTCTGCCTTTACTACCCATCTCACAGCAGTTGAAGCGGCTGAACCTGAGTATGCACAGTGGGGGAACATCGCTGTTCAGGAGGCAAAGAAGCATTACAATGCGGTGATCACGGACTATCAGCATTTGGGACGCACGGTGCTGACAGACAAGACAGCAGAAGAAAGATTTCGTTTAATTGTGAAAAAGGACGGTACAGAGTTTCCAGTTACGGTTATCGTAAAATTTAATTCGGTCAGTAATGAGCTCATTGATGTGAAATTCAGTGAATAAGAAAATGATACGGAATTAGTACATGGACTGGAATTTGTCTATAGGGCAATCCTATCAGATCTATAGTTTTTATATCTTGGAACAATATGTCTTGCTCATGTTATATTGGATCTAATAAAGCACGGCATGACCTTGCCGTCACAATAGATCGAATAATAACTTTGAGGTGAGAATAATGAGCAAAAAGACGATGTTCGAGAAAATCTGGGATAATCACGTCATTACGCAGGAGGAAGGAAAACCAAGCATCCTCTATATAGATTTGCACCTTGTACATGAAGTAACTTCCCCGCAGGCGTTCGAAGGTCTTCGTCTCAGCGGACGCAAGGTACGCCGCCCAGAGCTCACTTTTGCAACGATGGATCATAACGTGCCAACACAAGACCGTTTCAATATCAAGGATCCGATCTCTAAGCAGCAGATTGATACATTGTCTAAGAACTGCCGCGATTTTGGCGTAACATTGTTTGACCTTGATACGATTGATCAAGGGGTGGTACACGTAATGGGACCGGAGCTCGGACTTACGCATCCGGGCAAGACAATTGTGTGCGGTGATAGTCATACATCTACACACGGTGCTTTTGGAGCACTTGCATTTGGTATCGGTACCAGTGAGGTTGAGCATGTACTGGCAACACAGTGCCTTCAACAAGCCAAAGCCAAAACGATGGAAGTGCGCTTTGTAGGCAATCGCAAGCCTGGAGTAACGGCTAAAGATATGATTCTCGGCGTTATTGCGAAATATGGTACAGACTTTGCTACCGGTTATGTCATCGAATACACAGGAGAAGCCATTCGGAGCCTTAGCATGGAAGAGAGAATGACCGTCTGCAACATGTCCATCGAAGGCGGTGCAAGGGCAGGGATGATCGCTCCTGATGAAACAACCTACGCTTATCTTCAAGGCAAGCAGTATGTTCCACAAGGTGAGAGCTTCGAAGAAGCCAAACAAAGATGGGACGCTCTTACAACAGACGAAGGTGCTGAGTTTGATGTAGTGGTGGAGTTTGATGTTGAATCTCTTATCCCTCAGGTTACTTGGGGAACCAGCCCGGGTATGGGTACGGATATTACTTCCCGTGTGCCTGTTCCAGCAGAGCTTCCGACAGAGAATGAACGCAAAGCAGCAGAGAAAGCCATTGAGTACATGGGTCTTGTGCCAGGCACGCCGATGTCCGAAATCGAAATTGACTATGTATTTATTGGATCGTGCACGAATGGACGGATTGAGGATTTACGGGCTGCAGCACAAGTCGCACGCGGCTACAAAGTATCCGAGCGGGTAACGGCAATCGTCGTTCCAGGCTCCGGACGAGTGAAGCTTCAAGCGGAGAAAGAAGGACTTGACGTTATATTTAAGGAAGCCGGGTTTGAATGGCGGGAAGCGGGATGCAGTATGTGTCTTGCAATGAATCCGGATGTGCTCCAACCGGGTCAGCGCTGTGCATCGACTTCCAACCGGAACTTTGAAGGCCGTCAAGGACGTGGAGGAAGAACGCATCTGGTATCTCCGGCAATGGCTGCAGCTGCAGCTGTTGAGGGACGGTTTGTTGATGTTCGTGACTGGAAGATCAAAGAAGAAGTAATGAACTAGTGATATATAGAACGAATTTGGTTATCTTTTGAATCGAGAGGAGAATACAAGCATGGAGGCTTTTACGAAATTAACAGGTCTTGTTGCACCTGTAGACCGAGTGAATGTGGACACGGATGCGATCATTCCGAAGCAATTCTTAAAAAGAATTGAGCGTACGGGATTCGGACAATTTTTGTTCTTTGAATGGAGATTTGACGAGCAGGGGAATGAAATTCCCAGCTTCTCCTTAAACCAAGAACAATATAAGGGGGCGTCCGTTCTCATTTCTAGAGCTAACTTCGGCTGTGGATCGTCTCGTGAGCACGCTCCATGGGCAATTCTGGACTACGGATTCCGCTGTGTTATCGCACCTTCGTTCGCGGATATCTTCTATAATAACTGCTTCAAGAACGGGATCCTTCCAATCAAGCTGTCGGAGGAGCAAGTAGAGGAGTTATTCCAGCGTACGAATGCGAACCCGGGTTATGAGCTGAACGTGGACTTGGAGAACAAAACGATTACAGATCAACATGGCTTGTTGATTTCATTTGAACTTGATGAGCACCGCAGACAATTCCTGCTGCAAGGGCTTGATGATATCGGCTTGACGCTTCAGCATGAGGACGCTATTTCTGCATACGAGCAGAAGCATGCTGCTAAATTGTTTGCATAATACAATCCATCTCAATGGATTCAAGAGAATAAACATATCAGTAAGCAGGTCTGGATAGAGATATCCGGGCTTGTTTTTTTATACACAATAGGGCTACATTTCTCGTTAATGTAATATGAAAGTAACATAGTTGATAGCTGGCATGCTAAAATATGACAAATTCGTAGCACCACAACGGATACTTTTTTGATATGATGAGATAGATCCGCAACTTTTATCCATTTCTGTCGTCTAATATTTTGTTAATAGTTGGATTCTTTCTATATTTAATAGAAAGCGAGCTATGTTCAAAAAAAGCAGAATTGGAAGGGTGACGGATGAAAAAGTTAAAAGTTTTAGTCGCATTGCTATGTTTCATGTGGATCTTCCCTGGTCTCGGACAAGCAGCGGCAGACATCAAGATCGTTCTCGATGGCAGTCAGTTGAGTCTACCCTCTGGCGTAAAGGCAGAGAATATTAACAGTAAAGTTATGATACCCATTCGTGTCGTCTCAGAGAAGTTAGGTTACAGTGTCGGTTGGGAGCAGAAGACGAAGACGGTTACTATAAAACAAGATCAAACAGTGATTAAAATGGTAGCTGGCAAGAAGACAGCGACCGTCAATGGTTCTACCGTCAATCTTGACGCTGCGCCAATCATCAAAAATGGAACAACGCTTGTACCCATCCGCTTCGTAGGTGAGACCATGGGATTACAGGTAAGCTGGAACAATCAAACGAAAACCGTATACCTCAATTCAAACAGCGGCTCAGGCGGAAGTGAAATTCCTCCTGCAGGCGGTAACGGCAATGATTCGAATTTGATTCAAGTGAATGGAATCAGCTTTACGGACAGTAAGCTTATGATTGCGACGAGCGGAGGAGCAGCTCCGACTGCGTTCAAAATGTCTGCCCCAGACCGAATTGTTGTAGACATTCCGAATGCCGAATTCAGCAGCTTGTTCGCAGATACACAAGCGCTCGACATCACCAAGAGTATTGCCGGGCAAATTGTCGTCGATGGTTATGAAGGTGTAGAGAAAGTAAGATATGCGCTTTTCAGCAATGATCCTTCCACAGTACGAGTGGTTATTGATCTGAGCTATGCGATGAATTATAAGATGACTTCCTCGAATGCAGGTTTGATTACCGTTACACTGGATACGGACAGTGGTACAACGACACCGCCGACGACGAAGAAGAAAACGGTTGTCATTGATGCAGGGCATGGAGATCAGGATCCAGGCGCAATCGGAGTAACAGGCAAATATGAGAAGAATTTTACCTTGACGATGGCACTCAAGATCGAACAGCTCCTCAAAAAGGAGCCGGGCATTAACGTTATTACGACTCGTGATGATGATACATTCCTTACACTGTCCGAACGAGTTAAAGTCGCAAACAATGCAAAGGCAGATGTATTTCTATCGATTCATGCGAATGCCGGACCGGCATCGGCAACAGGCTCAGAAACTTACTATAACCGTTCCAACAGCAAGTCACTGGCGAACACAGTGCACAAGTACATGGTACAGGCTGCAGGTCTTAGAGACCGTGGGGTCAAAACAGGTAATTTTGCAGTTATAAGAGATACGACAATGCCTGCAATATTGCTCGAGGTTGGATTCCTCAGCAACAAGAACGATGAAGCAGCACTCTTTAATACGACCTTCCAGAATCGTGTAGCAGAAGGCGTAGTGAAGGGCATTAAGGAATACTTAGGAATGTAGAATCCACAGCATGTAGTTGCATGAGTTTGTGTACGAAAGAAATGACAGTCCTTATACGTCTCTACAATTAGAAGACAGTACATTCTTCGTTCGAACTATATAACAGCTGACAAAAAAGGGTGATAGAGATGATGAGAAAAAAATGGTGGATGGTCGCATTACTGGCTGTATCACTGACTACACTTGCAGCCTGCGGTAACAATCCAACCGCCTCTCCACCGAATTCCGATTCGGAACAGCAAACAGGCAGTGAAACGGATCCGCAAACCGATGATACACAAGAACAAGAAGAAACGGAGCCGTCTAACGAAACTCAAACTCCTCCCGAAGAGAGCAACACTTCTGGAAATGGAGGGACAAGCTCCGGCGGCACGAATGGAAGCTCTGGTGAGCAAGCTGAGAATGTAGAGACCAAGGAAGCAAACATTCAGGTCTATTATACCGATCCGGAGCTGCTTGAGTTGAAGTCTGCGATGCAAACGATCTCTTACAAAACGGATTGGAGTAAATATGAAGCTGCCTTCAAGGCGCTTCAGCACAGTGACAGCGAAGAGCTGGTTCCGCTGTGGTCTGAAGAAATTACCATCAATAAGCTGGAAGTTGATGGAGGAAATATTACCCTTGATTTGAAAATTCCAGCGACCGCAAATCTGGGCTCTAGTGGAGAATCCTTTGCTATTGATGGGCTGAAGCAGACCTTCTTCCAATTTGAAGAAGTAGAGTCACTTGAGCTGCTTATCGATGGTGAGCAGAAAGAAAGTTTGATGGGACATGTGGAATTAGAACATCCCATGACAAGAGAATAGACATAGATGAATCCATTTCATAAACGTAAGACTTTTATGGAATGGATTTCAGCTATACAGCAATATCTTGCTGACGATCATGGTATACAAATTGATGTGCACGTATAGAGAGGAGAAGTAATCTTGACTTTCAAACCTAGCAATATCAATGCCAAGCATTCCAAAAAAATGGTATCTGCCATGCTCGCCAGTCTGATGGCGCTGAGTGCCGGTGCGGGAGCAGCGGGAGCTGACACAGCTCCCGCTGCTGTAACAACGGCGGCTCAAGGCGCATTCAGCGATGTAAAGAGCGGATACTGGGCCGAAAAGCATATATACAAGCTTGCATCCCTAGACATCTTGGTGGGAGACAGAGGGCTGTTTAGACCAGGAGATGCAGTAACCAAGCAGGAAGCTGTGACGATCGCCATTCGATTCATGAACCAGAAATCCAACCTGCCTGCTGGCAGCAGCATTAAATTGCCTGAAGGCATTAGCACGAGTGAGTATGCCAAATCCTATGTATCTCTTGCTTTTGAACTGGGCCTCTTAGAGGAAGCAGAGGAAAGCAAGGAGATTTTAGAAAAGCAAATTTGGGGACAACAGGCAGCTTCGAGAGAATGGATCGCGAAGCTTGTTATCAGAGCCATTGGTAAAGAAGCCGAAGCAAACGCTGGAGGAAATGCGAATTCGAGCTTTGCTGATGACAGCCTAATTACGGCAGCGAATAAGCCTTATGTCAATCTGGCAGCAGAGCTTGAGATTGCGCAAGGAACAACAGGTAACAAATTTAATCCGCAAGGCACTGTAACAAGAGCAGAAATAACTGCGTTTTTCAACCGCGGAAGTGAATACACCGATTATGAGTATGACAATCAGTACAAAGGATACATAACCGAACGAACAGACAGCAAATTAACTTTGTACACAGGCAGTGAGTATGTAAGCTTTACAGTGAATCCAGCTACAGCGTTTTATAATAGTTCATCTTCATCCAAAATCGCACCATCTGACATTAAGCTGTACACACAAATCGTTGTGTCAGGTTCTAATTCCAATGCGGCTTATGTGGAGAGCATGAGTGATACACCTCAAGTTGAAGTCATCGAGGGAAGCTTTGAACGTCTAACCGGCAGCAAATTATGGATGTTCACGGGGAATACGTATCAAGAGTTTGCATTTACAGACCTTACCGTGTTTTATGATCAGAATGGACAAGTCATCAAGCCAGAGGATATTACCGCAGGCAGCATCGTTGAATTACAGCGGGAAACCTTTACCTCTGCCAAAAATCCGGTTGTTGTACAAGTTAAATCCGGGATGGTGAACAAATCGGCAGAAGGTACCATTCAATCTATTGATTCAGCTGCAAGCACGGTGACTGTACTCAACAGCACGGGTACTACGGATGTGTTAAAGGTGCAAGAAGGAACGACCGTCATTCGTTATCATAACGAGATTGTAGCGTTAACGGAGCTTAAAGCAGGAACTGTGATTAAGTATTCCATAAAAGACAGCGTTACCCAATCCATTGAGGTTACAGCCGGTGTCGAACGTACAGTGCGTGGAACCCTCTATGAGCTGGGCTCAAATCTATCAACCATTACTTACGATCGAAACGGCTCGCTTGAAGTAAAGCTGCTTGCACCAGATCCGCAAATCGTAATCAGTGGGATCGATACTCCAAAGCTTACAGATTTACTTGCTGACAAAACCTCTGGAGATGAAGTAGAGCTTACACTGAATGCAGAGGATCAAGTGACCAAGATCCAAGTGCTTAATCGCCAGATGGAGCCGCTGAATATGGTTACGGTTGTATCCTATAACAGCAAGACCAAATTACTGACGGTGCTTGATTCTAACCAGAAGCCGCATGTGTTTACACTAAATGATGCAACAAAAGTAGATTACAACAGCACCAAGCCGACGTTATCCGGAATTGAGCCTTATTTGACGGACGGAAGAAAAGTGAACTTAACCACGATTGGTACACGTGCGCTTTCCATTAGCATTGTGTACAAATACGAAGGTACGGTGTCGGAGATTAATACCTCTTCCAAGATAGTAAAGCTGATTCAATCTAATGGGCAAACCATCAGCATTCCATATCAATCAACACCAACAGTTGAATTATATGGCAAAGCTTCGGCGTCCTTGTCTGATGTAAGTATAGGAGATCAGGTGACAGCAATGCTTAGCAGCAATCAGGACAACTTAAGCAAATTGTATGTCAAATCGGCCGCTCAATTTGAGGTCGTATCACTGAATACTTCAAATTATCGGGCAGAAGTGAAAAAAGACGGCGTAACGAGCTCCATATATGTGGATAGTCTACCGATCACGAATGATAACGGTGCAGTCATTAAGCCTTCGGATCTTCAGAAGGGGATGCTGATTAACGTATCTTTTGATGGTTCTTCTCCAACGGCTGTATCTGTAGTTAAGCAAATATGGGGCGAAATTAGTTCCATTAATGGTGGAGTTGTAACCTATAAGACAACGACTGGTTCAAATGAGACGATAAATGCGGGAAGTAAAGTGAAGGTTGTAAAGAACGGTACTACATCGAGCAGCATGAGTACACTGATTGAAGGCGACCATGTCATTGTGACTAAGGATGCTGATGGAACACCTGTATTCCAGGTGCTGACACCGCTCAGCAAAACGTTCTGGAAATACAATGCTGCAGCAAATGAATTACAGGTCAAGCGTGCATCCATGACAGATAATAACTATCGCTTTAATTTGTCACCAAATGTTTACATTCATGAAGGAGACACGACTTTAAGCGTGCAATCTCTCAAAGATAATGATAATATTGTAGTGTATCTGCTCAATAATGTAGTTATCGAGATTTCTAAACAGTAGTCATTTCTTTAAACGGCAAGCGAAAGAATGACCGTCTTGATACGGACCAAACGTATCAAGACGTTTTTTTTGTGGGAGGTAAGCTCTTCATGAATGCAGCGACAGTACGTCACATTCTTGATACGATCGCAAATATGTTTCCAGACGCTCATTGTGAATTGAACCACAGCAACGCGTTTGAACTCACCATTGCTGTATTGTTATCTGCACAATGTACGGATGAGACTGTGAATAAAGTGACAGCCGATCTATTCCAGAAGTACAAAACACCGGAGGATTATGTCTCCGTCCCGCTCGAAGAGCTCGAGCAGGATATTCGGAGAATCGGATTGTACAGGAACAAGGCAAAGCATATACAAAATTTGTGCCGGATTCTAATTGAACAGTACAGAGGAGAAGTTCCTAGCAAGCATGATGAGCTGGTTCTGCTGCCGGGAGTGGGCCGTAAGACAGCGAATGTGGTCGTTTCAAACGCATTCGGAGTCCCGGCCATAGCGGTAGATACCCATGTTGAGCGTGTATCGAAACGGTTGGGATTGGTGAATTGGAAGGATTCGGTGCTTGAGGTCGAGAAAAAGCTGATGAAGAGAGTTCCAATGGATGAATGGACGCTTACGCATCACCGTTTGATCTTCTTCGGTCGATACCACTGCAAAGCACAGGCTCCCAAATGCCAGGTGTGCCCGCTTCTCGATGTATGCCGAGAGGGCAAGAAGCGTATGAAAACGTCCCAAATCAGGAAAGATAAGGAACGTAGTTCATCTGCTTTACCTAAAAAAATTGCAAATGAATAGTAGAGGATGAGTTAATCATGAAATGTATTTCCGTGTATACTGACCAATTTGAAGCTTTTTCTGATATTTTTGAAGAGATCGTTTCAACTGAAATGAGCGAAAATGAAGAAAAAGAAATCGAGGGCATCACAGTGAGTCATTCCGGAGATGTACCTGAGCATTACTTGGAGCGCATGTCTCAGAAGCCTGAAGTAGTTGTTATGAAGGATAAGAGCAGAAATATTACCATTCTTCAGCATGGACAAGTGTTCGAAATCCTGCTTCCTGCGATGGAAAATGCGGTATAACGAAACGATTAAAGCTTAAGCTATTCAATAGCTGAGCAGCTATAGGCAACAGATTATACATTGACCGGGCACCTTTCACTAGGTGTCCGGTTATTTGGTATGAAGAACAATTTGAGCCGCGATGGTTCATTTCTATCAAGGTCAGTGATAAAATATACATATTTAACGAGATGAAGAGAAGGAGTCTTTAGAGGACATGCTGACGAGTGTAAAGAGACAGAACGACGATTTGCGTATGCGTTTACAAGATTTGCAGAAGCTCTTCCTAGACCATGATGATTCGAAAGCTGCAGCGTCAATTGCTGATCTTGAGGGAAAGGCGGAGGAGGGTGAACTGACCCTGGCTTTTTGCGGACATTTTTCGGCAGGAAAATCAAGTCTCATTAACCGCTTATGCGGCAAAAAAGTGCTGCCTTCGAGTCCGGTGCCGACAAGTGCAAATGTCGTAGCCATCCGGAATGGTCCGAGGCAAGCGAAGATTCATCGAACTGCACCCATATCGAATCGAGGCGAGCTTTCGGATCAGCCTAACCAAAACATCGATGCGGTGAATGCTGCGAGTCCGGATCCCATTACGGTGTCACCTGATGAGCTGGACGAATACTGCAAGAACGGAGAGCAATATGCTTATATTGAAGTGTGGGAGGACGTAAAGCTGCTCCAGGAACGAGCAGTTCTGCTGGATACGCCTGGAGTGGATTCCACGGATGGCGCTCACAAGCAAGCGACTGATTCAGCACTGCATTTGGCGGATGCGGTGTTCTATGTGATGGATTATAACCATGTTCAATCCGAGAATAATCTCTCTTTTGCGAAAAGTCTGTCAGATTGGGGCAAGCCGCTCTATCTCATCGTCACTCAGATCGACAAGCATCGAGATGAGGAGCTGTCTTTTGGTGAGTACCGGGCTGCGGTAGAAGCTGCATTTAATGCATGGGAAGTCTCTTATGCTGGGCTGTTGTTTACCACTTTACGAAAGCCTGAACACCCATATAACCAGCTATGTGTCCTTCCGAACGTTATTGAGGAGCTCCTGTCTATTCGAACCGAGCTGTTGAATCACAGCCTGGCATCCTCTGCGATCCATATATCGAAACAATTTCTAATGAGATATGAGGATGGAAGAGAGGAGCGTAAAGCAAGGCTCCTGACAGAGCTCGGTGGAGAAGAAGGCGCCGCGAGGCTTACCGCCCGCAAGGAGGCGATTGAACAGGAAATCCAGGCTGTCACGGAGCTCCCGCAGCTTGAACTCAACCGGATTCGAGAAGAAGTGGATCGTCTGCTTCAGAACGCGAATTTGACGCCTGCTGATGTCAGAGAGGCTGCCGGTAAGTATATCGAGAGCCGTCGCCCTGGCTTTAAGGTGGGATTTCTTTTTTCGGCAGGCAAGACAGAACAGGAGAAGCAGGAACGCTTCAATCATTTCTGGTCCTTGTTCAGCAAGCAGGCTGAAGGTCAAGCGGCATTCCATTTGAGAACGATGCTGCGTCAATTAGGCAACGCACACGAGCTGTGGAATGAGGAGTGGGATCAGAAGCTGGATGAACAGCTGTACAGTATCGATGAAGGGCTAATCACCTCGAAAAGTACTCCAGACGGAACCGTAACGGGTGAGTATGTGCTGAATTATTGTAAAGAGCTTCGAGCCGAGCTCATTGCAAGGTATCGCAAGTCTGCACTGGAGCTTGCTGAACAGCTGCTGGAGGGCTTAAAGTCGCGGGCTGCAAATCAGCATGAGGTGTTGTTAAGGGAGCTGGAAGAGCTCCGCAAACAATTCGCTGCAGCCGAGGCGTTAACGGCGATCGAGCAGGAGATCGCCGCGATGTCCGCTGCCGTGCAGGCCCTGCTGCCGGCAAAAGACCAGCTGACCGCAGGTGTGCTGCCTGCGGTCCCAGACCCTGCTGTGCCAGAGAATCTCGGCACAGCCCCGGCCGGAATATCAGCCATGTCCACATCGGCTGATATTCCGGCCGCAGCACGCGAGCCCCGCACGAGGCTCGCGCATGCGCCCTTAGCCGCTCGCAGGCACGAGCGGCTAGCCGCTGCGGCAGCCGGCCTTACGCAGGCGGCTGCCCTTGCAGCCCCGTATACCGCCATGAAATCGGCGGTACGGGGGCTCACCGCCCGCGCAGCGTCTCTTGCGGGCGGTACCTTTACCCTGGCGCTGTTTGGTGCCTTCAGCGCCGGGAAGTCTTCCTTCGCCAACGCCTTGCTTGGCGAAGCGGTGCTTCCGGTATCGCCGCATCCAACGACCGCGGCGATCAACCGGATTATGGCGCCGGCCGAAGGGGCGGCACACCGGACGGCCCGGGTTGCGATGAAGACCCATGATGCCTTATGGCAGGACCTGACCTTCTCTTTTGATCTGCTTGGACTCGGGAAGGCCGAAGAGCATTCCTGGAGAGAAAAGGTTGCTGCGCTGACTCCCCAGCAGGTACACCCGGCAGGAAGACCTCACTACAGCTTCCTCAAGGCAGCAGCTGCTGGATACAATGAAGCAGAACCTAGGCTTGGAAGTGCCTGGATTGCCAGCATGGACGAATACCGTGCCTATGTGGCAGAGGAGAAGAAGTCCTGTTTCGTGGACTCAATTGATCTGTACTATAACTGTGAGTTGACCTCGCAGGGAATTATATTAGTCGATACGCCTGGGGCGGATTCCATCAATGCGAGACATACGGGTGTAACCTTTAATTATATGAAAAATGCGGATGCTCTCGTATTTGTCACTTACTACAATCATGCTTTCTCACAAGGTGACAGGCAGTTTCTAAATCAGCTTGGAAGAGTCAAGGATGCCAAATCACTGGATAATATGTTTTTTGTCATCAATGCAGCAGACTTGGCATCCTCGGAGGAAGAGCTGGAATTGGTTAAGGAGCATGTTACAAACCAGCTGCAGCATAATGGTGTACGCGTTCCTAAGGTCTATCCGGTATCCAGTCTGATGGCGCTTCAAGCCAAACAGCAAGGTGATGAAGCCAAGCTGGATGCATCTCGGTTCACTGTATTTGAACGTGCCTTTAGTCATTTTGCGGGGGATGAGCTCCCTGATCTTGCAATCCATGCAGCCAGCAAGGAAGTCGGTCATGTTCGACAGCGTGTAGAGCAGTGGATTCGTGATGCCCGTCAGGGAGAAGCGGAGCGCCTGGCCCGCAAGCAGAAACTGACGGATATCAAACAGCACGGACTTGAGCTATTATCGGCTTATGGCTCATCTAACAAGGATGCGGAAATTGCCCAGGAAATGAAAGAGCTGCTATTCCATGTCGGACAGCGTATCAGCTACCGGATGTCTGAGTTTATGTCTGAAGCTTTTCATCCATCTGTATTGAGAGAAGACCAAGGCGATCTTAAAGGGATATTCCATGCCTCGGGAAGAGAGCTTCTGCGAATACTGTATCTCGAAATTGAGCAGGAGCTGCTGGCTACAACGCTGCGGATGGAGAGCAAGGGTCAGCGGCTGACCCAAGAGGAAGCAGAACGAACAAGCAAACGACTCGCGGAAATATCGGATGGAATTCAAGTGTATTCCGAAGTTACAGGGCATTGGGACACACCAACACTCAAACGAACCGATGTGAAAGAGCCGATTGCTTGGAAAAATGTCTGGAAATATTTCAAAAATCCAAAGCACTTTTTCGAAGGTCCTGGGAGGAAACAGCTCCAGGCGGCATTGGAGCCGGAATTAAAAGCTCTTCTTCTTCAGGAGCTTGAACACAACGAAGCGCATCTGATTACGTACTTTCAGAATTTAACTCGTGCCTCTCTAATGGATCATAAAGAACGAATGGAAGAGCAGTGGTCCGAGGAGATCTCTGGTCTGATCGGTGCATTGGAATATGCAAGTGATATCCGTACACTGGAAGAGCTGGCCTCACAATTAACTCAAGTCCAGGAAAGTTTATTTTAAACTGTTTATTACCTTGAGAAGCATCCCTCCTTTCGGGGCAACCGAAAAGGGATGCTTTTATGTTGATATCACCTAGCTAAGCTGAGAATATCCGACTATTTAATTGAGAGTTGCCCATTATTTCCTGATATTGCCCTTTCAAACCAAAAGAAGCCTGAAAATGAGGTCTTTTTCGCTTTGCCGGGGGTTTAAGCCGGTGATAAACTTCATTAATGTTCATAAGATTTTATACAAGATGAGTAAGATTTTTGAGGAGGAGAAACATGGATGTTCTCAGGCAGCTGCAGGGCTTCTTCTGGTCTAAACGGAATTTGATGTTTATGTCTATTCTGTGTTTGGCCATTGCCACTGCACTCGGGCTCGTGTACCCGAACCTTCTACGCGTGCTGATTGATGATGTCATTACCCCCGGGAATTATGAATACGTTCCCATGCTTGCCCTATCGGTACTAGGTGTAGTAATCATCAAAGCATCATTTCAATTTTTACACGGATTTCTTGGTGCAAGACTAGGGAACTACCTGGCTTATCGTCTGCGGAATGCATGCTATGAGAAGCTGCAATTCTTGTCTTTCCGTTACTATGATACGGCCAAGACGGGTGACCTGATGTCACGGTTAACCGGAGACTTGGAGGCAATTCGTAACTTTATTGGATTTGGATTTGCCCAGATTCTCAATATGGTGCTTATGGTAGTCTTTGGAGCCGTTATGATGATCTCCATCAACTGGCAGCTGACATTACTTACCCTCATTTTTATGCCTGTACTGGTCATTGTCGCCTTGAAATTTGAAACCCAGATTCACCCCGCATTTCAGGAAATGCGGCTGGCCATGAGCTCTCTGACAACCGCTGTCCAAGAGAACATTACCGGAGTACGTACCGTTAAATCCTTTGCCCGAGAGCCTTACGAAGTAGATAAGTTCTCTCTTCGCAACGAACGCTACAAATCGAATCAAATATTCGCCTCCTCACTGTGGGCCAAATTCTTCCCAGTTATGGAGCTGCTGGCATCCCTCAGTGTTGTTCTGCTGCTTGTTATCGGAGGAAGACTCGTCATCCATCAGGAGCTGACACTAGGTGAGCTTGTTGCCTTCTTTAGTTTAATTTGGTACATAATCGGACCGATGTGGAACATCGGATTTCATATCAATAACTATACTCAGTCCAAAGCATCTGGTGAACGCGTGCTTGAGCTGCTAAACCAGCCCATTGACGTACAGGATGGAGAAGATCCTATTACACTGGTGCCGGAGCAGGTCAAAGGGCATGTCACCTTCGATCATGTTACGTTTGCCTATGGTAACAAAATTCCTGCTGTTGTGGATATCAATCTGGATGCACCTCCAGGAACAGTGGTCGGGTTTCTAGGAGGCACCGGATCAGGTAAATCGACGATTATCCAGCTGCTTATGAGAGCCTACAACATTTCGAGTGGAACGATTAAGATTGATGGAATAGACATTAATGATATGAATATCAAGAGCCTGCGCAGTCAGATTGCGGCGGTCTTTCAAGAAACCTTCTTGTTCTCCTCCAGTATCCGAAACAATATTGCCTACGGCATGAAGGATGTGTCGATGGATGAAATTATTCGTGTATCCAAGCTGGCAAAAGCCCATGATTTCATCATGGAGATGCCGTTAGGCTACGATACTGTTGTTGGTGAGCGCGGAATGGGGCTGTCCGGAGGACAGAAACAGCGGATCGCCATCGCAAGAGCGCTGCTGCTGAATCCGAAGATTCTTGTCCTCGATGATGCAACCAGCGCGGTGGATATGGAGACCGAGCATGAAATTCAGTCCGGATTCCAGGAAGTGATGCGGGGAAGAACGACCTTTATTATCGCCCATCGTATCTCTTCGCTGCGTCATGCGGATGAGATCCTTGTGCTGAATGAAGGCCGTGTCGTTCAGCGGGGCACACATGAAGAGCTCATCAGCTCTCCTGGACAATACCAAGATGTATATCATATTCAATACGCAGATCATATTGCCCGCATCAAACGGGCGCCTGGAAAGCAGGTGACACATGAGTAACGATGCAGCTGTCGAAAAACAAAACATTCCCGGTGTGAAAGAGAAGAAAACACAGGAGCGCTTTGTTTATCAGGACGATGAAGTCATTGAAAAACCGTTTAACTGGGGTCAGTTTTCACGACTCTTTTCCTACATGAAACCTTACGCCAAACAGCTGCTTCCGATTGTTATTGTCATGATGGTGTTAGGAACAATTACAAAATTGACCGTTCCTTATCTTACCAGTCTGGCTATCGACAGGGCGATCGCTCCGACGGATGGAAGCAGTCCGAGTCTGACGCTGCTGTATTGGATCGCAGGTGGTATCCTGCTTCTCTATATTATCCAATGGGTAGCAGCCACAATCCGGATCAAATATACGAATATCATTGGTCAGCGGGTAATTTACGATCTAAGATCGGATCTGTTCAAGCATATTCAGAAGCTTTCCTTCTCGTTTTTTGATAAACGGCCGGCGGGCTCGGTTATGGTCCGGATTACAAACGACATTAACTCGCTTCAGGATCTGTTTACGAACGGGGTAGTCAATCTGCTGATTGACTGTGTTCAGCTCGTCGGAATTATTGTTATTCTGATGTTTATTAACTGGAAGCTGGGTCTTGCCGTCGTTCTAACAGTACCGCTCATGTTCTTTATTTCTACGAAATTACGGGTGAAGATTCGGCGGGCATGGCAGGACGTGCGTATGAAGAACTCACGTATCAACTCCCACTTGAATGAATCTATTCAAGGCATTCGTGTAACCCAAGCTTACACGCAAGAAGAAGAGAACATGAAGTTCTTTGATCAAATGAACATGACGAGCCGTAAATCCTGGAACCGTGCTTCCACGATGAACCAAGCGTTTGGTCCACTGATTGAAATTACGGGCGGAGTTGGTTCCCTCATTTTGTTCTGGTTTGGTGCTTATTTAATTCAAGAAGGAGAGCTAACCATCGGGCTTCTTGTTGCCTTTGCCAACTACGTCGGCAACTTCTGGGATCCGATTAACCGCTTGGGTCAAATGTACAATCAGCTTCTTGTAGCGATGGCATCTTCTGAACGCATTTTTGAATTCATGGATGAAGAGCCGGGCATTGCTGATAAACCAGGAGCGAAGCCGATTCCGACGATCCAAGGGAATATTAAGTTTGAGAACGTCATATTTGAATATGAGAAGGGACGGCAGGCTCTCAAGGGAATTGACCTTGATGTCCAGGCAGGTCAGTCGATCGCTCTAGTTGGTCATACGGGATCAGGAAAGAGTACAATCATCAATCTGCTGAGCCGCTTCTATGATGTAACGGAGGGCAAGCTGACCATTGACGGTTATAACATTCGGGATATTACGATCCGCAGCCTGCGCAGTCAGATTGGTATTGTGCTGCAGGATACGTTTATATTCTCAGGCACGATCCGTGATAATATCAGGTTCGGACGATTGAATGCGACAGATAAGGAAGTCGAGGCAGCTGCCAAAGCCGTCAATGCACATGAATTCATCATGAAACTGCCTGGAGGCTACGAAACGGAAGTGGAGGAACGAGGCAACGTTCTCTCCATGGGACAGAGACAGCTGCTGTCCTTCGCCAGAGCACTCCTTGCGGATCCTCGGATACTCATACTCGATGAAGCGACAGCGAGCATTGATACCGAAACCGAGCTTAAGATTCAAGATGCGCTGAAGGTATTGCTTGAAGGAAGAACATCGTTTATGGTAGCCCATCGCTTGTCCACCATTCGTAATGCGGACAATATTATCGTGCTTGATCACGGTGAAATTAAAGAACAAGGAAATCATGAACAGCTTATCCAAAAACAAGGGATTTACAATGGTTTGATCGAAGCGCAGTTCAGATTTTTGTAAATTTTATTCGCGAAATTTAAAATTTCCATGTAATATTCACAAGAAATAAGTCGAGCACTCTTGCATTATGTCTCAAGTTCCCCGAAAATAGAGAAATAGATATAGATTTCTCAGGTAGGGGGATTAGAGAGAAAATGTGGGGTGCTCCTTTTTCGGCAGAAACCAAAAAAATGCTGCTGCTTGGCAGCGGTGAACTGGGCAAAGAAGTCGTTATAGAGGCACAAAGACTGGGTGTAGAGACGATTGCTGTCGATCGCTATGACCATGCTCCTGCGATGCAGGTCGCCCATAGGTCCTACTGTATTGACATGCTGAACGCAGAAGCACTAAAAGATTTGATTCGAAAGGAGCAGCCTGATTTTATCATTCCCGAGATCGAGGCGATTGCCACAGAGGCACTCCTGGAGCTTGAACAAGAGGGATTTCGGGTTGTACCTACTGCAAGAGCAACTAGACTAACGATGGATCGTGAAGGTATACGCCGGTTAGCAGCTGAAGAGCTGGGCTTGCCTACGGCAGCTTATCGTTTTGCTGATAGTCTGGAAGAACTAGAGAAGGCAGTGCAAGAACTCGGCACGCCTTGTGTAGTCAAACCGCTCATGAGCTCTTCTGGTAAGGGGCAAACAGTATGCCGTGCTCCAGAGGAGGCATCAGCAAGCTGGAATGCTGCACTAGAAGGAGCAAGGGCTATAGCAACACGTGTCATCGTAGAAGCTTTTGTTGAATTTGAGAGCGAGATCACGCTGCTTACGGTTCGTTCCTCATCTGGTACTGTATTTTGTCCCCCCATTGGACACATACAGAAGGATGGAGATTATGTAGAATCGTGGCAGCCCCATTTCATGAACGAGGAACAGTTGGTCCAAGCACAGCATATCGCTAAGCGTATTACCGATGAGCTTGGTGGGTATGGTTTGTTTGGCGTAGAACTCTTCTTGACAAGAGAAGGGGTCGTATTCAGTGAAGTTTCTCCTCGGCCTCATGATACAGGGATGGTAACGATGGTTACGCAAGATTTATCGGAATTTGCCCTTCACGTAAGAGCAGTTCTCGGTTTTCCGGTGACGGGTGTTGAACTATTGACACCAGGCGCATCTGCAACGCTGAAGGCAGATGAAATTACAGCATCTTATACGATTCAAGGTGTTCCGGAAGCACTCGCCCTGCCTCGTACCCAGGTTCGCATTTTTGGTAAGCCTGAGACGAAGGTTGGAAGAAGAATGGCTGTTGCACTTAGTGCAGCCACCAGTGTAGAAGAAGCACGCGAAACGGCAACACAGGCCGCAAATTTGCTGAAAGTGGAGGTAAACCATGTTAAGTAATGTAGAAGCCCCAGTTCTGACCATTCGCTCATGTGAGAAGCAGGATGCAGAGTGTGTTACACATCTCATGCATGAGGTCAGCTATCCAACGACGCCAGGAGTTATGCGGGAGAGGATTGAATCTGCCCAGGTGAATGATAATACCTGTATGCTGGTGGCGGAAATGGATGGAGAGGTTGTAGGAATGCTAGGTCTGCAGTGTGTTCAATCGCATTCAGATCCAGAACAAGCGGCACAAATTACATCTTTGATTGTATGCAAAGCGCATAGAGGAGAAGGTATTGGCCGTAGACTTTTGGAACATGCGGAATCTTGGGCAAGCGAGCACGGCAGTCAGAAACTGCTTATTATCGAAGGCAATCGAGAACAGCATAAGCCGTCTTACAGTTTTTATGAGCATCTTGGCTTTACGAAACATGGATACCGGTTCAGCAAGAAGCTGTAATCCAAATAGATTATTTTATATGTCAGGCAGGTCCCTAATAAGACACTGCTAACTCAACCTAACGATCACGGATCGTTAGGTTTTTTTGTTTTCGCACTTTACGCAGATCGAATCTATAAAGTGAAGAGATAGAAAACTAGTAAAATTGAAACTAGCTGTCGAAATTATTACATTTTGGTTACGTAAATTTAATCTTTTCCAAAATTTATGGGTTAACAAATGTCGAAAGTGCTGTTATAATCCTAAGCATACCAGTTACAAAATTGTAATATTTAATACTTAGGAGCTGATATTTTTGAAGAGATCGTCTATTAAGAAAACTGTCATCGCTGGTAGTTTGAGTGCAGTTCTTGCAGCAGGAATGCTTCTGCCAGGCGCGGGTGTAGCTTCCGCTTCTCCAGCTAAGGATAAGCTCGAAAGCTATCAGCAATCCATTTTAGATTTCCTTAAGGAAAATGGTCATGAGGTGAAGGTTGACGGTAATACGATTACGATCGGCGGGAAAGTCATTACCGTTGGTGGTAACACAACTCAAAAACCGGATACAGGATCTAACGCAGGTTCGAATACTGGATCTGAAACAGGGTCTAGCAACGGTTCTAACTCCGGATCTAACACTGGTTCAAATACGGGATCTAATAGTGGTTCCAACTCTAACTCTGGTAACACTTCTACAGACTCCAGCTCTGTTGTATCCGCATATGCGAAGGAAGTTGTTGCTTTGGTTAACAAGGAACGTGCAGCAGGCGGTCTCAAACCGCTTACAATTCATACGAATCTGACAAAAATGGCCGTAGCGAAAGCGAAGGACATGAGTGACAACAATTACTTCAGTCACACATCTCCAACTTACGGTTCTCCATTCGATATGATGAAGACTTTCGGTATCAGCTACAGCTACGCTGGTGAGAACATTGCCAAAGGGCAAAAAACACCTGCTGAAGTAGTTAAAGCATGGATGAACAGTCCTGGACACAAAGCCAACATCATGAACAAAAACTTTACACTTATTGGTGTAGGGTATGTGAATGGCTACTGGGCTCAGGAATTTGTCGGAAAATAAGTTATTGTTGAATCTAATTTCATAACCCATGAACAAGGAATTATGAAGTTGCTTTAGTTAGTAAGGCTTTAAATGACCCTTAAGTCATCTCAAGCAAAATGCCATATTTTTTAGGTGCAAACATATTATGCTGTTGTTTTGGGATCTCCGTAACTGGAGGTTCTTTTTTTTGGACATTATTTGCAAATGGAGGCCTGAAGTTTTATGTTTATCATGAGAACCCATTTTACAATATGAAATTATTCATTATCGGGTTGTAAGTTTAGAGTCAAATTGGACGATCCTAATAATCCGGATTTTACATAAAACCTCATTTCGTACTTTTACCAGAAATTTTATGAATAAATTGTTGTGGAGGGAAGGTCCTTGTGAAATCTTCAACAAAAATATGGGCAATTGTAAGTACGACTTCGATTATAGTAACCATCGTTCTTATCACCGGTTTTGTCCTTGCGGTGCAGGATATTATCGCTCCATCAGGGAATACCGTACTTATGGAAGATGAAGGGGCAGATCGTGAAGTGCCCTTGGCAGCGCCAATGGAGCAAAGTAAAGAAATAAAAGTGGCAGCCATTGGAGATTCTCTGGCGAAGGGAACCGGAGATGACGATGGAAAAGGCTTTATTCGTCGTGTCGTCGGAATGCTGCAGGATGAAGAGAATGAGGTTCGAGTTACGGCCAATCTAGCTATTAATGGATTGACTACAGAAGGGCTGCTGCCGCAGCTCGATGAGACGGGAGTACAGTATGTTTTAAAGCAATCTAATTTAATTCTGCTGTCTATTGGAGGCAATGACTTATTCAAGGCAGCTCAGGCGTATGAAGAGGGCGCGGCAGAGCTGCCTGATGCTGAAGAGCTGTATGAAACTTTGCCGGGTGGAACGACTAATCTCAAAGAAATTTTACGAAAAATTGCAGAGATTAATCCAGAAGCCTGGATTGTATATGTAGGGTTATATAATCCTTTCAATGATTTGCCTGATATGAAGCTGCTGGGCAATACAGTGGTGTCGGCTTGGAATAGTCAGGCGCTGCAGCTTATTAATACAGACGATCAGATGATGATGGCGGAAACGTTTGATCTATTTGAGCATAGTGTTCCGCAATTGCTGTCTTCCGATCATTTTCATCCAAATGCACAGGGATATGAGGAAATCGCAGAACGGATCATTGAAGTGCTGGGAATTCACGATGTACATGGTCAGAGGGTGAAGACAGATGACGAGTAATTCAAGAGAGATTGTGTTGTCAGTTGAGCACTTAAAGAAGAGAATCAAGAAAAAGTGGATCATCAAGGATGTTTCATTTGAAGTTCGTGCTGGAGAAGTATTCGGCTTTCTAGGTCCCAATGGAGCGGGAAAGACAACGACGATCCGCATGCTCGTTGACTTGATCAAGCCCACGGAGGGTGTTGTGAGTGTATGCGGCTATCCCGTGCATCGACAGCCGGAGCAAGCGCTGAAATATGTAGGCTCCATCGTGGAGAATCCGGAAATGTACTCCTATTTGACCGGTTATGAAAATTTAGAGCATTTTGCGAGAATGCAGCCAGGTATTGCTGAAGAACGCATTAATGAAGTAACCGAGATTGTGGGTCTTGATCAGCGAATTCATGAGAAAGTCAGTACATATTCTCTTGGCATGAGACAGCGGCTGGGGATTGCCCAGGCCCTTCTTGGTAATCCAAAGCTGTTAATTCTGGATGAGCCGACCAATGGCCTTGATCCAAAGGGGATCAAGGAGCTCAGGGCTTTTATACGCAAGCTTGCGGATGAAGGACTTGCGGTGTTTGTCAGCAGCCATCTGCTTAGTGAGATCCAGCTCATGTGTGATAGAGTTGCGATTATAAGTAACGGAGAGATCCTCACGGTAGGCAAGGTCGATGAGCTTATTGAGGATCACAGCAATATCACGATCTGGCATTTATCTCCAAGGGAAGAAGGAGTTCGCTGGCTTCTCAGCCATTCACAGGTAAGAGAGCTGGAGGATGCAAGTATGCTGGACGATACTTTGACGGCGAGCCTCGGTAATAACGCCATTATCACTGAAATGCCCGAAAGCCTAATTCCCGATATGGTAAAAACCATGGTTCGTGCCGGAATACAGGTAGAAGGTGTACAGAAAGTCAATCCTACGCTCGAACAATTATTTTTGAAGATGACAGAAGGTGAATTGTTTTGAATAGTGTGCTGCCTCTTGTTCGTAATGAAGTCATCAAAATGATCAAGAAAAAGAGGTTTTATGTCATTCTGCTAGTATTAGTCGTACTAACACCGATGTTTACCTATGCTCAGATGAGAGAAGCTGAAACAAAACGTGAAAAGTTCGGACAGGACTGGCGGCTTGAAATGCAGCAGGCAATCACGGATAATCAGAATTCACTAGGCAGTGATCGTGTGCCGGAAGAGTGGAAGCAATATCGGCGAATATACATTCAACAGCTTCAGTACTATTTGGATCACGATATTAATCCGAATGAACCGAGCGGTGTCACGTTTACAAGAGAGTTCATGAACAATTCTATCAATTTGTTTATACCTTTGCTCGTGGTCGCCATGGCTTCTGATCTCGTGTCCGGCGAGAGGACGACAGGGACGATTAAGATGCTGCTGACAAGGCCTGTCAAGCGGTGGAAAATACTGCTGAGCAAACTAATCACACTGCTGATGTTTGTATCTCTTATTGTTCTTGCCGTATTTATCATTTGTTATTTTATTTCAGGTCTGTTTTTCGGATTTAAGGGCTTTACCTTCCCCATTTTTACCGGTTTTCAGATTAATGGCTCTGATGTGGATATGAGCAAAGTGCATGCAGTGGAGCAGTGGGAGTATCTGCTGATGCAGTCCGGATTAATATGGTTTGTTAGTATCATTGTGGCAGTGCTGTCCTTTATGGTGTCTACGCTGGTAAGAAGCACATCCGCAAGCATCGTTATTATGATGGCCGCACTGATCGCCGGCACAATATTGACGAATATGGCCGCCTCTTGGGACAGCGCAAAATATTTATTCATGGTAAATTTGAATCTGACCGGCTATTTGGCCGGAAATTTGCCGCCAATAGAAGGCATGACGCTTCTATTTTCGCTCTGTGTGCTGAGCATATGGGGGATAAGTTCGCTTGTTGTTTCATTCCTTGTCTTTACGAAACGGGATATCTTGAATTAAAATGGACAAGGATAAGAAACATCTGTTTGCATTTTTAAGCTGAGAACAGCATAGCTTGAAGACAACTTTATTCGTTCTTTATCTCTATCAATTTCATAAATCATTAAAACGGTGATTTTGAAGCTATATATACCTTTGATTGAAGCAGCTAAAGGTATTATGAAATTGATTTATTTATCTAAATATATTTTAAAAGTGTGATCATTCATGAAGAGTGAAGGCATAAGAGGGGGAGCATTCATGACCCAAGAGATGGATCTATCTGCTGACGTATCCGGGAATAACGGCTATGGAGCAGACGACATTCAAGTGCTGGAGGGACTTGTCGCTGTACGAAAAAGACCGGGTATGTACATTGGCAGCACAAGTAGCTCTGGCTTACATCATTTAGTCTGGGAAATTGTCGACAACGCTGTCGATGAGCATTTAGCAAAATACTGTGACAAGATTGAAATTACGCTACATAAAGACGCATCTGTTACGGTGCAGGATAATGGACGAGGCATTCCGACTGGGATGCACAAGACAGGTATTCCTACACCCCAGGTCGTGTATACGATACTGCACGCAGGCGGCAAGTTTGGCGGAGGCGGTTACAAAAAATCCGGTGGACTCCATGGTGTTGGTGCCTCGGTAACGAACGCTTTATCCGAGTTTCTCGAGGTGGAAATTTATCGAGAGGGTAAGATTCACCGGCAGCGCTTTGAATACTGGGTAGATAAGAAGGGAACCGAGCATGTCGGGGAGCCGGTTACAGGTCTTGAAGTTATCGGTAATACACGGCAAACCGGGACCAAGGTAAGATTCAAGCCGGACATCAAAGTTTTTAAATCCGGTATTGCTCTTAGCTACGAGACACTGGCTGATCGTTTGCAGGAGATTGCATTCCTGAACTCTGGGCTGAGAATAGTGCTCAAGGATGAGCGCAGCGGCAATCAAGACGAGTATTATTACGAAGGCGGTGCAAGTCAATTCGTAGCCTATCTGAATGAAGGCAAGGATCTACTGACAGATGTTATCCATTTTAATGCGGAAAAAGAGGACATCGAAGTCGAAATTGCGATCCAGTATAATGCGGGATATACCGAAACGATTGTATCGTTCGTTAACTCTATACCTACACGCGGCGGCGGAACACATGAAACAGGCTTCAAGACGGCATATACGCGAATCATGAATGAATACGCAAGACGTACGAGCATGATTAAGGAAAAAGACAAAAATCTGGAAGGAAACGATCTGCGTGAAGGCATGATGGCAGTCATCAGTGTTAAAATGTCTGAAGTGGAGTTTGTCGGCCAGACTAAAGATCAGCTTGGCAGTGCGTCAGCGCGCAGTACAGTGGATCAAGTCGTTACCGAGAGCATGCAGCGTTTTCTCGAAGAGAATCCGCAGGTTGCACAGACCTTGATCAAGAAGGCAGTTCAGGCTTCGAAAGCGAGAGAAGCGGCGCGTAAAGCCAGAGATGATATGCGATCCGGCAAGAAACGGAGTGAAAGCTCTAATCTGGGCGGGAAGCTGACACCGGCACAGTCCAAAGATTACTCTCGGAATGAGCTGTTCATCGTTGAAGGTGATTCCGCAGGCGGCTCAGCGAAGCAAGGGCGCGATTCCAAGATTCAGGCCATTCTGCCGCTCAAAGGCAAGCCGATGAATCCGGAGAAGGCAAAGCTGGCCGATATTATGAAGAACGAAGAATACCGGGCAATTATGTCTGCCATCGGTGCAGGAATCGGCACTGAGTTTGCTGTCGAAGACAGCAATTACTCCAAGATCATTATTATGACGGATGCGGATACAGATGGCGCTCATATCCAGGTATTACTACTAACCTTCTTTTATCGCTATATGAAGCCGCTTATTGATGCAGGGAAGGTGTATATTGCGCAGCCTCCTCTCTATAAGATCAGCCGGAAGACAGGTAAGCTTGAAACGGTCCGTTATGCGTTTACGGAGGATCAGCTGCAAATTTATGTTAAGGAATTCGGCAAAAATTACGAGTTACAGCGTTATAAAGGTCTGGGCGAGATGAATCCAGAGCAGCTGTGGGAAACGACGATGGATCCGGATACCCGTACCTTACTGCAGGTGAAGATTGAAGATGCAGCCAAGGCCGAAAGAAGAGTAACCACTTTGATGGGTGATAAGGTTGATCCGCGTAAGCGCTGGATCGTTGAGAACGTAGATTTTACAGAGTACGAAGAATAGAAGGTGCTTTGAATGAGTTTATCTGAACAGTTTTTACCAGCATTTCTAGAAGAAGTTGTAGGCGATCGATTCGGTCGTTATTCTAAATACATTATTCAGGATCGGGCGATACCTGATGTGCGTGATGGGCTCAAGCCCGTTCAGCGTCGTATCTTGTATGCCATGTACGATTCAAACAATACGCCTGACAAACCGTACCGCAAATCTGCAAAAACCGTTGGTGATGTGATGGGTAATTATCATCCCCACGGGGATTCCTCCATCTATGAGGGAATGGTGCGTATGGCGCAGCCTTGGAAGATGGGACATGTGCTTATCGATGGACATGGAAACTGGGGTTCTCAGGATGATGATCCAGCGGCAGCAATGCGCTATACCGAAGCACGCTTGTCACCGATTGCAATGGAAATTCTGCGCGACATTGAGAAGCGTACGGTTCTATTTAAAGACAATTTCGATAACACGGCCAAAGAACCGGTCGTTCTCCCATCTCGTTTTCCGAATCTGCTTGTGAACGGGGCAAGCGGGATCTCGTCCGGCTTCGCTACAGAGATTCCAACACATAATTTAAGAGAAGTAATTGACGCGTGTATTGCTGTGATGGAGAAGCCTTCCATCTCTCTTGAAGAAATTATGACCTTTATCAAAGGACCGGACTTTCCAACAGGCGGCATCATTATGGGTGGAAGTGGAATTCTGGACGCCTATCGTACGGGTAAGGGCCGCATCTATATTCGTTCCAAGACGGAAATTGAAAATTTGCGGGGCGGTAAGCAGCAGATCGTCATTACCGAAATTCCTTATCAGGTCGTTAAGTCACGGTTGGTTACTGCGATGGAAACGATTCGCCTGGAGAAGAAGATCGAGGGCATTGCTGAGGTGCGAGATGAGAGCGGGCGTGAAGGCTTGCGTATTGTCGTTGAGCTCAAAAAAGAAGCAGATGCCCAAGGAATTCTTAACTATTTGCTCAAAAAAACCGATCTTCAAGTCACGTATAACTCCAATATGGTGGCGATCGTGAATAAAGCACCTCATCAGCTTGGGCTTAAGCCGATACTTGAAGCTTATATTGCGCATCAGCGTGAGGTTGTCACTCACCGAACGCAATACGATCTCGAGAAAGCCGAGGATCGGGCTCATGTTCTGGAAGGACTTGTCAAAGCGCTTAACATTCTGGATGAAGTTATTGCTGCCATTAAAGCATCCAAGAATCGCCAGGATGCCCAGAACAATCTGGAATGGATGTTTGGCTTTACCGAGCGGCAGGCAGACTCCATTCTTACGTTACAGCTGTATCGTCTAACGAATCTGGAGATCACTACGCTGCAAAAAGAGCTGGATGAGATCCAGAAGAAAGTCGCCGAGCTTCGGAGTATTCTCGAAAGTGATCGGAAGCTCATCAGTATCATTCGAAAGGAGCTTAAGGAGATCCGTGAGAAGTACGGCATAGAACGCCGTTCTGCCATTCAGGAAGAGGTAGAGGAGCTGAAGGTTAACCTTGAGGTTCTCGTCAATTCGGAGGACGTGCTCGTGACGTTGTCCAACGAAGGATACATCAAGCGCACAAGTATGCTTTCCTTTACCCGTTCAGGAGGAGACCGGAGCAGCTCGGGTGTGATTGAAGGTGATGTCATCTCTTCGTATTATGATGTAAATACGCTGGATAATTTGCTTGTGTTTACACAGCGGGGACAATATTACCTTCTGCCAGTCCATCAGGTGCCGGAATTCAAATGGAAGGATCCGGGGACTGCGATCGTTAACGTTATTCCATTATCGAAGGAAGATCGAGTTGTCAGCATCATACCGGTACGCAGCTTCGAGCAAGAAGAGGCAAGTCTCGTCTTCGTAACACGGAGAGGGCAGATCAAGCGAACTGCATTAAAAGATTATGTGACCAAGCGTTCTTCGGCAGTTGCCGCATGCAAGGTCGGTGCAAATGATGAGGTTATCCGTGTTCATCTCAGTACGGGAGGAAGGCACATTCTGCTTATCTCCAAGCTGGGACAAAGTGTAAGATTCCTGGAGGATGAAGTGAACCCAATGGGCCGTGTATCCGGCGGTGTGAAAGGGATACAATTAAAAGACGAGGATGAGCTTGTCACGGCTGTATGGGTTGATGAGGATGAAGGAGAAATCTTTACCATAACGGATCTTGGTTATGGAAAGAGATCCCTTCTGCTTGATTATCCGCTGCAATCCCGCGGCGGTAAAGGTGTTGCCACCTTTGAATTCAAGGAAGGCAAACGTGTCAAGCCGAATGGCAGCCAAATCGTCGCTGCATACCATGTCAAAGAGCCACTGCAGCTGATCGCGTTGACAGAACAAGGCAAAATGCTAGGATTTTCTACAGAATCGGCACCGATCTCTGATAAGAGAAGTACAGGCAAAGCGCTGGTCAGCGTAGAGAAGAATGACTCGATTGTACGGGTCATAGATAATCGGGCGGTTGATTCGACATCCTAAATTATGTCATAAGAGCCTCTGATACGCCAGAAAACGGCATCAGGGGCTTTTTTTGACGTTACAATGCAAAGAATAAGAACCTTCGTCGATACCGGTCGAGTCGCCGAAATGGGGCAGGAATTGCATCAAAAAGAGCGAAATGATTCATCAGCTAAATAGTTAATGACTAAAGCAAGCACTTAATCTCTACAAGAGAGGGGAGAAGAACAGATGCATTCTTCTGAATTCGCTAAACTATGGGCAAGGCTGACGAAGGACTACAAAGCCCATATGGATCAGGCCCTTGCTCCTGCATTAACTGAGGCTCAGCTGACGGTGCTTGAACTGCTATCCGAGCAACCCCGTATGAAGCCGTCCGAATTCATTCCTTATCTGTCTACAACACCTGCAGCTATAACGATGCTGCTCGATCGTATGGAGAAGAATGAGCTTATACTTCGCAGCAGGGACGATCGCGATCGCCGAATTGTATGGGTCACATTAACAGAGAGAGGAAAACAAGAGGCACAGCGCGGAATGATTATCCGTGAAGATTTTATTAGCGGGACACTTGGCAAAATTTCTTCGCATAATCAACAGCTGCTTGTCTACCTGCTGACCAAGATCACTTCCCAAAGCTCCCCAACCAAGCAAACTTCTTGATAAAGATGAATTGGTTTATCCTTCTAATGGGATACGCGCTGCGTATTCCTTTTTTGTTTGGGCAATATAATTGATAAGAAAATAATTACATATAGAAGGTGTTGACTATTTTTTAAAACGGTCTATAATATTACTTTGTACTCCTTATATTTCGTATACGAAATATTTTATAAAATAATTATTTTGTAGCAAAGGTGAGTATCATGCTCGAATACGATGAGATGTATCAGATATTCTCGTCCTTTCGTCAGGTGAACCAGAGCTTTCATCGACTATTCTGGAAACAGGAAGAGGAGATGGAGATTACCCGTATTCAAATGCTGGTATTATCTATCCTAATTGAGCATCCTAACATTGGGTTGGCTGAATTAGCGGAGCTCTGCCATATGGGAAGCAGTACAACGAGCGGTGTCGTTGACCGTCTTGTTAAGGCTGAACTCGTGGAGAGAGACAGATGCCTTCATGATCGGAGGTCTTTGGAGCTTCAGGTTACGGTGAAAGGGAGAGAAGTGCAGAAGAGAGTCTATGAGCTATGGATGTCAAAAGTATCTCATATGATGGATTTACCGAGGGAAGATATCGACAATTTGCTTCGTATTCATTCCTTGATGCTTGAAAAGATGGAGAAAGAGAGATGATTGATTAATATGAGTAGTATTGCTGCAAATCAGTCTGGAAAGACGATCGAATTCAAAAAAGGTCCAATCTTATTTGCGATGCTGCTGGGTGCGTTTGTTGCCTTTTTGAACCAAACATTACTTAACGTTGCTTTGCCTAAAATTATGGAGGACCTCAGCGTAGGTGCAACCACAGTCCAATGGTTATCCACTGGCTTTATGCTTGTAAACGGCGTTCTGATTCCCATTACTGCGTATTTGATGGCGAAGTTTACGACTAGACAAATTTTTATTACCGGTATGACTTTATTTACACTAGGTACTTTGCTGTGTGCACTTAGCCCTACCTTTGCTGTCCTTATGACTGGGCGCGTTGTTCAGGCAGCAGGTGCAGGTGTGATCATGCCGCTGTTATCTGTTGTTATCCTTAATATTTTCCCGATTGAACAGCGCGGACGCGCAATGGGTATGATCGGTATTGCGATGATTCTGGCTCCGGCAATTGGCCCTACATTATCTGGATGGGTCGTCCAAACCTTCGACAGCTGGAAATTGCTATTCTATATTATTCTTCCAATTGCTGCGATCGCGGTGCTTGTCGGAATGAAGTTTGTTAAAAATGTTACAGAAGTGTCCAATCCGACGCTCGATATTACTTCGGTAATTTTATCAACGATCGGTTTTGGCGGACTGTTGTATGGCTTCAGTGATGCGGGATCTAACGGCTGGAACGATCCGATCGTTATTACTTGCCTAGTTGTAGGTGGTGTATCCTTGCTGCTGTTTGTACTGCGTCAATTCAAGATGGATGTTCCATTACTCGAGTTCAGAGTGTTCAAGAACCCAATGTATACGCTGAATACAGCGGTTCTCATCGTCGTAACGATGGCCATGTTCTCAGGTATGATTCTCCTGCCGATTTATTTGCAAACGATTCGTGGAATCAGTGCTCTTGATTCCGGGCTGCTGATGCTTCCAGGTGCAATCGTTATGGGTATTATGTCTCCTATTACGGGCTCCTTGTTCGATAAATTTGGAGCAAAATGGCTTAGCATTATCGGTCTGATTATTACGATCATAACAACATGGGAATTCAGCACGTTAACAATGGATACGTCTTATACACAGCTAATTATCGTGTATACGCTCCGGATGTTCGGTATGTCACTTCTCATGATGCCGGTTCAAACCGCTGCCTTGAATGATATACCTCAAAATTTGAATGCTCACGGAACGGTGATGCTAAATACACTGCGTACCGTATTCGGAGCCATCGGAACGGCTATTTTCATCACCATATTCAGTAACCGTACGACTCATTATGTGGATACGCATATGGCAGATATTAATCCACAGGATCAAGCTGCCATGCTTCAACTAGCAAATGATGCGCAAATCAACGGTATTAACTTCTCGTTTATTATTGCTACATGGGTTACCGTAGTGGCACTGGTACTCGCCTTCTTTATTAAGAGATCTGTACCGAAGGATGCAAAAGGCGTGGCTATGAAGGTGGCAGAAGTTAGCACTAGTGATAACAAATAATTAGATGAATCAATTTCATGAATCAGCAGCTAAAGTTATTATGAAATTGATTTAATAATATAAAAATCCCGATCTGCTTGAATTGCAGATCGGGATTTTTACGTATATGCATATTTTATACGAAAGGCTGAGTCGCTGCACTTTTATACAATGGTTCAGGCCATTCGCTCCATGGAAATTTGCGGGGCGGAACGGAAATCAGCTGCACGTGTTCCTTCGTTACGGGATGAGGAAAGCCAACGGACACGGACCAAAGCGCGAGCTGTTGTCCTGGCTTGTTTAATTCCGCTCCATATTTTTGGTCTCCATATAAGGGACAGCCCATTGCCAGACATTGAACTCGTATCTGGTGCGATCTCCCTGTATGCAGTACTACCTGAACGAGTGACAGCTTGTCTGTCTGTCCCAGCACGTAATAATCCAAGATCGCATTCTTTCCGCCAGGCGTACCTTCCGGCACAACAGATACGATGTTTGTCTTCTCGTTCTTCAGCAGTGTATGCGTAAGTCTACCCTGCTTGGCAGGAGGAGTTCCGTGAACAACAGCCATATAAGTCTTCTCAAACTTTCGGGTTCTGACCGCATCCGATAGCCTGGATGCAGCTTTTGAAGTTTTAGCAAAGATCATAGCTCCTCCAACAGGTCGATCCAGACGGTGAACGAGGCCAAGATATACATTTCCCGGCTTTGAGAATCGGACTTTAATATCCTCTTTGAGAATGGACAACATGTCCATATCACCGGATGCATCGGCCTGTGTTGGCACATTGACGATTTTTTCGACACCAAGCAGGTGGTTGTCCTCGTATAATATAGATAGCGGCTGTGAATCACTCATCGGATCAAGACTCCCAGCGACCCAAGATTCCACAAGGCAGCATCATATTGGATGCTGTAATCGGAAGCCCGATCTCACCAGATGAAATTTTACCGCCGTATTTATTTTGCATCGTCATCGTTAACATATTAGACAGCACGGTTGGTGAGATTCCTGTTGTATACGAATTAATGAGAACAAACAGGGGGTTATCCGTCAGAATGCCTGTGCATGATTCCAGGAATGGGTAGAGGTTCTGCTCCAGCTTCCAAGTCTCGCCATTCGGTCCACGTCCATAGGATGGAGGATCCATAATGATTGCGTCGTAGCGATTACCTCGGCGATGCTCGCGTTGAACGAATTTGAATACATCGTCTGTTATATAACGGACAGGCCGGTCGCCAAGTCCAGAGAGCTGTACATTCTCCTTAGCCCATTGAACCATGCCCTTCGCTGCATCAACGTGTACAACGCTGGCACCAGCGTAGGCACTAGCTACAGTGGCACCACCGGTATAAGCGAACAGATTCAGTACCGAGATCGGTCTGCCGGCATTTTGAATCTTGTCGATCATCCAGCTCCAGTTCGCTGCTTGTTCGGGAAATAAGCCCGTATGCTTGAAATTGGTTGGCTTAATGTAGAATTTGAGCTCTTCATAAGAGATTGTCCAGCGTTCGGGGATGGGCTTTTTCATATCCCAATTACCTCCGCCGGAGGAGCTGCGATGATAGTGGCCATGGACGTTTCTCCAGGCTCCAGTTTCCTTCTCAAGCGGCCAGATGATCTGCGGATCGGGTCTGCGGAGAATAATATCTCCCCAGCGCTCAAGCTTCTCCCCGCCGCCTGTATCTATGAGTTCATAGTCTTTCCATTGCTGTGATGCGTACATGTAATAATCCATCCTTCAAGTTCATTTTCATCTTATATTTACGAATTGCTATAATTACAATTAGGTACTATTGTACAACAATTACGTGTTTTCATGCCAGTATTCCCCGTTTTTTGCGTTATATTAGCTTGAGCTGGAATTCAAAAGGATTTTGATTCATTGGAAATGTGCTTAATCACCTCTTTTGGGGTAAAGTAAGAGAAGGGAGGTTTGATGATGAGTAATAGCAGAACATGGATCGCAGTAACTCTTGTCGCCCTTGGTATATTCTCCATCGTGTTGTATACATACTCATTTGTTTCGATGCAATCCGGATTCGATCTCGGATTTGTGCTATTCGGTGCTGCACCGCTAGCTTACGGCCTGTATGAGCTCTCTTCAATGAAGAAGAGACGGGAGCTTGCCCTTGAAAAGGAGCTTATGAAGCTCGCGATGAAGCATGAGTATTTATTAACGATATCTGAAATATCGCTCTACACGGACCTTCACAGCAAGGAAGCAGAACACATTATAGCCAGCTTGCGAAAAAAGGGACTGGTAAAGATCAAGGTTGCGGAGAATGGAACCTGGGTATATGAATTTGAGCCTTTGCTGACGAAAGAACAAAAAATGACCGCTGAACGCGTATAGATAGTGTTGTGACAAGCCTGTATTAATATAGAACTTAGTATAGAAAGGTTGAGCCGTTTTCTCTTTAGAGAAAGCGGCTTATTTTGTGTCGGAAATTTCAGCAGAATACACGATTTTCATTCATTTGTCGCAGGATAGCGGATCAGGCTGTCGTTCATTTACTGTTGACAATGAGAATCATTATCAAATATGATGGTTCCATATCAAAAGTAAATGAGGGATAATTAGCGATGGCAAACATCTTAATCGTATATGCAAGTTTAACAGGGAATACAGAAGAAATTGCGGAGCTTATTGCAGAAGGAGTACAGAATGCAGGTCATACAGCTGTACTGAAATCAGCGGAGAATTGTAACGCCGATGAAATGCTGAATTACGATGGCACCATGATCGGTCTATACACCTGGGGAGACGGAGATCTGCCGGATGAGTTCCTTGATTTTTATGATGAACTGGACGAAGTGGATCTGAGCGGCTATAAAGTAGCCTTGTTTGGAAGCGGAGATACATCCTATGACTTGTTCTGCGGCGCTGTAGATACGGCTGAAGCCAAGCTTAAGGAGCGTGGAGCCATTGTTACGGAGCCTTCACTAAAAATAGAGTACAGCCCGCTGGACGAGGAGAAGAAGGACTGCAGGGCGCTGGGTGAGCGGTTTGCCGGAATTTTAGCACATGTATCCTAATTTGTGAAATTGATTCAGATTATAACTAGACAGAGGCATAAATGGAGAAGAGCTTAAGGGAGAAGGAGAGAGATATCAATGGAGAGACCTTCTGAAGCGATACCACATAAGAGGATATTAACAGATTATAAGCTGGAGGAAATGTTATGGTCTGAAAGATCCCTTAACCGACTAAGAAATTTAGCCAAGGGCAAGCAGCAGAGCCTGGAATGGAGACATCGGGTTCAGTATGCTGTCAGTCATACCATTAATGATTACTACAGCTTGACTCCGGAGGTTCGCAGAGAAGTACCCATTCAGTATTTGCTAGAGAAAAGATGGCCTAAACATGCTACAGGTTTTGAATCCAGCGATCATTTTTGGAATGTGAAATGGGGAGTAACCGATGAGCTTGTCCGACTGCTAACACAGCATACGGAGCTGTTACAGCCTGTCCTGCTGTATGAAGAGCACAAAGCTTGTATATCAGACTTAAATATGGACCTGTCTGTTATCTTCCAGGTGGCATGGCAGCCTGATCGTATGGTGCGGAAAGGGCTCTATATCCAAAAATATATTGTCAATTATCACGAAGAAGTCATTCGGGCATACCAAAACATGATGATTGTATTCTGCCACCATGCTTTTGGATGTATTCCGGAACGAATCGAAGTCAATTGTTTGCTGGACCGGCGCAAGATAACGTTAATCCCGGATAAGCACAGATATGATGAGGCATTGGATTATGTCAAGCTCGTTACCCCTCTATGTCTCGATACAGTTGGAGCGTCGGATATTCCGCTATACGACGCCCCAAGCAAAGTCAATTAACAGCTCCGAGATCATGTATCTCGATTAGCTAGAAAGTTATGAATCAGCTGGCGATAATCTTCATGATTATCATAGCTGTTGTACATACGAATGTGAACCGTTTGGGCGCTTCCAAAAAAGAAGCGTTCAAATTGGCTTTGTCTTCCTCCAAATGGGCCGACAGTAAGCTCCCAAACCAGCCTGAATAATGCAATACGATCCTTGGCCTCCGTTGTGAGGCCTTTTAAATATTGATTCACATATAGACTTGGTTCTGATGAAAGATCATTTTTCATAGGGGACATAATGATGCCGCTGGATCCAAGCAATTGGAGCATATTGATTACTTCAAGATAAAATGGAGGAAACTGAACGCTCGCAGCGAGAAGTGGACTGCTTGAAGGGATCAGGATTCCCTGTTCATCCAGCTCGGCAGAAGTTTCAGAAGCAAGTCTCAGTGCTTTGAAGTTCTCCAGCATGGTCATGATTTTTGAAACATTGGCAACAGAAAGAGGCTCCAGCCCAACATTTTGTTCATCTGCCAAGGCCTCAAATAAACCCAGAAGAAATTCAGTTTTGGCAATGTAACGTGATATAATTTGATGTCCAATATGGGTATGAAAGTGGCCATCATGAAAGAGCCTGAAGCCAAAGGTTTCATCCCCATAATAGAACATGCGGTTATGCGGTACCAATACCCTGTCAAAAATAACTAGTGTATCCATCTCCTCGAATCTTGAGCTCAGTGGATGATCATAGGATGATTCTGATGCATGACTTTCGCGACAAATAAAGGTCATTCCCTCAAGAGTATTTGGAACGGCAAAAGCAAATGCATAAGGGTTCACTTCATCCTCAGGAGCAAGAGAAGGGGTAGGGAAGACAATCATCTCGTCACAGGTTGGTCCTTGCGTTGCCATCATAAAGGCTCCGCTGACGACGTAACCTTCCTCGGTAATTTCTTCAACTTTTGCAGCGATGGAATCCTCGAACTGATCGATTTGACCGGACCATTTGCTAGCAGGAGGCTGAATAAAGGCGTGGGATAAAGTTATGTCGTGATCTCTGCAATAGGCATAGTAATCTCTTAAGTTTTGAGCAAATGCGGGGTTATGCTCCTCCAGCGTATGTGCGGCGGTATAGAAGGACATCATCGCTGTATTCATGTAATCTGGTGATCTTCCAAGAAAACCATGATGCTCCCTTGACCATAGCTCAATCATCTTTCTTCGTTTCTGCAAATCTTCCAAGCTTTTTGGCGGTAGATACGATAGACCCACGGACTCACCCGTGTCTGGAGATAAATAAGTCATTTGATCTTTATATTTGTCATCACACTGCATGTCATACAACTTGGCCTGCGTTTGCATGAGTCCACTAAATACGGGATGCTTAGATAATGGACCATTAACTCGTTCGCCATTATACCATAAGTTAATATGTTGGCGATCGATTCGTTCAATGTACTGTTTACCGTTTTTGATAGGCACATCGCTCACCTCTTTGGGTACTGTTCACTCATGCGTCCCGATTTTATTTTTAGCATAATGTACGGGAGAACGAGTTCATAAGTACCTTGTACCTGGGCTTCTAGCCGAAGAAAGGGCGTTTGCCTGCATGATTAACAAAAATTGGATGGTAATCGTTAATCCACATATATAACGAGAGGAGCTTCTGGAATTTGAAACTTTTGCATAATGAAGATTTGCTAATGAGGTTTATCCAAACATATGAGCTGGATATACTGCTGAACACTGTAAATATTCACGATATGAAGCTGTATGAGCTTATGCATGGAGATCGGGTGTGCTCGAGCGGCGACGAGATCGACCATTTGTTCTTCCTGGTACAGGGCAGGCTTAAAGTCTATACGACCATGTCAAATGGAAAGTCTCTTGCCCTCCGGTTCAATGATCCACTCAGCTTGATAGGAGATGTGGAGCTGGTGACGAAGAATAAGGCGAGTACGACAGTAGAATGTGTAAGACCCGCCATTTTGATTGGAATCAGCTATTCAGCTCTTAATCAGCATTACATCAGTCAGCCTGCATTTCTGCATTTCCTGCTGGAGCATATGTGCTACAAGCTGACGAGTCTGAATCGTTCGAGCAGTGTTAATTTGCTCTATCCATTAGATAAGAAATTTGCGGGTTATTTGACCTCTATGATGTTGGATTCAGAGACGGGGGTTGTCTTGAATAAAATATCCAGCCGAAGCTTGAACGAAATTGCGGACTTGCTTGGTACAAGCTATCGTCATTTAAATAGAGTGGTCAAACAATTTACGGAGACCGGCATCTTAGAGCGCAGACGAGGGGAGCTTATACTGTTGGATGAACAGAAGTTGAGAGATATGGCACCTGATGATTTATATTTAAAGCGATAGCACAAGCATCAAAATAAAGATGACAGCATTTCGCTGTCATCTTGAATCAATCATTCTATGGTTAATAATAATATAGCTTAATAAAATGGCTGATTAAAGCATGCCGTTAATTGAGAAACGGAAGCATTTTTACGCAAAGACTCAAATAAATGGATGGCTTTTTTGAAATAATTGTCATTGTTAAGTCTGTCTGCTGCCCATAATGTATAGACTGCTGTACACAGCGCCTCAGAATGCTGATCGTTCAGCTGTTCATACTGAGCAAGCAAATATTGATACGATAAATATTGGGAAGCCATATTACGTTCTGCATAATAATCATAGCTGTTGATATTTTGCTTAAACCGCAATAATTGTCGATCAATACAGTAACCGTGTTCAATGGCAGATTCAAGCAGGATCGAGAGACCGATTAGGACTGCATAACCTGAATAATTCTCAAGATAAGCTTCATATTCGGGCAGTTTGCTAACATTTCCACGTAATATTTCAAGTGTTAACAAGTGAGCGGCAGCAAATGATTTGAATTCCTCAATTACGGCTTCTCCCGCCTTCGTACCATCACTAAGCCAGCTCAATTCCGAATAATAAGAAATATATTTGATCGACTCAGAGTATTGTTTTAGCTTTTGATAAGATAAGCTCGACATCAAGTGACTATAGGCAAAATAGTAGATGATATGCTTGTTGTATACATTGGTGGGACCATTTCGATGTACAATATCAAAATGTACCAGTTCAGCAGCATGTAGCAAAGCTTGAGATAAAGTAATAACTTCTTCCCAGTCCTCATGTGCGCAGCTTACTTCGATACTTTTAATAAGTGAATCCATATTGTTAGCTCTAACAAGTATATCAGGATCTACAACCATACTCACCTTCTCCTCAGTCTCACAAATTTACTTTATTTTACATATAGGTATACCAAAGGTCAATATATTCGTGAAAATTGTTAGTTAATTAGATTAGAAAAATGTAAAGCTCATATAGCTAAATTAATTAGGGTTTAGGTTAGTGAATGATGTAAAGGTAGATGTAATAGGATAACGATGGTTGAGAAGAAAAATAGAGGTAGATAAATATATAAATTTGCATTGCTGACGATGGAACTTAATTATTATTTAAACAATTTTTCGAAATATAAACAAGATTAAAGAATTTTTTCTGACGACATTCAATAAATGGTCAATATTAATTCAGTGCTTCATATTGTAAGTTTCTGTTGAAGTATGAATAAGTGCATTAGCCGTTATCTTAAACAGATTATCGTAGAAATGGAGGAGCTTATGATTAGAGAAACGGAAGGTCATCATTTAAATCGAGTCATTCAAGAAAATGAACAATATACGGCTGCAGCTGGCGAAGAACTTCTACACGGGGCCTACCGTCAGCTGGAGAATGCCTTTGATTCCGAACTCGGAAAAACTGAAGCAGGGCACCAACCTTTCTCTCCTGTTCAACTCATGTTCTTAATGAATTATGCCAGGGTATATAGCCAGGCCAAAGCCTTAGAAATGGTGGAACATACCCTGCATCGATTGTACCGAAGCAGTATTTATGATCATGTGGGTCATGGTTTTTTCACATATTCAACAGATGAGAGGGGCCTTGTTCCGTATTTTGAAAAAATGTTAAATAACAATGCCTTGCTTGCAATGACTTACCTTGAAGCCTATCAGTTAACAGAGCATCCGCTGTATGCGGAGATCGCAGAATCCATTTTCTCTTATGTACTAAGAGAGATGACTTCGTCTGAAGGAGCCTTTCATGCTGCAGAAGGTGCCAACTCGGAAGAGGAGACTGGACGATATTATGAATTTACCCGCCAGGAGATTGAAGATGTACTGGGTGTAGAGGAGATGCATCGATATTGTAATGTGTACGCTATTGAGCCTGAAGGTGATTTCGCAGGACTGAGCATTCCCAGTCTGATGAAAGGAACTCCTGAGGAGCAGGCGGAGCGGAGAGGTTTAAATCCACTCGCCCTGCGCAATTTGCTGGAGGAAGACCGGCAGAAGCTGCTGCAATATCGTGAGACGAGGGTGCGTCCAGTCAAGGATAACTGTGTACACACTGCTTCGAATGGTCTGATGATCGCAGCTCTGGCCAAGGGGGCTAAAGCGTTGCAGCAAACGAGATATGCAGATGCTGGAGCAAAAGCGGCTGATTTCATATGGAACAAGCTGCGTGATCAAGACGGCAATCTGCGTTCAGGCTATCGAGATGGAGAACTTGTGCATCCAGCGAATATAGAAGACTATGCATCTTTGTCTTGGGGACTGATGGAACTGTATGAAGTGACAGGGCAGCCTGCTTATTTGGTTAAAGCATTGGAGCTTAAGGATGCACTGTTCGGACGGTATTGGGAACCCACAGAAGGGAACTTCCAGCGGTCAGGAGTAGATCGAGAGCAGCGATATACTGACGGAAATGGGATTGATGGAGATGCATTGCCTGCAGGTACTACTATGGTTCTTTCGTTGCTGATTACCAAATGGGCAGCTATAACTCAGGATAGAGAGCTGATGCAGAAGGGAGAACAATGGCTTCATTCTATGGCAGGAGAAGCGAGTTTCCATGCTGATCGTCATGCGATGTATCTGCTTGGCATGTCCTACGCACGACTCGGAGGACGCCAAATTATAATCAGTGGAAGAACGAATGATATCAAGATGCAGGAGATGATCTCTATCATCCACAAATCATATACGCCTGATGCTTCCCTTATCATTAACTATGAAGGCGAGTCAGAGTATGCCCTAGCCGAACTTATTCCTGGTCTAGTCGACAAGCCCGCCATTAATGGAGAAGGGACTGTGTACATTTGCCGGGGCTTCTCCTGCAGCGCTCCTATAACGTCAACGGAGCAGCTTCGAGAAGAGTTTAGGCCTGTGAACTAATGAGCAAAAATAAAACCGCCTCGAGCATAAGCCCGAGGCGGTTAACGTTCATTGACTACGTACGAATTCTGGCTGTAATTTCTTCATCAAGCTCTAGTGTAACATCCTCACGGTAGGCACGGATATTATACTCCTGATGTACATATCGCAGAATAGCTTCAATCATATTGGATTCAATGAGATATTGGCTGCGTCCCTGAGCCCAAACCTCGGCTGAGTAGCCTGTATCTTCATCCCAACTAAGCTCCACCTGTACATCTGTCGGTTTGATCTGCTTACGTTCAGCGATATGAAGACATATGGCATTAACAATCTCATCCATTGTGATTACCATAGAGCTTAGTACCGTCCGTTTCCGTCATAGATGTTGCGGGATTTTTCTTTCTCTTCACGACGTCTCTTGATAGCTCTGTAGATACCTACACCAAGGCTGATTAATACAAAGATGGCAAGAAGGTTAATTGCAAGACCAAGAAGTTCTCCGAAGAAGCCCATTCCTCCGAACAATCCCCCGAAGAGCATACCTGCAAGTCCACCAATCATTAGACCTTTCATAAGTGAGCCGCCGCTGAAAAATCCGCGGTTTTGGTTCGTTGTAGAATTGGTAGCATTGTTATTACGGTTCGTTGTGGAATTTGAGACATTGCTGTTACTATCATTCGAACGATTAGGTGTATTTGTATAAGATTTAGTTCCGGATTTGAAACCGCCGCCACCACGACGTGCATCTGCATTATCTGGAATTGCTACAGTCGAGAAGATCAAAGTAAATGCCATCATGACCATAAGTAAACGTTTTGAACTGAACCATTTTTTCATGTGAGAAATGTTACCTCCTAAGAGTGATTTTTAGTGTTTAATACTTACATACGCTTAAAAAATATGTTGGTTTCATATTTTTAAATTTTAGTGTGAATTGGATACTTTTTGTTCAGCATGACCGGAACGAATCAGGTCGGATACCCAATCACACCATTCCATTCCTGCCTTGGCTTTCATTGCTGCCTTCGTGTTGACAATATAATCACCGAAATAGGAATGTGTAGGCTGTACAGCTTCGTCTGGAAGCGCTTTGAGAAGATCTTCGTAATAATCTTGACGAATCTGGTACCACTGTCTGCGTTCTTCAATCCATTGTCTGAGCAGGGCCGGATTCGTGATTTGAAAACAAATCAGCCGAAGACTCAGTTCGTCCCGAATAGGCGATGTAGATACGGGTGTATACATCCATTCCAATAATACCTGTATTCCCTTATCCGTGATCTTATACATCTTCTTATCCGGCTTATCTGTCTGCTCAATCCAGCGTGAAGAGAGAAGCTCATCCTCTTCCATACGGGACAGCAGCGGATAAATCTGACTGTGCTTGGCAGGCCAGTGGGGCTGAATCCTCAGCATGAGATCATAGCCAGATGATTCATCACGTGTCAATAACCCGAGCAAACCATAAGACAGTATGTTCAAGTGGACATGTCTCCTTTACTAAACTATAGTCTTGAATAACAGCGTAAAAGCGTTTTCCAGGACCATATATGTTTAAAAGTGTACACCACGACTGTATGGTTTGACAACCGTTATTGCCGTATGACGAGTAAACTGTTGTTATAAATGTCACAGAAATTTAATAAAAAAATGGCCTGGACTGCTGATTAGCAATCCAGACCCAAGGGATTAGAGAGATGCCTGGTTCTCATAACCATCCACAACAAGATCGAGAGCGCCTGTCTTAGGATCAATGATCATGCCGTGAACAGGAGTACCTGGGGGCAATAGTGGGTGATTACGAATCAACTCCACAGTTTCCATTACCCCTTCATGGACATTGTCAAACCCGCGCAGCCAGCGATCCAGCTTAATTCCTGCATGGTCGATCGTCTTGAGCACCTTCTCGTCGATGCCACGTTCTACCATATGCGAGAGCATCGCTTCACCATTTAGAGAGGCCATGCCGCATTCATGATGACCGACTACGACGACCTCGTCAGCACCCAGCTCATATAGGCCGACTAGAACGCTTCGCATCGCACTTCCGAATGGATGTGAGATGATAGCGCCGGCCGTTTTAACGATCTTGACGTCACCATTCTTGAAGTTCATCGCTTTGGGAAGCAGCTCAACAAGACGGGTGTCCATACAAGTTACGATCATCATTTTCTTCTGTGGGAATTTATCGGAGATATAGGCTTCATATTCTTTTTTCTCCACAAAGTTACGATTATGCTCCATGATTTGACTAATACTGTTCATTGTTTATACCTCCAGTTAATGAGTAATTATTTTCTAAGCATTAACCGCACGTTCATCGCGCGGAAAAATGTATAAACCATAGTGCTGACCACTGCTGGACAGACGTAAAGACAGGTCTCCGGGATCGGTTCCCAAATTCAGCTCTTCTTCAAAAAAAACAGCCTTTTGGCTGTCCAAAATAAACGTTAGATCCGGAACGTTCGTATCCAATACGATATCCCCGTCTTCTTGCTCATCAACAATACGAAACGCAGGAACTCCGCTAACCGCACAGCCGCACCCCTCGCTGTCATACATCAGTCGAATGAAGCCTGGCCTGTTACCGAGAACTTTGGTCAGGAGTTCTTCAGCTGCCTTACTAAGATTGATTTTCATAATTTAGGCCCACTCCTTTACTTGGTCATTTAGGGCTTATGTTATAACCCTAGTTAACGCTCTTAAATGTTGATTATAATCTTAGCTAAAAGTATGATCAATAGGTAGGCGAATTAAAATATGGATGGGGTGACACTGATGAGCCAGCAATTACAGGCTAAATTAGAGCAATTTCTGGATCTGAACAAAAAAATTAAAAGCTACAATGAAGCAATTGGACTCCTGCACTGGGATATGAGCACGGGTGCACCGCGTAAAGGAATTGATACCCGTTCAGAAACGATAGGGATGCTGTCATCGGAAGCTTTTAAACTGCAGACATCAGAAGAAATGAAAGATTTGATCTCTTTTTTGAAACAGGAGAACGAATTTGCCGCTCTGTCTGATGTACATCAGCGATTGATTAATGATTGTAAGAAAGAGCTCGACCGTACACAATCTGTTCCAGCAGAGAAGGTTCGCGAATTCAGTGTTCTTACGGCCCAGGCTCAAGCCAAATGGGAAGTAGCCAAGGAAAAGGCTGATTTTGCGTCGTTTGAACCCTACTTATCTCGAATTGTTGCTATGCAGAGTGAATTTATTGACTACTACGGTGTGAAAGATACACGTTATGACACACTTCTGGATATGTATGAGCCGGATTTGACGGTAGAGAAGCTGGATGAAGTATTTAGCCGACTAAAAGCTCGAATTGTTCCCTTACAGGAAGCAATTAGTCAATCCGTACATAAACCGGACACTTCCTTCCTCAAACAATCCTTTGATATTAAGCAGCAGTCCGAGTTCAGTAAATATATATTAAAGGAAATGGGATATGATTTTGAGGCAGGCCGATTGGACGAGAGTGTACATCCTTTTGCTATGGGATTGAATCCCGGCGATGTTCGTATTACCACTCATTATTATGATACAGATGTGGCGAGCGCCATTTTTAGCTCTCTTCATGAAGGCGGTCATGCCCTCTATGAGCAGAATATTGATTCAAATCTGGCAGGGACTCTTCTTGCCGAGGGAACATCCATGGGAATCCATGAGTCTCAGTCAAGATTATGGGAGAATATGATCGGCAGAAGCCGGGCTTTCTGGGAGCATTATTATCCGATATTACGGAGTTATTTTCCCAATCAACTGGAGAACATATCTCTGGATCAATTCTATGAAGCCATCAATAAAGTAGAGAGCTCGCTGATCCGCATTGAAGCTGATGAGCTCACTTATAATCTTCATATTATTATCCGCTATGAGATCGAGAAAATGCTCTTTAATGAACAGCTGGACGTAAAGGACCTTCCGCAGGTATGGAACGAGAAATACAAACAATATTTAGGCGTTACTCCTCCTGATGACGGAGCTGGTTTGCTTCAGGATGTACATTGGTCAGGCGGAGACTTTGGTTATTTTGCCTCTTACTCGCTTGGTAATATGTATGCAGCCCAAATCATGAATACACTGGCCAAGGAGCTCCCGGAATACGAGAATTATATAAAGGAAGGGAAGCTTGCTCCACTCAAAGAGTGGCTGACGGACAAGGTTTATCAATATGGCAAGTCCCGCAAGCCTTCCGAATTAATAGTTGCTATTACAGGGGAAGAGCTGAATCCGGATTATCTTGCTAATTATCTGGAGAACAAATATAAAGAAATCTATAAACTATAAAGAGATAACAGATAACCGAAAAGTTAAACATATCCCAAAAAGCTGAAGGATTCTACAAGAGTCCTTCAGCTTTTTTTGTGTGAATAAGAGCTTAGTTTAAGAGAGTCAGTACCTGGCTGATTAACCAAATGGGAATGGACTGCATAATTATAGTTCATACATTCTTTATTTCAAGGGAGGGCTATTCAATGAAAGGAAAAGCTTGGTGGATGCCTGCTGCAATTCTGCTGCTCTTATTCAGCGTCGTCCTAAGCGGCTGCAGTTCAAGCAGCAGCGGTAACGTTAAGGTTAACGTTGGCGAAGTAACCCGCTCTGTTTTTTATGCACCAGAGTATGTCGCTCACGCGCAGGGCTTCTTCGAGGAAGAGGGTCTGGATGTTGAGATCCAAACCACGGCGGGGGGAGACAAGACGATGGCGGCACTGCTTGCAGGCTCCATCGACATTGCGCTGGTAGGTTCTGAAACGTCAATCTATGTGTATCAGCAGGGAGCGGAGGACCCGGTCATTAACTTCGCACAGCTGACACAAACGGACGGCACCTTCTTATTTGCGAGAGATCAATCGGCGGAATTCGATTGGGATCAGCTGAAGGGGAGTGAGTTCCTCGGCCAAAGAAAGGGCGGGATGCCGCAAATGGCCGGTGAGTTTGCCCTAGGTAAGAAAGGGATCGATCCACATCAGGATCTGACACTGATTCAGAACATTGACTTTGCCAATATCACGTCTGCGTTTGCATCAGGAACAGGCGATTATGTACAGCTGTTCGAGCCGCAAGCATCCATCTTCGAAAAAGAAGGAAGAGGCAAGGTCGTTGCTTCCTTTGGAGTTGAGAGCGGCAAGCTTCCGTATACCGTATTTATGACCAAACAGAGCTTCATCAAAGACAACAAAGATGTGGTCAGCAAATTTACGAAAAGTATTCACAAGGCTCAATTGTGGGTCGAAGAGCATACGGCAGAAGAAATAGCCGATGTCATCATGCCATATTTCAAAGACGCGGATCGTGACATTATTGTGAGCAGTGTACAACGCTATAAGGATCAAGGCACGTATGCTTTGGACCCGATTATTGACGATAACGAATGGAATAACCTGCTTGATGTAATGGAGAATGCTGGCGAGCTGCAGGAGAGAGTCCCTGCGTCTGCGATAGTAGACAATACTTTTGCTGAAGAAGCTGCTGGAAAGTAAGGTTCGCCGTTCATAAAAAGGATGTGAATAAATGACACGGATAGAACTGGATCAAATTACACATGTGTACGTAACGGAACGGGAGGCAAAGCTGGCTCTGGATTCCATTAGTATGGAGGTCGAGGCTGGCGAATTCGTCAGCCTGGTAGGTCCAAGCGGATGCGGTAAAACAACCATTCTGTCCATGATTGCAGGCCTGCTGCAGCCAACGAAGGGGGAGGTGCGTCTGGCCGGAGAAAAGGTCACTTCACCTTCTTCCCAAGTGGGCTATATGCTGCAGCAGGACTATTTGTATCCATGGCGCACAATTTTGGCAAATGCCTCGATTGGACTTGAGCTTACCGGACAGCTCAGCGAAGCTTCGCTTCTAGCAACGCGTGATCTGCTCGCTGAGATGGGGCTTGCAGGTACAGAGGACGCATATCCGCAGGCATTGTCAGGCGGAATGCGTCAGCGTGTGGCTCTGGTAAGAACGCTAGCAACGAACCCTGATCTGCTGCTGCTCGATGAGCCCTTCTCGGCTCTGGATTATCAGACCAAATTGCAGCTGGAGGACCTGATCTCAGATACGCTGAAGAAGCAGGGCAAGACGGCCATTTTGGTTACACATGATCTATCTGAAGCCATTGCCGTAAGTGACAGAGTCATCGTGCTGGACAAAAATCCGGGACGAATCCGCAAAACCTTTGAGGTTCCTGCATCCATCAGGGATGTCCAGCCGTTCCATGCAAGGGAGCAGCAAGGCTTTAACGACCTGTTTAACGAAATTTGGGGAGAGCTTGATGACTCCGGAGGAAAGAGGTGATCATGCCTAATGGAAGCAAAACCGTTGGAAGCAGCACCTCATGAAAAAGCGCAGGAAGAGCAATGGCTTCACAGCATTCATCTCCAGCACAAGAAACGGAGAAGAAGATGGAGAAGATATGTCAGTCTGACGCAGATTGCGATTCTTATTATGATGTTCCTGTATTGGGAAATCGCGGGCAGATTAAGATGGATTGACGTGCTCCTGTTCAGCTATCCTTCCAAGATTGGCGCACAGCTGTGGAAGGATGTGGTCAGCGGCGAAATTTGGCTCCATACCTCAGTCACGGTGTTTGAAACGATTGTCGGCTTCCTGCTGGGCACACTGCTTGGCACGCTCATCGCTGTACTTATCTGGTGGTCCCCTTTCTTATCGAAGGTGCTTGATCCTTACTTGGTAGTACTGAACAGTATGCCGAAGGTAGCCCTTGGACCCATCTTTATCGTCATGTTTGGCGCTGGCTTTACTGCAATTGTCATGACGACCATATCTATTACAGTTATTATTACAACGCTTGTTGTGTATAACAGCTTTAATGAAGTAGACCCAAACTATGTAAAGGTTGTACGCACATTTGGAGGAAACCGAAAGCATATTTTTCGCAAAGTAATCTTTCCTGCATCCTTTCCTGCGATCGTCTCCACACTTAAGGTAAATGTAGGTTTGGCCTGGATCGGAGTTATTGTGGGAGAATTTCTTGTCGCGAAGGAAGGCTTGGGATATTTAATTATATATGGTTTTCAAGTGTTTAATTTCACCCTCGTTATGTCGAGTCTCATTGTAATTGCTGTAGTGGCGACGGTAATGTATCAGCTGGTAGCGTGGCTCGAGCGTAAGCTGATGAATGGCAGGGAGTATTAATCCGCTCTTGACTGAACTATGGATTCTATCTCACATCCGTAAATATGTCTGTGACATGTCACATTGTTCCAGAAGGAAAAATCGTGTACGATTGATACCTACGATCTGATTGGGTACTAATATAATGGAATCATTATTTAATGTACTCGCCTTATAGAGAGAAGAGAGGGTTATCATACATGGGTTTCCGCGTTATCAAAACAGCGATTGCTGCCTTAATGGCTGTGCTGCTGGCTGATGCTATGCAGTTAAAAGGACCAACGTCGGCAGGATTGCTGGCCATTCTGGGTGTCGATGTTACTCGTAAAAGAAGCCTGAAGACGATCTCGGCGCGATTTTTTGCGTCCGTAGTAGGGCTTCTTTTTGCTTCAGTACTTTTTTTCCTGTTTGGATTTCATTATTGGGTGCTGGCCATTTATATCCTGACGGCATTTCCTGCCATTGTGCGGTTTGGCTTTAAAGAAGGCATAGTCACAGGGTCCGTCGTCGTCTTCCGTGTGTTTAGCGGAGGAGAGATGAGCCTCGAAGTCATCTGGACACAAATACTACTGCTCATTGTTGGGCTTGGCTCGGCGATGGTCGTTAATTTAGCTTATATGCCAAAATCGGATAACATGCTCTTCAACATCCGTTCAGAGATCGATGAGCTGTTTTCGGTAATTTTCACCCAGTTTGGCCGCACACTAAGAGATCCCTCATACGTGTGGACGGGTGCTGAATTCATGGAAGCTGAGAAGGCAATAGATAAGGGAGTCGCAGCCTCCAAGCTGTATCTTGAGAATCAAGTGATCCATCCGAACGAGGAATGGACTGCATACTTTTATATGCGCAAGACCCAGCTGGATTCCATTCAGCATATGATGCATTTAATATCACAGGTATATACGACCATGCCGCATGCGGAAATGGTAGCTGAATTGTTCGAGCAGTTAAGCGATGATGTGTGCAATGAGTTCTATACTGGAAGGACCGAGAAACTTCTAAGCATGGTAGAGCAAGAGTTTAGAACGATGGATCTGCCCACAACAAGAGAAGAATTCGAGATTCGTTCGTCGATCCGTCAGCTGTGCCGGGAACTCGCTTTGTACTTGAAGATTGCGAAAAAGGACAAGGCACCGTTCCCTGTCCCTGCAAAAGGAAATTAGCTTATTCAACATCTAAGCCGCTATAAATTAAAAGTTATCTTTTTCAATTATATTTATCTGTAAATTGGTAACAAACGCCCATGTCCTGCATACATATAAATGGAATGATTGTATGGAGGAGGTTCAAAGATGTCATTGAGTCATAAACATCAATGTAGAGAGATTATAACGAAGGCGATCTGCGGCAAGGGTCGTAAGTTCTCTACCGTAACACATACCGTGACTCCGCCACATAATCCTACCAGTATTTTGGGGGCATGGATTATTAACCACGAGTACGAATCGGTCCCGGCAGGAGACGGAATTGAAGTTATTGGTACTTACGATATCAACATTTGGTATTCCTATGACCAAAACTCTCAAACCGATGTAGCGAAGAAGACAGTATCCTATGTAGAGAACATTCCACTATCCTATCTGGATCCTAAGCATCGTGCCTCCACTGTTGAGGTCTCTGCGGATGCAACGCAGGAACCGAGCTGTGTAGAGGCGACGGTAGCTTCGGGCGGAGGCAGTGTTGTCATCCGCGTGGAACGTGAATTTGCAGCCGAAATGGTTGCTGAAACCAAGGTTCGTGTTGTCGTGTGCAAGAACAACTGCAATGAAGAAGCAGACAAAGATTATGATTTCGGCTCACTTGATGGTGATTTTGACGAGCTTGATCCTGACTTGCTGGATGATGAGATCTAATTGGTGCTGCAATACCTATATGGCAATATATGCGCCGAACCCTTCGGCGTAGAGGGCGGCAGCCCTCCTTTTTTTATTTCTTTTTTAGGGGAAGGACGGTCTAGATGCCATGTTAGTAATTCGAAATTCGGAACATTACGAGTCGATGACAATGGAGGAGCGTGAGGCAAGATTAACCCGCTCAGGACTTCGTTCTTCCCTGATTCATCCTAAAGAGAATAAGCTGCAGTTCCTTGTGACTTATGAAGTCTTGATCAGTCAGCTTCATGCGTTAAGAATCGTGAAAAAGAGCTATGCCGGAATTCGGGAAGGCAACAGGACGGTGCTGCATAGGGAGGACAACATTTCGCTCTACAATCGAATTGAACGTGCTGCTGTTCGAGCGGCATATGCACTGAATCTGGAGCATGCAGAGGTTGTGCTGCAGGCTGGAGGACAGCAAGGCATTAGCGTAAGCAGCGTTCATTCACAGCCATGGTTAATTAGAGAAGGGATAGCAGAGTTGTACGAACAGGCGATGATGGAGAAGCAGCTTGCTCTTGAGGCAGAGAGAAATTTACATACGTCTCCGGTACTCGGTATGGATCCGGAATTTCTGCTGATTAGCCAACAGGAGGAGCGAGTTGTGCCTGCTTCTTTATTTCTAGAACGAACGGGCGAAGCCGGGTGTGACGCGGTAACTCGAGGCGGACGAAGATCTTACCCTGTCGCGGAGCTTAGACCTATGCCAAGCTCAGAGCCTCGGGAGCTCCTCGCTCATTTGATGCACGCGTTCTTAACTGCTTCAACGCTGATTACGGATCACACGCTGTTATGGAGAGCAGGCGGGCTTCCGGTAAGCGGTCTTCCGCTGGGTGGACATGTGCATTTTAGCAGAGTGGTTCTAACCTATGATCTGCTCCGTGCTCTCGACAATTACTTGGCGCTTCCGATCGCCATATTGGAGGATCCTCGCAGCAGCGGCCGAAGACCGAAATACGGCTACTTGGGTGATTTTAGAACTCAGCCCTATGGCGGCTTCGAGTACAGGACACTTCCGAGCTTCTTGGTATCTCCAATGATTGCCAAAGGGGTGGTATCCATTGCTTATCTGGTCGCTGCCAATTACCGGCTGCTTCAGCGAAGACCGCTTGATCTTACTGAGAATCATGAAGCTTTTTATAAGGGGAATAAACAAGTTCTTCGCGGACTGGTTCATCCCTTGCTGCAGGAATTAACAGCTCTGCCCGATTACAATCGGCATCATAAATATGTGAATCCCTTGATTACGGCACTCTATCAAGGGAAGACATGGGATGAATCCAAGGATATAAGACCTCTCTGGAATATTCAGCAAAAGCCATGAATAAGAGGTCTCTTTTTGATATAATAAGCGGATGAATCCGTATCATCGTTTTGATGAGCTATAACATTCATTTGGATAACCTAATATATGTGTTACCAGATGGATGATAGGACTCGAAATTATCGATGCAAATTGTGTGGCAGGAGTGGTATAATTCATGGCTCAATACACGCCAATGATTGAACAATATTTGAAGGTAAAAGAACAGGCGCAGGATGCGTTTCTTTTTTTTAGACTTGGTGATTTTTATGAGATGTTTTTTGAGGATGCAACCCTTGCTGCGAAGGAACTCGAGATTACGTTAACCGGCCGTGAAGGTGGTGGCGGAGAACGTATTCCCATGTGCGGCGTGCCTTATCATTCCGCCGATAATTATATTCAGCGATTGATTGAGAAAGGGTACAAAGTTGCGGTATGTGAACAAATGGAAGATCCGGCCGCAACCAAAGGAATGGTACGCCGTGAAATTGTGAGAGTGATTACGCCGGGCACCGTCATGGAAGGCAAGACGATTGGCGAGAAGTCAAACAATTATATGATCTGCTTGACACAAACCAGCGGTGTTTTGGCGATTGCTGCCTGCGATTTATCTACAGGAGAGCTGTATGTTACCTCTGCTCCATATTCTGAAAAGTGGCTTAAGGATGAAATTGGCATCTATGAGCCCTCTGAGCTGATCGGAGATGCTGAGCTGCTGCAGACGGTGCAGTCCGAGATGCTGGCAGGCAACCGGAAGATCACCTACACGGCTTGTGACAAGAGCAAAGCTGAGCTTGTTATAACCCAATTCGGTGAAGCTGCATGGGCCCGTCTGGGGGAAGAACGCAGACATTGTCTTGCGACGTTGTTTGCCTACCTGAATGAGACCCAGAAGCGCTCATTGGGGCAATTGACTCAAATCCAGACGTATGAACCCGATCATTATATGATTCTGGATCCATTCACGCGAAGAAATCTGGAGCTTGTGGAAACGGTGCGTGACCGCTCCAAGAAGGGCTCCCTTCTATCCCTGATAGATAAGACAGAGACCTCCATGGGAGCGAGAATGCTCAGACGCTGGATTGATAAGCCGCTTCTCCAACGACAGAAGATCGAAGAGCGTCTTGAAGCGGTGGACAAGCTGTACAACCAGTTTATTCTGCGAAGCGACATTCGTGAGCAGCTGAAGGAAATTTATGATCTGGAACGACTGGTTGGACGAATTGCATTCGGCAATGCCAATGGACGGGATTTGAATGCGCTCAAGGTGTCTCTTGAAATGATACCTGCGCTTGCCAAGCTGTGTGCAGATTCTCCTTCTAGCACCTTGCGCCGTATTGCAGAAACGATGGATGATTGCTCCGATTTGCGCGAGATGATTCATCATGCCATCGTGGACGAGCCGCCCGTCTCTGTCAGAGAAGGCGGAATGATACGCGAAGGATATCATGAACATTTGGATGAGCTGCGTTATGCAAGCGTGAATGGTAAGCGCTGGATCGCCGAATTAGAAGCACAGGAACGCGAAATTACGGGGATCCGCTCACTTAAGATCGGTTATAACAAAGTGTTCGGCTACTATATCGAAGTGACCAAATCGAATATTTCATCCCTGCCTGAGGGCAGATATGAGCGCAAACAAACATTGGCTAATGCCGAGCGATATATTACACCTGAGCTGAAAGAGAAGGAATCTCTCATTCTGGAAGCTGAAGATAAGATGGTAGGGCTTGAATATTCATTATTTATCGAGATTCGTGATCAGCTTAGCAAGGAGATTAAAAGATTGCAGAAGTTGGCTGAGCAGGTCGCAGAGATTGATGTGTACCATTCACTTGCTGCCGTCAGTGCAGAACGCGGTTTTGTTAAACCGAGCATCACGGATGGATTTGACATGAAGCTTATTGGAGGACGGCATCCTGTTGTAGAATCGGTCATGCGTGATGGTGCATTTATGGCAAATGATACGGTGTTAACACAGGAGGATCCACGAATTCTGCTGATTACTGGGCCGAATATGGCGGGGAAGAGTACGTATATGCGTCAAGTGGCGCTCATCTCTATTCTGGCTCAAATTGGCTGCTTCGTTCCTGCTGTGGAGGCTGAGGTTCCGATCATGGATCGAATATTTACGAGAATTGGCGCAGGTGATGATTTGATCGGCGGTCAGAGTACCTTCATGGTAGAAATGGCTGACATTCAGGTGATGACGGAAAAGGCAACTCCGCGAAGCCTGATTATTATCGACGAGCTGGGGCGCGGAACCTCAACGAGCGAAGGTATGGCGATTGCTCAGTCGGTCATTGAATATGTGCATGATCACATCGGGTGCAAAGCTCTGGTCTCTACTCATTTTCATGAGCTTGCCCATCTGGAGGATAGTCTTCCTTCCCTTCGAAATTATTCAATGGCCGTGCAGGAGAAGGAAAATGAAGTGCAGTTTCTACGCAAACTGATCCCTGGTGCGGCAAGCAGCAGCTATGGGATTTATGTCGCAAGACTGGCTGGGCTGCCGAGTTCGATTATTGATCGTGCGAGCAGGCTGATCCACACCATTGAAGAGCACTCATTTGATATCGTTGCTGAAGGGCATAAGGAGCCGTTCCAGAACGATTACCGTCAAGCCGAGAAGGAAGCGGCAGCTTCGTCAGATCAAATGATGCTGAAGGAGACGAAATTAGCTGCGAAGACGTTTGCAAATGAAGAAACGGAAGAGCCCGCTGCTATGTCAAATGAAGTTGTGCAGCTGTCGATATTTGGAGATGAATGGCCTGAGCCGAAGAAGAAAGGTGCGCAGGAAGCTCATGAGCTGGACCCTGTTGTCAAGCAGCTGATAAAACGGATTAGGAACGCGGATTTAATGAACATGACGCCGCTTCAAGCGATGCAGCTTGTAAATGAATTGAAAATGAAAGTAACAGATATGTAAGGTTATGAACCTATAAATAAAAGGGAGGGGTAAAAGGTGGCTAGAATTCATGTGCTGGACGAGCATATTGCCAATCAGATCGCTGCCGGTGAAGTGGTGGAGAGACCCGCTTCTGTCGTTAAGGAGCTTGTGGAAAATTCCATTGATGCAGGAAGCACCCGTATCGATGTATCCGTACATGAAGGAGGGCTCCAAAGCATCCGGATCACCGATAATGGAGGCGGAATTGATGCAGAGGATATGGAAACCGCCTTTTACCGCCATGCGACGAGTAAAATTGCCAACGGTCGGGATTTATTTGAGATCACGAGTCTTGGTTTTCGGGGCGAGGCCTTACCGAGTATTGCTGCCGTATCCAAAGTAAGGCTGATCAGTGCGACTGAATCCGACGGACGTGGGCGTGAGATTGTCATCGAGGGCGGCAAGCTGATCAAGCATGACGATATTACTGCCTCTCGCGGGACCGATTTTTTGGTTGAGGAGCTGTTCTACAATACCCCAGCCAGATTGAAATATATGAAGACGATTCAGACGGAGCTTGGGCATATTTCGGATGTCTTGTACAGAATGGCGTTATCTCACGCCGATATCGCATTCACGTTAAGACATAATGGCAACCTGCTCTTGCAGACCCTAGGCAATGGAGATCTGCTTCAGGTCATTGCTGCGGTATACGGAACCTCCGCTGCCAAAGCGATGCTCCCGATCAGCGGCGAGAGTCTGGATTATCGAATCAGCGGTTATGTAAGCAGGCCAGATCTTACAAGGGCTAATCGCAATGGCATATCGACCATCATTAATGGCCGTTATATTAAAAATTATGGGCTGAACCAAGCTCTGCTTAAAGCCTATCATACGCTGCTTCCGATTAATCGGTTTCCGCTTGCCGTACTGCAGCTGGACATGCATCCGTCATTAGTGGATGTTAACGTCCATCCGGCCAAATTGGAGGTTCGATTCAGCAAGGAGCCTGAGCTGTATACTTTTGTGGAGGAGCACACTCGCGCTGCACTTAAGCAGGAAGTGCTCATTCCCCAAGTAATTAAACAGAGTATTGGAAAGCCGGAGAGTAAATCGTTTATACAGGAGCAATTTCATTTTACAAAATCGAAGCCGCATGAAGTGCATGCAAGTGCAACGAATAAGGAGATATCTGGAACCTCATCCTTATCAAGCCCTGTGAAGAAGATGTACAATCCGACGGATAAGCAGGGCATTAGCCCACCTATTTATGAGAGGGATATGACCCGTTCCCAGCCTCAGCCAAGCAATGCTGAGAAAAGGGAACGTTTAAGCACAGCAAATACTGATCGTGCAGCAGGGAGTTCTTCTGCTGCACCGATTGAAGATATAGATGACAATTACACTGTGCGCGATTCGTTCAAGCAGCAGGTCATCAGAGAAACGAGAATGAATCGTGCGAATGGGGATTATTACCGGGACAGTGCTGCGCTTAAGTCAAAGAATGTACAAGGAATGATCAAAGATCATTATGGACAGCTAGCGGGTACAAAGGCAGAGCTGCCACAGTTTCCTGAGCTGGAGCTGATCGGTCAGCATCACGGAACTTATTTGATCGCACAAAATGAGAACGGGTTGTATCTGATTGACCAACATGCTGCACATGAGAGAATTAACTATGAATTCTACTACAACCAATTCGGCAATCCGGTTGAGGCATCTCAGGAGCTCCTGCTCCCGATCACTTTGGAGTTCACACCCTCGGAGACAGAGCAGCTAAAGGACAAGCTTCATTGGTTTGAACAGGCTGGAGTTTACCTGGAGCATTTCGGTGGACAAACCTTCCGTGTTACATCCTATCCTTATTGGCTGCCCAAAGGCGATGAAGAGTCAATCATTCTGGAGATGGCGGAATGGGTGCTGTCAGAGCGGGGAATTGATCTGTCTAAGCTCCGTGAAGCCGCGTCCATTATGTGCTCATGCAAGGCATCAATTAAAGCCAATCAGAAGCTGACAGATCAGGAAGCGGTCGTGCTGCTGGAGCGGCTCGCGGGCTGCAAGCAGCCGTATACTTGTCCACATGGAAGACCTATAGTCGTCTCGTTCTCAACCTATGATCTGGAAAAGATGTTTAAAAGAGTGATGTAATGTGGAACAACATGAAGTAGTTGAACTAAATCAGATGATAATGACTAGGAGAAAATAAATGATAATTACAACAGGCGATACGAATGCAAAGACGCTTGCGGAGCGTGCGGTTCGTCTTGCCGAGGTTACCCATTCAAGCTATGTTCAGCGAAATAAAGCTTCCCTGGCCAAGCTATCGGAACAATATGGCGATGAAGATATTATCGTTGTTGTAACCAATGGTGTTCGTTTGATCAGTCCGGGGGAGCCTGTGCTCGAATTTCATCCAAGCATGGGATTCGTTCGGGCGAAGCGCGTACTAAAAGGAGAGAGCGATCCTATGCTGGAAGCTGCGAAGTTCCAGAAGGGTGACTCTGTGCTGGACTGTACGGCAGGTCTTGGTACGGATTCGCTGGTCTTCGCCGTCGCTGCAGGAGGAGAAGGGCATGTCACCGCTTGTGAGAGTTCACATACTTTGTACACCGTACTGCTAGAGGGCATGAAGTATTATCGGAGCGGCAACAGCCGTGTGGATGAGGCGCTAAGATCCATTCAGGTGAAGCACAGCAACCATCTAGAGCTGCTCCGCGGCATGGGTGACAATAGTGTCGATGTCGTATATTTTGACCCGATGTTCCGTGAGCCTGTTATGGATTCAAATGCGATTCGTCCTTTGCGCAGATATGCGAATAGTTCGCCCTTGGCGCTGGAGAGCATCACAGAGGCCAAGAGAGTGGCTAGAAAGACAGTGGTTATGAAAGAAAAAAGGGACAGTGGTGAATTTGCGAGACTCGGTTTTAGTGCCGTGAATCGTGCCCATTCAAAAACAGTGTACGGAGTGATTGAACTTGACAGAAACTCGAAAGCCTAAGCTGCTTGTGCTGGTGGGACCTACCGCAGTAGGCAAGACAAAAATGAGCATCGAACTGGCTAAGACCTTTCAATGCGAAATTATCTCAGGCGATTCCATGCAGGTCTACAGACGGATGGACATCGGGACGGCGAAGATCAAGCCAGAGGAAATGGGAGGTATCCCACACCATCTTATCGACATTCATGAGCCGGATTACCCATATTCTGTCGCGGAATTTCAAGAGGAGAGCCGCAGGCTGATTCGAGAGATACATGAGCGGGGCAAGCTGCCTTTTATCGTAGGAGGGACCGGGCTGTATGTTGAATCGGTATGCTATGATTTTCAATTCTCTGAAGCAGGCTCTGATGAACAATTTAGAAAAGCCCAGTTTGATTATGCGGAAGCAAACGGAGCGGAGGCATTGCACCAGAAACTACAAGAGGTAGATGCAGACAGTGCCTCAAGACTTCATCCAAACGATGTGCGCAGGGTGGTGCGATCCCTTGAAATATATCACATGACCGGAGTCAAACAATCCGAACAGCTGGCTGCCCAGAATAAGCAGTCTCCCTACGAACTCTGTATCGTCGGTTTGACAATGGATAGAGAAATGCTATATAACCGTATTGAAGACCGTATTGACGAAATGATGAAGGAGGGGCTGGTAGAGGAGGTTGCTTCACTTCTCAGCCAAGGTGTGGGTCCCGGCTTTATTTCCATGCAAGGCCTCGGTTACAAAGAAATCGCTGCCTACCTGCGTGGAGAAGTACCACTGGATACAGCAGTAAGTGAACTGAAGAGGGATACGCGTCGCTTCGCCAAACGACAGCTGTCCTGGTTCCGTCATATGAAGGATATTCAATGGGTGGATATGACGGACACAGCAAATTTTTCTACGAACTTCGCTACTATACGTGATATAATAGCAGATAAGCTGAATTTGGAGCATGATTATTCTTCAAATCAATCTAATTGAACTTATTGGGGGTACGGCTAATGACCAAGTCCATCAACATCCAAGATACGTTCTTGAATCAAATGCGCAAAGAAAATATTCCAGCTACCATTTTTCTCGTCAACGGTTTTCAAATTCGCGGGACTGTCAAGGCATTTGATAACTATACCATTGTTGTCGACAGTGACGGACGCCAGCAAATGATTTACAAACATGCCATATCCACCTTTACACCACAACGGAATATTTCTCTTATGCAAAATGGCAGTGGTGAAGAATAAAATCAATCATTGAAACTTTTAAATTGTCCATTTCGTTTAATACGTATAGGATTGAGGCGGAGCAACCTGTAAAGGTTGTTCTTTTACTTCTCAGGAGAAAGTTTACAAATTGGTTTCAATTCTATGAAAAAAGATTTAAAGACTAGCATGAAGATGCTACACCTACAAGGGAGTCAGGAGGTACCATGTCAAACGATACATTGTCTAGGTCCGGGAATCGTAAGAATAATCAAAAAAAAGAGAAGAAACCAGGACCTCAGAAAAAGAAAAAAATATCGGGTAAACGTGTAGCCTGGACATTGTTTTTTACAGCTGCTTTTGCTATCTTTGTTGCGCTTGCCGGCTATCTGTTTATTATGGTGAGCGGAGAACGGATCTTACAGGCCAACTTTGACAAAATGACGGTGAATGAAACATCTAAGGTATATGACCGAAATGGTGAGGAGATCAGTGAGCTCTCTATTGAGAAGCGTGATCCTGTAGAAGGTGAGGAGATTCCTCAGATCTTAAAAGATGCCTTTATTGCGACAGAGGATAGAAGGTTCTACGAACACAATGGTGTTGACCTATGGGCGATCGGTCGGGCAGCAGTAACGGACATTATGGCCCGTTCTCTGGTTGAGGGCGGAAGTACAATCTCTCAGCAGCTTGCCAAGAACGTGTTTCTGACACGAGACAAGACGTTCTTCCGTAAGGCGACAGAGATGTCCATTGCGCTCGCGATCGAACGGAACTATTCAAAAGATGAAATCTTGACGATGTATTTAAACCGTACCTGGTTCGGATACCAGAATTATGGGATTCAAACCGCTTCGGAGTTTTATTTCGGCAAGAGTGACCTGAATGAGCTGGAGATTTGGGAAGTTGCAACGCTGGCGGCGATTCCTAAGGGTCCTTCTGCTTATAATCCAGCAGGTAATCCTAACGACTCCAAAGAAAGAAGAGGGGTTGTCCTTCAGTTAATGTATGATCAAGGATACATTTCGAAGGAAGAGATGGATGAGGCCAAAGCAGTGGATTACGCTTATGAGCGCCCGGAAGAGGAGAAGAAATACGTTGCTTATGTCGATTACGTGCTGAAAGAGGCTGAGCGTGTAACAGGTAAAACAACGGATGATCTGAACATCGGTGGTTATAAGATCTATACAGCGATGGCTCCTGAGGCTCAAGAAGCTGTAGAAGCCGCTTTTAAGAATGATGAATTGTTCGAAGAAAGTGCATCGGACCAGAAGGTGCAGGGTTCCATGGTCATCATGGACCATGCAACGGGCGGTATCGTTGCGATGCAGGGTGGCCGAGATTATCAGCGTCAAGGCTGGAATCGGGCGACAAGCAGTTATCGTCAGCCAGGCTCTGCGTTTAAGCCGATTGCTTCCTATGCACCGGCACTTGAAACCGGTGATTTTACAATGAATACACCACTCAGCAACTCGGAGCAATGTTTCGGTGATTATTGCCCTCGAAATCTGCACGGTTATTCTAATACGATTGGAATGGCGGATGCCATTACGACGTCTGAGAATATTCCTGCTGTATGGCTGCTGAATGAAATCGGCGTAAATACGGGATATGAATTTGCCGAGAAGCTGGGTATTACGATGACGGATGGTGATCGCAATCTATCCATGGCGCTTGGCGGCTTGGATAAAGGAACGAATACACTTGAGATGGCTGCGGCATACAGTGCTTTTGCGAATCGAGGTCAATATCAGGAAGGTCACGCCATTACACGGATTGAGAACAGCGATGGCAAGGTGATTTATGAATATGAATCAAACGCGGAGCAAGTGATGAGTGAGCAAACGGCGTATCAAATGACAGAAATGATGCAAGAAGTTGTCAATAGCGGTACAGGAACAAGCGCGAAGCTGGATCGTCCTGTGGCAGGTAAAACAGGAACGACACAGAGCGGTTACGAAGGAAACAGCTCGAACCGTGATGTATGGTTCGTCGGCTATACGCCTGAATATACCGCCGCAGTCTGGATGGGATATGATAATCCGGATCAGCAGCATTTGCTGAAGAACAGCAGCCGGCTTGCAGCTACTTTCTTCAAGACAGTGATGGAAAAAGCACTTGAAGGAGTAGAACGCAAGGAATTCTTTGTGCCGGATAGTGAAATTCCAGAAGTGACTGAACCGCCAGTTGAAGAGGAAGAGCCCGAAACGGATCTGACGGTTAGTGGACTGAGTGCTTCTTACGATAAAGAAGCTCAAGCCGTATCACTGAGCTGGAGTGGGTCATCAACTGAAGGTTTACAATACCGAATCTATCGTAAAGAGACGTCAGAAGGAAGCTTCAGTCGAATCCAGGATCAGATCTCGGGAACATCGGCAACGGACACGGGAGCTCTACCGGGTCTGACCTACGAATATTATGTCACCGTTATTAATCCGGAGAACGGGGAGGACGCAAGTGAGTCCAACCATGTGTCACTGTTTATCGAACCGGAAGAGGAAGCTCCTGTTACTCCGGAGCAGCCGGAAGTACCAGAGAATCCAGGTACAGATCCAGGTCAAGGTGAAGAAAACCCGGATAATAACGGCAACGGTAATGGAGAAGGGACCGGAGCTGAGACCGGTGAAGGAAACGGCCCAGGTAATGAGGGTAACGGTGGAAATGGTTCCGGCAATGGCAATGCGGGTAATGGCGAGGGTCAAGGAGGAAATGACACTGGCAATGCTGGTAATGGTACAACAGAGCCTCCTTCTAATGGAGGGGGAGGTAATAACGAAGGTGGAGAAACTCCACCGGAGGAAACTACACCTCCATCTGGTGAAATCTCACCTCCAGGTGAAGATAGCCCGCCAACCACTACAGTTCCCGGTACAACGACACCTTAATAATATTGGCGAAAAGACCTGCTGTCACAGTGACGGCAGGTCTTTTTTTCGCTCAAGGGTACTGATTTTATTGGATACGAGTAAATTTTGAGTGTATAACTTAAATATGGTAAGCTGTTTTTATTAAAGCGGATATTGGATGAGTAAAGAGGGATGAGGATGAAGAGAAAATTTGGAGACAGGGCGAACTGGCGCCGGATTACGAATCGGCAATTCACCTGTCGATATGTAGAGAGCGAGGAGTTTACCGGCTATTTATCCCTTTATACCATCCATGAGTTAAAGGAACCACTATGGAAAACATATGGAGGGTATACGTTCTGCACAGCGGATAAAGGGTATTCCTGGCTTCAGTATTTTCCAAAGGATGAGCACTTTGTTGTGACGGCGATGTTTGATGACCAGGAACGGATTATTGAGTGGTATATTGATACTTGCCGCAGTCAGGGAGTCACAGATCAGGGTGTTCCGTGGTTTGATGACTTGTATTTGGATGTTATTGTTCTCAAGGATGGTGAAGTATTCCTACTGGATGAGGATGAACTCGACGACGCTTTGGATAAGGGACATATTACGACCACAGATTACGAATTGTCCATGCGGACAGCGCAGTACTTGCTGCATTCAATTGATGCGCATTCGTTCCCTTATTTCCAGATGTCATTGGAACACCGTTCTACTTTGTTCGAGAATGGGGAATTCAAGGAGTGAGCTATGGCATTTGAGCAAGCAAAATCCATAAATAAAAAACCCAGGAACACGAAATTTTTGCAACATGCATTTAGGATATTAGCAGCACTCGTGATTATCGGACTGATCTGGGTTGTTTATGTACAATGGAAGATTTTTAATCCGAATGAGACAACGGAATTTGCGGATCCTGTTGACGTGGGCATTGTGCTGGGGGCGTCGCTGTGGGGCGACGAGCCCAGCCCGGGTCTCGCTGAACGGTTGGACAAGGCACTTGAGCTATATGAAGCAGGAAGCTTCCGATACTTTATCGTTACCGGCGGATTGGACAGTCCACAGCATCGACTTACCGAGGCCGAAGGCATGCAGCGCTATCTTGTAGAGCACGGGGTAAATGCCTCTCATATTTTCCTAGAGAACGAAGCGACCAGTACTTACGAGAATTTACTGTTCAGCCAGAACATTATGACGGATCAGGGCTTCACTTCATCGATCATAATTACACATGATTTTCACGGTATGCGATCACTTGAAATCGCTGAGTTTCTTGACTATGAAGCACCTGAGGTCGCACTCGCTGATTCTGTGGTTATGCCATTTTTGCCAAGCCAAATAAGGGAAACGCTTGCTTATACGAAATGGAAGCTGGATGCCGCTCTCCTAAGCTTACAGTAACAATTTTTTAAGGGAAACTTCTAATAACATTGAACTAACTAGAATACTTTAGATAGAGAAGTTAGCCCCTTATGGAGTTGAGGTGAGCGTGTATATGAACGGAAGAGCGATGGCAGCAGGAGAGCGGCCGGAAGGCAGACCTTCCCGGCAAATTAATGTTGTTTTGCGGAATCAGACAGAAGGCTATGGTCTGAACAAAGAGTCCATATCAGATCCGGAAGAGACTGCCGCCTCTTTAAAGAACAATCCGCAGTTTGCGATGTATCAGGATATACAGAAGGAATTGGATCAGCTGGTGGGCCTCGAGAGTATTAAGGATTTTGTGTTTGAAATTTATGCATTTCTGCAAATTGCGCAGATGAGATCTGATGCGGGACTCATGAGCGGTTCTCATGTGTATCATATGGTGTTTAAAGGCAATCCCGGTACCGGCAAGACCACGGTTGCTCGTATCGTCGCCAAGCTTTTTCAGAAGATGGGAGTCCTGACCAAAGGGCATCTTATTGAAGTCGAGAGAGCTGATTTGGTCGGCGAGTATATTGGTCACACGGCTCAAAAAACGAGAGATTTGGTGAAAAAGTCGTTAGGCGGCATTTTATTTATTGATGAAGCCTACAGCTTGGCACGCGGCGGTGAGAAGGATTTTGGCAAAGAGGCGATTGATACGCTTGTAAAAGCAATGGAAGACCACAAGAATCAATTTATATTGATACTTGCAGGTTATTCTGACGAAATTGATTTCTTCATGCAGACGAATCCTGGACTGCCGTCCAGATTTCCGATTCAGATTGAATTTCCTGACTATTCAATTGATCAGTTGATTCAGATTTCTGAGCTTATGGCTAAGGATCGAGATTATATTTTGATGCCTCAGACCATACTCAAGTTAAAGCAGCATCTGCTTGATGAGAAAAATGAAACGTCACAAGCGTTCAGCAACGCACGGTATGTTCGCAATTTGATTGAGAAGTCAATCAGGCATCAGGCGGTCCGGCTGCTGAATCAGTACTCCTCAGGAAACCCAGGCAAGCTGGAGCTGATGACGCTACGGGTTGAGGATTTGAAGCTAGACAAGAAATGAGCGATAATAGACATTCACTTACATTCCATAGGGACTGAAATTGTAGACGTTACCTATATCTGAAGGAGCTTAAGAAATGAATAACTCCACACATGAAACATCCACGGAGATAAAAGATAAGGCTGTATTAGTCAGCTTAGTTACCGATGAAGTTAAGCGGTCAGGCATTAACCCTGAGTATTCGCTGGAAGAGCTCGTTAAGCTTGCTGAAACAGCAGGCGTTGAAGTGCTGAGCGTCATATCTCAGAATCGGGAGACTCCGGACTCCAAGTGGTTTATCGGTAAAGGTAAGGTGGAAGAGCTTCGTGCAGCAGCAGAGGAGCTTGGTGCAACGACCGCCATTTTTGACCAAGAGCTGTCTGGAGCGCAGGTGCGTAATCTTGAAGAAAGCCTTGATCTCAAAATTATAGATCGAACCCAGCTCATCCTGGATATTTTTGCACAGCGTGCTCATACGAGAGAGGGCATTATTCAGGTAGAGCTGGCACAGCATTCTTACCTTCTGCCAAGACTGTCTGGACACGGTAAGAACCTGTCACGCCTTGGCGGGGGGATTGGCACAAGAGGACCGGGTGAGAGCAAGCTGGAGACGGATCGCAGACATATTCGCGGACGGATTAACGACTTGAAGCGTCAATTAGAAGAGGTGACTCGTCACCGCAAGCTGCACCGGGAACGCCGTAAGAAGAGCGGTGTAATTCAAGTGGCATTGGTTGGCTATACGAATGCTGGTAAATCTACACTTCTTAAACAGCTGACTTCTGCTGATGTATATATTGAGAACCAGTTATTCGCAACCTTGGATCCTACTTCCCGAACGATGGAGCTGCCAAGCGGTAAAGAAATTGTGTTAACGGATACAGTAGGGTTTATACAGAACCTTCCGCATGAGCTGGTTGCTGCATTTAGGGCAACGCTCGAAGAAGTGAATGAGGCAGACCTGATCCTGCATGTTGTTGATGCTTCTTCTACGATGAGAGAGGAACAAATGAATGTCGTTGAACAACTGCTGCAGGAGCTGGGTGCTTCCGATAAACCACAAATTGTGCTCTTTAATAAGAAGGATGCTTGTTCTCCCGAGCAGCTGCAAATGCTTCCGTCTGGCAAAGGCTATAGAAAAATCAGTGCATTTGATGAGCAGGACCTGCTGAGCATTCGTGAATTAATACAGGATGAACTGACTGGAGATACGGTTAAGTTTAGAATTCCTGCGGAGCGTGGAGATATCACTTCTGTCGTCTATCGAGTCGGCGATGTAATCGAAACGACATATGATGAGAATGATGTTATCTATGAGGTTCAGGTCCAAAAGGGCGAATATGAGAAGCATGGATATTTGTTAAAGGATTTTATTGATTCGTCAATTTGATGTAATTTTGCATACTAATAATGTAACGCACTAAAGTAATGTTGGTGTTAGTTTTGTGAGGAGAGAATAAAGAGGAATGGGTGTTTTTTCAGCAGATATTGTTAAGCTACAGCAAACGATTGAGCACAAGATAGAATCACGGCTGCGAGAAGTAGACCTAATCATCGACAGCAACCAATGGAAGGTAATAGATGCATTTCAGAAGCATCAAGTAAGTGACTTCCATTTTGCAGGCTCTACGGGCTACGCATATAACGATCGCGGCCGAGAAGTATTAGACGAAGTATACGCCGACGTGTTTGGAGCGGAGGCGGCTTTGGTGCGTCCGCATTTTGCATCCGGGACGCATACGATTGCCACCGCTCTTTTTGGTGTGCTAAGACCTGGAGATGAGCTCCTGTACATTACGGGCAAGCCTTACGACACGCTTCATAAGGTGATCGGCAAGCCAGGCGATGGCACAGGATCTCTGTATGATTTTGGGATTACATATCGCGAAACGGATTTGACTCCTGAAGGGCTGGTGGACTTCGCAGCAGTAGAACAGTCGATTCATGTAAATACCAAGGTCATTGGCATTCAACGTTCACGAGGATATGACTGGCGCTCCTCCTTTACAGTTCAGCAGATCAAAGAAATGATTGAGAAAGTAAAAGCGATCAAGCCGGATGTCATTGTATTCGTCGATAATTGTTACGGAGAATTTACAGAGGAGCAGGAGCCGACGGAGGCAGGGGCTGACTTGATAGCGGGTTCTCTGATCAAAAATCCAGGTGGAGGTATTGCCGAGACAGGGGGGTACATTTGCGGAAAAGCAGAGTACGTTCAGCTGGCTGCATACCGCTTAACTGCACCTGGCATTGGGGGAGAAGTGGGTGCAATGCTGGGTACCACCAGAGGGATATATCAGGGATTGTATCTAGCTCCATCTACCGTTGGACAAGCCATCAAGGGGAGTATCTTTGCCTCAGCCATGTTCGAAGCGGTCGGCTTTGAAACGAAGCCGGCATGGAATGAAGTGCGAACCGATTTGATTCAGGCGGTTTCCTTTAGTGGACCAGAGCATCTCATTGCGTTCGTACAAGGTATTCAGCGTGCCGCTGCAGTGGACAGTCATGTCGTGCCGGAGCCATGGGATATGCCGGGATATGAACATCCGGTAATTATGGCTGCGGGAACCTTTATTCAAGGAGGCAGTCTCGAGCTCTCGGCTGATGCGCCGATTCGCGAGCCTTATATTGGCTACATGCAAGGCGGACTTACTTATTCTCATGTGAAATACGGTGTGCTCATGGCGTTACAAACGATGAAAAATCGTAATTTACTGTAAGTTTACCTAACACATCATTGACACTTGGTATCATAAAAATGTACAATGATGATATCTTAGAATACTTGGAAGGTAGATGAACGAGATGGGTGACGAAATACGCAGAAACATGGCCTTATTTCCAATTGGTATTGTGATGAAGCTTACTGATTTGTCTGCACGCCAGATCCGCTACTATGAACAGCATAATTTGATCGTACCTGCACGTACCTCGGGCAATCAAAGAATGTTTTCTTTTAATGATGTTGAACGATTGCTTGAGATTAAAGCCCTCATTGAGAAGGGTGTAAACATAGCTGGAATCAAACAAGTGATGAATCCTGTCACGAAAGAGTCAGAGGAAGCAACGATCATCACAGCGGACACCGAAGTGAAGCGCAGAGAGCTGTCCGATTCACAGCTCCACCGTTTACTCAAGCAGCAGCTGGTGTCTGGCGGTAAACGCCCGGGTCAGGTATCCCTGATTCAAGGCGAGCTGTCAAGATTTTTTAACAAGAAGTGATGTTAGTTAACGAAGGGGAACGGGTATAAGGATAACAGGATAAGAAGGCTTAAGCGCTCGTAATCGCTTTCTTGACATCTTATCCTTTGCCTGTGACAATGAATGGGACCCATCATTTCTTGCAGCTCTGTAGTGGCGTTATCTGCGGTATATCATCAATCTGCAATAGCAATACTTGTTGTAGCTGATACTTTTAAGAAGAAGAGGGAGAGGATATAGTGAGTTATACAAAAGATGACATTCTCCGCATAGCGAAAGAAGAAAATGTACGTTTTATTCGTTTGCAGTTTACCGATCTGCTCGGAACAATTAAGAACGTTGAAATTCCCGTAAGCCAGCTGGAGAAAGCACTCGACAACAAGATGATGTTCGACGGCTCCTCCATTGAAGGCTACGTTCGTATTGAAGAATCAGATATGTACTTGTACCCGGATCTGGACACATGGGTTATTTTCCCGTGGGTAACAGAGAATCGTGTTGCGCGTCTTATTTGTGATGTGTATATGCCGGACGGAACTCCGTTTGCGGGGGACCCACGCGGTATTCTGAAGCGTGTGCTGACAGAAGCAGAGCAAATGGGCTACACTTCGATGAATGTAGGTCCAGAACCTGAATTCTTCCTGTTCCGTACGGATGCTAATGGTAATCCAACGGAAGAGCTGAATGACCAAGGTGGTTATTTTGACCTTGCTCCTACCGATCTTGGAGAGAACTGCCGTCGTGAAATCGTGCTGACACTTGAGGAAATGGGCTTTGAAATTGAAGCTTCACACCATGAGGTTGCTCCTGGGCAGCATGAGATTGACTTTAAATACGCCGATGCCATTAAGGCTGCTGACCAGATCCAAACCTTTAAGCTGGTTGTCAAAACGATTGCTCGTCAGCATGGACTGCATGCGACATTTATGCCTAAGCCGCTGTTCGGTATGAATGGTTCGGGTATGCACTGCCACCAATCTCTATTCAAAGACAATGTGAATACATTCTATGATGAATCCGATACTTTGGGACTCAGCAAGACAGCTCGCCACTACATGGCTGGTATTCTCAAGCATGCACGTGCTATGGCAGCAATTACGAATCCGACAGTGAACTCTTACAAACGTTTGGTTCCTGGTTATGAAGCACCTTGCTATGTAGCATGGTCTGCAAGTAACCGTAGTCCGATGATCCGTATTCCGGCTTCCCGCGGGCTGAGTACTCGTGTTGAAGTACGTAATCCAGACCCTGCTGCGAACCCTTATCTGGCACTGGCTGTTATGCTCAAAGCCGGATTGGATGGAATTAACCGTGAGCTGAGTCTACCTGCTCCAATCGACCGCAACATTTACATCATGTCTGAAGAAGAGCGTATTGAAGAAGGTATTCCTTCACTCCCAGCTGATCTGAAGGAAGCATTGCATGAGCTGATCCGCAGCGAAGTTATCACTGAGGCGCTTGGAGATCATGCCCTGGCTCACTTCTATGAACTGAAAGAAATCGAGTGGGACATGTATAGAACACAAGTACATCAATGGGAACGCGATCAATATTTGACGCTTTACTAAAACCGGAAACCCTTGGCGCTCTAAGCGCTCAAGGGTTTTTCTTTTTTTGGTGAGAAAACAATTTAAACAATATTATGACTAGTAGGCTTCAAATTCTTGCTCGTAACGACTGAATGCAGTGCTTAATCACCCGAGTAGGCGAGTAGAGAGCATGCTGGATATTAGTATTTCAGAAACTACTTACATCTTACTACAAAATAAGCCGAGATCTTCTCAAGAAGATCTCGGCTTTGTACATACTATACTAGAAATAAAAGAATGGCAAATTAATGAAGGAAGTCACGGAACAAGCCGATAACCTTACCCAAAATGGTTACTTTCGTAAGCCGGAGAGGTTCGTATGTAGGATTCTCTGGCTGCAAGCGAATATGGTCCTTCTCTTTATAGAACGTCTTAACGGTAGCTTCATCATCTTCCGTCATCGCGACGACGATGTCTCCGTTATTCGCTGTTTGCTGCTGGCGGACGATAACATAGTCACCATTCGAAATTCCCGCCTCAATCATACTGTCCCCGACAACAGATAGCATGAATACCTTCTCCTCGCCAACATATTGCATCGGCAGTGGGAAATAATCTTCAATATTCTCTGTAGCTGTGATTGGAATACCAGCAGTGACTTTACCAACGACAGGAACACGAGCAACTGTCTGCGTAAATTGAAGAACATTATCATCACTATCATCTTGACCAAGCAATTCAATAGCCCGTGGTTTAGTAGGGTCTCTACGAATTAACCCCTTCTTCTCCAGACGATCCAGGTGTCCGTGAACGGTTGAACTGGAGGCCAGACCAACAGCTTCACCAATCTCTCTTACGGACGGCGGATATCCTTTCAATCGGACTTCATTGCGTATAAACTCCAGAATTGCTAACTGCCTGCTGGATACCTTCGACATACCGTATCAACTCCACATAATAACGTTTGGGAAAATTATAGCATAGAACCTCCGTTCGTACAAACATTAGTTCTAAAAAAATACAGAACAATTGTTCTCAAAAACTATTGCCCAAAACACATGTTCGTGTTATAGTGAGTTTTGTAAGGAATGAGAACAAACGTTTGGAGGTTGGAATAATGCTTAAATACAGCACTTATCACAGCATACATTCTAGAACAGATGAATCGACTAATAATAATTTGGGTGAGACGATACATATTATAATGAAGAAGAACAAGCAGAGACTAATCCGTTTGATATTGATAGCTTCAATCCTTCTTCTGAGCTTAACGGGTTTCATGACGGTATTTGCAGACGCGGGTCAAGAGGTAGCATACGAGAAGATTGTTGTGGAGCCTGGCGATACTTTATGGGCGATCGGTACAGAGCATAAGCCGGAAGGTATGGATATAAGAGATTATGTTAATCAAATTCAGCATATTAATGGTTTATCCAGCTCTCATATACAAACAGGACAGCTGTTAAATCTCCCTTATTTTGATTGATATGTATAATTCGTTTATAATTTATAACATGCTAAGGACGCGGCTTAATCTGCGTCTTTTTTTCTATTCTGCATCAAATGCTGACTATACAGGTATTTACCTTGACAACCTTTTCTAATCATGTCAAAGTTAAAGAGACTATGCATTTTGGAGGGGAAGAAAGTTGGATATTGAAAGTCTAGTTGCGCGGATTAATGAGCTTGCCCGCAAGCAGAAGGAATCCGGGCTTAATGATGCAGAATTGGCTGAACGGGCTGAGCTTAGAGAGATCTATTTGAACAACATCCGCAGCAACTTCCGTCAGCAGCTGGAATCCATTGAAATTGTGGACGATGTAAGCGGCGACACTTATTCAAAAGGAAAATGATTCAATAAATAGGTACATGCTTTTGTTATAGATTGAAGGAGGATACTCATGGCGAGTTCATTTGAAAGATCAGTGAAGAAAAACCAGCAGAAAATTAATAAAGATCGTAAAAAAAGAGGCCAGCCATCCATCGGATCTGGTGTTGAACAAGAGGATGTATTTAAAGGAAGAGCCTTTTTGTTCCCATTTGTACTCGTTGTCCTTTCATTTATGTTCCTGACCCTTAGCGGCTTGACTACAGGTGGAGTAGGGGCATTTGATTGGGTCGTATTTGCGCTTTATCTTGGACTTGCTCTGATGTACTTTATGCGCCGGCCGTATCTCAAAGTCGGTAAGAAGCGGATTAAGACGATTAAGCTAAGCAGAGAACGTTCCATGGGTGCAGAGGATATTAAGAAAATTGTGTTGGAAAAAGGTTCTGTCATTGTTGAGCGCAACGGTAAAGGCGGTCCTTGGGTGTTCAGCAAACTGCTTAATCTATACGATGTAGAAGCGATGGGAGCACGACTTGTGCAATACGCACAGAATCATCAAATACCTGTCGAAGATAAGAGAGTGTAGTAAGAAGCCTAACATACGATACCATACTTTCGGGGGAGAGAGAAGCATGTCTATCAAAGCAGTGCTATTCGATTTGGATGATACACTCTTATGGGATGAGCGGAGTGTAGAGGAAGCTTTTTATGAAACATGTCTAGTTGCATCGAAGCAAACAGGCGTTGATCCTCATGAACTGGAGACTTCTGTCCGCAATGAAGCAAGGAAGCTGTATGAATCGTATGAAACGTTTGCTTTTACAAAAATGATTGGCATTAACCCTTTTGAAGGATTGTGGGCTAATTTTAATGGAAGTGACAGAGCTGAATTCAAGCAGCTTGAAGAAATTGCTCCTACTTACCGTAGAGATGCTTGGACCAAGGGTCTTCTTGCTCTGGGTATTAATCAGCCGGAACTCGGAGCGGAGCTAGCCGAGCATTTCGGTAAAGAACGCCGAAACCGTCCTTACATGTATGATGAGACGTTAGAGACGCTGGCTGAACTGCAAGGGAAAGTGAAGCTTCTCTTGTTAACCAATGGTTGCCCTGCTCTTCAGCAAGAGAAGCTGGATGGGGTTCCTGATCTGGTTCCTTTCTTTGACCATATTGTGATCTCAGGTACATTTGGCAAAGGAAAGCCGGATCCTTCTATTTTCAAGCATGCTTTGGAATTGCTGGATGTATCTCCGGAGGAAGCGCTGATGGTTGGCGATAAGCTCACTACAGATATTAAGGGAGCTCTTGCGTCTGGAATCAGAGCGGTTTGGATTAACCGTAATAACAAGCTGAACGAGGAAGCCTTCACTCCAGACGTAGAAATAAAGCATTTATCTGAAATAAAACAAATGATATAATCTTCCAAGTAACCGCATCTGCTGCAGAGCAGCGGCGGTTTTCTTTTTACTAGAATACAGGAAGGAAGATGAAAATATTGAAACTCTTCTTGACATCGAACAACTTCAATCCTATCCGGCGCCAAATATCGATGGGTTTCATTATATTAACTCTATGTATTCTAATCTCAGGATGCTCATTTGAAGCTTCTTCGGAGCCGGCTGCTCTCATGGAACCGATTGATGTCAAGCTGAGTGCGTCGAGTCAACAGATAAGCCTGAATGAAACCGTACATATGGAGGCTGTGGTGACTCAGCAAGCAGATGTCATAGATGATGCGGACGAAGTCATGTTCGAGGTTGCTACATCGGATGGTGTTAGTATGGAGTTTGAGGCGGAGCACCAAGGGGAAGGAGTCTATGTATTTGACTATCAGTTTAAAACTGCGGGAGAATACAAGGTTACTTCTCATGTTACAGCAAGAGGCTTCCACGCTATGCCATCTGTGCAGATTGTGGTGGAAGAATAGTGTCAACTAGAAGTATAGGACAAGCAAGGAAAAACTAGGACAACCTCAATGAGGTTGTCCATTTTTAATGTAAGCGGGATCAGGGTAAGGAGATAGGGTCCAACCGTTTTCTTTAATAGTTAACCGTACGGCAATGACCTCCTTGTTCTTCATTAGAGCAAATGAATGGGGAGTGTTCTCAGGAATCACAATGACATCCCCTGCGGTTAGCTCTATATCGAAATAACCTGAATTATCATCCTTCATACTTAAAATACCGTTGCCTGACAGAATGGCATGAGCTCCTTCATCTCCATGTGCATGCATTTCATCGAGCTCAGCAAGCTCCCCTTCGAGATTGGCAGTGGCATTTGACAAGGAAATGACTTCCCATTGTTGATAGCCGTGACGACCAGCCAATTCAGAAATTTCTTCTTTATAGAGGTCCAAGACCTGCTTTTGTTCTTCGTCAGACAGCAGCTTGTGGCCCTTGAGTTCTGCAGGCAGCTTGGTTGAATCCCATTGCTCATAGAGTACATTACAGTCTTTGAGATAATTACGAACATTCTCCACTCCGCTAATTCTTTCATTCGTGTTTTTGATCAATAGTTCTGGCATGATTATTCCCTCTTTTCAAATTGGTTTAATGAATTATTTATTCTGCCTTTGCTAAGTGTTGTTCGTGGATAATATGAATTGTAACTAGGCTTGAAGCCGATAACGCTGACATGACGCTGATTTTCTGTCGATGATTTACCTTCCCAACAGGTGGTGTTTCTGCTAAACTAAGATTTAACGTTTTGCGGGAGGTATGACAGTGATCAAGAGTGACTTAAAGGATGCGTTGAATAAACGAATATTAATTCTAGATGGCGCCATGGGCACCATGATCCAGCAAGAAAACCTGACTGCCGAGGACTTTGGCGGTGAAGAGCTGGATGGCTGTAATGAAATACTTGTGCTGACTAAACCGGAATTGATTCAAAATATACACGAACGTTATCTTGAAGCTGGCGCTCATCTTATTGAAACGAACACCTTTGGAGCCACTTCTGTCGTGCTAGCAGAATACGATATACAGCATCAAGCAAGAGAAATTAATCTCGCTGCGGCAAAGCTGGCTAGAGCAGCTGTGGATAAATATAATTCACCAGAATCTCCACGATATGTCGTAGGAGCTATGGGCCCAACGACAAAGACCTTGTCCGTTACAGGAGGGGTAACTTTTCAAGAGCTGATTGACAGCTATGAAGAGCAGGCTATCGCATTGATCGACGGCGGTGTCGATGTGCTTCTGCTGGAAACCTCTCAGGATACACTCAATGTCAAAGCTGGCAGCATCGGTATCCGGCAGGCGTTCGCCAAACGGAGCATCGAGCTTCCCATTATGATATCAGGGACAATTGAGCCAATGGGTACAACGCTAGCAGGTCAGAACATTGAAGCGTTTTATATTTCCTTAGAACACCTTAACCCGATATCGGTCGGGCTAAACTGCGCAACCGGTCCTGAATTTATGAGAGATCATATTCGTTCATTATCGTCCATGGCAGGAACAGCGGTCAGCTGTTATCCCAATGCTGGCTTGCCGGATGAGAATGGACAATATCATGAATCGCCTGATTCGCTGGCAACCAAGATTGCAGCTTTTGCAGAACAAGGATGGATCAATATTGCAGGGGGATGCTGTGGTACGACACCGGATCATATCAGGGCTCTTGCTGATAAGCTGGGAACGATGAAGCCACGTCCGCTAACTGGAGAACATCCTCCAGCTATTTCGGGTATAGATCCTGTGTATGTAGAACAGGATAATCGTCCTTATATGGTTGGTGAACGAACAAATGTACTCGGTTCCCGTAAATTTAAACGCCTGATTGTAGAAGGCAAGTATGAAGAGGCCTCTGAAATTGCGCGTGCTCAAGTTAAGAATGGAGCGCAGGTTGTTGATATTTGTGTGCAGGACCCTGATCGAGATGAAGCCGAGGATATGCGTAATTTCCTTGAGCTTGTTGTTAAGAAAGTCAAAGTACCTCTAATGATAGATACAACAGATAGTGAAGTCATTGATCTAGCCCTTCAATATTCCCAAGGAAAAGCGATTATCAATTCTATTAATTTGGAAGATGGCGAGGATAAATTTGAGAACGTAACGCCGATCATCCATAAATATGGAGCAGCTGTCGTTGTGGGAACGATTGATGAGCGAGGGCAGGCAATTAGCAGGGAAGACAAGCTTGACGTTGCCAAACGATCGTATGATCTTCTCGTGAATAAATACGGTCTTAAACCGGAAGACATTATATTTGATACCCTTGTGTTTCCTGTAGGTACAGGAGACGAGCAGTATATTGGATCTGCGGCTGAAACGATTGAAGCCATTCGGTTGATCAAGTCCGCATTACCAGGAACACATACGATCCTTGGAGTAAGTAATGTTTCCTTTGGACTGCCTGAGGCAGGGCGTGAAGTGCTCAATTCTGTCTTTTTGTATGAATGCACCAAGGCAGGACTTGATTATGCGATCGTTAACACAGAAAAAGTAGAGCGTTACGCCTCTATTCCAATTGAAGAACGTAAACTTGCCGAAGATTTAATCTACCGTACGAATGATGAAACCTTAGCTGCTTTTGTAGCCGCATTCCGTAATAAAAAAGTAGAGAAGAAAGTCCAAATCTCTAATCTGACCTTGGAAGAACGTTTAGCTGCTTACGTCGTTGAAGGCAGTAAGGAAGGACTCATCCCTGATCTGGAGCTGGCAAGAGCGAAATACAGTCCACTTGAGATCATCAACGGACCTCTGATGAAAGGGATGGAGGAGGTTGGAAGACTATTCAACAACAATGAGCTCATTGTTGCTGAGGTACTGCAAAGTGCAGAGGTAATGAAAGCTTCTGTTGCTCATCTGGAGCAATTCATGGAGAAGAACGAAACCTCGGTTAAAGGTAAGATTATGCTCGCAACGGTGAAAGGTGATGTGCATGATATCGGTAAGAACCTTGTCGAGATCATTCTCGCGAACAATGGTTACCAGATCGTCAATTTGGGTATAAAAGTACCACCAGAACGTATCATTGAGTCTTATCGTGCAGAGAAAGTAGATGCGATAGGTTTATCGGGTCTGTTAGTCAAATCGGCACAGCAAATGGTGCTCACTGCACAGGACTTAAGGAATGCAGGAATTGACGTACCCATTATGGTAGGTGGAGCAGCACTGACAAGGAAATTTACCAAAACTCGGATCAGACCTGAATACAGCGGAATGGTTGTATATGCGAAGGATGCCATGGACGGACTTGACATCGCCAACAAGCTGATGAATCCGCAATCCAGAGAGCTGATGCTGAAGGAAATGGAGCTTGAGAAGGAGAAGGATGCCGCAGCTGTTAGTAATGTGATCCCCTTACCCGAGCTGACGAGAGTGGAACGCTCCAAAGTTTCTCAAGAGGCACCTGTATATTTGCCGCCTGATCTAGCTAGACATACCATTCGGAATTATCCGATTAGTCATATTCTTCCTTATGTTAACATGCAGATGCTGCTGGGGCATCATCTGGGATTAAAAGGCAACGTGGAGCAGCTGCTTAAATCAGGTGATTCCAAGGCAATTCAGCTTAAAGAAACCGTCGATCAAATTATGGATGAGGCGGTCAAGGACGGAATCATTAAGGCCAATGCAATGTATCGGTTCTTCCCAGCGCAGTCTCAAGGAAATGATATCATCATCTATGATCCGGAAGATCATTCAAAGGTATTGCACACCTTTACTTTCCCGAGACAAAAAGTCGATCCATACCTTTGTTTGGCCGATTTCCTAAAGCCAGTTGAATCGGGTGTTATGGATTATGTAGGATTTTTAGTGGTAACCGCAGGACATGGCATTTCAGAGCTGGCTGCGGAGTGGAAAGAGAAAGGGGACTATCTCCGGTTCCATGCTCTTCAGTCCATTGCGCTGGAAGTGGCTGAAGGCTTGGCGGAGCGTGTTCATCATATGATGAGAGATACATGGGGATTCCCTGATTCGGCAGATATGACCATGAAGCAGCGTCTTGGAGCAAGATATCAAGGAATACGAGTTTCTTTTGGCTATCCTGCCTGCCCAGATTTGGAAGACCAGGAACCGCTATTCCGCTTGATGCGTCCTGAAGATATCGGCGTAGAGCTGACAGAAGGGTATATGATGGAGCCTGAGGCATCCGTATCGGCAATGGTGTTCAGTCATCCGGAGGCTCAATATTTTAATGTAGAGAAGGCGTAACAAGTGAAATGCTTGAGCTGATCTTTTCCTCCGATTCCACAATCGGAGGATTTTCATTTATAATCATATAATTAACCTTGATGGCCTATCATTATAAGCTGATTGTAATCCTTGCATGGTTCCGGTCTTATCTATCTATACTAGAATCAATTTCATATCCCATTAAAAAGGGGAATTAAAAACTATATATACTTTTGATTTAAGCAGCTAAAGGTATTATGAAATTGATTCTCTAATCCAAATATAACGAGGTGATACAATCGTGGAACTATATTTTTTGGGGACCAATGCGGGTGTTCCATCTTTACAGAGAAACGTTACGGCTGTTGCACTTCGCATGCTGGAGGAACGTCGTTCTATCTGGCTGTTTGATTGCGGAGAAGGTACACAGCATCAATTCTTGAAATCTCCACTCAAACTAAGCAGACTCGAAAAAATATTCATTACTCATCTGCATGGCGACCATCTCTTCGGACTTCCGGGTCTGTTATCCAGCCGTGCTTATCAGGGAGGAACGACACCTCTTACGTTGTACGGGCCGCCGGGAATTAAAAAATATGTGGAAATATCGCTTGAGCTTAGTCAATCTCGAATCAATTATGAGCTGAGCATTATAGAGCATGAGGGCGGTATGATCTTCGAGGATGATACGTTTATCGTGGAATCGGCTCTTCTAGAGCATAGAATCGACAGTTATGGCTATCGAGTAATGGAGAAGGATCGTCCGGGTAGTCTTGACCCCAATAAGCTCGCAGTTCATGGCTTGAAGCCAGGTCCGCTATTTGGCAAGCTGAAGCGTGGTGAAAGTGTGGATCTTGGAGATGGTCTTGTGCTTCATGCCCAGGATTTTTTGGGTGCTCCAAAACGAGGGAAGATCGTTACGATTCTCGGGGACACTAGGCCGACCGCTCATGTAGTGCCTTTATCGGCTGGAGCGGACGTCGTCGTTCATGAAGCGACTTTTCTGCATGAATTGGCCTCTACAGCGCATGAATACTATCATAGTACTGCCAGACAAGCAGCGGAAGCGGCAAAAGAGGCAGGTGCGAAGAAGCTGATTATGACGCATTTCAGTTCAAGGTATAAGGATGAGGAGCAGCTTCAGCCGCTATTAAGCGAGGCGAGTGAAATATTTTCAAATACGATACTCGCAGCTGAGCACGAGCTGATTCAGGTCTAACCAGGGTAGGCAGAGGCCCTGCTACTCACGTTTTGCAATCGATTTAAAAAGAATGTACGATGGGCATAATGCTTATCTAACAGCGTACATACTGCGGTTTTATTCTTTTTTTGTAAGGAGTGAAATGAATTGTCACAACCGAAAGCCTACTTGCTCGACTTGGACGGAACTATATATCATGGGAAGCACCGGATTGATGGAGCAGATGTGCTCATTCAGCATTTGCGGAATTCAGGCATTCCGTACTTATATGTAACAAACAATTCTTCAAGAACTCCGGAAGGAGTGGCTGAGCATCTGAGGTCCTTGGGCATTGAGGCGGCCGGGGAAGAAGTATGTACGTCGGCAGTGGCCGCGGCTGAGTATGTAGCTAAGGAATCACCAGGTGCCAGAGTAGCGTATATCGGAGAGGATGGATTGTATCAAGCCATTCAAGCTGCGGGACTTGAAATAACGGAAACGTCTCCCGAGTATGTGATCCAAGGAATTGATCGTGAATTTACATACCATAAGCTCACTCAGGCTCTGCGCTGGATTAACGGTGGAGCTCAGTTTATCATGACGAATCCTGACTTGCAGCTTCCTGCAGATGACGGTCTGACGCCGGGAGCTGGAACCATAGGGGCTGCAATTGAGGCAGCTACGCAGGTGAAGCCAGTCGTCATTGGCAAGCCTTCAAGCATTTTGATGAAGCATGCAATTGACAGATTAGGACTGCCGGCGGCTGAGGTTGCCGTCATTGGAGATAATATGCGTACAGATATTGCAGCTGGGGCAGCAGCAGGCTGTTCATCGATACTAGTGCTGACGGGTGTAACGACGAGAGAGAATATGGATGCCCATGTTCGTGCGACAGGCATTAAGCCAGATGAAATTTATGAAGATTTACACAAATTGGTGAGCAGCATCTAGTGAATGGCGTATAATGTAACATGGACAGCAACAAGTGAAAGGAAGAATGCAAAGATGCCGGAACTACCGGAAATGGAGAATTACAAGAAGCTATTATCTGATCGAATATTAGATATTCCGATAACTAAAGTGACCCTTAATCGTGAAAAATCTATAAATGTCACTTCAGACGAATTCACATCTTCACTACTAAATACACGAATCGTATATATCGAGCGCCGGGCAAAGCATTTGATATTTCACCTGAGCACAGGCCGCAGATTGGTATTGCATTTGATGCTTGGCGGTATTTTATATTTAGGAACAGAAGATCAGCGTCCAGATCGTAATACTCAGATTGAGATCCAATTCGGCGATATAACTTTATATTTTATCGGACTAAGATTAGGATATTTGCATCTGCTGAGTGCGAAGGAAACGGATGAGGCTATGTCAGAATTAGGGCCAGAACCGCTTGATTACCGCTTCACTGAGGATAAGCTCAGAGCTGTGCTGAAAGGTAGAAGAGGAACAATCAAATCGACGCTTGTTAATCAGGAGGTCATTGCGGGAATTGGTAACTGTTATTCAGATGAGATCGCATTCGCAGCAAGTCTCACACCAAGCACGAAGATCCAAAAGATATTGGAATCTGGTGAATTAACAAGCAGGCTGTACCGATCGATTCAATCTGTCTTGAGAGAAGCCACGGCAGGTGGAGGATATATGGAAATGCCGCTGTATGAAGGTGATGAACTCACTGGTAAATACAACGAACAATGCAGAGTATACGATCGTGAAGGGGAAACCTGCACGCGCTGCAATAAGGGGATCATTACCAAGACGCTGATTACGGGCAAGAAAGCTTTTTACTGTCCGGAATGTCAGAAGGAAGAAGCCTGATTTGTACATTGGGGGACATGTAAGCACGAGGGGCGGATATAAACAGGCTGCAATGAGGGCGTATGACATGGGAGGAACCTCATTTCAGTATTTTCCAAAGAACCCTCGTGGTCTAGGGACCAAGGCCTATGATCAGACGGAGGCTGCAAGATGTAAATTGTATTGTACTGACCATCATATCCAGTCTATTGCACATTCGCCTTATCCTACGAATCCCGCTGTAGGGAAGTTAAAAGGAACGGATCTGTACGAGTCGATGGTTGCCTCTCTCAAAAATGATCTGGAGATTGCAGAGGCTTGTGGCTCAGCAGGTGTGGTTGTCCATTTTGGACATGCGAAGACAGAAGATCCGCTGCAGTCCTATCGCAATGTGATCCAGTTTATGGATGAAGTATTATCCGGCTGGTCTGGTAAGGCCAAGCTCCTGATTGAGAATCAGGCAGGGGATCATGGTCCAATGGGCACAACGATGGAAGAAATCGTTCAGATTCGAAACTTGTCGAGTCATGCGGAAGCGATCGGATTCTGTCTCGATACTTGCCATGCTTTTGCAAGCGGGTTATGGAATGGGACGACGGATGACCATATGATACAAAAGGGACATGAGACGGGGTATTGGGCTCAGCTCGTTGCCGTCCATGTCAATGACTCCAAATATGGCTTCCGGTCGTTTAAAGATCGGCATGAACGGGTCGGCAGAGGACAAATCGGGGCGGAAGGACTGTCATGGCTGTTACATCGTCAGGAGCTCGCAGACTGCATTTGGGTTCTCGAAAGTGAAAAAGGTGACGATGGCAGTCACAAGGACGATATCGAGCAAATTCGCTCCTGGCTAATGAACTAACGAGGAGAGGAGAGCGGTTCATGAATATATTTATGGATGATTACCGGGCATGCCCTCCAGGATTTACACTCGCACGAGATGCAGATGAATGTAAGCTGCTGCTAAATGAATATGGTGTAAGCATTTTGTCATTAGACTACGATCTGGGTTATGGCAAGCCGACAGGGCTTGAGATCGCTTCTTTTATTGTAGAACACAAGGTGTATCCCGAGAAAATATACCTGCATACCTCCAGTGACTATGGCAGAAGAGCCATGTATGAATTGCTGTATTCAAACAAGCCTGAAGATGTGGAAGTGCATAACGGTCCCATTCCTTATGAATTGCTTGAGAGCATTGCACGGACAGTGGGGCAGGATTAGCATGATTGAAGCTACTGAACAGGAAATTTTGAAGATGGCTTGGGAGGGACAAGCTTTTGCCTTGTATGTCTACACTCCCTTATGCGGTACATGTCATGCAGCTCGGCGTATGCTGGAGGTATGTGAGCACCTACTACCTTCAGGCATTCTATATGAAGCGAATATAACCCAGATTCAAAGTCTCGTGCAGCAATATCAGATCAGGAGTGTCCCTGCCGTGTTGCTGTTTAGCGGTGCAAAAGAACTCCCTAAATCGATATATCGAATGGAATCCGTAGAGCATCTGCTCTCTCAAATCAGGAGGGTAATCATATGATCGAAATGGAGCACGTCAGTCTTCGCCGGGGAGACAAGGATATATTGAAGGATGTCAACCTTGAGATGAGGAAGGGAGAGAACTGGGTCATTCTTGGTAGAAATGGCAGCGGTAAAACGACCATACTTGAGATGATCATGGGCTATATGTTTCCCTCTGAGGGCAAGGTGAAAGTACTGGATTATTTATATGGTGAATGTGATGTGCGCGAGGTACGCAAGGAGATTGGCTATATCAGTCAAACACTGATAGAAAAGCTTGCTTTGAAGGATCCCGTATGGGAGGTTGTAGCCACGGGTGCTTTTGCGTTTTTACGCTTCTATCAGCATATTCCTGACGAAGTGAAGGAGCAGGCGCATGCCCGGCTGGCCGAGATTGGATTCGCTCATTTGGCGGAGCAGCCATTTGGGACATTGTCTCAAGGTGAAAGAAAAAAGGTGCTCCTCGCCCGCTCGCTCATGGCACAGCCTAAGTTGTTGATTATGGACGAGCCGTGCTCGGGTCTTGATTTATTCGAGAGAGAAAAAATGCTGTCAGCGGTTGATGAGATCGGGAAGAAAGATATTTCGGTCGTATATGTTACTCATCATATTGAAGAAATTATGCCCTTATTTACTCATATTGCGCTTATTAAGGATGGCATGGTTGCGGCCGCAGGGCCTAAGAAGGAAGTATTGACAAAAGAAACAATAATGCATACCTATGGTATTGCTGTAGAGCTGGATTGGTTCGAGGACAGACCATGGATACGGGTATGCAGTGGAGGTTAACCTATTTTGACTAATCAAGAACAATACGCAGAAGCACATTCTGCAAGATTCATTTGTACCGCAAATCATGGGTTTGCCCCGTATGCGCAAGAAGAGCTGCGAAGAGTATTTGGGAGTGTGAAAAGCTCAGTTATAGTACAGAGCGAAGTCTTCCTGGCGACCCTGCCGAGAGAGCAGACAGCAGTTAACGAGCTGCTCACGAGGGAGCCGCTCATATTCTTAAGACATGTGTTCCCGGTTCAGTTTGAAGAGAATGTAGAGGATCAAGAGGCTTCATTTGCCCGCCTGTATCGCTATTTACTGGCACATCCTGCTCTTCAAGAAGGGACATTTGCCTTGCAAGTGCGTAAGACCGAAGAAAGCGCATGGACGGAAACCTCGGGTGCATTAAAGCAGCATATTCTTGCCGACATTGATGGATTGCATGCAGAACATACGGTTCAAGAGGCCGACAGGGTTGTTTCTGTTTATCTTACAGGAGAACGTTTGTATGCCGGTGTTTCTGCTCCTGCGGATAACTTGTCCGATTGGAATGGAGGTGCAGTTCGTTTTCAGAAGGAAGAGGGACAAATCTCAAGAGCGAAGTTCAAGCTGCTGGAGGCCGAAAAAACGTTGGGAATCCCTTTCTCGTCCTTTCATCGTGCACTCGATATCGGCGCGGCTCCGGGGGGCTGGACTTCATTCCTTCTGGAAAGAGGCCTTCATGTCACAGCGGTAGATCCGGCGAAAATGAACCCTTCCCTGCTGGACCATCCGAATCTGAAGTACCTCTCCAAGAATGCGGGTGATGTCAAATTCAGAGATAATGAATTTGATCTGCTCGTATGTGATATGAGCTGGAGTCCGAAGCTTATGGCCAAACTGGTTACAGGCTTACTGGATAGTCTTCAATCAGGAGGAACAGCGGTCGTAACGGTTAAACTTATGCATAAGAAGCCGATGGCCCTAATCCGGGAAGTTATCGAAGTATTCGAGAATTCCCGAATGCAGGTGCAGAGAGCTAAGCAGCTGTTCCATAACCGTGATGAAATCACGCTTTATATGATTAAGTACTAAGCCGCATGATCTTATATAGAGGGTCCGTCTATTATAGCCGTGATCCTCTTTTGCTATATAAAGTAAAAAAACACTTTACATATCCCTGTCTATGTCATATAATTAACCCAAAATTAACCAGTATGGAAATGGGAAAGCATCCCTATAGCAAAGGTTCAGCAGGACACTGCAGACCGCTATAGGGGCTTTCCTTTTTTTGTGCCTGTTAGGGGGTTTTGGATGAAGCAGCCTTCCCGTTTGGAACGAGGCTCTGTCCTCGGAGGGAGATATCATGTGATTCGAAAAATTGGAACTGGCGGCATGAGCCATGTTTATCTAGCTGAGGATTTGAAGCTGCCCGGCAAGAAATGGGCTGTCAAGGAAAATGTAAGCCGTCCAGAGTTCCATGGGAGTATCGTGTCAGAAGCGGAGACCTTAATTACATTGCAGCATTCCAGACTGCCGCACATTGTAGATTTTTTTGCACCGGATGAGGAAGGATACAGTTATTTGGTCATGGACTTCATTGACGGAATAACACTCCAGGAGTACCTGCATCAGAAGAAATTTCAGATACCGGTGAATACGATAACTAGAATCATTCATCAAATTATGGAGGTGCTGGATTATTTACATGGGCTCACTCCGCCGATGATCTATCGTGATTTGAAGCCCAGTAATATTATGATCGCCCAGCATGATGAGATTCGATTGATTGATTTTGGAATCGCAAGGAAGTACAAGCTCTCTGGTAATGAAGATACCGTGAAGCTTGGTACGATCGGATTCGCAGCTCCTGAACAATTTGGTTCAGGGCAGACGGATGCAAGGAGCGATTTATACAGTCTGGGGGCATTATTTCTGTACATGTCAACCAGAGGCGCACATAGTGAATGGATCGCTGGTGTGGAGCAGCTGCTTAGGAACGATAGCGTTCGTAAATATATACCCGTTATGAGACGTCTATTAAGGTATGAACCACAGGCCCGATATCAATCGATCAAAGAGCTTAGAGAGGAAATGTACAGATTATCTGAACACTATGAGCACGGAAATGTGATTAGAGCGTCTGGCGGTATGATGCAAGGTACTCGAATTATCGCGCTCATCGGTACAGCAGCTGGAGCAGGTGTAACACACACCGCAATTGCGATAAGCCATTATTTAGCCAGACTGGGCAGCAAGGTGGCCGTAATTGAGATGTCGAAGAGGTCCGTTGCTTTTTCCAGGATTAAGGCGATTGCATACCGTGATGCTGAACTTATGCAAGCCAAGAGCTTCGATATTGAAGGAGTCCATTACGTCCAGAGGAGCAGCAAATATGAGATGGTTGAGCTGCTTGGAGGCAGCTATCAATATGTCGTCCTAGATCTGGGGAGCGAGAGGGACTATAGCCAGATGGAAGAATTCTTCAGAAGTGATCTTCCTATAGTTGTAAATGCTGCTGCCGAATGGAAGCAGGATGACATAGCATCGTTTTTGCAATCGTATCCTAATCAGCCCAAATTAAAATGGACGTATCTGCTGCCCCTTGCCTCCAAGGAGACGGTGAACAGAATGAGAAAAAGGATAGATACACCTAGAGTATATAGTATTCCACCACATGTTGATCCTTTTGACCGTACAGAGCATATGGATGAGGTATTGCAGGAGCTGTTAGACACGATTAAACCTATTAGCAAGAGAAGAAGGTTCCTATTCAAAAAAGCATAAGAAGAGTTTAGTAAAGGAGACCCCACGAGTGTCTAAACTTCGTAAACAGAGCAAGAAAAAAATAGTTGCCGGATTAATCGGAGCGGGAGCAGCAAGTATTTTATTTAGTGGATTACTGTTGTACGACTGGAAAATGGACAAGAACACCGCAGATTCACTTGAATCGAAGCATGAACAGGAACTTCTGGAGATCAAAAAGCAGCTCGTAGCCGAACAGAAGGATAGCAGGACAGGTTATGTCATGGTACATGATATTCCGGCAGGTGCTTTAATCAAAGATACAGATGTAAGGGCCGTGAAGGTGCCGCAAGGACAAGCGCCAGTCAATTTAATAAGCGAGCTGGATGATATTGCAGGAAGTGTATCGAAGATTGAGCTCAAGGCCGGGACTTCGCTGACTGCGGCAATGCTATATGAGGAGGAGCCGACACCCGATGACTTGAGGAATCGTGAAATTTCAGTTATAGCTCGTCCCTCACTATTGAATGCAGGAGATCGGATTGATGTGCGAATTCAGTTCCCGACAGGTCAGGATTACATTGTACTATCCAAGAAGAAGGTTCACGATCTGGATGGAGCTACGATGTGGATGACTTTAACAGAAGCAGAGATACTCACCTTATCCAGTGCCATGGTAGACGCCTATCTTCACAAAGCCTCATTATATTCTCTTACATATGTAGAACCTGAACTCCAAGAACGTGCAATACCAACCTATCCGGCCAATGAGGAAGTGCTGACGCTGATTGAATCTAATCCTAATATCGTAGATCTCGCCGAGCAGGCACTTGCTACGCAGCTACGCAGTTCCTTGGAAAGGGCATTAAATGAATCTTCCTCATCCAACTACATGGTGTCAGAATCCATTGAAGATGGACTCGCTCGGGCGAATGACGACAGAACGTCGAACTGGAATAACAACATGAACGAGCAATCAGACAATGGCAATAGTCTATTAAATGCATCAAATGATGAGGAGACCCTATGGAAGGATACGAATATGGATGCGGCACCGGAAGGGGGATCTGAGTGAAAAGCTATGTATTTGCCGGGCCGAGCAACAAAACCGACTTGCTGCTAAATTTTAGCAAAATATTATCTGTCAGCGGATATCGGGTCATTCTAGTCGATGGTACTGTAGATGGGCGATATCGATATTGTATTGAGGAAGGTCATTCCACTCCAGCCGTTACAGAATATGAAGGCTTTGATGTAGCCACGGGGTATCGGCAATTTAACGAGGTTGAGCAGGCGTTACTCGAGATGAATGAAGATGTCCTCTATGACTTTATGATCTTAGACATCGAGCTTGCGGAGTTCCTGAACACGGATCAATGGTTATCTGCTACTGCAAGAGTATGGGCGACGGATTATTCACGCAAGACCCTGGAGTGTGGCAAAGCATGGATCAAAGAGCTGTGCAGTCAGCTGTCTGCAGATCGGCTTCCTCCGTTCTATAGGCTGTATTTAGACGCAGTAGATACGCACATCGAGTCTTATATCTGGGCCTACTACGAGGACAGTCCGATTGATTTTCAGGGCAGCCCGGTATCGTTCCGCTTAGATGAACTGGATACAGCGGTTCGGCTCGAGAACGAGCATCATCGAAGACGCAGCTTTAGGCATTACTCCAGACATTACAAGAAATCGCTTGCTGAATTAATGGAAATGGTGGCTGGCTTTGAGCCTGCCGAAACGAGGCGGGCAATACAAATGAGAGAGAGGAAGAGAGCATGAGCACTGTAGTATTTTGGAGTCCGGTAAACGGAAGAGGGACGTCTTCTCACCTTATTTTATCCGCACTGATGATTACACTCACGCACCATGTTCGTGTCTTGTCCATGCATATGCAACGAGCGGGAGATAGTATAGAGGCAGCGCTGCCGGTCAGAGAGGACACCATGGACCATATGACGAACATTTTTGCAACCACTGGGTGGGACGCGCTGCTACGGCTCTATTTAAGCGGCAACCTTACGAGAGATAAATTCAGAGATTATACGGTGCCTGTGTCCAGACAGCTGGATTTACTGCCGGGAGCTAGAGTGCTGAATGGGGTAGATGTAATCGAAGAGTATTCAAAATATATGCCTTCGGTATTAAAGACGGCAAGTGAGGTGTACGATCTTGTCATGCTGGATGCCGGAAATAGAGACAGGATGGAGCGAGAAGTGTTGAAGGATGCTGATGTGGTAGTCATTAACCTGGATCAAAACTTGAGGGTGCTAGAACATTATTTTGGCGATACAGAATTAAAAAAAGACCTGGAAAACAAAAAGGTTATTGTGACAGTTGGGCAATACGACGCAGATTCCCATTGTTCCATAAACAATATGAAGCGGCGCTTTAATTACAAACATCCGGTCATTGCTGTGCCTTACTGCACTGAATTCAAGGATGCGTGGAATCGGCGGGATGTGCCTTCTTATTTGCAGCAGAACATGAATCAGGACAAGAAAAACGGTCAACGGGGTGAGCATGCTTCGAGCATTAGGGAGCTGGCCAAATGTATTATGGACAATGCAGGTTTACGTACGATCTTGAAGCAGCTGGAGAGGGGAGCATAGATGCGAGGAGAGGCTGCGGTGAATGCTCTTCTCATCTGCCTGGTTTGCATCTGTATGATATTGATCATGTTACGGATAAGAACGAGGACCAAAGCTTATTCTGGAATATCCTTAGGAGTTCATCATGAACCCAGTACGATCGAGAATTTGACGGAGTATATCAAGCAGTCGCTGCATGAACTCAGTCATAGCCAGCTTGCAGATGCAGGATTGCACGAAGAGGAATACAAACGAAAATTAAATCAGCGGGCCGAGATGAGACGCGCCCTCAAAGATTGTATCTCCGGAAGTGTCAGTGATAAGGCATTTGTCAAAAATTTAATCAAGGATTTATTGCTTCATAGCTATGGACTAAATGAGAAGAGCATTGACGAAGCAATTCCGTTTAATCACACCCTAAACTTAAACGTTCAGGATCAGTTTGAAATCGTATTTTATTTGTATAAACAACAATATGGAACAGAGGCACTTTCAAGCCTAATTGATACCTATGATTTGGCTGAACTGAGATGGGATCAGGAGGATGCTGCAGGCTATTATGCGATAACAGAGGAGGATATAAGACACATCTTCGCATGCGAGTATAGAGAGCTCCATTTTGCCGATAAGCTGAACATTGTCGTTCAACGGATCTATCAGCAATACAAGGGATTTTCTGTCGTTGACGAAATTCGTGACCAGCGAATCGATGGAGTCAGTGGAGGTGTAAGCGGGATGCTGGGTACAGATTTGTCTGCGTTTCCCCGTGATGGATTTAACAAAGGTATTCCTATAACAATGGATAGTGAAGATGACATTCCTTCGAAATCCATAGAGAGTGTCTGGATATTTTACAAAGGCAAGTCCATCCATCTTTCCTTTTTGTCTTTTGGAACAGAGCGGGAGCTGAGAAGAGTCTGCCAAAATATTTATAAATATAATCATCCCGGACAGTTGTCGGAATCAAAAGGCTACAAAGTAAACGAGATGAAGGACGGCTCAAGGGTGGTCGTGGTTCGTCCTCCGTTCTCCGAGTCCTGGGCATTCTTTGTTCGTAAGTTTGATCTGCAGAATACAGCTCTATCTAAATTAATTATTGGTGAGAATGCAGGGCCGGTCATTGAATTCATCGAGTATCTCATGAAGGGCAGCCGTATTACCGCCGTTACGGGAGCACAGGGATCAGGTAAAACAACACTATTAATGGCGATGATCAAGCATATCTATCCTTATCACACGCTTCGGGTACAGGAAATGGCCTTTGAATTGCATCTAAGGAAGCTATACAGCAGGCGTAACATATTAACTTTCCGGGAAACAGATCATATCTCAGGACAAGAAGGTCTGGATCTACAGAAGAAGACCGATGGAACGGTCAATATTCTTGGTGAAGTCGCAAGCGACGAGGTAGCCGCATGGATGATACAGATGTCACAGGTTGCCAGCTTGTTTACGGTCTTTACGCATCATGCCAAGACATTTCCGGATCTTATCTTCTCCTTAAGAAATTCGCTCCTAAAGGCGGGAATGTTCAGCCAGGAGTCTATAGCCGAGGAACAGGTAGCAAGTGTAATCAATTTTGATATTCATTTGAGAAAGGACGCAGACGGCAGAAGGTATATCGAACGGATCACAGAATGTGTGCTGGTTCCAGGCCATTTGCGATCAGGGCATCCCGCTTTTACATATAGAAATATTGTTGAGTATAGAGCAGGGAGATACTACATCGCTTCTGAGATATCTGAGGCCAACAGAGTAGAAATGCTATCGCATATGAACAAGGAAGATGCCGAGTCGTTTGAACGCTGGCTTCTGGCACATTGGGGTGAAGCTCATGTCTCTTAAAGAATGGCTGCTGATTCTCTTGTTTATCTCTCTGGCCGCATTTATAGCTGTAATCGGATTGATATCTCGCGTCAAGCGTCAGCAAGAGCAGCGAGTAGGAGCGGTTCCATACAATTCCAATGCAATAAGTACATCTGCGCAGCTAGCAGCATTCCTTCATGTTTTTTTTACTAAATCTTATTTGGTAGGAATCAAGATTCCTGTGCTGTCGGGTTACATCTTGCTGGTGAGGAAAAAATTAAGCTATCAGCAGGGGATGAGCGAGTACTCGCTCCGATGTCAGACGATGAAGCTTACATGGTCCATCTGGATTTCTTTTCTCACCGCAGGAGGCATCCTGTTCTCTCTACAGCCAGGGATCAGCTTCCTTATACTGTCCTGTCTTGTTGGAGTGATCATTAACAGCCTATTCCTGGATATGACGGTAGCAAGGCAAGAGAGGAAGCTATTGTCTGAAATGATTGAATTGTTCGCCGATGTACGTCACAGGTACCATCAGCACGGTATGGTGGAAGAAGCGCTGTATGAAGCTGCGGAGTTCGCTAATGGGGAGGCTGCCCGGCATGCAATGCATATTTATGCGGCCTTAACCTCTGTTAACCCGGATGAAGCACTTGAGCGATATTATGAGACAGCTCCCAATCGCTTCCTGAAAGCCTTTGCCGGAATCTCCTATATGGTCATGGAATTCGGTGATCAGCATGCGGATCAGAGCTCCATATATTTAACAGGGATCAGCAGCCTGACTCAAGAGATCCATCTTGAAATACTGCGGCTGGATAAGCTTGATTATCTATTAAAAGGACTGAATTTGATCAGTCTCATTCCGGTCTTCTTTACGAAGCCAATCGAGAACTGGGCCAGAAGCAGCTTTCCGACCATGAATGAATTTTATGACAGCAAGATGGGGTTCATCATTCTATTATCCATCTACGTCATCATTATTGGTTGTTATCTCATGCTTCAGCAGCTGCAGCGTAATCAGGAGACGACATTTCGGATTACTCAGCAAAAAAGAATCCTTGAAAAAAAGATTTATCGCTTGAAATGGATACAACCATTCGTTTCAAGCTTTGTGCCCCAGCCAGGTACCAAACGATATCATTCAATGGTCAAGCTGCTCCGTGATACGAATACGCATTTGAAAGTGGAGTGGTTTGTGGTAAGGCGGCTTCTATGTGCCAGTATTTGCTTTTTCGTCGCATTTGGAAGTGTGCTGTACTTGCATCATGTTGAGAAGCAGCACATTCTGACGAAGCCGGTGACCCAGACGACAATCTTTGGAAAGCTGCCTGATGATGAGCTCGAGGAAGCACGCGCATGGAGTGAGCTGGACGAGAAGGTAATGCGTGATCTGAATATGAATGCTCACAGCTCTTATGAAGAAGTTGAACGATCACTCCTTGCGATATCTGCAAATTCGCCAGATCAAGAAACAGTCCTTGCGTCCGTACCCCGAATTATGGACAAGCTTCAAGCTTGGAATGATGAATTCCTTAAGTGGTGGGAGCTGGCTCTCTGCTTCGGAATCGGGTATGTAGGGTTTCAACTACCGTTATTGCTGCTATACATGCAGCGTAAAGTTCGGAGTATGGATATGAAGCATGAAATTTATCAATATCAGACAGTGATTTCTATATTAAGAGAGATGGACCGAATGTCAGTTGAAGAAATTTTGGAGTGGCTGAACCGTTTTGCTGTCATTTTCAAAACACCGCTTCAAAAATGTCTGCTTCATTTCGAACAGGGACCAGAAGCAGCACTGGAGCTGCTTAAAGAAGAAGTGACATTGCCTGAATTTCAAAGAATGATAGATAAGCTTATGCTGTCTCTTGGTGCAATTACGATCAAGGAAGCCTTTGATGATCTGGAAGGGCAGATGTCGTTTTATTTCGAACAGCGAAGGCAGGAGTATGCCCAAATGATTGACAAGAAAGCGGAATGGGGAAAAATGATCGGTTTCACGCCGATGTACTCTCTAATCTTCCTTTATCTAGTTATTCCGCTGATTACGGTGAGCTTCGCACAAATGAATATCTATTATGAGCAAATACAGAAGCTTTGAGCCAGACTCTCGTGAAACCAATCATAATTTTTAAATGAGTTATAAAATGCATTCCTAATATATCAAATTATATCGGAGGTATAACCATGCAAAATGCATCATCTGCTCTTAAAGTAGCTGCAGGTATTTTTCTTACTATTGCGCTGATCACGATCGTCGTTATTCTATTTATTTCCGCTCAGGAGGCAACGAAGACAGCACAGAACAATTTTGCCGATATTCAGACCGAGCTGTCACAGGCTGCTTTTACTGTGTATGACGGAACAACAATCAGTGGATCCCAAGTGACGAATGCGCTACGAAAATTTGCAGGTAAAGATCAGTTCGGGATCTATATCAAAACAGGCAAGAATCCAGAAGGTCAGTGGTACGGATACCCGTTGAATACCAGCTCCGACACGAATAATGGATATGGGGAAGTCATTAATCCGGAAGGCGGTACCAGTGGAGTCCTGAACGATACGTTGAATGAGCGTTTGAACGAATACGTTAATCCTAGCGGCAGATTTAAAGCAACCGTGGTAAAGGACAACTCCAACGTAGTGAGAGGTTTACTATTTGTACAGTCCTAAGCACTTGCATTAATAGTGAGAGCAAGTAATGAGAGCTGCTTAATTATGGAAAGAGAGAAGGGGTTGTGATCTGGGAGAACACACTAGATCCATGCTGCTTATCGCTGTAGCTGTAACGACCTGGGTTTGCGCATGTTTATTAGCTGTATCTCTAGTATCTGCGATGGAAACTGCATCATCTGCAAGACATATCCATCAATCAGAACAGGATGGCCGTATACGGACCATCCTTGGAGAAGCAGTAAGACCTACGGTCAGCAGTGCTTATGTACGCAGCATGATAGAGTTTCCACAGGAGGACATTATCATATATGTTGACGGAAGCATAGCGGCTGACAACATTGAACTTCAAGCCGGAGCTGAATACAGCGTGGAATATATAAGAGGACCCGCTCGCGAGCTCAAGCAAATTCATTATCGAAAGGCGGCAGATGCTTAGTGATGAACAGTGTATCCAAAATACTTGCAGCTCTGCTTGCTGTCCTGCTCCTCTATGTGTACCCGGCAGTTGAAGCTGCTGGAAGACAGGATGATCTATCCCGGCTGACGACATATAACACAGTGACTAAATTTGTAGATGCGGTGCGGACGAAAGGGTATATTACACCGACTATGTACGAGCAGTTTCAAGAAGAATTGGCACTTACCGGCAACACGTTTGACGTTAAGCTTGAGCATATGCACAAGAAGTATGTCCCTGAATATACAGACCCGATGAATCAAGCGACGTTTACAGGAAAGTTCGAAGCCGTGCTGGATGGTTATTACGATGAACAGATCATGGGGGTTTTGTTTCCGGATAATGAAATGTCCAGAGATGATCAAGCCCGAGTATACAAGCTTACTGCAGGAGATTTTTTTCGTGTAACTTGTATGAATACCAACAAAACTCCAGCTGATCTATTCAAGGAATGGTTACTGCTCGATCAGGGAAATGGAAGCTCGATTCATGTGAACTACGGAGGAATGGTCATTAATGAGGATTACTGATTATGCCATCCTCTTCGTCCTCATCTTCTTTCCTGTATTCTGGTTCTATAGCATGGACATGAAGGATGAAGCCGAGGCTGTAAGGCTTGAGCAGCAGTATACGCAGGCTGTTCAAACAGCGGTACAGGACGCAAGCAGTGTGATGAATTTGAATGAAGATCCTTTGCTCGAAACCAGCTATGCCTCGTCCAAATTTACAAGGGTAGATAAGGATCTTCTGCTGGATACCTTTATGCATACGATCTCCATTAACTTTGGTTTGGATGAAGATCAATCAGCTCAATTAGCTTTTATGACATACCTGCCCGCACTTCTAGTCATTGACTATGATGGCTATTACATCTATCAGAGTACTCCCTATACGAATCAGGAAGGCCGGAATGCAGAAGAGCATCTATGGACTGAGAAAAAAATGTACATCTATGCGGATGAGCTGGGGAATACGGTCCGATTTACTTTGGATGATTATGTATATGCATATGAGCACAGGACGGGTCAATGGGTGGAAGGGTATTTGGATGAAATACGATCTCTTACCCGTATCCCACTCCTACAAGATGCTGATACTTTTGATCAAGTAAGAAGACAAACGATTGTTAGTGAGATTCAGGATGATCTCGCGTACGCTATCCACGTTCATAATGAGAAAGCCTTGCGTAATGGCTATGCCTATCAATTTACTCTTCCAGTAATTCCACAGGAGGAATGGTACAACACCATTGATGATGTGGGAGTGATGGCATTCATCCAAGGCATTCCGGTTGGAGCCGGATACTATAACAATTATGCATTTTCGGGAGGCAGGCTCGTGAAGACAACGCCTGTTGTAGGTGGAATTGATGCAGAGACAGGGATTAAATACTATTACCCAAGCACCTGTAATCTTGCATTTGTGCCGATGGAACGTTTTACAACATCTAAGGAAGCGGCAGCTGCGGGCTATTTTGAATATGGATGCATCAATAATGCACATTGATAGACAAGTAGAAAAATGGATTTTTTTATAAAATATGTATAGTGATTTTCCGATAAAATACTAGAATTATAGCTAATTTTAATTAGTAGGCAGCTGGAGCAAGAAAACAACTATACATAACAGGAGTGATAGGAAAATGAAAAAACTGATGAGCTCAATATTAGCAGGAGCCCTTATATCCGTTAGCATTCTAGGGAGCTCACTGCCTGTCAGTGCAGCTAACAGTAAGTTTAGGGATGTTCCTTCTACTCATTGGGCCAATCAATCCATTTCCACTGCAGTGGAGAAAGGATATTTCAAAGGCTATTCAGATGGAACTTTTCGTCCTAAAGCCAATATTACACGTGCTGAGTTTGCAGCGTTAATTGCAAGAGTTGCTAATTATGAAGCGGTTCAGGGTACTGCTGGTTTTTCAGACATGAAAGGTCACTGGGCAGAATCCGCGGTAAATGCAGCGGTAGGTATGGGTTTCATCAAGGCGACAGACTATCCTAACGGATTTCAACCCGGAAAAGCCTTGACCAGAGAAGAAATGGCAAAATGGCTGAGCTCTGGATTTGCAGCAAATGATGCCGAGTACAAGCAGGCTTGGTCAGATACCAAAACTACAGTTCTTCCAGTGAAAGAATATTTCCAAGGTAAGATCAGTCAGACGAAGGCTCCATTTATTGCGATTGTGATGGGGACAGGCCTAATGAAAGGTTACACGGATGGGACCTTTGGACTTACCCAAACGACAACCAGGGCAGAAGTCTCCGCCATTGTCCTTCGATTGGAGAGCGTGCTTAGCAAATCCGCAAATTCGTTCGCAGATTTAACAGAGCTGCGTGCCGTAGGTACGGAAAAATCGAATTTGGAATTAGTAACTCCGTTTACTACCGCGGGCGACACATTTGCTGATATGTCAGGTAAGAAGTTTACATTTAAAAATGGAGGAGGTAGTTTAGTCTTTCATAGGGCCATTGCTGTAAATACACAGGATTGGATTAACAAGCAAAGTATCTATGCGGATGTGTTTGTCTCTGAGAGAAATAAAACATTTCTCACACAACAAAAAGGAATTTATCCTGTATATATGCAGATAACAATATATCCTAAAGCTAGCAACTTCAGCTCAAGTCATTACAGTAATTCGGGAGCGAAGTTGTTAAGAGGAGAAACTATCTATAGTGAATTACCAGAAAAATATGGTTACGAAACATTACCTAATAATGAAACAGCTAAGTACTTCTCCAAACATAGGGATGGGGTCACTTTATGGGTTGTGCGCTACATAACTAAGAATACATTAATTGATGTAACTATGGATAATGGTACCTATCTTAGAGTAATCAATAAATGAAATATATAACAATGGGGATGTAAGATGAGAAAATATTTGCTGTCAATTGCATTCTTCTTCATTGTTCTGATTACGTTTTTGAGTCAAAACCAAGTCTTTGGTTTGTGGGAAAATGGGTACCCTCCTATTAATGAAAAAGAGGCTATTTTAACTCCTAACAATGGTAATATCCCATCTTTCAAAAAACAAACCTTGAAAGTTAAAGTAATTGGTTTTAGTGAGCCTAACCCAGCAACAACTTGGACTCAAGGCGATGATGAAAAATGGTCTGCAGTTAGAAATGAAGGTGCAGATAGGGTGGAGACTTCTACCGTTGGATCTGGGGATAACGCATGGCCTAAAGCTGAGAATTTTGTTACTGACAAAATCAATACTAGGAATTATGCACCAAATTCATTAATCGATTTCCAAGGCAATCCATACAGAGTTGAACATGTTAAAGAACTGGCATTAGAAAATATTGAATACGTCAATTCAACAAATTATGGTTATGAAGGTAAACCACAATGGGAACGAGGTAGTTTGTTTGCAGTAATTAGAACTAAAACAGGTAAAATTTCATTGGATTCTGATTTATATACTCATGCTGAACGTCGAGTCTATGGACAAAGACCTGATAGAGATAACAAATACCAAGTTAAATATGAGACACCTCTAACAATTGAATACACCGGCTTCATCAAAGAAATTAAAGAACTAAAAGTCGAAGAAGACATGACTATGGCCGTCGATGAGAAGAAGCCACTGTACGCAAAAGTTAAAACGACTCAGTATGATGGGACGGAATCAAGCTGGGTGGATGTTTCTTATCGGGACAGTGTGAAGTGGAGCTCGGATAACAAAGGGGTAGCCACTGTAGATGCTGCAGGCAGAGTGACGGCCGTTGGAGAAGGAACTGCTCGAATTACGGCGATCTGGGATAGTGAAGAAGGTCCATATCATCTATATGATTATGCCACGGTAACGGTTGGTGGTGATCCGGATGAAGAGCCGGAGCAACCAGGAGGAAAGGCTGCGTGTACTCCTACGATTAATCCACCTTCTCAAGGCTCCACTCCTGCAACGACTTTTATGGATCCTGGGGCTCAAGGACATATTCTAGCGGATGACGCCGCGAATGGTATTCATTTCGATGCGACGATCGGAATTCCCACCTCAGAGCACTTGTACGCCAACGCTTGGGCGTATCCATATCTGTACCAGCATACGTTTGGTCAGCAGAGAGGTACGATTACTTACGATTGTAACGCCGAGATCACCTATGTTCTGAAATGGGAGGAGGCACAGGATCCCGTACCTGATGAGGATGGGAATATGGTTGAAGTACCTCCAGAACCGAAGTCCGTATCTGAAAAGGTCAATTATCAATTTTCATTCGAAAGAGATTACTCTTATTGGACTGTGAATAACCTCGAGGTTTATGGTATTGAACAAGGAACGATGTCAAATTATGCGCTGCCCGGAAAGTCGGTAACGTTAAGGCCTAATGGATATACACCTCCTTCTGTGCAGCTCGACAAGTCTGAGAATGTGGAGGAACATGTCATACCAAAAAACAGCGGCGCAATTAGCTTTACTCCAGATGAAGTCGATGGAGGAGACAGTAAGCCTTCACCGCCTGATGATACTTCGATATTGCTCGGAATGGCTGAAGCTCAGACTGGACCACCCGAAGTGAAGAATGATTCGCTCGATTTTACTTGGAAAGGGACAACCACCACTGTAATGGATGGGAGTACTGTAATTCAGAATGGACCTAGTCCGACGAAAATACCTCAAGCACCCAAGATCAGGTCCTATAAGGATAGCGGAGAGACCCTATTGTACGAGGATCAGCTTCTAATTAGCCAGAGCTTGCTGAATGAATCGGATGCCCCATCGACTGGAACTATTAATTATACAGTTATTCAGCCTGCGGTGGGGGGTGGAGGAACTCGTAGCTATCCAATAACCCCCATCAATGAGGTTACCGTACATACGCCTGTGGTGAACTACTCACTCGTCTCCGACGATCAGGCTCATAACCAGAAGACGAATCCGAACATGAATCGTTCAGCCTTAATTTTGGAGCGTCCGTTTAAAGTAAGAATTCCGACGGAAGGACAGCATACGAGCTATCCTGGATATGGAAACCGAGATTATGCGAAGTATTATCGGATCAAGCAGGTGAAATTCCCTTTTGATGTGTTCAGCCATGACAAATTACATTTCTATCCGCAAGGGACATGGATTAATGTACCGGCAGCCCAGCTCGATACGACCTTTTATCTTCCTGTATGGGTGGATGAAGGTGATTATCAGGTAGAATTCAGGAATATCGCGGAAAATGCACCTTCGGATTATAATGCTCAAGATGAGCAGGATGCTAACCTGAATCTTATACATCATATCGCAAGTGATGAGGTATCTGTTGAGGTCATTGGAAGGCTGTACGATTTTCGGATAACCGATATTGCGGACTACAGCTGGGAAAATGTATTCCGGACAACTGAGGGCAGCAGTGCTCCAACAGGCGTATCTTATTGGGTAGGAACCTTGGGTATTGACGGTGATCCGAGAGGAATCGATGAGAAATTTACGACGCCGATCCGTCCGGGAAGCCATCCTGCCGAAGGGTACAAGAATGTAGCCATTAAGACAGGCTATCATTTCAAATTTGATTTCAAGACCAAAGGAAATATGTTTGGTCCCCAGGATGGAATTCGGATTACACCTAGCTTTTATTTCGTCACGAAGGATGGACAGACCCGAGTTCCTGTAGATCTCTATTACCATACGAAGGAGCAGAACTTTGTCCGGATCGGATCAGAAGAAGATCAGGTTCAGCGATATGTCGTTCTAAATGAACGACTGCGGAATGTGCCGGCAGGACAGCTTCAGGATACGGCAAGGTACAAATATCATCACGATGGCACCCTTCATACAGGCATGATTACCGAGAGTGCATACCAGAGTTATTATCAAACGGTGTTTACCAAAATGAAAACCCCTGTAGGTGGATGGGATCTTCTAATGATTCCAGAGCAGCTGCGCACCTTTATTGGACCGAAGACAAATATACCGGCAACGGCAAGCAGTGATGTTCTTCGTGCGAACGCCTCAATCCAGCAGTGGTACGGTGAGTATAGTCTGCCAGCCGAGCCTTATGTGGTGAGGCAAGGAACGAATATCGCAGAATATGCTAGGACGAATAGAGGAATTGACGAGAAGTCACCTATCTTCCTGAAGAACGGTTATATTATCGTAAACTTCAATCTGGAATCCATTCAGGAAGGAAAGGTTAATGCTCCGCATTTGCAGTATATCCATGCTCCTTTAATGAATCAGTGGAAGATGGAAGGATATCAAAACAGAGTCTTCGATGCATACGCTCAAGCCTTTAGCTTACTGGATGGAGATGTTGTGTTCTATCATGCCGATCAATCGAGCCGGGATGATTTCAGTCCACAGGTACCACATTAATCATTACTGGAGAAGACCCGGCTTCGGGTCTTTTTTTCATTACATCATTAATCGCCCGCCTCCGGCTGTTCCCGATTGACTTAAATCCTGACATTGGGAGGCGGCCAAAATGGAATAGCGGATGCTATTTTTGCATTGACTCCCAAAATCTTAGTATCAGTGAGCCTTCAAATTATGCTAATATATCATATTAGATGGATTGAGCTTTAGAGATTTCAGCAAGCTTGAAAAGTTTGCATACATCTCTAATCTTCAATGAATATTCGATTAAATATCAGAGACTAAAGGCGAATGCCATACAAGATAGGAGTAACTGCATTATATGAGTTTATTGACTGTAGAAAATGTCAGCCACAATTTTGGAGATCGCACATTATTTAAAAACGTTTCCTTCCGCTTACTGGCGGGCGAGCATGTGGGATTGGTCGGTGCGAACGGCGTAGGTAAATCAACGCTGATGAATATTTTGACAGGACAGCTGCTGAAGGACAGCGGCAAAGTAGAGTGGACACCGAAAGTCCGCTACGGATACCTGGATCAGCATACCAAGCTGACACCGGGCAAAACCATTCGTGACGTATTGAAGGACGCCTTCCTGCCTTTACTTGAACTGGAAAAAGAAATGATGGTCATTACCGAGAAAATGGCGGATGCCTCTCCAGAGGAATTAGAGCTGCTGCTTGAAGAAATGGGCGAGATTCAAGAGCAGCTGGATATTGGTGATTTTTATTTGATTGATGTCAAAGTAGAAGAGATGGCGAATGGGCTTGGTCTGAATGCGATAGGACTTGACCGTGACGTATCAGCCCTTAGCGGTGGACAGCGGACGAAGGTGCTACTAGCCAAGCTGCTTCTTGAGAAGCCTAACGTTCTTCTCCTGGACGAGCCTACGAACTATTTGGATGTTGAGCATATTGAATGGCTGACTCGTTATTTGAAGGACTATCCATATGCCTTCATGCTGATCTCACATGATACAGAGTTTATGAATCAGGTCGTGAATGTCATTTATCATCTTGAATTTGCGAAGCTGACCCGTTATTCGGCGAACTATAACAAGTTCCTTGAGATGGCTGATATCAACAAGAATCAGCATATTGATGCTTACGAGAAGCAACAGGAATTTATTAAGAAGCAAGAGGATTTTATTCAGCGAAATAAGGCTCGATATTCAACCTCAGGACGGGCGAAGAGCCGTGAGAAGCAGCTGGATCGTATTGAACGCATTGATCGTCCTGAAGAAGCGGCCAAGCCGGTGTTTGGTTTCAAGGATGCCCGCGCAAGCGGCAAGACCGTATTTGAAGGCATCGATTTTGAGATTGGGTATGACTATCCACTGCTTCCCAAAATGACCATGACGATTGAGCGGGGAGATAAGATTGCCATTGTCGGATGTAACGGCGTTGGTAAATCCACGCTTCTCAAGACAATTCTCGGAAAAATTCCTGCGCTGAGCGGGAAGACTTATCTGGGGGATTTCCTATTCCCGGCTTATTTCGAACAAGAAGTACGTCCTGGCAAAATTACACCAATTGATGATGTATGGAATGAATTCTCTCATTTGAATCAGCATGAAGTACGTGCGCATCTTGCGCGCTGTGGTCTTAAGAATGAACATATTACAAGACCGCTGAACATGCTGAGCGGGGGAGAACAGGCCAAGGTACGTCTATGTAAGCTCATGATGCGCGAGACGAATTGGATTCTATTCGATGAGCCGACCAATCACTTGGATGTGGTAGCCAAGGAAGAGCTGAAGCGTGCACTCAAAGAATTCAAAGGCACGGTATTGCTCGTTTCCCACGAACCGGATTTTTATGAGGATTGGGTAACCAAGACCTGGAATGTAGAAGAATGGTCAACTAAAGTTTAAAATCCTAGTCAAGTTAAGACTTTCCAAATCCTTGCTTATGTGTTAACATATTCAACGTAATTCTACAACTGTATAGTAATTTCACTAGGGGGGCTGCACGTGAGCGGCTGAGATGGAATGAATCGATTCCGGACTCTTTGTACCTGATCTGGGTTATACCAGCGTAGGGAAGTGGGAACTGATAGGATGCTAGAGCGCAGGCTTCATGATTCATCGATAGTGATACGCTCTGTAGATTTCATGTATCAGTCTTTGTTGCATTTTATCAATGTAAACTTAACCACTTCCATTAGGAAGTGGTTTTTTTGTTGCCGCGATGGCTTGCGGGACATGCGGGGATTTACCCACAGGCTTGTTTTCTCAATAAGGAGGTGATCTATCATATTGAAGCCCGAATTTGAACTAGAACTACATGTGATCTCTCCCTCCTCATCCCCATCTGACTGGATTCCCATATTCTCTACCCTATGGCCTTATACGACGGCTGTACATATCCGGGATAAAATCAGCAACGTGAAGGAAATCGAACAGTTCATAAATACCCTGATCCTTCATCACATTCCAGTGAGTAAGATAGGGCTTAATCGTCAAGAGGATCTGGTATACGAGTATGAGCCAGCCATTCTCCAAATCGGGATGAAGGAGCTTTATCAGATCGAGTCTCTCAAGAGCTCTATGACAAGACGTGGGATCACAAAGACACGTATTGGCGTATCTGTCCATTCCCTCCAGGAGGCAAAGCAGGCTGAGCACCTGGGAGCTGATTTTTTATTGTACGGTCATATTTATCCTTCCTCTAGTAAGCCGGGTGCTGCTCCGAGAGGAGTCGTCTCATTACAGCGGGTTTGTATGGAGGTGCATATTCCGGTTATTGCGATAGGAGGAATTAAGCCGACAGATATTGATGAACTCGTTAATGCAGGAGCATCAGGTATCGCTGTGATATCCGGAGTGATGAATGCAGCAGATCCGCTTGGTGCAGTGCAAGAATATCATCAAGCACTTTGTCGTTATGGACCGATCAAGTAAGGAGGAAGACGGATATGCAAGATTACGAGCAAAACGTGGATACCGCTCGCAGGTCAGAGTTTATCGTGGTTGGCGGAGGGATTATCGGTTCAGCCATTGCTTATTTCTTGGCAAGGGATGGTAAGGATGTTCTGCTGTTGGAGGGAGAGGGGATGGCATCGGGAGCTTCAGGAGCTGCTGCAGGTATGCTGGCGCCGCATTTAGAATCATTCGCAGTTCCTGCGCTAAAAAATTTGGCTGAACGCAGTCTTAAGCTAATCAAACCTTTAATTGATGATTTATCCGCTCTAACTCCTATCGATGTCGCATTGAATAGTGCTGGTTTTGTCTCACCGTTTATGAATGATTCTATGGAATCCATGAAAACGGATTATCAAGAGTACTGGAATCCACTCAAGCTTAGAAGGGAGATTCCCGCGATCTGTGACCAAGCAGAAGGCGCTTATTATTATCCTGATCAGCTTCAGCTGCTGCCTGCCCAATTGAATAGAGCTCTGATTGATGGAGCTAGGGTCAAAGGTGCACGTTATCTGGAGCAACAGCCCGTGGTTTCACTTAATATTCGGAATGGAAACGTTTGTGGTGTCGAAACATCAACAGGAAGCTACGCTTGTGACAACATCATTATCGCATCAGGACTCGGACTGGGTATCAGAGGGGGGCTGTCCAGCCTGGGGATCGATCTTCCTACAGTAGCTGTCAAAGGTGAAATTGTAGCCGTTTACTCACCTGAGATCAGATTGGATTATACCATTTATACACATGATGTTTATCTTGTACCTAAGCCAGGAGGGGAGATATGGATTGGGGCGACGAGCCTCCCTTTTCATAACGATAAGACGGTATCAGTAAAAGGAATACTTCAACTGCTCCAGAAGGGAAGCAAATGGATTCCGCAGCTTGAACACGCTGCTTATGCTCGTTGCTGGGCAGGACTCAGACCACAAACGATCGATGGATTGCCTTATATCGGCCAGTACAAAGGGATTACAGGTTTATACATTGCGGCGGGGCATTATCGTAATGGAATTCTTCTAAGTGCAGTAACAGGAGAAATGATCAGCAGACTTGTCGCGGGTGAGAGTGAAGAAGATCTCGGAATAACCGAATTCTCACCTATGCGAAGCTTGGAGAAAGGCAGGTTGGTTCATTGAAGCTATTCATTAACGGACAACATAAGCCAATTAACGATTCTATTATCTCAGTTAGCGATTTAATAGATTCTCTTGAGTTAGGTGTCAAAACGGTGGTGGTTGAGTGGAATGATCAAATATTAACAAAAGATTTGCATTCCACAACGAAGCTTACAGACGGAGACAAGATCGAGATCGTTCATTTTGTGGGAGGCGGTTAATGATGCTTAATATTGGAAATTATAGCTTTGGTTCACGGCTGTTATTAGGTACAGGTAAATTTGATGATCTGCATGTTCAGCGTAAAGCAGTTGAGATCTCCGAGACGGAAGTGCTTACTTTTGCAGTACGCAGACTGAATCTTGAGAAGAAGGATGAACCGCATTTTCTGGATCAGCTCGACTTATCCAAGTATACATTATTGCCGAATACGGCTGGAGCAAGAACGGCGGAGGAAGCTGTGAAAATAGCCAGACTAGCAAAAGCCTCTGGACTATGTGATATGATTAAGGTAGAAGTGATCGGGGATCAGACAACACTACTTCCAGACCCGCTGGAAACATATACAGCCTGCGAAACACTGCTTGCAGAAGGGTTTATTGTACTGCCATATATTTCGGACGATGTAATGCTTGCAAAGAGATTGCAGCAGCTGGGTGTTCACGCGATTATGCCGGGAGCATCCCCAATAGGTTCAGGACAAGGACTTAATAATCCGAGGGCACTGGAGCTGATCATTGAACAGGCGGCTGTTCCTGTTATCGTCGATGCAGGTATTCGTTCTCCTCGGGATGCATCCTATGCAATGGAGTTGGGGGCGGATGCCGTTCTACTGAACTCCGCAGTGTCTGGAGCAGGAGACCCTGTGAAAATGGCGGAAGCGATGAAATACGCGGTATGGGCCGGAAGGAAGGCCTACGAGTCTGGAATGATCCCGGTCAAACGCTACGCATCGGCAAGCAGTCCGATGGAAGGGATGATTCATACGTGAATAGACAGGATTTGAGCACAAATGCGTTAACCATACCTGATCGATACTCGAGACAGGAGCTGTTCGCGCCATTTGGCAAAGAAGGACAGCAGAAGCTGAAAAACAGCCATGTGGTCGTTGTTGGAGCAGGGGCACTTGGAACGGGAATTGCGGAAACGCTGGTTCGTTCGGGCGTAGGTCGTATAACGATCGCTGACCGTGACTATGTTGAATGGAGCAATCTCCAGAGACAGCAGTTGTTCAGTGAAGCAGATGCAATGTCCCGTCTTCCTAAAGCGATTGCTGCCGAGAACCGGCTTCGGCTTATTAATTCGGAAGTGCATATTGATGCTTATGTTCTGGATGTAGGCGCAGAGGAATTAGAAGAATTGGTTACAGGCTCGGACCTGATCATGGATGCCACCGATAATTTCGATACCCGTCTGATCATTAATGATATCGCCCAAAAGCACAGTACGCCTTGGATATATGGGGGATGTGTCGGCAGCTACGGTATTACATATACCATTTTACCTGGGAGAACCCCTTGCCTGAATTGTCTGCTGGGTGAGGTCCCGCTTGGTGGAGACACATGTGATACGGCAGGAATTCTTCCGCAGGCGGTCCAGATGGTCACTGCGAATCAGACAGCTGAGGCGTTCAAGCTCCTTACCGGAAACGATGAGGCGCTGAGAAGAAAGCTTCTTTCTTTTGACATGTGGCGCAATGAATATACTACGATTGGTGTTGATCTGGCGAAAAATCCGAGCTGCCTCTCCTGCGGGCATGAGAGAACATATCCTTATCTAAGTGCAGCAAATACCGATCGAACCGATGTGTTGTGTGGGAGGGATACGGTACAGATCAGGCCTGCACGCAGAAGAGAGCTTAACCTGCAAGAAACGGCCGATCGTTTGCGCGGTCTTGATCAAGGCAAGGTTGATGTGAATCCTTTTCTTGTCTCTTTTCAGCTAAAAGAAAAGGTTCGACTGGTCATTTTCAAGGATGGAAGAGCACTGGTTCATGGAACGAAGGATGTAGCGGAAGCACGAACGATTTATCATCGATATTTTGGCTGACTCAATATAGCTGTAAAACAAAACAAAAATCCATTCCGAATCGAATGGATTTTTGTTGTTATATTTAATCCTTGCTCTGAATGACAAGCAGAATGCCTTCCTTAATGCGTATCGTACCTGTTGAGTTTACAATTTGATTGCTGATCCCTAGTGAATCTCCGATGGACAGTACTGCGCCTGACAGAGGGTACATAAAGCCATCCAGATCAATACCGCGAACCTCAGTCGTTAGAGGGATTAGAGATATGTAGTCATATTCGCTCTTATGTAAAGTAATACGAGAATCCGTTGCAGTAATCAGGTTGTTTCGGTTTATGATGCTGCAGCGTACACCTTGCTTGAGGGTCTTGGATAAGATCTGTATATTCGCCAGCGTATGATCGAGTCTCGAGCCTGTTGCGCCAAAAATAACAATTTCGGCTGGATGAAATGAGTAGGCATATTTTAGAGCAAGCTCTGTGTCAGACAGGTCCTTATCAATGGGATCACACCTGACGACTTGGTGACTGTATTCTTCAATGCGCTTATATTGCTCCTCCGATACAGAATCAAAATCTCCAACCGCAATCGTAGGCTTGAGCTGCTGATTGACTAAGTACCAAGCGCCGTAATCGGCACCAATTAAGATGTCGTCTGCATTCAGCTTCTCAATATATTCCTCATGAAGCTCCCCGCCTGTAAAGATGGCAACTCGTGTGTTCAGCATTTGGTCACTTCCTTGCTACTTGTTATTCTTTTGAGTATAGTCCACAAATAAAGGTTGCACAAATGGATCGCCCTTGACTACAATGATACAAGTATTGAATATGACTTAATGAGTGAGGTATAGATCGTAAGTGGAAATGAATGTGTTTGAGATCTTTAGTATTATAGGCACAATTGCTTTTGCCATGTCCGGGGCGTTCGTTGCGATGGAAGAGGATTATGATATATTAGGCGTCGTCGTTCTCGGTATGGTTACGGCATTTGGCGGCGGAGTCATACGAAATATATTGATTGGTGTCCCCGTTACTACCTTGTGGAGTCAAGGCACGTTTATTATGCTTGCATTGTTCTCGATAGCAATCGCATTTATTCTGCCAAACTCATGGATCGGGCATTGGAAGAAGACAGAAATGTTCTTTGACGCGATAGGCTTATCGGCATTTGCCATTCAAGGCGGACTCTATGCTGCGGATATGAATCATCCGATCAGTGCGGTGATTGTTGCAGCAGTGTTAACAGGGATTGGCGGCGGAATTATTAGAGATCTGCTGGCTGGACGCAAGCCGCTGGTGCTCAGAGATGAAATTTATGCAGTGTGGGCTATTCTTGCCGGCTTGATGATTGGACTTCATATTGCGGAAGATACAGTAAGTTTACTCATTTTGTTTAGTGTGGTTGTCTTCTTCCGTATGCTGTCTGTCCACTATCGATGGAGGCTGCCGAAGCGTACGCTGCAGACGGTTGAGAATGAAGCTCCGGTTACACCAAGTAAGCAGCACACTATGAATAAATAATATATTTGTTGTATAGCGTGGAAGAAGGGAAGAGTGCAAGAAATGATTCGTGTATTATTCGTATGCTTAGGCAACATTTGCAGATCTCCGATGGCGGAGGCTATTTTTCGCCACAAAGTAAAAGAGAGAAATTTAGAGAAACACATTCTCGTAGATTCTGCTGGAACAGGGGACTGGCATATTGGAAAGCCTCCTCATGAAGGGACACAAAAGATTTTAAATCTGCATTCGGTTAGTTTTGAAGGGATGACCGCAAGACAGGTTACAAACAGCGACTTCGGTTCCTTCGATTATATCGTGTGCATGGATAACTCGAATGAGCGAAATGTCCGTAAATTACCCGGTGCAGAACAAGCGAACATATTAAAATTCATGGATCTACTTCCTGATGAACCGCATAGAGAGGTGCCAGATCCATACTACACGGGTAATTTTGATGAGGTGCATAGACTGATTGATTTGGGGAGCGACGTGCTGCTCGATAGAATAACGACAGAGAAGTTGAAATAAAAACAGGCCGGCTCAAGGCAGAGCCGGTTTTTTTGTGTCAACAATTGGTGTATGATAGAACCTGGAATGTAAACGTTAACAAAGATTATGTGCAAATCGGAGAGGACGAAGAGCTCCTGCCGAGCTAAATCTGTTTAGAACAGCTGCTGTGAACTACTTCATCCCCATACCCGAAGTGAATGTATTATTGTTTATCGAGGAAGTATTCGAGCGCGTCGGGCAGCTCATTTTGCCAGAAGCCCCACTGATGGCGGCCGTCTTTCTCTGTATACTTCACTTTTGCACCACGCTCTTCTAACAACTCACGAGTATCCTGATTCATTTCTACGAAGTTGAAGATGCCATGATCCGTCTCGAAGCGATCTTCTTGCAGTCCCACGATCATCCAGATGCTGAGCCATGACAGATCGGTGGACTGTGCATACAGCTCTTGGGATTCGGGGTAAAAGGCACCGGACAAGCTGATAACCTTGCTGAACATTTCTGAATACATAAGCGCAATGTGAAGCGAAACACTGCCGCCGAGAGAGTCCCCGGCAAGAATTCTTTCCTCTTTTGTACGCCGAACCGGATATTTTTGCTCGATATAGGGAATGATTTCTTTCGCAAAGGCAGAAGTGTAAGCCTCAAATTGTTCTCCAAAAGGGGCATACTCCTGAGTACGAGTTTTTATGTCAACTTCAACGCCGACAATGATAAAAGGCTCTACACCTTCATCTAAGATCAAACGATTGGCGGTAGTAGCTATACGGCCGAAGTTGAAAAACTCCTCACCGTCCTGACAGTAGACGACAGGATAGCTTAATACTTCATTGTAGCCCGGCGGGAGGTAGATCCGGAGATTTCTTTTTGCGTTTAAAAACCGGCTTTCAATTTCATCCTTCAGGATGGTTCGTTTCAAATAGCGAGAATCCGTCATAAATCGTCACCTTTCTTCGTCTATGTTTTGCATTCGTTTTAACAATAAGATAAGATTAACCCTAGTTGCTCGGCTAGTACAAGCAACAGGTTTTTTCCACAACTGTTATACTAATATAAAACAACTGTTATACATACAAACAAAAGAAAAACTTGAAAAAATCAACGTTTATCTTTGACGTATGTGACAAAACAGGTGTATAATAATTCTATAACAGCGGAACTTGATATTCAAATTTTTTGTTGAGGTGAAGAAAAAAATGAGCAAGGTTCCTTATGAAGTTTATACAGAGGATGTAGAGGCTCTCTCCGTATTGTCTCCTGACGGTGAAATCGTTAACAAAGACAAAATGCCTGAGCTGTCCGATGATCAATTGAAAGAAATTATGTACCGTATGGTATTTACACGTACTTGGGACGACCGCGCAGTTAACCTGGGCCGCCAAGGGCGTCTTGGATTCTACGCTCCAGTATCCGGTCAAGAAGCTTCCATGATCGGCAGTGAGTTTGCCATTGAGAAAGAAGATTACGTAGTACCTGGCTACCGCGACATTCCGCAGCTTGTATGGCACGGTCTTCCGCTGTATCAAGCCTTCTTGTACTCCCGTGGACATCAACATGGTGGTCAAATTCCTGACGGCGTAAACGTTATGATGCCGCAAATCATCATCGGTGCTCAAATTTTGCATGCGATGGGTATTGCTATGGGCTTTAAACTGAAAAACCAAAAGAACGTTGCGATCACTTACACGGGTGACGGCGGTTCTTCTGAAGGTGACTTCTACGAAGGTCTGAACTATGCAGGTCGTTTCAAGCTGCCGGTTATTTTCTTCGTACAAAACAATGGCTATGCCATCACAACACCTTTCTCCAAACAAACTGCAGCTCTGTCTATTGCACATAAAGCAGTAGCAGCTGGTATCAAAGGCATCAAAGTTGACGGAATGGACGTATTTGCAGTAATCACCGCTGTTAGAGAAGCTGCTGAACGTGCTCGCAATGGAGAAGGCGCTACTTTGATTGAAGCAGTGACTTACCGCTACCGTCCGCATTCCCTGTCTGACGATGCTTCCAAATATCGTACAAAAGACGAAGAAGGCGAGTGGAACGAAAAAGATCCAATCAATCGCCTTGCTAAGTACCTGGAGAAAAAAGGTCTCTGGACTGAAGAAGATACAGCTCGCGTGAAAGATGAAGCGAAAGCGAAAGTGAATGATGAAATCAAACGCGCTGAGAAAACAGAAAAAATGACAATCCCTGGCTTGATTGACAGCATGTTCGAGCATACTCCAAAACATCTGGAAGAGCAAAAAGCTGATTTTCAATAAAACTTTGGTGTAAGTAATCGTTCCGCTGACCCGGAACTCATATAGGCACGAACTGTTAAATGTTTAAGGAGGATATGAAGCAATGGCACAAATGAACATGAAAGAAGCAATCCGCGACGCCATGCGCGTCGAGCTTAAACGCGATCCGAATGTCTTGATTTTCGGTGAAGACGTGGGTAATGTCGGCGGTGTATTCCGTGCGACGGAAGGTTTGCAAAAAGAATTCGGCGAAGAGCGCGTATTTGATACACCCCTTGCAGAGTCCGCTATCGGTGGTCTGGCAGTAGGTCTTGGTGTGACGGGCTTCCGTCCAGTTGCAGAGATCCAATTCGTAGGTTTTATTTTTGAAGCACTTGACCAAATGGCGGTTCAAGCTGCACGTATGCGTTACCGCTCCGGCGGCCGCTACAACTCCCCGATCGTGTTCCGTACACCTTTCGGCGGCGGCGTAAAAGCAGCTGAGCTTCACACAGACTCCCTCGAGGGTTTGCTCACGCAAACACCGGGTATTAAAGTAGTAGTTCCTTCTAACCCTTATGATGCAAAAGGTCTTCTGATTGCGTCTATCCGTGATAACGATCCAGTATTCTTCATGGAGCACTTGAACCTGTACCATGCTTTCCGTGCAGAAGTTCCAGAAGAAGATTACACAGTAGAGCTTGGTAAAGCGAACGTGGTACGTGAAGGTTCTGACGTAACGATTATCGCTTACGGTATGATGGTTCACACTTCTGTTAAAGCAGCTGAAGAACTGGAAAAAACAAAAGGAATCAAGGCAGAAGTTATCGATCTTCGTACGATCAGCCCGATCGACATCGATACCATCCTTGAGTCCGTTAAGAAAACAAACCGTGCTATCGTGGTTCAAGAAGCTCAAAAGAGCTCCGGCGTAGCAGCTGAAGTCATTGCCCAAATCAATGAAAAAGCGATCCTGCACCTGGAAGCACCTGTACTTCGTGTGGCTGCTCCTGACACGGTTTATGCATTCGCTCAAATTGAGGACTCTTGGCTCCCAACTCCTAATCGCGTAATTGATGCGGTTAACAAAGTACTCGAATTCTAATAATTAGATGAACGAATGGACGAATCGTTCGTCCTAAACAGCATAAGGAGCTGAAGTATCAGCTCCTTATGTACAGTTCTTCTATGTAGTCATCTAAAGTAGGAGGTAATACAAGTGGCAAAATTTAATTACAAGTTCCCTGAGCTCGGTGAAGGTCTTCACGAAGGCGAGATCATCAAAATGCACATCAAACCAGGTGATAAAGTAACTGACGACGATATCATCATGGAAGTACAAAATGACAAGGCAGTCGTAGAAGTTCCTTGTCCAGTTAACGGTACAGTACAAGAAGTATTCGCTAAAGACGGCGACATCTTCACTGTAGGTGCTGTTGTGGCTGTAATTGATGCAGAAGGCGATATTCCTGAACAAGAGGAAGAAGAGCAAGCATCTCAAGAAGCTGACGCAGCTAAAGGCGGAGCTGATACAACTTCTTCTCCTGCAGCAAGCAGCCCAAGCGAAGCAAAAGAAGGCGGAGAGAAAGAAGTATCTTCTGCATCTGCAAAAGAAGTTCTGGCAACTCCAAGCGTTCGCAAATTTGCTCGTGAGCAAGGCGTTAACATCGCTGAAGTTACAGGTACTGGCAACAACGGTAAAGTAACGAAAGAAGATGTTGAAGCATTCAAAAATGGCGGCGGTCAAGCAGCTTCTGCACCAGCAGCATCTGCAGCTGAAGAAACGAAAGAAGCAGCTAGCGCACCGGCAGCAGCAGCGAATGCTCGTGCTGAAGAAGAGCGTGTACCATTCAAAGGTATCCGTAAAGCTATTTCCAATGCGATGGTTAAATCTGCATACACAGCACCACACGTTACAATCATGGACGAAGTGGATGTAACTGAGCTGGTTGCTTTCCGTACTCGCATGAAGCCAATCGCTGAGAAAAAAGGTACAAAAGTAACTTACTTGCCATTCATCGTCAAAGCACTTATTGCAGCTACTCGCGAGTTCCCTGTAATGAACGCAATGATCGACGAGCAAGCTAACGAAATTGTTTACAAAAAATACTACAACATCGGTATCGCTACAGATACAGACAACGGTCTGATCGTACCTGTTATCCATGACGCAGATCGTAAGAGCATCTGGATGATCGCGGACAGCATCCGTGATCTTGCTTCCCGCGGCCGTGATGGCAAACTGTCCCCTAACGAAATGAAGGGCAGCACAATTTCCATCACGAACATTGGTTCCGCAGGCGGTATGTTCTTCACTCCGATCATTAACTTCCCTGAAGTTGCAATTCTCGGAACTGGACGTATCAGTGAAAAAGCGGTAGTTAAAGACGGTCAAGTGGTAGCAGCTCCAGTTATGGCTCTGTCCCTAAGCTTCGACCACCGTATTATCGATGGTGCAACAGCTCAAAACTTTATGAACTACATTAAATCCCTGCTCGCTAATCCCGAGCTGCTGGTAATGGAGGTATAAAAACATGGTAGTAGGAGACGCTTCTCTCGATATTGATACTCTAGTCATTGGTGCTGGCCCTGGTGGTTATGTTGCTGCAATTCGTGCGGCACAGCTTGGACAAAAAGTGCTTATCGTTGACAAATCCGAGCTTGGCGGTGTGTGTCTGAACCGCGGTTGTATTCCTTCCAAAGCTTTGATCTCTGCAGCACATGCATTTGAGAATGCAAAACACGCGGATCAATTCGGTGTAACTGCTGAGAATGTAACAGTGGACTTTGCAAAAACTCAAGAATTCAAAAACGGCGTTGTTAAAAAGATGACTGGCGGCGTAAGCTCCCTTCTTAAAGGCAACAAAGTTGAAATATTCAACGGTGAGTGCATGTTCATTAACGAAAACGAAGCGCGTGTATTCAATGATCATGAATCTCCGCGTTACCGTTTCAAAAATGCAATCATTGCAACAGGTTCCCGTCCAATCGAACTGAAGCCATTCCCGTTTGGCGGACGCATTCTGTCCTCAACAGAAGCTCTGAACCTGCAAGAAGTACCTGGAAGCATGATCGTTATCGGCGGCGGCTACATTGGTGCTGAGCTTGGTCAAATGTACTCCAAATTCGGAACGAAAGTAACCATCATCGAAGGTATGGATACAGTGCTTCCTGGATTTGACAAAGACATGACTACGCTTGTTGCGAAGAACATGAAGAAAACAGGCATCGAAATCGTAACGAATGCAAAAGCAGAAAGTGCTGAGCAAACGGACAAAGATGTTACTGTTAAATACAGCGTAAACGGCGAAAGCAAAGAAATTACAGCTGACTACCTGCTCGTAACTGTAGGACGTCGTCCTAATACAGATGGTGAGCTTGGCCTGGATCTGATCGGTGTTGAAACAGACGAGCGCGGCTTCGTTAAAGTTGACAACCAAGGTCGTACGAACCATAAGCACATCTTCGCAATCGGCGACATCGTTGCAGGTCTTGCACTTGCACACAAAGCTTCTTACGAAGGTAAAGTAGCAGCAGAAGTTATCGCAGGAATGCCGTCTGTTGTTGATTATAAAGTAATGCCAGCAGTTGTGTTCACGGATCCTGAGTGCTCCAGCGTGGGTTACACTGAAAAAGAAGCAAAAGAGAAAGGATACAAAGTTAAATCCGGTAAATTCTCTTATGCAGGTAACGGTCGTGCCGTTTCCCTTGGACATCCTGAAGGCTTCGTGAAGCTGGTTGCTGACGAAGAAACAGGTCTTGTACTGGGCGGACAAATCGTTGGTCTGGAAGCTTCAAACCTGATTGCTGAAATCGGTCTTGCGATTGAGATGGGTGCTACGCTTGAGGATATTTCCTTGACGATTCACGCGCATCCAACACTTGGTGAAATCGTAATGGAAGCATCTGAAGTGGTACTGGGTCATCCAATCCACACAATGGTACGTTAATTAGTCACACTAAAGTTTCATTCATTAAACAGCATGCATTGATTTGGAGGCAAGAGAGCCATTCGTTCTCTTTGCCTCTTTTTTTCTGCTGACTGACCATGTTCCACATGGTAAACTGTTAAAATAGTGAATCCAATTCATAATACCTTTAGCTGCTTTATGAAATAGATTCTAGTGTTTTTACTATGATATAAATGACATCACATATTGAACTTCTATACTTATGGAATGGTTACTCAGAAAGGGGCAAGGTTTGTTGTGAAGGACTATCAAGAGCTGCTTAGAGATATTTTAGAGCATGGAGTTAAAAAAGAAGATCGCACCGGAACCGGCACGATCTCTGTCTTTGGACGTCAACTTCGGTTTGACCTGTCGAAGGGATTTCCGCTTGTTACCACCAAGCGTATTCATCTTAAATCTGTCATCCATGAGCTGCTATGGTTTATTAGTGGGGATACGAATATCCGATATCTCAAAGAAAACGGAGTTCGGATCTGGGATGAATGGGCCGATGAGAATGGAGATTTGGGACCTGTATATGGTTCACAATGGAGGGCTTGGGAGACTCCAGAAGGACAGTTTATTGACCAGATTGCGAATGTCATTGATTCAATTAAAAACAATCCGGATTCCAGAAGACATATTGTCAGTGCCTGGAACGTAGCCGAGATTGAGCATATGAAGCTGCCACCGTGCCATTTTGTGTTTCAATTCTATGTAGCCGGAGGCAAGCTGTCCTGTATGTTAACGATGCGTTCGGTTGATACCTTCCTGGGACTTCCATTTAATATTGCAAGCTATGCACTTCTGACACATATGGTCGCACAGCAATGTGACCTCGAAGTCGGCGACTTTGTATGGTCTGGTGGAGATGTTCATATCTATCTGAACCACCTGGAGCAAGTGAACACTCAGCTGGCGCGTGAGCCGTACCCATTGCCGACGCTTGTTATTAAACGCAAGCCGGATTCTATCTTCGACTATAAATATGAAGATTTTGAGTTTGAGAATTATGAGCATCATCCGGCCATTAAGGCACAGGTATCTGTCTGATTAGAATAGGAGGTGTACCATGGGAATTACGATGATATGGGCGATGAGCGCTAACGGTGTAATTGGCAGGGACAATGGCATGCCTTGGCGGCTTCCGAAGGATATGGATTTTTTCAAAGCACAGACCACTGGGCACACCATCATTATGGGCCGTAAAACCTGGGAATCCCTTAGGGGCAGAGCACTGCCTAATCGCCGAAATGTTGTGCTTACTCGTCAAGCGCTGGAGCTTCCGGGCGCTGAAGTGATTCATTCGGTTATGGAGGGTGTTGAGCTTGCGAAAGAAGAGGAATTGTTCGTCATTGGCGGTGCCAAGGTATATGAGGAGTTTCTACCTTATGCAGATCAGCTCATCGTCACCCGAATTCGTGAAACGATCGATGGAGACACCTACATGCCCGATATCAACTGGGATAAGTGGGATTTGACGGAAGAGATCCAAGGTGAGAAAGATGAGAAAAATCCATATGAGTTTTCGTTCCAATTTTATAGAAAAATCGTGTGAACAGCTTAAGTGGTAAGTTGGTACAAACACTTTTTGTGAAAACCCTGATAAATAAAATCGATCATAAGTTGACGCGATTTGTGATGAATAATACAAATTATTGTGCGCATAGTCCATTTAACATCAGGATTTGCGGGTGCTACTATAGTTGAAATATAGATTTAGGTGAGTTTCTGAATGTTGTTCTATGATAGGGATAATAGCTGTTTGTACATAAGGATTAAAAATTCGTTATTCCGATAAGTACAAATTATGCTTTTTTGTGATACAATAGTCAAAAACTCTACACGAACTGTCAACTATAGCGCTATTGTTCGGATTTTATAGGATAGCCCGTATCGTTGATGCAGATGAGAATGGATGGGGGAAATTGTAACATGTCTACACCTACAGGATTTATGGAGTATAAAAGACAGCTGCCGGCTGACAGACCTCCCGAAGAGCGGATTAAGGACTGGGAGGAATTCCACAAGCACATGTCAGAAGAAGAACTCCGTACTCAAGGTGCACGATGCATGGATTGCGGAACACCTTACTGTCACACCGGAATCGATATGATCGGGGGAACTTCAGGCTGCCCGGTGCACAACCTGATCCCTGAATGGAACAATCTTGTTTACCGTGGTCTCTGGAAGGAAGCGCTTGACCGTTTGCATAAGACGAACAATTTCCCTGAGTTTACGGGTCGAGTGTGCCCTGCCCCTTGCGAAGGTTCTTGTACGGTGGGCTTGATTGGTCAGCCTGTAACGATCAAGACGATAGAGGAAGCTATTATTGAAAAAGGATTTGAAGAAGGCTGGGTCGTTCCGAATCCGCCTGAAAAACGGACGGGCAAACGTGTAGCAGTCGTTGGATCAGGTCCTGCGGGACTTGCAGCAGCTGCACAGCTGAACAAAGCCGGGCATTTCGTGACGGTCTATGAGCGTGCCGATCGCGTCGGCGGACTGTTGACTTATGGTATTCCTAGCATGAAGCTGGATAAAGGTGTTGTAGAACGCCGTGTGAATCTGCTAAAAGCAGAAGGTATTACGTTCATTACGAATACGGAGATTGGTAAGGATATCTCTTCCCAGGAGCTTACGGAGCAGTATGATGCCGTTGTATTGTGCGGAGGAGCGACGAAGCCGCGGGAGTTCAATATTGAAGGAAGCGAGCTTAATGGTGTACATTATGCGATGGACTTCTTGAATGGAACGATCAAGAGCTACCTGGATTCCAATCTTGCCGACGGGAACTATATTTCTGCAGAAGGCAAGAAGGTCATCGTCATTGGCGGCGGCGATACGGGATCTGACTGCGTTGCCACTTCACTGCGTCATGGCGCCAAAAGCGTGACTCAATTCGGTACTCATGATAAGGCACCGCTTGAACGTGATCCGATTACGAATCCTTGGCCGCAATTCCCTAACGTGTACACGCTCGATTATGCTCAAGAAGAAGCAAAAGCCGTATTTGGCAACGATCCGCGTGAATTCTCCATCATGACAACCAAATTTGTCGGTGACGAGAAGGGTAACCTGAAGGAGCTGCATACCGTACAAATTCAGCGTATCGTCGATGAAACAGGCCGCAAAATCTACCAGCCGATCGAAGGCACGGAGCGCGTCTTTGAAGCGGATCTCGCTTTTATCGCCATTGGTTTTGATGGACCGGAGCAAACGATTCCTCAGCAGCTCGGACTGGAAACGACTCGGCGTTCGAATGTCAAAGCCCGCTATGGCAAATATACGACGAATGTCGATAAAGTATTTGCAGCAGGTGACATGAGACGTGGACAAAGCCTTGTCGTATGGGCAATTAACGAGGGACGCGAAGCCGCTCGTGAAGTGGATAAGTACCTGATGGGCTCCACTGTTCTTGTATAATTTATAACTTTGTAACAGAGATATTGCTATTATCTTTATCATCATATCAGCCCCTATCGAACCTTTCCCAGGTTCATAGGGGTTTTTGCTTCTCCCACTCTTAACTTGATGTTCTCGTTTTTTGAAAAGTTGTTCAGCTGTATGTACAGTGTAGGGAACGAAATGGGGCTGAGGGAGCGCAGCGGGCAACTGGCGTCCAGCAGACCCATTCGTTCACGGAACGGCGCCATACAGCAATCATGCTTGAAACTTACGAAACATCAAGTTTTCTGCTATAATGAGGTTACTTAGAAGCAAGGAGCTTCCGTCAAAATATGAGGGAAGCTCCTTTTTGGCTCGTACAGGGCTAAATTAGGGAGGAACGGACGGATGAAGACGCTCATTATCGCGGAAAAGCCCGACATGGGACGAACGATAGCAGCCGTGGTGGAACCGCGTGCCAAAAACAACCGAACGTATCTGGAGGGAGAAAGGTACATCATTACTTGGGCGATTGGCCATCTGCTGGGACTGGCTCAGCCGGAGGCATATGACTCCAAGTATAAGAGATGGAGTATAGATGATCTGCCCATCATACCGGATCGATTCAAGATTGTACCGAATCCGAAGACGAAGGATCAGCTCAAAACCATTGGGGAGCTCGCGCGAAGGGCGAATCTGATCATCAATGCGTGTGATGCAGGGCGTGAGGGTCAGTATATATTCGACCTCATTCAGCAGCAGCTTAAGCTGAACCAGCCTGTTAAGCGGCTATGGATTTCGGATTTGACCGCAGAGAGCATTAAACGCGGCTTCGACCAGCTGCATGACGCGTCGGATTTCTATCATTTGACGGAAGCGGCAAGAGCACGGAGCGAGGCAGATTGGCTGATTGGGATGAATGCATCCAGAGCCTTTACCACTAGACATAATGCTCTTCTGTCCGTCGGCAGAGTACAAACTCCTGTTCTTGCCCTTATTTATGACCGGGAGAAGGAAATTGAAGCCTTTGACTCGCAGACTTACTACGAAGTCGCAGCCACCTTCAAGCAGGACAAGACGGAGTATCGAGGGGTATGGCAAGGAGATCGGCTGACGTCGAGTGAAATAGCCCAGAATATAGCGGACAAGGTCAAGGGTAAGCCGGGTCGCATTGCCAAATACGATGTGAAGAATACGAAGGAATATCCGTTTAAGCTGTATGACCTAACGCTATTGCAGCGAGAGGCTAACGCCAAGTTTGGTTTTCCTGCCAAAAAAACATTGGATATTGCCCAGGCATTGTATGAGAAGCACAAGGTTATTTCTTACCCGCGGACGAATTCGAATTATGTGACCGAGCAAAATATTGATGGCATGCAGAAGACACTTCAGCTTCTAAAAAATGGGCCATACGCCGAGCTGGCGGGAGAAGCGAATCCTTCACTCGTGCACAAAGGTAATCGAAGCGTCTGCAATCCGCAGCGGGTCGAGGATCATCACGCGATTTTGCCAACACTTAAAAAAGCAGGCTCCTTAAGTAAGGATGAGAATCAGATTTATGATCTGATCGTGCGCCGTTTTCTATCCCATTTCTATCCTCCGGCAGAGTATAAGCAGCATACCGTGTTTACGGAAGTGGAAAAAGAGACCTTCAAAACGAATGTGAAGGAGCTGCTCTCCTTAGGCTGGAAGGTTGTTCTGCCACCCGAGGATACCGCTGCCAAGAAGCGCCGCAGTAAGAAAGACGGGGAAGATGAGGAGCAGGAGGAGCATACGTCTGAACCTTTCCATCTGAACAAAGAGCAGCCGGTCTCATGCAAGAAGAGCGAAATGAAGGAGAAGCAAACCCAGCCGCCTAAGAGCTACACGGAAGGAACTCTGCTGAAAGCGATGGAAAGTGCAGGGAAGCAGATTGAAAATGATGAGCTTCGAGATGCAATGAAGGATGCAGGTCTGGGAACACCAGCGACAAGAGCGGCGACTATTGAACGGCTTAAACAGGTTGGTTACATCCAGCTGACGGGCAAGAAGATGACGATTACGCAAAAAGGACGCACCGCTATAGAATTAATACGCAGTGCAGGAGTCGATCTGCTCGCTTCTCCCGAAATGACAGGACAATGGGAGCGCAGGCTGAATCAAATATCCAAGGGCGAGGCTGCACAGGACAAGTTCATGGACAATGTTAAACGGTTCACGATCTCCATTATTGAGAAGGTCCGTGTTCAGCAGCCTGCAGCAAAGGACGCTTTTGGTGATGAGGATATGAAGAAGAGAGGCAGAGGAAGCCGCAGCACTAAGGGCACCAAGCGAGGGACAAGCGTGTCAGCATCAGCTGGTTCGAGTAAAATGTCTACGTCGAATACTTCCTCTACATCCAAAGGAAGTTCAGCTTCCCGAGTATCGACTACTCCAAATGCTCCTTCGGCAACCCGCACAACGACTACAGCCAAGACTTCTAGTAGGCGCACCGCACTCGGCAGCTGCCCGCGCCCGGGCTGCGGCGGGACGATCATTGAAGGCCGGAAAGGATATGGCTGCAGTCATTTCAAGCAAGGCTGCGGATTTGTCATATGGAAGGATTTTGCCGGCAAACAAATCTCAGAGAAGATGCTTGAGTCATTACTATCCAAAGGCAAGACACAGCTGCTATCATTCAAGACAAGTACAGGAGCTGTCAATAAAGCCAGAGTGGTACTGGCAGACGCAGCATCTGGGAAGTTGACGCTAGAGCGTGAGTAGACGCAGTTGATCCCGGATCAAACGAGTACCTAACCCACATTACAAAAAGAACTGTCTCACTCCCCAAACAGCAATCTTGAATGGGAGAGGACAGTTCTTTTTTAAATTACGCCTTAATTTTGCAGACCGGATAAGTATCCTTGAATTACATCAGGAACATCGACCAGCTTCTTGATCGTGTATAAGGAATAATTGTCCGGCTTGTTCAGCTGAATTACGTTATATTGCCATTCCACGTCCTGCTCGATGTAGATTGCATGGATTCCTGCAGATATTGCAGGCTCAATATCCGTACGCAGCGAGTTGCCAATCATCCAGGTGACGGAGCGGTCAAAATTCCCCTTCTGCATGATGGCTTCGAGTGCCTCGATATTTTTGTGCTTCGTAATGTAGATTCGATCATCAAAGTACTCGCCAAGCTTCATTTGGTCGATTTTGCGCTGTTGGATCATACGCTCTCCACCTGTATACAGATGGAGCGTATGACCCTGGTCACGGAGCAGCTCCAGCGTTTCTACCATGCCAGGATAAGCTTCAACCTCCTGTTCGTATACGCTCATACCAAGCGATTGGAGCTGGGCCTGTTCATCCTGGTCAATGGCTCTGTGAACTTTTTTGGAGAAAAATACGTATGTATCAATCAGGGATTGTGGAAAGTGCTGGGAAGCGAAGCCGAAAATTTTAACCCCGGACACATCGATCTCTATTTGCTTCGATCTCACTTCATCAATCGTAATGTTGTAATCGCAAAACCATTCCTGCATGAGTTCGTAAAACGCACCGAGCGTTAAATTGAAGTATTTGTTGCAGTGTATGAGTGTATCGTCAAGATCAAATATAATCTGCTGCGGTACGTAGGATTTCATTATTTTCACTCCTTGCTGATCTAACGTTGTCATATTTGAATGTAAGCTTCCAGATACATGTTAAGCTCTGATAGTCCGTCGGTTCTAAGGCTATATTTTTCACTTTGGTCCTCACCTAAGTGGGTTTGCAGCAAGCCGGATACACGAAGAGCCATGAGATGGGGACGAAGGAATTCTTCAGACTGACCGAGCTCACTGGACATCTGTTTAATGGATTTAGGCTGATTGGATATATAACGAAGCAAGCGCAGTCTCTCAGGATCAGAAATGGCTTCGGTAAGTCTCAGCAAGCTGACAGGCGGTTCATCATCACGTTCTTCAGGCACATCAACCGGATACTGGATTAGCAGCATACCCTCATAGAAGCAATACATATTAATCGGCCTGTTATGAACGGTGGGAAACAATATAATTTTTTTTAACCCTGGTATGTCTTCCACGATAAGGCCTGCTGTTGCATAGTCAACCAGTCGGTCAGGACTCATCTTGGTCAATAGCAGTTCTTTCTCTGAGCTGTCTTCCTCTATTAGCTTCCGGTATTCAGGAAGGAGCGATTGATAATAATGCTTGTCCCATAGCTGAAGCAGGGGAATGTAATGATCACGAATACGGGAAGCTTCTTCAATCGTCAGGCTTGGAAGCACGGAACGAACGATATGAAAGAGCTCCTCAATCGGTCTGTCAGACATTTCTTCAAGGAATGGCTGCACCTCGCTCGTCTGCTCTCGCAGCGCTGTCCATGCAAAAAGCACATCATAATCGCTGAAAGGCCATGCAGCGGCAGCTCTAATGGAATCCCGTACATCCAAGCTTAGTGTGCTGTCTATGTTCTCAATCCATTCTGGACCGAGATCAAGACTGCGAACCCATCTTCTCGTCACATAGACCATAAAGCTGTTCAGCAGCTCGTAAATGGGAGAAACGTCAACTTTCACCTGATAACTCATCTGTATAAACAGACCTCCTATCACAGGTATCAGCTTATCTTTTACAAAAAGTAAGCGTTCATTTCATTATCGCTTGTATTTGGGCGTATTGTCCACTATAATGTTGAATACTTTGTAACCCGTTTCCACTGTCTGAGGACTATAATAGAGGACAGTGACAGGTCGTCAGCGATGACGATTTTTCTTTTTGTTCAATTGAAAGGTAGGTTCGCATTGAAGAAGGGAATACACCAAGAAGGATCATCACGGCATTTTTTGATATTAATTGCAATCATTATTGTAGCAGGCTTAAGTCAAGGTTTATTATTACCCGTTCTTTCCATATTTATCGAGAAGATGGGCGTATCATCAAGTGTGAACGGCATGAATGCCGCAGTCATGTATGTCGGTTCTTTTGCCATGACTTTGGTTGCAGAACGAATTCTTGGTGCGGTCGGCTTTAAGAAATTGATTGTTGCCGGACTTATCGTCGTCATGATCCCGTTAATTTTATTTCCGATCATCCCGGACCTGAGGTTATGGTTTCTGCTTCGGTTTCTGGTCGGCATTGGAGACAGCGCATTACACTATGCAACACAGCTATGGGTTCTGCTGGTGACACCACCGGGCTCAAGAGGGAGAAATATATCTATCTACGGAATGTCATACGGTATTGGATTTAGTCTTGGGCCGTTAGGTATTAAATTGCTGGATATCAATCAAATACTGCCGTTCGCCATATTGTTTCTGATCATGCTTGTTGTGCTGTTCTTTGCACTACGACTGCCGGATACACGTCCGGAGAAAATGAGTACGACCGACCAGGTCAAGGGGCGGTACAGAAAAGGCTTCATGCTTGCGTGGTATGCACTTCTTCCAGCCTTCCTGTACGGTTATATGGAGTCGGGAATGAACAGTAACTTCCCAATATATGGGCTTCGAATCGGCCTCTCTGAGAATGACATTTCAACGCTCCTGCCCTTTGTGGGGATTGGCGGACTGCTGCTGCAGCTCCCGCTAGGTGCACTTAGTGACAAATACGGGCGTAAAAAGATACTGATGATCAGTGGAATATTAGGTGGTTTATTCTTTCTGATGATACCAGTGGTCGGCACTCATTTTTGGTATACCTTGATTCTTCTTACACTTGCTGGTGGACTGGTGGGTTCATTCTTCTCGCTGGGGCTCGCTTTTGCGGCGGATATTCTTCCTAAGCAGCTGCTTCCATCTGCGAATGTCGTCGCTTCTTTTCAATTTAATATAGGAAGCATCCTAGGACCGAATCTAGGAGGTATCATGCTGGGCCTCGGTGCTCCGGGCGCTATGTTCTGGTTACTTGGCGGATGCTACTTGGTATTTGGAATAGCAGGCTTCTTTTTTCGATCGAAACAGGGATCAAATATGTAACGAATCTGAGGAATGTTTGTTCTCATATGGTAAATCGACTCTTTTTCCAATAAACTAAGAATATACAATCTACGGATAAGAGGAGTTTAAGCGTAAATGATCAGAGTAGAGAATCTAGCAAAAAGCGTAGGTCCGGACAAACTTCCGGTGCTTCGTGAGATAAGCTTTGACATGCAGCAAGGGGAATTTATCGGGATTGTGGGCGGCAGCGGCAGCGGCAAAAGCACGCTTCTTCGTTGTTTGGCCCTGAAGGAACAATGGGATAAAGGAAAATTTACGGTACATGGTACTGATATCTTTGGTGCTGGTTATGCTGGTAAAAAGCAGATTAAGCGCGAGTGGGCCTATTTAGAGCAGAACCCAGAGCTGTTCACGAATAAGACGGTGCTCAAGAATGTGCTTATTGGACGTTCTGGGCAAACGCCTTGGTGGAGAATGGTGACGGGGATGGTGCGTTCGGATGATTATATGGGAGCCATGGACATTATTGAGAGTGTTGGTTTGCTTGATAAAGCCCATATGAAGGCTGGACAGCTCAGCGGGGGAGAGCGGCAGCGTGTGGCGATCGCAAGAGCACTGACTCATGGCGCCAAGGTTATTTTGGCGGATGAGCCTGTTATTGGACTCGATCCGAAGTCAGCAGACAGTGTGCTTGAGAATTTTAAAAAGCTGTGCTCGGAAGAGAATGTTACTGTGATTGCCGTACTTCCTATCGAGCTAGCGGAACGTCATGCGGCAAGGATATGGGGGCTATCTGAAGGAAGAATTGCCTTTGATATCCGGGGCCGGCGTCTGACCATGCACGAAAAAAACAAGATTTAACGAGTGGAAAGAGTGATCAGGTGTTAAATGCACAACATATAAAAAGGATATTTCATGCAGTGCTGTTGTTTGCCGTACTTATGCTGCTTACTGCCTGCGCGAACGGACTTGATTCTTTCAACGATCCCAAGTCGCTTATGAAAACGCCGCAGCTGACATCGGAGCGGGAGAATCTGCTCAGCGTTATTCAGGGGGAATTGCCTGAAGGCTCTACGATTACACAGCCAAGAGAGATGTCTAACAAGATTATTCAGAAGGATTTGAATAATGACGGAATAATGGAGGCTGTCGTCTTCTACGACACACCAGATGAAGAAGTGAAAATTCATGGGATGGTGCTAGAGAAGCGAGGGGTTACCTGGGTCAAGAAATTAACCTTTGATGGTCTTGGATCCGTCCTCAATTCCTTTCGGCTGCAGGACATCACAGGAGATGACGATCTGGAGATTATCGCCGGCTTCTCCAACAGTGTAGAGCAGAATGCTCAGAACTGGCTCGCATCCTATAGCTATAATGGCAGCACCCTTCAAAAAATACTGGAAATGCCGTACTCCAAGTATGTCATTGTAGATGAGTCCCGCAACCCGATGGACATGAATGGTGACGGAATTAATGATCTGACGATTATGAATATATTGCCGACAAGCGGTCAAGGGACCGTAACGGTCTATCAATATAAAGATGAAGTATTCGAACCGATTGACAAGCTGACAATCGAAACTCGCATGAGGGATTTCTACAACGTATCAGCGGGTAAAATCTCACCGAATCATACAGGTATTTTGCTTGATATTGGTCTAGATGCGTCAAATTCCTATACAGATGTTGTGTATATGGAGAACAACCAGCTTGTTGAGGCCTATAAAGGAATTGATATCACCTTCAAGCCACGAAAAATTATAAGTGAAGATATTAACAACGATGGAATTGTTGAATTTGGACTGCTGGAAATTCCGCCAGGATGGGAGATGTTCGTCGACAGCGAGAAGCTCTACTTCTATTCCTTCTATCAGTGGAACGGGAAGGATGACATGACCTTTGTCATGCAGCAGTACCGTGATGACCAGGATCGTTTTTATTTCAACCTTAAGCCTGAGCAGCACGGAAATGTTACACTGGATACGAAATCGGTCAAGGATAAATACCTTCGCTTCAAGCTGATCGATACGGATGAGACCGTAGCAGAGATCAAATTCTTCTCACTTGATGAGTGGGAGAAAGTAAAAGTTGAATGGAAACAGATCGTCCGGTCGAGCAATCAGGTCATCGGATATCGTTTACCCAAACAGGCAGGTGTAACTGAATCGGATAATATCCCGCAAGAGATGGAACAGGAAGGAATGAGTGAATAAATGAGTAAAGTATTGATTATGGAAGACGAGGAATCGATCCGCAGTTTTATCGTGTTGAACTTGAAGCGAAACGGCTTTGAAGTGCTTGAAGCAGGAGACGGCATGGAGGCCATGAGAATTATCAACTCTGTAAATGATATCGATATTGCGCTTCTGGACGTCATGGTTCCTGGAATAGATGGCTTTGAAGTCTGCCGCAGAATTCGGGAAACCAACGAACGCATCGGGATCATCTTCTTGACAGCTAAGGTGCAGGAGCAAGATAAAGTCTATGCGTTATCCGTTGGAGCGGATGATCATGTCAGCAAGCCATTTAGTCCTACTGAGCTTATTGCACGGATTCAGTCACTGCTCCGGAGAGTGAACGTTCACCGTGAAACAGCTGCCAAGGTCACATTTGAATCAGGTCCGTTCTCATTAGATCTTATTTCTAAGCTGTTCAAAAGAAACGGTCAAGCAATTGAACTTACACCGACCGAATTTTCACTGGTGCAATTCTTCCTGGAGAAAGAAAATACACCGCTTAGTCGTGATGTGCTTCTAGATCATGTCTGGGGCAAAGAATATATGGGAGATCCCAAAATCGTGGACGTGAACATTCGGCGTCTGCGGCAAAAAATTGAAGACAACCCTTCAGAGCCGGAATACTTGCAAACGGTTTGGGGGCATGGCTACAAGTGGAAGGGTAGAGCTCAATGATGAAAGGCATACGCAGGCAAATAGTTCTGCAATATTTTATTCTCGTTCTGCTTGCGCTATTGCTGATCGAATCTATTTTCCTGGTTGCGATGCAGAAATATTATTATGACAGTATCTATAATTACATTGAATCCAATTCGAAAAATGTAATCCGATACTATAATTCTTCATTTATAGACAGCAGCAACGAAAGCTCGTTTATTTCCAATCTGATGTACTATCTCAAGCTGGACAATACCTCACTTGAGATATTGGATACAGAAGGAAATGTACTTGCCTTGTCCTCAGGCTTCGAGTCCGACCGGACGATTCAGACAAGTGACATACCTCAGGCACTGAAGGGAAGCACAGGGCGCTGGATCGGGAAAGACTCCGTAACGGGTGAGTCTGTAATGGCCGTGTCGACGAAGATCGACTACGGTAATGATAATGTGTACATCGCCCGTTACGTAACAAGCATGGAGCGTGTCAATGAAGCACTGATTGATATCCTTATCTGGTCCAGTCTGATTGTCGTTGGTGTCCTCGTGCTTGTCTTTACGATTAGTATCGGGCTTGCCAATTCCATTGTAAGGCCCATCAACATTATTACAGGAGTCTCCGCTGAAATGGCAAAGGGCCGGTTTGATGTTCGGATTGAAGGGGATTACAAGTATGAGATTGGAGAGCTGGCCTCTACGCTGAATTATATGGCTCAAGAAATTGTGCGCAGTAACCAGGTCAAGGATGATTTTATCTCGTCGATCTCTCATGAGCTCAGGACGCCGCTTACCAGCATCAAAGGCTGGAACGAAACGCTTGAATCCGGAGGTTATGATCCTGATGAGACGCGGATGGGTCTAAAGATTATATCGAATGAAACGAATCGATTAATCGGGCTTGTAGAGGAACTGCTTGATTTCTCCAAACTGCAGCAAAACGAAATGAAAATGGTTAAAGGTCCGGTTAGTGTACGTGAAATCATGCAGGAAGTGATGCTGAATGTATGGGCCAAGGCAGAGCAGAAGCAAATCCAGCTGAAGATGGACGCTGAGGAAGAGGAATATCTTATACTTGGCGATGGCAATCGTTTGAAGCAGGTATTTCTGAATGTCATTGACAATGCAATCAAGTTCTCGCACATGAATTCTTGGATCCACATTACACTTCAACGGGAAGATGAGTTCATCATCGTGTCGGTTCAGGATACGGGGATCGGCATCAGTGAAGAACACTTAGCAAGAGTAAAAGACCGCTTCTATCAAGTGGATCACCAGCATGGAGGTACGGGTCTTGGACTTGCTATCAGCCAGCAGCTCATCGAGCTTCATGGGGGCACCATGAACATGCAAAGTGAACTCGGCAACGGGACGACAGTAACGGTTCGCTTGCCTGCCTTGCAGGAAGAGTCTCATGAAGAGCAGGATCAGCAAGGAACCATTGAAGCATAAATGGTTATTGAAGGGGAGAGAGATCGTGTTAGACAATCTGGAGCTCATTAAGCAAAGAGAAGAACAAGGGGGCATGCTTGTACTCGTTAAAGCCACCCCTGATGAAACGAATGATATTGTATTTCTATTGAAGGAAGCAGCGGAATGGATGGTCGCAAGCGAATTGAAGCATTGGACACCGGACATGTTTACCCCGGAATCTGTCCGCTCCTATTTTGATGACCGTGAAGTATATGCCGCTTATCTGAATCAAGAACCAGTCGGTATGTTCACACTGCAAGGCAGTGATCCATCGTATTGGGGCCCGCTTAATGATGATCAATACGGCTATCTGCATCGACTAACGGTTCGCCAAGCGTTCCGGAAACGTGGAATTAGTGAGTGGCTGCTTGAAGCGGCAGAAGAGATTGTCCTCTCCCAAGGTAAGAAGGCACTAAGGCTGGATTGTATTACGCACAGTCCTAAGCTGAACGCATTTTACCAAGGTCTTGGGTTCAAGCATCAAGGTGTAACGGATATGGGGGTCCGGGTCGTTAATTTGTACGAACGATAAGAACGTAAGTAAGCGCGGGTATTATAAAAAGTGAAAAGAGCACTCCTATAAGAGGGGTGCTCTTTTCATTTGAAAATGTTATTATGAGGATAAGCCTTCCGCACGAAGGCGGCCTGTTTTTTCATATACTTCTTTGAGCAGACGATTAGGCTGAGTACGTACCGCAGGCTTAGAAACGACGGTCTCATAAGGTCCAATGACCACGATTTCGTCTACTTTGCCTTTGATGACTGCGCCATCTCTTACAATGGCACCTTCGCCAATAATCGCGTGCTCGATCGTTACATTACGACCAATCTTCGCATTCGGCATCACTACACTGTCTTTAATGGAACTGGATTTACCAATCTCGACACCGTAGAAGATGACCGAACGGTCTGCATTACCTTCAATGGCGCATGAATCATGAACCATACAAGTGTCGAAGCTGCTTGTTCTCGGTTTATGGGCACTTGGTTTGGTACGCCATTGGCGGGTAAACATCGGCCATGTTTGTTCAGTTTCCTTGTTTAAGGTTATTCCGTTCAAGAGGTCCATATGGGCATCCCACAGTGATTGAACGGTGCCAACATCTTTCCAGTACCCGTTGAAGTTGTATACATATAGCGGATCTTCGCTTGTAAGCATAGCGGGAATCAGGTCTTTACCAAAGTCATGCCCAGATTCCTGAATGGCTGCATCGCGAAGCAAATGCTCCTTCAAGTAGCTCCACTTAAATACATAAATACCCATTGAAGCTAGGTTACTCTCTGGTTTTGCTGGCTTCTCAACGAACTCGGTAACACGCATGTCTTCATCCGCACCCATCACACCAAAGCGATGCGCCTCATTCCATGGCACTTCAATAACAGCGATTGTAGCCTTAGCACCTTTGTTGGTGTGGTATTGAAGCAGCTCACGATAATCCATTTGATAAATGTGGTCTCCGGAGAGAATAAGTACGTCCTCTGGATCATGTTGATCAATAAATTCCATATTTTTATATATAGCATCAGCAGTTCCGCAATATCCTTCTTCACAACCGATATTCCATGATGGAAGGAGTGATATGCCGTTTTCGCCTGATTGGTTCAGTCTCCAAGGCTCACCCTCACCAATATGCTGATGCAGTGATTCAGCCTCATATTGTGTTAATACTCCTACTGTATCGATTCCTGAATTTACACAGTTGCTGAGAGGAAAATCGATAATTCGATAATTTCCACCAAAGTGAACAGCAGGTTTAGCAATGCTCGATGTCAAAGGCGCAAGGCGCTTTCCTTCTCCTCCTGCGAGCAACATGGCGATGCAATCTTTCTTAGCCATTTCGTTTTCCCTCCCGAATGTTAATGTTGACGTTGAGATATTATTAAACGGCGACCTTCATCCGTGAAACAACATTTTCAGAAAACTTGAGAAATAAATAAAAAAATGTTTTTTGAGCTATTTTTGCTATTCAAATTGGTGAAAATGGGGTAATAATGTGTTTGAAATTCTAATTAAAAAAGCAGGTGATCTTTTGATCGAGAACAAATGGTTGGAACAATCCATCACTTCTGAAGATATTTATTATTTTCATGAAGGGACGTCTCATTTCAGTCATCACTTTCTGGGGGCACACCCCGTTGTGGAAGACGGAGTTAAGGGTTACCGATTTACGGTATGGGCTCCCAACGCGATAAAAGTGGGTCTTGCTCACGATCGGAACGGTTATCATGGCCTTGACGAGTCTGATCTCTTATATAAGATACCCGTTTCGGGGCTTTGGACTCGTTTTTTTCCTGAAATAAAAGAAGGAATTTTTTACAAATATCATATTATTTCTCCCCAAGGTGAATCCTTGCTCCGTGCAGATCCCTATGCCTTCCATGCAGAAGTAAGACCGGCAACGGCATCGATAACAGCGGATATCGAAGGATATGTATGGCATGATGCGGCTTGGCGTCGCAAACAGAAGGAGCCTTATAATAAACCGCTCCATATATATGAAATGCATTTTGGAACATGGAAGCAAAAGGATGACATGAGCTTTTATACATACCGTGAAATGGCGGAGCTGCTCATTCCTTATCTTCATGAAATGTCCTATACTCATGTCGAGTTCATGCCGCTGAGTGAACATCCTTACGATCTGTCCTGGGGATATCAGAATACAGGTTATTTTGCCCCAACCAGCAGGTATGGTACTCCTAAAGATTTGATGTTTCTGATTGATCAGCTTCATCAAGCAGGGATAGGCGTTATTTTAGACTGGGTACCCGCTCATTTCGCCAGAGATGCGCACGGACTTCGCATGTTTGACGGTACACCGCTCTACGAATACGCGGATCCGCTCAAATCCGATAAGCCGGGATGGGGTACGCTGAGCTTCGATTATTCAAAGCCTGAGGTGAGATCGTTTCTGATCTCTAACGCCATTTACTGGATGGAAAAATATCATATAGATGGACTGCGTATTGATGCGGTTACCAGTATGCTAAGGCTGGATTTTGAAAAAAATGAAGGTCAATACGCCCTTAATGAGTTTGGTGGTGTCCAAAATTTGGAAGCCATTGATTTTATTAAACAGTTAAACACGACGATCTACCGCTATTATCCTAATGCGTTGATGATGGCTGAAGAATCAAGTGCATGGCCTGGCGTGACAAGCCCTGTATTCGCGGACGGACTCGGTTTTAACTACAAATGGAATATGGGCTGGATGAACGATACATTGGAGTATTTCAAAACGGATTTCCATGATCGGCCGAATAAACACAATTTGCTGACCTTTCCTGTCGTATATGCACAGGCGGACAACCACCTGCTACCTCTTTCACATGATGAGGTGGTGCATGGGAAGAAGTCGCTGCTGGACAAGATGCCAGGCAGCTATGAGCAGAAATTCGCAGGTCTTCGTACGCTCCTCGGTTATTTCATGACCTTTCCTGGCAAAAAGCTGCTCTTTATGGGAGGGGAATTCGGTCAGTTTATCGAATGGAAGGACGAAGAGCCCCTAGATTGGTTCTTGCTGGATTATGAGAGTCATCGTAAGCTCCATGCCTATTCTAAGGCGCTGAATGAACTGTATATTCGTGAAAAAGGACTATGGGAACTGGATCACTCGGGTGAAGGCTATGAATGGATATCAGCAGATGATCACTCACAAAGTGTTATTTCCTATCTCAGAAAAGGCAAGAAGCCAGGTGACACCCTGATCGTAGTCATTAATCTTCAGCCTGTGGCTAGACAGAATTATCGCATTGGAATTGCAAGACCTGGTTCATATACAGAAATTTTTAATAGTGACTATAAAGAATTCGGCGGAGAAGGGCAGCATGTAAATAACGAGATCCGCACAGAGAAAACTTCCTGGCATGGACAGCAGAACAGTCTAGTTCTCACGCTTCCGCCACTCAGTGTTGTTATTTTGAAGAAGACAACCCGTGGCAGAGTAAAAGCGGACGCTAAGCCTGTGGATCTCAAAAGTGAGACTGCACAGGATAAGAAAAAAGCTGTCAAGCCCAAAAAACGACAAACTAAGAAAGCACTGCAGGATGTCCCGATTGTATAAACACACCAGCAGTATATATGTAGAGCGAAAGCATCGATCAAGGAGGAAGCACTAATGAATGTACTATTCGCCGCAGCAGAAGGGCATCCATTCATCAAAACGGGAGGACTGGCCGATGTCATCGGCGCATTGCCTCAGGCATTGCGTAAAAATGGGGTTGATGTTCGAGTTGTGTTACCCAAATATAAAGGCATCAATGACCGTTACCGTGAGAAGATGGAGCCTGTAACGGTGGCCGATGTATACGTCGGCTGGCGCAAGCAGTATTGCGGAGTAGAGCGTCTCGTTCATAACGGCGTTACATTCTATTTCCTTGATAATGAATATTACTTCGGCAGAGATGGAATATACGGTTATATGGATGATGGTGAACGATTCGCCTTCTATAATCGTGCAGTTCTGGAAGTAATACCATATCTGGATTTCGAGCCGGATGTCATTCATTGTCATGACTGGCATACAGGAATGATTCCGCTAATCAAAAAGGCGCATTATGATCATCTCCCTGAATATCAGTCGATTAGAACGGTGTTTACGATTCATAATCTGTTGTATCAAGGTATATTCCCGTATGAGGTACATCATGACTTATTAAATTTACACGATCAGTATTTTACGATGGATGGTGTAGAGTACTACGGTAATCTTAACTTTATGAAGGCCGGTTTAGTGTACTCCGATCATGTGACCACGGTTAGTCCGACTTATGCTGAGGAGATTAAGACAGCTCACTACGGCTACGGTCTTGATGGACTGCTCCGATCGCTTGGCAACAAGCTTTCGGGAATCGTTAATGGGATTGACACGGACAGTTATAACCCTAAAACCGATAGAGATCTTGCTGCGGTTTATACCTCAGCAGATATGGATTTAAAACTAAAAAATAAGGCTGCTCTACAGCAGGAGCTTGGATTGCCCGTTCGACCTGAGGTTCCTGTTATCGCAATGGTTACTCGTCTTGTAGAGTCCAAGGGTCTGGATCTGGTATGCAGAACACTTGATGAACTATTGTATTATGATGATGTCCAGTTTATTCTGCTGGGTACGGGTGAACATGCATACGAGCACTGGTTCTATGAGGCAGGTCTTCGTCATCCTGAGAAGATGTCAGCGCAAATAAGGTTCAATGAAGGCTTATCCAGAAGATTCTATGCCGGCAGTGATCTGTTTCTGATGCCTTCCATGTTTGAGCCTTGCGGAATCAGTCAACTGCTCGCATTGCAGTATGGAAGCATCCCGATTGTACGTGAGACAGGCGGACTGAATGATACGGTACAGGCATACAACGAGTTTACAGGAGAAGGAACAGGCTTTACTTTCACCAATTACAACGCACATGACATGCTGTTTACAATTAGAAGAGCAATGCAGTTTTATGATCGAAAGGATCATTGGGAGAAGATCATGTCCAATGCGATGAACGGAGATTACAGCTGGGAAGTATCGGCAGAAGCCTATATGGATATATACGATAGGCTGCGATAAGGTGATTTACATCAGACTTAACTACTTAGCGATTCTAGCTTGAGCTCGTGGGTAGAATAAGGCTTTAACTTATTCGCTTCATAATAAAAAGGGTACCGAGAAATTACACTCGGTACTCTTTTTCTTTTGAGGGGAATTAATATGTGTTATTTGAATCAATTTCATAATACCTTTAGCTGCTTCAATCAAGGGGATATATAGTTTCTAAGCCACCTTGATAATAATTGATGAAATTGATTCATTTGCTGAATTTAAATGTTATTTACTGCACGGTGGGCTGTTTTAATGCGGGTAAGCAGTTCTGGTTGTGTGATGACATCATACGCCGTGTTTCCAAGAGCCTTTGCAGCCAGAAGCATGCCTGAGAGTGCTCGTTCCTCCATAGCCAAATCTCTAAATTCTTTTGAATGAAGCGCATGCTTCTCCTCAATAATTTTAATGTATGGATGGATGGCAGGAATTTTCAAAGATACATTGCCCATATCCATGGAGCCGTGATCGTTTCCGGTTCTGATCTCGTCCTCGCTAATACCAAGCTCTATTAAGTTCGCGCTAAAGACATCAGACAAAATCTCATTTGTGTTCATTTCATCATATGAAGTTTCATAATTGGAGGTCTTCAAAGTACAGCCGGTTTGAAGAGCACTTCCTTCTGCAATTTTAATGACACGTTCCGTCAGCACTTCAAGCTCTTTACGTGTAGATGCCCGGACATAAAACTGGGCTGAGGCGTAATCCGGAATAATATTGGCAGCTTCACCGCCATGGTTAATAATGCCATGGATGCGAACCGTGCTCTTCACTTGCTGACGGAAGGCATTAATTCCGTTAAACGTTTGAATAACGGCATCAAGTGCGTTAATCCCTTCATGGGGGCTTGCGGCTGCATGTGAGGATTTACCAAAGAACTCAAATTGAATAGCATCCATGGCCAGGGAAGTACCTGATTTCTCATATGCATAGAACGGATGCGTCATCATGGCAATATCACAGTCATCAAATAATCCGGCAGCAGCCATGGGTACCTTGGCTCCTTTGGTTTCCTCCGCAGGGGTTCCGAATACTTTGATGGATCCCCCGATCTCATCAATGACGGATTTGAGACCAACTGCAGCGCCTAAGCTCATCATACAGATTAAGTGGTGGCCGCAGGCATGCCCTAGTTCAGGAAGGGCATCGTATTCACACAGCAGTGCAATTCGCGGTCCGGGCTTACCAGCGCTGTAAGTACCGATAAATGCGGTCGCAAGGCCAAGCACAGGTGCTTCGACTTCAAAGCCATGGAAAATAAGTTCTTCCTTAAGTCTTGCGGATGCAAGAAATTCCTCGTTACCAAGCTCCGGGTTCTGACCAATATATAATGAAATCTCTTTGAAACGGGAACTATATTGATCAATGGTTTGATTAATGGTTTGTTTGCTCAATTCAAATCGCTCTCCTCGTGGCGGCCTGAATATAAACGGCCTTATTACACAAGCATTATAGCACTGTCAGCATAATGTCGTCTTTAACTTTGTCGAATTCATACTGTTTGAGTCGATTGCCGACGAATAAGCGTGAAAATTATTGGAAGTTCATTGCATATTCATACATTTTCACTTATAATGATGTTTCGATTATTAATAATTTAATTATATGTAAGTTAAGGAGAGACAAGGCTTGAAGAAAACATTTCGGTTGCTAATGCTCTTTATGTGCATGCTCCTCCTGCTTCCTGCAGGACTTCAGACGGCTTATGCACAGGATGCTAATAGTGACAAACAGCTAATATTGGGAACTAGTGCAGATTTTCCCCCTTATGAATTTCATACAACGATAGATGGTCAAGATCAAATTGTAGGTTTTGATATCGAAATTGCAAAGGCAATCGCGGAGAAGATGGGAGCAGAGCTGGTCATCCAGGATATGGGCTTTGACAGCCTGCTTCCAGCACTGCAGAGCGGTCGTGTTGACCTTGTAATATCCGGTATGACTCCGACGGATGAACGTCGGCAAAGCATAGATTTTTCCGATCCATATTATAAAGCAAGACAGGTTGTCGTGATTCGTGCTGAAGATACTGAGAAGTACAAGACGATGGCTGATCTTGAGAATACGAAGCTCGGTGTTCAGAAAGGCTCTGTTCAAGAGGAAATTGCGCAGGGCGTGCCGAATGCGAGTATAACCTCACTGGATAAGATCGGCGATATCATAATGCAGCTTGAAACGGAGCGGGTAGATGCGCTGATCGTAGAGGATACCGTTGCTGCCGGTTACCTAAATGATGACATTGTGCTTGCTGATGCTGTACCGGATGAATCGGAATCCGATGCTGCGATTGGTGTACAAAAGGGGAATACGGAGCTGCTGGCCGTCATCAATGAAACACTTGCTGAGCTTAAAGCAGACGACAGAATTACGGAAATGGTAGAGGAAGCAAGTCTTCTGGCAGCAGGCAAAACTGGAGACAAAAATATTTTTGAAGTAGCTTGGGAATACCGCAGCTATTATGCCAAAGGGATTGGATACACGTTATTGCTATCCGCTCTGGGTGTCATCTTCGGTTTCCTGATTGGTCTAATCATTACACTGGTTCGCATGTCGGGAATTAAGGTTCTTGCGTGGCTGGGTACTGCTTATGTTGAGGTGCTGCGCGGTACACCAATGCTCGTTCAGCTGATGATCATTCACTATGGTTTGGCCCTGGTATTTGGTATTAATCTGTCACCGCTGCAATCGGGTGTGATCACATTATCCATTAACAGCTCCGCCTATCTTGCAGAAATTTTCAGAGCAGGAATTCAGGGAGTGGACAAAGGACAAATGGAAGCTGCCCGTTCACTCGGTATGACGCGTGGAGCGGCACTAAGACATATCATTTTGCCGCAGGCGATGAAGACAGTCCTTCCTGCCATCGGTAATGAATTTATTACCATTATTAAGGAATCGTCTATCATTTCCGTTATCGGTATGATGGATATTATGTACCAGGCGAATACGGTTCGCAGTATTACGTATCAAGGTCTGAGCCCGTATATCATTGCCGCGGTCATCTACTTCATCCTTACCTTCATGCTGTCTAAGCTGTTAGGTGCATTTGAAAGGAAGTTGAGAACAAGTGATAAGCGTTAAAAATTTGCATAAATCCTTTGGGGATCTAAATATTCTGAAGGGAATCGACATCGAGATCGGCAAAGGCGAAGTTGTCGTCGTAATTGGGCCTTCGGGATCAGGCAAAAGTACATTTCTACGCTGCCTGAATCTGCTGGAAGTGCCGACAGATGGAACCATATTGTTCGAAGGCAATTCGATAACAGATCCGAAGCATAACATTAACTCTACCCGTGAAAAAATGGGTATGGTATTCCAGCACTTTAATCTGTTTCCACATAAGACAGTAGGAGAGAATATTACACTTGCCCCAGTCACGGTTAAAAATATTGCTGCACAAGAGGCTGATAAAATTGCCGATGATCTTCTTAAAACCGTGGGATTGTCTGATAAGAAGAACATTTATCCTAACCAATTGTCGGGTGGGCAGAAGCAGCGTATCGCGATCGCGCGAGCTCTTGCGATGCAGCCGCATGTCATGCTGTTTGATGAACCAACCTCAGCGCTGGATCCCGAGATGGTTGGAGAAGTGCTGGATGTCATGAAGAAGCTTGCTGAAGGCGGAATGACGATGGTCATCGTCACTCATGAGATGGGTTTTGCCCGTGAAGTGGGTGATCGAATTCTATTCATGGATGGCGGTAAGATCGTCGAAGAAGGAACGCCAGAGGAAGTATTCACAAACCCTCAGCATCCACGTACAAAGGATTTTCTCAGCAAAGTATTATAACGATTATATTCTGTAATGAAACTGCCCCAGACATTGATGTCTGGGGTATTTTTGTGTATGAATTAGACTGATTAATTTACGGTTTCCAACATTTACATAATACATGGTTACAAAATTGTGATATATTTACGTCAGTCAAATTCATGAGGGAGGACAATATGTTTAAATCTTTCAAGAAGACTAGCATTGCTGCAGCGATCTTAGGTGCGGCTTTGATGGTTCAGGTTGTTCCCGCGCAGGCGGCAAAGATTCATACTGCTGTAGAAGGGGACACATTTTACACCCTATCCAAAAAGTATAAAGTAAATTTACAACAACTAATGAATGCAAATAATAATATCTCACCATACAACATCTATGGCGGACTGAAGATTACCATTCCAACGACATCGAAATTAACGGCTCAAGCGGCTGGCAGCAACAGCAACCAAGCAGTGACTGCAAGCTTAAATGTAGACAGCTCGAACAAAGTGGTAGAGGCTTGGGGCAAGACGTTTGATTATAGCAAAACACTGAATGTCAAAGCGACAGCTTACTCCTCCGATCCTGCGGAGAACGGCGGATATGGAGCGGTCGATTATTTCGGTAATGATCTGAAGCTAGGTACCATTGCGGTTGATCCTGATGTCATTCCTCTTGGTACCAAGGTACTCGTAACAGGACATTCCCATGACGGGCTGCCTGATAAGGCTTATGTAGCCACGGCGACGGATATTGGCGGTGCAATAAAAGGTAACAAGATTGATATCTTCATTCCTGGAAGTCCGGGCTTTGTAAGTGAATTCGGAATACAGGACGTGAAATTATATTTCATTAAAGAATAAGCTAAGAATTTGAATTCAAATATTTGAATAATCAGCAAACTCGTGATGAGCCAGGGGCTTTCACGAGTTTTTTTATTTTTCCAGGCTGATTCCGAGCAGCTCAGGTACCGTGACAAGCTCATAGCCCAAGGCTTGGAGCCTAGTAATTACCTCAGGAAGAGCCTGAATCGTACCGCTGAGATCTGAGCCTACTCCACCTCCACCATGCTGAAGCACAATCGCTCCTGGTCTGATGTCAGACATAATGTTTTGTATAACCTCGTTTTTACCGAGTCCCTTCCAATCGAGCGAATCTACATTCCAATTCACAATACGATAGGAGTGGTCTACAGCCCACTTTAATTGTTCTTCGGTAATCTCGCCATAAGGGGGACGAATCATTTTTGGATAATATTCAATAATTGGATAGGCAGCCTGCTCTGTTCTTTGAATTTCATTCACAAATTCAGGAACGGTCAATCGGTTAAAGTTAGGATGGGAGTAGCTGTGATTACCGATGGCGTGACCTTCTTCATGAATTCTCCTAAAAATGTCGGGATATTTTGCAATCCGATGACCATTCACGAAAAAGGTAGCTGTTACACCATGGCTCTTAAGAATATCGAGTATTTGTGGTGTAAACCTAGGATCAGGAACATCGTCAAATGTCAGAGCTACCTTATTAACTCTCGGTCCATTGGTCAGGAAGTAATGGCTGTATTTCTTGCGGAGCTGTCCCAGAGTCGGCGGATGATGTTCTGAGGAAGCGTTTGAAGAATCAGGCTTCTGAATGGCTGCCGGCTGCTCAGCATTTGTATGATTCTTATAGAAGGCATCCGATAAGTCTGTGGAAATCAAAGCACTAATAATGGCGATACAGGGCAATAAAATGAAGATGTAAAATGACAAACGCTTCATAAATCATTTAACTCCTTTTTATGTATTTGAATGGCTAAACGGCATCGCTTTATGCAACAACGTGAATAACTACAAGTCATTACCTGTTTGTTATAACCTTAGTAGGATGATATTATTCTAGAAAAAAGGACGAGGAGCTGAGGAGCACTTGAGCCAATTGTTTGAGCCAATTAAGATAAAGGGCCTGGAAATAAAAAATCGCGTGGTCATGCCGCCGATGTGTCAATACAGTGTTACGGAGGAGGATGGAATTCCTAATGAGTGGCACTACGTACATTATGTCAGCCGTGCTGTAGGCGGTACGGGATTGATTATTGTTGAAATGACGGGTATACATCCGGATGGAAGAATTACTAATCTGGATACAGGACTATGGAGTGATGATCACATTCCATCCTATCGCAGGCTGGTGGACGCTGTTCACTCCTACGGTTGTAAGATCGGGATTCAGCTGGGGCATGCAGGCCGCAAGGCTCAAGATGCGAAACCGCCTGTTGCACCTTCTGCCATTCCATTCAGCGAGCGGTATGATATGCCAAGAGCGCTTGAGTATGAAGAAGTGAAGCAGTTGGTCATTGATTATAAAGAAGCGGCGAGAAGGGCAGTAGAAGCTGGGTTTGATACGATTGAAATACACGGAGCACATGGTTACTTGATTCATCAATTCCATTCTCCTCTCACAAATATCCGTGAGGACGAATATGGCCAGGATTTGTCACGATTCGGTGTTGAGATCATCACTGAGGTAAAAGAAGTGATTCCAAGTGATATGCCGATCATCATGCGCATCTCAGCGAAGGAATATGTAGATCATGGCTATGATGTCCGTTATGCGGTTGAACTCGGGCAAAAATATAAGGATGCGGGTGTAGATATCTTCCATATTACCTCTGGAGGAGAGGGCCCGATCGGTTCGGATGGAGGTCCTGCGGCGAGAGCCGGATATCAGGTGGATCTTGCTCATAAATTCAAGAATGAGCTGGAGCTTCCGGTAATTGCTGTCGGCCTGCTGGAGGATTATGAGGATGCGAGAAACGTGGTTGAATCGGGTCAAGCCGATCTTGTTGCGGTCGGTCGGGGAATGCTGCGTGATCCGTACTGGGCTCTGCACGCATCTCAAGCCATTGGCGGCAAGCAGTCTATACCCAAGCCTTATTTAAGAGGATTTTAATTATTTGAAACGCTTCTCAACTTGATTCGTAATATTGGATTAGAAGCAGCTTGCTGAGTTATGAAGAAGAATGCTTATAGAAAACCATTGGGAGGAATACGAAATGTCGTTTTTCAAAAGATTGCGTGATGTTACGATGTCTAACCTTAATGCACTAATTGATAAAGCAGAGGACCCGATTAAATTAACAGATCAATATATTCGTGATATGCAGGAAGACCTGGAGGACGCAGAAAAGGCGGTTGCCTCTCAAATTGCCCTAGAGAAGAAATTCAAAGCGCTGTACGAGGAACAAGAAGCGTTGGTTAAGAAGCGTGAAGAGCAGGCTCACACCGCTGCCAAAGCGCAGAATATTGATCTGGCGCGTCGTGCATTGGAAGAGAAGAAGAATGCAGAAGCGAAGCTTACAGAGTACAAGACAAGTTATGACCAGAACAAGGCAGCCGCTGATAATCTTCGCAGTAAGCTTGAGGAAATGCGTAAGCAGCTCGCTGAAATGAAGAGCAAGCGTGAAACTCTGGTAGCTCGATATAATGCAGCCAAAGCACAAACTGAAATTAACAAGGCAATGAATGATTTTAGCTCAGATTCCGCAACTGCAGGTCTGAAACGGATGGAAGATAAAATGCTGCAGGCTGAAGCTTTAGCAGAAGCAAGCAATGAAATGAACAAGAAGGATAAATCTCTCGACGAAGAGTTTGAGAATCTTGGCAAAGACCAGGCTGTTGAGGACGAACTCGCTGCGCTGATGAAGCAATACGACAATAAATGAGCGTTTTATTGATCAATCTAAGAATGGATAACAGGATCAGCACATATATAAGCGAGGGAGAGACCTTTAAAGTTTCTCCTTCGTTTTTCATGAGGAGTTATCTTGAACAGTGGGGGATGTAGGCCAAGATGGAATTTATGGATATTTTACGCATGCTGGTATGGACAGGATCGGGAGCTGTATTGCTTTTTATACTGATGTATATCGATTCGCTGTTTACGAAGTATAAGGATTTTGCAGAAGTGAAGGCAGGCAATATGGCGGTGACAACGAGACTCATTATGAAGCTGTTCGCACAAGGCTACATTTTGTCATCGTCGATATCTGTTTCGTATCATTTAGGAGACGCATTAATCGTCTCCGTTATTTCTTTTATCATTCTGCTTGTGATCGAAGCGGTTGTCCATTTCATTATTCGCAGGTTCGCTGCCTTTGATATTGATGGAGGCATGCAGCAGGGCAAGATTGGATATGGGTTGTTCTCCGGAACACTGCATATGGTAGGGGCACTGATCATTTCGGCTTCACTATAATTAGGATCGAGTAAGAAATAGGGGATTGATAGATAATGAGTATATGGAAAAGAGTAACGAATCTGCTGTCGAAGCCAAAGCCAGAACCGCAAGAGAAGAGCATGCTGCAGCTGGCTCCTGGAGATATATGCGAGGTATCACTTATCACTTACGAGGTCGTCGGCAGAGTGCAGAATCGTGGACGTAATGCAGTGGTGCTTACGCTTCAAGACGGCAATCAGCTTGCGTACCTGCATATAGAAGAGAGAGAACGACTCACCTACGGACTGTACCAGCCCATTGATGGGCGACTCGACAGCCCGGATGAAGTACCGACAACAATAGAGCTTGATGACAGAGATTATCATATGGAAGAACAATACGCAGGGCATGTGCTGACAACAGGAAGAACTCCTTTCTCCCAGAGCGGAGAGCAGCATGTCTGGCAGTATCAGTCTGATGACAATCACCTGCTCAGGATTGAATGGCAAAATGGACGTTTTATGCTGTACGAGGGAGAGCACATCATTCCAGCAGATGTTAAAGTTATTCGGGCAACCTAGGAGAGGTTAACCATGAACAAGCGTTTTTTTTACATGATCAAAATTGTACTTGTCCTCAGTTTATTCGTCTCTGTACTTAGTGGATGTGGAACAGCATCTGCGGTCAAAGAGAGCTACCCGCTCGAATCTGTGAATGGCAGCGGCAATTCAACTTCGTATGTATATCGTGCCGCGGGTATGACCGTACCTGAGGTTGCAGATGAGCTGATGGAAGAGAGATCACCGGAAGAAGTATCTCCGCAGGATACAGACCGAATGTTCCTAGTATATCCTGATGAGTTATATCATCTGCAGCAAGACCCGGAAGCACCGGAAGATACGCTCATTGAAGTGGACTCGCAAGAATATGTCAGACAGAACTACAGCTCTTCTTTTCTCCAGGGTTATATAACGGCATCGATTCTCGACAGTATGTTTGATTCGTTAAAAGGCGCAGGGAAATATCGGGGTTACACAACTCAGAAGACTTATAAACCATCCCAAGGAACGTATCGGACGCCGACGGATAACGATAAGTCGATCGCACCTCCACTAACGACGAATAAGAGTGGATCCATTATTAGAAGAGGACTGGGAGATTCAGGAGATACAAGCAAGTCAACCTCAGGAAACAGCGTGCTCGAACGAGGCTCCTCATCGTCCTCTTCTTCTAGCAAAGGAAAGATTGAACGAGGGAAGAGCAGTGGATCAAGCATATTCTCATCTCCGAAGAAGAGCAGCCGGCCCAAAACGAAAATTGGTTCAGGGCGAATTACAAGGCGAAGGTAAGTAAAGGTAAACAGGGAACACAAACAAATAAGAACTGAGCTGAATTTAAAGTGCATTTGCACTTTAGATTCAGCTCTTTTTTTGAACAGAATTATGGAATCAGGCTGTGCAGGCCTTGCAGGGATCGTAAGAAGCCGCTACACTTTGGAAAAAGATGATAAACATAAGGAGTATAGGATGACAAATCTATCAACAGATCCCAAGTTTAATCGTAAAGCGATACAAGTCGAAGCTGCTCAGCAGATGATAACGAGTTATATACAGGAGATGGACACGGAGCTCATAAGTATTGATGAGGTGCATGGCCGTACGATTAGTCGAGATATTCACGCACCGCACCCTTACCCTTATTTTCGGAGATCAGGGATGGATGGATATGCTGTGAAGAGCAGCGATCTTCATGAGGCTTCGGGTACGAATCAAATATGGCTTCAAGTCATTGATGAGATTCCATGCGGATATGCGTCAGATAAAGTTATTCACTCTGGAACAGCGGCCAGAATTATGACCGGAGCACAAGTGCCGGATGGAGCCGATGCGGTCGTTATGATTGAGGCTACCGAGGTCCGAAATGAAGCTGAAGCTAAGGCTGTCGGTTTTAAACGTTCTATCACAGCCGGCACCAATATTACACCCATCGGATTAGAAATCTCAGAAGGTGACCTGCTGATCAAAAAGGGAACGCTGCTGTCTGCAGGAGAAATATCGGTCCTTGCTACCTTCGGATTTCATGAGGTACCGGTATATCGTAAGCCACAGGTCGCTGTCTTCGCAACAGGAACAGAGCTGCTTCGTGTAGATGAAGAACTGCAGCCCGGCAAAATTCGAAACAGCAACAGCTATATGCTCGTATCTCAAGTGAAGCAGGCCGGCGGTGAACCGCATCTGCTGGGTTCGATCGTGGATGATATTGAGCTTGCGCGGCGCATGCTGGAGGAAGCGGTACAGAAATACGATGTAATTATAACGACCGGCGGGGTCTCTGTCGGGGACTATGATATTATGGGCGATCTTGTTCGGCAGGATGATGTAGAAATGCTGTTTAACAAGGTCATGATGCGGCCTGGCAGTGTGACCACCGCTGCTGTCGTGCAGCGTAAATTACTGTTCGCCCTGTCGGGTAATCCAGGTGCATGTTATGTCGGGTTTGAGTTATTTGTAAGACCGACTCTTCGAATGATGCAGGCATCGGATTCGCCTTATTTGGAGAAGTGGACCGCAACCTTAGGAGAAGATTATTCCAAGGTAAACAATTTCACTCGTTATGTTCGGGGCAAATTAAGCATTAAGGACGGAAAAGTATACGCATCTGCGGCAAAAGTGGACGAGTCGAGTGTCATGGTCACAATTAAGGATAGTGATTGTCTCATTATAGTTCGTCCAGAATCCAAAGGGCTTAAGGCAGGGGACTCCGTAGAGCTGCTTAAGCTGAACACGGCAGCCGGATGCTAGAAGAAGGGGGAGCAGGATGAGTTCTCATGATACACACTGCGTTCAATCGAGGATTTGGCAAGTCATTGGGTATAAGAATGCGGGGAAAACGACGCTCATTACAAAATTGGTGCAAGAGCTGAGAGAACGAGGGTATACGACGGCTGTAATTAAGCATGACGGGCATAACCATTTTGATATAGATCATCCAAACACAGACAGTGGAAAATATAGTGAAGCTGGTGCGGAAGCCGTTGCAGTCATTTCTGATACCAGACATGCGGTCATCGAGAAACGGAGTGCATCGCTTGAGGATATCATCAAGCGATTCTCTGTCTATGATTACATTTTGGTGGAGGGCTTCAAGAATGCAGCTTATCCAAAGCTGCTGATGGTGCGAGAACAAGAGGATCTTGCTTTACTTAAGCTGGAACAGGTGAGAGCAGTTATTGCTGCCGAGTCAGAATGGCTGGATAAAGAACAGCTGCCTGAATCGGCAGCCTGTTACAATCGTGACGATGTCACGGGGATTGCAAATTTTATGATTCGGTGCGGCGTTCAATAGCTTCGGACATTGTTTTGTCGGTTAGATGGGCATAGACCTCTGTCGTTTCTGTAGAGGCATGACCCAGCTGCTCCTTGGTCTTATAGATATCATTCTGTAAATAGTAGTCGGTCGCAAAGGAATGGCGAAGCTTATGAACCGTGAGATAAGGCTTCCCAAAGCGTTTGGCATACTTGATAATCATCGCTTGAATGGCACGCTTTGTCATGCGTTTCCCTTCTTTTTGACCATTGGGGACCGTGACGAAGAGTGCTTTTTCTCTTTTGGGTGTATGGTAGCGAAGTGTCCGCAGCTGCATGTAGGCGAGAAGATCGTCTTTTGCCTGCTCTCGGAAATAGACTGGATTCTTAAAGGTCTCATCGTTGTTACCCTTGCGGTATACATAAAGTACCTTGTTATTAAGATCAAGATCATCAACGTTTAGATTCACGACTTCAGATACCCGCAGTCCTGAATTGAGAATAAGACTAGCAATGCATGCATCTCTTTCCTTATTCTGTTCATGGGAGTACAGTGCTTGCTTGTTCTTCTCGACATCCTTCGCATATCCCTCTAATATGTAGCCGATAAATTCAAGCAGCTCATCCTCCTCGAGTATTTTACCTTTGAGCTTGGCCGCTGTATCCTTGGGTTTATGAACTCGCTTGATCTCGATTTTGGCCATAATATTGCGCTTCAGGAGCGGGTAAAACTCCTCATCCTCGGCAATCTGGCTGAGATAATGAAAGAGTGAGCGAAGAGAGGACAGCTTGCGGGAGATGGTAATTCGTGAATTCGCACCTTCTCTCTTCGTCGTTAAGTAGATCCGATAGCCTGTGATACTGTCCATACGGAGTACTTCCAGATCCTTCAAGGTGACATCCGAGTTCTTCTCCGCCGCAGATAATCCCTCTGCACGAAGCCAGGTAAAAAATGTATCGTAATCCCTGACATACTCCAGCAGAGTGGAGGGTGACAGGTCCGGCAGTTTGTAGTCAATGAATTGCTGAACGAACCAGGGCATGGTTACAACACGTTCATCAAGCTTCTTGCGGTCGGTTTCTTTTTGTATATGCATAGCAATGTAACCCCCGGTTTATTAGATTTATGGATTGACCTTATTTTACCACATTGATTTTTCAAAGGAAAAACACTCCGGCTTAGAAGAAGGAAGAAGATCAGACAGTACGCTTGAAGGTCAGAAACGAAAGTTTTATAGTTTAGTAGAATGGACTCGGTGTAATCGTGTTTAATAGACGTAGAGTGTATATAAAAAAGAACAAGCACGGGGTGATATAAAATGGAATTAAGCCTCACCATTGTATCCAGGGAAGAGAGCCAGGTTATAAGGCATTTGATGCAATTCTATTTATATGATTTTACCAAGTATTTAGATATTGATGTGAACAGTGATGGTGTCTTCCCCGAATATCCGAACTTGAACGAGTATTTTATCCGTTCGGACAAGTTCCCCTTTCTTATTCGAAGCGGACAAGTGCCTGCTGGATTTGCGCTAGTTGAACGATTGTCCGAACGCCGTGAAGGTGATTACTATATGACAGAGTTTTTTGTGATGCAAAAATATCGTCGCAGCGGTGTTGGCACCTGGGCAGCTCAGGAGCTATTCCGCCGCTTCCCGGGGGAATGGAAGGTGTCGCAGGTCCGTACGAATGTTGCTGCCCAGGCCTTCTGGCGGAAGGTGATCGGTTCGTATACGGACGGCCAGTTCCGTGAGCGATTCCACCCCGAGTCAGGGAATCCAAGCCAGCATTTCGTGACTTGAACCTCGGTTCAGTCCATGTGGTATGTCCAGGTCTGATTGAGACAAATATTTTGAATCACAAAAAGAATCGGAGCAAAAGGCTGGTTTGATTCTGTTTAAACCAAGTAGATAGCGCATTGTGAGGACCACCTTTTCCTGTAATGAGGGAAGGTGGTTCTTTTGTGTGCATACAGAGGACCATTGTAAACGGATAATTAACTTTAAATCAACAAATCTTTACGATGCGTTATTGGTTTTCTTTTACAATAGAATGGGAGTATTGCGCATTTAGAGCATGGGAGGATACATAAAATAATGAATTCAACAAATACAGTAACGATTACACTGCTCCAGACAAGTGATGTACATGGTCATATCTATCCAACAGACTACCGGGGACCGGGGGATAAGCCGCTCGGCTTTGCCAAGCTGTCAGAGCTCATCCATAAAGAAAGGATGGAGGATCCGTCTCTGCTGCTGGTGGACAATGGAGATCTATTGCAGGGGACTCCCTTCATGTATCATTATGCCAAGTACGATAGGAAGGGTGTCCATCCTGCAGCGACTGTGTTAAATACGCTGCAATATGATGCAGCGATAATTGGCAATCATGAGTTTAACTACGGGCTGGACCTGTTACAGCGCACGATGGGGGATACGAAATGCCCTTATCTCTCCGCTAACATTGTGAATGAGACGGATGGCCGGCCGGCGTTTGGACAGCCTTATCGTCTATTTGAGATGCAGGAGGGCATTCGAATTGCTGTTCTGGGTGTGACGACCCACTATATTCCGAACTGGGAGGAACCCTCGAACATTCAAGGTCTGGCATTCGAGGATGCGCTTGCCTCCGCGCAGCGCTGGGTAACTCACATTCGGGAGATGGAGAACCCGGATGCCATCGTCGTAAGCTATCACGGCGGGTTTGAGCGTGACCCTCATACAGGAGACGCCACGGAGCCTCTGACAGGAGAGAATCAGGGCTATGAGATGTGTATGCAGCTTGACGGTGTTGATGTGCTGCTCACAGGTCATCAGCATCGTCTGCTTACCGGAGAGCTGAACGGCGTGATCTATGTACAGCCGGGCTCTTCAGGACAGGCGATATCCAAGGTGCAATTGATGTTTAGCCGCAAGCCGGAAGGTGGATGGGTGATCCGTGACAGGAATGTCATGCTTCTGTATGCAGAGGATGCACAGGCAGATCCTGAAATTCTTCAGATCTTTGCCGAAGGTGAACGAAGAACTCAGACATGGCTGGATCAGCCGATTGGCAGAGTCGAAGGGGATATGTCGATTGCAGATCCCATGGCCGCAAGACAGAGGGATCATGCCTTTACGGAGTTCGTTAACCGGGTACAGATGGAGACAACAGGGGCACCCATCTCCTGTGCAGCGATTTTTACCAATGAAGCGAGAGGGTTCACCGAGCACATTACGATGAGAGATGTCGTTTCTAATTATATTTATCCTAACACACTCAAAGTGCTGCTTCTGACCGGCAGCGATATCCGGGCTGCACTAGAACAGAATGCTCGTTATTTCAGTCTGGATGAGAATGGAATAGGTCTTAGAACCTCCGAGAGCTATCTTCAACCGAAGCCGCAGCATTTTAATTATGACATGTGGGAAGGAATCGAATATGAATTGGACATTTCCAGACCTGAAGGAAGCCGAGTCACGAAGCTGTTATTCAAAGGCTCTCCATTAGCGGATGACGCTGAATATGAAGTGGTCATGAACAGCTATCGGGCAGGAGGGGGAGGGAACTTCTCCATGCTGGTGAACAAGCCTGTCGTACGGGAGATCCCGACAGATATGACGGAAATTTTGGCAGACTATATCATGAAGCGAGAAACCATACATGCTTCCTGCAATAACAATTGGAGAGTTATCTACTAAACCAGCTGTACTCTCCCGCTCAGAACATAGTAAAGAAACCTCCGAATGCATTCGGAGGTTTTTGGCTTGCAATGATTTTTTTAATATAAAAGAATCGATTTCATAATACCTTTATCTGCTTAGCTCAAGGGTATATTTGATTCAAAAGATTAGCCATTAACGAGCTTGGAGCGAAGTCGATTGGACATCCATTCGATAAGAAGGATAAAAATCACTAAGCCAATCAGAATGGAGCCGACTTGGTTCCAGCGGTAGCTGTTCATCGCAAAGATAAGAGGAGCACCGATTCCTCCTGCACCAACGAGACCCAGGATCGAGGCTTCACGCATATTCATGTCGAAACGGTAGATTGTCACCGACAGAAACAGTGAAAAGAGCTGTGGGATGATACCGTAGCGGATCTTCTCAAATGTGTTGCAGCCAAGAGAGGTCATCGATTCCAGTACCTGCTTGTCCAGTTCTTCAATGGAGTCAACATACAATTTGGACAGCATGCCGATAGAGGTGAGTCCGATGGTCAGCACGCCTGCAAATGGTCCGGGTCCAGTTACCCCAATGAACATAAGTCCATATACGAGCGCGGGAATCGTTCGAATCATAATGAGCAGCAGTCTTGTCAGCCAAGCGATAGGCTTTGGCACGATATTGGATGCTGCTAAGAAAGAGAGCGGAACAGACAGCACGGCACCGACAAGTGTTCCCAGTATGGCGATGGCTGTCGTTTGAAGCAGCAGGTAGAGCACTCCTTGCTCCGTTAGACTGAACAGCAGTTCGAGATCGGGAGTAACAATACCTGTTAATATATTTAATGCAATCGAAATTCCTTTTTGATTCACGTCCTCGAAGCTTACGGTGTCTAGTGACCAGATGAACAGAATCAGCACAATAATGGTAACCGTCCAAATATATCGATGATTCCGAGGGGAAGCACCCAATTGCTTCTCAATGGTTGTCATAGCATGGATCTCCTCATGTTAACTTTTTTCTGAAATGTTCACTGATCGATTCGATAATATAAACCGTGATGACCAGAGCAAAAACAATCATGCCAACGTTCGAATAATCACGCCAGCCCAGGTTCTCCTTGATCAGAAGACCGATGCCTCCGGCCCCTACATAACCAAGAATGGCTGCATAGCGTACGTTCCCCTCGAAGCAGAACAAGGATGTTGATAGATAACGGGAGAGTACTTGTGGAAAAATAGCATAGCGAAAAGCTTCCACCCGGTTCATTCCAATCGACTCCATCGCTTCAAATGGTCCCATGTCGACGTTCTCAATTTGCTCATACAGCAGCTTACCAACATAGGAGAGTGTGAATAAAATAATGGCGACGAGGCCCGCCATAGGTCCGAGTCCAAAGATAAAGGTCGCGATCAAGGCGATGACCAGCGTCGGCAGTGTTCTTAACAAGCTCATCATAATCTTGAAGATCGAAGTGATTACCTTGTTCCGCATCACGTTGGATGAAGCGAGCAGGGCAAACGGCAGAGCGAGGATCGCTCCAATCATAGAGCCGAGCAGCGACATTTGCAGTGTCGCGAGAAGGGCTTCCAGCAGCTTGGGGAAGTAGCTCCAATTTGGAGGAACCATTTCACCTAATATTTTGAAGAAATTATTAATTCTCGAAAATAGCAATGGAAGATCAAAGCCGGTTAATTGAACAGATGATGTAGTCAGGATCGCTAGAATAACGAGAATAAGCGGAAGTCTTGTTCTTTTTTGCATAACGACCTTACCGTTATCCAGCACCAGCTGCTTCGGCGGAAACAATTTATCATACATGGGTCAGTGCCACCTCCTCCGGGAGGGGAACATCCTTGAGCTTGCTGCCGTATATTTCATCCAGGGTGTCCTTGGTAACTTCAGACGGCGGACCGTCAAATACAATCTCGCCTGCTCGAACCCCAATAATACGCTCCGCATATTCGAGTGCGACCTCCACATGGTGGATGTTCATAATGACAGAGATGTTCAAGGTTTCATTGATATTCTTAAAGTCATCCATCACAATTCGTGAGGTGACCGGGTCAAGGGAAGCAATCGGCTCGTCAGCCAGGATGATGTCAGGATTCTGGGCAAGTGTCCGTGCAAGTGCTACCCGCTGCTGCTGTCCGCCCGACAACTGGTCCACCCGAACATAAGCTTTGTCGAGAATGCCTACCTTATCTAAAGCCTCTAGTGCTTTTATTCTCTGATCCTTGGTGAAGATTCCGGTCAGCTTGCGCCACATCGGAAGATGCGGGACAAAGGCGACAAGGACGTTATTGATCACGCTGATTCGGTTGACTAAATTGAAGGATTGAAAAATCATGCCAATTCTCTTACGAAAATTCCGCACCTGCTTGCCTCTTAGCTTGGATACATCGACTTGATCTACAAACAGCTGTCCGTCTGTAATATCATGCATACGATTAATGCACCGAATGAGGGTCGACTTACCTGCTCCGGACAGTCCGATGACAGCAACGAATTCGCCTTGCTCGATCTTGAGGTTAATATTTTGCAGTGCAGTTGTGCCGTTCTGGTAGGTCTTTTGTACATTGATAAACTCGATCATGGGTTAAACTCCATTCCTATGGTTTTTGCTGCCGAGATGAAAAAGGAGAACATCATTAGAAGCCTGATGCTCTCACTTTTTTTAAAAGCATATTATTTGGTTTGGTTCCGTTTATCTTATTGATTTTTCATGTTACGAATCAGCTCTTGTGCTTCTCTCTCACCGTCATAGTCAGAGGATTGAGCTTTTTGGTAGCCTTCGTGGCTGTATACAGCAATGACATTCTTACCTTCTTCTGTCTTCGCGATCTCGATAAATGCTTCCTGAAGAGCGGCTTTGAGATCATCGGTAATGACTTCACTGTTCTTGCTCACGCTGATCGTATCATTGTAGATTCCTTGGGTTACACCGATGACATTCGTCTCATCCCAGATCGGGCTTGTGCGGTTAAATTCACTAGTCCATTGTTCAGCGTAATCGCGTCTAGCGTCAGCAAATGCAACGATAACATCGACCTGCTCTGCAGCCAGTCGGCCAAAGGAGCTGCCGTAAGAATCGGATGTCACGACATTGGACAGATCCGTGATGCTCTTCTGGTAGTTGCTTTGCAGCCACAGCGTTGGATAAATATAACCTGCAGAAGAAGTTGTTGACATAACTGCCCAGTTAGCGTCATTCAATTCTTCCCAGGAGAGTTCTTCGCCGTTATTCACTTTCTCAGCAAGCTCTTGTCCTTTAGCAGATGGCCCTGCGATGACCAGTGAGCGATAATAGGTTGCTTGCTCACTAGTTAGTTCCGTTGGTTTGTTTTCATTCCAGTCTTTTGGAGCATCAGAGTCGTTAGACAATCCTGCACGAGTTGCGGTCAGAATGACATCAGCTCCGTCATCATACAGCGCGTAGGTTCCGCCGGGAATAAAGCCGATATCTGTCGTTCCTGCGGATAGTGCTTCACCGACAGCTTCATAGGTCGTACCTACATCGATGCTGATTTCTCCAACTTCAAAGCCTTGTGTAGAGAGCTGCTCCTTCAAGAGATCCTTAAGCGGGTCCGTTGCTGTAATAATATCTTTCGGGTCTTTGGAAGGAACAAAGCTGATTTTGAGCTGATCAATGGTTTGGGTTGTACTGGCTGCTTCGCCAGATGTTCCTGTGTTATCCGAAGTCTGTGAAGTGGTAGGCGCCGTTGGTTCTTGTGATGAAGTGCCGGCATTAGAGCCACAGCCTGCAATTAGAGCGGTAACCAGAGTAAAAGTAGTAAGAAGCATGTTTCTTTTTTTCAATTCATAACCCCCGATAAATTTGATTATTCAAGGCAAGGCAAGTATCCCTATCTTGAAAGACAAGCTCATTGTACCTTCGGAATGTTATATATTTATAAACGTAGTGTCAGAGGGGTTATAAATTTGGATATGTTTCCATCAATTTCTACATATTAAGTCAGGATTCGCGTTGTTTTTCGAGTACATTGTAAAATTATCTGTCTGTTGAGCCGCAATTTTCGCTTTTATACCTGTGGTCGAATTTCAAAAAGAACTTACAATGATGAAAGGAATATGTAGTTAGATATTCTAAATTATAGATTTATCGTTCTCCTTCCTTATAGTATAATTTCTTGGACAACAAGAATATTGCTGACTAGGAGAAGAAGGAAATGCAGTTATTTAAGAGATTTAGTTTTTGGCTCCCCCTTTTAAGTGTATTGGTGTGTATTTTTAATGCTACGGGCATAGATGACTACAATATGTTGCTGGTATTAACGAGTCCGCATTTGGCACTACTTGAAAATATTCCGTCTATTGGACGTCATTTAAATGGGATGACAATTATTTATTTTATTAATGTCTTTGGCTGGTTGGTCATTGGATTGATCATAGATTTGATCATTAATCAATTTAAGCCGGCTTAAAACGAAGTTAAACAGACTTCAAATATCTCAACTGAGAAAGCAGCCGTTATGATTAGCTGCTTTTTTTGCTTATTAACTTAGTAATTTTTTTTTATTAACAGTTGAAACCTAATGGCATTCTTATGCATCTAACATACGAATCGAAAGGGGGAAGTTATGGACATCGTCAAGGAAGTGAAGAAAGCCCAACGAGGTAATATTAGTTCGTTTGAGCAATTAATTAGTGCCTATAAAGTTACAATGTACCAGGTAGCTAGAACAATACTGGTCAGCGATGCTGATTGTTCCGATGCCATGCAAGAAGCGATTATAAAAGCTTTTTCCAAGTTGAAAAGCTTGAGAGAACCCCAGTATTTTAAAACATGGCTGCTACGAATCGTTATTAACGAATGCAACCAAATCCACAGGCGAAACAAAAACGTGATTGATTTTAACGAATTGAAAACCCCATTCACCAATGAGAGCGGTTTTGAAAGAGTAGAGTTAGAACAGTTACTGTCGACTTTGCCTGAAGATGAGGGACGACTGCTAAAGCTGTACCACATTGAGGATATTTCAATTAAGGATATAGCTGATATTTACGAAAAACCGGAAAACACCATTAAAACATGGCTGCGCCGTGCCCGTGAAAATGCCCGGTCACTCTGGGAAGAACAGGAGGAGTTCACATGGAAAAGTGGGAGCAGGAAATTGTGAAGCAGGTTAACAAACCTTTACCTGAATCGATCGAAGATCGTGTAAACCTAACTCTTAAAGGATTAAAAAGGAAACGTAATAGATCGTTAAAGCAACGTTTTGGTATTTTAACAGCGGTGATGCTATTCATTACCATTGGACTGTCATCTTTGTCTCCAAGTTTTGCGGAATCTCTCAGATCCTTCCCTTTACTTAAGTCAGTATTCGAATTAGTCGGCGGAGTGGATGTAAAAAGAGGCAGTGAGCTTCTGCTTACAACGGAGCTAGGACAGGAAGTTAAGATCAATGACCAAGAGATCATATTTACAGAGAGTCTGTACGATGGTTCTAAAATTAATCTTGGCTGGACAGTACCTTCGAATGATCCTGATCCGTGGGCATTTAAAGAAGATATCAAGTTCACAATTGATGGTAAGAGGATAGAAGATTATGGTGGAAATATCACTTATGAGAAGCTCGATAATGGTATGTATGCAGGGACGATTAGTATAGATATCAGGAGTGAGGAGCTATTGCCAGAGTCCTTCGTACTTGGACTTATATCGAAAGATGAAACGGTTACATACGCCAATATCCCCATTGTTCAAGAAGGTGAATATCAATCCTACACAATCGGACAAAGCAGAACTTGGGATGAGAACGAAGTGTTCCAAGTGGATTATGATACAGTTACTTTGTACCCGACCACGACTGTAATCTCATACAGTCTACCGAAATCAACAACTCATTTTTGGGATTTCCAGGTGTATGACGATCAAGGACGCGTGTTACAGCCAATCAGTGTGAGTGGAGTGGGCAAAACAAATGAAAACCACTATAAAGCATTTTTTGAGTCGTTTGAGACAATTCCTAACAAAATATTCATCAAACCTTACATGTTAAATCCTAGTTCAAAAGTTAGTGGTGAGTGGAAAGGGAAGCCAATAACGATTGATCAAGGAAAGGCAGGTTCTCTAAAGATTCTGGATCAAAAAATGGAAAACAACAAGCTGACACTGACTTATGAAGCTGAAGGATACCGTATCTTCGAACAATCCGATCGGATTTGGCTCGAAGATCGCAAAGGGAGAACATATCATAAAGATGGTACAGCGATACGAATTAAAGATACGAATAAGTATCAGCTGACTTTCTCAAACATTAGCGAAATAGATTCCTACTATATATATACGTATCAATTTAATACGAACTACCTGGAAGGTCTTGAGGTTAGCATCGATTTACAATATTAGCTTGAAGAGTTCTAGTTGCCCATTCTAAGGAATTGTTGAACGGGCATCTTATATTGTTTCGCTTTTTCATGAGGTGGTAATACGAACATGTCAGATATTTTAATAAAATTGACATTAACCCAAGGAGGCTAGATTTATGGAACAGCGCTCTTATGGAAACACAGGAATGAAGGTCAGCGTACTGGGTTTCGGCGGGTCAGAGATTGGATCTGGCATTTCGAAGCCTGAGGTGGATCGTCTGCTCGGAAGTGCGATTGAAGCTGGATTGAATGTGATTGATACGGCGGAATGTTACGGAGACAGTGAGGAATTGGTCGGGCAGGTGCTTGGTCCCAAGAGAGAGGAAGTGTATCTGTTCACGAAATGTGGACATGCTTCCGGATATGACCAGCCGGATTGGGATCCGGTCATGCTGTCTAATTCGATCGACCGCAGCTTAAGAAGACTGAACACAGATTATGTGGATATGATTCATTTGCATAGCTGCTCGGAGGAAGTGCTTCGTGAGGGCTCCGTCATTGAAGTATTGAAACGGGCCAAGGAAGCAGGGAAAACAAGATTTATTGGCTACAGCGGAGATCATAAAGATGCATTGTATGCTGTTCAGACGGGCGTGTTCGATAGCCTCGAAACTTCTGTCAACATAGCGGACCAAGAGGCCATTGAGCTGACCATTCCAGAAGCCCGGAAGCAGGGAATGGGCGTGACAGCGAAACGGCCGCTGGCCAACGTTGCCTGGACTTATGATACGCTGGAAGAAACGGCATATCCATTTGTGTATTGGAATCGGTTACGGGACTTGAATTACGGATTCTTAGGTGAGAGCAATGAGGAGGTTATTGCTAAGGCGCTAGGCTTTACTTTATCAGTGCCTGGTGTGGATACGGCCATTGTAGGTACCAAAAAGCCAAATCGTTGGCAGGAGAACGCGGATCTGTTACGAGAGCGGCTGCTTGCCAAGGAAGATTATGAGATCATCCGTGAGCGGTGGAGAGAAGTTGCATCCGACGACTGGACGGGTAGAACTTAATATCGTATTTGATCAGAACCTTAGGGTGAATAAGTCATCCTAAGGTTTTTTTATGGGAAATAACTTGAATTATTATATGATTATTACAACATATGAAAAATTCATAATAGAATAGTATAGAGGTATCTATTTACTATGGATTGTCCTGCCTCTTGTACGCGTGCTTACATGTATTGACAGATAGCGAATTAGCTGAAATGATATGTATTAACTTACTTATTAGCAGATTCAGATGGAGGCAATATGAACAGTCATTTAAAACAGATTCACCCGCTCGCTTGGACCATTATCGTAGGAACGATGTTCGGAAGAATGGCCACCTCGATGAGTATTCCTTTTCTGTCGATCTATCTCATTAAATCGATGGAAGCAAGTCCAGCGGAGGCAGGTATGGTTGTCGCTGTCAGCTCGCTGATCGGCGTATTTGCCAGTTTTTATGGGGGATACATATCGGACCGAATAGGACGTAAAAAAGTTTTGATCTTCTCGATTTTTAGCTGGGCGCTTGTATTTATCGGCTTTGCCGTGGCCAATCAGATTTGGATGTTCTTTGTTATGAACGCATTGAATGGGCTGTGCCGAGCTGTTTTCGAGCCAACCTCACGAGCGATGCTGTCGGATATTACAGATCCGAAGAACAGGCTGTTAATTTTTAACTTGAGGTATGCGGCCATTAATGTCGGTGTCGTGATCGGTCCTTTACTCGGATTGCAGTTTGGAACCTCACAGAGCGGAGCCCCATTCATAGCCGCAGGGTTGGTATACATCTTATATGGACTGGTTCTTGTATTCCAGTTCGGTAGAAAAAGTGATATTGACCTTGGCCGTGCTGCCATAGCTCAGTCCGTATCTTTAAAAGAAGCTTTTATGGTGACTAGCCGTGATCGTACCTTTATGTATGTACTAATCGGGTCTATATTCTGTGTGTTAGGATATGGACATTTTAGTTCGACGCTCCCGCAATATCTTGAGCTCAGCCCGAGCTTCGAGAATGGAGCAGAGATGTTTACTTACATGCTGTCCATGAATGCCGTAGTCGTGCTGATCGTGCAGTATCCGCTGGTAAGATGGTTTAAGAATTTTCCTCCTGCGGTATCTTTAATCGTAGGTAATGCTTTTGTGGCCAGTAGTTTGCTTGTATTTGGTTTGTTTGAATCCAGATGGATGCTGCTGCTTGGTGTCGTAATATTTACAATTGGAGAAGTGCTCATGTTTACGCTTATGGATCTATTAGTAGACAGGATCGCTAAACCAGAGCTGCGTGGGACTTATTTCGGTATGATCGGATTTAACAATATGGGGAATGTACTCGCCCCGGTCATTGGAGGGTGGTTGTTAACCTCGCTATCTGTGGATCAACCGGTAATGATATTTATGCCTTTAATGCTAATGACAGCATGTGGCATTCCATTCTTGCTGCTCGCCCACTTTAAGATGCGTGATCGGAAGATGGATCAGCCAGCTGACAAACAAGCTAATGTCGCTAGTTAACATGAAGTGAGCTCATTAAGTTTAATATAAAATAACGCCAGCATGGTAATGACTCTGCTGGCGTTATTTTTATTTCTACGACTTGCTTCGGAGTATCGAATGACCTGCCAAGAGCTGATCCAAGGTCATGAAATCTATGGATTCTGGTACATGTCCTGATCGGCTGCAAACCGCGAGAGAGTAATCAGGGTCGATTGCATAACTTCTAAAGGACCAAGCTTCTTCGTTCCCCTCGTTAGAGCTAGAGAATGTGATTTCTCCCTGATGGGTTATATCAAATTCGAAAGAATCAAGGGGAATGGAAAGTCCGGCACCTTTCGCTTTTACATAGCTTTCCTTAAGCGTCCATAGGGAATAGAATATATGCTTCTGCTCTAAGTTGACCTGGTTATGCACCAGCTCCGCTTCGTTCCGAGTAAAGAATCGATCTGCTAGAGTCAGGTCCACATCATTTATTTCTTCAATATCAATACCAACAGGGTGTCGATCAAAAGCAGCTACCACCCATGCCCCTGAGTGAGAGATATTGTAATGATGCGTGGGATAATGAACAAATTCAGGTTTACCGAAGCGATTGATCTGCCTGTCCAACTGGTTAGGGGACAGATTCCAATGTTCGACAGCGTAGCTCTGAATTAGCAGCTCTCCGCATAGAGATCTTAATTGGTCCGCATACCGTCTGAACCTGCGAATCTTCTTTTGCTGTTCGCACGGCAAAGCTCCTACGATCTCATTCAAATCAATGGGCTGCTCCATTGCAGTGTGCAGTTTGACCCCAAGAATGTCCATTGGCCTTAATGTTCACCTCCGGGAGTCAAAGGAGAGATCCACAGGTCTGTATTCTCAAGCAGGTGAGCCAGCTGCAGCATCTCATGCTCTCTTCCTTTAGCAGACATAAACTGAACACCCATAGGCAGCCCAGACTTACTAAGATGAAGGGGGAGGCTCATAGCCGGTGTACCTGTCAAATTAGCAAGTTGTGTGAACGGAGTGTAAGTTAAGCTAGGTTCAAACATGTCATAGATAAGCTCTTGCTGCTTGTCCTTAGATAACTCACTTACCCTAAGCAACTGCTCAATCTTCGCTGGCCCAGGCGTCAGTTCACCAATCTGTGGAGCCGGATAAGCATTGGTCGGTGTGATATAGAAATCATATCGGTCAAAAATAGTGGCCATTTGTGCTGCAGCAACGTCCCACTCTGCAAGACTATGTACAAATTCCGCTGCGGACAATTTTCGGCCAGCCTCTAGGAGCACCCAGCCTTCAATTTCAATATCCTCTGAAGTAATGGTTCTTCCAAGTCCACGCTCCATCTTCAGTACCATAGCTGCCATCTCACCGCTGTTCATCATATAATAGTTCTCCATGAGATGAACACCGTTTACTGGACTTTGCTTTTCTTCGACAATATGTCCTTCGGATTCCAGGTATTTCACGACCTTGAGCACCGCCTCCTTGGCATCCTCACTGACAGGCGTGCCTACTGGAGAATCCATCGTATAGGCAATTCGATATTTCCGTTCAAGCGATAAATACATATCCTCCAAGTGCCTTCCCGGGTACAGCGGAACTTGAAATGCAGCTTCGTTCTGAATCACCTGCAGTACATCGAGTAGTGCCGCACTGTCCCTCACCGTTCTCGATAGGGCAAAATCAATGGATGCACCCTGCCACTGCCGCCCAACTCCGGGGCCTACAGGAGTACGTCCACGGGTAGGCTTTAATCCGAACAGTCCGCTGAACGAAGCGGGAATACGAATTGATCCTCCGCCATCACTTGCTCCAGCGATGGGTACCATGCCGGAAGCAACGGCTGATGCCGATCCTCCACTGGAGCCGCCGGGAGAGTGGTTTGAATTCCAAGGGTTTCTTGAAGGGCCATGCAGCTTAGGCTCGGTAATATTCTTAAGACCAAATTCCGGGGTATTGGTGTGTCCAATCGGAATAAAACCGGCTCTCCGAAGCTTGGCTACATAATGAGAATCGTAGAGCGGCCTGTGTTCAGCAAATAATTTGGAGCCTGATGTCAGAGGCTCTCCAGCAATGGCTTGTGAAATGTCTTTTAGCAATATGGGGACACCTGCAAAAGGCTGGGCGAGTGTGTTCACCTCATCTGCTTCTTGCAGTGCAGCTTCGTAGCGAGTACGGACCACCGCATTCAGCTCAGGATTCAACTGATCGATCTGTTCAATGGCAGCATTTACAAGCTCTACTGGAGAGATTTGTTTATCTCTTATCAACTGGGCGAGCCCTACTGCGTCATATGATGTATACGGAAAAGAAGTCATAGGCTAATTGATCATCCCTTTCTAATCGTTCTCTCTATCATAACGCATAAATCTGTCAGGTTTCCATGTGCAGTTGGAGGGCAGTTGGAGGAGAGAGTGAGAACCTGAGCTGATATATAAAAAAAATCGCTGTCCAAACGGACAGCGACTTTACAATAACTTTTTAAGATCTAAAAGACATAGAGATCAAAATCCAGCTCAGCTCCAATGTCATTCACGAATGAGATCGTATCAATATCTAAATAAATGGCGTGAGTCTGATTCTGTTCAATTTTTATAACGATAAAGAATTTATAAAATAAGTCATGTGATCTTTTTAATTCGAGCAATTCATTCTTTTTGTTCTTTAGGACAGAAATCAATTTATTCAACTGCATATTTATATCCAGAGATTCCTCGTATCCAGTACTAATCGACCATGCGGATTCTTTACGAACGATGTCGCGGTTCTTTATTTTGTCTCCCTTAGTATAGAACTCTGAGGGTGTGATCTCTAGTTGACTTGTTATATCCTCAGCAGTGAAAAGTTCGCCGATGATTGAAAACTCAGTCATAACCGAAGTAGTATCCATCCTTCTTAATCCTTTCATCTCATGTCGTGCGCGAGACCAGCTGCTGGCTGCTCTGTTGCTGCTGACGAGCAAATATAAACAATGTTGTCCAGATCAGCACAAAACCAATGAGCTGAGCAGGAGTTACCAACTGTCCAAAAGCGATCCAGTTCACGAGCACACCCATCATCGGGAAGCTAAGCTCCGCAAGGGTAGCCATCGATGCTTTGGTCGAAGATAAGCCTTTATAATATAGCAGCAGACTGAGCAGTCCAGGAAGCAATGCCTGTGCCAACAAGTTAACTCCGATGCTTGCAAGATCCGCTCCTGCCTGTGGAAGATTCATCGATGCTCCTTCCAGCCAGGTCATGATGAGGAGTAAAGGCAGTGCGAGTACATATCGCAGGGAGGTTACCGTCTTGTATTGCGCCTGGCCAAGAAGCAGGCGTCCCATCACCGTGGATCCACCCCATAAAGCTGCGGCGAGTAAGGATAAGAGGCTTCCCAACTTAATCCATTCGCTATTCGTTCCAAAAGGAATGGTGAATCCAAAGGTAAGCAAATACGTTCCTACAATAGCAATGATGAAGAAGAAGCCGAAACGTTTGGGCAGCGTCTCCTTAAGAATCAGCTTTGCGAGCAGGATGGCAAAAATCGGCTGCATTTTTTGCAGCAGCACAACCGCATTCAGATCACCACTGGACAGAGCCATCGTAAAAATAACGGTAGCCAGTGCAGAACCTCCCCAAGAGATGACAAGCAGAGCGAATACATGCTTTAAACGCAGGTTTTTCAATTCAGATCGATTGACCCATAGAATCGGTACAGCAACCAGACAAACAAGAAGATGCTCAATCAGGACGACTTGCGTCGAGGTCATGTAGTCCAGCAGATGAATACGGAACAGGGGACCGATGCCCCACAGTGCTGCCCCGAGTGCGACGAGCCAGAAGCCGGTTGAGCCGGCTGCAGGTAATGCTTTTTTGTTCGTGTGTTCCATAATCCAAACTCCTTCGTAATTGAGAATTTGAATATGGTATCTTCAGATAGTAAAAAACCCCCGTGAATACGCACATGTAGCCATGCACGATCAACAGGGGTGATCAAATAAACATGCGTCTTAATATAACAACCGCATGTAATCGATGATCTTCTCTCATCCGGACTGTAACCGTCGGCCTTGGAATTGCACCAAGTCAGTCGCGTGCGCAAGGAATGCTTGAGCAGCGAGTCGCGGGCTTCGCTCTTCATTGCAAGAACGTCACCGCCGATTGGGAATTTCACCCTACCCCGAAGATCCATTATTCATTTATTAAGATAATATAAAATCGTAAGTAGATAATTAGTTGTAACCTACTCAAACATAATAATATAGAAAGCGCTATCGTAGCAACACTTATTTTTCGCCGGTTGGTCAATTAATAATAAAAATTCAAGTTCAGGGCAATCTGTTACCGAGGCTTAAGCCATATAATTCTAATTGAATGATGAAAGTTGACAACCCGTGCTAACTTTCGCATAATAATTGTTTGTGCTTAATTGCACTAAAGCGTTGCAACATTCATCTAGGAGTGACATTATGGATTTATTTCGCAAGAAGCATTTTGACCTGAACAAGGGAACCGGCCTCAAGAAGACACTCGGGGCGCTGGATCTGATATCACTTGGGGTCGGTGCTATTATTGGTACCGGTATTTTCGTCATTACCGGACAAGCCGCTGCAGAGCATGCTGGGCCCGCACTAATGATCTCCTTCGTTATTGCCGCCATCGCCTGTATTCTGGCAGCGTTGTGTTACTCAGAACTGGCTTCCACAGTTACTGTATCGGGTAGTGCCTATGCATACAGCTATGCTGCATTCGGTGAAGTGGTCGGTTGGTTAATGGGCTGGACACTGGTACTTGAGTATGGTGTTGCTGCGGCATCGGTAGCAAGCGGATGGTCAGCCTATGTACAAGGGCTGCTGGAAGGCTTTGGCATACATCTTCCCACCGCTATATCCGGTGCTTTTAATTTGTCGCAGGGACAAATCATAGATTTGCCGGCCGTTCTCATTATTATGGCTATATGCTTATTACTCACCCAGGGAGCGAGGGAAACGGCAAGATTTAATGCAATTATGGTTTTTGTCAAAATAGCAGTCATCATCATTTTCATTCTGGTTGGTGCATTTTATGTTAAGCCTGACAATTGGACTCCTTTCATGCCGTTTGGTTTCTCTGGGGTAATGAGTGGCGCGGCTGTTGTGTTTTTTGCCTATATTGGATTTGATGCGGTGGCTACAGCGGCTGAAGAAGTCAAAAACCCGCAGCGTAATCTTCCTATAGGAATTATTGGATCACTTATTGTATGTATGATTATGTATTCACTTGTTGCCGTCGTCCTGACGGGGATGGTTCCTTTTACGAATCTTGGAGTTGCAGACCCTGTAGCCTTCGCATTACGCTTTGTAGGACAAGACTTTGTAGCAGGACTTATTTCAGTGGGAGCCATTGTGGGTATTACGACGGTGCTGCTCGTTCTATTGTTTAGTCAGACCCGGCTCTTGTTTGCGATCTCTCGGGATGGGCTGCTGCCTAAGTTCTTATCTAAAGTGGATGAGAAGAAACAGACCCCTGTTCGCAGTACATGGATGGTAGGCATTATTATCGCACTCCTGTGCGGATTCCTGCCGCTGGATCAGCTTGCCAGCTTGACCATCATTGGAACCCTGTTTGCATTTGCTGTCGTATCCCTTGGTGTTATTGGTATGCGCAAGTCCAGACCAGATCTCAAACGAGGATTTTCTGTACCGTGGGTGCCGTTTCTTCCACTGCTGAGCGCTGCATTCTGTGTGCTGCTGATGCTTCAGCTGGACGGATCAACTTGGGGTGGATTTGCCGTATGGATTCTCGTCGGTCTAGGTATTTATTTCTTCTATGGATACCGGCACAGTGAGCTTGGAGACAAACCATCTAAGAAATAATAACAAGAATAAAGTACAACCATTTTCGCCCTTCTGATAGAGATCAGGAGGGCGAAATGTATTACAGAATAAAGAGGAACAAGTAACAGTTTTGACTCTCATTCAAAATAAAGTATGCTATAATGTCTAACTTAGAGGACAGCCTTAACAGGCACAAAGAGGTGGAATAGCATGCGAGAAACGACAAAGCGGGCTCTAGTATGTATGCTTATGATCACACTTGCGCTGACAGCTTGCACATCTTCGGAACCCGAGGAGGCTCAGCCAGTAGTCGTAAAGGAAGAGCAGCTGGAAGATGGCCAGACGATAACACTTATTGAACCTAGCAATTATGAAGTCGCTGAAGTAAACAAATATCAAATTCAGACACGATTAACAGATTTTCAACTAATCCATGGTTATGGCGGTCTGGCTTGGGGAGTGACGAGAAGCGAGCTTCGTTTATATTATACCCGTGACAATGGGGAGACCTGGACGAATATTTCTCCTTCATCTAATGTGAAGTTCGCGACGAATCCAGTTTACGGAGAGGATATTTTTTTCCTGGATGGCATGAATGGGTGGATTGTTCGTTCCGGAACAGATGGAACTGACAATGTGGTACTGCGAACAAATGATGGTGGAGAGAGCTGGATGATTTCTTCGCTCGAGGAAACTCAGAAGGTAACAGCACTTCACTTTGCTTCAGCTAAGGAAGGCTTCTTAATGACAAGTGACAATGCTGGTACGGGTAAAGAGGAGAAGAAAATATTCTCGACGCTTGACGGGGGAATGAATTGGTCTGAAGTGATGACAAGCTCCCCGCTTCAGCAAACGAATCATGCCATACCGCTGCGCGGATATGCTGAGGGTATGCAGTTCATCGACGGAGAGCGCGGTGTTGTATCCGTGCTGGAGCTTGGGGCTCCTAAGATTTATTTAACCCAGAATGCGGGGGAAGCCTGGTCTATTAACGAGCCGTATTTCAACAGATCCTCATCATTGTATGAGTCCTGTTCTTCTTATTCTCTTGGCGAGATTGAGAGCTTAAGTACGGACCATCAGCAACTGTATCTTCCTTTAGGCTGTGCGGAAGGCAGCGGAGTTCAGTACAGCGGTCTGTTTACGACAGATGGAGGCTCCATATGGAAGCATGTCCAGTTTAATCTGCCTTCACAGAGTGGGGTGAACAAGGATTTGTATCCGACTTTTGTCAGTGAGTCTGAAGGCTGGGCATTGCAAGGCACTTATGTCTATCATACGAGGAATCAAGGCGAGGATTGGGACAGACTGCCTGTGAGTGAAGTTCTCTCAGAGAAGCTTGTAGATTATCCTGAGGTTGTCAAGCTGCAGTTCGTAAGCCCTAAAGTAGGGTGGGTGCTGCTTGAGAATGCTAGTGAGAAAAAATCAATATTAATGCAAACAATGGATGGCGGGACCAGCTGGAGTGTCCTTTAAGATTAATCCCATGAAGTATTTCTTACCCGAACTGACAAGTTGACCGTACTACGGCATATACATAAACAAGTAGTCGGTTATTTTCAGACAAGAATTAGAGGACGGGAGGAGACGGCATGGGATTTGAATCTTTCTGGATGTTTGATTTTTTCGGAACGGTATTCCCGGCGGTATTTGTCGTGATTCTCGGTATTATCGCATTGACCCTGGGAAAAGAGCTCCTTGCTTGGGGACGGAACAACAAGCAGCCGGTATTGACTGTCTCTTCAAGAATTACAGGAAGAAGGATTCAGGTATCACAGCAGAGTCAAAGCGAAGGGCAGAATACGCGGACACTCTATTTTATTACATTCGAAGTGGACAGTGGAGATCGGATTGAGTTCAAGGTTGGCGGAGATGAGTATGGTTTATGCTCTGAAGGCGATGAAGGCCAGCTTACTTTTCAGGGGACTAGATATCTCGGGTTCAAGCGCTATAACAGAGTATATACCGAACGTGTTCGAGGTTAGTATGTGAAGGATCAGCCGTCCCAATGGGGCGGCTTTTTGTTTTCCAGCTGAATTGTACCGTTTCAATTGAGATATACTGGATTAATTATTCTTTATTAGGGGATTGTTTATATTTCGTTAAGAAATTGATTCGGATATATGTTAATACTTAAATTGTGTAATATATTGTTATCAGAGAACTATAGCTGGTTCTAATCTCTAGTCGTAAGGAGAGGTATCATGAAATTCAAAGATGATGTCGTCATCGTTACAGGCGCAGCGCAAGGTATTGGTAAAGTTGTAGCTGAAGCATACGCTGAGCAGGGAGCGAAGGTGGTCCTTGCCGATCAAAATGAAGAAAAAGGGGCCGCGGCAGCCGCAGCCATTCGTCAAAAAGGTGAAACTGCCATATTTGTTGCCTGCGATGTTAGGTCTGAAGAAGCAATTGTACATTTAATGAATACAGCCATGCGGGAATATGGGAAGATCGATATCCTGATTAACAACGCAGGTTATGGCATCTGGAAGTCTCCGCTTGAATTGTCCCTGAATGAATGGGATGATGTCATGAACACCAATGTTCGCAGCTGTTTTTTAACGACAAGAGAAGCGGCTAAATATATGGGGAATAATAAACAGGGCGGTGCTGTAATCAATATGGCCTCCACGAGAGCGACGATGTCCGAGCCGAACTCTGAAGCCTATGCTGCTTCCAAAGGAGCTATTGTTGCACTGACTCATGCGATGGCTGTTTCACTGGCAGATAAACGGATTCGGGTCAATAGTATTAGTCCGGGATGGATTGAAAAAGGAGACTACAGTAAACTTAGAGAAATAGATCATGTCCAGCATCCGTCGCAAAGAGTTGGCAAGCCGGAGGATATTGCAAGAGCTTGTTTATTTTTAACGGCACCTGACAATGATTTTGTAACTGGCGAGAACCTGGTCATTGATGGCGGTATGACAAGAAAAATGATATATGAGCCCTAATCCTGGGACTGGAATCGAATAATCAGGCTAAAGACCGAATATAGAAGAATGAGCCCAAGTTGAGCACCTGGGCTCATTCTTTTACTTTTGTCCACTGCTATAATAGCGTTGGTTCAAAAAAGAGAGGAGAATTGGAGGGAGGATATGATACGCAATCAATCCCGCGGTTTATTATGGGTTGTCTTATTCATAAGTGTTATATTTATGACTGCTTTTGAATCGACAAATTCATCTACGCGGGCAACATGGTTATGGCAGGCAGAGACCATTGCAGATGGCGGCCAAGATGTACTGGAATATGCCGACAATCAAAATATTGATCATATTTACTTAAGAATTGATATGAATCAGCCAGAGGAAATGTACCAGACCTTTGTACGAAATGCTCAGGAGCGGGGAATCAAGGTTGATGCACTCGCAGGCCATCCTTACTGGGCGACAGAAGGTGGAAGAGAACGGCTGCTTCAATTTGCTAACTGGGTTGTTGATTACAATGCTGAATCTGAGGAATCGGAACAGTTTGCAGGAATTCATCTTGATATTGAACCCTATGTCCTGAATGATTGGAGCGAAGACAGCGAGCCTGTCATTCAATCCTATTTAACCAATCTTGAACTCTTTTTAGACATTGCGAATCAGGATGCTTCCCTAATCAGTGCCATTGATCTGCCTTTTTGGTATGACCAATATGAAGTGCCTGAGACCGATACGCCGCTAATTCAATGGTTCATGAGCAGGTTTGATCAAATAACTTTAATGGCTTACCGTGATAAAGCGATGGGTGACGACAGCATTTCTCATGTGATTGAGCAAGAGATGGAATGGTCGGAAGCTTATGACGCGAAGATGGTTGTCGCTGTAAACACAAAACCGATGCCAGGTGAAGAGTACACCTCATTTGCAGGCAAATCAGCGGAAGAAATGGAAGCTGTACTTAACGAGGTGTCATTATCACTGCAGGAATACCGCAATTTTGCCGGCGTAGCGGTGCATGATTATGTGTATTGGTCTAACCTTAGCGAAAACGGTACAGAACCTGAGCCAACGCCAGAACCTGAGCCAACGCCAGAACCTGAGCCAACGCCGGAACCTGAGCCAACGCCGGAACCTGAGCCAACGCCAGAACCTGAGCCAACGCCGGAACCTGAGCCAACGCCAGAACCTGAGCCAACGCCGGAACCTGAGCCAACGCCGGAACCTGAGCCAACGCCGGAACCTGAGCCAACGCCGGAACCTGAGCCAACGCCGGAACCTGAGCCAACGCCGGAACCTGAGCCAACGCCGGAACCTGAGCCAACGCCAGAACCTGAGCCAACGCCAGAACCTGAGCCAACACCGGAGCCTGAGCAGGGATCTATTCGTGGGACGTACATTTGGCAAGCAGAGCAAGTGATTCATGACAGTGAACGCGTGCTCGAATTTGTAGAAGAGAAAAATATAAATTATTTGTATGTAAGACTTGATCTGGAGCAGCCGTTTGAGCTGTATCGAAATTTTGTCAGCCAGGCAGCAGCCATGGGGATTGAGGTTCATGCAATGGGAGGCCATCCGATATGGGGGCTTGAAGAGAACCGACCTCGTATTACCCGGTTAATCAATTATGTTAAGGAATATAATCAGCATGCTTCGGAGCAGGAGAAATTCCATGGTATCCATGTTGATGTAGAGCCGTATACAAATGAAGCCTGGCATATTGATCGTGACCGTGTACTTACAGAATGGGCTGCAAATATGGAATACTTTGCACAAGAAACCAAAAGAAATTCTGATCTGGAGACGAGTGCCGATCTTGCTGTATGGCTTGACGCATATGAGCTTCCAGGGAAAAATATGACGGTTAGCGAATGGATGATTCAGACACTTGATCATATTTCACTCATGGCCTTCCGTGATACCGCAGAGGGATCAAACGGGATAGCAGCAGTTGCAGCACAAGAAATGGAGATTGCAGACCGTTTAGGTAAGCCGCTTCTCATCTCTGTTGAGATGAAACAAAGCCATGAAGGCGATCATATTACCTTCTATGAAGAAGGAGAAGCTTACATGGAAGAAGAGCTTGCTAAATTACCGGATTTGCTTGCTAACTATGAAGCTTACCAAGGGTATGTTGTTCATTCCTACGATTATTGGATTACTGCTAATCCTTAATGAAAATGATGAAATGCATGACAGATATTACAGAGCTGCCCACGTCAGGGCGGCTCTTTTTTTCGTCTATAGACGATTATACATATTTAGGATAGATAAAAAGAGACAAATCTGTTACACCACATGAACGAGGTGGAGAATTGGAGCAGATATCATTACAGATGCCCAAACCATGTTTATCTTGGGGCAAATTGAGGAAGCAGCTTGGAAGGCCGAGGTTGAAAGATGGAGAACGAGCGCCGGAGATCAAATGACAGCAGAATATAAAGAATCCTACGAGAATACAAAATAAGAGTTACCGAAGAAGGCAATGGAGGTCCTTCCCGCGAATATTTGAATAGGAATAAACATTTAATTGTAACCGCATTCATGGAGAGTCGGGAGGGAAAATGAATAATGAGAGGTATCCTTTGCGAACAAATCGGAACATTTCGTTATGCTACAGATTTACCGGAGCCAGAACCGGGGCAGGATGAAGCAGTGATTGAAATAAAGCGGGTCGGTATTTGCGGTACCGACCTGCACGCCTATAAAGGGAACCAGCCTTTTTTTGAATATCCGCGCATCTTAGGACATGAACTGGCTGGAATCGTCACAAAGATTAGCAACCGTGATCAAGGCATATTACCAGGAGACCAAGTTAGCATTATTCCTTATTTACACTGTAATCATTGCATAGCCTGCAGATCTGGCAGAACCAACTGCTGCATGCAGCTTCAAGTGTTGGGAGTACATGTTGACGGCGGTATGCGAGAAAGAATTAAGGTTCCGATATCACATTTATTAAAGACAGAAGGATTATCACTGGATCAGACAGCGATGATCGAGCCGCTGGCTATTGGTGCTCATGCAGTTCGCCGAGCCGGAATTTCTCAAGGTGCAGCAGTCCTGGTTATTGGAGGCGGACCGATCGGACTTGGTGTCATGGCACTTGCAAAAGAGGCAGGAGCAAAAGTCATAGCTATGGATGTAAACAAGGAACGATTAGCCTTTTGCCGCTCCTGGGCTAAGGTCGATCTTACCATTAACGCAGCAGAGGAGGATCTACTTGAGCAGGTCTCAAAGTTAACGGCAGGAGAGCTTGCACCCATCGTCATCGATGCAACGGGAAATGTGACATCCATGACAAATGCCTTCGATTATACTGCTCATGGCGGGACTTTGATATATGTAGGTCTCGTTAAGGGCAATATCACATTCAACGACCCAGAGTTTCATAAACGAGAACTAACCATTATGGGCAGCCGGAATGCAACAAAAGAGGATTTCGCTCACGTCATCAAGACCATTTCCACAGGCAGGATCAATATGGATCAGTACATTACCCATCGCGCTCCGTTAGAAGAGATGGCTTATTTGTTTGATGAGTGGCTAAAGCCTGAATCCAAAGTGATTAAAGCCGTAGTGGAATTATAGATGGAAGTCGATTGCAGCTAAAGTATAAATTATATAAATACCTATATTTCAGGAGGAATCACATGTCTTTATCTGCCGAAACGATGCTATGGTACGACAAACCAGCTCAAAACTGGAATGAAGCCCTTCCGATCGGGAATGGAAGATTAGGAGGTATGGTGTTTGGATTCGTTGAAGAGGAGCAAATCCAATTTAACGAGGATTCGATCTGGTATGGAGGACCTAGAGATCGAAACAACCCGGATGCTCTAGAAAACCTCACTCGTATTCGCGAGTTACTGTTTGAGGGAAAACTGAAAGAAGCCCATCGTTTATCAGAAGCCGCCTTTTCCGGAACACCACGCAGTCAGAGGCATTACTTAACGGCGGGGGACTTTTTCATTCATTTTGATCATCCTGAAGGGGAGCTGTCCAATTATCGCAGAGAACTCGATTTAGAAAAAGCGGTGACCGTCACAACCTATGAATACGGTGGAATTACCTATCGACGGGAGGTATTTTGCAGTTATCCGGATCAGGTGATGATGATAAGACTTGAAGCGGGCCGCCCTGGTGCATTGTCGCTCACTTCCTGGTTCGACCGGAAAAACGGCAAGTATATGGATGAGTCTCATCGGTATGGAACGGATACGCTTGTTATGACAAATGATTGCGGTGGAAGAGAGGGGCTCGTTTATAGCGCGGCTGCCAAAGCCATCCCTGTCGGTGGAACCGTTAGGGTAGTGGGTGAGCATCTGATGATAGATCAGGCAGATGAGGTTGTTATCCTCCTCGCTGTCGCGAGCACTTTTCGTTTCAAGGACCCAAAGAAGCAATGCTACGAGCTGTTGAATCAGGCCGCAGCTAAGGAATTTAATCTCTTAAAAGAAACACATATTCAGGATTATCAGCATTTGTTTAATAGAGTGCAGCTTAACCTTGGAAAGCCCTCCGAATCGCCTTCTGTTGAACCCGTAAATAAACGGCTGGAAAGGCTGCAATCAGGAGGGGAGGATAAGGGTCTATACGCGTTACATTTTCACTTTGGGCGATATTTGCTTATTTCGAGCAGCCGTCCTGGATCACTGCCAGCCAACCTGCAAGGGATATGGAATGATTCGATGTCTCCGCCTTGGGACAGTAAGTTTACGATTAATATTAATACCCAGATGAATTATTGGCCAGCGGAGAGCTGTAATCTTGCAGAATGTCATCAACCGTTGTTTGAATTGATAGAACGAATGAGGGCGAACGGCCGTGTAACAGCACAGAAAATGTATGGCTGCCGTGGGTTTGTTGCTCATCATAATACCGATATTTGGGCTGATACCGCGCCGCAGGATATTTATCCACCCGCTACACAATGGGTTATGGGCGGCGCTTGGTTGACGCTTCATCTATGGGAACACTATAAATTTAATCCTGATCCAGTATTCTTGGAACAAGCATATGAAACCATGAAAGAGGCTGCCTTGTTTTTTCAAGACTTTCTCGTCGAAAGTCCTGAAGGGTATCTTGTGACCAATCCCTCCGTCTCACCTGAGAATCGTTATGAGCTGCCGAATGGAGAGTCAGGTACACTATGCTATGGTCCTTCTATGGACACTCAAATTTTAACTGAGCTATTGAATGCCTGTATTGAGGCCAGTAAATTGCTGAGCACGGATGAGAATCGCCGTGAGGAATGGGCCATGATCATTTCTCGTCTACCTGATATGAAGGTAGGCAAATATGGTCAACTGCAGGAGTGGCTAGTGGATTATGAAGAACAAGATCCTGGACACAGACACATCTCACATCTGTTTGCTCTTCATCCGGGAACGACGATTCGTCCCGATTCTACACCGGAACTAGCAGATGCGGCCAGGATAACACTTCATAGACGATTGGAGAATGGAGGAGGACATACGGGATGGAGCAGGGCGTGGATTATTAATTTTTGGGCTCGTTTGTTGGACGGAGACCAGGCTTACTATCATACAAGAGAGCTGCTGAGGAAATCAACACTTCCTAACTTGTTTGACAATCACCCTCCATTTCAGATTGACGGCAACTTTGGCGCTGCTGCTGGAATTGCCGAAATGCTGCTGCAAAGTCATCTTGATGGTATTCGAATTCTTCCGGCCTTGCCACAAGCTTGGGAGCAAGGGAGTGTAACAGGGCTCCGCGCAAGAGGAGGCTTCACCGTAGATATGGAATGGAAGGAGCATAAACTGACTAACGGCGTAATTACTTCGGATTGTGGAGAGAAGCTTCGCATATACTCGGATTTCCTCATCCGTATTACTTCACCAGATGGAAGAGAATTGCCGGCAGAACGCGTTGGGAATTTATTAGAGTTACCGACTGCAAAGGGTGATAAGTATATAATAACTGCTTACTAATATATAATACGCTTATCGATCAACTTGAAAAGAGGCATTACCCTACTAACACCGTCGTTATTTGCGTCGGTGTTTTTTTGAATATGAGAGCTATATCTAATCAACCTATGAGGTTAAGAGGAGAATTCAATGCTATTAGAAGAAGAGGTACTATTATTACTATCATTCTGTATGTTAGCGGTTTTGGTGACGGTTGTTGTCATTGTAATTGTGTTAATGGTTAGACATAAAAAAGCAGGCTACGGCTTTATCTTAGCACATTTAGTTTTATTTTCTTGGGGAGCAATGGGGTGGATCCAACTGTTGGAAACAAGAGCAACAGCCAGTTCATCACAGAATTCCCTAACGATCGGATGGATTGGAATACTTTGGGCCATTAGTATGATTTGTATGACTATCGGGTTACTTCAACTAAGACCTTCAACCAAGTGAAGAAGAAGGTTACGTGCGAGTGTTAGATTCGTTGTTACATTGTTCGTGTAATTTATGGAAGTTAGAGGAAGGAGTCTTATCTGATGAAGAAGAACGTACATATCATTCTTGCTGCGGGTCCTGCTATTCCTACGATTCCAGGAAAAGAACTAAACGCCATGTTGTTTTTACAGAATGAAATAAATATTACCCAAACCAATATGAAAAGCATTAAGGAATCCAGGATAAATATAGAGAACGCGGATTATGTTGTTGTTTCGAATGAATGGGATCCGCATGCGTATATTGAATTCGGAATAGCAGTGGAGTTGAAGAAAAGAATGATTGTAATCAAGGATGATGTGTTGATTGGCAGTGGTTTTTTTCCTAAATATATGGATATTTCTTATGAAATCTCACATCATGAGTCGTTGAAGGATTACTTAGATCGTTTGTTTAAAGATCAGGATTAAGAAATTTATTTCTAACTGGACAGAAAGTGGTGACACTCGTCTGTTTAATATTATTCGTTATTTTCATTGGTTTTGCCTATCCTGTAGATCGCTGCTTGATGCGGATACAGGATTTTTTTTGTATTTTTTTTGTAGAGAAGTGTCACGAACTGGGCGAATGCACAATAGGATATAGGGTATTAGGCGCGAGGCTTACGACTTACAGGGGAGGAGGGAACGTAATTGGCGGTTATTAAAGCAAATTCTGAGGATGTAAAAGTGCTCGCAAGGCTGATGAGAGCCGAAGCAGAGGAAGACGGCGAAACAGGGATGCTTCTGGTAGGGAATGTTGGTGTGAACCGGATCCTTGGCGGATGTCTTGATTTTCGTAATATTCGCTCCATTAATGATATGGTATTCCAGTCACCAGGCGGCTTTGAGGCGATTCAAAAAGGATACTTTTATCAAGCAGCGAGAGAGTCGGACATTCGTTTAGCCAGACGTGTAATTAACGGCGAGAAAATATGGCCTGCAAGCAATGCCCTCTGGTTCTTCAGACCAGCTGGAGCATGCCCGGCAACTTGGTATAATCAGCAGAATACGGGAAGATATCGTGCACACTGTTTCTTCAGCCCATCCGGGGCAGATTGTCCGGCAGTTTTTTAGCACAATGATGTACACCTTACTATTAGGGAGGTAATTAAATGTTTAACCAACCATATCAGCCTGTATCGTATAAGATCGGGAATTCGGGGCCTGCAAATGCTCCGAGAAACATGCAAGGGATGCAGGGAGGGATGACTGTCGTTCCACCAGAAGTTACGAGCGGAAGTGTAATGACGCCTAGTGGCACAGTCATCCAACAGAATATTCCGTTTACAGAGCAATCTTTTGTTGAAAATATACTTAGATTGAACCTTGGGAAATATGGTACTTTCTATGCGACATATGAAGGCAACAGAGAGTGGAATGCTAAAGTATTTCAGGGGATCCTTGAAGCAGCAGGCCGTGACCATATTATTATCAGTGATCCAAACACAGGTCAACGGATCATCATCCTGATGGTTAATTTTGATTATGCAACATTTGATGAGCCGCTGAATTATGAATATCCATATGCTCCAACAGCGCCTCGTGGCGGAAGACGTTAATAAATTGGTGTCACATTAAGAATTAGAATAGTCTTTGATCTCCAGTGGGTTAAGAAGTCTGGATATCAAAGACTATTTTATTGCCATTATTTCATCCGGAGCAGCATATATATCAGCAATTGTATGTGGTGTGATGACTCCATACTTGATAAAAAGGAGGTGGACCCGTTACCGAATTCGGGATACGGGACCTTATTTGAGTGACCCTCTATCGTTTGGGATCTATGCAATGATTATATTGGTATTAGCTCTGATCAGCGGGTTATTTGCAGCCCTTGACAGTGCAATTGGCCGATTGTCACTAGTGCGTCATAAGGTGAGCAGCCAGGAGACCGATCGTCAAGAAGCACTGACCATACTAGCTGCTGATAAAGCTAAATATCGCAGCACCTGTCAGCTTGGCATATTTCTGCCTGTTATTGGGCTCGGCTGGCTCAGTGAAGCTGCAATCTCCTCGAGATTAGCGCCGGTTCTGGAAAATATGGGTTTAGATATATGGCCAGCGGCAGTGCTGTCTACAACTCTTGCCATTGTTGTCATTACTTTAACCTATCTTGGAGCAGGAAGATGGATCCCCTCCGTGTTGTCTTCTCATTTTCAAGAGCACCTCTTAAGGAAGTCAGGAAGATTTCTTATCTTGTTTACGTTCTTCATGTCCCCTCTCATTTGGTTCTTGAATATAGGAGTGAGAGGTCCTGCTCATCGGGAGAGTACACATCTATCTGTGAAGAGGGAAAAGGTTCAGAGTGAAGAAGAATGGCTGCAGCTTATGAAGGACAGTAAAAACGACGGAATAATTGACGCATTTGAATACACACTGCTTGATAACATATTCGATTTCTCCGCAACAACCGCTAGAGAAATTATGATTCCACGTACGGAGATGATCTGCTTGAATACCGAATGGACGATTCAAGAGAATTTGACTATCGCTAGCATGCAAATGCGGACCCGTTATCCCGTCTGTACCGGTGATAAGGATCAGATTATCGGCTTTGTTCACCTTAAGGATTTGTTTATGTCAGGGATGGAAGAGTATTTAACGACAATTCGTCCCATTCTTTCGGTTCCGGAATCGACCTCAATTGCCATTCTGCTGAAACAAATGAAGATGGAGAGAACTCAGATTGCCATTGTAATTGATGAGTATGGAGGAACCTCTGGACTAGTAACGCTTGAAGATATCGTGGAGGAGATTCTTGGTGAAATCCAAGATGAGTTTGATAATGAGAGGCCGCTTGTGGAATATATAGGAGCTTCTGAATATTCCATTGATGGACTCATTCTGCTGGAGGAGCTTAACCAGCTCTTGTCCCTCGATATTGAAGAGTCTGGCTATGACACCCTTGGCGGCTGGGTATTATCCATGCTGAATTCCTTCCCGCCGAAACCAGGGGATTGCATCTCGTATGGTGATTACCAATATCGGATTGAGGAAGTGGATCATCATCGAATATCCAGAATTGAGGTCAAGAAGAAGACAGTGAGCAATCATAAGGAAGCTGGGGCTTAATTTAATTTATTAATAGTATAGCCATTGTTTAATACTTTGCGGACATTACCGTAAAGTATTTTTTTGTGCCATAGAGTCAATTTCAGAATAACCTCAGCCGCTCTTCTAAGGATCTAAGAGATTCATAATTTTTTGTCATCACCAAATTACAATCTATTAACCTGTGGAACGAGTACAAAACTTCGTCCGTACTATTTGATAGATTTAACCAAATAACATAGTGAGGAATGGTGATGTTAATGTTCAAGTCTAAGAAAACTCAAAAAATGAATGTTGTATTTCCTCTAATGCTCATCTTATCTTTGTTTGCTGCCAGCTTAGCGGGAGCCGAAGAACAACGTGAACCCGGAGCATTAACGTCAAAGCCGCCTGAGGAATCGGGTTTTATTACATCGTTTGCGACTTATCAATATCTTGGTGGTTTTAAATCGGAGTTAACGATGAGTGCCAGCAGTATTTACATAGCAGGACATACAGAAGCGAAGCTTGCTGCTGATTTTGTCAGTGTGGATGTGGCACTGCAAAGATGGGATGGTTCGGCCTGGAGGAACGAAAGATTAATTTCAAATTCAACAACTCATTCCAATAATGTGGAAACTAGCCAGACGGTATACAATTTAACTAAGGGTTATTATTACAGAACGCTCTCTACGCATATGGTTAGAAGCAATGGTACCGTGGAAAAGGCTTCATATTATACACCTGGCTATTTGTATAACTAGCATCTAGAGAATGTGAAAATTCAACATTTAATACGAATAATTCAGATAACAACCATTAATCGAAAAGATAAATAGACCAACAGAACATGAAAAAGGTGTCCTACGTAAATGTAAGACACCTCTTTTTCTCTCAGCTATTCTTTCATTGGAAATTTATTTGTCTCTTGAATGATATTAGCAAATTGAAGGAGCTCTTCCTTTGAAATAGACTTGGACCCCGTCAGCATGACCATTACCAGATTGCTTCGGTAAGTCAGCTGATCATAATCGGAGTCCTCGTAGAAAACAGCGACTGTGCCATCGTCGAGTGTAACTTCCTCAGGAACTCCACTAAATGCTGGAGCTTGCTCTGGTGCACCAGGGTTCACCGAGAACATTTTTTTAATGGAAACCTTAGCTAATCTTTCATCTCCATCAAAGTATTCAATATAAATTTGATCTGATAAGTAGGGGTTCTCCGGATAAAGCGGATTCTCCTGGTCCAGAAGCAGTTGATACTTGATATGCGTTGGAGTCAGCGGGAGATCGAAATTGTTTATATGAAATGTGGTATTGCTGAACGCCTTTTCTTTGGGTACCTCCACGAGAAATAAATTGTGCTGTACACTGTCTTGATTCTCGAATTGGCTGTACAGCTCTTCTGGGTCCCCGCTGAAATTTTGGCTTGGATCCTCAAGCAAACCTGGAGGCGGAGCTGTCTTCGCTCCCGAGAAATCCTGCCTGGGTCCCTGGAACACAAGAACCAAATTATCGCCAACCTGCTGAAGTCTCTGAACAAACGTATTTGCCTGAGTTCCTATCGGAGAGCTGAATATGGTTGCACCTATCGTAATCGAAGCGGCGATAACACCTGCAAGCTGCCAGCGTTTGATTCTTTTCTTGCGTTTCTTTATATTCTTAATTTCGTGATTAACCTTGTCCCAGGATGCTGCCATAGCTTCCTTATTCACTGATGTGGAGGCAGCTGCAGCATTCTCGAAAGCGAGGTCGAAGGCCTCCTCAAACTCTCGTTCGTATACTTCGTCAAATGGCTCATCGAGCCAATCATTTGACTTTTCTTTGCTCATGTGCTGCACCCCACTCTCTATGCAACAATTTTTTGATGCGTTCTCTGGCGCGGAAGAGACGCTGCTTAATGACATCTTCTCTTGTGTCCAGAAGTTCTGCCATCTCACGATAGCTGAGTCCTTCCTTCCATCGTAATTCGATCAGAGACCTGTACTCGGGCTTGAGTTTATCCATATAGCGCTCTATGGATTCCTGCATCATCTTCGTTTCCACTACGGATTCAATTGAAACTGATGTCTGCTGCGCGGTCTCTACATCTAAGAAAACACTGTCCGCGTCAAGTTGGTTACGATATTTTTTATTTTTTCTCAAATAATTAATGGCCGTGTTTTTGGTAACAACCTTCAGCCATGCTTTCAGTTTGGCTTCATTTTCAAATTCGGGCTTATTTTTAATAATTTTGATGAATGCTTCCTGAATAATGTCCTCAGCGGCGGAGTGATCCTTCAACATATATACGATAAACCCGTACATCATCTGATAGTATTCATAGTAGATCTCTCTCTGCAGGGATTCGCCTAGATCATTATAGTCCGCAGCCAACAGCAGTTGGATCCGGTCTGACATAAATATCCCCTCTCTATCATGAAGCTTCTCTATTTTTGGGCAATCATTCCACTATTTTACTATAATTTGAAGGTTTACTCCATAATTTTGAAATATAAGTTGCTATTGTCATTTAGCTGATTCCGTAATAAATGTGATAAATCTGATAATTAATCAAGCCATATGGTTAAAATATGCGTGAAAGGAGTGATATTTAGATGAAAGCATTAACATATCAAGGTAAAAAGAAGGTAAAAGTGAAAGAGGTCGCAGATCCCGCCTTACAGGATAATAACGATATCATTATACGAGTCACTTCAAGTGCAATATGCGGATCCGATCTGCATATTTACAATGGGCTGATTCCTGGTATGCATGAAGATTATGTGATCGGGCATGAGCCCATGGGAATCGTAGAAGAAGTTGCCAAAGGAGTAACCCATGTCAAAAAAGGGGACCGTGTCATCGTCCCGTTTAACGTCTCCTGTGGAGAATGCTTCTTCTGTAAACACGAAATGGAAAGTCAATGTGACCATGCCAATGATACGAAGGACAGCGGCGGTTATTTAGGGTATTCAGATACCTATGGAGGATATCAGGGAGGCCAAGCGGAATATCTCAGAGTGCCCTACGGTAATTTTATGCCCTTTGTTATTCCGGAAGATGCTGAATTGGAAGATGACAAATTGTTGTTCTTATCGGATATTCTTCCGACGGCCTACTGGGGTGTCAAGAATGCGGGAGTGAAGCCTGGTGATACGGTGATCGTGCTTGGCTGCGGTCCTGTAGGACTCCTCACTCACAAGTTTGCCTGGCAGGCAGGTGCCAAACGGGTTATTGCTGTCGATCATTTGAATTATCGACTTGATCATGCGAAGCGGACGAATCAGGTCGAGACCTATAATTTTGAAGAAATCAAAGGCTTTGAAGGATATATGAAAGAAATTACGCACGGCGGGGCCGATGTTGTCATTGATTGTGTCGGTATGGATGCCAAGAGAACAGCTGTAGAGAAGGTGGAGACAGCACTGATGCTGCAAGGCGGTTCGCTTGGTGCGTTCAGAACTGCATCTGAGGTTGTGCGCAAATTTGGTACCATTCAACTAATCGGTGTGTACGGGGCCAATTACAATATGTTCCCGCTCGGCCACTTGTTCGAACGGAACGTAGAGCTGAAAATGGGACAGGCTCCCGTAATTCACTTGATTCCAGAGCTGTACGCACAGATTAAGTCAGGTAAAATCGACCCGACCGATATCATAACACATCAGATGAGATTGGAAGATGCGGAGAGGGCTTACGAGGTGTTCAATAATAAGGAAGAAAACTGCATGAAGGTCATTCTCAAGCCGTAGCCTACCACAAACCTACGTGGATAAAAGGACATAAACGGCAAACCTCGTTCATGAGCACAAGTAAAGAGCCCAGGTCTTCTAAGGACCTGAGCTCTTTGATGTTTGTTATTTTAAATTAAAACGCCCAATTTCCTTTTAGGAAGATCGGTTCTTCCGTTCCATCCGCTGTAACGCCATAGATGTCCATTTCACCCGATCCAATCATGAAATCGACATGAGTTAGGCTCGTATTCAGTCCAGCTGCTGCAATTTGCTCCTGATCCATTTCTTTGCCGCCTTCGAGACAGAAGGCATACGCGCTTCCGATGGCAAGGTGATTACTCGCATTCTCATCAAACAAGGTGTTATAGAACAGAATGTTCGTGTCCGAGATCGGAGATTGATGGGGCACAAGTGCGACTTCACCAAGGTAGTGAGAGCCTTCATCAATTTCAACCAGGTTTTGCAGTGCTTCCAGCCCTTCTTCTGCGGTTACGTTTACGATTCGTCCATTCTCGAATGTGAGCGAGAACTTATCAATCAGATTGCCTCCATAGCTGAGCGGCTTCGTACTGGACACCGTTCCATTCACACCTGTCTTAAGGGGTGCTGTAAATACTTCTTCTGTTGGCATATTAGCTACAAACGTAAAGCCCTTCTCATTGATACTATCGCCTTGAGCCCAGAGATGTCCTTCCGGAAGCTCAATTGTAAGATCCGTACCCGGTGCCTTGTAGTGCAGCTTCTTATATTTCTTCTCGTTCAATGTCTTAGACTTGCTCTCCAGTGTGGAGAGATGTGTCTGCCAAGCAGCTACCGGATCTGCTTCTCCGATTCGAACGGTATGGAAAATAGCGTCCCATAATAACGATACTTGTTCTTCTTGTGGTGCATCAGGGAACACTTTAGCTGCCCATTCGGGTGATGGAACAGCGATGAGGCACCAGCTGAATTTATCAGCCTGCTGATAAGCACGGTACTTCGCCATCGCTTTGCCGCGTGCCTTTTGAGAAGCGACGATTCGTTCCTGCTTGACGCCCTTCAATAGGTCCGGATTCTCAGACAAGATATGTAACACGGCTGCACCTTGCTCAACGAGCTCGGTCATTTCTCCTGCAGTCCATTTCGGCTCTTTGGAGAATACTTCATCAGCTGCAAGTTCATACTGCATGCGGGTAATCTGCTCATCATTCCACTGAACCTTGACGAGAGCAGCTCCCGAATCATAGGCTTCCTTAACGATCAAACGAACGAATTCCTTGGATTCGACTGGAGCATGAACGATCAAGGTTTGGCCAGGCTGGATGTTGACGCCAACTTTTACAGTAAGCTCAGCATATGCTTTTAATTTTTGTTCGAAATCATTCATTTCATTAATCCTCCAATACTCGCTGTGAATTCACAGCGCAATAATAATTTACCTATGGTAGAAAAGAACAAGCTTCCCTAGTTTAACGTAAACGGGTTGCTTTCGCATATCTATTTTATTATTGTACAATATACGTGGTATTCATGAATAAAACCATTAAAAAATTCATTAAACCAGCTGCATTAAAAAATAGCTGTCTAATAAGGAGAGAAGAAAAGTGAGTTACAAAGTAATCAGAGCCTCTATGGGTAAGAATGAGGATAACGAATGGCTGGGCAGTACGGTATTTACGATGGATGAGAGTCCGGTGGAATATGAGATTTCATTCTACAGCAAGAAAGGAAAGGACTGGGATTACAGTCTTCATTTTGCCGGAGAGCCTGGAGAAGAAGAGGAATTTCTGAAGCTGGATGCCAGAATTGAAGAAGACGATGATCTGTTCGACGATTTGCTGGATGCGGCAATTGATACCATTCCGGAGTAAAGGAACGATAGAGACGGTTTGTAAGTTTAAGTCTTGGACCGTTAATACTTGGTCTATTCCTATGACATGCTGACTATATTTAATAAGGTGAGTTCTCTGCTGTTTGGACCATGCATACCGGACTAAGGCTCGGGGTACTCTATAATCTGGTTACATAAAGGAGCGCATTCCAATATATTTATGGGAGGTATCCGTCATATGGAGTCTGACAATCTGATTACTGAGGGCAAGACGGCACTGGAAGAGGCTGCACCCGATATATTGAGTTTGCGCACGTTATTTGTCAATGTCTTGTTTGTAGGCATGCCTGGTACTAGACATTGGGTACTGATCGATACAGGACTTGCAGGCTTTGCGAGCGATATTATCCATATTGCTGAAGAAAGGTTTAAAGGACCACCGGCGGCAATCATTTTGACGCATGGACATTTTGACCATGTAGGCAATGTTATAGAACTGGTACAGCATTGGGGATCGCCTGTGTATGCCCATCCAATGGAGCTGCCCTATCTGACTGGAGTAAGCGATTATCCTCCTGCGGACCCGTCAGCGAGCGGAGGGCTTCTTGCCAAGCTGTCTTTTGCATATCCGAATGAAGCGATTCATTTGGACGATCGGGTAGCTGAGCTGCCTGCAGATCATTCTATACCTGGAGCCCCGGATTGGCGCTGGGTTCATACACCGGGACATTCACCGGGGCATGTTTCGTTGTTTCGAGACGCAGATCACGCGCTGATAGCAGGGGATGCGGTGATTACCGTGCAGCAAGAATCTCTATGGCATGTATTATTTCAGGATAAAGAGCTGAACGGACCTCCTGCATACTTCACAACAGACTGGAAGCTGGCTAAACGTTCTGTTGAGAGCTTAAACCAATTACAGCCGGAACTGCTGATTACGGGTCATGGGCATGTAATGAGAGGCTCCCAAATGACTGAGCAGTTCGAAAGACTGGCTCGTAATTTTGAGATTCAGGCTGTCCCTAGGCATGGGAAATATGTGTAACAGATATTGCTGAGTAACTGATCAACTTAAATCATTGGAAGATATATCTAAGGAAGATTGCAGTCTCGACTGATGTAGAGCTGCAATCTTTTTTTCGTGTGTCTAGAGGCGCTCCTTACCTGTGCTGGATAGAATTTTTTTGAATAACATGGTATATTCGTTCAGTAGGTAAGTCATTTTCATATAAAAAAATGGATTCACGGTACTAGTTCAATACTAGATATGAAAGCGCTACATAATAGGAGGAATGATGAGAGAATGGCATTAGAACAAATTTATTCTGCAACAGAAGGTGTGTACGGCGGTCTTGCCGCGATCAAGCTGAAGCACGGTGCTTATGAAGCTGCGCTCATTCCAGAGATCGGGGGCAATCTTGTCTCTTTTCGAGATGTAGAGCGTAATCACCAGTATCTCAGAGAGCCTGGGGAAGACAACGTTGAAGAATTGAAGGCGAACCCAGGTATTTATGGTATCCCTGTACTGTTCCCGCCGAATCGATATGAAGATGGTAAATTTCCATGGAACGGCGAGGTTTATCAGCTTCCTGTAAATGAAGAAGCAACGGGCAACCATCTGCATGGATTTTTACACTACATCCCTTGGAATGTGGTCAGTTATGGTGCAAATGATCAGGAGAGCTATGTCACAGTTGAACAAGTGGTTCGAGAAGGTCATGAGTATTTTCAATACCTCCCGTTTGAATATACGATTCGTTTACGCTATACATTGAGTGCAGCAGGTCTGCAGCAGCAGATCACGATACAAAATGAAGGTCAGACATCCATGCCGAATCTTCTTGCCTTCCATACCGCCATTAATGCACCGTTTGAACCGAATAGCACGGCTGCGGATTATGTAGCCAAAGCGACGATTGGACAACGGGTAGAGCTGAATGAACGCAATCTTCCAACGGGCAATACACAGCCTCTGACAGATGATGAAGTGCTGTTGAAGACGGAAGGAGTGAGCCCTTATTTTGCTTCGATGGACAACCATTACACTGCAGAGCCGCAGAACGGTCGCAATTACATGGAGCTGACGAATACGAAATCCGGAACCAAGCTTGTGTATGATGTAGGCACATCTTATAAGCACTGGATGATCTGGAACAACAATGCATGTGAGCAGTTCTTCTGTCCGGAACCTCAGATGAATTTGGTCAATGCGCCGAATGTATCAGGACGATCCGCCGAGGAGATTGGTCTTGTTGCCCTTGAACCTGGAGACATCTTTGAGGAGACAAGCCGTCTGTATATCGTGAATCCAAAGTAACGCCGAATCTATATGCCAAGATGATAAAACATCCTATCTCATATACCTAAGGAGGAGTTGCAAGTGGAATATCGCATCGAGAAAGACACATTGGGTGAAATGAAGGTGCCTGCTGACCGCTTATGGGGTGCACAAACGCAGCGCAGCAAGGAGAACTTCCCGATCGGGCAAGAGAAAATGCCAATTGAAGTGATTCGAGCTTTTGCGATACTGAAAAAAAGCGCAGCCGAGAGCAACTTGAAGCTCGGTAAATTGTCCGAGGACAAAGCAGCTGCCATCCGCTATGCAGCTAACGAAATTCTTGCAGGACGTATTGATGATCATTTCCCACTGGTTGTATGGCAGACCGGAAGCGGTACACAATCCAACATGAACACGAATGAGGTTATTGCCAATCTCGGGAATAAATGGCTTGCTGAGCAAGGCAAGGAAGAGCGACTTCATCCGAATGATCATGTAAATATGTCTCAGAGCTCTAACGATACGTTCCCAACAGCGCTGCATGTCGCGGGTGTACTGGCAGTTGAGGATCAGCTCCTTCCTGCGATCTCCGTGCTGAAAGAAACATTCCGCAAGAAATCAGAGGAGTTCCAGGATATTATCAAGATTGGCCGTACTCACTTGCAGGATGCAACTCCAATTACATTAGGACAAGAAATAAGCGGCTGGGAAGCGATGCTGGCCAAGAGTGAGCGAATGATCAAGACGAGTGTAGAATCCATGAAAGAACTCGCTATCGGCGGAACGGCTGTTGGAACGGGAATCAATGCGCATCCTAAATTCGGTGAAATGACTGCTGCCGAAATTAGCAGTATAACGGGTAAAGATTTCGTATCGGCTCCAAACAAATTCCATGCGCTGACAAGTCATGACGAAGTCGTTTACACTCATGGGGCAGTCAAGGCACTAGCAGCCGATCTAATGAAGATTGCTAATGATGTACGCTGGCTTGCGAGTGGTCCGCGCAGTGGACTTGGTGAGATCACCATCCCTGAGAATGAGCCGGGCAGCTCCATCATGCCAGGTAAAGTAAACCCGACACAGAGCGAAGCGCTGACTATGGTTGTAACTCAAGTCATGGGGAATGATGCGGCAATCGGTTTTGCTGCAAGCCAAGGGAATTTTGAACTGAACGTATTTAAGCCGGTCATTATCTATAACTTCTTGCAGTCTGTCCAATTGCTAGCGGACTCCATTATTGCATTCAACGACAAGTGTGCAATCGGGATTGAACCGAACCGTTCGCAGATTGAACACAATCTGAATAACTCACTGATGCTGGTGACCGCGCTTAATCCACATATTGGATATGAGAACGCGGCAAGCATTGCCAAGCTGGCGCATAAGAAAGGCCTTTCCTTAAAGGAAGCAGCTCTGGAAACAGGACTGCTCACAGAAGAGCAATTCGAGGAGTATGTGGTTCCAGCCAAAATGATTGCACCAAAAGCATAATCATATGATCGATTCTAAGCCAGAGCATAGTTCTCTGGCTTTTTTTGTGTGGGAAAGAAGAGGTAGATAAGTTAATAGCAAATTAAGAAAATAGTAATTGACAAATCGTAAGGATTACGATAAATTAATTTTTGTTATTCGTAAAACTTACGGAATGATAGCTTATAAAGCATTACAGACACTGGTGAGTTATTATTTCTTGTCAGTTTCTTTTAAAAATACATAACGCATGGTCTGATTAATAGAATGATAGACAATAAGCGTGCTGTTGCTCTCAATTAAAATACTGGTGCTCAAAGGAGAACTACTCACTATGGAATCCAAATTGTATCATCCGATTTTAAAAAAACACAAAACTAATTTAAGAACTTACCTTCTTAAGGTAAGTATGTTGTTAATGAGTATTTTCTTAATTACTGCTTGTTCTTCTCCCTCAGAAAGCAGCAATGGAGAGAAACATCTCCATTTTCTATATAATTTTTCAACGAACTCGTTAGACCCTCATGTGGATTCGAGCTACGTTCCTTTAAGAGCGGGGATCACAGAAACTTTAGTACGTCTAGATGAAGATAATCTGACGGTTGCTCCCTGGCTGGCTGAAAGCTGGGAGGGCGAGGACGGACAGCATTGGACAATTAAGCTAAAGGAGAACATAAAGTTTCATAATGGAAATACAATGGATGCGGCAGCAGTGAAGGCTTCCCTTGAACGTGCACTGAATGAAAGTGTCGCTATACAAAATGCACTTAAAATAGACCGCATTGAAGCTAATGGATATACGTTAGAAATTACGACAAAGGAACCGTTTCCTGAATTTATCTCTGAACTTGTCAATCCTAATGTCTCCATTATTGATGTTACAGAGACAGATTTTATTAACAAGCCCATAGGAACCGGCCCGTTTGTATTAACATCCTTCGCACCTGGCAGTAAGCTTGAGCTTGAACGTTTTGATGATTATTGGGATGGTCCTTCTAAGCTGGATTCGGTTACGTTCTCGTTTAATGAGGATGCCAATGCCAGAACACTAGCTTTGAAATCCGGTCAGGTTGATGTCGTGTATCGCCCAGAGACCGAGAGCTTGGAGTCACTTCAGGCTCAAGGCGGAATAAAAGTGGAGTCTACTGCGACCTTTCGTGTTCATCAGATGACAATGAATATGGAGCGGGAGAGTCTGCAGGATATCCATGTGCGACGTGCCGTAGATGCCCTGATTAATCGCCAGAAGCTTGTTGATAGTATTCTGTTAGGACATGCAGAACCGGCCGTCGGTCCATTTTTACCATCGCTGCCATTTGCCCCAACTTATGAAGCGAGTGAATCAGGAGCCGAAATTGCGGCCCGGCATTTGAATAATGCTGGATATTCTCTAGTTGATGGCGTTATGCAAAAAGACGGTAAACCGCTTCAGTTTACCTTACTGACTTATAGTGCAAGAGCAGATTTGCCGCTGATTGCACAAGTTTTCCAATCGGATGCCAAACAGATAGGTATTGAGGTTGAGATTCGACAAATTGATGTTCCAGAGGACTACATGGCCTCTAACCGTGATTGGGATCTTGCAACATACAGCAATCTTACTGCCCCTCGCGGCGATGCTGGGTACTACTTAAATGCAACTTATCATCCAACAGGTGCACTTAACTTTAGCGGTACGGAGGAACCTGAATTGACAGCGATTATTGACGAGCTTAACCGAACTGTTAATCAAGAAGAGCGAGCAGCATTGGCAGAGCAGGCTGCCGACTACGTCCACGAAAATGTGATTAATTCGTTTGTACTGCATCCTTCGACGATCGTTGCCTACAACGAGGATAAAGTGAAAAATTGGGTGACGACTCGAAGTGAATACTACATGATTACAAATCAGTTGGATGTGAATTAAATGCTTCAAATCTTAGTTCGTAAATTTTCAGAGGTTCTATTCTTTATATTGTTCATTACATTTATCAGTTTTTTATTTATTCGGCTTGCACCTGGCGATCCGGTACTGACCATCCTTAATGTGGATGAATTGTCTGTTAGTCAGGAGCAGGTTGAGACTGTCCGAGAGGAAATGGGATTCAATGAACCGCTGCTTGTTCAATACGGACAATGGCTGCTCAATTTTATACAGCTTGATTTTGGAAACTCATATATAACGGGTCAACCTGTAATGGATGTCATTCTAACCGGCGTTCCTGCGACATTAGAGTTAGCTGCTGGAGCCTTGATCGTCATGCTGATAATAGCTGTTCCGCTGGGTTCTCTATCTGCACTGTACAGGAATAGCTGGATTGACCATATAAGCCGAACTCTCTCGATCCTGGGAGCGGCAGTGCCTAGTTTTTGGTTAGGCCTGATCTTGATTGAATGGTTTGGTGTGAATCTTCAATGGCTTCCGACTATGGGAAGAGACGGCTGGATCACTCTAATCCTACCGTCTCTTACGCTTGGTTTAGCGATCTCAAGTGTGTATGTACGTCTGCTTCGTTCCAGCTTGCTAGAGTCCCTCAGTCAGGAGTTTATACGTGCAGCAAGAGGTCGTGGAATGTCAGAGAAGAGAATATTTTTTGTTCATGCATTTCGTCACAGCCTTCCGCCAGTGATTACATTTTTCGGAGTCAGTCTCGGAAGTCTGATTGGCGGTGTCGTTGTCATTGAAGTATTATTCGCTTATCCAGGAATTGGGAAGCTTGTTGTGGATGCAATACGCCAGCGTGATTATCCCTTAATTCAAGGGTACATTTTGATTATGGCGGTTATTGTGTTTATCATTAATACATTTGTAGATATATCTTATCGTTATCTAAATCCTGAAATGAAGCTTAAAGAAAGGGAGACATACTAATGAAAGGCTTGACTCTACAATTGCCAAGATCTAAAAAGCGTATATGGCAAGGAGGAGCAGCAGTCTTGAGCATACTTCTTATCCTTCTTCTTACCATGTATGCATTCTTGTTCTTACGGCATGATCCTAACTTAACAAACTTAGATCAGCGGCTACAGGGAATGAGTCTACAGCATCCATTGGGTACGGATCAGCTGGGCAGGGATGTTCTTACACGCCTTTTACTGGGTGCTCAGCAAACGATAGGCTTCAGTCTTCTTGCATTAAGTGTATCCCTTTTGATCGGAATCCCATTTGGTCTTATTTCAGGCTATAAGCGTGGAATAGTCGACCGTATTTTTATGCGGGTAGCTGATGGATTTCTAGCATTGCCTGATACCATCGTGGCCATTGTGCTTAGTGGCTTACTTGGAGCAGGCATTAACAACCTTGTTCTTGCGATCGTGATGGTGAAATGGGTTAGTTATGCGCGTCTAGTAAGAAGTACAGTACTCTCCGAGTCTCAAAAAGATTATATTCTGATTGCAAAAACGAATGGGCTGTCTTCTGGGAAAATTATGCGTAAGCATCTGTTCCCTCACATTGTGGGACATGTTCTGGTTCTTGCCAGTCTGGACTTGGGAAAGATCATTTTACTTATCTCTGCCTTTTCTTATATTGGACTCGGTGCTCAGCCTCCTACTCCCGAATGGGGTGCTATGTTAAATGATTCACGTCCTTATTTCCAGTCTAAGCCAGAGCTTATGCTGTTTCCCGGACTATCAATTGTATTTGCTGTACTGCTGACCAATATGCTCGGCGATTATCTGCGCGATTATTTTGATGTTAAGAAAGAGGTGCGATAATATGCTATCGATTGATCAAGTATCAGTAAGCAGCAAAGAAAAGAAAATTGTCAATCATGTATCACTATCCATCCGTGAGGGAGAATGGTATGCATTAGTGGGGCAAAGTGGAAGTGGAAAAACGCTACTCTCCCAAGCTATCGGTCGAATGCTGCCAGCTAATTTGCAGGTACATGGGAATATTCGGTTTAATGAACAGGATCTCATGTCTTTGACAGCAAAAGAGATGAGATCTCTTCGGGGTAAGAAAATATCTTATATTTTTCAAGATTATCAAGGCTCCTTTACTCCGTTTAGAACCATCGGTCAGCACTTTGATGAGTACCAGAAGGTTCATGATATCTCAGATGCTTCAACTAGGCTAAACCAAGCTGTGGAGGCATTACATTCCGTTGGTTTAGAGGAATCGCTATTAAAAAGATACCCATTTCAATTAAGTGGAGGACAGCTTCAACGTGTATCCATTGCGACGGCACTTCTACTGTCACCTGATCTAATTATTGCAGACGAGATAACTACCGCACTTGACAGCATCTCAGGCCACAAGATACTTGAATTACTGGCAAGACGTCAAAAGGAAAGTGGCTTTGCCATCTTATTTATCACACATGATTGGCGTCATGTAAGACGTTATGCGAATCATCTAGCTGTGATGAAGGAAGGGCAAATCGTTGAAGCAGGTCAAAAGGACCAAATTCTTTCTAATCCACAGCATGAATATACCAAGGAACTCATTAAGGCAGCTCCAACACTTCAGCGCAGCGTTTTAAACATACGGAAGGGGGTCACTATATGAAGCTGCTTAGTGTTAAACATTTAACTAAATCATATAAGGGACAAAAAACAGCAGTAGACAACCTTTCCTTGGAGCTGAATCAAGGGGAATGTTTAGGCCTGGTTGGGGAGAGTGGATGCGGTAAAAGTACACTTGCCCGATGTTTGCTTCGAATTGAACCGATCAGTGGAGGTTCTATATATTTTAAGGATCAAGCTATTGAGAATCTGAATGAACGCAAGCTGCAGCCCTTTCGTCAGAAGATGCAGATCGTTTTTCAAAACCCGTCGGCAGCCTTAAATCCAAAATTAAAAATTAAAGATTCACTAATCGATCCCTATGAGCAATACCATAAAAAGCTCCAACTCCAGCATTTTTCCTACACTTCAAAGGAAGCCTATGTTAAGCAGCTTCTGGAGGCGGTCGAATTACCCGAGAAGCTTGCCCATCAGTATCCGCACGAATTGAGCGGTGGACAACGTCAGCGCGTAACCATTGCACGTGCCATAAGCATCGAACCGGAGTTGATTGTATTAGATGAACCTACCGCAAGTCTTGATGTAATATCTCAAGGTGCGGTTCTTTCTTTATTGACAGAGCTTCGTCAGACCTTGAATCTCTCATATCTGTTCATCTCTCACGATTTAGCGGCTGTAGCACAAATGAGTCAGCGTATTATGGTGATGAAAGATGGAAAAATAGTGGATCAATTCAGCCTTGATCATTTGTTTTCAGACGAAAGACATGATTATACTAAAGAACTTATTTCAATTTTTTAAAAGAGGATGATATATCCTCATTAATAAGAAGCTTATATGAGGCCGCTGTTATAGTAGGCCTTTTATATATTAAGGAGGAAGACCAGCATTGAGTCAGCTTAAGCCTCTTTCTATATCCTTCATTCGTTTATATTTGTTAGCACTAGTGTTTTTTGCCGCTAACTCCTTATTCACTATTATTTTGCCGCTGCAAAGTGAAGCCGAAGGCATCGGACAAGCGGAAATCGGTCTTATGATGGGGGCATATATGCTGACATGTATGTTTCTGCGTCCCTATGCTGGACAGCTGATGGGGAAATATGGACCCCTGACCGTGATGAGAGGCTTACTGCTTGTTCACGTTCTATGTCTCTTTTTATATACCCTCAGCGGAGTGGAAGGTTATATTTGGCTGCGTGCGCTGCAAGGAGCAGGAACGGCGTTCTTTTCCATGACGATGCAGACCGGCATTGTTGAAAGATTGGCAGATCAAGACCGCGCTCAGGGCATGTCCATGTACACGCTCTTCACGATGGTTCCCTCTCTATTTGTACCTATTGTGGCAATGGAGGTATGGGAGAGCGGTATGGGCTGGGTCTATACGCTGGTTGTGATCTCGATCGGAGCGCTCACCCTCTTGGTAGGCTTCAACGTACCACTTCCACAGGAGACAGAGCACAAGAAATCATATACCTTAACGGAAATGTTCAAATCGTTTGCAATGATGGGTAGGAGCAGGCCGCTTCTGATCAGCTCGATCGTTATGCTTCTAGGCTCTTGTATTTTTGGAGCGACGGCCACCTTTCTTCCACTGTACATGGTGTCAAGTGGATCAGGCAGTGCAGGTCTGTATTTAATGATTCAAGGGATTGTCGTGGTTGGCTGCAGATTTGTGCTGCGCAAAAAAATTCCGTCCGATGGAAGCTGGAACACGGCTCTGATCTCTTCGATGCTTCTATGTGCCGCAGCAGGATCATTGCTGCTTGTGCTGATGGATTGGGTCGGAGGCTTTGTGTACATCTCTGCAGTATTTAACGGTATTGCGGTTGCACTGCTCTATCCAACACTGACAACATATCTGTCCTTTGTGCTCCCTGCCGAATCAAGATACGTACTGATGGGGTTGTTTATGTCCTCATATGATCTCGGATATTCTTTCGGCGGACTGCTCATGGGGATCGTTATACAGGCATTCTCATATCAAGTGATGTTTGTTGTTTGTACCATACTCGCACTCACTGCTGTGCTTGCAGTATGGGGGAGCAAGAAGCAAATGGAGAATACGCCGAAGAACACGTCCTTAAGCATTTAGAGAAGAGTGAATATATATAGGGTTCAAAGAAGACGGATAACGGTATCCTAGATACGATACGGCTATCCGTCTTTTTTTGTTTAGAGGACATATGTCCTTTTCGAATGCTTTATCGTGTTATTTAATAGAAACAGTCTTATTCCACAAAGTAAGCTACACGTAACGCAGAAAGGGGAACACAGCAAGTGAAAGGTATATTATATGCAGCATTGGGAGGGGCTTGTATTACATTGCAAGGAATCGCCAATGCAAAGATCAGCGCCGATGTAGGGACATGGCAGGCTGCGACCATTACACAGCTAACCGGATTTATCTTGGCTCTGTTTATTCTCATGCTGGTTCGCGATCGAAGCTGGAAAGAGCTGAAGAATGTGAAGCCGCTCTATATAACAGGTGGCGCCATGGGGGCCATTATCATTTTCAGCGAAGTTTCGGCTATTCAGCAGGTTGGGGTTACCTTGACCATATCAGCACTGCTGATTGCACAGCTCAGTCTTACGTATCTTATTGATACAAACGGGTGGTTTGGTGTTATAAAACGAAAAATAACGCTTCCCGGCTTAATTGGCATCGCAATGATGATATCGGGTGTTATCATATTAAAACTGTAAAACAGAAAGGAATATATAATATTATGGCACTTGGAATTATATTGGCGTTGGTTGCCGGTGCATTCGTAAGTCTGCAGGTCATCTTTAATAGCAAAATGAATGAGCACACCGGCTCTTGGTTGACTACAACCATAGTACTGGGTCTTGGAGCGGTAGCTGCCTTGACTGCCAGCCTTATCTTTGAGGGAGCGGATACGTTCCAGCTTCAGCATATGAAGCCATGGTACTGGTTCAGTGGTATGATTGGAGTAGCCGTTGTGTTTAGCCTGATGCAGGGCATCAAGCTGCTCGGTCCGACCTTCTCAACCTCGATCACACTCACCTCCCAGCTTGGCTTTGCCGTGCTGTTTGATTCCTTGGGACTGTTTGGACTGGACAAAATCGATTTATCAGTAAATAAAATGATCGGTGTTCTCATCATTGTAGGAGGAATCCTGGTGTTTAAATACGGTGAACGTCTGGGGGATAAGAAGAGGGGCAGAGCAGTAGAATAACAGTTCTGTAATCCTTGGAAATAAAATAAATATAGAACAGGAACGACTCTAGATGCGGATGAGGGTCGTTCTTTTTTTTGGAGAAAAATATTTTTTGTTGTATATTCCCAAACAGCATTTTGATGTTATAATAGTTAACAATACTCAGTTTAACATTACATAGGATGTTAGATATGAAAGAGGTGGGTTCCAATGCAGTTAACGGTAAAAGAAGCCTTATCCATATATCCGCTTTCGGAAGCGAAGCTTGTTGCAGGTGCTGAAGGGACCATGCGTACACTCAAGTCAGTGAATGTCATGGATGCACCTGATATTGCAGATTGGATCAAATCAGGCGAGTTGTTGTTCACTACCGCTTTTGTCATGAAGGATAGCGAGGATGATGCAGTTAAACTGCTGCGCAGGTTGAATGAACGAGGCTGTGCCGGACTCGGTGTGAAGCTGGGCAGATTCTGGCAGAACATACCTGCACAGATCATTGAGGAAGCGGACGCGCTTCAGCTGCCGCTGCTTGAACTGCCTTTTCAATTTACTTTTTCAGATCAGATGAATGCCTTGTTTAAGGCTGAATATGAACGAAATACACGAACGCTGGAGACGGTTGTAAACAAGCAAAAGCGACTCATGCAGTTTGCGCTTGAACAGGATCAGAAGAACGATGTTTTCTCTAAATTGGCTGCTGTTCTGAACTATCCCATTGCGGTGATCGGCTCCCGGGGGCATCTGCTGTATGTCAGCGAGGAAATGAGGGATACGAATATCCAGCAGGGCTGGCCCTTCAAAAATGTCATGCATCGTGTCAAATGGGATCACGGAAGCTGTTATCGTGTACCCGTGATGCAGAAGGATGAGGATTATGGATTTTTGTTGATTTATACAGATGGTGCATACGGACTTAAGGCTGAGGAGGAGTTGTTTCAGCAGGCGTCCGAGGTGCTCGCATTTTATATGGATATGACCTATCGGGAACACATTAACCCTACGGTTCAAGATGAAATTAGAGTGATCGTGAGGCAGTATCTGGATCGCAAGGTGGGCTGTGAGGAGCTGATGCGCAGGTCGGAGGGACTGGGAGTTCAATTGTTTCAGGATTCCGGGACGTATCAATGTGTGCTGACGACAATCGAGTCGGAGGGTTATGCAGAAGGGAAGCTGATCAAGCAGGTGCATCGGGAGCTTCAGTATAATCCGATGATGCAGCTGACTGCATCGCACCATATTCAGATGGATGAAGGGATTCTGTCCATCTACGCATGTCCGGCTGACAAGGATTACGGTGAAGAGCTCTCGCGATTCCTGACTTCGCGATTTGAGGATTTGATCGGAGGAAGGAAGGCAGGGGGCACTGGACCAAGATTCTGGATCAGTAAGATGAAGCATGAACCCAAATCACTGCGTGAAGCATTCCAGGAGTGTCTGGATACACGGGCCATCGCTAGCCGGTTCGGAATGAAGGATACAGCGCTGCAATTTGAGATGCTGGAATTCGCCTATGTGTTTCAGCATGTTCCTGAATCCATCATGGAAAATTATTGCAACAAAGTGCTTGAACCTCTCTTAGTGAAGGATGGAGATCCGACACAGGTGCTGATGAACACGCTTGAAGCGTTTATCGAAAATGATGGACTGATTAATGAGGCTGCCAAACAGCTCTTTGTGCACCGTAACACCGTGACTTACCGAATGGATAAGATAAGCAGTCTGCTGCAAATGGATTTCAAAAAATCGAATGATCTGCTTAAGCTCAAGCTTGTTTTCACTTTCCGCAAATTTCTTCAGGATCAAGGCGTGCATAAGTAGTTGTTGTGAAAATGTAACAATTAATACGTGCATGAGACACAAAGGAAATGGCTTGCGTTATTTTATATAACAAATCGACGTGATTTATATTGTCATACATTCTCTCCCCACACTACAATGCTCATATACATTCGATCCAGAGGTGATTCTTTCTGAAATTATCAATTGATGATGTTAACTCTTATACCAAGGAACAATTCCTAGAAGCCTTCGGCACTTTATTCGAACATTCGTCCTGGGTTGCAGAAGAGGCGTACAGCAAGAAGCCATTCACATCCATGAATCAGTTACACGAACAAATGAAGAATGTCGTTGAATCGGCGGATACGGAACGAAAGTTGATCCTTCTGCGAAATCATCCGGATTTGGGAGCCAGAATCGCAATGAGCGATCATTCTGTTCAGGAACAAGCCGGCGCTGGGCTGCAAGCCTTATCAGAGGTACAGCACAGTGTGCTGTCCGAATTGAACCAGAAGTATACGCAGACCTTCGAGTTCCCATTCATTATTGCGGTGAAGGGGAAATCCGCTGACGAGATTATCGCCGCGATTAAGAATCGTGTCCATAACAGCTATGAGACGGAGTTTGAGACAGCCCTTCGAGAAGTATATCTTATCAGCTGGTATCGGCTTGAAGCATGGATGTTAGAACATATGGAAGAGGAGAGGTAATCAATATGACTAGAGATCAGCTGGGATCCAGAACGATGTATTACGGTAAGGGAGATGTGTGGGTGTTCCGTTCCTATGCTAAACCACTCACAGGGATTACAGTCATTCCGGAATCTCCTTTCCGCGGCCGAGAGAATGTGCTGTTCGGTATGAATATCAAAATTGCAGTAAAAGGCGAGGAGTTTCTAACCTCCTTTACAGAAGGGGACAATTCCCTTGTTGTTGCAACGGATTCAATGAAAAATTTCATATTGAGACATGCCGCTCACTATACTGGAGCCACGATGGAAGGATTTTTGGAGTATGCAAGCCGTCGTTTCATTGAAACCTACCCGCAGATGACCGGAGTTCGTATGAACGCTACACAAGTGCCATTCGAAAATGTACAGATTGGCTCTCCTGACGGCAATATCCCGAGCGATCTTGTCTTCAAATACTCGCACAACGAAAGTGCAGGAGCGATTGTAGAGGTAGAGCGCAGCGGAGAGAATATCGAAATAACTTATGCACAGAGCAGTGTCAAAAATCTACGCCTGATTAAAGTGAAAGGCAGCGGGTTTGCAGGTTTTGTCCGGGATGAATATACAACACTACCTGAAACTTATGACAGACCTCTGTTTATCTTCCTCGATATTCATTGGAAATACAAGAATCCGGCGGACGGACTTGATGATACCCGTAACAGCTACGTTGATGCAGAACAGATCCGCGATATTGCAGCAACCGTGTTTCATGAGAATAACTCCCCATCCATTCAATATCTCATCTATCTGATTGGCCTTCGTATTTTGAAAAACTTCAGTCAATTGGAGGAAATATCGTTTGAGTCCAATAACCGTACGTGGGAAACGATTGTAGAAACTGTAGATGAAGGTCCGGGCTCCGTATTTACTGAACCTCGTCCACCTTATGGCTTCCAAGGGTTCTCTATGACGCAGGAGGATCTTGCTGCTTATGAGAACAAGCCTCAAGAAGCAGGGAGTGTATAATGGCAGGCAGACTGACGACCCACGTGTTGGACACAAGCAGAGGTATACCGGGAAGAAGCATGAAGGTTGAGCTGTATTTCATTGAGAGTACAGGTGAGGCGAAGTATTTAGCGTCCGCTCAAACGAATGACGATGGAAGAATCGATACTCCCTTTCTTGAGGGGGAGCTGACTATTGGCACTTATGAACTCCGGTTTTATGCAGGGGAGTATTTTGAATCTTTTTTGAATGAAACGGGAATTCGGTCGATTTGGGTTGTGATTCCGCTGCAGTTCTATGTTGCCAGCCCTGAGGAACACTATCATGTTCCATTACTGGTTGCACCTGGAGGCTACAGCACTTATAGAGGAAGTTAGTATAAGACGGCAGATGCCTCTGCTATAGTTAAGCTATGCGTCTACAAGGGAGGGCTTCTGATGAAATCGAGTTATGAGGTCATTATCCAGGGCGGGCACGTTGTATTGCCGCATGGAATAGAGAAGATGGATATCGGCATTAATGAAGGCGTCATTGTCGCGCTGGAGCCTCAATTGATTCCAGGCGGGGACACGATGATATATGACGCAACGGACCTTGTCGTGATGCCGGGAGCCATTGATGCGCATGTCCATTTCAATGAACCGGGACTGGCTTCATGGGAAGGATTCGAGACAGGCTCTGCATCCCTGGCTGTGGGGGGGATTACAACATATATTGATATGCCGCTGAATGGTGTGCCCCCCACGACAACGATGCGCGGCTGGGAGATGAAGGAAGCGCGGGCGAAGGGTCACAGTTATGTGGATTATGCTTTTTGGGGAGGTCTTGTTCAAGATAATCTCGAAGAGCTTGCGCCGCTTGCAAACGCGGGTGCTGCCGGCTTTAAAGCTTTTATGTCTGAGCCGGGTGGTGAAGGAGAAGAAATCTTTACACGTGCAAATGATCAGACGCTGATTAAGGGGATGGAGCGTATCGCCGAGATCGGCGGGGTGCTGGCACTTCACGCAGAGAGTGATGAGATGACGAGCGCATTATCTTATGCCAAGCAATCGCGAGGGCAAGTCACTGCTAGAGATTACCTGGACTCGCGTCCACCGGAAGCGGAGATCGAAGCCGTTCAAAGAGCGTTAGTCTATGCCAGACAGACCGGATGTCCACTTCACTTTGTACATATCAGCACTCGGCAAGCCGTTGAGCTTATACAGACGGCGAGGATAGCTGGACTTGATGTCACGGTAGAGACTTGTCCCCATTACCTGGTACTGTCCGAGGAGGATGTGCTTGAGCTAGGAGCCATTGCGAAGTGTGCACCTCCGCTGCGTACCTTAACCGAGCAGGAGCTGCTGTGGGAAGCCATAGAACAAGAACAGATTGATATCATTGCCTCTGATCATTCACCGTGCCTTCCATCCATGAAAGAAACCGATAACTTCTTCGAGATCTGGGGAGGTATTGCTGGTGCCCAGAGCACTTTGCTTCTAATGCTTGATGAAGGGTACGTGAAGAGAGGAATACCGCTGACGACAATTGCAAGACTGCTCTCGGCAAATCCAGCGAAAAGGTTCGGACTCGCTGCAACTAAGGGGGAAATTCAAGTCGGTAAGGACGCAGACCTTGCGATCGTCGATTTTAATCAAGGATATGTTCTTAACGAACAGGACATTCGTTACCGGCATCCGCAGTCTCCCTATTTGAACAGAAGCTTCTCGTGTAGGATTAAAGGTACATTCAGTCGTGGCATTCTCGTTTATAATGATGTTACAGGATTAATAGAGCAGAAGCCGGGAAGATTCATTCCGGCTGGATTAAGGAAGACAATGGCAAGCAAAGGGGGAGATCTGTATGCCTGATCCTGCTGATATTACATCATTGCCGCTGCTTCAAGAAGAAGCGCTCGAGGCATATTCAACTCTTCTACATAAGTTACTGGATGATCTCGAAGAAATGTCCGCCAGTGAGGCGGGTGGATGCACTAGACTGCTGTACTCTCCTTCCTGGCTGGAAGCCCAGCATTATTTGGCGGATTTCATGAAGGAACGAGGGCTGGGTGTATCGTTTGATGAAGCCGGCAATCTGTATGGATGCCTGCAGGGAACAAGGAATGATGCTCCGCTGTATACAGGTTCTCATATTGATACGGTACAATCTGGCGGCAAGTTTGACGGTGCGCTGGGTGTGGCAGCAGGCATAGCCGCATTATTGTATTTGAAGGAGACATACGGAGAACCAAGCCGTTCGCTGGTTGCCTTATCGCTCAGCGAAGAAGAGGGCAGCCGATTTCCCTTTGCTTTTTGGGGATCAAGGAGCATTACAGGGCTCAGCAGCTGGGCTGCAGCCGGAGAGCTTAAAGACGCGGAAGGGATAACTTTACAGCAGGCAGCTGAAGCGGCGGGATTTGGTCCTGATTCAGGACTTCGTTCTGGAATTGAAGCACCTGCCGGTTATGTGGAGCTTCATATTGAGCAGGGATCGGTACTGGAGCGAACGAATACATCCATTGGTGTCGTCACTGGAATCGTTGGGCAGAAGCGAATTGATATCACAGTTCAGGGTGAGGCCAATCACGCGGGCACGACGCCGATGTCCTATCGAAAGGATGCACTCGCTGGAGCAGCCGAGATGATCAGCGAAGTAAGGAAGCAGGCGATAGCCTATGGTGATCCGCTGGTAGCTACCGTCGGTAATATAGAAGTATTCCCTGGAGCTGTGAATGTGGTGCCGGGCACGGCACAATTTACACTGGATATCAGACACACGGATCAAGCTATCCTTCACGAATATACTGAGTTCATCTTGCAACGAATTCAAACCATTGCAGATTCTTATGAGTTAATAGCCAGTTCAGAGGAGCATCTAGCTGTTGAACCGACGCCAATGAATCCGACATGGGTAGAGAACACCGTAGAAATATGTGAGCAATTAGGGCTCAGTTATCGAAAAATGCCAAGTGGAGCAGGACATGATGCTCAAATATTTGCGAGCAAATGCGATGTTGCAATGATCTTTGTGCCAAGCAAGGACGGCATCAGTCATAATCCACTGGAGTATACGTCACGCGAACAGATTGACCAAGGATTTAAAGTGCTCATTGAGCTGCTGCATCAATATGGCTACAGGGGGAAGACAGATGAAGAAATATAAGGAACTAAACCCGTCACTTCGAACAATTATGACGCCTGGACCCGTGGAAGTAGATCCGCGTGTGCTCCGAGCCATGTCATTTCCTATATTGGGTCAATTTGATCCCGAATTTACGTCCTTAATGAATGAAACGATGGAACTTGTCAGGGAAGTATTTCAAACGAATAATCAGTGGAGCTATCCCGTAGATGGTACGTCCAGATCCGGACTCGAAGCAGTACTTGTAAGCATTATACAGCCTGGAGATAAAGTGCTGGTACCGATCTATGGCCGATTTGGGCACCTGCTGGTTGAAATTGCGGAACGCTGCGGGGCAGACGTCGTTCACATCGAGACGGAGTGGGGCGGTGTATTTGATCCAGAGACGGTGATTGAGGCCATTCATGAGCATAAGCCCGGCATCGTAGCGATGGTGCATGGAGAGACCTCTACAGGGCAGATGCAGCCGCTTGCCGAGATAGGCCGAACGTGCAGGGAGCTGGATATTCTCCTAGTTGTTGATGCGGTCGCTACCATTGGCGGAGTACCGGTCGAGACCGATAACTGGATGCTCGATGCGGTTATGGGAGGTACTCAGAAGTGTATCTCTGTTCCTTCCGGTATGGCTCCGATTACTTATAATGACCGAATTGAGCGTAAGCTCTTGTCCCGTAAAAGGGTTGAGCGGGGACTCAGAGACCCGGCTAATGTTGAACTTGCGAATGATGGACAGATGATCCGAAGCAACTATTTTGATCTGAGTCAGATTCAGGATTACTGGAGTGCTGCAAGGCTGAATCACCATACAGAAGCAACATCCATGCTTTACGCTCTTCATGAAGGGCTCCGAATTCTGCTGGAAGAAGGTCTTGAAGCCCGATTCCTAAGACATGAGCATAATGCCAGAGCGCTCGTGCAAGGAATTAAAGGGATGGGTCTCACCTTGTTCGGTAATGAAGAGAGCAAGCTTACTTGCGTAACATGTATTAATATACCGGAGGGAATTGATGGAGAAGCTGTTCGCAGCAGATTGCTGCATGATTTTGGAATCGAGATCGCAAGTTCATTCGGACCGTTAAAAGGGAAAATATGGAGAATTGGAACGATGGGCTTCAGCTGCAACCAGAAAAATGTGCTTCACACCTTGGGTGCATTAGAGGCTGTACTCATCCGGGAAGGGTATCGCTTGCCGGCTGGTGAAGCGGTACAGGCCGCACTCGATGTCTACTCTGTGGTCAATAAGGAGGAAATTTCATGCTGAATCAAATGCCTGTAGGTATGGAAGTCATGGTTACCTCACCACATTATTTAGCCAGCAGTGCGGGAGCAAGAATGCTGGCAGATGGTGGTAATGCCTATGATGCGGCGATTGCAGTGAGTGCTGCGCTGGCTGTCGTTTACCCCCACATGACGGGACTGGGGGGCGATTCTTTTTTTCTGACTTATAACGCAGCATCAGGAGAGCTATCTGGATACAACGGTTCAGGCCGCTCACCAGCTATGCTGACCAGAGAAATGTTTGAACAGATGCAGCTTCGATCCATTCCGCAGCGTGGTGTGTTAAGTGCGCTCACTGTGCCAGGGATGGTGGATGCCTGGTGGGAAGTATCTCAGAAGTTCGGAAATCTGTCATGGTCCGATTTGCTTGCTCCTGCAGTCTTCTACGCAGAGCACGGCTGTCCGGTATCGCGCAACTTGAGAGAATGGCTCATCAAGGATGAGCAGTTTATTCGAGCGGATCAGGGTTTGGCTTCTGTCTTTTTAAAGGATGGAGAACTGCTCAAGGAAGGTGACATTCTTGTGCAGCAGGAGCTGGCTGCATCTCTCAAATTGCTGCAAAGCGGTGGGAAGGACGCCTTTTATAAGGGGGCGCTTGCAGACCAGATCACGAGTGCGGTGAAGAAGGATGGCGGCTTTTTGCAAAAAGAAGATTTCGAGAATCATACCGGGCAATGGGTAACTCCTGTATCTACGGATTATCGAGGTTATGAAGTCTATCAAATGCCCCCGAATTCGCAAGGCTTCTCCGTACTAATGATGCTGAATATGCTTGAGCATAAGGACATATCCTCCATTGAACGCATTTCAAGCAGTTATTATCATCTCATGACAGAAGTGACGAAGAAGGCATTCCGTGATCGTGATCGATATTTAACAGACCCGGATTTCAGAGAGATTCCACTTAAGGAGCTATTGTCTAAGCCATATGCCGATAAGCTATGGCAGGAGATTGAACAGCACCCGAATAAGGCGGAGCCGACACTGTCCAAAGCCATGGGCCAGGATACAGCTTATGCAGCGGTAGTCGACCGTGAAGGAAACGCAGTCTCCTTCATCCAAAGCCTCTATTTCGATTTTGGCTCAGGATATATGCCTCAGGGAACCGGTATCGTTTTACAGAACAGAGGTTCATTCTTCTCTCTAGATCCAAGTGAAGCCAATGTACTGGAACCAGCCAAGCGCTCCTTCCATACCTTGATGCCTGGAATGGTATTTAAAGATGGGAAACCATACTTGCTGCTAGGGACCCAAGGCGGTGAAGGTCAGCCGCAAACCCAGCTGTCACTTCTTACGGCTGTACTGGATTACAACTTGTCCGTTCAAGAGGCGATCAGTCTGCCTCGCTGGGTGTATGGACGTACTTGGGGAGAAGAAGGAGATGAGCTGAAGCTGGAACAGCGGTTTAATGATGCAATATTGGATGAGCTCAAAGAGATGGGGCATAAGGTACGGGCTCTTGGTCCATGGGACGATCTGATGGGGCAGGCTCAGGGAATTTTGATTCAAGAGAACGGATTGCGCAGCGGGGCTGCTGATCCGCGCGGCGACGGAGCTGCGATCGGATGGTAAGAGAATATATGAATTCGTGAAGAGCACCTGTACACATTTGAATCTTGATCAAGGGGAGGTCGTTATATGGGAACGATCCTCATTAAAGGGGCTCAAATCGTCACCATGAATCCGAATGAAGAAGTGTTGATAGGTGACTTATTAATAGAAGATAACCGGATCAAGGAAATCGCGGTAAGCATTGATGTTACAGCGGACCGCATCATTGAAGCGGGCGGCAAAGCACTTCTGCCTGGATTTATACAGACGCATATCCACTTATGCCAGACCTTGTTCCGCGGAAGGGCGGATGATCTGGAGCTCATGGATTGGCTTCGCAAGCGGATCTGGCCGCTGGAAGCAGCACACGATGAGGAGTCGGTCTATTACTCTGCTCTGCTCGGGCTGGGTGAACTCATAGCGAGCGGCACGACCACCATTCTGGATATGGAGACTGTACACCATACGGAATCGGCCTTTCAAGCCATTGCACAAAGTGGAATCAGGGCCCTCTCTGGAAAGGTCATGATGGATCATGGTGATGAAGTGCCTCTGCCGCTGCAAGAGACAACTGCGGATTCCTTGCAGCAGAGCGTTGCTTTGCTTGAGAAATGGAACGGCTTTGGTGGAGGAAGAATTCAATATGCCTTCTGCCCGAGATTTGTTGTCTCTTGTTCAGAGGAGCTTCTAACCGAGGTTCGTGATCTGTCGGCACAATATAATGTGAAGGTGCACACCCATGCCTCTGAGAATCGGGGCGAGATTGAGCTTGTCGAGAATGAACGGGGGATGCGGAACGTCGTATATCTGGATCATATCGGACTTGCGAATCAGCGGCTCATTCTTGCACATTGTGTGTGGTTGAGTGAGGAAGAGAAGGAGATTATACGCAAGCGGGATGTCAAGGTAACACATTGTCCTGGCTCAAATATGAAGCTGTCTTCCGGCATCGCTGACATTCCGGATCTGCTGAACCGGCAGGTTCATGTGGGCATCGGAGCAGACGGTGCTCCATGCAATAACAATCTGGATATGTTCCAGGAGATGCGTTATACAGCTCTTATTCATAAAGTAGAGCATGGACCGACAGTTATGGACGCGAGGACAGTCCTTCGCATGGCTACGATGGGCGGTGCTGAAGTGCTTGGTCTGGCCAAAGAGATTGGCAGCCTTGAGGTTGGGAAGAAGGCAGATCTGGTTCTGCTCGACTTAAATGATTTTCATACGTATCCATCCCATGAGGTTGATGTCTATTCCCGTGTCGTATATTCAGCCACACGAAGCAATGTAGATACCGTCATAATTGATGGCCAGATTGTCCTTGAGAACCGTATGGTCAAGACCATTGACAGGGGCATTGTGCTGAGAGAAGCAGATCTGAGTATAGCCCGGTTAATGAAGAGAAATAAACATATATCTTAACATGGATTGTCCCGGATACGGGCGGCAGCTGCCGCTCGTATTTATGCATTCTGAAGCCATGTCAGCTTTATGCAGCCAATATCATTAGGAGGGAATCGGTATGGAAATGCATGATATCTGCAAGCTGGTTCAGACCACGGAAACAAAGCTTGTGCTTGCTACCGCTGTATATGTAGAAGGTCATGCCTACCGCAAACAAGGTGCAACTATGCTGTTCGCAGAACAGGGGCTCATGTATGGAAGCATTAGTCCTGGATGTATAGAGACCGATCTCTCCTTGCATGCAGAGTATGTAATGTCTACTGGATGCCCTCAAAAAATCGTCTACGATATGCGCCCGGACGATGACCTCTCTTGGGGCGAAAATATGGGCTGCGGCGGTTTGCTCCACATTCTGCTGGAGCCTGTCGATGCGGCATTGAAGCAGATACTGCTGGAAATGGGCGGGCTGCTAGATCGCGGAATTCAAGTTGATCTGCGTAGAACCTGCTCTGCAGACGAGGGAGCAATTCGAGATTATTCCGTTCAATACATTCCCCATAAGGATAGCGAATCTTCAAAATCACATGCTAAAATAACCAGCCATCCAAGTCTCGTAGCTCAAGAGTGGCACAGTGGGGGATGGCTGTACACTCATACTTACACACCGAAGCCGAGGCTTATTGTAATCGGTGCGGGGAATGACAGCATTTCTGTCGTTCGTATGGCAATAGCCTCCGGGTTTCGAGTAGTGGTAGCTGACTGGCGTGAAGCGCTTGTCAGTGCAGACCGATTCCCGGGTGCAGAGCTCTTGGTTGGTTTTCCAAATGAAATCTATCGACATCTCCAAATAACAAGCCAGGATTATATATTGCTGTTAAGTCATCATTATCCTCATGAACGCAGCTTCCTCGAATTGTTGTCAGCTGCGTCTTACACCTATTTAGGTATTCTGGGTTCCCGGACGAGAACTTCCAGATTGGTAGAAGGACTTCCTGCCTTGCCTCGACTACACGCACCGGTGGGCTTAGCTATTGGATCAGAAGGACCGGAGGAAATTGCGATTGCTATTGTCGCAGAGCTTATTTCCGTTAAGCGAGGTCAGCCATTAAGTACCGGTAAGGAGGAGAAGACAGATGCGAAAGGCAGGAATCATTCTGGCTGCAGGAAGCAGTCAGCGAATGGGTGAACCCAAGGTGAATCTTCCTCTGATTGATGGGATAACGATGGGAGCCGTGGTACTTCAACGGGCAATTGCTTCTGAGCTCGACTTCATCGTCGTGGTCGTTAGACCGGATGATCCGCTGACATGGGTCAGTACAGCTGAAAAGCAGAAGGTATATATGTCCGTGTGCCATGAAGCACGGGGTGGAATGTCTTATTCGCTGCGGGAAGGAATCAGTTCTGTGAAGGAAAAAGGAGCCGATTGTGCCATGATACTGCTTGCAGACCAGCCCCTCATTCAACAGGCGCACATCAATCAACTGATTGCATGTTTTAAGTCTTCTCCTGATCTTGATTATGTAGCGGCCAAAGATCATGACGAGCTTAAGCCGCCCATTTTGTTTAGCCGTACCATGTTTAACTTTTTAATGCAGCTCAAAGGGGATGAAGGCGCGAGGAAACTACTGCGAAGAAGTTCTTTTCAAGGCATCGGCATTTCTTTTGAGAGCGATATGTTCCTAGATGCGGATACAAAGGAAGAGCTTGCTGTAATCAAACAAAAATTGTCGCAGGAAAGCAAGCTTGTACATTCGCATTCAGATGATCTCTATCAAGATCAAGATACATAGGAAGCTGGAGGGGGTACTTCAATGTCATTGAATGAGCATAATCCTATAACTTATCCAACCGTATGGCGGCCTGGAGATCTATATGAAGCAAGGAATGTATCAGAAAAATTGAATGCAGGCTATGTCTGGGCTTCAGGTACAACGCTTCTGCGAACACAGTGGGAGATGGGTACCGCGCTGATGCCGGGTCATCTGATCAGCCTGGATCGAATCCAGGAGATTCGGAACATATCAGAAGATCCGGAGAAGCTGAATATTGGAGCCATGTGCAGGCTCCGGACATGTACCGAGGACATTCGAATTCGGGACAGCTTCCGACTCATTCATGATGCAGCTGAAGTCATCGCGGCTCCTTCTATTCGAAATCTAGCCACCATCGGGGGCAATGTCGCTTCAGGTGTGGGAGATATCATTCCAGCCCTTCTCGTCTACGATGCTTCACTGCTATGGCTAGCCGAGAAGGGGCTGGAAGAAAAGAGCCTTCTGTCCTGGCTTGAGGAATGGAGAACAGGACAGCGGAATGCTTCTGATCTGCTGCTGAACATCTATATTCCGTTAGAGATGAGAATCCATACGCATGGTCAGAAATACCGACCTGTCTCCTTCTTCCACAAAATCGGCAGAAGAGAAGCTTTTACTCCTTCATTAGTGACCGTTGCAGTTCATGGATTTATAAATGAGGCAGGCACGTGGGATTCCATAGCGATTGCAGCAGGCGGAGGCTCCGGTCAAGCGATGAGGCTTAGAGAAAGTGAAGCCTTGCTGAGCGGACACAAGCTGGAGGAGTCCTCTCTAACCAAGCTTGCTGAAACGATTGAAGCGGAGTTCGTAACCTATTCAGATTTGTACGCCTCAGAAGCTTACCGCAAGCAGTTGGCTTCGAATCTGATTGTATCCGGATTATGGAAGTCCATGAAACAGGTGTCTATGGGAGAAGGAGTGTGAAGCTTAATGCGGCTAAACAAGGAAAACAGTGGAAAGAGATGGTATACCCGACCAGATGGCAAAGAAAAAGTAACGGGTACACTACAGTATTTAACCGATAAATCACTTCCAGGCATGCTGTATGGAAGGGTACTTCGAAGCATCCATCCCTATGCGAGGATCGTTAGTGTAGATACTGTGGCTGCTGAAGGTCTTCCTGGTGTGCAAGCTGTGCTTACCCATAAGGATGTTCCAGGGATGAACGCCTTCGGCATCGCTACCCCTGATCAGCCTGTCTTCTGTGATGAATTGGTTCGTTACACAGGAGATGCCGTCGCAGCAGTAGCTGCAGACACACTGGAAATAGCGGAAGCTGCGCTTAAGCTGATCAAGGTCGAATATGAAGTGATGTCACCACTCAGCTCCCCAGAAGCAGCGCTTGCTCCAGATGCGCCTAAGCTCCACCCGCATGGCAATATTTTGCATCGTACGGAAGTGAAGAGAGGGAATGCGGAAGCTGCGTTTACAGAAACAGAGCATATCATCAGAGAGACATACTATACGCCTCGTCAAATGCACACCTATATGGAAACAGAGGGAGGACTGTTCGTTCCGGAAGAGAACGGCAGACTCAGTGTGTACGCACCGACCCAGCATGGTTACAAAGACAGAATGCAGCTATCCCGTATTTTAAATATGGATGAGGAAATGATTCGGGTCGTCTCAAGCCCAATAGGCGGATCGTTTGGAGGCAAGGATGAACTGAATGTTCAACCCTACGGTGCGCTGCTGGCCCTAAGAACCAAACGTCCAGTCAAAATTCATAATTCTCGCAAAGAGTCTGTGCGTGCCGGCTTGAAACGGCATCCGATGAAGATTGTGATGGAGACCGGATTTACGAAGGAAGGGTTGATAACCGCTCATCGTGTAAGAATTACAGCCGATACAGGAGCCTATGCGACGCTTGGTGCGCCTGTATTGAACTTTGCGACAGAGCATTCCATGGGCCCTTATTCAATTCCACATGTAGATGTGGAAGGGCTATCGGTCTATACCAATAATGGAGTTTCGGGTGAGTTCAGAGGGTTCGGCGGGAATCAGGCGATCTTTGCTATGGAAGGACAGATGGATCGTGCTGCTGCACAGCTGGGGATAGATCCATGGGAGCTAAGAAGACGGAACCTTAGAAGTAATGGTGATCCAGGACCACTTGGTCAGCAAATTCTGGTTACAAACGGGCTGCAGGAAGTATGGGAAGCCGTTCATCATTCAGATCTATGGATACATGAGGAGCGTACCGAGCTTCCACCTTGGATCCGTAAAGGGAAGGGTGCTGCGATAGCAATGCACGGAGCGGGTCTTGGTTATGGCATTCCCGATCCTGCGGGAGGCAGATTGCGGCTGAATGAGGAGGGGAAGATTGAGGCGGCCTTCAGCTACGAGGAATTTGGGCAGGGACTCGTATCGACCCTCGAGATCATGCTGTGTGAGCTGTTTGACTGTGTCCGGGAGGATCTTGAGATTGTAATTGGAGATACCGATCGTGTACCGCACAGCGGTTCGAGCACGGCTTCCCGGTCAACCACGATGGCTTGGATGGCATTGCAGCGGTTAAAGTCACCGTTCCGAGACAAGATCACTCGTCTCACCAGCGAAGCGACCGGGATTCCCGCACATGAGCTTGTCACCGGACCAGGGGGAATTTGGCGCAGGGGCCGGGAGAATGGACAGGATCAATACAGGGTTCTGTCATTTCTAGAAATCACACAGCTTGCGTCAGCTGAAGAGCTCACCTTCGATACCAAATTTGACTATCCCACAACCCCTGACGAAGTCGTTGGTGGACATTATTTATATACCTATGCCGCGGTTATGGCAGAGGTTGAGGTGAATACCTTGTCAGGTCAAGTGAAGGTTGATGACATCAGACATGTCGTAGCGGCGGGTCCGGTTATGAATCCCATGGGTTATGTCGGCCAGATTGAAGGCGGCAGCGGGATGGCCCTCGGGTTTACACTGATGGAAGATTCCCTCATGGAGAATAGTGAATACATGACAACAAATCTGGACACGTATCTCATTCCAACTATTCAAGATATGCAAAAAAGACTGGATGTAGAGGCGATTGAAAATTTGCCGGAAAATGATCCATTCGGACCGAGGGGCATAGGAGAGATTGGATCTGTTGCTCTGGCTCCTGCTATTGTCAGTGCTATATATCAGGCAACCGGAGTCTGGCTTAATAAGCTGCCTGTTCAGAGAGAGAAGCTGATCAAGCCCGTATTCAGCGATAAAAAGGAAGGGGTGCAGCCATCATGATGGGAAACGAAATGATGGAGTGGAGCTGTACGATAAATGGAAGTGATGTTCAGCTGACGGTTCCGGCTACCGAGAGACTGGTAACGATCCTCCGGGATCGTCTTCAACTGACAGGTACGAAAATAGCCTGTGAGATTGGCCGCTGTGGAGCCTGCATGGTGCTATTAAATGATGAGCCGGTAAATTCCTGCCTGCTTATGGCTTATCAATGTGACCATCAGCAGATCGTTACGATTGAAGGTCTCGCACCTTCTAATGATGATGAGCTTCATCCTATACAGCAGGCCTTTATCGATGAAGGAGGATTCCAGTGCGGATATTGCACACCAGGCATGATTTTGACGACCAAAACATTACTGGATGCTCATCCTGAACCGAGCCTGGAGCAGATTGAGAAGGCCCTTTGCGGTAACTTATGCCGCTGTACCGGTTACGGAGGGATTATACGAGCCGTACAGCAAGCAGCCTGTACGAAGGCGGCGAAGCCTTTGCAGGAATAGCATACTTGAATAGCTTGGTGACTACTCATATCGATAGGATATGAGTTGTTTTTTTGCAGGTACTGCGAGTTGGAGGATGGGAAGAGGAATTTATCACCAGTATAGTCCACATCAATTGTTCTTAAGAATGAATGGCTTAATGCATTGTCTGATCAAGAGATTTGCACTATGATACATAGCAGAGAAGTCCACCGAGAAACAATGAATTATTCAATTATCCATGCATATAGGAGAGTTTACATCATGTTATTAAGAGAGATTGAAGAGAGAGATAATAAGCAAGTGGAGGATTTGATTAGAACCTGTCTAATTGAATTTGGAGCGAATAAGCCGGGAACGGCGTGGACAGATCCGAATCTGGGGGATTTCTATCATCTATACAACCACGAAGGCTCTAAATATTGGGTCGTCGAGAAAGATTCCAAGATTATAGCGGGCTGCGGCATTGGACCCATCAGTGGTTTTCCACATATATGCGAGCTGCAGAAAATGTATGCTTTCAAAGAAGCACGCGGTACGGGAGCAGCAAGCCAGCTGCTGGAGGCGGCGTTGGATTATGCCAGATTGTACTACAATGAGTGTTATCTTGAAACGTTTAACAACATGGTAGCTGCTAATAAATTCTATCAGAAGAACGGTTTTGTGGCCTTAACGAAGCCTTTGATGGATACAGAACATTTCGCATGCGATGCGTGGTATATCAGATCACTGTAGCTGGGTTAGATAAGGGATTCTACTCCGATCAGTCTAACAATAGGGTTAAACCGATGCCTGATTGATATGATCGAGCGGCTGTTATATACGGCCGTTTTTTTGTTTATATAAAATCCCGGTCTAAATCGTGCTAGAAACGTGACTTATTAATCAAGGTTTATAGCGTCTGAATACACTAGAATGATGTACATCTAAAGCTATTAAGTTAAAAGATAGAATGGAGTGCATCGCATGCAGTACATAAACCCCGTTATTTCCGGATTTCATCCGGATCCCAGCATTTGCAGAGTGGGCGAAGATTACTATTTGGTTACCAGCTCATTTCAATACTTCCCAGGTGTACCGATATTTCATAGCAACGATCTTGTGAATTGGGAGCAGATTGGACATGTGCTCACCACAGAAGAGCAGCTTCCCTTAACGAATGTACCGAGCTCATGTGGTATCTTTGCTCCTACAATCCGATATCATCAGGGTTGGTTCTATATGGTAACGACAAACGTCGGGGGCATCGGTAATTTCTATGTGAAGACACAGGACCCCGCAGGAACATGGTCAGCCCCGATTCGTGTAGCACAGGATGGGATTGATCCTTCCCTTTTGTTTGATGAGGATGGCAGCGTCTATTTTCAGTCAACCCGTTCCGGAGATCAAGGGGATGGAGTCTATCAATGTGAGATTGACATAGAAACCGGACAAATGCTGACAGACAGTCGTCTGATCTGGACGGGAACAGGAGGCGCCTATCCGGAAGCCCCTCATTTGTACCGAATAGGCGATTACTACTATTTAATGCTGGCCGAGGGGGGGACCGAGTACGGTCATATGGAGACCATAGCGAGAAGCAAAGAGCCTTACGGACCATTCGAAGCTTGTCCCCATAATCCCATTCTGTCTCATCGTAGTCTGAAGAGCAGCATTCACGCTACAGGCCATGCTGATATCATTGAAGCTCATGACGGCAGCTGGTGGGCTGTGTTTTTGGGCATCAGGCCGGCTTCTTACCCAATGCGCCACCATTTGGGAAGAGAGGTATTTCTCGCACCTGTGACTTGGACTCCAGATCAATGGCCAATCATTGGGGAGGATGGACGAGTTGAGCCTGTAATGCAAGCACCAGAATTCATGGGGCATCCGTTACCAAACAAACCCATTAGAGATGACTTTGACCAAGCTGAGCTTGGAGTGGATTGGGCATTTCTGCGTAATCCGAGAACGGATCGGTGGTCATTGACGGAACGGGCAGGTTATCTAACGCTCCGAGGAGATTCGGTTACACTCGACGATGTCGGATCTCCAGCATACGTTGGGCGCAGGCTTAGTCATTTCAACAGCAGAGTAACGACTTCTATTGAGTTTGAGCCTGTGCTAGATGGAGAAGAGTCGGGACTTACTGTTTATATGAATGAGAAATACCATTATGAACTGGCGATCATTTCTGTGAATGGATGCAAGAAGATTATATTCAGAAGAACCGTAGGTTCCTTGAAAGTCGAAGAGTATTATAACTGCCCTTCAGGACCTGCTCAGCTTGAGATTCAAGCCGATCGAGAATACTTCACCTTCTCCGTTCGTGATGCGGCTGGTTTAGTGTTGGTTACAGCAGGAACGGCAGAAACGGCCTTTCTATCTACAGAAGTTGCTGGCGGTTTTACGGGGGTTATGATTGCGATGTACGCGACAAGTCCTGCTGGTCATTCTACACCTTCCTATTTCGATTGGTATGAGTATGAACCTAAGGATGAATAGAGTAGAACGAAGAAACCTCGATTTACTGAACATCCGATATTATTGAATATAGTTTTAAAATAACAAAAGAGAGAGATTGACATCAAGAATGACGTCGATCTATCTCTTTTTTTGCATTACTCATCATTAGATATTGCGCTTATCCATCAGGATGAATCACTTTGCCTGAATGCTTTGGGGGATAATCCATATGCTTTTTTTTAAAACTGTCTAGTCGCAGATTTTATAATCCTGCGGATCCTTGTATCCATGGACCGTTTCACCGTTAATGACAAATACATGCCCTTTCTTGATAAAAGATACTTCATTTATTGACGATATGGGTTGCATTTAATTGAACCTTATTCACAAAACCGCCATCGAGCTGTACATGATCATGTCTATATCATCCTATATTGCTGACTGAAAAATCAAGGTTTGTGTTCTATTTATTCCATATACTGTGATTAAGAATTTGTTGTAAACGCATTCATCCAAAAGATTAGAAGTTCATAAGAAATAGGGGGTTATAATATGAAGAAAAAGAGATTCGCCGCTTTGTTACTCACAAGCTCCTTACTCCTGGCTGCTGGATGCGGCAGCTCCACAGGGAGTGATGCACCCGAGAGTACAGATGAAGATAGGCCGATTACATTCACATTCTTCGGAGCAGATGCCAGTCCCAATTGGAACAGAATGCAGGATGCCGTAGGCAAGAAGATCACTGAAATGACGGGTGTAACCATTAATGCGGAGTTCGATATTTCCAGCGGAGGCGGAAATGACCGGATTTCACTCATGGCTGCGAGCGGCGAATATCCCGATTTAATCTTTCCTAAAGGGAACTTATCCAGACTTGTCGAAGCGGGGGCCATGCTCGATCTTACAGACTTAATTGAAGAACATGCGCCAAACATAAAGAAAGCTTATGGTGAGCATTTCAATCGATTAAAGTACAGCAATGAGGATCCATCAATTTATTGGCTTCCAACCAATGGTGCCATTGACCAGACGTATTTTGATGCGACTAATGGAGTTGCGATTCAGCACCGTGTTGTCAAAGAGCTGGGGTATCCCGAGATCAAGACGATAGAGGATTACGAGAATGTGATGAGAGAGTATTATGAGCTGCATCCAACTACAGAAGATGGTCAGCCGACCATCCCGCTCACACTTAGCGCAGATGGATGGCGTCGGATGATTACCGTGACAGACCCGGCGGTTATGGCTACCGGTGGTCCTGGTGATGGAGAGTACTTTATTAATCCTGAGACTTATGAAGCGCAGCTTCATTACAAGCGACCTGAAGAGAAGGAATATTTCCGTTGGTTAAACAAGCTGTGGAATGATGGTCTAGTTGATAAGGAAAGCTTTGTTCAGAAGGATGATCAATACAAGGCCAAGATCGCTAGCGGTCGTGTACTATCTCTCTTCGATCCGAACTGGGGATTTAGCGATGCAGAGAATGCGCTTAAAAGCGCGGGTCTAGACGAAAACACTTATGGATTTTATCCAGTTACCTTGGATGAGTCCTTCAAGCGTGCAGACTTTCAGCCTATGGGCTTTGATGGATATGGCATTGGTATAACGGTGGATGCGGAAGATCCTGTTCGTGCTATCAAGTTCTTGGATTGGTTGTCCTCTGAAGAAGGGCAAATTTTAAGAAACTGGGGTATCGAAGGCGAGCATTATGTTGTAGAGGATGGGGTTCGGAAGATTCCGGCAGATATTCAAGATCGGAAAAACAACGATAACAGTAACTTTACCAAAGAAACAGGGATTGGCCTCTACAATATATTTGGAGCGCATTATGGTGACGGGGTGAAGGATTCGACAGGTAACTATTTCACGACCAATTTCCCGGAGCAGATTCAAGAGGGTTATTCAGCAGTTGAGAAGGAAGTGCTTGCAGGCTACGGAATTCGTACCTGGAAGGAACTGTTCCCATCCGAGGATGAATTCCCGATAAAAGAGTGGGGGGCTGCATATAATATGCCGATCCCAACGGACAGTGGAAATTACAATGTCATCTACCAAAAAACGCAGGATATTATTCAGAAGCGCATTCCCGAAGCCATTATCTCAGCACCAGATCAATTTGATGCCATCTATGATAATATGCTTGCTGAGCTGGATAAAGAAGGCGCGGTTGAAATGGAGCAGCAATATACAGAATGGATTAAAGATCGAGTAAGATTATGGACAGGTAAGGATATAGATTAAGATGAATACATGGGTAAGAGGTTGTTGAATCGCCTGAATATCAAAGATTGGATTAGAAAGTCGCCTTCCTTCATGGCGGCTTTTTTCTATATGGTCAAGCTTGAGCTACTATGCCCTATATGGATGAAACGCATAGTGATAAAGAAATGTCTTAACAAATAGACAATCAATGCTTATAATGTTCAGAGCTTTGTCTTTTTTCGGAATCTCATGCTTGTGCATGCATCTTCAGAGGGACAAGCCAGCGGCTTGTTATTTACGACCGAAACAAACGTAAGCTAAATTTCATAAGAAATTAGGTGTTTTCTGCGCATGCTGCATAATCCAACAGGTAAAGAGCGATTAGCATTAGCATTTTTGTTAAGCTTGCTCGGCATATTAGGACCGTTCAATATCGATATGTATCTTCCCAGCTTCCCCGAGATTGGAGAGGATTTGGGTGCAAGAGCTTCATTGGTTCAGTTAAGCTTAACCTCATGCTTGATTGGTCTGGCTGTAGGTCAAATCATTGTGGGTCCCATCAGTGATGCACGTGGTCGAAAAATTCCGCTTCTCATTTCACTCAGTTTATTTGCTTTGTCATCGCTATTTTGTGCTCTCGCGCCTAATATTTCTCTGCTGATTGCGGCAAGATTCCTTCAAGGCTTCACCGCTGCTGCTGGACTTGTGATTTCACGTGCAGTCGTACGAGATGTGTTTGACGGCAGAGAGCTCACGAAGTTTTTTGCGTTGCTGTCGGTCATTAATGCTGTAGCTCCAATGGTTGCACCGATGTCAGGGGGAGCTATTCTGCTCATTCCATCAGCGAATTGGCAATCCATCTTCTATTTCCTATGTTTGTTTGGGCTATTGATCGTGCTGATTATAGGGATGCGTCTCAAAGAAACATTGCCTCCAGAGAAAAGGATGCCAAGCTCGCTTGGACATTCTGTGAAGACGATGGGAGAATTGTTCAAGGACAGGGTATTCATTGGATACGCTCTGACCGTCGGATTTGTTCATGGCGGGAGCTTTGCCTATGTTTCAGGTACGCCTTTCGTTTACCAGGAGATCTATGGGGTGTCACCACAAGTATTCAGTGTATTATTTGGCATTAACGGGATAGCAATCATCTTCGGAAGCTTTCTGATTGGCCGTTTTGGCGGCATTGTTCCTGAACGCACACTACTCAGAATTGGGGTGTGGGTTGCCGTCAGTGCTACACTGCTGCTCTTAGTGACAACCGCATTTCGCGGACCTTTATTCCTCGTCGTAATATGTATCTTCGTTTATATGATTACCATTGGAATAGTCGCTACAAGCACATTTACGCTGGCAATGGAGCATCAAGGACATCGGGCAGGGAGCGCCAGTGCTGTATTAGGATTAGTACCGCTTCTTATCGGTTCTGCCGTTTCTCCTCTCGTCGGAATTGACGAAACAACCGCAGTGCCCATGGGAGCTATTTTATTCGTTACAGCCTGCCTGGGAGCTTTCGTATTTACGAAGCTGACTGGTGAGAATAAGCTAACTGCTATTGGCAAATATGAGTCATGAGGCAGCCGAATAGGCTGTCTCTTTTTTATATCAAATCCCCGTATGAAAAATCATTAAATTCATTTGTATTTCTTCGTTTTGAATTCGGCTGCTTCCGGTTATAAATAGAATAGTTCTTGAAAAAAATGAGGGGGAACTTAATGTCTGACTTAGTTACAAAAAGCAAGCATTGGGAAAGTTTGTTCTACAGAGCTCCGATTCCCTCTGCAATTGTGTTGGAAGAAGATGGCGTATGTATCAAAGTGAATAAGGCAATGGAGAACTGGCTGGATATAAGCGGCGGTCGAGCGAACTCAAAACTGACTTTATTTGATATCATGGCGAACCCGAATCCTACGGAGTTCAATCTTATCCATATTGTACAGCAGCTGAAGACTACTGAAGAAATGTCAACAAGCCGGCGGCTGCAATTCGTGAATCAGCGGGGCGTTGTCAGTACAGCAGACATGTGGATCAGTCTTGTAGAGGAAGAAGAAGGGTGTGTCATCGTACAATTTGTCCCTTCTCCATCGAAGAGTCCAGTAAGGAAGGTAGAGAGGCTAGAGTCTGAGGAGATGGAGCGGGAGCTGCTGGAATATAAATCTTTATTTAAATACAACCCGCTTGGGGTAGCGTCTTTAGATCTTAATGGTAACCTGATTCGAGTTAATGAAGGCCAGTGTGCGTTGACAGGGCATACCCAGGAGGAGCTGTTAACAGGTCATTTTTCACCCTTAATTGATCCGGACAGTTTACAGAAGACTCACTATCACTTCGCTCAAGCAGCCAAAGGAATTCCCCAGGAGTACAATATCAAAATGCTGCATAAATCCGGTCATGCCTTTGAAGCACACGTCATCAATGTGCCTATTATTATGGATGGCCGTGTCGTAGGCGTCTATGGCATTACCGCGGACACAACAGAAAGCACCGTCTATTTGAAGCAGATCGAGAATCTGGGCAAACAGCTCGAGTTAATTCTGAATACGGTTAAGGATGCGATCTTCGGTGTGGACTCGGAAGGACGGATATTGTATTTAAATAAAGCGGGTGCGAAGCTGCTGTCAATGAACGAGGATGTGGTAATCGGATCTCGGCTGGCGGATTATCTAATCCAGTTTAATGAAAACTACTATCCGTACGACAAGAATCAGATGCCGATTCACAGAGCGATTCTATCAAATGAAGGGCACACTTGTGTGCAAGAGGCAGTCTTTGGAAAAGAGGATGGCAGCACTTTTATTGCTGAATATCAAGTGCATTCTATTATAGATCAGGACAAAAAGGGTTCTGTCGTGGTTCTCAGAGATTTGACTTCAATGAACGAAATTATGAAAGCAAAGGATGAGGCGGAACGGGCAGAGAAGGAAAAATCCGAATTTCTATCCATCATGAGCCATGAAATACGAACACCGATGAACGCCATTATGGGTATGGCTTCTCTGCTTGTTGATACGAATCTTAATGAAGAACAGCTCAGCTATGCGGAAATTATACTTAGCAGCAGTGATTCACTTATTCAAACATTGAATAATATTCTGAATCTGAGCAAGCTGGAAACTAGCCGGGTAGAAGTTCAGCAATCCTCATTTAATTTTCATGACGTGTTAGATGAGGTAACGAATCTCTTCAGTGTACAAGCAAGAAATAAAGGAATCACACTAACGAAGGAATGTGATACAAGAATACCGTACAATATGATCGGTGATGAACCAAAAATAAGGCAGATTCTCATCAATTTAATCAGCAATGGAGTGAAATTTACGGAATCAGGCGAGGTACTGATTCGGGCAGAAGCCGTTCATATCCCTGGGCGCAAGCGAGTACTGCTGATGGTACAGGTTCAAGACACAGGAATCGGCATACCGAGACACAAGGAACGGCTGCTGTTTCAATCCTTCTCTCAATTAGATCCTGATATCAGCCGGAATTACGGAGGTACGGGTCTGGGACTGGCTATAACTAAACGTCTCGTTGAGCTTATGGGAGGCAGTATTAGTGTTCAAAGTACAGAAGGAAAGGGCTCGACATTTCAGTTTCTGCTAGAGCTGGAACATATCTAAAATGAAAAATATAAATAGGAAAAGCAGGCCAAACATCAGGTGTAAACCTCATGATCGGTCTGCTTTTTCGTTGTTCTTAAGAAGTGATTAAGATACGATTCATGGAACTGTTATACCAAGCAAGAATTTATATTGACATAATCTAGTGGAGTATCTATTATTGTAAACAGTGATGATAATGATAACCATTATCAATAATAATTATCATCTAGTATTAATTATAAAATACATAGAGGTTTGAGGGGGAAATGCAGTGCGTAATGCAAAGAGTTTGGTGTTCATCGTTTTAATGTTTGCTCTGGTGCTTGCTGGTTGTGGAGGTGGTTCAGGTACCGCTTCAAATGAGACTTCCGGGTCCGGAGAATCAACAAATCCACCTGCACAGAGTGCAGATAGTAATACAACCGAGCCTCAGACAAGAACCATTAAACATGTGCTCGGAGAAACAGAAATTACAGGTGTACCTCAGCGTATCGTTGCACTGGAGTGGCTGTATGCTGAAGATGTGATGGCGCTTGGGGTTCAGCCCGTTGGGATTGCTGATATTGAAGGAATGAATACATGGGTTGATATTCCGGTTGAAATTGGTGCCGATGTGACGGATGTGGGTACCCGTCAGGAGCCTAATCTGGAAATCATTGCGTCACTGAAGCCTGACCTCATCATCGGGCTCAAATCCAATCTTGGCTCCAATTACGAGGCTTATACCAAGATTGCTCCGACGCTTGTGTTTGACCCTTATCCTGCTGAGGGAGATGGAGATCAGTATGAAGAGATGCTGAGTACTTTCAATACGATTGCAGACGTGCTCGACAAGAAAGACGAAGCGGAAAAAATACTCAGTGAGCTGGATCAAACCTATGCTGACTCCAAAGCAAAATTGGAAGCAGCGGGTATGACAGAGCGTCCATTTGCACTTGCGATGGGCTTCAGCAACCAGAATGCAGTAACATTCCGCATATCGACGGATAATTCACTTGCGGTCAAGATTCTGGAGCACATCGGCTTGAAGAATGCATATAAACCAAGCCAATTTGAAGTTTACGGCTTCACAACGACGGATGTAGAAGCTCTGCCCGCTCTGGAGGATGCGAATTTCCTTCATATTATTCAAGAAAGTGATAATGTCATCGATAATCAGCTGAAGGACAATCCGGTCTGGAACGGACTGAATTTTGTTAAAGAGAATCGTGTATATGCACTTGGTGGTGATATGTGGCCATACGGCGGCCCATTATCCGCACAGGTCATGGCACAGAAGACGGCTGATTTGCTTACACAATGAATTTAGGGAAATATCGAGCTCAAGGTTCTGGGCCTGCGAGCATTCATCCAGCCCCCTCCGTCGATTCACGGAGGGGCTGGAAGCCGTTATGGATGTTAATTGCAGGAGCTGTATCACTCTTATTCCTTACATTTCTTAGTTTGACTCAAGGTTTAGCTGATATATCCGTCAAGACCGTCGTGCAGGCTCTGGCAGCTCCTCAGGATCTGGCAGAACATCATATGATCCGCAGTGTTCGGCTGCCCAGAACAGTGATCGGTCTCTTGGCGGGTGCAGCACTTGCGGTATCAGGTGTACTGATGCAAACTGTTACACGAAATCCGCTGGCATCAGAGACGACCCTTGGTGTTAACGCGGGTGCTTATCTGGCTGTCGTTGCAGGAATGATCTTCTGGCCTGGACTTCAGCATATGTATGCCCTGCCCTTGGCTGTCATCGGGGGGACTCTAGCTGCCCTGTCCGTGTTTGCGCTTGCGGGCAAAACAAAGGGTTCTCCGCTTCGGATTGCCTTGTCAGGCATGATCGTAACACTCGTGCTATCCTCGGTGACGAGTGCGCTGCTGCTGCTGAATCAGCAGACGACACAAGGTATTTTTTTATGGGGCTCAGGATCACTGATTCAGAATGACTGGGACGGAGTCAACTTTACATGGCCTTGGATTATAGGCGGGCTCATCGTACTGATCATGGGAGTGCGGCAATGGGATGTGCTGACACTAAACGAGGAGTCTGCTCGTTCCATTGGACAAAAAGTAGGGACGATACGCTTCCTTGCTATGGGGGCTTCCGTACTGTTAGCCTGTGTTACGGTAAGTGTGGTCGGTCCAATCGGATTTATCGGACTCGTTGCACCCCATCTTGTGCGTTTGTCCGGAGTGAATCGGCACGGTGGGTTAATTCCGCTTGCCGCCCTATGGGGGGCAGCACTGCTAGTGGGTGCGGATACCATTTCCCGCACGTTCGTGGATGCATACGGTGAATTGCCAGTTGGCGCGATAACGGCTATGATTGGAGCTCCTTGTCTCATTTGGCTTGCCTTGCGTGTATCCCGATCGATGATTGGCAGCAGTGATAGTTCTGGCAGTTCCATGATGACAGGGACCAGTCTGCGTCGTCTGCCATATCCTTTGCTTGTTGGCATATTCAGTGCATTGTTGGTACTTGTATGGATCGTCAGTCTGATGAATGGGAGCTTGTACATCCCATTTGCGGAAGTAGCCGCACTATTCACCGGAGGCGGTGACGAATTGTATCGCTCAATCCTGCTGGATAACAGGCTGCCTAGGCTCCTGACCGCTGGATTGTCTGGTATGGCGATTGCCGTCAGTGGATGCTTGCTGCAAAATGCCGTTCGTAATCCGCTGGGCGATCCTCAGGTCGTCGGAGTTACTAGTGGTGCAGGAGCTGGAGCATTGCTCATTATGGTTAGCTTTCCGGCATTATCTGCGAATTGGATACCTGTCGGTGCGGTTATTGGTGGAATCGTCGCTGCTGCGATTGTCTATGCGGTATCTTGGAAAAGGGGGCTTCATCCAACGGTTCTTACACTCGTTGGAATCGCTGTGGCTGCCTTTGGATCCGCAATTATTAATTTAATGATTATCCATGCCGAGCTAGATGTCGCACCTGCCTTGTCATGGATGGCAGGCAGCACCTACAATCGAAGCTGGACAGAGGTCTTGCGCATTCTTCCCGCAATCCTGATTCTGCTGCCGCTCGCAGCATGGCTGGGACGAAGGGTTGACCTGCTGACCTTCAGTGAAGATACATCCAATGGTCTTGGGCTTCATGTTCGGAATACGCGTATCTATGTTGCGGTCATTGCCGTACTCCTTGCTTCGATTGCAGCGGCTAATGTCGGTTCAGTTGGATTCATCGGTTTGCTTGCACCTCATGCGGCAAGAATGCTGGTTGGTTCTAACCATCGGAAGTCAATGGTGATCGCTGCTTTGATCGGCGGCATACTCCTGGCTGGTGCGGACTTGATCGGGAGAGTGGTGATCATTCCCAAGGAATTGCCTTCGGGGATTGTCACTGCCCTGCTGGGAACACCCTATTTGTTATATTTGATGAGTCAAACCAATAAGCTGAAGCGAAAATAAATCACCGAATGGTCAATTTAAGCATCACACTAAAGCTATCCTAAAAGCGTAATAACGCAGGGATAGCTTTTTTTTGCAAGTAATCACAGATTTTTAATTTAAACTGACATGCGGTGTAAGTGAAGATGCTCCATGATCGAAGCGAAGACACAAAAACCTCTACTCATCCATAATTTTTGTGCATAATTCCGAAATAGTGTTAATTATATTGACCTGATGAAGCACTAAAATTATCATAATAGCAAATTAAGAATTTAATCTTATTCGAAAAGTAACTAATCTACAGGATGGAGTGAAAATATGAGCAAGCGAAAGGAGATGGAAATCTACAAGGCAATCAAATTGGCGATAACTCAGCATAAGCTTCTTCCGAATACACAATTAGTTGAGGACTCGCTCGCTGAAGCTTTTCAGGTCAGCCGCACTCCAATTCGAAATGTGCTTCGGCGATTGGCGATGGAGAAGCTGGTTACGGATATTCCGTACCGAGGTGCTTTTGTATCCTGTCCCAGTGCCCAAGAAGCGAGAGAAGTATTTGAGATGAGGCGGGTTATTGAGTCCTCGATGGTCAAAAAGCTCTGTACCATTGTCAGGCCAGAACAGCTCGGTCCACTGGAGGCTCTAGTACAGGAGGAACATAAGGCCAGCCATGAAGGGGACATTGTAGGAGCGCTTGATGTCACCGTAGATATTCATTTGAAGCTGGCTGAGCTGGCAGATAATTATTACTATTTTCACTTCTTAGAGGAATTAATATCACTAACTTCTGTCATTATCGCAATATACGGAACCAATCAAAGTTTCTGCCAAGATCATCAAGAGCTGATTAAGGCTATTATCCGTAAAGACGAAGAAGAAGCAGTGCAGATTATGACCGATCATTTATGGCAAATAGAGCGTTCGCTAAATTTTACGGAGAAGTCAGTAACCATACTGAATTTCAAAGAAATTTTTCAGTAAATTTTTTTTGCAGCGGATTGTATCCAATTTTGGATTCCAAATCTTCCTGAAATGAATACAAAGGAGTGGGGAGAGTTGAAAAGGACATCTGTTATGCTGGCTTTGATCCTTGCATTATCGAGCGGACTGACTGCATGTGGTGGATCTACAGATAGCGAAACGATGAGCGGCGACGAAGATCAAATTACGATTACATTAATGCACAGGTATCAGAAATCGAATATAGGTAAGAGTCCTGAGGATACAGCCGTGCTCGATGGTCTTGAAAGATTCAGAAAAGATTACCCTGACATTGAAGTGATAGAAGAGCAGCTGCAGAATGAGGATTATTCAATTAAGGCGCAGGCGCTTGCGGCAGCAGATGATATGCCGGACGTATTCATTGTACCTGGATCGTGGATGACCAACTTCGTAAATAATGAGATTGTGCTTCCGCTGGATACAGAGCTGGAGAAACGACCTGAGTGGAGAGATGGATATCGGCCTGGAACGCTGGATGCAGGGACAAGAAATGGTCAGGTGTATGGAATTCCGATCGCCGCAGGTCCAACACATTTAATTTACTATAATGCAGAATTATTTGCGGAAGCCGGATATACCGAATTTCCATCCTCATGGGATGAATTGATGCAAGCAGGTGAGAGACTCGCTGATAAAGGAATAAACCTCTTCTCCTATGGAGATAAATCCAAAGGATATGCGATATCCAGCTGGATCAGTGCGCTGACAGACCGGTTCACTGGCCCTGAATGGACGGAATCGATACTAGCAAAAGGCGGCGCCAAGTTTACGGATAATGGCTTTGTAGAGGCTGTTACTGTGATGAGTGATCTAGCTAGTGCCGGTTACTTAAACAAGGATCTCAATTCGATTGATACTGAGACGATGGTCAATTACTATTTCGAAGGACGTTCTGCAGCTTTTGTCAGCGGAATATGGTCGGCAATGAACGTTGTCAATAATGCGCCAAGCCATATTAAGGAGACTACAAGAGTAGCTGTATTCCCAGGAGTAGAAGGGGGACTAGGTCATTCACTGAGTTCATCTGGCGGAGCGGGTGTGTACTACAGCATCAACTCTAAAGTAGAGGCTGGAGAGAAGCTGGATGCAATGATGACGCTGCTTGAGTACATGACAGGAGCGACCAGCGCAAAGCTGATGGCAGAAGTTGGCGGCTTTCCAGCTTACGATCCCGGAACGTTTGACACTTCCAAGCTTCATCCCGTAGCGCTCGCTGCCTATGAGGCTAGTGCGGCAGCGGAAGCGACTAAGATCTTCGACCTGTGGTTTGATGCCTCCATAGTAGAAGTCATAAACACGGAGATCCAAGGAGTTATGGCAGGATCCATTACACCTATGGATTTTGCAGAACGCACTCAGCGTGCATACGAGACCTATCTAAATAAGCCTTAAAAGTCCTATACCTAAGTAAATGAGGATCAAAAATGAGTAGGTGGTGATCTTAACTTATGGGAAAGGCGCTTCGCCCCAAGGGGTGGTTACTTCTGCTATACCTGCTTCCCGGATTGTTAGTTTATTCTTTCGTCGTCCTGTTACCCATCCTTGCAGCCTTTCGCGACAGCTTCTATTCATGGACAGGCGGGCCGAAGAAGACGTTTATTGGAATGGACAATTACAAGGAGCTGCTGCAGGATGAGGTGTTTTGGAATGCGTTTGTGAACAATGTATGGATGACGGTGTATGGATTGATTGGGCAAGTGGGGCTGGGCTTTGTATTTGCTCTCCTGCTCATGTCAAAGCTGGTTAAGATGAAAGGGCTGCACCGTACAATGAGTTATTTTCCTTCTACGCTTGCACCCGTTATTATCGCCTTTTTATGGATGATGATCTACAACTACAACTACGGTCTGTTAAATGGTGGTCTTCGTGGAGCAGGACTTGGAGAATGGGCACAATCTTGGCTGGATTTGACGGGGCCTATTGTGCTGTTAGTATCCATACCGTTGTCCTGGCAGAATATCGGTTTTTTTACTCTACTCATGCTTGCCGGCCTGTCGTCCATTAACAAAGAAGTACTTGAAGTAGCAGAACTCGATGGAGCTACGGGCGTTCGCAAAGCTTGGTATATCATGATTCCACTAGCCAAACCAACACTTCTCGTCGCATCCCTCCTATGTATTGCCAACAATATGCGTGGTTTTGAACATGTATTTGCGCTAACCGGCGGTGGACCGGGCAACGCTTCATCCGTCATGGCTCTCTATGCGTATGAAACTTCCTTTCTTCGTTTCCGTTACGGCTATGGATCAGCGCTGGCAATCGCCATCATTACTCTGACCATGCTGATGATCCTCTTATGTACACTATTCATGCAGAAACGTCAGAACAAGAGTGGGGGAGCCTTGTAATGGAGCTAGAGCTTAGGAAACAGCAGAGTATTCAGAGATTCGTCCCAAGGTTCGCCAGCTTGGCAGTTAATGCCGTTATGTTTATCTTTACCTTTAGTTGTATTTACCCTCTTGTCTGGATTGTCTATTCGTCCCTCAAGACACAACCAGAATTCGCGAACAGTATTTTGAGCCTGCCGAAGAATCTCCATTTTGCAAACTACGTAGAAGCACTTGAGCTGACCAATATGCTGCAGCTGTCATGGAACAGTGCAAGGGTTACCTCCTTATCCGTTCTAGGTATCATCATTATTTCATTCGTAACAGGTTATATTGCAGCACGTCTTGATTTCAAAGGAAAAAAAGTTATGATCTTCTATTATTTGTTTGGTATGCTAGTGCCAATTCATGCTCTGTTGGTTCCCATCTATTTGCTCTTCAAAAATTGGGGACTGGCTGATCAATGGTACACACTGATTATCCCGTATGTGGCCTTCAATCTCTCCATGCCGATTATGCTGATCTACAGTTATGTGACAGGGATTCCGAGGGAAATAGAGGAGGCTGCGGCTATTGACGGTCTAAGCTTCAGCGGTACGATGTTTAAAATTGTTGTCCCCATAGCAGTACCTGTGCTTACCACCGTTGCTATATTACAATTTTTTGCTTGTTGGAATGAGTTCTCATTTGCACTTGTGTTACTGAATGATGAATCGCTCCGAACGGTACCCTTGGGAATGTCGTATTTTAAATCCCAATACAGCACCAATTATCCTCAGCTTATGGCAGGAATGGTAATGTCCATGCTTCCGGTAGCCGTCGTATATTTCGCATTCAGCTCTCGTATCATTGCGGGTGTGATGAGCGGAGCAGTGAAAGGGTAGCATGCAAAAAATAAGATTGATATGGAGGGAACATGTCATGATTAACCAGTATCCATACGTAACAGGAAAGATAGAGTCAGTACAACCGCGATTACTGGATCGTTCCAAGTGGAATGAGTCCTTTTACAGAAGATCAATGGAGCTACCAGATGAGCTGCTAATCGGTGCGATTGACAGCCATGTTCATGCGGGACCCGTTCTGAACTCCAATCCAGGACATATGGACCCTATCCAGGTTGCCCAGGAGGCCGCAGCTGCTGGTATGAAAAGCATCGTTTATTATGATGTATTTGGCTGGGCATCAGGCATGGCATGGATTGTTAACAGACATGTGCCGGGAATACATACCTATGGCGGCTATCTTATGAATTCCTGTCACGGTGGTATTAATCCCCGTTCTGTAAGGACAGCGCTGCATCTGGAGGAAGGCTGCCGTTTCATCAGCTTCGGATCACACTGCACCCGGTTCTCTGCTGAGCGGGAGTCCACACTGATTGATGGCAAGCTGGTTCCTTTCAAAGATGCCTTCCCTAAGTTTGCCGAAGAGGAGCTGCCTGTTGCGACATCCATACCTCTGGAAGGACCCATTTCAGAAGAACTGCATGAAATATTATCAATGATTTCAGAGCGTCCTGAGGTCTATTTAAATACAGGGCATGTATCGGTGCCGGAAGCGCTTAGACTACTGGATCTGGCGGAAGAGTACGGAATCAGCAAAGTATTGATTGCCCATCCGGTGCGTGGACAGATGACGATCGAGCAGCAGAAGGCAGCTGCTGCAAGAGGTGCGTTTCTGGAAGCGTGTCTTGTAGACTGGCTGTATCCGGATGTACCTAGAACCCATTATTACGTCGAAAAAGAGTACATGGATATGGGAGCCGAATTGGGACGTTTCTCAAATGCCACTGCATGGATGAAAACAATCAGAGAAGTAGGCATTGATCAGTTTGTGCTCGGAACAGACTATGGTATTCGTGCGGCTCCGACTCCGGTTCAAGGCATGCGCACGATGATTGCGACAATGCTCGATTACCAATTCTCCCCTGATGATATTTACCGGATGGTCGCAACTAACCCCGCGAAGCTGATAGGTATGGATGATTAGAAGGAGGTATGCTGCTGTGACAGACAATCGCTTCTCTGCTGTGCAATCGGATCTGATTGCAATACTGGAGGATATTCCTCCAGAGCGTATGCGGCTCTATGTCGACCGATATTTGGGAAAATTACAGGAGACCGTCATAGCTGATCCTGATCTGCTGTTAACACTCGAGACTTATGTTTCATGTCACGGTCAAATGAATGAGCTTTCTTCAAAATTATTCATTCACCGCAATACTGCCGCTTATCGGCTAATGAAGCTGGAACGGCTGCTGAATATGCAGCTAAAGTCCACGGACAGTCTGCTGCTGCTGCATCTGGTGTTTATGTTCCGCAGCATCTTAGATATCAGGGGGAAGGAAGCTAGTCTGCCTGAAGTGGATATGAACACAACTCCTTACAAGTTAACTCGAAAGGTATAAAAAAAGATTAGCCGAGGCTCAATTTGCTTGAGCCTCGTTTTTTGTTCCTTATTTCAGAAGGTATTGACATAGCCTTCAATGCAGTATATATATTAATAGACTTTATAAAGTATGTTTATAAAGTCTATTAATATGTGGATAGCAGGTGATCGCTATAGAAAAAGCGAGTGCAAGTCTAATGAAACAGATGAACTTGAACATGATTCGGCGAGTGATGAAACAGATTGGAGCTGGAACGAAGCCGCAGCTTGCAAATAAGACAGGGCTGAGTGTTGTCACAATCAATTCACTAGTGAAGCATCTGGTAGACAGCGGAGAACTGTTTGAAGATAAGATTCAGGTGTCTAGCGGAGGCAGGCCTGCCCTTACTTATCGATTCAATTATAACTACAGTCTGGCGCTTGTGCTTCATATGGTGGAGGAGCAGGGTGAAGATGTGATCAAGGCTAGTGTAGTGAATCTCAATGAAGACATATTGAAGCAGGAGAGACATGTTTATCAGGAGTTTAACCCTCATATCGTATTCCAATGTATAGATCGGTTGCTGGAGCAATTTGAGTCAATCAAAGTCATCGGAATCGGGATCCCGGGCCAATCTGTTGACGGAGTGATTACAGTTACAAGTCATAAGCTGCTGTATGGGGTACGATTGACGGAGCAGCTGGAATCAGCTTATGGATTGCCTGTTATCGTCGAGAACGATGTCAATGCAGCTATAAGCGGGTATGCTTACCGGAAGCAAGTATCTGATGATCAGTGTATCGTCGGTATATACTTCCCGGAGAAATATCCGCCGGGTATGGGTACGTATCTAAGTGGAAGAGTCATTAAGGGGAAGTACGGAATGGCCGGTGAGATTAAATATCTTCCTATCGATGTAGATTGGAGCAAACCTCTGGATACGGGAGCCTTTAATGAAGCTGCTTGCCGCATCATGCAAAGTGTGAACGCCGTCTTGGCGCCCGATACCATCGTTATATATAAGGAGCAGATTGATGAAGAAGCGTTCCTGAACGAATGGAATAGCTATCTAATAAGTCATGCAATTCCGACTTGCCCTGAGCTTGTTTTGGAGCCGTCTGTGGCTCGTGATTATGCGGATGGATTAAAATGGCTGGCTTTGAACGAGTTAGAGCCCAAGTATACAGAACTTAGTTAATGAGAGCTAGGAGAGGGATGGAGAAATGGCAACTTGGTTTTTGATTATTATCTATTTAGCATTTATTAGTCTTGGGCTTCCGGATTCCATGCTGGGTGCAGCGTGGCCGGTCATGCAGCCTGATATTGGAGCCTCCTTTGAGTCGGCAGGGCTGCTGTCTATGATTGTTGCAGCAGGTACCATTGTATCAAGTCTCGCAAGCGGGAGGCTAATACAAGCTTTTGGAACAGGGAAGATTACTTTGTTCAGCTGTATACTGACCGCAGGAGCGCTGATTGGCTTCTCATTTGCACCTTCACTTGCATGGCTGATTATACTGGCAGTTCCCCTTGGTCTAGGAGCAGGTGCAGTCGACTCTGCACTGAATCACTATGTAGCATCTAACTATAAAGCGCATCATATGAGCTGGCTGCATTGCTTCTGGGGAATAGGAGCAACCGGTGGACCTATTATTATGTCTTATTATATCGCCGAGCAGAATTCCTGGAGAGATGGATATTTCGTCGTCTCCATGATTCAGTTCAGTCTTGTACTCTTGCTCTTCATCACACTTCCTTTGTGGAAAAAGGTGGCTCAGCTGCATCAATCAGATCAGCTGAAGGAACAAGCGAATGTCGAAGACATCACTCACTCGGCGCCCAGGGAGATGCTAAATTCCAAACCTCAGCACCCCCTTCGGATGACAGGTGTCAAGTACACACTGGTTGCCTTTTTATTCTACTGTGGGGTGGAGATGACTGTCGGTTTATGGGGAGCGAGTTATCTGGTAGGGGAGAGAAATGTATCGGCTGATACTGCCGCAGTATGGATTTCGCTCTATTACGGCGGAATTACCATCGGCCGTTTCATTACCGGATTTATTACATTGAAATTAAGCAATCGGGTGTTAATACTTGCAGGTCAGCTCATAGCGGTCCTTGGCGGTCTGTTCTTATTGCTGCCGCTGCCGGAGATCTTCCTTCTTGCGGGCTTCGTTCTCATTGGTCTCGGATTTGCTCCGATCTACCCTGGATTTATTCATGAGACACCTGCAAGATTCGGCAAGGAGCATGCTGCGAAATTAATCGGCTACCAGATGGCCGTTGCTTATACAGGGACCACATTCCTTCCGCCGTTATTTGGACTTATCGCTACAAACTTCGGCATCAGCCTGTTCCCGGCTGTGGTATTACTGTTAACACTTCTCATGTTAGTCAGTTCGGAACGAGTGAATCAATTATTGCGCAATAATCGCCGACAAAATTAGAGTTTATATGGATACGGAAGGGATCAATGCTAAGCTCCTTTTTTAGGAGTTTAGCATTTTCATCCTTTTTTAGGGGGAGTGTGCGCAGTGAGAAGTAGATAAATCCATTCTGGATTGAAGATGAATATCAACCAAGTAATTTTCTCAAGCTAAATAGACTTGCTTATTACAACAGTAAGAGGAGGCGGTTATCGCTAGTGAAGGATTCAGTAAGGCAGGCTAAGCCGTGCGAATTATGCGGCAGGATTGTACCCGTAACGACCGAGCATCATCTGACCCCACGTGAATTAGGTGGAAGCTACAAGGGGACGGCGGATCTCTGTATTCCATGTCATAAGCAAATTCACCATCTATTTACGAACAGGGAGCTTGTTGTTCTGGGTTTGACTTCCATTGAAGCGCTGCAGGCTGACCCGAAGATCCGTTCTTATCTAAAATGGATATGCAAGCAGGCACCGACCACGATTCCAAAATCGATTAAATCAAACCATGTCCGCAGCCGAGGACGATAGAATAGTCGTCATATTTTCTATGAAAGATGGTGACATTCTCAGCAAACTTTGCAAAACTTTACGTTTAACGCAGCTTGCAAATTACGTGTAAATATGGTGATATGTAAGTAGGTACATATTGGAAAACAACTGTTTTATGGTTATAATACTAATAGACTGACCAGTCAGTTTTTTGGAGGGGTTATCGATCGAAGTTAAACGCAGAAAAGATGTAGCTCAGATTAAAAAGGATATCGCACGAAATACAAAAGAACTCTTCGCTCAAAAGGGATACAATGCAACTTCGATGGAAGAGATCTGTACCGTTAACAATCGAAGCAAAGGCAGTATATATTATCACTTCAAAAGCAAAGAGGAGCTGTTCATGTTCTTGATCAAGCTGAATAATCAAGAGTGGATGGATTCTTGGCAGGAGAAGGAATCACAGTACGAAACTACCGTTGACAAGTTGTATGGTCTAGCGGACCACTATGTAGATGATTTGGCAAACCCGCTGAATCATGCCATTAATGAATTTGTTTCCGGTCAAGTCGTCAGTCAAGATGTGCTAGATGAAATGCTGTCACTTATACGTATCCCTTATGTAACCTATGAGCGTATCATCATTCAAGGAATTGAACGCGAGGAAATAAAGCCTAGTGACCCACAAGATTTAATGTACATTATTAATGGATTATTTAACGGGTTAGGTACGCTTTATTATGAAAAAGACTTATCAGAAATTCGCAGATTGTATAAACTAGGAATCGCAAACCTGCTGACAGGAATTCAAAGCACAAGTAAAATAATGAAGGACTGATATCTACTTATCAGTTTTTCTTTTATAAATTAGTAGACCGAATAGTCGGTTTAAAAAAGGAGATGGCTATGAATAATCTGTTTAAGAACCGGGCTTTCCTTGTAATTACCTTTTCTGATCTTCTTCAAAATTTAGCGATCTGGATTAGAAATATGGCTATTCTTTACTTTATTATGGATCAAACCCAAGGGGATCCGATTGCTGTATCGCTTATAACTGTACTGGAATACGTTCCGATCTTTGTATTTTCCTTTATTGGAGGAGCACTTGCTGATCGCTGGAATCCCAAACGGACCATGATTCTTGGTGATATTCTCAGTTCACTTTCGATTGTGCTTATACTGGCAGTAATGGCTTCAGGATATTGGCAGGCACTGTATGCTGCCACTTTTGTATCATCCATCGTCAGTCAATTTTCTCAGCCGTCCTCTGTTAAGATTGTTAAACGAAATGTGGAAGAGGAACATGTTCAGTCGGCTATTGCGATCACACAGAGCTCACAATCGTTATTCCTTATCCTCGGCCCCATCGTAGGAACGTTCATATATACTACACTCGGAATTCAAGCTTCCATGTATTCTCTCCTTGTTCTGTTTATTTCTTCGGCTCTCATATTAACGCTTCTGCCCAAAGACGAACCGAGTGCCGCTGAGCGCTCCTCACTCATTAGTGAGATGAAGGAAGGCTGGAAATACGTTCTGGGGTCCAGCTCTCTAAAGTTCCTGACTCTCTTATTTATAATTTTGGGATTATCTTCGGGTCTAATCAGCCCTTTAGAAATCTTTCTGATTACGGAGCGACTCGGTCTAGAACAAACTTCGGTTCAGTATCTAACGGGTGCATCTGGCTTAGGGCTGCTCATCGGCGGAGGCATTGCGGCCGCATTAAGCAGCAAGCTGGATCAAAATCGTACGCTTGTTCTAGGCGTTGTTCTTCTGGCGGTCACCACCATTGGAGAGGTATTATCAGGTTGGCTATGGCTCACCCTGGTCATCAGCTTTTTAAGCTCTTTATGTCTTGCTTTTGTAAATGTAATTATCTCGACATTTCTCGTTACCAAAATAGACGAACAAATGATTGGACGCGTAAATGGAACTATAACCCCTATGTTCATGGGTGCTATGTTGATCGGGTCCTCCTTAGCAGGAGTCGTTATGAGCAATACTTCGTTACTGACGGCTTACATCCTATCTGTTCTTGTGCTTACTGTTGGATTAATTCCAGGAATCAAGATTAAATTTGACAGCAGCAAAGATAACGTAGAAGCACCCATCCCAGCAGATCAAGAGCTTAGCCGGGCTTTGGAATAGAGGGGGCAGCTATGAAAAGAATTCACCTGTTCTGTTTTCCTTATGCCGGAGGATCATCTATGATGTACTTTCGCTGGCGTAACCAACGGAAGGAGACCATTTCTTTAATAACTAGCATTATGAGGTTATTGCTGAGCAAATAAAGAGAGTGCTGCTATAATAGAATTACAATGTAAAATGGATCAGATGAAACTTATAGCGAGCTGCCGATGAAACGGCAGCTTTGTTTTGTTTGCGGAGAGGTTTTAGCTAAGATGAACAATCTGAATATAGGTTATATAACTCTTCCTATGACCTATCATATATATTACATTTCGTGTTACTTAAAATGATGATCGGCATAGAGTTAGGCGAGTTTTCTCTTGATCTAATTTAGTTAATCTCGAACGCATATGTGCTTTTTCACAAAAATAACGACACTTATTATTTAAAATGATAAATATATGTAAGATTAATTGACGTTAATTGGTCATTCATCTAATATCAAATCATATTCAGAGAGGTGAAGGGGAGAAGAAAATGGGGAGTCAGACAGTGGAACTGAATCATGTTGTATTTTTGAAGCGCTGTGTAGAAGTATCACGTTTGGCCAGAGAGAGTGGGAATACACCGTTTGGCGCGCTGCTCGTAGATAAAGAAGGTAATATCCTGCTGGAGCAGGGAAATGTCGAGATTACGGAGCATCGCTGTACGGGTCACGCTGAAACTGCGTTGATGGAAAAAGCATCCCATACATATGACCCTGCATTTTTATGGGAATGTACCTTGTATACGACAGCAGAGCCTTGCGCCATGTGCGCAGGAGCGATGTATTGGGGAAATATCGGGCGGGTCGTATACGGCATCTCCGAGAAGGAACTGCTGGTGCTGACAGGCAATGATCCCCAGAATCCGACTTTTGACATGCCTTGCCGTGAGATCTTTGCCAGAGGACAAAAAGAAATTGAAGTGATCGGGCCGTTCCCGGAGCTGGCAAATGAGATCGTCGCTGTTCATGAAGGTTACTGGAGCCCCGACGAATAGCTGTCAAATATAGCAGAAAATCACTCGAAAAATATCAGTATATCTAAAAAAGATGAGCGGAGTGTGAAGGGTAATGTGGAAGAAACCGGTAAAGTGGAGTAATAATAGAACAAAGATAAGCGGAGTGTTTCTGGCTGTGATGTTAGCTATAACCGCATGCGGCGGCGGAGACACGGGATCGGATACCACGAGTGCCTCGGGCGAATCAAGCGAAGTAACTCCAGTTAAGGTCGTGCTTAATTGGTTCGCTAAGTCGGAACATGGCGGGTTCTATGCAGCCGAAGAGAACGGGATTTATGAAGGGAAGAATCTCGACGTAACGATTGAGCCGGGAGGTCCTCAGGTCTCGTCCATTCAGATCGTTGCTTCCGGTAAAGCGGAATTCGGAGTAGCCCATGCGGATCAGATTCTGCTTGCTCGTGAAGAAGGCATTCCAATCGTCGCCTTGGCGACGACTTTTCAGATCAGCCCGCAGGCTCTCATGTTTCATGAAGAGTCCGGTATTGAAGATTTTGACGATCTGAACGGCAGAACTGTATTTATTCAGCAAGGGCAGCCTTACTGGGAATTCTTGAAGCATAAGTACAGTCTGGATACGGTTAAGGAAGTCGCTTATACAGGTCAGCATGGTAACTTTATTGAGGACCCTCAGTCTGCTAGCCAGTCTTTCGTTAATGGTGAACCGTATGTTGTGGAGAAGCAAGGCATTCAGGTAGGAACGAAGCTCATTGCTGATTCCGGATATGAACCATATGCTGCCGTAGTATACACCACTGAGAAATATTTAGAGGAGAACCCGGAGACAGTCAAAGCGTTCATTAACGGTACGGTAGAAGGCTGGTACAATTATAAAGAGAATTATGAACAGATAAATAAAAAGATTCTTGAAATTAATACCAACCTGGCAGAAGATGAGATTGCCTTTGGAGAAGAACAACAAAGAGAATTTGTATTTGGCTACGACGCGGAAGCGAACGGCATGGGCTATATGACCGAGGCTCGATGGAATGAGCTTAAGGATCAGCTGCTGGAGATCGGCTTGCTGACCAAAGATTTAGATGTAAGTGAAGTGTTCACGACAGAATATTTACCTGCCAAATAAGTGGATACTGGATTATTAGCATGATAAGATTTCATTAAGGCTATAATTCAATAGACAAAAGGCACAGAGTACATTCATTATTGAATGAGGCTCTTTGCCTTTTTTTATTGAGCTGCGAATTCGATTCAAATGGAATTCATGACATAAAATTGAGGTGCATGACAGCGTCGGGATGAATACTTAATCCGATCATTTCATTATAGAGGAGTAGAGAATCTCAATGGGTGTATCTATCATTTTGTTTATACTTGCCGGACTTGCCGAAATTGGCGGAGGATATCTAGTGTGGCTGTGGCTCAGAGAAGGAAGACATTATTTCTATGGAATTGCAGGAAGCTTAATTCTTGTACTCTATGGCATCATTCCTACGCTGCAGCAATTTCCCACATTTGGCAGAGTGTATGCAGCATATGGAGGCGTCTTCGTCATTATGGCAATATTGTGGGGCTGGGGAGTCGATAAGAAAACACCGGACTTCTACGATTGGCTTGGCTCCTTCATTTGTCTTGCGGGGGTTGCAATTATTCTATGGGGACCAAGAAACGGTTAACTCTTCACTTGTATGAAGGGAATATTCATTCAAAATTCATCCATTTCATTATAAAATAAGGGATGATTTGGTAGATTTATGTTTCCTATTCTATTATGATAAGACTCAAATGGGAGAAAGGATGTGGAATCATAGTGGAACGTGAATTGGCGCTTGAGATAGTCAGAGTAACAGAACTAGCTGCATTGGCATCAGCTCCTTGGATGGGCAGGGGGGATAAGAATAGTGCGGATGAGGCCGCCACTCTGGCGATGCGCGCCATGTTTGACTCTGTATCCATTAAGGGAACGGTAGTCATTGGTGAAGGGGAAATGGATGAGGCTCCAATGCTGTATATCGGTGAAGAAGTAGGCAATAGTGAGGGGCCGGAAGTGGATGTTGCTGTGGACCCGCTGGAAGGAACCGAGATTGTAGCCAAGGGACTTAATAATGCGTTATCCGTTATCGCTGTTGCAGGCAAAGGGAATCTGCTTCATGCTCCAGATATGTACATGGAGAAGCTCGCGGTCGGACCAGCGCTGGTTGGTAAAGTCAGCATTGAGGATCCGATCGATGTTACCCTGCGCAAGGCGGCCACTGAGTTAAACAAGAACATCTCTGATCTGACCGTTATGATTCTAGACCGCGATCGCCATGAGAGCATCATTAAGACGCTGCGCAAAGTAGGCGTTCGAATCAAGTTTCTGAGTGATGGAGATGTGGCTGGAGCGATGGCGCCGGCATTCCCGGAAGCGGGGATTGATATTTATGTCGGTTCAGGAGGGGCGCCGGAAGGAGTGCTTGCTGCTGCAGCGCTGTCTTGCCTCGGAGGAGAGATCCAGGGCAGATTAATGCCTGCGAATGCTGATGAATATCAGCGCTGCTTGAAGATGGGAATTACGGAGCCTTATCGAGTTCTGACAATGGAGGATATGATCGGCAAGGACGATGTTATTTTTGCAGCCACGGGAGTCACTCCAGGTGAAATTCTTGGGGGAGTCAGATACCTGGCAGATGACAGAGCCGAGACGCAGTCGATTGTCATGAGAGCCAAGACCCGAACCATCCGCTACATAAGAACACAGCATTTTCTTCCGGGCAAAGAGGTACTGCATAAAGTCAGACAAGCCCAGTCCTCAGAATCTGCGCCTGGCAGCACGCTGAAGAAGCAGCCCAAAGCGAGTAAAACGGAAAATGCTGCGGGCTCCGTAAAAGAAGCAATGAATCAAGGCTGATGTAAACGGAGTACAAACCGTTATCCATATATATACGCTCATGAACTTATAACACCTGATCATGAATAAAGAATTTATTCAGGGTCTGGTAGAGATCATGGGCGTATTATTTTTGTAAAATATGTATCAAATCAATTGACAATCGGACCTCTCCATGAGAAAATGTACGCGCGTACATTAGATAAGGAAATGAGTGGATCTATTATTGCAACACGAAGAGAAGTTGCTGATTTAGCGGGTGTATCTGAGGCTACGGTTTCCCGAGTACTGAATGGCGTGGGTCCTATTAAAGAAGAGACGCGGATCAGAGTTCTGGATGCTGCCAACCAGCTTGGTTATGTGCCCAGTAATCTCGCGCGCAGCTTTGCCCGCCGCAAGAGCGGGAATATTGGCGTAGTTCTGCCTTATATTCCGAAGGCAAGACTGTTCTCAAGCTACTATTTCTCTGAAATACTCAGTGGCATGGGAAATACGGTGCGGGAGCAAGGCTACGATCTTCTGGTTCTGTTTCGCAGTGGAGAGGAAACACCGGAGTATGAATCATTTTTCCGGATGCAGAAGGTAGATGCTCTTGTTGTGCTCGGTGCAAAGGATGAGCCGGGAGAACGGGAAGCCCTTCGAAAGCTGCGGGAGTCAGGGCATCCCTTTATTGTGGTCAATCAGCATTTTGACGGGGAGAATTTCCCGGAAGTGGATGTAGATCATGAGGAAGGAAGCCGAATGGCTGTTGAGCACTTAATTGATCAAGGTCATCGCAGAATTGCATTTCTAAACGGACCACTCACGTATTCAAACAGTCTGGATCGTTTCAAGGGTTATGAGAAAGCGCTTCAGCAGAGGGGTCTTGAACGGGATGACAGACTTCTATTTGAAGGGAATTTTGGCAGACGAAGCGGCTATGCCATAGGTGATGAAATTGCGAAAAGGATTGAAGAGGTCGATGCCGTCTTTGTTGCAAATGATCGGATGGCTGTCGGTCTGCTTCAGAGGCTGAGGGAATTACTCCCGGATCAGCATCGTTTCCCCGCGATTGTCGGTTACGATGATTCGGATTCTGCGGACATTTGTGTACCTCCGCTCAGCAGTGTTAGAGTTCCCTTTTATGAGATGGGGGAGCTGGCTGCACGATTGATGCTGACGGCATGTGAAGGTCCATCCAATGGGTCCGAGGTACTTAAGGAGCATCCCAGATATTTGTTACAAGCTGAACTGATCGTTCGAGATTCATCCAAATAACGTACAGGAGGGTAATTTCATGAGTTCTGTTCGCGTAGGTATGATTGGCTATAAATTTATGGGTAAGGCGCACAGCAATGCGTATCGCAGTGTCCCTATGTTCTTCCCACAAGTGGTGAAACCTGAAATGTCGGTCATTTGCGGCCGTGACCCCAAGGGAGTAAAGGAAGCGCAGCAGCAGTTCGGCTGGCAGGAGAGTGTGACCGACTGGAGAGAGCTTGTAACTAGAGAAGATATCGACCTTATCGATATCAATGCGCCAAGTGATGTCCACAAAGAAATTGCCATTGCCGCAGCACAGGCAGGCAAGCATATTTTCTGCGAAAAGCCGCTTGCCCTGAATCTTAAGGATTCCCGCGAAATGCTGGAGGCTGCCGAAAGAGCAGGCATTAAGCATATGATTGGCTTTAACTATCGTTTCTCACCAGCGGTTCAGCTGGCCAAGGATCTTGTGGAGAGCGGCAGACTCGGGAAGATTTATCATTTCCGTGCGAATTTCCTGCAGGACTGGATCTTGGACCCTGAATTCCCGCTTGTCTGGAGACTACAGAAGGAAATTGCTGGCTCTGGTTCACATGGCGATCTGGGAGCACACCTGATTGATATGGCTCGCTATTTGGTTGGAGAGTTTACAGAAGTAATCGGTATGAGCGAGACCTTCATTAAGGAGCGTCCGATTGCATCAGAGATGACAGGACTTACCGCGAAGGGCAATAGCAGCACGGAAAAAGGACCCGTAACCGTAGATGATGCGACACTGTTCTTAGCCCGGTTTGAAAGCGGTGCCATCGGCAGCTTTGAGGCAACCCGCTTTGCGGCGGGTCATCGAAGCACTAATTCGTTTGAAATTAATGGCAGCTTGGGCAGCGTAAAGTTTGATTTTGAACGAATGAATGAGCTTGAGGTTTACTTTGTAAATGATGCAGAGGATGTGCAGGGCTTCCGCCGCGTCATGGCGACAGATGGGGTTCATAAGTATGCGGAGGCATGGTGGCCTACAGGACATCCGATTGGATTTGATCATACCTTCACGCATGAGGTTGTGGAATTTATGAATGCGATTGAAGAGAATAGGCAGCCTGTGCCCAATTTCCATGACGGAGTTGCCTGTCAGGCGGTTCTTGAAGCGGTAGAGCGCTCGGTGGAAGAACGCCGCTGGGTGACGCTGTCTGAAATGGCTGATGTCTAAGAGAGTCCTAATCGCTTAGATCTCTAAATGATCCGAGTATTGATCAGTTGATCAGTTGTTTAGCACGAGTCCATTGTTTGATCCAATAACGTTTAAGGAGTGTGTATCAGGATGAAAAAAGCACTAATCGTATGGGGCGGCTGGGACGGCCACGAGCCAGAACAGGTATCAGCATTGTTTAAAGCATGGCTGACGGAGCAGAATTTCGAGGTGGAAGTCGCGAATACTCTTGAAGCCTATCGTGATGCGGAGAAACTGAAGAATTTAGATCTCATCATTCCCTGCTGGACTATGGGTGAGATTGAGAAGGAGCTCGCAAGCAACGTTTCTACCGCTGTAATGGAAGGGGTCGGCCTGGCAGGGCTGCATGGAGGAATGTGTGATGCCTTCCGTACGAATGTTGACTGGCAGTTTATGACGGGTGGCCAGTGGGTAGCCCATCCGGGTAACGACGGAGTGGAGTATACGGTAAATATCAAGAACAGCTCCAGCACACTGCTTGCTGGCATTGAAGATTTCCAAGTGAAAAGTGAACAGTATTACCTCCACATTGATCCCGCTGTCGAGGTGCTGGCTACGACAAGATTCCCGATTGTAGAGGGGCCGCATTCTACGAACGGTGCTGTTGATATGCCCGTCGTATGGACGAAGCGCTGGGGACAAGGGAGAGTGTTCTACAATTCGCTTGGTCATCACGCGGATATTGTGGAAATGCCACAAGTCAAAGAAATCATGGTTCGTGGCTTCCTGTGGGCTGCAGAGGGTAAGCAAGCAGCTGCGGCGAAGCAGGGTAAGGCAATACAATATACAGGTATGGGCGATAGTCAGATCTAATATGAGACCTTACATGGGTTGAAGGGAGAACAGCATTCGATGGATAAAGTAAAGGTAGGTATTGTCGGCTGCGGTAAAATCAGCAGCATCTACATGGAGAACTGTAATAAATTCGAATGTCTTGAATTAGTGGCTTGTGCTGACCTTGACCTGTCGAGAGCAGAAGAGCAGGCCAAGGCGTACGGTATACCAAGAGCGGTCAGTGTTCAGGAGCTGTTGAATGATCCAGAGATTGAGCTGGTCATCAATCTGACGATTCCCGCCGTGCATGCAGATGTTTGTCTGCAGGCAATAGAAGCGGGCAAGCATGTTTATGTCGAGAAGCCTCTGGCGGTTACTCGGGAAGAGGGAGCTGCGGTACTTCAGGCTGCAAAGGAGAAAGGACTGCTCGTTGGTTCTGCACCCGAAACGTTTTTTGGCACAGGCATCCAAACTTCACTGAAAATCATAGAAGAGGGACTTATCGGCACTCCTGTAGCAGTGACCGCTTTTATGATGAGCCGTGGTCATGAATTCTGGCATCCGGACCCTGAATTTTACTATGCCAAAGGGGGAGGCCCGATGTTTGATATGGGGCCTTACTACCTGACTGCACTCATTCAATTACTAGGGCCGATCTCGAGCATTACAGGGATGACAGGTAAGGCGCTTGAAGAACGTACGATCAGCAGTGAGAAGAAGTACGGTCAGAAGATCAAAGTGGAAATTCCTACCCATGTCGCAGGTTTACTTCGGTTTGAACAAGGTGCCATCGGCACCATTGTAACCAGCTTTGATATTTTTGGAGGAAGCCAGCTTCCTAATATTGAGATTTACGGAACACAAGGGACACTTCGTGTGCCGGATCCGAATACGTTCGGCGGACCTGTACTGCTGAAGCGTATGGGAGAGCAGGATTGGGAAGAGGTTGAGCTCTTGCCAGGCTACGATCAGAACACACGGGGAATTGGACCGGCAGATATGGCGTATGCCATTCGGAGTGGACGTGAGCACCGGGCCAGCGGTGAACTCGCTTATCATGTCCTTGAAGCCATGTGGGCCTTCCATGACGCATCAGATGATGGTCATCACTACACCATGAAGAGTACGTGTAAGCGTCCGGCTTCACTACCAGCAGATCTGCCACTGTACACGCTGGATAGCTAGTCATCATTCGGGAGTATATATTGATACGATTGTAAAATAAAAATGACCACAATAGCCGCTTATCTGCGGCTATTTGTTTTTGATTATCATAATAAAAGCGCCGGGGCTTGTAAGTCGCAGCCGGCGCTTTGCATATAGGAACAAGAATTATATGATGGCTTCATCAACTAATTAGTTATAGGATCAAAGCCCTCGGTCAAGGAAAGATTAGAGAACTTTGCATAATTCAACTGTTCAATTTCATTAGCAACATCATTACTGTCAACCGCAAAGCCGACATAAACGGAGTCCGGCATGGCAACAGTCTTCTCCCCGATCTTACTCCAGTCGGTTCCGTTCGTAGAACCATAAGCATAGAAAGTGTCGCCCTTTCGGCCAAGCTTGAGCCAGTATCCCTGTGAGGCACCGCTCACTTTGAAAGGAATGTCGGCTAACAACTGGATGCCGGCAGATTCAGCTGCCGCTGGACTATCCAGCGTCTCAGTCAGCTCATCAAATGGGGCTCCCGCCTGATTTCTACCGGCCAGATAAGCTGACCAGCTGGTGTCCTTCGACAGCTTCACCCAAGATAGACCAAGTACGGCCGCCGGGCTGTCCATACGGAGATCCTCACGAATCATCAGTCCAGTAAAAGCGTGGTTATCGATTGAGCCGATGTCTTCCAGTTTTGCGGTAAGCTCCATATCGCCACTCATCTTCTTGTATACAAAATGGAAATCGTCCTTGGCAGCATCTCGCTCAGGTGAACGTTCACCGCTGCCTTCGCTTTTGCCTAGTTTACCGTTCCCTTTTACCGTCAGAACTCCTTCGGTTATACTACCCGAGCCTCTGAGATCTGGTGAGCCGATGTCCTTGGAAGACCAGCCTGCTTGATCAAGCGTCTGATCGCTCGTATTCACATGAATGCTGGCAGCTGTCGTTTGTGTCTCATGACCCTCTGAATCGGTCACTCGGGCAGAGATAAAGTAAGAAGCATCCTTCAGTCCCTTGATCGTGTACTGATACGTATTTCCTCTCTTCACAGCGTCTCCAAGATACTCAGATCCGTTGTATATTGCAACTTTCTCGATTTTATTCTTGAACTTGGAAGCAGCATTGACTTTAACCTGAATAGGTTCTCCGAGCTTAAATTGCTCATTATTAGAAGGTGCTTGGAGCTTCGCTTCAGGGTTCTCCGCAGCGTGCTCCATATCAACCAGGCTGTTTATATATAGCTCGAGCCAAGTATAGCCTGAACGCGTAACGGTCTTGTATGCATCCTCAACACCCCAGATTTTGTTCTTCTTCTCCCATTGGTCTTCAATTCCATTAAGGTTCGAATCATATCCATCCGAATGCTGATCTTCGATGACACCGAAGCTGCTAATATATCCACCAACCTCGTGCTCCGTATTGATATATCTTCCGAGACCTTGCTCTACTTCGGCTACAATCCGAGCATCGATGGCATCTCGGCGGGGATACGTTGCTCCGGCCTGACGAAGAATGGTACTCAGCAAATGTTCATTGGCATCGAATACGCCTTGGAGGACATGCTGGTCGAAGCCCTTGTTCGTTACGCCGTGATTAACCCCTGTGCTGTCCGCGGATAAATAAGGCTCGGCTGCAAATGTCGTTAACTGATCACCACTTGCGTCACCCGAGCTTTTTACATAAGCCGATGAACCATCCAGCCAGCCAGTGAGCTTACCGTTGATCCGGTTACCCGAAATATAAAAGCCGCCCAGCTTGCCGGACTCTCCTGCATCAATGACTCGATCGGATACATTATCCCTGGTGCCGGGACCTGCAATTTCAATATTGTTCATAAAGTTCGTGAAATTGAAGCCTCCACCGTATGTGCCATTGAAGCCCCAATTGTAGATTACATTGTTAGCAAATTGGACAACGGCCACATGATCCTTGTCTGCTTTACCAGCATATCCACCCCCGAGTCTGGGGTTTCTGGACGTATGACTCGTGTATAGATTGTGATGGAATGTCGTTTTGTCACCGCCCGCTATGCCGCCATAACCATGTCTCCCCTTGGAATGTCCAGATAGTGTCAAGCTTTCGGAGATGATCGACCACTGAACGGTCCCATTCTCACCCCGGTATAACGACAAGGTCTCATCTGTGTTCCAGCTGAAGGAGCAGTGGTCAATTATAAATTGTTTATTGTCCCTGCCCCAGAGTGCATCCATGGAATCACTGCCATTAAATACGTTGGTAGCACCGGGCCTAAAGGATAGGTAACGAATAATGATGTTTTCTGAATTGCTGATGTTCGTATCCCAGCCCGCAATCGTTATGCCGTTACCAGGGGCGGTTTGGCCTGCAATCGTCAAATTTTTAATATTGTTTAATCGCAAGGAGCTCTCAAGCTCAATCGTGCCGGAAACATGAAAGACAATGGTGCGTCCTTCTTGCGGCGTGGATAAGATACCGTACCGCAGAGAGCCTTCAATAGGCTCCTCATTTTCCTTATAATCTTCTAGGTTAGTCACGATGTATACATCTCCACCCCGGCCGCCTGTTGCATAAGCCCCGCCGCCTTCCGCACCCGGAAATGCAAGAACAGAGGCATCAGGAACAGGTTTCTTAGTGGCCTCAAGAGCCATGGCAGCAGAAGGGGCTTGGACACCCATAATTGAAAGCGCTACCGAAAAGCTCAACCCGATAGACATTAATCCTTTGAATCGCTTATGATTTGATTTCATATGCAAGTTGTCTCCCTTCGATTTGTTTAGTTAGATAGAAGGTTACGTATCCGCCATTCACTCCTCCTTATAGATCTTCCTTACAACTATATACTTTAAGGCTTTTGGTAAATATTTACCTGCCACTATTTTGCGCTTACGTGCCAAAAATTGATCTTTTCACTTGTACTTAGGAGGAAGCTCATATTATGTTTTTGTTAACGTGATATGTAAAATTTGCAGGTGCTTCTACACTGGGTCGGAGGGATCGTATATGAAGATTAAATATCAACAGCGTGACCAGCAGTTCCATTCATTTATATCCAGGAATAACACGTATCCGCTTCATTTGCACAAGAATGTCGAGATCGCCACAATTCTTTCGGGGAGCGTGCAGGCGAATATCAGCCGCGACACCTATTTGCTCACGACAGGGGACATACTCCTCATTTTTCCGAATCAGCCTCACAGCTATAAGACCATTGAGCACAGCGAAATGATGCTCATCTTCTTCGATGCTGCCTTTCCGGGGGATTATACAGGGGATCTGCTTCATTCTGCTCCGAGTCGTCCTATGATTAAGGAGAATGACCTGCTGAATAAATTCATGTGGACGCTATATCATCTCTATAAAGAACAGGGCGAGCAGCGCCTGCTGAAGGCCTACACCTCGGTCATACTAGGGCACGCTATGCCCCTTCTATCCTTGCGTAAAGTAGATTATTTGAAAGAAGTAGATGAAGTTCAGAAAATTTTAGCCTATATAGATCGCCACTTTTTGGAACCCCTTACATTGGATGTGCTAGAAAAAGAGCTTGCCATTAATAAATATCTTATTTCCCGAATCTTCTCAGAGCAGTTCCATGTCTCCTTCCGTGATTATATCAACGGTTTGCGTGCGGCGTTTGCTCACATGCTGCTAAGATCTACGACGGATGCCGTAACCGATATCGCCTTTGATTCAGGCTTCAACAGCCTGCGCTCTTTTTACCGTGTCTTCAAAAAGGAGTATGGGGTTACTCCTAATGAATTCCGGCGTCACGCAAACATGTGAGGTATATCACATGGGAGTGAATTAAATTAGATTAGAATGATATAGACAAAGACAATAAAGGTAAGGACTCAATTGGTAACCGAAGTGAATCCATTCTTACATGAAAATCATTTGACCTCTTGAAATTCTTATAAAACCTAGTATAATACTCGGTAAAAGAGAGTAAAGGAGACACTGGATCAATCATGACAATACAACGGATGACGAATTCATTACAAATAGATGATTATTTGGATCTCCTAAATTATGCGATCCGAATTGATGACACAGAATGGCAGCAAGAAATTATAAATTTGATGAAGAATTATACAGAGCTGAAGAAGAATATGGATACACCGGTATTGCGAAATGAGTTATGGTTGCAATTCGACGCGCTGAATGACGAGCTGTTATCTTTGTTTAAGCAGTTAAGTCTGGAGAAGGATGAAGCGGAGAAAGCCAAAGTAACCGAACGGATATGGGAATTGAAATATGAACGCGTTATGATCTCCCAGAAGCTGGAGTCTATTGTAAATAGGAAGCATCATTCTTCTAAATAATAGGGAGATAGATTATGGAAAGAGCCGGATTGCATTTGCGATCCGGCTCTTTTTAATGGAAATGACAGAATGATAGCGAAGGTAACGTGAATATCAAATAAAATAACAATTAATACCATTAATTATATTATATACTTGTATTTTTTGTGTAGCATGCCTAGTTTATTTTTGCTAAATAAGCATTTCTCCAAAATTATGTTAGATAAATTGACGTCATATATCGCCCGGCATATAGTTATAAAAAATAACAGGATGGATATGGGGGCGTTATTGTGGAGGTTGCACAAACGATGGAGAGGAAGCCTTTTTACAAAGGATTGTTTTTTCAAATCATAGTGGCCATTGCACTGGGGATTGCGGTAGGTTATTTCTGGCCTTCCTTCGGAATAGCACTCAAGCCACTCGGTGACGGATTTATCAAATTAATTAAGATGATTATATCACCGCTTGTCTTCGTCGTCGTTGTGCTTGGCATCGCAAAGGTAGGTAACATCAAAACCGTCGGCAGAATTGGCGGAAAGGCCTTAATCTATTTTGAGGTGGTTACCACCATCGCACTCATCGTCGGTTTAGTGGCAGCAAACGTCATGAAGCCAGGACAAGGCATGAATGTGGACCCGGCCAGCCTGTCCGTTGACGCGGTTGGACAGGCCACGAACAATTCTGAGCTTCCAACAAAAACCGAGTTTATCATGAACATCATTCCTGAGAGTGTCGTGTCGGCATTCGCATCCAATGCCATGCTGCAGGTTCTGCTTGTCTCTTGCTTATTCGGTTTTGCACTCGTTCGGATCGGGGGCCGAACCTCTGAATTTCTGATTGATCTGCTCGATCATGTCAGCAAAGTTATCTTTCAAATTATGGGCTTCATCATGAAGCTGACCGTTATTGCAACCTTTGGAGCGATGGCTTATGCGGTAAGTCAATATGGAATGCAGACCCTGCTCTCATTCGGCAAGCTGTTTCTGGCCATGGCGGCTGCATGCTTCATTTTCCTGCTCGTACTTGAAGTCATAATGCGGCTCTTTGTGGGCATTGGCTTGTGGGGAGTAATCAAACTGATTCGGGAGGAAATTATTTTCTCCTTCGCTACCGGTTCAACAGAAGCGGTGATGCCGCAGCTGATGACGAAGCTGGAGAAAGCAGGATGTGATCGATCCGTCGTAGGTTTGGTGGTACCCACAGGCTACTCTTTTAACCTTGACGGAGCCTCAATCTATTTGTCACTCGCACTCGTATTCTTGGCCCAAGCAACAGGAACAGATCTCGGCTTGTACGAACAGCTTGTGCTGCTTGCTGTGCTGCTTCTTACATCCAAGGGAATGGCAGGTATACCGGGCTCTGCGTTTGTTGCCCTGTCCGCAACGGCTGCAAGCACAGGCTTCATCCCCATCGCAGCTGTTGCACTAATGCTGGCTCCAGACAGGATTATGGGGAATTTCCGTACGACAATTAACTTGATAGGTTATGCCGTAGCGACGTTTGTCGTTGCCAGATGGGAAGGACTTTTCAATAAAAAGCAGGCTCTACTGGTGATGAAATCTGGATTGATTGCAGAAGAAGAGGTATCTCCTGCACCGACTGTCACGGATCTGCCTGCAGCTAGAAAATTGGAAGTAGAGTAAAGCCTAAAATATTTATCGCTGAGAGGCATAATCCGATAACCGCTGAAAAGGAATGATTAATTCCATTCAGCGGTTTTTTTGAATGATACATACTCTTGATTAAATCAGCTAAAGGTATCATGAAAATGATTGGATTTAACTACGACAGGTATTGTCATATTTCACATTTACAATAAGTAGGAAGGACTACAGAAGTCCTGATGTATAAGAAAAAAGAATAATAGAGGAGTGAAAGAATAAGTGACATCCTTAAAAGGTAAAGTTGCAGTTGTAGCAGGTGCCACCCGCGGAGCAGGAAGGGCGATTGCCGTTCAGCTGGGAGCGGCCGGTGCCACAGTTTATTGTACGGGACGCAGTACTCGCCAGGATAAATCGGATATGAACCGAACGGAAACCATTGAAGAAACGGCAGAGCTGGTGACTGAGGCAGGAGGAATTGGAATTGCAGCCCAAGTCGATCACACAGATCCTGAGCAGGTGGAGCGGCTGTTTGAGCGAGTCGCCCGAGAAAGAGAAGGGCGGCTGGATATCCTCGTAAATGATGTGTGGGGAGGTGATCCGCTGACAGACTGGTCCAAATCGTTCTGGGAGCACTCGCTAGAGGATGGATTAACGATGCAGAAGCGGGCAGTCCATTCGCACATGATCACCAGCAAATTTGGAGCGCCGCTGATGGTAGCAAGGAAGCAAGGGTTAATCATAGAAATAACGGACGGTATTGATGATAAATATCGAGGTAATCTTTACTACAGCTTAGCCAAAGTATCGGTTATTCATCTGGCAAAGGCTATGGCCGAAGAATTGAAGCCGCATAACGTAACAGCGCTGGCACTTACCCCCGGTTTTTTGCGTTCAGAAGCTATGTTGGATTACTTCGGTGTAACCGAAGAGAACTGGAGAGATGCAGTGCGTACGGAGCCACATTTCATTGCTTCGGAAACACCTGATTATGTAGGCAAGGCAGCTGCGTGTCTCGCGGCAGATCCCAAGGTGCATGAGAAGAGTGGGCTTGCACTCAGCTCATGGGGATTGTCTGATGAGTATGGATTTACAGACAGGGATGGTAGCCGGCCTCACTGGGGCAGATATGCAATAGAACAAGGACTGTAATTATATACTCTGGATTAAAGCAGTTTAGGAGATTATAAAATGAATTGATAGAAAAAATATTAAAACAATAAAACAAACAAAGCTCCAGGAAAGCAGGAGCTTTGTTTGTTTTGTTAATCTTTTTAACTCACTGCATATGTGTTAATTCTCGATCCAAAGCGCTAAAGTGGTTGCGGGTTCCCATCCAGCCAAAGCCGTATGAGCTTGACGGCATTTATACACTACTCCGTTGTAAGTTACAAGATCATTCACTTTATACGCTGTTCCTGGTGTCCATGCAGGTGCTGTCGTTGAAGGCGGCGCTGAAGTGGAGAGGGTTAGTGTATTGCTCGCAGGAGAGATGTTGCCTGCCGCATCCTTGGCTTTTACTGTAAAGGAATAGCTCGTATTGGCAGTAAGACCCGTGACATTATATTCCAAGGTAGTACCGGATACCGTAGCGACCAGTGTGGAGCCTCTGTAGATTTCATATCCCGTTACTGCTGTATTGTCAGTAGCTGCTGACCACATCAGGGAGACAGAGCTCGCAGTAACACCCATGGAATGCAGCCCGCTTGGAGCTGAAGGCGCAGACGTGTCTGGAGTACCCGCCCCGGAAGTTGTAATGCTTAATGCGTTGCTCGCAGCAGATACATTGCCCGCCGCATCCTTCGCCTTAACTGTAAAGGAGTAGCTTGTGTTGGCTGTAAGACCTGTAGCATTGTATGTCAGGGTTGAACCAGATACGGTAGCAACCAATGTGGAGCCTCTGTAAATTTCATATCCAGTGACACCAACATTGTCTGTAGATGCTGACCACATCAGGGAGACGGAGCTCGCAGTAACACCCATAGAGTGCAGTCCACTTGGTGCTGTAGGTGCAGTTGTATCCCCAGGGTTTCCTCCTCCGCCATTCAAGTTCGCATCAATGGTGTTATAAAATGCATTTCCTGTATCTGCGATTTCCCATACGGCAAGAATAAGATGGTAGCCGCTGCGGTCAGAAGGAATATTACAAGAATGCGTCACTGTGTAGTCAGGTCTTTTGCCACCGTCATTAATCGAACAGAACAATTCAATATCGGAACGTGCGAGCGCTTTGTTCTGATCCCAGCCCGGTTTAGTAATGTAGTACTTCCATTCAGTAGTCGCATGAGCGGCTGTAAGTGTCCACGTAAAAGTGTTTGGTCCTGTATTCATGTTGACTTTCGTCCAGCGAGTAGGAGACTGTTCATTCATTTGTGGGAAGATTCCAGCTCCTGAAATTTGTCCGTCGGCAGGTCCTGCTGCAGGGAAATTACCTTTTGCTTCTAAGGATTGGGGCTCATACTGTACGTTACCACAGTTTGTGTTCTGTTTAAGATGGCAGAGATAAGCCCGGCTTTGCGGAGCACTTATGTAACCATGAGCCGAGGCAATCTCTGCAACAATCAAGCATGTGATGAATGCCAATACGATTCCAAGCAGCAATCGAAAGTGGAATTTCTTTTTGCTTTGGACCAGAACATTTTCCATTTATAAATTTCCTCCTCAACATTTTTGGCGGGCGAATTCTGTTTTTCGCCTCCTATTTCTTATTTTAAAGATTCCAAATGAGTTGGTAAGGGTAAATAGTTTTAAAACAGGGGATAAAAATATAAAAAACATCACAGTGATGATCGTTTTATTAACATTTTATGTAACTAAAATTGGTTAAAAAGTACGTTGTCAACAGAAGATATGGAGTAGTGAAGGGCTTGTACAAAATTCTGAGTGTGGGGACTGACCTCTATCTACAGGCATATACGCAAATATTAGGAGGAAAATTTGGATGAACGATATGTTAAACTCACGTATTTCTATAATAGGACTTGGGACTGCACTTCCTACTCATGCTTTGTCACAGACAGATGCAGCCAAGCTAATGGAATCAACACTCGGCGAGAAGCCAGAGCTGGCTCGTTTCGCGAGAAGAATATTCAGATCCTGTGGTGTTGAGATGAGATATACATGTGAGCCCAGCTATACAGGGAACCCAGAGGACTGTGAGTATCTGCCTTACACTCAAGATCGAGAGGTTCCAACTACGGAAGAGCGCATGTATACATATAAAAAAGAAGCGGTCCCGCTTGGAATCCAGGCCGCGGAAAAAGCACTTAAAGATTCAAATACGGCACCTGAGGCAATTACGCATTTGGTTACCGTCAGTTGTACCGGACAATTCTTACCTGGGCTGGATGTGCTATTGATCAAGCATTTGGGCTTATCCCCACGGATGACACGTATTCCACTGATCTTCCAAGGATGTGCGGCAGGGCTGAGAGCTATCCAAGCAGCAAGGGATGTAGTACAAGGCGATCCAAGTGCGAAAGTACTCGTTGTGTGTGTGGAGCTGTGTACACTTCATTTTCAACCCGTGATGGAACGGGAAGCGCTGTTCGCCGCTTCATTCTTCGGAGATGGCGCTTCCTCATGTGTCGTGAGCATGGCTGAAGATCAGCATCAGCATTACTATCAGCTGGGTAAGGGCTACTCAGTTCTATTACCGGATTGTGCCGAGGATATGACCTGGGATGTGGGAAACACCGGCTTTGATCTGTATCTGTCTCCGCGAATTCCCAAGCTGCTCGGAACCCATCTAGCCGAAGAAATGGATTATCTGCTCGAAGGTGCACCACAGCCTGAATTATATGCTATTCATCCGGGTGGCAGAGGAATTGTGGATTCGGTTCAGGAAGTCCTCGGACTTCGTGACGATCAGACCAAATACAGCAGAGACATCCTGAAGAATTACGGCAACCTGTCTTCTGTGACCATTATGTTTGTGCTGGATGCGATGCGCAGCGAGCTGAGATCTCAGCGGCGTGAGACAGCAGAAGGTGTGGCGATGGCATTTGGCCCCGGGTTAACGGCTGAGCTTATGAGATTCACCTATGTTCCTTCGTACAGTTCTTCATCTGTAGAGGCAGATCATGTCTATCTTTAGGAAGCTGGATCGGAGAGCGAAGGAAGAGGAATTGATGGATGATTTCTCCTTGGGCGGAGCGGAGCTGACCGAAGCGCTCAAACATTTAAGGAGATTAAATAAAATCTTCGCGGCTCCAGGACCGACGAAATATGGAGTTGAGAAGCTGTGGAAGGAGATGGGCAGGCCGAGCAGCTTGTCAATTCTGGATGTTGGTGCAGGGTCGGGAGACGTAAACCGCAAGCTGCTTCGCTGGGCCGATGAACGCGGTGTCCAGCTGAGTATCACGCTTGTAGACATGACACCAGAAGCATGTGATGAAGCAAGGGCTCTATTCAAGGGAGAGAACAGAGTCACTGTCCTGCAGGCCGATGTATGTGACCTGCCGGATGCATCAGCAGATATCGTCACAGGCTCCCAGTTTGTACATCATTTTGACGGTGAGAAGCTCGTTGAGATCGTATCCCATATGCTGCGTGCGTCCAGATACGGGGTTGTGATCAATGATATTCACAGGCATACCGTTTCCTATACAGCAGTATGGATTACAACACGGATCATATCGAGAAATCGTTATATACGGCATGATGGACCGCTGTCCGTCGCAAAAGGATTCAAAGGCTCGGATTGGAAGGAGCTGCAAAAACGGCTTGATCATCAATCCATGACCTATAACTGGAAGCCCTTGTTCCGATATGCCGTAATTATCCCAAGACAGTAAGAGAGAGGCGCCAACAGAAGAAGGGAAGGTGAGGCATATGGACAACCAAAATGAATTACACATGGAACAACAAGTGGATATCATTGTCATAGGAGCAGGAATTGCGGGAAGCGCATGTGCTGTACAGCTTGCAGGTATGGGATATACCACGGTATTGTTAGACCGCAAAGCATTTCCAAGGCATAAAACATGCGGGGAGTTCATGTCACCGGAGACTTTAGAGATGCTGGCTTATGTGGGTGTTGATCCGTTCGCTTTTCAAGTGGAGCCCAGCGTGATGGACAGTGCAAAGATCATCATGCCAAATGGAGGCGAGATCGATTCAGCCCTTCCAGGCAAAGCCTGGGGAATCAGCCGATATGAGCTGGATATGATGCTGCATCAAAAAGCCATCGAGGCGGGTGCAAGCATCGTAACCAAAGCGATGGTGCTGGATATTGTACAGCTTGACGACCACAGCTATCGAGTATCCGTACGGCAAGGAAAGGATGTCGTCCACTATCATACCCGATCTGTTATCGGCGCCTATGGAACCCCTAGACCCAAGTTTGTTCAAGGTATGGAGATCGATGTCCCACTAGATTCGGAGGTTTATGTCGGCGTTAAATCTCATTATACTGGCATCAAGACAGAGCCGCGGGTGGAGCTGTATTTCTGTGAAGGCGGTTATGTTGGAATATCTCCTATCGAAGGAGGAGAGAAGGCGAATGTCGCTGCGCTGCTTCCACTAAAGACGGTTCAGCGTATTGGGAAGTCCGTATCCGATATATTACAGGCGGCAGCACAGGATAATGAGAAGCTGTCGGTCAGACTGAGCACAGGGGTCCCTGCCCCAGGATCGCAGGTATCCATTGCTCCGGTCAAATTATCTACGGTTCCCGAGCCGTGGTCAATCTTCCCTCATATAGGAGATGCGTTAATGGTGATTCCTCCATTATGTGGTGACGGCATGTCTATCGCGTTAAGATCATCTATCATCTGCTCGACTGTAACAGATCGATATTTAAGATCTGAGATTACCTATGATGAGTGGCAGAGCGAGTATACTTTGGAGGCGAACCATCATTTTGGCAAGCTGCTGAAACGGGCTAAACGTATCCAGAAGCTGGCTTTTGCCAAGACCAATCGTCTATATCCTGGGGCTGCAAAATTGTTCCCAAGTCTAGCTTCTTATCTTGTGAAGGCGACTCGTTTGACCGAGATGGGAATTCAACGATAAATTAAATCTTCATGAGCTGAACCCAGTTTGATTAATAAGCTGGGTTTTTTAATCGTGTCAACCATCAAATTTAAAAGCTATATTCAGAAAATACAACATATGAAAAATTCAAAGTAGATCATGTTTCTTAAATTATGCTGTTATAACATGCTTATAACTTCTGTTATGGCAGTTGGAGTGTTTAAATAGAGCTGATCCACGAATTATTTCTCGGGCAATCGCACAATTCTGTATTTTTCGACATGGATGAATTAAATTTCTCTAACTAGTAAGATAAAAAATATTAATCATTCAACTATTTAATTAAATGAGAATAAATGGTATTATAATTAATATTAGCTATAACAAGTCATTCAAAAATAACTTTTGCGCTATATTAAAGTGTAAGTATAAATAAGAGAAAAGGAGTGGAGAACATGGATATTCAAATCAACAAAGATCTTATTGAAGATGATCGCGGCAATATTTATCTGGTCGTCGATAAGAGTCATGACACCTTGGTGCTGGTTAACGCTTTTGTCCATGCATCATTTAAGCATCGGATCATGTTTGATACAGCATTTAAGGACCAGTTCAAAGATTACGAAGGACAATACATAGGCAAACCGGCCATGGATGAGGTTAGACATGATTATGTGTTTGCACTTCATGAATGGGAAGGGAAATTATTTTCACTTAGCGAAGTGGAGAGCAACTATTCATTACAGTTCATTAAGATGATTGAGTATTACAAGCATCCGGGGACGTTATAAGTGAGGGGAACGATAATGATGTATTTTTGGAAAAAACATAAGAGTAAACTAATCATAGGATTGCTATCGATCCTGCTCGTTGCTAGTGCAGCGCTGAATATTCATCTAATGGATTACAAGGAGGCTCAAAGGGAAACAAACGAAAGATTATGGAATGAAGCGGTTGGCAGGGGGTTCACTTTGCCGATAGAAGATATTGCCTATTTGACAGAGAAGCTTAAGACAGATGACTTACTAGAGACCGATGAGGTGGTGAGTCGACTTGATGCGGCAGCACGCAGTCTGGAACTGGGCAGCATATCGCTTCAGCAGATGGAGCCTTACTTTAGACAGCAAGACAGTGCATCTACCCGAGTGATGGCAAATCTCTTGCAGGACTACCACCAGTATGTTGAGAGTGATCTCTTGCAGCCATTGCAATCGACAAATAACCTGCGTCATAAATCACATCAGCTGCTTCTAGAGGATTTGGATCGCCTGCAGGAGGATCTGGTCTATCTCAAGGGCGTGATGAGCAAACAGTCTGTTACGAAGGATAAGCCCGCAGATATCCAGCAGACTTGGAAGCAGGCCATTCAGAGGATGGTCGAGCAGAATCCGGATCATGCCTTTCATCAGGGGATAAGAGAGAAGTATGACTGGATCTGAGTCAATATAAGAGTTGCATTTCAGAATGAAGAGGGGAAGCGGAATGGAGCTTAATTTCAGGAATAACTTTTTCAGCTCGGGTATGACAGAAATTGTGGATGGCACGGGTCAAGAAGCCGGAAGTATCGATTTAAAGAGTGCTTTCGGCACTTCTCTGGACATTTATGGACCATCCCGTGATTTGGTTTATTCGGGTAAATTTCGTGCGTTCTCGGGAAAGTGGAATGTAATGGACCCTGAGGAAGAGATTATTGGCATCGTCAGGGCCAAGATGAGCTTTTTGACGAAAAGGTATGAATATCATGCGGGTTCACGAGGAATCTATTCCATCACTTCTCCGGCCTTCTCCAAAGAATATACGATTGAGGATGAATCGGGGAATGTAGCAGCGACCTTTACAAGAACCTCTGGCTTCTTCGGTCCGGGCTCCTATCGTCTAGATAACCTATCAAGTGAAGTGGATTCTTATGAATGGATCGCAGTTGTCATGGGAGTTCACTCGATTCAGGCCAGGCAGAATAATGCTGCGAATGCAGCAACTTAAAGACGTAAGAGACACAAGCGCTGTGTCTCTTTGTTAGTTATAGGCACTTGCATGCCATATTTCGGATGCTGGTGCGATTTACACGCCCCTTGATTGAAGTCCTCGAAATAACGCATAGTACAGTAGTGCACTGATCAGCGACGAAGCAAAAATAAGGCTGAAGATACCAAGCGGTGCAACCCAGGCAGATAAAAAAACAGTAATGGGTGCAAAAAGACGGCCGGCAATATACTGCAAATGGTCAGCTCCCATATATTGTCCTCTGGCGTGCTCTGGAGCATATTGGCTTATGAAGCTATGCATCACGGGTGATCTTACGATCTCTCCAATTGTGAAGATGATTGTGCAGCCAAATAAGTACCAGATATTCGTGCCCAGTCCGAGTAGAAATGTACCGATTCCTGTCAGCAATGCAGATAGAATGAATACGTTACGGTCTTGTACAGGACGCAGCCATCTGGTGACTGGGAGTACAAACAGCACAAACATAAGACCGTTCAAGCCCAGAACCCAGCCCAATATTTCAGTATGTTCCAACCGGATGTTTATATCAAACATAGAGATTAAGGACTGTGCTGGAACGTAATTGGTAATATAGACTGCTAAATAAAGATCCAGCTGCATGATTGAAATGAGCGAGAATACTCCTGCCAGCAAGTAGAGAAGAAACATTTTATCTCGGAAAATAATCCCGTAGCCTGTCCATTGTTCCCTTAGTAAACTCAGAAATGAATGGGAGGATGTACGATGGGTAACAGATTCGGGCTTGCTCTCATGAACGAAGAAAAAGATCAGAGCCCAGTAGATCAGCATGATGGAGGTACAGCACCACAGCAGCTCTTGCCGATATTCGAAGAAGAATACAGCGCCCAAGGCGGGGCCAAGCACGGCTCCTAAATTGTTCGCCGTCGTATAAGCAGCAAATACTTGTCTGCGGTCCTTCTGCGGGACCAGATCTGCGACCATCGCGGAACTGGCGGGTTTGTACAAGGCGGAACCCAGGCCAATTCCTATAAAAGCCGCATAATCTATTACATGATGAGTCGATGCGGCAAACAGGGCAAACATGATGGTCTGCAGTGCTGTACCGATAAGCATCACTGTACGTCTGCCTAAACGGTCAGCCATGTATCCGCCAATTAAGCTGCCGGCCAAACTGAACAAGGGAGGCACTGTCATCATAAGCCCAGCTGTCTGTAATCCGAACACTTCGCTGAAATAAACCGTAATGAAAGGGAAGTACATCCAGTACAGCATGTTGAACAGCGATTCACCAAATAATCGGATCTTCAGATTGGTGTTCCACAACCGAATCTTCACTTTAAAGCTAGCCTCCATTCTTGCACATTAATATATTCACCTGGCCAGGTCTATCAAAATATAGATGATTTTTTTGGAAAAATATAGACTTATATTTATTCAGGATTTATACTAATAATATGAAAAGCAAGGCGACGCCTGTCTAATTCCGAAGCTGCAAATATCGAACATATGTTCCGTTGGTGTTAAACTGAACAAACCATTCGCTCAACCTGATGTTACTCATACAGCTGTTTTCAAGTAGTTAAACTATTTGAAAACAGCTTTTTTTGCTTGAAAATCATTTATAATACGAATTTGCACAGCAACCGCGCAGAAAATGAAGAAATGATAGCGGTCCAATTCTGTATATGATGCACCCCCCTTTAAGAAAAAAAAGAACCCGAGTCTTTACAAAAAGACCGGGGTTCTCCAGAATAGTCCTAAGTATAAATGATATTGTAGGTTGATTTGATAACTCCACTAGAGTATTGCTTCATTTCCACTAACTTTAAGTTAAGACGTGGCTTTACGCTTCCAAATAGAGAAATACCTTCACCAACTATAATGGGATTAACCTTCAGCACTAATTGATCAATGAGTTTATGATTAATCAACGACCCAGCTAATTCTCCACCTCCACATAGCCAAATTTTTCCGTTCCCATGCTGTTTAAGATTTTTAATAAATCCTACTGCATCACCTTTAACAAGCTCGACCTCTTCGTTTGACTCAAACTGCATGGAGTTAGAAAATATGTAATGCTTTATGCCCTTATAGCCAGGTTCACCTGGCTTAGCACCAAGTTGAAATCCAAACTCATATGTTTTTCCACCCATCAATACGGCATCGTATTGTTGAATATCGGATAAAAAGTCTGGGACATGATCCCCATCAAATAAAAAGCTGGAATTATTAATCTTTCCATCGATCATACCTTGATCCGCAATAAAGTTATCTAGTGAAACTGCAACATGATAAATCAATTCGGCCATTCAGTCATCCCTCCAAGAAAATGAATTATCTAAATCAATTCTATAAAGCAGGTTTCAATCCCTTTTCTTATTAATCTCTTTAACTTTATTTCGTTTCCGAATATCCATATTTCTCTATATTTCCTTTCATTTTCTTTTGCAAACTATAGAGGTTGTATATGATATAGTACTAAAGAAATATCACTTATACGTATGAGGAGAGACGTTAGATGCCTGCCCAATTTTTAATCGGACAATATGGTGGTTTTGATCTCGGTAAATATGAAAGGGATTTCAAGAGTCACTTTTTTGGAATTGAGAATTGTTTATATGAGTCTGTGGAGGATTTTGATAGGCTTTTGTCCTTGTCCCATAAGGATGGATTCAAGTATGGATTTCATTTCGCTCCTCGTGCTGGGCAACATGATTCGCGGGATGCGCTCTTTATGTCATCAGATGAGAACACTAGAGAAGAAGCATTCCGTTTCATTGAACAAGAGCTGGAGTTTTTGCGTGATAAGCAATTAACACCAGAATATGTACTGTTTCATTATCCTAAGCCGGTAAGACTGGATCCACAGAAGGATTGGGAGCTGTGGTATTTTGACAATGAAGCGGAGTATGAATGGGAGAGCGAGCATTCGAACCTATCCTTTGAAGCCAGAAGTGAAGAGGTATTTCAGAGATTATCCCATTATGGGGAGCAGTACGGTTTTACGCCGGTTCTTGAATTTGACGCTGTACCGAGTGTCATTGTGGAAACCGATCTGCTGATTCGACTACTGGAGAAGTATCCCTCTATTCGAATCTGTCTGGATACGGCCCGATTGTTTCTTCAGTCCTTGACCGATCCGGAATTTGATGCGATGAAAGTAATTCGCAAGTACGCTCCCTATGCCAAGCTAATACATTTATCCAATGCCCGTTACACAGATAACGCGGTTCTAAGGCATCATCCGGTGCTTCCGAGGTTATCTCCTATTGATGGCTGGGCACCGATCGAGGATTATCTGATCGCCATTCGGGAGCTGAATTCGGATGTCCTTATACTATTCGAGCACCGATCTGATCGTATCACGGATGCTGAGCTTGCGGAATGCTATGAGTGGGTAGATGGACTCATGAACAGGGAAAAAACAGCTTGTTAAGATATAACTGCAAGCATGCTGCGAGAAGGAGTATTCATTATGAATCTAATAGAGGAAGCCATTAAATTAAGAAATGAAGGAAACAAGGAAGAAGCGCTGGAAAGACTACTTCATATTAAAAATACAATTGAAAATGACCAATCGGCGCAAATAAGATATCAGATTGCTTGGACTTACGATTCATTAGGACTTGAGAAGGAAGCTGTTCCTTATTATTTGGAGGCCATTTCCATGGGGATACAGGGAGAAGATAGATCAGGAGCTTTGTTGGGACTGGGCAGTACATATCGAAGCTTGGGTCAGTATGAAGCTGCCGAGAACATATTAAGGCAAGGTATAGAAGAATTCCCGAATCATAGAGAGTTTAGAGTCTTTCTTGCAATGGTTCAGTATAATCTCAAAGAATATGCATCCGCCATGAGGCTGCTGCTGGAGGAAATCGCTGAAAATTCTAATCATTCCGGAGTTCAGAGCTACAGACAGGCCATTGCCTTCTATGCGGATAAGCTGGATCAGCGCTGGGATTAACTGGAAATGTCCTTTCGTTGAAGAAACGTTAAGTATCAGCTCTCGAATTTCGGGACTTCGATGTCATTTATTTTACGGAACTTGTAAGTTTTTTCGTGATTTCACTTGCTAACTTCAATTTTGTAGTATAAAATGACATCAATATTTAAATACGATGAAGAGGAATAGTACATCAATTCCAAGCGATCAGAGAGCTGTTGTCCGGTGCAAAACAGCCGCATAGGAATGTTGGAACTCGCCTTGAAGTAGCTCGCTGAACTGGAGTAGGTGGAGCCGGAGTCCTAACCGTTATCAATTAGGGGATATAAGTTCATTGCAACTGGACCTGTATCTGCCTGAGTGCATACCTTATGGTATGAATTAGAGTGGTACCACGTAAGATGTAAAGTCTTTCGTCTCTTATGAAGAGATGGAAGGCTTTTTTTGCATCCATAAATCAGATGTACATACTATTGGGAAAAGGGTGGTCGTTACGATGAAAAATGTGGAGAAATATGCAAGAGGTTATTTTATGCCCCCGAAGACAAGCATGAACTGGGCAAAAAAAGAATATATTTCCGAAGCACCGACCTGGTGTAGTGTCGATCTTAGAGATGGAAACCAGGCGCTCGTGGTGCCTATGAACCTTGAAGAGAAGCTGGAGTATTTTAATCTCCTTGTGGACATTGGATTCAAAGAGATTGAGGTCGGCTTTCCAGCTGCATCCGAGACAGAATTTGCTTTTCTTAGAACCTTAATTGAGCAGAACCTTATTCCAGATGATGTAACGATTCAAGTACTTACCCAATCCAGAGAGCATATTATTCGCAAGACCTTTGAATCCCTTAGAGGAGCCAAAAGTGCGGTCGTCCATCTGTATAACTCCACAAGCCTTGCTCAGCGTGAGCAGGTGTTCCGCAAATCCAAGAAAGAAATTATTGATATTGCGGTATCCGGAGCAAAGCTGTTGAAGCAGTGTGCCCAGGATACAGAAGGGAATTTTAAGTTCCAATATTCGCCTGAGAGCTTTACCGGTACGGAGATAGAATTTGCTCTTGATATCTGCAACAGTGTACTCGATGTATGGCAGCCTACAGCAGACAATCAGGTGATTATTAATCTGCCTGCTACCGTATCGATGTCCATGCCTCACATTTATGCGAGCCAGATCGAATATATGAGTGAACACTTAAGCCATCGGGAGCATGTAATCTTGTCGGTCCATCCGCACAATGATAGAGGAACCGGTGTTGCAGATGCGGAGCTGGCGATGCTGGCAGGTGCACAGCGGGTAGAAGGAACCTTATTTGGTAATGGAGAACGTACAGGGAATGTAGATATCGTCACTCTAGCACTGAATATGTATTCTCACGGAGTAGATCCTCAGCTAGATCTTACCAATATTCCTCAGATCATCTCGGTATATGAACGCCTGACGAAAATGAATGTGGATGAGAGACATCCATATGGCGGGGAACTTGTATTTACGGCCTTCTCAGGCTCACATCAGGATGCGATCGCCAAAGGGATGAAATGGCGTGAAGAGGAGCAGCGTACCCACTGGTCCGTTCCTTACCTGCTGATTGATCCGATTGATATCGGCCGTGAATATGAAGGTGACATTATTCGTATCAATAGTCAATCCGGCAAGGGCGGTATCGGGTTCATTTTACAACAGAAATATGGCCTTGATCTTCCGCCGAAGATGCGCGAAGACTTTGGTTATGTCGTCAAGAATGTGTCAGACCGTACACAAAAAGAGCTGATGCCAAACGAAATTTACGATATCTTCATGCAGGAATATGTAAACATTTCAGTACCGGTCGAATTTGTGAAATACCAGTTCCCGGATGATGAGGACTTCCATACAATTGTAACGATTCAAACGGGTGGAGAATTAAAACAAATTACAGGTAACGGTAACGGAAGACTGGATGCCATCAGTAATGCGCTTCAGAATCATTGTGGACTAGAATATAAGGACCTGGTATACCGCGAGCATGCACTTGAGACGGGCTCCAAATCACAGGCTGTTTCTTACATCGGTATTACATCCAGTAATGGAACCGTATTCTGGGGCTGCGGCGTTGACGCCGATATCGCCAAATCCTCTGTCAAGGCTTTGTTTAGCGCGGTGAATAAAATGAACCAGAAGCAGTAACTATTTCATTTACAAGGTCATATATCGTTTGATTAAATCCCCTTCCAAAAAACTGGGTGAATAAGCCATCACAACAATTCAATGGTGATGAGCATACTCCAACCTTAGCGGAAGGGGAATATTTGTTTTTATACTAAATACTCATTATGTTGTCTTACAAGTTACTGCTATAATATAATACATATTGAATAATAACTAATAGAATATGAAATCAAGCAGAAGGGATGTGATCTGTATTCAATTCAACCGAGTGACTAGCAGCAAGCTGTATATACAAATCTATGATCAAATCTTGTCTCAAATACAGTCAGGAACATTTGATATAGGTGACAAATTGCCAACAGAACGAGAACTCTGTGCTCAGTTTGGTGTAAGTCGTGCGCCGATTAGACAAGCATTGAGCGCTTTGGAAATGAACGGTTATATTTATTCACGTCAAGGAGAAGGTGTTTATGTAAAGAGTACTCAGAGTCCTTCAGAATCAGCTTCCTCTGAAACGTCTTTTATGCTTGAATCTATTGCACCAGAGGATATTGTTGAGGCGAGAATGAATATCGAACCATTGATTGCCAAATATGCTGCACTAAGAGCATCGAAGGAAGAGATTGAAGCTCTTCGCATGACCGTGGCGCAGATGGAATTAGAGACAGCCCAAGGGGAATATGTGCCAGAGACGGATGAAAGACTGCATACCGAAATCGCTAAAGCTTCTCATAACGACCTGTTTCTTCAGTTTGTAACCGCTATAGTGGAGGCCATGAAACAGCAGGAAATGTGGAAGTTTATCCGTGATCGCACGGTTACCCGTCCGGATTATAGAGACACGAATTTCCAAGAACATAAAGAAATTATTTCAGCCATTGAGCAGCATGATGGAGATCGGGCGGAGAAGCTTATGACTTCGCATATGCAAAACCTATATGACCGCTATTGGAAACATGAATAGCATGAATCAATCCTCTGTTCAAAGAAGGGATGAACGGAGGATTTTTCTATGAAAAAGATCCTATTATTGAACAAGTCGTGAATAAAGTGTTGACATATTTATTAAGCGAGTTTTATACTAGGGATGCAAAACACTTAGGATACAAGTTAACAAGTAGATCAATTTACAAAAACTTGTATAATGTTCATGGAAGAAGGGAGAGAGGAAATTTATTTTTTTAGTTTTTGTAAGCGGTTAATTTAGCAGGTTCGCCACCGCAGGTCAACCTAGATAGCATGATTATTACACCTTTATGGGGGAATTTGTTATGGATATTCAGCAGCTAGAGAAATCAACGACCCGCAAGGTTACGCTTCGATTAATTCCGTTTTTGTTTCTATGCTTTACAATATCCATCCTTGACCGGGTAAATATTGGATTTGCTGCACTTCGTATGAATGAGGATTTAGGCTTCTCGGATGCGGTATATGGCTTTGGAGCCGGCATCTTTTTTGTAGGTTATTTTCTGCTAGAAGTACCGGGCAGTGCGATGATGACCAAAATCGGAGCAAGACGCTGGATCAGCCGCATTATGATATCGTGGGGACTCATTGCGATCATTATGGCTTTTGTCCAAACTCCGGTGCAATTTTATATCGTTCGATTCCTGCTTGGGGTAGCAGAGGCAAGCTTTTACCCCTGCATGGTTCATTATCTGAGTGGATTTTATCAATCCAAGCATCATGCCAAGGCAATTGCTGGCTTCATGATTGCCATTCCCGCAGCGAATGCGATCGGATCACCACTCTCTACATTTTTACTCCAGATTGATTGGTTAGGACTTTCTGGTTGGCAATGGCTATTTATTTTGGAAGCGATTCCAGCAATTCTGCTAGGTATTATCTGCTACTTCTATCTGACAGATCGGATTGAGGACGCGAAATGGTTGACGAATGAAGAGAAAACGTGGCTTATCGACGTAACGACGAAGGAAGCGCAAGCGAAGCAAAAGGTGAAAAACTATACGTTCTGGCAAGCAATCAAAGACCGTGACGTCATTATATTGTCATTTGGATACTTTTTTTGGATGTTCGGTTACTACGGAATAAATATGTTCCTGCCGACGATCTCTCAAGGATTAACACAGACGACAGGGTTGTCTTTGCAAAATATGGGATGGGTGCTTGGAGCCATGTATCTGTTCGCCATGGTTGTCATGTTTTTCGTAGGTAGAAGCTCAGATAAAACCAATGAACGCAGGCTGCATGTAGCAGGATGTCTTATCATAAGTGCTATTGCGATGATCCTTAGTGTGTTTATTGCTGAATACAGTATTGTAGGCGCATTCATTTTGTTGACGATCAGTTTGTGCGGAGCTTTTGGAGCCTATTCTCCGTTCTGGGCTATTCCGCCGTCCTTCTTGACAGGGGCTGCAGCAGGTGGAGCGATCGCTTTCATTAATAGTATCGGTAATCTTGGAGGCTTCTTCGGTCCCTATTTTGTAGGGTTCATCAATGACCTTACCGGAACACATAATATGGGAATGATTATTCTGGGAATTAGTATGATTGTAAGTGCCGTTATTGTCGTTACTCTTGTGAAGCAATCCGGCAAGAACAACACTGCCGAGAGTCAGGCTCCAATAAAAAATACGAGTGATACTTTAGTATGATTCTATTCAAGTGCAGATTAACAACCAAATTAGAAATAAGCGAGTATAAATAAGCAGATTTACTTCTATACTCGTTTTTATTTAAAGTAACTTAGGAGACAAGTAGACAAAATTACAAATGCGAAGTCTATATTTTTCATTTCACTAAAACATGAGGTGATCATTCATGCAGCAACCGAGTATTGAACAATTAAAGAACATGGCTGTTGAATTACGGCAAACTGCTCTGACCATGATTTACGAAGCACAGTCCGGACATCCCGGGGGATCTTTTTCGGCAGCCGACATTATCGCAGCTCTATATTTTAAGGAAATGAATATTGATCCTGCAAACCCGAAATGGGAGGATCGGGACCGGTTCGTTTTGTCCAAAGGACATGTATGCCCAATCCAATATGCGGCCCTGCTGCATAGAGGCTATGTACCTTTTGAGCATGTCCATACGTTACGTAAATACGGTTCTCCATTTCAAGGTCATCCGGATATGAAAAAATGCCCGGGCATCGATATTTCTACCGGTTCGCTAGGCCAAGGGTTATCCTGTGCAGTCGGTATGGCGATTGCAGGTAAACGGGACGAAAAAGATTACAGGGTATTTGCGATGCTGGGTGATGGAGAGTGTCAAGAAGGACAGATCTGGGAAGCCGCACAAACGGCCAACAAGTATCAATTAGACAATCTGATTGTCTTCGTTGACGATAATAATCTGCAGATTGACGGCACCTGCGATGAAATTATGCCAAACCTTGATCTAGAGCTGAAATTCCAGGCGTTCGGTTTTGAGACTAAACGAATTGACGGCCACGATATGGAGCAGATTGTGAGCACCTTGGATGAAATCCGAGACAAGCAGAATGGTAAACCTAAATGTATCGTTTGCAACACGGTAAAAGGCAGAGGAGTTTCATTTATGGAAAATGTTTGCGGCTGGCATGGAGCTGCTCCAAAAGAAGCTGAATATTTAGATGCTATGAAAGAAATTGCGGGAGGTTTGAAATGATGAACACATCCAAAACAAACACGCAAAATAAGAAAATAGCGACGAGAGACGCCTTTGGTCACGAAATCGTTGAATTGGGCTTGCAGAACAAAAATATTTATGTTGTCGATATAGATATTGGCAAATCATGTAAAACGACAGATTTTGCAGCTAAGCTGCCAAATCAGCACATCAATGTCGGTATTGCTGAGCAGAATGCAGCAGGCCTTGCAGCAGGTCTCGCAACAACAGGGAAGATTCCTTTTATTAGCACTTATGCGGTATTTGGGTCACTGCGTATGGCTGAACAAGTCAGGCAGGAGGTGTGCTATCCGAATCTTAATGTGAAAATCGCCTGCTCCCATGGTGGACTTACCCCTGCAAATGACGGAGGCAGTCATCAGGCAATTGAGGATATGGGGGTCCTGCGTACTATACCTAATATGACAGTTATTATGGGAGCGGATTATTATTCCACTCGTAAGCTGGTTGCCGCTGCAGCGGAGCATGATGGTCCTGTCTATCTGCGTTTTACACGGGATACCATTCCCGTCATATATGATGAAAATGAAAAATTTGAGATCGGAAAAGCCAAGCAGCTGAAGAATGGCACAGATGTAGCCATTATTGCCAACGGAGATACTGTCCATCTAGCTATGGAAGCAGCAGAAGATTTGGAGAAGGGAGGTATTTCTGTAAAGCTGCTTGATATGCATACCCTTAAACCGCTCGATCGGGAAGCCGTGGTCGATTGCTTGTCTATCGGAAGAATCATTACTGTGGAGGATCACAACATCTTGAATGGACTTGGCAGTGCAGTGAGTGAGGTGGTCGCAGAAGAAGGCGGAGCCATTGTCAGACGGATTGGTGTACAGGATCGCTTCGGTGAATCTGCCCCTTACGAGAAACTGCTGGAGTTGAACGGTATTACCGTGCAGAACATTGTATCTACGGCTAAATCAATGTTGAAATGACGAAATCAAAATTACAGGTACAGGAGTGTTTACATCATGTTTGAATTAACGAACCAGACAGCTGTTGTTACAGGAAGCGGATCTATAAGAGGGATTGGGCGTACTATTGCAATGACCCTTGCAAAGCAGGGAGCAGCAGTCGTTGTGGCTGACCTTGATATGAATGGAGTTCAGGATACCGTTCGGGCCATTCAAGCTGCAGGTGGAGAAGCATTGGGTGTTGAGCTGAATGTTACCAGTGAAGATTCTGTAAAAGCGATGATGAATAAAGTGATGGAAGTTTACGGACGAATTGATATTCTTGTGAATAATGCAGGCATATCGCAGAAGGTAACTGTCGAAGAAATGAGTCTGGCAGATATGTCACGTGTTTTTAACGTAAATATGTTCGGATTATTCCTATGCTCACAGGCTGTACTCGAACCAATGAGAAAACAGAAATATGGACGGATTATCAGCTTGTCGTCCGTGTCCGCGAAACGAGGAGGCGGGGTCTTTGGAGGAGCTCATTACTCCGCATCCAAGGCAGCCGTACTCGGATTCTCCAAAAATTTAGCCCGTGAGGTGGCAAGCGACGGTATTACGGTCAATTGTGTCGCTCCAGGCCTAGTGAATACGGATATTTGGAAGTCGATGGAAGCGTCTGCTGCAGAGGCTGTAATCGCCGGAATTCCAGCTGGTCGACCGGGAGAAACGGAGGAAATTGCAGCAGCAATTGCTTTCTTAGCTTCCAAAGAAGCAGCTTACATTACGGGTGAGGAGATTGATATTAACGGCGGATCTCATATGGATTAATTTATTCATCATGATACAACAAGCACAAAAAAGAGGCATTCCTTATATGGAATACCTCTTTTTTGCTCAGTCTATTAGTATCCTCCAAATCCGCCCCATTTAAAGGATGCGGAAATGATAACCAAGAGAATAAACAGTACAAGAACAGCTCCGATTGTGTTATCGCCGCCATGGCCGTACCCAAAGCCTCCAACTAAACCGCTCACAGCAATTCCTCCTTTATATCAGGTTAAGAAATTCTATGCTGGATTATTAGTAACCACCAAAATAGCCTTTACCAAAGGATGCAGCAATGATAACCAAGAGAATAAAGAGTACTAAAATAGCGCCGACCTTATTCCCACCGCCGTAACCACCCATACCGTAACCGCTGTAAGATTCAACAACTCCGCTCATCTCAATTCCTCCTTTAACCGAAGATAAGATAAGGTATGACAGAAAAATGGAATTGATCTAGACGAATGTGGAATTGTCGAATTACATTCCATCGTTTCGTTTTTGCAATAAAATGAATTATATATTCAAGAAGAAGAACTCCTTGGGTATGTCTACACGGAAGGAAATGAAGAGCATGCTGAAGGCAGTGTGGAATATATTGCAGTAGCTGCTGCAGCTCGAATTCTACATTCTAAATACTTAAGAATTGTGAGTGAAGCCTATATTTATCCTGGAATCAGGAGGATATGGGCTTTTTTATGTTCTAGTTGTAATATACAGCTGCATTTATCCTAGTACATTTCGACTAAATCTTTCATTAGCTCGATACAAAATGTAGCGCTAATTTCCTGTTTTTCTATTTTAGATTCCGAGATTCTGAGTCGATCTGACAAAAAATCTATCTATTATACAGCATTCAACCAATGGTTGATTAGAATTGATGTCAAAAAACTTCACCTAAGCAGTTTGTTATGTTCGATTTTATACGAAAATAGCTCGAGTTTTATGTAAAAACAAGGTGTTTGACAACAATTCTACCATCATATAAGGCATATCAGGAAATTCTACAATGTTTTTAAGCGTGTTGAATTAAAATAGTTTTCGAAGAACGAACCGCGTTACTTCAAGCTACATAAGTAGAAGTTTATCGAAAAAGGAGACATGCGATGAGGAGAAGACATGAAGATTGATAGAGTATTGCAGAAACTTAGCTTACATTGAATCGTATAGGAGGAGTAGTATGCAGTCTAAGCCCATTCGACGCAGATTGATGTCATTATCGGTTGTCTCCACGTTATTCCTTTCCACAGTATTTCCCGCAGTAGTCTCCGGAGCAGAAGCAACGAATAGGAAGTTTGATCCTTCCATATTTAATGTAGACGAGAGTAATTTATTATCTAGTATTGAAGGTAAATCATTAAATTATAATCAGAAGCTAGAAGCAATGGAACGTTCGGGCGGCAGTACGAATTCCACTCCTAGATCAAAACCGGTACCGAACAGTGAACTATCCGGTCTTTCATCCTCTCAGAGTGCACCTCAAAATTTTGTTCCTGAATCCGACAGCACCAGTACAATCAGTGTAATTGTAGAACTATCCCAAGACCCCGTAGCCCTTCACGAATCCAAGGTAACTCAAGGCTTAAGCTCCTCAAGAAGCGACCAGCGTAGTCTGATTAAGAAGGAACAGCAATCTTTTGCTTCGGCAGCCAAACGACTTAATGCAACCATCAAGACAGACTACTCCGTCGTATTCAATGGGTATGCAGTCGACATAAGAGCGGATCAAGTAGAGTCTCTGCTGACATTACCTGGCGTTAAAGCGGTCTATCCAGATTCGGAGATGTTTGCAACACCACTGGACAGCATGACACCGAATATGGACGACAGTGCTCCAATGATAGGTTCTCAGCAATTCTGGGATATCGGATACGATGGCACCGGGATTAAAGTGGGTGTACTTGATACAGGAATTGATTATGACCATCCGTCTCTTCGAGATGCATACAAAGGTGGCTATGACTTCATCGATAATGATGACGATCCCTATGAAACACCACCAGATCCAAGAGATCCAGATGCCCAGACCGATCATGGTACCCATGTAGCCGGTACGATTGCGGGTCGAGGCAATCCATTAGACCCTGAAGGAGATACCGGTTGGGTTAAAGGGGTAGCTTACGGAGCAGATCTGTATGCTTACCGAGTACTGGGTCCAGGTGGATCAGGTCCAACATCAGGCGTTATCGAAGCAATCGAACAATCGGTATTAGATGATATGGATGTCATTAACCTATCTCTAGGCAGCAGCATCAACAATGAGATTGATCCTGCTTCTGTAGCCTTAAATAATGCAGCTCTCTCGGGAGTTGTCGCAGTTGTTGCTAACGGTAACGATGGTCCGGATGGATATACACTGGGTTCACCAGGTTCAGCTGAAATACCCATTTCAGTAGGTGCTTCTGCACCGGTGTTAAATCTACCTACAGTGACTGGAGAAGGATTGATTAAATCTTTCGGAAGTCTCATGACTTTCTCTCCCGACATTACTCCTTTAGAAGGACAAGCACTTGAGGTGGTATATGCAGGTCTGGGCACGACAGGCGACTTTGAGGATAAGGATTTAACAGGAAAAGTTGCACTCATTCAAAGAGGCGGCATATCCTTCACGGAGAAGTCTGTAAATGCTCAGGCTGCTGGGGCTGTAGCTGCACTCGTGTATAACAATGAGCCAAGAAACTTTGGAGGAACCTTAGGTGCTCCGGGTGACTACATTCCTACGTTAAGCCTCTCACTTGAAGATGGAGAAGCGCTTAAATCAAAAATCGAAGCAGCACCTGGTTATACCATTACATTAAATACAGAAATGAAACAGGATTATATCGGAGATTTCAGTTCCAGAGGTCCAAGTTTGCCAAACTATATAGTTAAGCCGGATATTTCGGCACCAGGAATCGCAATAAGATCCTCTGTACCTGCTTATGGTGGTGATTACACAGATGCTTATGCAGATTTTCAAGGGACAAGCATGGCCGCACCACATATTGCCGGGGCTGCTGCACTACTGCTCGATAAGGACGAGTCTTTAAGTCATTATGAAATCAAAGGACTCATGACGAATAACGCGTTGAAGATTAATGACCTGTACGGCAATAGACACAAGCATAATGAACAAGGGGCGGGTCGTATTGATCTTGAAAGTACGCTTGAAGCCAAAGCAGTAGCGCTTGTTCAGGAGACGACGACAGCCGTAGAATCGAGAGAGGAAACACCATATGAAACCGGTCTTCTTAGCTTTGGGGTGCTTGGTGAAGGTGCTGAATCCTCCAGAACCGTTGATGTAAGTGATGTGATCGGTGAGTCTTCTTCCTACAGTGTATCAACACAATGGTATGGAGCAGAGCCAGGAACACTTACTGTAAGTGAGAATTCAATCTCCGTTCCTGCGAACGGTGAATCCTCTTTTGACGTGAGCATTGCAATGAATGCTGAAGTTCCAGAAGGCAATTATGACGGGGAGATTATTTTGACAGAAGCCGGCGGTCACCAGCTTCAAATCCCAGTAAACGTCTATGTAGGAGAGCCGGTGAAGAATCCTGAGGTAATTACAGAACTCGATCCGAAGTACTTCTCGCCAAACGGAGACTTTGTCAGCGATGTGACGGATGTCTATTATTATGCCAGCATAGACACGAACTATATATCACTTGATGTATATGATCTTTATACTGGTGATTGGGTTGGTGTAATTGATGAGGTCGAAGATGAAATCAGATCCGGTGAATATGTTGTTGAGAATTGGGATGGGACCGTAAGTGATTATGATCTGGAAACGGAAGATTCTGAGCTTGAACAGGGTGTCTACGCTGTGGTTCCATGGATTGAACTGAATGGTGAACTCGTAGGTTTGTTCGAACACGCATACCCATTTATTTTAGATGTTGAGGCTCCAACTTCCACACTTAGCGATCCTCAAATTACAGTTGAAGGAAATATCGGCACGATCTCTGGGCAAATTGGAGAAGATCTGATGATCGACGCGCTAGGGAGTTATTCGGGCATCGTGATCGAAGCAGGTTATGTTGTGGACGGTGAATGGGAATATGTCGAAGGCACGATTTCTGGAAATGGTAAATTTGAAGTCGAAGTGCCCATCGTAGAAGGTCAGAATGAATTTGAAGTGTATGTGTATGATCTTGCGGGTAACGGATTCTTAACCCCTTCTTATATTGTCGAATATGAGAGTGACGGTGAAGAACCCGGAGAACCAACTCCAGGTGAAATCTCCTTAACGGTTGAACCTTCCGCCGATGAAGTTGGTGTCAATGAATCCTTCAATCTGGATATCGATTTCTCCGAAGTGGAGGATCTCTATTCCGCTCAGTTCAGCTTGACGTATGATGAAGATCTAGTAAAAGGTACAACAGCACCAAGCGTGGTTCTCGCAACTTATCAGGAAGAGCAGAATCCAGGTGTAACTCCATACGTTTATGAAGAAACAACGGCACTCGGTAATGGATTAGCGAAAACAGACTATGTCATTACGCTGGTTGGACTGGAGTCCGGTTACACCGGAGATGGTGCACTCGCATCATTTAACTTCGCTGGCTCAAGTGAAGGCGAGTATGATTTCGAGTTATCAAATATTCGTGCACTGAACAGTACTTCTGCAGATATTGCAGTTGGTGATGTAACCGGAGCGACTGTAACGGTAACAAGTGATCCTTCACCTGGTCAATACTCCATCACAGGCAGCATCGATGCTGAAGCCTTCGCTGACAGTGTCGACTACAGTGAGACTTGGTACCAAGGTGCGGATGGCGTGCACAAGGTTGTTGTTGAAGCTGTCGATAGTAACGGTTCAGTAGCAGGCGTAGGAACGGTTCGTGCTGACGGCACTTATACCATCGAAGTTATAGAAGGAACTTACACGGTTCGCGTTGTTGTTCCGGGTCACATTACGGAAACAGCAGGCGTAACCGTAGACGGCAGTGAAACGTTGAACTTTGGACCGCTGACAGCAGGTGACGTTAATAATGACGGTGCAGTGAATCTCGTGGATCTGCAGCTGACAGCCAAAGAGTTCGGCAAAACGAAAGGTTCCGCTTGGCCAAATGCTAAAGCCTCTGCAGCGGATATCAATCGTGACAGTGCAGTAGACCTGCTGGACATCTCATACATCATCGGCAACTACGAGCTGTAATTATTTGATCCTAGCAATATGTAAATTTCGAAAGAAACAGTAAGCTGGAGGGAGGACTATTAGTCCTCTCTCCTTACATAACAAGAAGACAGGAGCTGCACTCATGATGATGAAAACTCCGTTATCAAAGAAGTTAGCAACGATTCTACTGGCGAGTGGTCTGATCCTTAGCTCGTATCCTGCTGCCATGCTCGCTGCAGAATCCACAGCCGTTACTTCAGCCTCGAACAGCCAATCCGATCTTCCGATAGTTCGTCTCGTGCCCTCTTCATACCATGTCAAGACAGGAGATATTGTTGAAGTTGCAATTTGGCTGCAGGGTTTTACGGGAGACTACAGCAAAGTACAGGGCTATGAGGTTCACTTGAATTTTGATAAAGCACTGCTTGCGCCTGTCGAAGGAGAGAACAAGCTTACGCCAAGCGTTTTTAAGAAGACAAGTAATCCGATGAGCCTGCTTAATAAAGTGAATGCGTCAGGTACCGTACAAATTGCCGAGGCCATTACATCAAAGAATGCGAAGCTGTTTACGGGCTATGGAAAAGTAGGAACGGTGAAGTTTCGTGCATTGAAGGCGGGATCAGCCAAGTTAACCCAGTCCAAATCCATCATTATTCAGCCGGATAATCCTGGCATCAACATCATACATCGTGTGAACCATCCTACAATTACAATCTCAGGAAGCGGATCGGGAACAGGTAAAGTAAATGAAGTCGTTGAGACTGTGGGAGATCAGGCTGAGCAAAAAGTAAGTCCTCCAACAAGTAAAGAAATTATCTCCGGGTTTAAAGATCAGTCAGCATTAACCAAAGTCAAATGGGCGGAGAACGCCATCATTCGTCTAGCTACAAGTGAAGTGCTTGTCGGTACGAACGAAGGCAACTTTGAACCGCTCCGTAATATGACTAGAGCTGAATTCGCCAAAGCGGTTGTAACTGCACTTCAGCTTGATATGGCTCAGACGATGGCACCCTCATTCTCGGATATCCAAACGACCGATTGGTATTATGATTATGTGGAAACCGCTGCGAGTTACGGTCTGATTCAGGGTTCCAAGGATAAGAGCGGGGCGCTGACGTTCAAGCCGAATGCTCCCATTACAAGAGCAGAATTAGCTGCGATCCTATCCAGGCATCTCACGGCAGGGACAAGTGAGTTGGCCGTTAAAGCTGCGCCATTTACAGATATTCAGAATCACTGGGCCCAGTCCTCCATCTCCTATCTGTACAATAACCAGTTGATTCAAGGCAAATCCCAGTCTAAATTCGCACCAAATGATATGGCGAATCGTGCTGAGGTCAGCGTCATGCTGAATCGAATTCAAGAGTGGACTGACTAAAGGTTCTGCTCCACGAAAATTCATAGGATCATCGTCTGCTTCCTTTGCTCAGGAGCAGACGTTTTTTTGTAACCAATAAATTTCCGTGTTACGATATGTGATGGGCTAGTAGAAAGCACGACACATCGCCCCAAATTTACATATTTAGATGGAGGTATCAGGAGTGAGCCAGCAATTAAGTCAATTTGAACCCATGTATCGTTACATCGAACAGAAAGTGCAGGCTGGAGCATGGCCATCTGCTGTACTTGGCATCACAGATAAAGAGCATTCTATTGATCTACGGTCTTATGGCATTCATGATCATGGAACAAATATAGACGGTACAAGCACTTATCCGGTATTCTCCATTACGAAGCCTATGTTTGGATTAGCTATTATGCAATTATGGGAGCAGGGTTTACTTCATCCCTCCCAGCTTATATCTGAGCTGCTCCCTGAGTTCGGTGAGCAGGGGAAAGACAAGCTTGCCCTATGGCATTTGCTGACCCATACGTCAGGGCTGGATGAGTCCTATATGGCAAGGTGGGCACAAGGCAAGCTCGAAGCAGACGGTATGAATCATGCCAAGATCTTCACTTCTCTCGTATCCAGTACCTTGACAGCTGCTCCTGGTATGGCAGTAAGCTATAACAATATTGCTTTTACCGTGCTTGCGGAGATCATCGAGCGTGTCAGCGGTATGACCTATGAAGACTATCTGAAGACACATATCTTTGATCCGCTGGGTATGAAGGATACCAGCTTTGGTGAACCAGGGGCAGATCAGTCCCGAATGGCACCTATAGGAAGCTTTGAAGCGATAGCGGGGCGAATGGACCAGCTGATGAGTGCTAAGCTGCCCTTTGGCGGCTTGATTAGTACAGCGGATGATCTGATGATCTTCGCGAAAGCCATGCTGAATGAAACGAAGTATGCGGAAGACAAGCGTCTTCTACAGCCGCTGACATTCAGGCAGATGGTTACACCGCAGACGCTTCATATTGACGAGGTCGAATCGGATTACGGATTTGTATGGAAAATGCCGGTACGTCACAAAGGGTACATCGAACGAGATATTTTTGGTCATAACGGCATAGGCGGCTGTATGGTCTGGATGTATCCGAAGCAAGGATATGCATTTGTGCTGATGACGGCGCAGCTGGCCAAAACGGTGGACAATATTCATGTGCATAATGTGTTTGCTTCTTGTCTTTCATAGAAAGTTTACTTTATTATGAAGTTATGATGTTATAAAGAAGCTAGAGTTAAACCAAAGCAGTCCGTTGTGGACTGCTTTGTTCTATCCTAATCTAGTAATAAGGGGGAATGATTGTGAAAGTAAATGTCGTCAATTATAACGAGTATTGGATTGAACTTTTTGAAGTAGAAGCAAAGAATCTGAAGGTCATATTGGGTGATCAACAGGTAGACATCCATCATATAGGCAGTACCTCAGTTCCTGGATTACGTGCCAAACCAATTATCGATATCATGCCTGTCGTGCACCGAATTGATCTTGTCGATACATATAATCCACAGATGGAGCGGCTAGGCTATGAATGTATGGGCGAGTTCGGAATGCCAGGTCGAAGATACTTTAGAAAAGGTGGGGATGATCGTACGCACCAAATTCATATTTTTGAAGCCGGTGATGTCAATGTAGCTCGTCACCTCGCATTTCGGGATTACTTGAGAACACATCCAGAAGATGCTGCGAAATATGCTTCATTAAAAACGGAATTAGCACAAAAATTTCCTAACGACATACAGTCCTATTCCTATGGGAAGGATGCATTGGTCAAAGAAATTGAAGCAAAAGCTCTTACTTGGTACGAGGGACAAAAATCTTAATCGGATAGGGTATAAAATGTAACCGTTTACCAAATGGTTAGTTTCGATTAGAATATAGCTTATAATCATTTTGAATACGCTTCATAATTGTGAAGCGCTTATGAATGAATAGAGGCTCTGTAAGCCTGTATCACCAAATCATTTGTATCTGCATAAAGCTATAGAACATAAAAGACAGACGAAGGGTGATGGATGTGAGGGTACATGAATTCATCGTGCAATCTGATTATGACCAGCAGGAACTCATTCAAATTTCGAATCTGGCATCAAGCTTTGTCTCTCAAATTATCATCACGTACACAGACCCTAATGACAATGAGCATGTGATTGATGTGAAGAGTCTGCTTGGTATGATCCTGCAGCCCATTCACGCGGGGACGAGGATTCGCTTGTCTACGAGAGGGAAGGATGAGCTCGAGGCGCTGGAAACGTTGATTGATTGCTTTAGCAGAGTACAAGGATTGGAAGCGGAGCATTAGCTTCATATCGGTTTTTATATCATACAAAGAAAAAGACCTGGAAACACGATTTCCAGGTCTTTTTGCTGTGCTCGCTGCCTAATTAAGCACTTGTCTATGGTTCGGAAAAAGACCGCCACAATCATGTTCATTCCTTACGCTTGAGTCATTTTTGTTGAAAGCGGGTATGAAAGTTACAGGTAACTTGCTTGGAAGAGCGCAATTACAAGCAAAATCAAAATATATAATCTAGAAAATAGAGAGACTTTTACTGGAAAGGGGATCCACATTGAGTAAACTTATTTTTGTATCAAATCGTCTGCCTGTTACTGTCAAGAAGAACGAGTCCGAACTCACCTATAGTAAGAGTATTGGTGGTCTGGCAACGGGACTGAAGAGCTACCATGAGCAAGGAAACAGCGTTTGGGCCGGATGGCCGGGAATCTCCAGCAATGAGCTGTCTGATGTGGATCAAGCATCCATTAACACCGAACTGTCAGAGCAATACAACTGTCTTCCTATTTTTCTATCTGAGGAAGAGATCGATCAATATTATCATGGCTTCTGTAACGAAACGATCTGGCCTTTGTTTCATTACTTCACGAGCAATACGGAATACAGCAAAGATACTTGGGAGGCCTATAAGCGAGTTAATCAGAAGTTTTTTGACGTACTGGATGAAGTCATTGAGCCCGATGATACGATATGGGTGCATGATTATCAGCTGATGCTGCTGCCGCAAATGATTCGAGAGAAATACCCGAATGCCAAAATCGGCTTTTTCCTCCACATTCCTTTCCCTTCTTTCGAAATATTCAGACTATTGATCTGGCGCAAAGAGATACTTCAGGGATTGCTTGGGGCTAATTTGATCGGCTTCCATACTTACGATTATGTTCGGCACTTCCTCAGTACCGTACGCAGAATACTCGGGGTGGAACACAGCTTGAACAAGCTCAGCTACGAGACACATAACGTGCAGGTTGAAGCTTTCCCAATGGGTATTGATTATGAATATTTCTCCAATACGGACACAGTGGAATTGTCGAGCGAGCTGCAGGATTTTGTAGAAAGTACACGCACCATCCAGAACATCTTGTCTATTGACCGGCTGGATTATACCAAGGGCATTCCTGACCGAATCAAAGCCTTTAAGCGGTTCTTGACGAAATATCCGGAATATCACGAGAAGGTTCGTCTGAATCTGATTGTTGCACCGTCACGAGTGGAAGTGGAAACCTATGACACGTTAAAAAAACATATCGAAGTGCTCGTCAGTGAAGTCAACGGTCAGTTCGGTACGGTCAACTGGATGCCGATATGGTTCTTCTTCCGCACGTTCAGCCAGGACGATCTGATCGCCTTCTATCGCCATAGTGATGTGCTTCTGGTCACTCCGCTTCGAGACGGTATGAACCTGGTAGCGAAGGAATATATTGCTTCCCGCAATGATTACAAGGGCATGCTGGTGATGAGTGAAACAGCGGGCGCGGCGAGTGAGCTGGGCGAAGCGGTTATCGTCAATGCGAATGATCACGGTGCCATTGCAGAAGGACTTAAGACCGCGCTTGATATGCCGGATCATGAGAAGATTGAGCGTAATACAATGATGCATCATCGTCTATCCAGATACAATATTAACTTCTGGGCAGATGAATTTATTACAGCTCTGGGGAATAGCGAAACAGGGGTCCTGCAAACGAAGCCTTTGGTCGATGTCTCTGATTCTTCGGTGATAAAAACCGCCTATACGGATGCAGAGCGGCGCCTGATCCTTCTGGATTATGATGGAACGCTTGTCGGCTTCAAGCCGACGCCGGATCAAGCCAAGCCGGATGAGGAGCTAAGGCAGCTGCTGGCTGGTTTATCACAAGATCCGAAGAATACAGTCGTTATTATTACCGGCAGAGATCGCGGCGTTATCGAAAAATGGCTCGGAGATCTGAATCTCCATTTGATCGCCTCCCATGGATTGTGGTTTAAGCAAGCTGGAGGGGAATGGATCAAGACCATTAATGTCGATAATGATTGGAAGGATAAAATTCGCCACATTCTCGAAATGTATACAGATCGGATGCCAGGCTCGTTAATTGAGGAGAAGGAATATTCCCTGGCTTGGCACTATAGGCAGTGTGAGCCTGATGTCATCGCACTCAAACGGGATGAGCTTAGAGAAGCATTGATATCCATTACGCAGTCCATGAGCCTTGGTGTACTTGAAGGAAGTAAAGTGCTCGAGGTGAAGGACAGCCGAATCAATAAGGGACACGGGGTTCATTTGCTGACACGGGCAGAGGCCTTTGATTTTATTATTGGTGCGGGTGATGATTATACAGATGAAGATATGTTTAATGCACTTCCCGAAGAAGCATTCTCTATTAAGATTGGCTCCGGGAACACAAATGCCAAATATCAGCTGAAGACCAACAAGGAATTCAGAACTCTGCTTAAAAAGCTTGAGGAACTAAGTGACACAGCTAAGCCCGCATCCACAACAGCAGCAATGAGGAGGAGAACAACATGAAAATTCGTAAAGCGATTATACCGGCAGCAGGTATGGGAACTCGCTTCCTGCCGGCAACAAAAGCAATGCCCAAGGAAATGCTCCCGATTGTCGATAAACCGACGATTCAATATATTGTAGAGGAAGCTGTTGCTTCCGGTATTGAGGATATTATCATTGTAACAGGGAAGAGCAAACGGGCCATTGAAGATCATTTCGACAATTCGTTTGAGCTAGAGTATAATCTGGCTGAGCAGCATAAATGGAAACTGCTGGATGAAGTGCGCAAATCGTCTGAAATGGCAGACATTCACTACATCCGCCAAGGTGAACCACTTGGACTCGGTCATGCGATATGGTGTGCCCGTAAATTTGTCGGCAATGAACCCTTTGCCGTAATGCTTGGGGACGACATTGTAGAGTCCAAGGTGCCATGTCTCAAGCAGATGATGGACATATACGAGAAGCATGAATCTTCCATTGTCGGCGTACAGCCGGTGCCTTGGGAGCAGGTCTCGCGATATGGTCTCGTCGATGGTGAAGAACTGTCAGAGCGAGTATACAAGGCGAATCGTTTTGTAGAGAAACCGAAGCGTGAGGATGCACCGTCCAATCTGGCCATTCTTGGCCGTTATATTTTGACGCCTCGTATTTTCGATATTCTGGGTGAAACTCCAGCCGGGGTTGGCGGGGAGATCCAGCTGACCGATGCGCTCGCTAAATTAGGACTTGAAGAGGATCTGATCGCGTATCACTTCGATGGTACTCGTCACGATGTAGGCGAGAAGCTGGGCTTCATTCAAACGACCATTCATTATGCAATGCAGAATGAAGAATTGAAGGATGACCTCGCGGTTTATTTGAAGAAGGTGCTTGAGCAGCGTGAATTGGTTTAAGGGCTCGTCTTCTTTTTATGACCTGTACATGGATTGTGCACAGTAATGGCACTAAAATCAGTGGTATTGTTTTATAACCCATACAACACATAAAGCGTCTTATTGCTGCTTCAAACCTACACATGCCTTTACAAGGAAAAAAGGGGGAGGTTAAGCAATAAGGCGTTTTTTAATGAATGTAAAATGAACTGGAAATACCCCACAATCCTAAGAAATAAACTATACTTGATGCTACAGTCACATTTGATCGGAACGGGGGATTTAACGCATGAAAGAATTATTAAAATTTGAGGAATGGCACCTACCTGAGGGAGTGTCTACACATGGTCTAGTTGTCAACGCCCGTGAATTGCTGCATGTTGGCCTTGAAGGCAGAAGGGTAGAGCGCTTAACAGGTGAATTTTCTGAAAGCTACATATTAAAGCAACTTCCTCTCGAAGGAGTGAATACAGGAGAAAGCTGGGCTTATGCAAAAGTATTGCCTCATCTCCCTGTCATGTATCCTCGACTGATTGCCCAATCGAAAGATCGCACGCAGGAGACACCATGGCTTCTCTTTGAGGATATGGGAACGATACATCACGAAGTAGATGAGTCTATGCTTATACAGATTGCTGAATGGATGGCGTTATGGCATGCTGTGCCGCTCGATCCTTACCCGGAGTTATCACGTTCTGGTCAGAAGCCGGGATATGATGCGATTGTGACTGATTTATCGGCAAAAAGAAGTGTAATAAGTAGGCTCTTAAAGTCGCTAGGTTTTGAAAAGAATGTAGCTAATGCTTTCTATGATAGGCTGGAGGGATTGTCTTTCTCCGATGTAGAAGTGTATTCTCATGGTGATTTGCATCCTGGCAATTATGGAAGGACATCCTCTGGCAGAATTGTGGTGCTCGATTGGGAGCACAATCATCGGAATTCACCCTTGTGGGACTTGTATCATATGCTTGATATGTCGCATCCGCTGTATCCAAGAATGCCTGACGTACTCATTCGTGACAAGGTGCTGGATGCTTACCTTGAATTCTCTCAAGCGCATGGAAGGCTTTATGATAAAGAACCGTTCAAAAAAGATTATATGCTGTTCGCAGCAGCCTTTTCCTTGTGGATGCTTACCCTGATAGATCATGATTTGCAGGACCCAGAGAGCATCTGGCCGCAGGATAGCTTGAGGAGACAGAGGGAAGAAACATGGAAGACAATCATCGATATACTTGAAACATTCTGAATTAAATTCGAGTCATATTAATTTATCATTCGTACAAAAAAACCTAACAAATATGTTAGGTTTTATCTATTATTTCTTTTATGAAAAATGCAATCTCTCTCCCAAAAGCGATGCTGCCTCGATCCGGTAACCTTTGACTAGTGTGTCTCCATTCCAAATGTCGGTATCAAATGCACGTTTAAATCCCAGCCTTTCATACAGCTTTACAGCAGAAGCCATCATATCCGAGGTATGTAAATTTAGTGTGGATGCTCCCAGCTGAATCGACCTGCGGGCAGCTTCTTGAATGAGGAGGGTAGCAATTCCAAGACCTCGTGCCGCAGGGGAGACGGCTAACAATCTAATAATTGGAGAATGTATTCCCATTTCAGGTTTTCCATAGGCCGATTCTGAAGAATGAAACATTTGTACACTGCCAACGATGTTCCCTTCAGTTAATGCGATCAAACGTGCAACAGGAGCACTCCCGTATACAGAAGCCTTAATCGATTCACGATATTCTTCCCATCGGTCCGGAGGCATCGTGAGGGCATACTGCCCATAGGCTTCTACCATGACTTCAGCAATCATATCGGCTTCCCATTCCTCAGCATCACGGACGATAACATTTTGTACGTTGGAACTCATTGATGTCACTCCTTATTAAAAAAGTATACGCAAATGATAAAGTGAGATTAGTATACAACTGAATACCAACTAAACATATAGGAAAATAAAAATATTAATATTCTAATAAAAAAAATCTATATGTAAAATTTTTAATTTTCACATGTATTACATTCGGATATGTCTTAATGATAGGAACTGGAGATATTCCTTTTAATTTGCATAAAAGAATAAATAAGGATTGACAACGATATGTTGACTACCTAAGATAAGAATAATTTATAGGACTCCTACACGCTTAAAACCTTCTATATTCATAGGAATTATATGCTTTAAATTATTGGAGGTGCTCATATTGAATATCGAGAACATCGAGGCATTTGTTTATATTAACCACTATGGCAGTTTTAACAAGGCAGCGGACGTTCTTTTTCTAACTCAACCTACAGTGACCGCACGAATTCAATCACTCGAACGTGAACTTGACTGCAAAGTATTTGACCGGCACGGTAAGCAAATCCTGTTAACAGAGAAAGGAAGACAGTTCCTCCCTTATGCTCAGCAGATCCTGCAAACCTTTCAAAAAGGAAAACATCACCTTCAGTCCAAAAAAACAATGTCCAATGAGCTGCGAATCGGCAGCACGGTTTCTGTCTCCAATTATTTAATGCCAGATCTCTTGATGGTTTTGAACCATCGGTTTCCGGACGTAAGATTTAAATTGTTTACCAATACGACAGATGAGCTTATCAATAAACTGATCGCTAAGGAGATAGACTTGGCCTTTGTTCGTAAAATAGTGAATCCAGCCTTTCAGTCATTTCCATTCTATGAAGATCCCATTCGTCTCTATGTGTATAAGGAACACCCCCTTGCCTCCGAAGGAACAGCCTCAATTCGCAGCATCCGGCACGAACCTTTAATTTTTTTTGAATGCGGATCTTTAGATTGGTTAAGGATACACCGCGTGTTTGAGAGCTTGGAGCAGCCACCCAACATTGTATTCCAAGCGGATAATCTAGAAACGGCAAAGAAACTTGTTATAAAAAAAGCAGGAATCTGCTTCCTTCCTGAGTTGTGTGCTAGACAGGAAATGCAGGAAGGCACGCTTGTGCCTATCGATATTACTGAAACAGCGGGAATCTCATTACAAACGAATTTGATTTCGTTAACTGGCGCAAACAGCATATTTGTAGAATCCCTACTCGAACAAGTCGTCCAGCGATCTTATTGATGAAATTCATAGATGAATAGAAAAACTCTATTAGACGGCGCTGGATAATCACGGTAAAGTTAGTAACTATAATAATTCTTACTAAATACATAGGGATTATAGTAAATGAAGAGCATATGTAAAAAGAGAGGGGAAAGGGTCATGAGGAAATCCTGGGGTTTCACATTTGCTATTCTACTTGCTGGAGTTATAGCTGGCTGCGGTGCAGATTCAAACAGTGGAGCGCAATCAAACGAAACAGCAGCGAGTGCGAATGATACACAAGTTAAAAAGATCATCGTAGGAACAGGAACAGGATTCCCGCAAATCTGCTTCATAGACGAACACGGAAATTTGACGGGGTTTGATGTCGAGCTCGTTCGTGAAATCGATGAACGGTTATCTGGATACGAGTTTGAATTCCAAACTCAGGAATTTTCCAATCTGCTGCTCAGTCTGGAGACAAAAAAAGTGGATTTAGTTGCCCACCAGATGGAGAAAAACCCGGAGAGAGAAGAGAAGTATTTGTTTAATAAAGAGGCTTACGCGCATTGGAGAAATAAAATTATTGTGTCCAAGGACAACAAGGAGCCGATTCAATCGCTTGATGATTTGAAAGGGAAGAAGGTTCTGACTTCAGCGACCAGTGCCGCAGCACAGATCTTAGAGAATTACAACAAAGACAATAACAATGCGATTAATATCGTTTATCAGAATGGAGCCGCAAACGATACCGTAAGTCAGATAACAACCGGGCGAGTCGATGCAACCATCGGGGAGGATTTCACCCTATCGCTTATTGATCCTCAAAGCAAGCTGAAAACAATCGGGGACGAACTATCCAAAGCGGACATTCTGTTCGTATTCCGGAAAGACGATCCTGAAGGACAACAGCTGGCGGATACCATTGACGGGGTTATTAAGGAATTAAAAACGGACGGTACCTTGTCGGAGCTCAGCAAGGAATGGCTTGGCGAAGACTTTACGACAGAGTAAGGACTGTACAATCATAGGAAGGAGGACTGCCGATGGGTGCTCCGTTTGATTTCTCATTTATTATTGATTTCCTGCCCAAATTACTGTCAACGCTGGGTATCACCCTAATGATTGTGACAGGCTCACTTCTCATCGGTATAATCGTCGGCTTCCTTATTGCCCTTCCTCGTCTCTACCAGTTACCGGTGCTTCAAACCTGTTCCAAAGTGTACATTTCATTTTTTCGGGGCACACCGATTCTGATTCAGCTATTTTTATTTTATTACGGTCTTCCTGAGCTGCTCATGCTCATCCAAATCGATATGACCCGCGCTCCTGTACTTGTATTTGTCATTCTAACATACGGACTTCATACAGGAGCTTACATGTCAGAGATGATCAGGGCAGCGGTTACTGCCGTAGATAGAGGACAAATAGAGGCAGCCTACGCAATAGGAATGAAAGGACATCAAGTTTTTCGTCGAATCGTCTTTCCACAGGCGCTGGCCATTGCTGTACCTGTGTTCTCGAATACAGTTATTGCACTCTTAAAGGATACCTCGCTTGCATTTACACTGGGGGTAATGGAAATGACTGGTAAGGCACAAACCTTGGGGTCGATTACCCAGCACTTTATCGAGGCATATATTGCTCTTGCTCTCATTTATCTTGTGGTCAGCATGACGCTTGAGAAAACTCTGCTGGCTGCAGAGCATCGGCTATTGCGGCATGAGCTGCCTGATGCGGAAGTTCGGAGTAAATTCCGTCTTCTAGGAAGAAGGCGTCTCTCAGGGAGTCTCACCGCAAGCGGCGGAATGAAGAAAAGGGGGGCATAAACGGTGAAGATTGATCCTTCCTTCATATGGACTGCATTCACTCTATTGTTATCTGCCATTCCGACGACACTTGTCATTACAGCAGTTTCGGTAATCGCCGGTTTTGTTATCGGTGTCATTGTGGCATTTGTTCGAATCTATAAAGTCCCCGTGTTAAGCCATTTGGCGGGAGCCTATGTCACCTTCATTCGCGGAACGCCAATGCTTACCCATCTGCTTCTAATCTATTTCGGGCTGCCCGTGATCATCGATTGGGTTTCTGCGCAGCTCGGCTGGGGCTTTAAATCTTCCTCCCTGCCCATGATCGGATTTGCCTTCGTTTCTTTCTCAATAACTGCAGGTGCCTACATGTCAGAAGTGGTGCGATCCGGACTCCTTGCGGTTAACCGCGGACAGCTGGAAGCGGCCTATTCCATAGGAATGACCACGATGCAGGGCTTGAGAAGAATTGTATTCCCTCAGGCACTAGCGGTCAGTCTGCCGAATCTTTCCAACTCAGTAATTGGCATGCTTCATGGCTCGACTCTTGCCTTTACCGTATCGGTCGTAGATATTAACGCGAAGGCTCAGATCGTAGCATCGACAAACTGGAAGTATTTTGAGGCTTACTTGGCGGCTGCACTGATTTTTTGGGGACTGACACTACTGATCGAGCGAATGACAGCAATACTTGAGAAAAGATTAAATCTGCATAATCGAGGTGGAGCCTTATGATCAAACTGTCGAACATATCCAAGTCCTTTGGGCAAAATCAAGTGCTGAAATCCGTGGATATGACAGTAAACAAAGGGGAGGTTGTCGTCATTCTTGGTCCGAGCGGCTCCGGTAAAACGACGCTGTTGCGCTGCCTGAATTATTTGGAGAAACCCAATAGCGGAGAAATTGTGATAGGTGATTACCGAGTAGACTGCAAGCATACAACGAAGAAGGAAATCCATGCGCTGCGGCAAAAATCAGCCATGGTGTTTCAGCAATACAATTTATTTAAGCATAAGACAGCACTAGATAATGTCATGGAAGGTCTCGTTATCGTTAAAAAGATGCCAAAAGAAGAAGCGAAAGCACGCAGTGTCGCTTTACTAGAAAAGGTGGGTCTGGGGGAGAAACTGGATTCCTATCCAAGCCAGCTATCAGGTGGTCAGCAGCAGCGAGTCGGTATTGCGAGGGCGCTGGCATTAGAACCCGAGGTCATTCTATTCGATGAACCGACATCAGCACTTGATCCTGAGCTCGTAGGAGAGGTTCTGACTGTAATCCGCAACATTGCGAAGGAAGGGATTACGATGATCGTTGTCACACATGAAATGGGTTTTGCAAGAGATGTGGCAAATCATGTTGTGTTTATGGATGGTGGAATGATCGTCGAGGAAGGCACGCCTGAGCAGATATTTCATCATCCAAAAGAGGATCGGACGAAGCAATTTTTGAAACGGATCACGCCTGAACTCAATTACGTCATTTAGGAGGAAGAAAGGCATGGCAATTACAATAAGCGTTCTTGATCAAAGTCCCATTTACCCTGGAGAGACAGCAGTCCATGCATTTGCACACACGGTTCAGCTCGCTCAAAAATCAGAAGAACTCGGTTTTAAACGTTTCTGGGTATCTGAGCATCATGATTCGGATACTGTAGCTGGCTCCTCTCCAGAGGTCCTTATCTCTTACTTGCTGGCAAAAACCAATCATATTCGAATCGGCTCGGGAGGTATTATGCTTCAGCACTATAGTCCGTATAAAGTGGCAGAGAACTTTAATGTGCTTGCTTCACTGGCTCCGGGACGGGTTGATCTTGGTATAGGACGCGCGCCGGGCGGCTTACCCCGCAGTACTCAGGCATTACAGCAAGGAGTACAGCAGCAGGCAACACTAACCGACAAGATTGTGGAGCTGGAGAAATATGTGTATAACCGACTGGAAGAACAGCATCCTTTATCTGGGTTGCGCGCAGCTCCATTGACCGAAACGCCTCCTGAATTGTACATTCTCGGGGCCAGCACGGGCAGTGCAGAAATTGCTGCAAAGCTGGGCCTTCCATACGTATTCTCCTTATTTATAAACGGTGACGAAAATATTGCGCTAGAAGCGATACGAACCTATCGTAATTTCTTTGATGCTTCCCATGGCACTACACCTCAAATCATTGTAGCTGTATCCGTTATTGTAGCTGACACGCACCAGGAGGCCGAGGCCCTTGCAGGATCGCATAAGCTTGTTAAAATTCATCTGGCCAGCGGCAAGACGCTGACTCTTGGCACACTCGAACAAGCGGAGGAATTCGGAAGGCAAGCTGGTGAATCCTATACGATTGAAGAACAAGAGCCAGCCATTATCAAAGGAACAAAAGAAACCGTGCGGGATAAATTACTCGAACTGGAAGAGCGTTCAGGAATAAGCGAATTTATAATAACCAGCAACATACAACCGTTTGATAAGCGCGTTCATTCCTACGAGCTGCTGAGTGAAGCACTCTCCGAGGTTAAGACAGAAGTCTGAATTGAGGCCGTAAATACCGTTTTCTTACAGGAGGACAACTAGGTGACGAAGCAGAATGAATCACTCCGCGTTACAGCGGACCGGATTGTAGATATTCGTCGTGAGCTGCACCGATATCCAGAGCTTTCAAATGAAGAATTCGAAACGACCGCTCGTATTCGGGGATGGCTTGAAGAGGCGCAGATTCGTATTCTTGATTACTCACTTTCAACGGGTATCATTGCAGAAATAGGAGACGCACAGAAAGGACCGATTATTGCCCTGCGTGCAGATATTGATGCACTTCCCATTCAGGAAGAAACGGGGCTTTCTCATGCTTCCTTGTATCCAGGCAGGATGCATGCTTGCGGGCATGATTTTCATACGGCTGCATTAATAGGGACAGCCTATGCACTCAAAGAGAAGGAGCATCTGCTAAAGGGAAGAGTCAGACTCATATTTCAGCCTGCTGAAGAAAAAGCGAAAGGAGCTCAGCAGATCATTAACAGCGGAGCACTTGAAGGGGTACAGGCGATATTCGGCATGCACAATAAACCGGATCTTCCCGTCGGCACGATTGGAATTAAAGAGGGACCACTCATGGCTGCTGCAGACGGATTTATTGTGGAGATCGCTGGAAAAGGATCACATGCTGCTGTTCCTGAAGCCGGAATTGATCCGATCGTCACAGCATCTCATATCATTACCGCATTGCAAGCCATTGTCAGCAGGAATGTGAGCTCTTTGAAGAGTGCCGTGATCAGCGTCACCAAACTGCACAGTGGCACAACGTGGAATGTCATTCCCGACAAGGCGCTGCTTGAAGGGACGATTCGCACTTTTGATGAGGAAGTGAGAGGGGATGTACTTCATCGGTTTAGTCAGGTCGTTGATGGAGTTGCGGCAGCCTTTGGAACGACAGCAACGGTCCGTTGGATTGAAGGACCTCCTCCTGTAAACAACGATCCTATACTCGCGAAGCTTGGCACAGCAGCAGCTGCAGCAGCTGAATATATGACGGTAGTTCCTGTACCATCCCCCGCAGGCGAAGACTTTGCGGTATATCAGCAGCACATACCTGGATTATTCGTCTTTATGGGAACATCAGGCCTTCACGAATGGCATCACCCTTCCTTTGATTTGGATGAACAGTCCATCCCTGTCAGCATTGGTTTTTTCACTGCACTGGCAGAGCTTGCACTTGAACATTATGCGGAGTAAGCAGATTCGTTTTCTTTAAGTCTCGTAATCATTTGATAAAAAAATGTAGGAGGAGATTTATGTGAGTAACGTTAATATTGAAGCTTTCTTAAATACATCCCATCAGCTGCAAACCGCCATTGCTGGCCTTGAGGAAAGTGAGCTCAAGTGGAAACAGGCTCCGGAAATATGGAGTGTCCAAGAGGTCATTTCTCACCTGGTTGATCACAGCATTGTCGTCTCATTTCGAATTAGAGATATTCTAGCGGGGACCAAGGTTCAGCTTCCGGCCTTTAATCAGGATGCTTGGGTCAGTGGTCAATACTCCAATGAGGGAAACTTGTCCGATGTTTTGATAACATTCGAAGCCCTGCTCTATTACAACGGTCTGCTTATTCGTCGGTTAAACAGCGCGGATTTGGCGAAAACAGGGATTAACCCCAAAGGGGAGACGGTTAGTATATCACAGATTATTGCTGGGTTTACGAATCATCTTCAAAACCATTTGGGTCAAATCGAACGGATTCAACAAGCGAAGGCCGCTCAGGCAATTCATTAAACGAATTCAGATAAGGAGAGGATGTAAGATGGTTAAACGACGTCAATTAAAGCTTGGGGCATTGCTTCACGGAGTCGGAGGGGGGACCTCCATGTGGCGTCACCCAGACGCACAAGCGGATGCAAGCGTAAATATCGATCTATACAAACAATGGGTCCAAAAAGCAGAAGAAGGAAAGCTAGATTTGATCTTTATAGCAGATGGCTTGTATATCAATGAGAAATCCATTCCACACTTTTTGAATCGGTTTGAGCCGATTACAATATTAAGCGCGCTTGCTACTGCCAGCAAGAACATCGGTCTTGTCGGTACTTTGTCGACTTCCTACAGCGAGCCCTTTACCGTTGCCCGCCAGTTTGCTTCCCTGGATCATATTAGCGGAGGCCGGGCAGGATGGAATATCGTCACTTCTCCTCTTGAAGGCTCTGCCTTGAATTACGGCAAGAAAGAGCATCCGGATCATGACAAGAGATATCGGATTGCGACTGAATACCTTGAAGTCACTCGTGGTCTGTGGGACTCATGGGAAGATGACGCTTTTGTTAGAGATAAGGAGACCGGAGTATTCTTCGACCCGGAGAAAATGCACACCTTGAACCATGAAGGTGAATTCTTCTCCGTCAAAGGTCCGCTGAATATTGCCCGTTCCAAGCAAGGACAGCCTGTTATCTTCCAAGCAGGTTCATCTGAGGTGGGGAAAAATTATGCGGCTAAAGAAGCTGACGCTGTGTTTACAGGTCATGAAAAGCTTGCGGATGCGGTTAGCTTCTACCAGGATGTGAAATCTCGTGCTGCTTCATTTGGACGCAGCCCGGACAGCATTCTTATATTTCCGGGGATTAGCCCGATTATAGGAAGCACACCGGAGGAAGCCGAGCAGAAGTATCAGGAAGTGGCCGGTCTAGTCACGATTGAGAATGCACTAAACTATTTGGGAAGATTTTTTGAGCATCATGATTTTTCTCAGTACCCGCTTGATGAACCTTTTCCTGAACTAGGTGACCTCGGCAAGAACAGTTTCCAAAGCGGCACAGATAAAATCAAGAGGGATGCAAAGGAAAAAGGCCTTACGCTGAGAGAAGTTGCTCTGCAGTCAGCTACCCCTCGCGGCGGTTTTATTGGCACCGCGGAACAGGTAGCGGACAAGATCCAGGAATGGTTCGAAGCAGGTGCAGCAGACGGTTTTATGATTACTGCTGCCGTCCCGCGCGGGCTCGAGGATTTTGTTGAACAGGTCGTGCCGATTCTTCGAGAAAGAGGAATCTTCAGAACCGAGTACGAGAGCGACACACTGCGTGGGAATCTTGGACTTTCCGTTCCTGAGAATCGTCATGCGAAAGCCAAGGCTGTCCGTTAACTCAAGTTCTTCTCTACTATAATAATAACTTTAATACTGCTTACCCAAAGACCACGGTCTATATTGCTGGATCGCGGTTTTTGGTTTGCATTTCTCGATAGCTCAACAAAAGACAGGCCTTAATAGAGTTTGAATATACGTTAATAGAACTTCTCTATATGATCTTGTTCTGGAATAAGCAAGATGATAGAGTTTTCCATACATTAAGTCCTAGTATACTGATGGGAAAAATAAACTCGTTCACAAATGTCTTGAAAATAATATATTGGGGTGATTTTGAGTGGGTAAAAACAAACAGCTGCGTCTTGGTGCCTCCATTCATGGAGTAGGAAGTAGTCATACGGCGTGGAGACATCCGGACATTCCTGCGGATGCCAGTGTGAATCTTTCATTCTATACCCGTCAGGCACAAAAGGCGGAAGAAGGGAAATTTGACTTTGTATTTATAGCTGATGGTCTTTACATCAATGACAAATCAATCCCTCACTTTCTCAATCGGTTTGAGCCAATTACGATTCTATCTGCTTTGTCATCCGTTACTTCCCATATCGGTGTTGTGGGAACTCTTTCTACCTCATACAGTGAGCCTTTTACAGTTGCAAGACAATTTGCATCACTTGATCATATCAGCAAAGGACGTGCAGGATGGAATGTAGTCACCACTCCTTTGGAAGGTACAGCATTAAATTACGGCGGGCGTTCTCACCCATCCCATTCGGAGCGTTACCAAATCGCAGAAGAATATCTAGAGGTTGTTAAAGGCTTGTGGGATTCCTGGGAGGATGATGCCTTTATCCGTGATAAGGAGAGCGGAACATTCTTTAATCCTCTAAAATTGCACCGATTTGACCATGAAGGCAGCTATTTCTCAGTACAAGGACCGCTTAACATTGCGAGATCAAGCCAAGGGCAGCCTGTTATATTTCAAGCAGGATCGTCTGACAGTGGACGTAATTTGGCGGCAAAAACAGCGGATGCCGTATTTACGGGGCCGGATTCGCTTGAGGAGGCAAAGCAGTTCTACAACGATGTGAAACAGCGTGCTGCCGCATATGGTCGATCACCAGATGAAATTTTGATATTACCTGGCATTGGGCCTATTGTTGGTTCCACCGAAGAGGAGGCTGAACTAAAGTATCGGGAGATCGCGGAGCTGGTTACTCCGGAAAAAGCGCTTCAGTATCTAGGTCGTTATTTCGAACATCACGATTTCTCTCAATATCCTCTGGATGAGCCGTTTCCTGAGCTCGGGGATTTTGGCTCAAACAGTTTCCGCAGCACGACAGACCGCATTAAGCAAAGAGCGAAAGAAGATAATCTAACCCTTCGCCAGGTTGCATTGCAAGAAGCTACGCCAAGAACGGCTTTTATCGGAACACCCGCGAAGGTGGCCGATCTTGTACAGCAGTGGTTTGAAGAAGAAGCTGCGGACGGCTTCATTATCGGGTCAAGCGTGCCGGGAGGACTTGATGATTTTGTTGAGCAGGTTCTACCTATTCTGAGAGACAGGGGTTTGTTCCGAACCGATTATGAGGAAGATACCTTACGGGGAAATTTGGGCATACCCATCCCAGTAAATCGATATGCGAAACAGAAGGATACTGCGATTAACGGATAAGATTGTGCACGACCTAAATCGGAGGGGGGACTTTAAATGAAAATACATACACGCATAAGAAAGAAAAGTATCGCAGCAGTTTCCTTGGCGTTATCCATTGTAATGATGTTGACCGCGTGCGGAGGAAGTCAAACGACGCAAGGAACGGAGTCTGTGAAGAGTCAGGGTGCAGCTCAAGGAAATTCCCGGCAAGGCGGAGAGCTGACTTTTGCCTTAGCGACTTCACCGGATACGCTGGACCCTCATCGTAGCGGGCTCGCTGTATCTGTAAGGGTCATTCGCACCATCTACGATTCTCTTGTTGTACAGCTTCCCGATAATACAATTAAGCCTTGGCTCGCAAAGGAATGGACAATTTCAGAAGATGGACTTGATTATACCTTTGAGCTAAGAGAAGATGTTGTATTCCAGGATGGCACGCCATTCAATGCAGAAGCGGTCAAATATAACTTTGATCGCATTCTTGATCCGGCGACGAAAGCTGCCAATGCTGCAGCCCTTCTTCAGCCTTACGAATCTTCCGAAGCCATTGATGAATATACCGTTAAGATTCATCTATCCACCCCCTCCAGAGCATTCCTCGGAAATTTGAGTCAGGCTCTGCTTGGTATCGTATCTCCTGCTGCTGCTGAAAAATACGGGGATCAGCTCGGACAAAATCCGGTAGGGACGGGTCCGTTCAAATTCGTGAAATGGGATGAGAATGCGAGTATCCAAGTAGAACGCAATCCGGATTATAAGTGGGCACCAGAGCTGGTATCGAATCAAGCAGCTCCTTACCTTGACGGTATAGATTTCAAAATTGTGCCGGAAGAAGCTACACGTATCGGAAGCGTCCAAAGTAATCAGGTGCTTGCTGCAGAAACGGTGCCTCCACAAAATATTCTGACCTTGCAAAATGATCCTAATTATCAGCTGCTTCAAACCAACACCGTAGGTTTACCTTACACACTATTTTTTAATCTAGACCACGAGCCATGGAATGAATTGAAGGCAAGACAAGCCGTTCAACTGGCAGTTGATGTCGATACGATTGTAAAAACATTATATCTCGGTACGTATGACCGAGCCTGGTCGGCATTATCGCCAGGAATATTCGGCTATGATGCCACACTCGAAGATTCAATCTCTCCAGATATCGATAAAGCGAACCAGCTGCTGGATGAGCTGGGGTGGACTCAGGGTTCTGATGGCGTTCGGGAGAAGGACGGCAAGAAGCTGCAGCTGCACTATGTCGATGGAACACCTAATCGGGAAAAGCGTAACGATATCGCGGTCATGATCCAACAGCAGTTGAAACAAATCGGTGTTGAGGTTGAAGTTGAAATTACGAAAGATATCCGTACGGTAGTGTATACGAACGGTGACTATGATTTATACGGAAACAGTCAGGTGAACTCTGATCCGAACGCCTTGTATTCATTCTATCACTCCTATGACCCTAATACACAGGCTTCGCTATCCAGACTGTCCGTTCCTCAGGTTGATGAGTGGCTTGAACAAGGAAGAGTTGAAAAAGATGATGCGAAGAGAGAGCAGCTCTACAAACAGGTTCAGCAATATATTATTGATCAGGCAATTATTCTTCCAATATATGTATTTCCGTACACGGTAGCCGCATCTAAAACCGTACAGGGGATACAGTTTGATTCCCTCGGTTATCCATTGTTCAATGATGTTTCTTTACAAAAATAGGACGGAGGGTGAAGAACAGTGGCATGGAAAATTACACAACGCCTGCTGACCTCTGTTATGGTCATCTTCGGCTCATTGGTTCTGGTATTCTCCATACTCTATGTACTGCCAGGAGATCCAACAGATAACATGGTCGATCCATCCATTGCAACGCCTGAAATGATTGCCAACCTGCGTGAGCAGCTGGGAGTCGACCAGCCGTTCCATATTCAGTTCGCTCGTTATTTTGGCAATATTCTGCAGGGTGACTTCGGCAATTCATTGATTAATTCAGATCCGGTACTTCCTAAAATATTGGAGAATTTCCCCGCTACTTTAGCCCTTACCGCTGCAAGCTCGCTTATATCGATCATCGTCGGTATTCTGCTTGGCGTGCTGTCAGCCATTCATCGAAACGGAATCATTGATTTCATTGCCCGATTGATTGGCTTGTTCGGTATTTCCATGCCGACCTTTTGGTCAGGCATTCTCCTTATCCTTATTTTTTCTATAACGCTTGGATGGTTTCCGGCGATGGGATCAGAGGGATGGGAGACTTTAGTTCTGCCAGCAATTGCACTGGGAACCGTCGGAGCCGGTTACATTGTCCGCATGGTGAGAAACAGTATGCTTGATGTCATTAATGAACAATTCATGGTGACCCTTCGTTCAAAAGGATTGAGGGAGCGGAGAATTATGTACTTCCATGCTCTTAGAAATGCACTCATTCCCGCTGTAACCATGATCGGGATGCTGATCGGAGAAATGCTGGCAGGGACGGTTGTCATTGAAACGGTGTTCTCAAGACAAGGCATTGGCCGAATTATAGCGGATGCCATTATGGCGAAGGATTTGCCAGTCGTTCAAGGTGTTATATTATTTTCTGCGATTATCTATGTGCTTGTAAATCTGCTCGTGGATATTTCTTATACCTTCATTGATCCGCGTGTAAGACGTTCGGCGTGATAATGCTTCTAAATGAGGAGGGAACAAGGATGAGAGAGGAGGCGGTATCCTCCAAAACGTTATGGCGGACACGAAAGACGGTATCTCCACCTGCTATTCGCCAAAAGGGCAAATTTACAGTAAGCAGCTTATTCTTGTATGGAGCAGCCTTGTTGATTCTGTTCACATTGACGTGTGCTGTTGTACCCGGCTGGATTGCTCCTTACTCGCCTACGGAAATGTTAACTGATCGTATATTGCAGCCACCTAGTGCCGCTCATTTGTTCGGAACAGATTATTTCGGCAGGGACATCTTCAGTGTGGTTGTTCACGGAAGCCGGGATTCGCTGTTTATCGGTTTTGCATCCGTCCTCGTCGGCGGGTTAATTGGTGGTTCCATTGGAGCTCTTTCCGGATATGCGGGAGGATGGATAGACACGCTTATCATGCGGTTAAATGATATTTTGATGACCATTCCCGGTATTTTGCTGGCTTTAGCCATCGCGAGCGCCCTTGGACCAAGTCTGTTCAATATTGTGCTGGCCGTGGCTGTATCCTCCATCCCAGGTTATGCCCGAGTCATGAGAGCCCAAGTCATGAGTATCACCAGTCGGACCTTTGTCAAAGCAGCAGCCTCCATCGGTGCATCACCCATTCAAATATTTTGGAAGCATGTGCTCCCTAATAGCCTGTCACCACTGCTCGTCATGGGCGCAATCGGGATAGGAACCTCCATCTTGACAGGTTCCGGTCTGAGCTTCCTTGGTCTCGGCGTGCTTCGTGAGGTTCCGGACTGGGGAACACTGCTGTCCCAAGGCAGAGGTTATTTGACGGTCGCGTGGTGGATATGTACCTTCCCGGGTCTCGCCATAACCGCGTTTGTTCTTTCGGTCAACATTATCGGAGATCGTCTAAGAGATCATCTTGATCCGAAAAACTTAACGCAGCGATAAGAGGGGGGCTAACTTAATGAGCAGATTACTAGAGATTGAACAGCTATCCGTTGATTTTCATACACCCAAAGGAAGCATTAATGCCATCAGGGATATCACTTTATCCATTAACGCAGGAGAAACCGTATGTCTTGTAGGAGAGTCCGGCAGCGGGAAAACGGTAACATCCAAAGCGATCATGCGTTTAATTGATCATGAGAACGGCCAGATCACTAAAGGAAGACTGCTGCTGGATGGTACTGATATCGTGACGCTGCCAGAACATGAGCTGCGCGAGTTCCGAGGTAAGAAGATGGCTATGGTATTTCAGGAACCGATGTCGGCATTTGATCCGGTGTTTACGATTGGTCATCAAATTCAAGAGACCATTATTGAGCATGATAAAGTAAGTAAGCGAGAAGCAAAAGACAGAGTGATTCAATTGCTAAAGAAGGTCGGTATTCCAGACCCGGAACAGAGATATCGGCAGTATCCCGGGGAGATGTCGGGAGGCATGCTTCAAAGAGCTATGATCGCCATGTCTTTGTCTTGTCAACCTGACCTTCTTATTGCGGATGAGCCTACAACTGCGCTTGATGTTACCATTCAGGCGCAGATTCTGCAGCTTCTACAGGAACTGCAGGAAGAGTACGGGCTGTCCATCCTTCTCATAACCCATGATCTTGGAATCGCAGCAGAAATCGCAGACCGGATCGTCGTTATGTACGCTGGTGAGGTTGTCGAAGAAGCAAGTGCAGATGACTTGTTCGCTCTTCCAGGACACCCATATACAAGGGGGCTGCTGCGTTCCATTCCGACGTTGGATTCCGTTCGAGGTTCGAAGCTATATTCGATTAAGGGTTCAATACCTAGTCTTAATTCACTACCAGACGGCTGCAGATTTCAAACTCGTTGTCCATTTGCTACAGAGCACTGTAAACAGGAAGCTCCCCCTTTAGCGGAATATGGGGATCGAAAAATTGCATGCTGGCGTTCAGACGAGCTCGTTCGTAGTGATTTCTGGTTAAACGGATCTGAAGTTTCTGTTGAACCAGAACCATCAAATTTAAGTGTTGTGATGTCGGAGAGCAAAGACACAAAAGCACTATTCACAGTCCATCATTTAAGGAAATATTACCCTTTGCAAGGGAGTGGTCTGGTCCGAGGTCATAAAGTAATTCGTGCGGTGGACGATGTTTCCTTCTCCATCAACAAGCATGAAACCTTCGGGCTTGTAGGGGAGTCTGGCAGCGGCAAATCAACCCTTGGAAGAGTTCTGCTTCAGCTTGAAAGAGCCACACAAGGCACCGTTACCTTTGATGGACAAGATCTGACAAAGCTAAAAGGAACGGCTCTCCGTTCGGTAAGACAGCACATGCAGACCATTTTTCAGGATCCATATGGATCATTTGATCCTCGTTGGAAGATTGGAGACAGCATCGCAGAACCGCTTAAGGTTCATCAGAAATTAAAGGGTGCAGATTTACACTCGCGTATACATGAACTGCTTGAACTCGTAGGACTCGACCCAGCCTGGTCTGAGCGATATCCTCATGAATTTTCAGGAGGACAACGACAGCGTATCGGAATCGCTAGAGCGATTGCCCTGAATCCTAAGTTTATTCTAGCCGATGAAGCGGTGTCTGCTCTGGACGTATCCGTTCAGGCGCAAATCATAAATTTGCTTCAAGAGTTGCAGGGAAAGCTGGGGCTCACTTATATGTTCATCGCTCACGGGCTTCAAGCGGTTAGGCATATATCTGACCGGATCGGCGTGATGTATCTAGGGAAGCTTGTGGAGATAGCACCGAGCGAATCTCTTTTTCTTCAGCCGGCACACCCTTATACCCAGGCATTAATTAAGTCCGTACCTCAAATCAGCAGAGGTAGAGAGGAAAGAAGTTACCATCTTCAGGGGGAAATTCCTTCGCCATCAAGCCCACCATCCGGCTGCCGATTTCATACCCGCTGCCCGTTTGTGACTTCACGCTGCCGTGAGGAAGAACCGCAGCTGCGTCAACTGGCAAGTGGACATTTAGCGGCATGCCACTTTCCTTTATAGAGAAGCTGCTATACATTAATTTAAAGAGCATCCGAATAACAGTAGCGAAAGATATGAAGGAGTTGTTGTAGATCATGGAACTGGGATTACAGGGAAAACGGGCCATTATTACAGGTGGCAGTAAGGGCATTGGCCTCGCTACGGCGATGCTGCTCGCATCGGAAGGTGCACAGGTAGCCCTCGTCGCCCGGAACGAAGGACCGCTTAAGGAAGCAGCAGAGCAAATTGTGGCGAAAACAGGAACTGAGCCTTTCATTATCGTGGCAGATGTGTCAGTTGAGGAGGACGTACGCCGCGCGGTGGCTGCAACAGTCGAGAGATTTGGCGGCATCGACATTCTGGTGAACAACGCAGGTATCTCGGCTGGACGACCATTCGAATTAGTGGATACAGCCGCATGGACTGCCGATCTAGATTTGAAATTGTTAGGCGCGGTACATTTCGCTCAGGCTGCGCTGCCATATCTACGAAAGGATGGCGGAGGAGCGATTGTTAACGTTACGGCCGTGGGAGGGAAGACGCCTCTTGGTTCCTCCCTTCCCAGCTCGGTAAGCCGTGCGGCAGGACTGGCTCTGACGAAAGCGATGAGCAAGGATTTGGCGCCAGGCGGGGTTCGCGTAAACGCAGTCTGCATCGGACTCATTCACAGCGATCAGATCGAGAAATTGTGGCAGTCGACAGCGCAAAATCTATCGTGGGAAGAATTCGCGGCCGATCCGCGTCATGACATCCCGTTAGGCAGAATCGGGGAAGCAGATGAAGCCGCTAACGTGATTGCATTCCTTGTGTCGGACGCTGCATCCTATGTAACCGGTACAGCAGTCAATATTGATGGTGGCAAGGCGGCAGTTCTCTAGAGAGCAGATGACAAAGTAAAGTATTGACAGTATAGAATCTCCATGCTAAATTGTAAATTATCTTATTGGTTTAATAGGAATTAACAATTCTAGGTTTTAAGTGTGTTACCCATTATGATTCTGATATATTTTCGACCGGATAACCGGAGACAATGTTCTGTGAAGTGTCACAGCTATTGTCTTCGGTTTTTCTATTTATTTATAACTAGAGGAGGTTAATTAAATGGAATTTCGAAAATTTGGAAGAACAGGTTTAAAGGTATCATCAGTAGCTTTAGGAACTATGGCATTTGGCAGATGGATTGATGAACAAGCTTCATCTACAATTCTGGATTTAGCACTAGATAAGGGTATCAATCTAGTGGATACTGCAAATGTATATGGAGAAGGTGCCTCTGAAACTATCTTGGGTAACTTGCTCAAGGAAAGACGTCATCAAATTGTGTTGGCTACCAAAGTTCACGGTCGTATTGGGTCAGGACCTAATGATGGCGGACAAAGCCGTTACCATATTTATAAAGCAGTTGATGACAGTTTGAGAAGATTGAAGACAGATTACATTGATTTGTATCAGGTTCACCGATTCGATGAGGAAACTCCGCTTGAGGAAACACTCCGTGCACTGGACGATTTAATACATCAAGGAAAAGTGAGGTATATAGGAGCTTCAAATTATGCAGCCTGGCAGCTTGCCAAAGCCCATGGCATCAGCGCTTTACACGGATTACACCGATTCGAGAGTTTACAACCGGAATATAGTCTAATTTCACGTGAAATTGAGAACGAGATCATTCCTTTCGTACAATCAGAACAAGTCGGAGTTATTGTATACAGTCCACTTGGGCGCGGTGTCTTAACCGGGAAATACAAAGAAGGAGAGGCACCTCCTGAAGGCACACGTCTAGCTGCTGGGGAACCGAGACTCCAACAACTTCTTCAGAAGAATGCAATAAGCATTGCCGAGGCCATCAAGCCGCTAGCCCACGAACGAAATTTAACACCTGCACAATATGCCTTGTCCTGGGTGTTAAGTCGTCCTGGTATAACATCAGCGATTCTCGGAGCATCAAAGCCTGAGCATATTACAGAAGCCGCCACTGCGTGGAACGAACGACTGAGTGAAACGGAATTGAAGCGGGCTGATGAAGCCACTGACTTGTTAAGACTGAGAGAAGCAGTTACGAACTAATAAATCTAGTATATATTTCTACCATACCAATGGAGGATATCAATGTTACTTGATATCCTCTATTTTAGTGCGCCCGGCATGGGCGATAGCTCGGCGGTGAAAGTCCGCTACAGGCTTGGCAGTAGGAACTGTTAGCCAATGGCAAGGGTGTCCGCCGCGAGACGGAATCTGAAGGAAGCCGGAGGCAAACCCTCGGTCTGACGAACAGGAATCACATACAAGGCATGACGGGACGGACGAGCTTGCTAATCAAAGCGAAGTCCAATACTGCCCGAATCCCGGCATGTAAATGTGGCAGATGGATGAGGGGAAGGCTATCGCTCTTACCCGGGGAGGTCTCGCAGACGTCCGGTAGGAAAAAAAAATCCGAAAAGACGGAGTAAAGCTTGCTGTGAGAAGTCAGCAGAGGCCATAGTACCGAGAATTTTTTTTTTCGGGAAGGGCCGAACAATCGTGAGTCTTGAGTACATACAGAAAGGAGAGTCGTTGCAATGAAAGCAGAATACCGAAAGGGCTGCCTGCAAAAGGATAGCGTGGAACGCAAAGAATATGCAGGAGTGCAGAGCACCGACCCTCGGGATTGTAGAGAAAGAGACGGTGCAACCGACCTGCTTGAGAGGATACTAAACAGGGATAACCTGAACAAGGCCTACAAGCGGGTCAAACGTAATCACGGAGCGCCGGGAATCGATGGAATGACAGTCGAGGAAGCACTACCGTGGCTACGGGAACACAGAGAGGGGCTTTTGGAAAGTATCCGGGACGGAAGCTACAAACCAAACCCGGTACGGCGTAAAGAAATCCCGAAACCAGATGGAAGTGGAGTGCGGAAGCTCGGTATCCCCACGGTAATAGACCGCGTGATTCAGCAAGCGATATCGCAGCAGCTACAACCCCTGTTCGAACCGTTATTCGCGGAAGGAAGTTATGGCTACCGCCCTGGGCGGAGTGCGCAGCAAGCCATTCGCAAAGTAAAAGAGTATGCGGAGCAGGGATACGACTACGCAGTAGAAATCGATCTATCCAAATATTTTGACACGCTGAACCATGAGCTGCTTATGAATCTTTTGCGCAAACAAATGCAAGACAAGCGCGTAACCGATCTGATCAAGAAGTATCTCAAAAGCGGGGTCATGGAGCACGGAGTGCGACGCGAAACGGAAGAAGGATCACCTCAAGGTGGCCCGCTATCGCCGCTGCTGGCGAATATCTATTTGAATGAGTTCGACCAAGAGATGAAAAGCCGAGAAGTGAATGTGATCCGCTACGCAGATGACATTGTAGTGCTGGCGAAAAGTAAACGTGCAGCAACGCGGCTGTTGGAGTCCTGCCAGAAGTATCTAGAGAAGCGAATGAAACTTCAGATAAATCGGCGGAAAAGCAAAGTCGTAAGCATCGTGGCCCGAAAGCATTTTAAATTCCTTGGTTTTGCTTTGGGAAAGAGCAGGGACCGAGTACACATCCGCGCCCATGGACAATCTCTTGCGAAAGCAAAGAAGAAACTGAAGGAACTCACGAAACGCAGCCAGGGCAAGAATGTCCGTCAAGTAATGGAGCAGGTGAAGGTCTATATTCGCGGCTGGATAGGTTACTTCTACGTAGCCGACATGAAACGGATTCTGCAGAGATGGAACGAATGGCTGAGAAGACGATTCCGTATGTACATCTGGAAACAATGGAAGAAGCCAAGAACAAAGGCGCAAAACCTGCGAAAGCTGGGAATACCAGAGTGGCAGGCCTACCAATGGGCAAACTCACGACTGGGATACTGGCGCATCGCCGGAAGCCCGGTGTTGTCTCGTTCCATAACAAACAAAAGGCTCGCACAAGCAGGGTATTATGACTTCCCTGCTCAGTACGAGCATTTACGTAACTTGCACTTAAGCGGTTGAACCGCCGTATACCGAACGGTACGTACGGTGGTGTGAGAGGTCGGCTACTCAATTAATGGGTAGCCTCCTACTCGATTTTTGAACAGGAGGATTTCTTAAATGGCGAGCGTGAGCATTAAACATTTGTATAAAAGGTATGAAAAAGAAAAAAATTCGGTTGTTCAAGATTTTGATTTGGATATCAAGGATAAAGAGTTCATCGTCTTCGTTGGTCCATCAGGCTGCGGAAAATCCACCACACTTCGTATGATTGCAGGATTAGAAGATGTTACGGAAGGAGAAATCTTCATAGGAGATCAATTGGTTAATCACCTTCCTCCGAAGGATCGGGATATTTCAATGGTTTTTCAAAATTATGCGTTGTATCCTAATCTCTCGGTTTATGAGAATATCGCATTCGGACTGCGCATGCGAAAAATGCCCAAGCACGAAATTGATCAGGCTGTAAAACAGGCAAGCAGGATACTCGAGATAGAACCGTATTTAAGTCGAAAGCCAAAAGATTTGTCGGGTGGACAACGACAGCGTGTAGCGCTGGGACGAGCCATCGTTCGTAATCCAAAATTATTTTTGATGGATGAACCGTTATCCAATCTTGATGCCAAGCTTCGTTCTACTATGCGGATGGAAATCACCAAGCTGCATAAACGGCTGGGCACTACATTTATATTTGTCACACATGATCAAGTTGAGGCAATGACCATGGCTGATCGGATTGTCGTAATGAGAAACGGAGTTATTCAGCAATGTGATACCCCGGAGACCGTATATTCAAAACCAGCTAATTTGTTTGTTGCAAGCTTCATAGGTTCTCCTCAGATTAATTTAATTGAAGGTAAGATAGCCGAGGATCATAAAGGACAGCTCGTTTTTAGAACAAAACGGATTGATATTTCTATTCGCGAAACAAAAGAAGCCTTGCTGCGAAAAAATAACCTAGTGAATAAAACAGTCATTTTAGGCATTCGACCAGAGCATGTGAAGCTGGAGGGATTATTCTCAGAATCGATTATTACTGGTATTTATAAGGACAATGAATTAATGGGAGCAGATCGTTTTTTGTATCTCGATATTGGTGAGGAGAAGCATCTAATTGTAAGAGTAGAGCCAGATCAGCATTTCTCAGACGACGAACAGGTCAAAGTAGTACTGGATTTGTTTAAAGCCCATTTCTTTCATGTGGAATCTGGTATCAGGATAGCCGATTGAAAGAGCTACTTTCGTCGAAAGAGGGTGTATCAGAAATGAACTTAATGAAGCAAAAGTGCCTTCTTCTTGCCGCCATGTTTGTAGTCTTATTTATATTGTCATCTTGTGGGGAAGAGGCAGAATCAGTTACAAATGGAGATTCCGTCTCCTTTGATGAGCTTATAACTACATTCGAATATGAAAGTGATCCCTATTATAGCGAAAAACTATCGGAATGGTCTGAGCAGAATATACCCCTAGCCAAATCTACAATTAAAATAAACGCATCTGAGCCGAAAAACGTTTCACATCCCACAGAAATATACGTGGGTGATTACGAGAATAAACAAAATGTTTTGATATGGAATAGTTCAGAAACAGGCTGGGTTGAGTATGAAGTTGATGTGCCCACAGCCGGGCTTTACGAAATCCATGCTTCTTATATACCTGTAAAGAACACAAAAGATAAAGCTCCAATTCAGTGGGATATCACCATTGACGGCACCAGACCTTTTCGAGAAGCATCCTCAGTTCACCTTTACCGAGCATGGGCAGATGAACTCCCGATTCTAAAAAATTCGGATGGTGATGAGATTCGCCCACGATCCTTCGATATATCTACTTGGAACTCCCAGCCGCTTGTCGATTCGGGAGGGGCTTATTCACAACCTTTACTGTGGGAGTTTACTTCAGGAAAACATATGATTCGATTACATGGACGTGTGCCTGTTGCCCTCGAAAGCTTACAGCTTGTGCCTCAGCAGAATATTCCCACATACGAGGAAGCCTTCGCATCCTATAACAACCAATCCACAACGAATTCGTCAGAAACAATAACAATTCAAGCAGAACAATTCACATCAAAAAACGATACCGCAATTAAAATGTATTCGGATAAAAATGACAGGACTGTACCCCGGTACACCGGCAGAATTATATACAACACTATCGGAGGACAGAGATGGCTCGAGCAGAATCAAGAGATCACTTGGACTTTTGAAGTTCCGGAAACAGGCGTGTACAAATTAGGATTTCGTGCACTACAAAATACCGTAGCCCAAAAAACATCCTTCCGAACTGTGAAAATAGATGGAAAGGTCCCTTTTGAACCTTTTCAAGCCTATGGTTTTCCGTATTCTGCATCCTGGGAAGGCATCGTATTACAAAATTCAAATAAAGATCCATATTTAGTACAACTTGAGAAAGGAGTACATACACTTTCGCTTGCAGTTACCCAGTCACCCGTCAAGCCTATCATTATCGATTTAGAGAAGCTGCTTGCTCATCTTGAAGCAATCGATTGGGATCTCAGAACAATATCTGGTAATAAAGCGAACAGCGATCGAACGCTTGATCGTAACCGAACCTGGGACATGGAGCAAGATTTTCCGGGTATGACCGAGCATATAAGGGCAGCTGCTGCGGCAATGGAAGCACTTGCTGACGACTTGGAAGGAGTTAACGGCAATAAAGATTCCGTCAGTCAAGGTTTGGATACATCAGTCAAAGATTTGCGGGCAATGCTCGGTAATCCTGAAGAAATACCATATAACGTAGATGAAATTTCCTCGATTAGAGAAAAGATAGCTACTTTTATGGATACGTTATCCAAGCAATCCTTGCAACTAGATGAGATTTACATCATTCCGGCAGATGCTTCTCCGCCTAAAATGGTGGCTGGTTGGTTTGACCGGGCTTGGGGGAGTATACAAAACTTTGGATACTCATTTGATACAAGAGACAGTCTGAACGATATGGATGATACCAAGCTAAATATTTGGGTTCAGAGGGGGCGCGATTATGTGGATCAACTACAGCAGCTTGCTGACGAATCATTCACCCCAGAGACAGGAATTGAAGTGAAAGTAAATCTTCTGCCTGATCCAGAGCTCTTGCTTATGTCCAACGCGGCAGGAGTCCAGCCAGATATTGCTTTGGGGCTGACGCAGGATTTGCCTGTCGATTATGCCATAAGAGGCTCTTTACAAGACTTGTCTGAAATGGATGGATTCCAGGAGCTATATCCTCGCTTTAGTCCAGGATCATGGCTGCCGCTACATTATAACGGAGGATATTATGGTGTTCCCGAAACGCAGTCATTTCAAGTTCTTTATTATAGAAAAGACATACTGGAACGATTGAATCTTAAGATTCCCGAAACCTGGCAGGAAGTCTATGACCTTCTACCAACGCTGCAGCAAAACTTCATGAATTTCTATGTCAATCCAAAGGAATATGCAACCTATTTCTATCAAAATGATGTTGAGTTCTACGAACCAGGAGGGCTGAAAACAGCACTTGATCAGCCTGAAGCCTACACCGCATTTAAACAATGGACAGACTTGTTTAACACCTATGCCCTTGAACGAGAAGTGCCTAGTTTTTATCAGCATTTTCGCAGTGGAACCATGCCGATTGGCATCTCTGACTACAATATGTATGTTCAGTTATCAGCAGCAGCACCTGAACTGAATGGAAGATGGGGCATTGCCCTTATTCCAGGAATAGAGCAGGAAGATGGAACGATTAGCAGATGGGCAGGTGGGGGACAACGCACAGGAGTTATTTTTAAACAATCTCAGAAGAAAGAGGAAGCATGGGAATTTATGAAATGGTGGTTATCTACCGAGGTTCAGACACAATACGGATCAGATTTGGAAGCCGTTAATGGCGTTGCTTTTCGATGGAATACGTCAAATGTGGAAGCATTTATCAATCTGCCATGGAAAAAAGAGGATGCTGAGGTCATATTGGAGCAATGGACATGGTATAAAGATATTCCTAATGTTCCAGGCGGATATTACCTGGACCGCGAGCTGAATAATGCCTGGGTGAGGTCTGTAGTCGGGACAGATAACTATATGTCTTCACTGGAGCAAACAGCTCGAGATATCAACCGTGAGCTGATTAGAAAGCAGCAGGAGTTTGGATTTGTGGATGAGCAGGGAGAGACCTTATCGGAAATTGATATTCCGGTCGTTGATCAGCCATGGACAGGAGGCTTAATCGATGTGGAGTAGGGTATGGCATTATCGTATATCATATTTGTTTATCGCTCCTTTTCTAATCTGTTTTACTCTCTTCATCGTTGTTCCGATCACGTCTGCCGTCGCCCTAAGTTTTACTTATTATAACGGCATAGAGCAACCGCGTTTTGTCGGTTGGAGTAATTTTCGATATTTGATTGCCCAGGATATGCTTTTTCTAAAATACGCATTGCCAAATACTTTTAAATTTGCAGTTATCGTCGGTCCTGGAGGATATATCGCGGCATTTCTGCTAGCCTGGCTTATCTCACGCCTGCGTGGAGGTTATCAAAAGTGGGTAGCTCTGGCCATGTATACTCCTTCGTTGACCATTGGTATTGCCATGACGATTATTTGGCTCCCGCTTCTGTCCGGTGATCGGGTAGGCTACTTGAACAGCATATTATTGAAGCTCGGTTTAATTGATGTGCCAAAATTATGGGTTACAAGTCCTGAGCTACTGATGAATTCCATGATCGTGGTTACATTATGGTCAAGCATGGGGGTGGGTTTCCTTGCGATGCTTGCCGGAATACTTAATGTGGATAAGACATTATATGAAGCTGGCCGAATTGACGGCATACGGAACCACCTTCAGGAGCTGTGGTACATTACGATTCCGTCAATGAAGCCCCAAATGCTGTTTGGTGCAGTAATGGCCATCGTCACTACTTTTAAAACGGGTTCAATCGGTGTTGAATTGTCCGGGCTTAATCCTACACCCGAGTATTCTGGACATTTGATTGTCAATCACATCAATGATTACGGATTTATCCGATTTGAGATGGGATATGCGGCAACCGTTTCCGTATTTCTTCTAATATTAATGTATTTTGCGAATAAGCTCAGCTGGGGATTGTTTGGCACAAAGGAGGAGTAAACACTGAAGTCGTCGGGATTAGTGAAAAGAGTCCTTTTCAATGTGTTCATGTTGATTCTGTCAGTCTTAATGCTGCTGCCTATTATATATATTTTTAATCATGCATTTAAGCCCTATCATGAGCTGTTCGTTTATCCGCCAACCTTTTTCGTTAAAGAGCCTAATATTCAAAACTTTGTGGAACTTATCTGGGTTACGTCTAACTCCATCGTTCCTATTTCGCGATACTTGTTTAACAGCTTGTTTGTGTCGTTGATTAGCGTAATGGGTATTACCATAGTCAGTGTTTTGTGTGCTTATCCCTTGTCGAAGCATGCATTTCCCGGTAAAAAGTGGATATTTTCTCTCATTATTCTCATGTTGATGTTTACCCCTGAAGTTATTCAAATTCCCCGATATTTGGTTGTAAGCAATCTTGGTATTTTGAATTCGTATTGGGGGCACTTACTGCCCATGCTTGCACTGCCAGTCGGTGTATTTTTACTTAAGCAATTTATAGATCAAATTCCGGATACACTCCTGGAGGCGTCGCGTATAGACGGTGCTAATGAATTCATTGTGCTTGTAAAAATTATTATACCCATGTGTATGCCTGCGCTTGCTACCGTTGCCATTCTATCCTTCCAAAACTCATGGAGTAATGTGGAAACGTCAGCTTTATTTATGCAGGACGATGAGATGAAGACATTTCCTTTTTTTCTTTCTACATTAACAAGCAACCTGGCAAATAATGTTGCACGTCAGGGAGCTGCAGCTGTGGCTGCATTGATCCTGCTCGTACCTAATCTAATCTTCTTTGTTATTCTTCAAAGTAAGGTCATCTCTACAATGGCACATTCGGGTATCAAATAGATGGAGGAAACAGAATGAAAAGCAGGTTCCGGCGAACTTTTCCGTTGTTACTTGTCATCATGGCGCTGATGTCAGGTGTGCTGCCAGCAACTAACATAGATGCTTCCCAGTTGCCGTATGACACATATTACAAAGATGGTTTTGGTCAATTAATACAAACTCAGGCAGCCTATTTGCCTTCAGAAATTATAGGGTACGATATGGAAGTTACGGCGGAGAAAGACATTGATAACCAGGAGACTGAAATAAGGCAGCTTCATCAGCCGAAAGATCTTTTTGTTGATAAGAAGGATCATATGTATATTGCCGATACAGGAAACAATCGGATTGTAGAGCTTGATGATCAAGGTGTTTTTATTCGAGAGTTGGTTGTTGCTGAGAGTCCTCTAAATAAACCGAGCGGTTTATACGTTGATGAAGCAGGCTTTATCTATGTTGCGGACACAGGGAATAATCGAGTTATTAAGCTTGATGCGAGAGGAAAGCTGGTTAAAGAATTTCCTCGCCCTGAAACGGAATATTTGCCGGAAGACTATAAATACGATCCAGTCAATTTGATTGTAGATAAGCGTGGATTTTTGTATATTACATCGCTTGGCGCTTATCAAGGATTGCTGGAATTAGATCCGGATGGAAACTTTATTGGATTTTTTGGACCCAACAAAGCAGAGTTTTCGCTATTTGATGCTTTTAAGCGATTTGTATATACCCGCGAAATGTATCAAAGAGAATTGAAAAAACTGCCCGGTGCTATTGCAAATGCGACAATTGATAACAATGGATTCATATACACAGTAACGAAAGAGATAGAAACCGATCAAATAAAAAAGTTGAATATTGCGGGTCTGGATCAGCTAGCAGGAAAGGGGGATTTTTCCCACCTCCAAAGTGAGCGTAGTTACGGGGAGTTTCATCAGCATACGCAAAGAGATGCTCTGCCCCAATTAAATGATATTACAGTTGATGCATCAGGAAACATGACAGTTATTGATGGGCTTTGGAATATGATCAGCCAATATGACTCCAACGGAAATTTGTTGTTCTTTTGGGGAGGAGATGTAATTACGGCAACCTCAAAAATAGGTGTTGTCAAATCCCCATCGGCCATTGCTACGAATTCGAACGGAGAGCTGCTTGTTCTGGACAGTACAAATAACTTGATCCAAAAGCTACGATTATCTGAGTTTGGCCATTTGGTTCATGAAGCAAATGCGCTGACTCAGGAAGGAAAATATGAGGAAAGCGAACCCTTATGGGAGGAGGTACACCGTTTAAATGAGCAGTACACCCCTGCACTAATCGGATTGGCGAAAGCAGCATACAAGAAAGAGGAATACAAGAGAGCAGAGGAACTTTTTTATGCCGCAGGAGTTGTCGGAGGTTATTCGGAATCCTTCTGGGAGAATCGCTTGGTATGGTTCCAGAAGCATTTTGGCCTGTTGATGAACCTGGCATTGGCAGCGGGTATTCTATATCTGGCATGGGCAAGACTACGTGGCAAACTTCGGCCCAAAAGTGGATTTGGCTTTCGATTTAAAATTCGCTTTCCGCTGCTTAACCAATTAAGACATGTATTTTATGTAATGAAACACCCGGTAGATGGTTTCTATGCCATTCGATATGAAAGCAAGGCAAGTTTCGCAGGCAGTCTAATCTTGCTTGTCCTCTCAGTTGCTTCCTTAGGTTACATGAGCGCAGGTACCAGCTTTGTCTTCAATCCAGAAATTCAAGCAGGGATTGATTTAATACCTCCGTTGATTCAGTTTGTAGGCTTATGGCTGGGATGGGTTGTTTCGAATTATTTAGTCAGCTCATTGTTAAGAGGAGAAGGGAGATTCAGAGACGTATTTAATAGCAGCACTTACGTCCTATTTCCGATTATTCTAATCGGTATACCCTTAACTTTACTTTCCAATGTACTTACTTTAAATGAATTATCCATTTATCAATTTTTGAAGTTTACGATAATCATATGGATTGTATTATTAACCGTTTGGATGGTGCAAGGGGTACATAATTATACCTTTGTTGAAGCCTTGTTCGTTATTTTACTGTCTGTTTTGACGCTGCTCATTATCGTCATTCTTATCTTTTTGTTTCTTAGTCTCAGTATCGAGCTCGTAAACTTTATAAATTCCTTGTATCAAGAGGTGATTATCCGATGAAAAGGCGTGTCGTTTCCTATCCCACTATTGCTAAAGCATCAATTATATCGCTGCTCCTCATCATGATCGGATGGATTCTCTGGCAAATATGGGGCTTTGACGGAAATGATCAAGCTGTCGAAGTGTCAGCTACTGAACAGTTCAGTGGATATAGTGGTCCGCTTTATAAAGCGGTGCTTCCATCGGAAGAGGCATTTCAGACGATGGCCGAAAACAATCAATTGAAACTAACAGCAGATCGCTCAACAGGCCATTTTCAAATCATCGATAAACTGACGGGCGACATCTGGCGCTCCTATCCAAATCCGGAGCACTGGCAGAAGGAAACCGCAACGGGAACTTGGAAAAATCATCTGCTTTCGCCTATTCTGATTGAATATGTCAATGCCAGCAATTATAAATCTGCTTCGGTTACGGCGGGACTTGTTGAAAATGGAGGCTATTTGGAGGAGTTTCAATTAAAGGGTGATGGCTTTAAAGTCACCTTTGCGTTTCCCAAAGCACAATTTAAGATTCCAATTGAAGTAACGCTTCATGAAGACTATGTGGAAACCAAACTAATGGATGATGGCATTATTGAAGGGGAGCTTAGTTTATTGAATGTTAAATTATACCCGTTATTTGGAGCAGAACCCTCACAAGGACAAGAAGGGTATATTATGCTTCCAGACGGTTCTGGTTCGCTAATTCACTTTGATCAAAATAGAATTATGCCGCAGCTTACTTATAATGAAAGCGTGTATGGTCCAGATCAATCCTACTATAGCGAAAATACAAATCGACAGCGTATTGCTATGCCGGTATTTGGAATGAAATCAGGTGAACAGGCATTTCTCGCTATTGTCAGTGAAGGGGAGTATTATGCCAACATATACGCTGCTCCCGGAGGGTCAGTTGGCAGCTCGAACTGGGTTACAACAGAATGGCAGTACCGAAAACGATTCTTTCAAAGCGTTAGCAGAAGTACAGGAGAGGGGTTCTATACTTACAGTGGAGAAGCGTTTGAAGCAGCAAGCAGATCAGCAAGATATTACCCACTTACGGGTGATAAGAGTAATTATGCCGGTATGGCTGAAAAGTACCGAGACTATTTGATGTCGGAGAAGGGGATTGAACCATTACAGACGGCAGCAGGACAAGATATCCCGCTATTTCTCGACATAGTTGGAGCAGATGCGGAGAAGGGACTTTTATTTGATTCTTATCTGAAGGTCACGACTACGGACGAAGCGACAAAGCTAGTTAACGATATCCATGCCCTCGGAATTTCAAACATGCAGGTTCAATACTCCGGATGGCAGCAGGAAGGGTATAGTTCACACGGTGATTATTTTCCAGTGGATAGGCGCATCGGAGGAAACAGTGGAATGAGAAGTTTTATAGAGTTTGCTCATTCGTTAAACATCCCTGTATATTTGACAGCTAACTATACAAGGAATACCGATGGAAATGGGGGATTTTGGTGGAGAAGGGACGGACTTCGGAATCTTGCCGGTACGGTACTCGAAGAGCAGGAGAGAGGAGAAGAGCAAAAAATCAGGTTCGTAAGCCCGGAGTATTACGAAAAAGAAGTATATTCTGATCTCGCTGATTTTAAAGAGCTTGGTGCAGACGGTATCTATTTTGAGAACGGGATCGGTGAACAGGTTAATACAGATTTTAATACTAGGTACATGGCGGACAGATCAGAGGTGGTAGAAATCCAGAAAAATATTTTTAAGCAAACTAAGGAAACGTTGGGGTCTGTTATTGGAAGTAACTCAAACTTCTATCTATTAGATCAATCCGATCATGTTCATCTGCTATCAAGCGATTATTCCTATGACGTATTCGTAAGTGAATCCATTCCTTTTGCTCAAATCGTACTTCACGGTCTTCGTTCGTACACTTTAGAGTGGTCCAACACAAGAGATGAATGGCAAAGTGGATTTCTTCAAAATATGGAGTACGGCGCATATCCATCCTACATTCTAAGCGGAACTAATGCTGAAAATACGCGGCAGTCGTATTCGCTTTGGCAGTATAGTTTGAAATATGACAACTGGACGGAGCATATTAACTCAGAGTATCAAAAATTGAATGAGGCACTAAAGGAAGTTCAGAATCGCTTTATTACCGGACACCGTACTTTGGCTTCGGGAGTGAAAGAAACCGTATATGAGGGTGGTTACCGAATTCTCGTAAACTATAACGATAAGCCCTATGACAGCCAGGATGTGTATATTCCTGCTCAGGATTTTATTGTTGAGAAAAGCGGGGATTCCATATGAAACGTGGGCATAGACTGAATGCACACCTATTGAGAAAAATAGAGGGGACTTTATTTATAGCACCCTGGGTGGTAGGTTTCTTGACCTTTGTTGCATTTCCGCTGGGCTATTCACTCTACATGAGTTTTCATCAAGTGAAAATCGGAGTAAACAAGGTAGAATATTCGTTCATCGGTTTTCAGCATTATAGAGAGATTTTGGTTGCGAATGGGAGCCTGCTTTATGAACAACTGCTTCCTTTTCTAAAGGAAGCAGCGATGATGATTCCAATTATATTGGTATTCTCGTTAATTGTTGCCATTCTACTGAATGCCAAATTTCCAGGCAGAACCTTATTCAGGGTTATATTCTTTTTGCCCGTCATTTTCTCCTCAGGTCAAATCGTTCAGGAATTCATAGCTCAAGGAGAGGGTTCACTCAGTATGATGGAGACGCTGCGTATTGATTACTACTTAAGGGAATACGTTCCGGCAGCGTGGGCAGAACCCATTGAGAATGTTCTCTCTTCCTTTGTACTTGTATTATGGTATTCGGGTGTTCAAATCCTGATTTTTCTGGCAGGACGTCAAACCCTCCCTGCTTCTGTCTATGAAGCTTCTCGTATTGACGGTTCAAGTCCTTGGAACACCTTCTGGAAGATTACTCTTCCCGGACTAGTCCCGTATATTTTCCTCAATTTGATGTATACAGTTGTTGATTTGTTTACTTTTCCTTCTAACCCAATAATCAGCATGGTCAACACAACGAATTATGGGAGCTCTAGCGCTCTCGCATGGATCTATTTCTCGATCATCTTATTCTTTGTTCTATTGACACTACTTACATTTAGTCGTGTTGATAAAGCATTCGCGGGCAAAAGATAACACAAGGGAGGTGCTGCAAAAGTGAAGATTGAAAGAAAACCGGGCGGAATTACACTGAACAAATTATCGGAGAACAGTTGGCATATCCGTAAGCAACATTGGAAATACCGGATACTTGGTACCGAAATGGATAAAGGACTTCTCTTTAAAGCCATTATCTACATTATATTAATAAATATCGCCTTTATTTATATCAAACCCATTCTATATATGCTAACAACAATGGTAAAAGACGCTAAAAACATTTTAGATCCCTCTGTTATTTGGGTGCCGCGCTCTATTTTTCTCGGGCATTTGCAGGAAGCCAGCGAAATGCTGAATTATGGGAAAAGCTTTCTCATCAGCCTTTCCTTAGCCTCGGCAGTAGCAATCCTTCAGGTATTTTCCTGCGCAATGGCAGGATATGCTTTTGCGAGGCTTGATTTTCCTTTTAAAAAATTATGGGGAACACTATTATTGTTTACTTTCATTATGCCTCCTCAAGTCACCATACTTCCCTCCATTATGCTCTTTAAGGAGTTTGGATGGATGAACACCTTCTTGCCCATGGTTATACCAGCTCTGTTTGGTCACGGCTTGAAGGGAGCGCTGTTTGTAATCATTTATCGATCCTTTTATTCCACGCTGCCGAAGGAGCTTGATGAAGCTGCGCGCATAGACGGTGCAGGTCCTTTCCGGATGTTTTTCCGTGTGATGTTTCCGATCTCCCGTTCTGCAACGATCGTGGTTATTCTGTTCTCCTTTGTATGGAACTGGAATGATTTTTATTTTCCGTCACTTTATATGTTTACTGCGGAGAACGTCCCGCTCTCGATTACACTTGCCAGAATGGCTGGTGAGATGGAACTAGCAGCAGGTGCTGGGGAAATTACAGTCTATGCAGAAGCCATTAAAATGGCAGCTTCTTTCCTCATTATTATGCCGCTTCTTGTTCTTTATTTGTTTGCCCAGCGTTGGTTTATTGAAGGAGTAGAAAGAACTGGGCTCGTTGAATAGCTGAGCAACAAGAGATACGTATGAGCTCGTATGTGCAGGAGTTCAGTAAATACTGATGATCCAATTGACAGAAATAGATAACAGTGATAAATTCATACAAATCATTGTATTCACATCAGAATAATAAAATTAATCGACCGGACGACCGGAGATTGCCCTACTAGGCAACTCCGGTTATTTGTGTTTGTGGCTAAAAAACAAGAAAGAGGTGTGTCTAATGACGAAAAAGAATGAGCGAAAGGTACATCTAAATGTATTTCTAAGGGCAACAGGCCATCACGCAGGAGCTTGGCGACATCCTGATTCGCGTCCTGACCTGGAACTTGATATTCATTATCTTGCATATCTTGCCCAAACAGCAGAGAGAGGAAAGCTAGATTCGGTGTTTTTAGCAGATGGGTATGCAGGGAATGGCAGCAAACTTGAACCGTTCACTCAGTTGGCCGCAATAGCCTCTGTAACAGAACATATTGGTCTTATTGCAACCGTTGGAACGGTATACAATGACCCTTTTCATGTAGCCAGACAGTTTGCTTCACTGGACCATATCAGCGGAGGAAGAGCTGGCTGGAATATAGTTACAGGAGCAGGCTCTGCAGCTCATAATTTCGGAAGAGATGCGCATCCGGAGCATTCCATCCGCTATCATACCGGCGAAGAGTTCGTCGAGGTGGTCAAGCAGCTCTGGGACAGCTGGGAAGATGATGCTCTGATCTTTGATAAAGCAGGAGGCAGGCTAATTGATTCGAATAAGGTGCACGAAATCCATTTCAAGGGACATACCTATGCTGTTCAGGGACCGCTTAATATACCTCGTCCCCCACAAGGATACCCTGTTCTTGTTCAGGCAGGCTCCTCTGAGCGTGGTAAAGAGCTAGCAGCAAAGACAGCGGAAGTCATCTTTACAGCACAACAGACATTCGATGCAGGAAAGAATTTCTATTTTGATGTTAAATCTCGATTAGCTAAGTACGGCAGAACAAATGATGAACTCATCATTTTACCCGGCCTTGCACCCATCGTGGCAGATACTGAAGCTGAAGCTCGTGAGCTGGAAACGGAGCTGCATTCTCTAGTTGATACTGAACAGGCACTGAATGCACTGTCCGAGCGATTTACAGTTAACCTGAACAATTATGATTTAGATGATAGGGTACCGCTTGATAAAGCTAAACCTTCTGAAGAATTTAATGGAATTCGCAGTCGCCAGGAAGTGGTGCTGGATGCAGCTCGTCGTGAGAATTTTACAATACGAGAGCTCTTATATCGAAGCAATGGAGGGCATGGTCATATCACGTTTACAGGATCGGTAATTCAGACGGCTGATTTTATTGAGAACTGGTTTACTAATCACGCAGCAGATGGATTTAACATTTTACCGCAGCTTGTTCCGACAGGATTAGAGGTTTTTGTTGATAAAGTAATTCCCGAACTCCAGAACCGAGGTATATTTCGCACCGAATACGAAGGGAAGACATTGAGGGAAAGTCTTGGTTTAAAACGAATTGAAAATGTCCGGTATATACAGAATCGTTAGTTATTACGGAGGTGAAAGCATAAGTGAGAAATATGTATTTCATTGGAATCATTGTTGTCCTAGTGTTGTTAACAGGGTGCAGTGGAGGCCAGCAATCTGGTCAAGAAGAATCGTTAAACCCAGGGGCAAATGCATCATCCAGCCAACTAGGTGAGTTTAAGAAGCTCGGGGACGAACCGCTTACTCTTTCTTTTTACGTTAGCGGAGCAACATTTACGGATGTCGAATTCGAAACAATGATTGCCGGACCCATCCATGCTAAATATCCGAATGTCAACATCGAACGCATAACTCCTGCTGCTGACACAACCCCTGAAGAAGTCCTCTCTACTCATGTGCCCGATATTATATTTTCAAGTGTATCGCAGCGGCTTGTTCGGACAGGGGTTTTCGAAGATTTGACCGGATTGATAAAAAAGCATCAATTTGATGAGAGTCGTCTTAAACCGATTGCTTACAATTATATTAAGGAAATAACCAAAGGCAAGGGAGATCAGATTTACGCTCTGCCTTTTAACGTAAACCAGCATATTCTCTATTACAACAAGGATATCTTCGACAAGTTTGGAGTGGCCTATCCAACGGATGAGCAAATGACTTGGGATGAGGCGCTTGATTTAGCAAAGCAGCTAACGCGTACCGAGAACGGCACTAACTATGTAGGCCTTGTCGTAGACAACTTGACTGGACTTGCGAAATCTCTTGGTCTTCCTTATCTGGATCGGGAAACAGGGCAGGCAGCTATAGATACGGCGGACTGGGTCAGAGTATTTGAAAAACTGAAGGAAATCTATGAAATACCAGGATATATCGCACAGGATGGTACATGGAACTGGAATCGCGATCACTTTATGAAGGATCAGAACATTGCAATGCGGGCAGCATGGCTTGCTAATATGGTTGGACCCCTTGAAGAATTAAGACAGCAAGGAGTCGAGTTCAACTGGGATATTGCTCCTGTTCCGAATTTCAGCGATCAATTAGGAAAAACAAGAGAAGCACAGATCCATTCTGTGTCTATCAATAGCCAAAGCGAACATAAGGATGAAGCTTTTCAAGTTCTTGCTGAATTGCTCTCTGATGAAGGGCAGCGGATTATTGCGAGAAATGGGCGTGTGCCGTCCATTATTAACCCAGAGCTGGAAACAGAGTTCGGAGCGGACATCCCCGTATTGCAAGGAAAATCTGTTCAAAATGTTTTCATAGGTGAGCCGATTCAAGAACACTATCAGCACCCATTCGAGCCCGAAATCAGCGTCCGTCTTACAGAGGCAGCGGAGGATATGGCTATTAATGGATTAGATGTGAACTCTGCGATCCGAAAAGCGACGGAAGCGATCAATAGGGATGTTGAAACACTAAAGACAACGATTGGACAATAGAAAAAAGAAGGAGGAATAGCAATGAACACAAGTGCACGCCAATTGCATTTAAATGCTTTCTTGTACGGAACGGGGCACCACGAAGCTTCCTGGCGTCTTCCGCAGGCAGAACCGGAGCTTAACCTGGACTTTAATCACATACTCAAAATAGTACAAACAGCCGAGAAAGGTTTGATGGATTCAGTCTTTCTTGCAGATGGTTATGTCGGACGATCAAACAAATTAGAGCCCTTTACGGAGCTCGCTGCGCTGGCTAGCCGAACCAAGCATATTGGTTTGATTGCAACGGTTGGAACGACATATAATGATCCTTTTCATGTCGCGAGGAAATTTGCCTCATTGGACCATATTAGTAAAGGTAGAGCCGGTTGGAATATTGTCACCGGTGCCGGCTCAGCAGCTCATAATTTCGGAAGGGAAGAGCATCCGGAGCACTCACTTAGGTACGAAGAGGCGGATGAATTTGTAGACGTAGTGAAGAAGCTCTGGGACAGCTGGGAGGATGATGCAGTAAGGAATGATAAAGTGGCTGGGCAGCTTATAGACAAGAATAAAGTGCACACGATCGATCATCAGGGAAAGTATTATTCCGTTCAGGGACCTTTAAACATCGCGCGTCCTCCGCAAGGATATCCTGTGCTTGTACAGGCAGGATCCTCAGAAGCGGGTAAAGAGTTTGCAGCCAAAATAGCAGAAGTCATATTTACTGCACATCAAAGTATCGGCAGTGCTCAGCAATTCTATGCCGACGTCAAATCTAGGCTCTTTAAGTATGGAAGATCACCAGATGAGCTCAAAATTCTTCCGGGCATTAGCCCAATTATAGCGGAAACCGAGTCCGAGGCGAGAGATATAGAGGAAGCCCTATTTAATTTTATTGACAAGGAAGGGGCTGTGGCTAGACTTTCTGAAAGGCTGGGCATCGATTTAACAGATCATCCGCTGGATTCTCCTCTTCCTATACATCGCCTGCGAGAAACTAAAGAAGTGAATGGTAATAAAAGCCGCCATCAATTGATACTGGATTTAATCAACGAAGAACGGTTGACATTAAAGCAACTTATCAGCCGTCTTGGAGGGGCCAGAGGGCATTATACATTTACAGGCACTCCATTACAGCTTGCTGATGTGATTGAAACTTGGTTTTTAAATGGAGCCGCTGACGGGTTTAATGTTATGCCCCAAATTTACCCAGATGGGTTGGAAGTATTTGTAGATCAAGTTATTCCTGAATTGCAGAACAGGGGCTTATTTAGGAATTCGTATGAAGGAAACACCTTAAGAGACCGCTTTGGGCTTCGGCGTCCGCAAAACAGCTTAAGTTATCGGCAAATTTCAAGTATTACTAATACGCAGAATATCTAAGGAGAGAATATTACAATGAGTAAATACAGATTATGGATGACGATTGCACTAGTGTTAACACTCCTTACTGCATGCACTGGCAACGAGTCCGGCGGAGCTGCTCAAGGAAGTTCGGTAACCTCCCCATCTGGGGAATCCGGTGAGCAGACGGGTAACTTTAAAAAACTTGGTGATGAACCAATTACATTATCCTTTTACAGCACAAGTGGAACATTCCCTGATGTCGAGTTTAATACTCTAATAGCGGACCCCATCAAAGAGAAGTATCCTAATGTAACAATTGAAAGAATAACACCGGCCGCGACTACGACGCCGGAAGAGGTACTTTCAACACATGTTCCTGATATTATCTACTCCTCGTCATCTTCCCATCAAAGAATTATTCGCACAGGCGCATATGAAGATCTTCGCCAGTTGATCGAACGCCATCAGTTTGACGATTCCCGAATTAAACCCATTTTGTATGACTATATCAAGGAAATGAGCAAGGGTGAGGAGATCTATGCGATTCCATTTAACGCCAATCAGCATGTGCTTTACTATAACAAAGATATATTTGATAAGTTCGGTGTCGAGTACCCAAGCAATGAACAAATGACATGGGACGAAGTGTTGGAAATCGCCGAGAAGTTGACGCGTACAGAAAACGGAGTTAACTATATCGGACTTTCCGTTGACAATTTGACAGGGCTTGCTAAGGGGCTTGGATTGCCGTATGTGGATAAGGAGACTGGGAATGCTGCTTTAGATACTCCGGAATGGCACCGTATATTTGAACTCAATAAACGGATATTTGATATACAAGGATATGTAACTCCTGATGGAACATGGAATTGGGGCCGCGATCAATTTATGAAGGATCAGGTGATTGCGATGCGTGTGACTTGGCTGGCTAACATGGTTGGTCCCTTGGAGGAGCTTAGACAGCAAGGTGTAGAGTTCAATTGGGACATTGCGCCTGCACCGAACTTTGAAGATCAATTAGGTAAAACCAGGGAAGCGCAAATTCATTCTCTATCCGTTAACAGCCAAAGTGAGTACAAAGATGAGGCTTTTCAAGTTATTTCAGAGATTTTGTCGGATGAAGGACAACGCATCCTTGCCCGTAATGGCCGGGTCCCTGCCATTATAAACGAAGAGTTAGAGTCGGAATATGGTCTTGATATTCCTGTCTTGCAAGGGAAAACAGTAGAAAACGTGTTTATTGGCGAACCCCTGCAGGAACATTATATTCATCCATATGAGCTGGAAATCACTCAGCGCTTAACAGAGGCTGCAGAGGATATGGCTGTGAAAGGACTTGATGTTAATTCAGCTATACGGAAAGCAACGGATGCCATTAACAAAGATGTGGAGACACTGCGGACAACACTCGGAGACTTGTAACCATATAATGGGCCGCCTCCTTTCGTCTTCCTCAAATCAGGAGGCGGCCAAAAATGGTAGGGTTACTAGAGTCTTTCACTTCGATATTTAGTTTTCTCTGATAGGTAAGAAATTATAGAGGTACATGCAGCTCGGATTCCAGCGACAAAGCCGAATGCAGGTCCGTGGGAATGACTTGCCAATGGACCAGCAAAGAATAAGCCGGGAACATTAGATTCGAACCTCTCATTTAATATAGGAAAACGATGAGTGAAAGGGTCTTTTTCGACAAGATGCAGAAGATTCGGGGATAGAAAAGGAAGTTTTTCTACATTTATTTGGTAGCCTGTTGCGGCAATAATTTGATCATAGCTTCGCTCATTACCATTTGAAAAACTAAGAACTGCTTGGTTATCTAGAATGTCGGTTCTTACAATTTGCGATGCTGGGAACATTGTAATCTTCCCTTCGACAAATGGCTTTAAAAAATACGCTACACTGCTCTTTCGAGGCCTTTTCCATATATCTTGCTTTTGGTGATCAGAATATAAATAAAATTGCTTAGCCGAATCAATTAATTTTTGGCCGGAAATGAAGTTGTCTTCTTCAGAATAGTTAGGAGCATTTGATCTGAAAATCAGTTCAACATCACTTCCGGCAAGATGTAATAACGCTGCAGCTTCCCAGGCACTTTGTCCACTGCCTATTACGGCGGTTTTGTGGCCTTTATAGGCTGAAAAGTCTGTCTTACCGTATGTGTGTGAGATCCTTGAATCAGGGAGGGAGGAGAGAGGGGCTGGAATAAACGAGAAGTGCTGAAGACCCGTTGCGATAATAACATGCTCTGAAGACCATTCTTTACCTGATTCCCCTGTGACTTTATATTGCTCACCGTTATAGCTGACATCAGCAGCAAGTTCACACGTAATTGAAATAGCAGTTTGTTGTGCAAACCAGAATGCATAATCTACAAATACAGGGCGAGGAAGCGGTGAAGGAAGAGGTGTATTTGTAGCCTCAGAAAATTTCTGAATAGTGAATAACTCTCGAGGATCTGACAAGCTGACAAACTGGGGATTTGTGCGGATAAACATCGATTGCGGCATCTGCTCTTTCCAAAAATGCATTGGCAGTCCCAAAAGAACATAAGAAAGACCTTCGGCTTCTGCATGGGCAGCAAGGGAAAGACCGTATGGTCCTGCACCAATGATAATTAGCTCTGTCATAAGTTATTCTCCTTATGCATTTGATAGATTACTTTATATCTGTATTATATATTCATAATATTGGAATACAAGTAAAATTATATATAATTTAGTTGACAACAACATTTATAAATGGTAGATTTGGTTTGTAAATCAAATTAAATCACTAGGATTTATTGGTTAATTAGGCTACCGGACAACCGGAGACACTTTGGTCAGAGTGTCTTCGGTTTTTTTTATATCCATCTACAGGAGGAGAAATGCTTAATGAACGAAACGATAACGTTGTTAAAGTCCCATCGTTCGATTCGGAGATTTAAAGACGTACCACTAGAGGAGGGTCATTTGCATGAAATTTTGACAGCTGCCCAAGCAGCATCGACTTCATCCAATATTCAAGCTTATAGTGCCGTTATCGTTAGGGACAAAGAAAGAAAAAGCAGATTAGGTGAACTGGCAGAAAATCAACAACAAGTTGAAGAAAGTCCATTGTTTCTCATCTGGTTGGCTGATCTAAACAAGATTAGTAAAGCTATTCAACTTCATGAATCTGCAGAGCTTAAACAGAACACGGAACTGTTCATACTAGCAACGGTAGACGCTACTCTAGCTGCACAAAATGCTGCTGTAGCAGCGGAGTCCTTAGGTTACGGAATCGTTTATATAGGAGGTATTCGTAATCGACCGCAGGAAGTGAGTGATTTACTGGCACTTCCAGACCTGGTTTATCCCGTATTTGGGATGTGTATCGGTGTGCCGAACCAAGAGCCTGACATTAGACCAAGACTTCCTTTTGATGCTGTTTTTTATGAGGAGTTGTATCAAAGCGATAAACTTTCGACATACATTCAGGATTATGACGAAATCACTTCTCGTTACTATGCGACACGCAAGGGCGGCGGTAAAGGCGGTGAGACGAACACCAGATGGTCTAAGGAGATGCTTAAAAGATTTAACGGAGAGCGACATCGTGAGCATATGTATGATTTTCTGAAAAGACGAGGATTTGATTTGACATGACCAAATAATTAGTAATTCGATTACCACTGATTACAGAAACAACGTCTGATTACGAACGGAAAGAGGTTATAGCAAATGAGTAGTTTAACCGGTAAAAAGGCACATTTTAACGTATTCCTTCGAGGTTCAGGCCACCATTCAGCCGCTTGGAAGCATCCGGATTCTGCTCCCCAAGAGGACCTTAGCTTGGAATACTACGTCGAAATTGCAAGGATAGCAGAACGTGGTTTATTTGACTCTTTATTCACAGCTGATAATTACTCTGGTCTTGGAAGAAGGCTTGAGCCGTTCACCTTATTATCTGCACTTGCTGCATTAACAGAGCGGGTAGGTCTAATAGCGACTGTAAGCACGACTTATAATGATCCTTATCACGTTGCCCGTAAGTTTGCCTCATTAGATCACATCAGTAAAGGTCGAGCCGCTTGGAATATTGTAACCGGACATTCTCAAGCAGACGCTGAAAATTTTGGTAGAGATGAGCACCCTGACGTCGAAAAAAGGTATGAAATTGGCAATGAATTTGTTGAGATCACAAAGCAGCTATGGGACAGCTGGGAGGAAGACGCCTTAATTTATGACAAGGTGAAGGGTGTGTCTATCGATACAAACAAAGTCCACGAAATTAAATTTAGAGGTCAATATCATGCTGTAAAAGGGCCTCTTAATATCCCGAGACCACCGCAAGGCTACCCCGTATTGGTTCAGGCAGGTTCATCGGAGGGAGGAAGAGAACTGGCTGCAAAGACCGCAGAAGTCATTTTCACAGCCCAACAGACTCTTGGGGCTGCTCAAGAGTTCTATACCGATGTCAAATCCCGATTGAGTAAGTATGGAAGGAGTCCCCATGAACTCCTTATTATGCCTGGGCTTAGTCCGATTGTTGCAGATACAGAAGCTGAAGCTAGAGAGATTGAAGAAGAATTTAACGGTTTGCTGAATACGAAGGCTGCTCTAAAGAGGCTATCCAGTTATTTTGAAGTTGATCTCTCCGAGTATTCGCTCGATGCACCTGTTCCGGTTGATAAAGCTAAGCCGTTTGGGTCAATAAAGTCAGGCATTACAAGCAGGCAAGAGGTTGTTGTTGACGCTGCGCGCAGAGACCAAATGACCATTCGCCAATTCATCGCCAGAAGCGCAGCTGGTCATGGCCATGTATCCTTTACAGGCTCCGTATTACAGACTGCTGATTTCATTGAGACATGGATCAAGGAGAATGGAGCAGATGGGTTTAATATCCTGCCTCATATCTATTTTGGAGGATTGGAAACGTTTGTGAATAAAGTGATTCCAGAACTGCAGAACCGTGGTTTATTCCGTACTGAATATGAAGGAAAGACTTTACGTGAAAATCTTGGTTTATCAAGACCTGAGAATAAAAATAGAGCTATATGGGCGAAGACACAACAGAAAGAAAAACTTGAAACATATGCAGATTAATAATCAAATCTATTAAATCTGGAGGATACGAGATGTCTATACAATATCGTCAATTAGGAGCAAGCGGCTTAAGAGTCAGCGAAATCAGCCTAGGGAGCTGGCTCACATACGGAGGATATGTAGAACGTGAAAATGCGGTCAACTCCATTCGCAAAGCGTATGAATTAGGCATTAACTTTTTTGATACTGCAAACGTATATGCGAAGGGAGAAGCTGAGAAAGTCGTTGGGGAAACGCTTAAGGACTATGCCCGGGAATCATATGTACTGGCTACGAAAGTATTTGGTAAGATCGGTGATGGACCCAACGATCGCGGCTTATCCCGTAAACATGTGATTGAATCTGCTAATGCAAGTCTTAAAAGACTGGGTCTCGAATATGTTGATATTCTGTACAGTCATCGGTTTGATAATCATACACCTCTGGAAGAAACGCTCCGTGCATTCGATGATCTGGTTCATCAGGGGAAGGTGCTATATATAGGAGTCAGTGAGTGGTCCGCTGCTCAAATTACTGAAGCCTTTGCAATCGCAGATAAATACTTGCTCGATCGGATTATCGTAAATCAGCCAATATACAATCTGTTTGAGAGATATATTGAGAAAGAAATCATTCCGCTTGGGAAACAGAAGGGATTTGGTCAGGTTGTCTTCTCTCCATTAGCGCAAGGTCTTTTGACAGGGAAGTACACCGTCGGAGGACATGTTCCATCAAATTCAAGGGCGGCAAAACATGAGAATTTCAAAGATAAGATAACAAGTGAAAAGCTAGAAAAGGTATCCCAGCTGAAAGAGATAGCGGATGAACTTGGAATAACTTTAAGTCAATTATCACTTGCATGGATTCTGCGTGAGCAAAATGTCTCGAGTGCACTCATTGGAGCAAGTCGTCCTGAGCAAGTAGAGGAGAATGTTAAGGCTTCGGGGATAACTTTGGACGAGGCAATAGAAAAACGCATCACTGACGTGATTCAGAACACCACGCTATTAGTTTAATTAGTCGAACTTTTTATTTAGTAAATGAGAAATAGTGATCATTAAGGAGCAGGACAGCAATCATAGTAAAAACTGAATGTATAAAAAGAGTACTTACTGTATAGTAAGTACTCTTTTTATATGTAATTTGTGTATTTCATTATAAGGTTCCATTTGCTGATAGCAAGGAGATTAAGTAATTGATAGGTGCAGTTATATGTTTATTTTTAGATAACAAAATTTGAGAGTAGAATGGCTGGATTGCACCATGTTTAATCGAAAAACCAGATACAGATTGCTTAGAGAGCTGTTCGGCAACAGCAATTTTGGGAATCATGGCAATACCCATTCCAAAAATTACGCATTGTTTAATACCTTCGATACTTCCCATCTCAGACACCGTTTCATAGGATACCCCATGTTCGTTCATGGATCGTTCCAGTGCTTCTCTGTATGTGCATCCTTTTTCCGTAAAAATGAAAGGGCTGTTATTCAGCTCATGAATGGATACATCATCCCTTCCGCTCAGCGGGTGGTTATTAGGGCAAATGAATACGAGCTCCTCATTACGAATAGATAGAGATCTTAAATCTGGTGCCGATATCGGCGTATTCAGAACGATCGCCATATCGATTTCGTTGTTTTTTAACTTGCGAATATTCTCTTCGTCGGACGTGGGGAAAAAAGTGACATTCAGCTTGGGATATTTCTTGCGGAACATTTGAAAGTAGGGAGGGAGCAGAAATGCGGCAAGCGTTTCCGTCGTTCCTATCCTCAAATCTACCGATGAATCAGGAATGAATAAATTTTCGGCCCCCATGTACCCTTCCACAATCTTATCTGCGTAAGTAAGCAACCTGGATCCATGATCGGTCAGTTTCAATTTGTTGCTGTTTCTTTCAAACAGCTTTGTTCCGAAATGATTTTCAAGTTTCTTAATTTGAACGCTGACTGTGGGCTGCGCATAATTCAGCTGCTCAGCTGCTTTTGTCAAGCTCTGACAGCGTGCGGCTTCACGGAAAGTAATAAAGTACTGGATGTCCATGATATTCCCCCATAGGTGAAGTATTAAACTTTGTAATAGAGTCTATTACGATCCTTAGATATGAGTTCTATTAAGCTCATGATATATTATAAACAATTCCAAGCGGAATACTATAGTATATTGGACAATTCAACGACTAAGGAGTGAAATTTGTACATGAAACATTATTCTCAATGGGCCTCCCGTGGGTTAATTACAGTTCTCATTCTTATTCTTACTGCTTGCAGTAGTACCCCAGAATCAACGGGTCACCAATCTTCAGAACAGGAAACCGAGGAAACAACACCCGTCTCGGGAGGTACACTCGACATCGCATATCCCGCCAATCCAGCTACACTCGATCCTCATTTGACGACCAATCAAGCTACAAGGGATGTTTCTCGTAATATTTATGAGCAGCTATTGACGTTGAATAAAAACTATGAGGTCGTGCCTCAGCTCGCTGAATCCTACGAGATTAGTGAGGACGGTAAAACCTACACCTTCCATTTGCGCCAAGGTGTTACTTTTCATAATGGGAAAGAAATGAAAGCAGAAGATGTGGTCGCTTCCATGGAAAAGTGGCTGTCAACTTCGACCCAAGGACAGGCTAATCTGCAAGGAGCACAATTTTCGGAAGTGGATGATTATACGGTGAAGCTAACACTGGAGAAACCTTCTCTTGTCGGATCCTACATCCTTGCTGACACCTCTCCGTTTCCCGGAATCATGCCCAAAGAGGTCATTGACACCGCAGGTCCAGAGGGAGTTAAGGAGTTCATTGGAACGGGACCTTACAAACTGGAGGAGTGGAACACGGACCAATATGTGCATCTGAATAAATTTTTGGACTACGCGGGGGAGGAAACCGAATCGAATGGGCTCAGCGGCAAGAAAAACGCATATTTAGACGAGATTTACTTCCGTTATGTAACGGATGAATCAACAAGAGTTGCTGGGATTATGACTGGTGAATACGACGTGGCGTTCGGCATTCCTTTTGATAACGCGGATCAAATTGAAGGGACGGACGGCGTAAGCAATTATTTCAGCGAAGGCGGTATAGTGACATATGTATTCAACAAGAAGGCAGGTCCATTCTCGGATCAGAAGTTAAGACAAGCATTCAACACAGCCTTGAATTATGACGAGGCTCTTACGGCTGCATACAGTGACAGTCGTTTTTACGAACTGGATTCGTCGCTTGCGCTAACCTCCCAGACGGATTGGTACAGTGATGCAGGTGCGGAACAATATAATGTGAATGATATCGAGAAAGCGAAACAACTAGTGGAAGAATCAAATTATGACGGTGAAGAAGTAGTGATCCTTACGACTCGTGATTATCCTGAACAGTATAATTTGGCGGTTGTCGCACAAGAAGTGCTTAAGTCTATCGGAGTCAATGCGAAGCTGGACGTCTATGATTGGCCTACAGTTCAGGAACGCCGGACAGACGAGAACAACTTTGATCTGTTCGCGGTGAGCTTTGCTACTCGTGCGACCATTCATCAATACCCGTTCTTGGAATCAAGTGCAAATTATCCAGGTTGGACAGACAGTCCTGAGATTGACAATTTGCTGGGTGAAATTCAGGCTGCCGCATCGATAGAAGAAGCAAAACCGCTCGTTGAACAGCTGAACGAGAAGAACTGGGAGTACCTCCCGATCATCAAGCTCGGCAACATCCAGAACTTAATTGCTGTTCGGGATAACGTTAAAGGCTTTGACGATCTCGTAGGACCTATATTATGGAACGTTTCACTTGACGAATAAGACCTGATTATGTGATCTGTCTATCAAAAAAGGTAGGCAGTTCACTATAAATACGGTATTCAAAGGAGTTAACTCTTATGGCCAAATATATTTTGCAGCGGGTTTTATCTTTGATACCTATTCTGCTAGTCGTGGCTGTCGTTGTATTCCTGCTTATACATTTGACGCCGGGTGATCCTGCCAGCGTTATTTTGGGAGACGAGGCTAGTCCAGAAAGCGTAGCTGAGCTTCGGGCACAGCTTGGACTGGACCTTCCACTGTATCAGCAGTTTATATCCTGGTTCGGAGGCGTCCTTACCGGCGATCTTGGGGATTCCATATTTATGGATATGAGCGTAACGGAGGCTTTCTTTAGCAGGGTACAGCCAACGTTATCTCTCGCTGTTTTGGCGCAAATTATTGCGGTCGTTATCGCTTTGTTCATGGGAATTCTGGCGGCTAGGAAGAGAGGGACTCTTGCAGATCAAGCTGTTATGGGCATTTCCTTGCTGGGGATTTCTGTGCCAAGTTTTTTATTGGGATTATTTTTAATTCTGTTTTTTGCCGTTGAACTGCAGTGGCTCCCCGTCGCTGGATACAGACCTATAAGCGAAGGATTATGGGAACATTTGCGTTATTTGCTGCTACCCGCCATCGCACTTGGAGCAATGCAAGCCGCTTTAATCGCGCGTATGACCCGTTCATCCCTGATAGAGGTTCTGAGTGAGCAGTACATCAAAACGGCACGAGCCAAAGGGCTTAAAGAAAAGATCGTTGTATATAAGCATGCGCTTAAGAATGCGTTCATCCCGATTCTCACGGTAATCGGCGAAACATTCGGAACGCTCATTACAGGAGCATCTGTCATTGAAACCGTCTTTAACATTCCCGGAATCGGGCAATTAATCATTAATTCGATTGAACGGAGAGATTTCGCGCTTATTCAGGGAAGCATCCTGCTTATTACAATTACTTACGTTTTGCTTAATCTGTTGATTGATTTATTGTATGGATTGCTAGATCCGCGTATTAAGCTGAACCGGCGATAGGAAGGAAGAAGTCAGATGATATCAGATAAGCCAATAAAAATTCCTGCTGGTAACACACTGCGGAGGTACTGGACGAATCCGCTGCTGGCTACGGGTACGATATTAATTAGTCTCGTAACGCTGGCTTCGCTCTTGGCTCCATGGATCACTTCCCATGATCCATTGGCTATTGATACTTTGAATCGGTTAAAACCGCCAAGCGGGGAACACATTTTCGGAACGGATAATTTCGGGCGAGACGTGTACGCCCGTGTTATGTACGGACTCAGAGTATCTCTCATGGTTGGTGGAGCAGTAACGTTAATCTCGGGAATTCTCGGATTGCTCGTAGGACTGTTATCTGCTTACTATTCCTTGTGTGATCACATTTTAATGAGAATATGTGATGGATTATATGCCTTTCCGTCCATTTTGCTTGCTATTTCCATCGTCGCTATTATGGGTCCTCGAACCTTTAATGTCATAATCGCTTTATCTATCGTATACATTCCATCAATTGCCCGAATCGTCAGATCCGCGGCGCTCGTCATTAAAGAAAAAACCTATATTGAGGGACTCAGAGCACAGGGTGCAGGTCCTTTTCGTATTATTGGTCTTCATATTTTGCCTAACGTGCTTTCTCCATTGATTGTCCAGGCCTCTTTTATCTTTGCGGTCTCGATTCTTACTGAAGCATCTCTTAGCTTTTTGGGAGCAGGCATTCCGGCTCCTTCCCCGAGTCTTGGCAATTTGCTGCTTGATGGGAAAAACGTCATTTTTAATGCCTGGTGGATGACCGTCTATCCCGGTACTTGCATCATACTGATGATTCTTGGGCTTAATTTGCTCGGAGACGGCTTGCGGGATTTCCTTGATCCAAAGACGAAGGCCAGGAAGCGGCTCAAGAAGAACAACATAAGTAACAAAACAGGGAGGGAACTTCATGAGTCAGACTCCACTTTTGGAAGTTAGACATTTAACGACCATATTTCCGACAGAAACCGGTATTGTGAAGGCGGTCGATGGTGTATCCTTCCATATTGCTCCTGAAGAAACTGTAGGAATTGTAGGCGAATCGGGCTGTGGAAAAAGCGTTACTGCGGAGTCTATTATGCGTCTGTTCGATGAGAAGACGACGGAATACCGTGGGCAGATCATTTATAACGGCGTTGATTTGTTGCAGTTGTCCGAAGAAAAAATGCGTTCGGTCCGCGGAAATGATATTTCGATTATTTTTCAGGATCCGATGTCATCATTAAATCCCGTATATACGATTGGAGATCAGATTGCGGAAGCTATCATGCTGCATCAAAAGCTCGGAAAATCACAAGCCAAACGAAAAGCCGTTCAGCTGCTTAGTTTAACGGGGATTTCTGATCCTGAAGAGAGGCTTCATGCATATCCTCATGAACTATCTGGGGGGATGAGACAACGGGTTATGATTGCACTGGCACTCTCATGTGAACCTCGGCTGTTAATAGCGGATGAACCGACAACCGCACTTGATGTGACGATCCAAGCGCAAATTCTTGAACTCATGAATGAGCTGAAGTCCACTCTTCGGATGGGCATTATGCTCATAACTCATGATTTATCGGTGGTCGCGCAAATGTGCTCAAGGGTCATCGTCATGTACTTGGGGGAAGTCATAGAGGAAGCAGATGTCGTTACTTTGTTTGATCATCCCTTCCATCCCTATACGCTCGGTTTGCTGAAATCCGTCCCACAGATCGAAGGTGTACGAAAGGGAAAATTATATGAAATTAAAGGCACCGTACCGCAAATGGACGAAGTCAGTAACAGCTGCAGATTTTCACCAAGATGTCCTTTTGCAACGGAGATTTGCCGTACAAGCCCTCCAGCATTAGAGGAAGCTTCGGATGGACACAGAGTAAGATGCTGGCACTACAAAGAAATTGCAGCAAATGGAGGGGCGGAACATGAACTCGAATTTGAGCCATACTGAAGAGCCGCTGCTACGGATTGAGCATTTAACAAAGCACTTTGTGTCCAGAAGCGGATCGATTTTGCGTAAAAATCATGTGAAGGCTGTAGAGGACGTCAGCTTTTCAATTTATAAGGGAGAAACCTACGGTTTAGTAGGAGAATCCGGCAGCGGGAAGAGTACAACGGGGAGAACCCTGCTTCGCTTGGCAGAACCGACTTCAGGCAAAGCCTATTTCGAAGATCGCGACATATTTTCTCTTCCATCCAAGGCACTTAAAGCGCTTAGAAAAGACATGCAAATGATTTTTCAAGATCCGCATTCTTCACTGGACCCCAAAAAACGAGTCGGTTACAGCATTGCTGAGCCAATGATGATACATGGACAGGGTACAAAAAAGGAAAGACAGGAAAGAGTATTTGAACTGCTCGAACGAGTAGGGTTTACTGCTCAGCATGCGAACCGATTTCCTTATGAGTTCTCCGGAGGACAGCGGCAGCGGATTGGGATAGCCAAAGCCCTTGCCCTGCAGCCCAAGCTGATCGTATGTGATGAGCCGGTTTCTGCGCTAGATGTATCCATTCAGTCGCAAATTTTAAATTTATTAATCGAGCTTCAGTCCGAATATCGGCTGTCCTATTTATTCATTGCTCATGATCTTAGTGTGGTGAGGCACATTGCCGACCGGATCGGCGTCATGTATCTCGGACATTTGGTAGAACAAGCCCCAACCGATAAGTTGTTCACTCATCCACTTCATCCGTACACTCAGTTCCTGCTATCTGCCGTTCCGGCCCCTCATCCCAAATTAAAGAAGGAACGGATCATATTGCAAGGGGATATTCCATCCCCGCTTCATCCGCCTTCGGGATGTGTGTTTCATACGCGCTGTCCATATGCAATGGAGGTGTGTAAACAGGTACGTCCCGTTTCACTCGAAATTTCGTCCGGTCATAGCGTGCAATGCCATTTATATAACGATCAAGCAGAAGGGAAGGATTTCTAATGTCCAATATCAATTGGAATCAAAAAGAAAACGAAATGTTATCGTTAATTGAAGAGATCGTCAATATCGAGAGCGGCACTTTTCTCAAATCAGGCGTTGATCGAGTGGGAACGACCTTAGCTAATCTTTATAAAAATATCGGTTTTCAGGTTGAATCCGACATTCAAGAAGAAAGAGGCAATAATCTGGTCATTACCCATCCTGAAGCAAACCAGCCGGAGATTCTCATTATTGCTCATATGGATACGGTATTTCCAGAGGGAACGGTTGCAGAACGCCCTTTCACAAGAGATGAAAAAAATGCATATGGACCTGGAGTATTCGATATGAAAGCCAGTCAAATCACGACGCTTTATGCGATTAAGCATTTGATCGAGACGGGTAGCCACAGTTATAAGAACGTTAAGGTAATTCTGAATTCGGATGAAGAAGTAGGTTCCGTTCATTCCCGGCCGTTAATTGAGAAACATGCAAGTTTAAGCAAGTACGCGCTGATCGTGGAGCCAAGCGATGAGGACGGAACGCTGGTAACCGGCAGAAGAGGGGGAGGCAAATACTACTTGACCGTATCCGGAATTGCCGCCCATTCGGGAGCTGAGCCTGAAAAAGGCCGTAGTGCAATTGGAGAGTTGGCGCATAAGATTATTAAGCTCCACGCTTTAACAAATGCCGAAGCTGGCATCCATGTTAATGTAGGAGTCATTGGCGGAGGTACTTCTAGCAACACAATTGCTCCTCATGCGTTCGCTAACATTGACGTCCGGATGGAAACGCCGGAGCAAGCAGATGAGCTTGATCGGAGCATTAGGGATATCTGTTCACGAGTGGATATTGAAGGTACATCTTTAGAGCTTAGAGGAGGCATTACGCGACCTCCAATGATCAAAAACGAGCTTACGGAGGAATTATTGAATATTATACGTGAGGAAGCAAAGTACCTCGGGGAGGAGCTGAGTGATAAAAAGGTAGGCTCCGGTTCGGATGGTAATATCACCTCCTCTGTCGGGATTGCTACAATTGATGCGCTAGGCCCAAGAGGCGGCCATGCTCACAGTAAAGACGAATATTTAGTTATCGAATCACTTGTACCTCGGGTTAAGCTCCTTGCTAATGTAATTGATCGACTCAGCAGTCATAAATAAAGTTTAAGGGGAAAAGCAGTTATGACAAAAGCATATATTATTCACGAGAATGAAAGCTGGATTCTCCCGCTTCGCGAGGCTCTTGAAGAAATGGAAGTGCCCCATGAGTTCTGGCATCTAGATGAGGGCGCGTTGGATTTAAGTCAGCGTCCGCCACAAGGCATATTCTATAACCGAATGAGTGCTTCCTCACATTCTCGCAATCATCGTTACGCACCTGAATACACCTCAAATGTGCTCGCCTGGCTAGAGCATCACGGAAGAACCGTGCTGAATACAAGCCGTGCATTAGAGCTTGAAGTCAATAAAGTTAAACAGTACCTAGAGCTTCAAAAGTTTGGGATTGAGACACCGGCTACCATCGCTGCAGTAGGAAAAAAAGCAATCGTTGAGGCTGCAAACAACTTTCCTTACCGCTCTTTTATCACGAAACATAATCGGGCAGGAAAGGGGCTCGGCGTTTATTTGTTTGAAAGCATAGACAGCTTGGAGACGTACGTGGACAGCGAAGCTTTTGAGGAATCCATTGATGGGGTAACATTGATTCAGCAGTATATTCGGAATGAAGAACATTATATTACCCGCTGTGAATTCATAGACGGTAAGTTCTATTATGCTGTGAGAGTAGATACCTCGGAAGGATTTCAGTTATGTCCGGCGGATGCTTGTCAAATCGGAGACCAGTATTGTCCGGTTGGCGAAGAAGAGCAGGCCAGGAGAAAATTTGAAGTCATCGATGGCTTTAATAGTCCATTAATATCTAAGTACGAAGCCTTTCTTGCGCAGAACGGGATCAGCTTTGCAGGCATTGAATTTATAACGGATTCCACGGGTCGAGCCTACACCTATGACGTTAATACGAACACGAACTATAATCCAGAAGCTGAAAGCCTCGCTGACGTATCCGGTATGAAAGAAATTGCGAGAATCTTATCTGACTATTTAAAACGTGAAATTCAATTAGGTTCTTAAAAAGCACGTTAACCATATCAAACAAAAAGCAAAAGACAGAACCATGCATTCGGATTAAGAAGGCATGATTTGTCTTTTGCTTTTTTTTATCTTTGAACATTTTTTACCGAAGATATCTATATTACTTGAATTTGATTTCTTGTTCGATCTCGTTAATGACTTCAAATGCGCCATCCGAAAGATTGGAACATACAACTGCAAGCAATGAATGATCAGGATAGAAGAGTGCACGAAAGTTTACTCCCGGATCATAACCCATAAGTACATACTTCTCAATTTGCTGCGTATCCTTATGCTGTGTGATCCATAGGCCATATCCATACGCCAAGCCCTCACTCACTTGTACATGGGGCGTTAGGAGCAGATCTGTAAGCTCCGTTGACAGTAGTCCTCCTTCGATCAACTCTTCCCACAGCTTCATCATGTCAATAGCAGTTACATAAGCACCTCCATCAGACCCACCTCTTGCCGGAAGCGAATAGACATTCGTGCGATAGCCAGTTTCGGTTTCTATATAACCGAGTGCTGTCCGTTCAGGCAAGTTATCCATTTCAAAATAACCAGAATCGGTCATTCCTGCCTTCGCAAAAATATGCACTTCCACGTATTCCTGAAAAGCCATCTGACTTACTTGCTCTACAATTAGCCCGAGCAGAATATATCCAGCATTGCTATAATGAAATTTACTGCCGGCAGGATGCTTCATAGGCTCATTTTGGAACAGGGGGAGGAAATCCTCCAGACGACGGATATGATACATCGGTAGTTGAACCCAGAGTTCCTCAAAGTCATTCATTACCTCCTCATCAAAATAGTCGGGGATACCTGAAGTATGCGTTAGCAATTGATGAACGGTAATGCTGGGATCCAAATAAGGGAAGGAATAGGCACTGAGACATTCTTCAATTGTTGTAGTGAAAGCGAGTTTCTTCTGCTCAACCAGCTGGCAGATTGCAATCGCAGTGAATAACTTACAACCTGAAGCAATACCGAAGCGAGTATTCTCTTGGTTGCGAATTTGCTCTGAACGATTTGCATAACCATGGCTGAGCTTAAGAACCTCTTTAATCTCTTTATTGTTAGATTTTGCGTAAATGCTTCCCGAAAAATGGTGTTGTTCCATGAGTTCCTGAATTCGTTCCTGCAGCTTGGTATTCATTTCATCCATCTCCCATCTATGAAAGTGTATAATTCATGTTAGCATGGTGTATGACTGCGAGTGTGGTGATAAATTCCTATAATGGTACTTTACAAGATTTAAAGCTTGCACACTGTTCATAGAGCGCTGTTAGTGCTGGTTATACATTCATCGGTCAACCTGGAATGATGAGGAGAATGTCGTTCTTGGACTCGGCTAATAGTTATTGTCTGATGTAATTGCTGTAGTTAGCATTAGATTATTTGAGTTATTATAGACAAGCAAGACAAAAGCAAGGCAATCTCAAACATACATGAGTTTGCCTTGCTTGTCTTATGCTGCGTATTTCAATCCACACATAACCTTTAATCATCATTCACCAACTCAATACTATCGTTATTCTCTTAAGTACTGAAGAATCATGCTCACAAACTGTTCTGGCATTTGTTGATTTTGATATGAATCTTCTGCTTTGATTGCCGTGATGCTTAGTTTTTGCAGGAGTCCCATCATGGAGGTGAATATAAATGGTGCCGTACGGAAAGGATCAATATCCGCTTTCAATGAACCGTCGCGTATTCCTGATCTTAAGGCATCCGATAAGAAATGCTGTTCTTTGTTCTTGTGAATGAACTCTGCATAGCGTTGTTTCAGATCCTGGTTGGAATTATAGGATTCATAATGAAGATCGAACAGCAGAATAAACTTGAAGTATTCTGGATGAACTCTGGCGTACTCAATCCACAGATTCAGGATCGATTCCAGCTGCATGAGGCCGTTCATCTCAGGGGTAACCTCTCGCATTATAAATTCAGTCATATCCTGCAAAATTTCCATTTGTATTTCAAATATCAAATCATCCATTGAAGGAAAATGCTTGTAGAAGGTAACCCGGCTGACACCTGCGGATTTACATATATCATGAATATTGACACTTAAGAAGCTGTTCTTCATAAACAGCTGTTTGCCGGATGTAATCAATTCTTCACGATTTTTGTTTTTTACAGCTTGCTGCCAGTTTTCGTTCATGATCAAGACACCTGTTTCCTTTCTTTCACATATATATGCCTGCTTCTGTTCATGTTATAGGTGATGGCGAGAGCAGTCAACAGAACGATCGAACCAAGGATATATGGTAAATTCAAATGCCAGTCAAACAAGATACCCGCAAGTAACGGTCCAAGAATGGTACCAAGGCTGGTATAGGTTGTGTTCAATCCTGAAGCATATCCCTGTCTGTCACCTGCTGCGTTGGATATGAGCGTGCTGAGTGTAGGTCTCAAAAAGGCATTAAACGCAAAGAACAGGGAAGAGACAATCAACAGATACACTAAATTGACTTGGAACAGCATTAGCAATAATGAAATTGAGGTCATGACTAACGATAGCCTGATGAGCCCAATTTCCCCAATCCATTTTATAAATCGGTGCAAGAGCCACACTTGAACGATAATCCCAATGATGGCTCCAGTGGTAATGACTATTGAGATTTGTGCGGCAGTATAGCCGTATTTTTGTTCAACGAAGAGCGCATACACGGTCTCATAATTTACCAAACCGAAGGTAATAACAAAGATTAGGATGAGGTAAGGGAAATATGGAGTTCTAAATGATTGTGAGATCTGCTGCCCAATCGGTTCCCGTACTTTACGACTTGCTGCAAGCCGCTTGTCTTCTGTAAGAGTCTCTGGCATGAGAAGAGTCAGGACTGTGGCAATAAGTCCCAATCCCGCTGCGACAAAATACGGAACCCTTATCCCAAATTCGGCAATGATTCCTCCGAGACCAGGTCCGAGAACCATGCCCAGATTCATCGCAGCTCCTAGATATCCCATGCCTTTGGCACGTGTGTCTGAGGTTGTGATATCTGCAACATAAGCCATATTGGAAGGAACCATAAATCCGAGCCCCATTCCTCCAATGAAACGAGCGAGATACAAGAGGGGCAGCGAATTCGATATGGCAAACATGAAATCAGAGATGACCGTGAGAAACAGTCCGAACATGATCATTTTTTTACGTCCCATCTGGTCCGAAAGCTTGCCGCCAATCGGGGAGAATATGAATTGTGCGGCACCGAACGCAGCGACAAGAAATCCTGCAGCTGCTCCCGCAGCATCGAATTGCTTCAGATACTCTGGCAAAATAGGAATAACCATGCCTTGACCCAGCAAAGCGATAAACAAGTTAAGCATCAAGATAAAAAGCGGGAATTTCGTGGATCGATATAAGCTCATAATTCCTCTCCTTGAAAACGTGTTTATGGTTTACGTATTGTAAACTTTACAACATGTAAACCATTTTAAGAAAAAAAGAGAAGGTTGTAAATCAAAAACTTGCCGTTTGTTTGACAGAGGGGTAACGCATAGTATACAGCTCAATATAATAGTTGGTTTACTTTTTGGAGAGAAGAAGTGGTTTTATGGCGAAAGCCAGCTGAAATCTTAAACTCTGCATACTTTCTTTTAGAGGAACACCAGTAATTTTTTCGCATTTTTCTAAACGATATATAACCGTGTTGCGATGAATGTATAGCTCCTTAGCTGTATCGAGCAGATGGCAGTGGTTTTTATAGTAGACATGAAGCGTCTTAAGCAGCTCTTCTCGTTCATTTTCATTTAAAGTCAGGAAGCCTTTGAATGTATCCTCATAGAAATGTTTAAGCTCCTCCACAGGAAGCATTCGAAATAAATATCCTATATCATTCGATTGATAAGTGTGAACAAAGCGTGGCTTCCCCATTTGTTGACCGTAGGTTAAAGCTTTTGCTGCTTCTTCATAGCTAAAACGAATGTCCAAGATATGGGTGAATAAGTTACCTGCTCCAAAAGAGAAGCTCCTGCCTTCGTTGTTGTATAAAAAGTTCGATATTTCCTCAAGCATGCGGACAAATGCAATTTCATCCCACTTCAATTCCTCCACGTAGAACAGGCTGATAAACTGGTCGCTTTTTGTGAACATTGTAAAAGGGATGCCGAGCAGCGAAATTCTCCTTTTAATCAGCTCGTATTTTTTATCACGAAGAGAGATGGCTGTTTCATCAAAAGATAGGGAAGGCTGCTTCAAATAATGCGAAATCTCATCCTCTTTTGCGATACATAGGAGCATACTTCTTGAGGCATCAAGGCCATATTTTTTCCCTCTGTGCAATGCTTCTTGTTCAGATATGAATCCATCGATTAAATCGGAGAAAAATTCATTTTTGTATCTTCGAGAGCGCTCTTTTACAGCCTGGTTTTTTGAAAATTCCATCCCAATTACATGCGCAGCCTGTTCTATTGCGATCATTAACAATTTATCCATCTTCCAATCGTGGTTTAGTTGTATGATATACCCTTCATTGCGGTAGGTATGAATCGGAAAGACAGTCATGTATCTATAATCCGTTTCAAACGAATGGACAAGGCCGAGTGTATCAGGTTCTTTATGACTAAAGGGTACTTGTAAAGCAGATAGGATGTTGTTCAGTAAGCTTCGTATCATTCCATCTTGAAAGTGTTCGCTTTCTTCAACAATCTGCAGCCTATGGCTCAGTAAAATGACTGGGGCGGACAGTATACCAGCGAGCGTTTCTATAATAAGTGCTTTCCCTTTCCCTGCAAAGTCATTGAGCTGAACTGCTTGTTAATCGAAATTGCATATTGGAGCTCATGATTTTTATTCTCTAACAGATAGCCAGTCGATTGTTCTAGAATTTCTCCCAGTGAATGATTAACAGAGGAAAGCTCAATAATGGGGAAGCTGAGAGATTCGGCTTTCTCTAGAACGGACTTGGGTATGTCGAGTTTAAAGCGTTTGGTCTTCACGGCAAGACCTGAGCAGCCCAGCTTGTCCATCTGTTGAATCAAATCCATCATAAGCGCGGGTTCTTTTTTCATGAAATAACCATTAGAGAGGAGCAGCTGTCCCGGTTTGACGTAGTGAATGATGTCAGGAGCATCCATCAGATTCACTGAATCAACTAATCGATCAAGTCCCAATTTGCCAGTAAGAAGCATAGATTTTGAGAATATAGGATTACTTAATAGATGCTTTAAATACAAGAGCAGTACCCCCTTATAATAATTGTGTAATGAAAGATAACATAAAATACTTATTTTTGGAATGTTTTTGTTATACAAGTCTGAAAACGCAAGAAATAATTAGATTTTATGTACAATGACGAACATAAAACATTCAGCTACAATGAAAAAAGAATAAAACAAGTCAGCAAAGCTAACATCTCAAGGTTGTTGAAAGTTTAGGGGGGGTTCTAATGCAGATTACTAGAAAACATGCTTCTGTATTTAACAAAAAAAGAGGGTCACCGAAGACAGGAGTTCTGAAGAGAAATACAAAGCTTATCCGTAACAATCCGGTACTGCTGATCATGATGCTGCCAGGAATCATTTATCTGATCATTAACAATTATTTACCGATGTTTGGTATTTTTATTGCATTTAAAGACATCAATTTCGCCAAAGGTATTTGGGGTAGTGAATGGGTGGGGTGGAGCAATTTTACTTACTTGTTCAGCTCTCAGGATGTATTGCGAATCACAAGAAACACGATTTTGTATAACGGGGCGTTTATCATCCTGGGAACAACAGCTTCCATTACCGTAGCGATTCTATTAAACGAAATCAAAACCAAAATCTTTGCAAGATTTTATCAGAGCGTTATTCTTCTTCCGTATCTCATCTCCATGGTCGTCATTGCCTATTTAGTACTCGCTTTTCTCAATGAAGAGAATGGCTTCATCAACCAAAGTCTGCTTCCATTGCTTGGACATGACTCCGTGTCCTGGTATACCTCGCCAGAATATTGGCCCTATATTCTTACCTTTGTTCACTTGTGGAAAATTATAGGATACTCCTGCATCGTATATTTAGCTGCCATTCTTGGCATTCCTCACGACCTTTATGAATCAGCAACTCTGGATGGTGCATCCAAATGGAAGCAAATTTGGAGCATCACCCTGCCCATGATCACACCAACCATAATCGTGCTGTTTCTTCTTGACGTTGGGCGTATTTTTTACTCTGATTTCGGTCTGTTCTTCCAGGTCCCCCTGAATTCCGGCGCTTTGCAGCCCACGACCGATGTTATAGACACCTATGTGTACAGAGGACTGATGACGTTTGGGGATTTAGGAATGTCATCTGCAGCCGGGTTATACCAGTCCGTTGTCGGATTTATGTTAGTGGTAACGATGAATGGGATGGTGAGGAGAAGAAATAAAGACCTCGCACTATTCTAGAAGGAGGCCAACAAGTGAAGGGAAACGGAATTTTCCAAACAATAACCCATTTGGTGTTAGCCATTCTAAGTATCATGGCTTTACTTCCTTTTGTATTGCTAGTATCCGCTTCGTTGACGGACGAAAAAGCGATCCTGGAGCACGGATACAGTCTAATCCCGGTAGAGTTCAGCTTGGAGGCATATCGTTATCTATTTGATCAGGCCGAAACCATCACGAGAGCTTACGGTATTACTGTGCTTGTGTCTTTAGCGGGGACTTTCCTAGGCGTGCTGATTTCCACTTTGCTTGCTTACCCATTGTCCAGAAGCACTTTGCCATTCCGAAATGCGTTTGCCTTCTTCGTATTTTTTACACTGCTGTTTAACGGAGGTTTGGTATCGTACTATCTCGTCTATACCGAATTGCTGAACCTGAAAGACACAATCTGGGCATTGCTGCTTCCTAACTTGCTGACCAATGGTTTTTTCATTCTTATCATGAAGAGCTTTTTCTCGATATCTATACCGCCAGAAGTCGTAGAATCCGCTTATGTCGACGGAGCAGGCGAGTGGAAGATTTATTACAAAATGGTGTTGCCGCTTTCGTTACCCAGCTTGGCTACAATTGGGCTCATGCTGCTCATATCTTATTGGAATGATTGGTATAACGGACTGATTTTCATTAATGACGGTAAATTATTTAGTATTCAAAATCTGCTGAACCGAATGCTTGCCGATGTGCAGTACCTCCAGCAGAACAATTTGTCCGGAGCAGCCGTTTCTACTTCGCTTCCTATTGCAAGCGTGAGAATGGCGATTGCGGTCATCGGTATTTTGCCTCTGGTTCTAACGTATCCGTTCTTTCAGAAATTTTTTGTCAAAGGTTTAACGATTGGTGCAGTTAAGGGTTGAAGCGAAAATTGAGCTCTGCGAGAACTCTTAAGATGAACTGAATTTATTACGGAGGAGGGCGAAGGTACATGTTCATGAAGCTGTTCAAGCCGGGAATTTTCACGCTTCTGTCTGTTTTCGTATTGTTAACGGGATGCGGGGTGAACGGAAATGACAACAAACAAGCGGCAACCGTAGAGGGGGAATACGAGGTTGTTATGGCTTATCCGGTATTTGGAGACGTCAGTGATGTGTCAAGCGTCGAAACGGCCATGAGTGAGCTGGCTCGGCAGAAAATAGGAGCTACGGTGAAGCTGATTCCGATTACAGGTTCCAATTACAGTAACCAGATGAATCTTATGCTGGCCGGTAGTGAGAAGCTGGACCTCGTATATACCAGTGTATGGATGGGATTTGAAACCCAGGCAAGCCGTGGACAGCTTATACCAATGGACGAACTGCTATCGACTCACGGAGCGAAAATATTAAACGAGGTTCCTTCTTATGGTCTGGAAGCCGGACAGATCCAAGGAGAGACCTATGGTATTCCCAGTTTAAAAGGCTGGGCACTCACGCCTAGTTTTGTTATTGCGACAGAGATCATTAAAGAACTGAATATCAATTCTTCAGGTATTCGTACCTGGACGGATCTTACCTCCGTGCTACAGAAATTGAAAGAAGTCAAGCCTGAAATGATCCCTATGGCTAGTTATAACACTTCCGAGGCACCCGGGACTGCAATGATGTATTTTGACCCCCTAGGGCTTACAGCCGGCGTGCTGCCTTTTGAAGGTGAGGGATATCAATTGTTACAGGCTGAAGAGACAGAGCTATATAACGAGACTGTCAATCTTATGCGTTCTTGGTACCAACAAGGATACTTTAGCAAAGACATTGCTACAACTCAGGAAACAGCGGCGACGCTGGTCAAGAACGGAAAGGCCGCATCCTATATCCGCAATATAAACGATTGCTATTCTGAATCGGTACCAGCAGGAACTGAATTAACCTGCATCCCCATGGAGGAGCCTTACATGACCCGTAACAGCATTTCATCTAATATGATCTCCATCTCGAGAAACAGTGAGCAGCCAGAGAAGGCGATGCAGTTCATGGAACTTCTGTACACTGATTCAGAAATGATGAATCTTTTTGTGAATGGAATAGAGGGAGTGCATTACGTCAAGCAAGGAGATCAAATTGCATTGCCTGAAGGAAAGGACAGTACAGGATATGCTTCAAATCCATCCCTGATCGGCAATAATTTCTTGACCTACGTGTGGTCTGGGAATGATCCGGACATGTGGACTGCTGTTCAGAAGACCAATGGAGCAGCGGTGAAATCAAGGGCTATGGGATTCAGCTTTGACATCTCAGGTGTCAAAAATGAGATTACCGCCGTATCGAATGTAGATAATCAATACAGCACAGGATTCATGACGGGAATTTCCGATCCGGCTTTGATTCCGGAATACGTGTCCAAATTGAAGGCTGCGGGTATTGAGCGCATCATCCAAGAGAAGCAGAAACAGATGGATGAATGGCTTTTGACCAATAAAAAAGATTAAGGATGGTGCTATATTTATGAATTATCCAGTTATTGATGTTCATCATCACATTATTTCTACTTCTCTTCAGGCCAAACAGAGAGAGCTCGGCATAACCATTCCAAGCTTTATGCCCAAATGGACCCCCGAAATCGGAATAGACAAAATGGATCACGCAGGAATTACATATTCCATTTTGTCTGCACCAAGCGATCTTACCTTTCTGAATCAAACCGATGCGAATCCTATGGCCAGAAGTATAAATGAAGAGATCGCCTCATATATCGAACGTCACCCAGAGAGGTATGGAGGCTTTGCCACTATGCCCTTGCCTGATGCTGAGTCCGCTCTTCATGAAGTCAGCTACGCTCTTGATGAATTGAATCTGGACGGTATTGCCATGCTGACAAGCTACCAAGGGAAATATTTGAGTCATCCGGACTATAAAGAGCTGCTTATGGAGCTGAATCGCAGGAAAGCGGTCGTTTTTCTGCACCCCATTCTAATCAAGGAGCATATTGCCGGTCTAAACCCAGCTTTGCTGGAAGGGACGTTCGACACAACAAGAGCCGTAACCACCATGGCAGTGCATCGAATTTTTGAAACGTATCCTGATATCCGCTTTATTTTGCCTCATACAGGGGGGATGGTTCCATATATTAAATGGCGGATTGCTCTAGCCGTTCTCCAAGAACAGTTCCTTCAAACGGAATTGACGGGTGAAATCATTGACGAAGAAATAGCCAAGCTGTCTAGCCTGTATTATGACAGTACGCTGAATTTGGGTACCATTCAGAAGCTGGTCGATCCTTCCCGCATCCTTTTTGGAGCGGACATTCCTTGGCCATCAGACAGTATTCTTAAACTGCAGCGAGAATCGGTCCTGACTGAAGCGTTGTCGATAAGCAGCGCTAATCTTATGAAAATAGCCTATCAAAATGCTTATACATTATTCCCGAGACTGGAGAGGTTGAAGTTAATGGATGGTGTAGAGGTATAATTCTATACAGAGATGGTTGTTATTTGTACCCTGACATCCAAATCATTTTAATGACATGCACCATAGGCTAGTGGTCAGCATATTTTAGCCCATATTTGAAATATGGGAGGACAAAAATGGGATCTTCTTTAGCTCAATATAAGTACAATTTTTATCGTTCTGATAAGCCAATACCATACGAAGAGGTTGCGGACTTAGGTGATGCTATTGATTTAAAGGACCTGCCAACAGATGAGCAACAAAAGCTTCTGAATTCAATGCCACAATTCTTCATTACAACCCCGGACCCCGAGGAAGTCGGGTATACTTTTGTGGATTTGGAGAGTCATCTGAGCTTGCCAAACGAGCAGAATCTTGTCAATAAAGAATTTCATGCTCAACGATTGTTAGGCGTTACGGTTCCTGAGTTCAAAGTTGTTCCTTGCAAAAAAACTTTTAAAACACCATTGGGTAAAGTTAATTTTACTTATCCTTGCTTAAAAAGACGCGACTCTGAATTCTGTATCTATGCTTACATCTACTATCCAACGAATCTGGATCAATTTATTTTAAATGAAATGATGGCTTGTTTAGAATTTGCATCCATTACTGCGGCTGAAACAGCGACTTATACCTTTAATTCGGCATCTGGTTCTCCAATTGAACGCGTCATCAAAGCCGTTCCTAAGACGTTGGAAATTTTTAAATCTACATTTAGTAACTGTGCTTCTAATGCAGAATTATGGGATTATATCAAGCATGATGTTGAGTATGGAGTGGATTATGCTAGCATAAAACTGACGGATTGGTATTAATCAATCCATAGCACCTGCGTCTAGGAGGTGCTTTTTTTCTCTTCTGTATTTATGAAAAGGTCCCATAAGTTAAGAAGCATACAAAAGGCAGCCGACAAGCTGCCTTTTGTATGCCTAGGTCTAGTTCCTCCTCTTCCCATCGGTGGAGTCGGAACTTGCCAGGCTATAGAATTTGATGTTACAGTACACCATTCAAACTTCCGTTTTTCGTGAATAGTTTTTCAATTCTTTTTTCAACAGCTTGGTCTAAAATAAGGGGTGGGGCATGATGAGGCTTGGTTCGAGCATCAATAATGACGTTGTCGCAGCCCCAATGCTTATACGAGTATTCCGCATTCACTCCGTACATGTCATGAGATGGGTTGCTCCGCGTAAAGGTTGACCATAAGAAATTATCAATGGATTCACTTAGAAAATTGCTGTCATCACACAAAATAATGAGCGGGCATTCCGGCATGTCTCCACGCATACGGATCGCGTTTGTCAGTTCTTCCAGCTGCTGTGCAGCATCAGAATAACTGCTGAAAGTAGGGCCTTCTAGTGCCACAGCGCCTGGGAGGACAAGTCTTGGATTAACGAAATCACGCAGCCCTTGTAGCTGTTCTGGAGCTTCCATACAGAGCTCGCGCTTCTTGTCTCCACATGCGGCGAAGACCACCTTGCTCCCTTGATTCAGTCCGCTGCCTGAATAGTCCAGCGTATCAATCGTAGTATTGGTCTGGAAATGAATATCCCGCTTGAGATCTATGCGCTCAAGTATGTATGAGAAAAATTCAGATATATGATGTGTGCTGAGCGGCTGTTCTTCCTCAGCGGCGATGAATAAGTACTTAGCAAGGCTGAGCTGTCCAGTGCCGAGAATTCGATTCGCAATCGTAAGCAGCTCTGCTGGCTGCTTCACCTTGGTATAAGGTGTATATCGTTCCGAGCCAATCGCAAGTAGAAGAGGGTGGACGCCTGCTGCATCGACAGCGTGAACCTCTTTTACTCCAGGTACCTCCTGCTTAACTGCCCCTCCGGTCAGCTGGTGAATAAGATCTCCAAATGCAGTGTCTTCCTGTGGAGGACGGCCAACGACAGTGAACGGCCAAATGGCATTTTGTTTGGCGTACACCTTTCGAACCCGCATCATTGGAAACGGGTGGATCAAGCTATAGTAGCCCAAATGGTCTCCGAACGGCCCTTCCGGTTTCGTTTCACCGGGATGGATCTCTCCGGTAATGACAAAATCCGCATCATGACTAATGCAGAAACCGTCCGCATCATATCCGTACCTGAATCTTCTTCCCGATAACAGACCTGCAAATAATAGTTCGCTTAACCCTTCTGGCAGCGGCATAACCGCCGATAGCGTGTGTGCGGGTGGTCCACCTATGAAGATACTCACCTTAAGCGGCTCACCTTTACGATTGGCTTTATGCTGGTGAATCCCGATTCCGCGGTGAATTTGATAATGCAAGCCGATATCTTCATTGGCTGTGTAATCATTACCGGTAAGCTGTACGCGGTACATCCCCAGGTTGGCTTTCATGATCCCTGCCTTGTCAGGATCTTCTGTATACACTTGAGGAAGTGTCACGAAGGCTCCTCCATCCATGGGCCAGTGCTTGATTAACGGAAGATCGGTTATTTGGATTTCTTTGAAGCCTGAGACGCTGCTTCCCCGTTTGAGCGGGAGGGCTTTAATTGCCGAAGTCGCCGCACTGATGTGGCGAAACGGATTTTTAAGTGCTTTCATGGGATCGTTGCGGAGCGCAATCACATTTTGAGTTGAATCCCAGGTCTGCCGGAACATAAATTTGCTGCGTTCAATGGTTCCAAACAGGTTCGATACCGCACGATATGACGAGCCTTTTACATTTTCAAATAAGAGAGCGGGGCCCCCTGCTTCAAATACTCTCAGGTGGATGGCGGCCATTTCGAGCTCGGGATCGACTTCTTCCCGTACCCGAACCAGATGTCCGTGCCGCTCTAGGTCAAGTAAACATGATTCCAGTGTTGTGTACATTAAAATAAAGTCACTCCTAGCTGAGCCTATTCTACATGTTCTGACGATATGAAGCTGAGCTTAAATACAATGGCTCTTCCTTTAATAGTACTTTCCAGCCATTAAATACTCAACTTCATATTGTTTAGTTCGCTGATTTGTCAAAATAAGACGATTCCGGCACATGCAGAGAGCAGGATGACCACGAGCGGATGAAGCTTATATTTGATAATCGCCAGAAAAGCAGCTGCAGCCGTAAGCAAGGTAGCAAACGTACTCCATTGAAGAATCGTTTCACCATTGCCCCTGAAGCCGAAATGAAGAGCGGCGTACACAATCAGTCCGGTGATGATTGGGCGTAGTCCGTAGAACGAGGATTGTACCAGAGGATTCTTGTTGATCTTGAAAAAGAAGGCGGCGATCAGTATGACGATAAGCAGGGAAGGAAGGATGATGCCTGTTGTGGATGTAACCGCCCCCGGAATTCCAGCGGTATGATAGCCTATCAGTGTAGCGCTGTTGGTAGCAATCGGGCCAGGGGACATTCCGGCGAGAGAAACTATTCGTTGAAACTCTTCAGCGGAGAGCCAGCTATATTTTTCAGCCTCAAACTGAACCATCGGGATAACAGCGTAGCCTCCTCCGAAGGATAGAAGTCCGATCTTAAGAAAAGTAATGAATAATTCCCAGTACAGCATAGTCATTCTCCTAAATGTAATATTCGATCGTTGCTGCCTGTTCCGAAGCCGATTTTTTCTCGGTTTGTACTTTCATTCCGAGTTTTCTCTTAACCGAGATAATGATCATCCCTAGTACAAGTCCAATCAGGATCATGAAGGTTGGATTGATGCTTGTTACCATTAATACAATAAGAGATGCTGCAGCAATCGTGATCGTGGTACGGTCAAACAAGGCGTTCTTAGCCATTTTATAGGCAGCGACGGCAATCAGACCGATAATCGCCCCGTGGATTCCCTTCATCGCGGTCTGAACCTTCGGTTCATGCTGAAAGACAGAATAGATGCTGCTTAGAATAAAAACGATGAGAAAGGTGGGAAGCGTAATCCCAACGGTGGCGGCAACAGCTCCTGGCACTTTACCTATCCGATACCCGATAAAAGCAGAGGCGTTAACGCCAACACCACCTGGAGCAGACCCGGCCAAGGACATTAAGTCATTCATCTCCTGCCTGCTGATCCAGCCCCGCTTCTCCACCATCTCCCGTTCCAGCACGGGAATCATAGCATATCCTCCGCCAAAGGTTGACGGTCCTATCTTAAAGAATAGCCAGAATAATTGAAAATAACGTGAAATGCTGTTCTTCATGTCTGATGTCATGCGGTGTCTTCACCTCTTGTTGACTGAATATAATATATCGTCATTATAGCACCTTTTTATCAAAATGAAATTAACTGCTGGTAAATTAGCTCTAAAAAGTGAGTTTTACACGTATAGTTTCAACTTAATTTGTAAATTTAAGTAATCTTTATTCTAAAATGGAATAAACAGCTCATATAAACTCACATAACATCGGTTAACACGATTATTATGAAGATAATGAAATCCATCTCGAACCACGGATTGGTGCTATAATAGATGGGCAATACGAACATAAGAAATAGTGTTCACAGTCTATTCATCAAAGGAGAATCGTTGATTTATGCGTTTTTTTTCATTCCTGAGCTCATTCTTATCCGCGTGGCGGGATTATCCTGCAGAAATAAATACGGTGCTTGGGGATCGTTATGTCAATTTGCAGCTGCTTGGTGAAGGAAGCTATGGCATGACATACAAATGCTTGGATCAGAAGAGTGGAGCGGTCGTTGCTCTTAAGCAGTCGAGGCCCAGTAAAGGGGAATATGCAGAACATTTGCTTAGAAGAGAAAAGAATATACTTCAGGCGCTACCTCATCCGCAAATTCCTGAACTGCTGGATTTTTTTGTTGAAGGCAAGCATACCTATCTTGTCATGACTTATGTGGAGGGAGACACACTCGAGGATTTGATCTTTGAGCAGGGCTGTATATATGATGAAGCCTCTTGTATTGAAATGACACTGAAGCTGCTGGATGTAGTCCAGTATATTCATAAGAAGGGATATGTTCATCTGGACTTGCGAATTCCGAATGTGCTTTTTCAAGAGGAGAGGCTCTCTGTAATTGATTTTGGTCTGGCAAGACAGATCGGTGAAGAACCTCCGCTTGGATACCAGAGGAATCGAAAGGGCCTGATAACATCCAAAAAGATGAGGAAGACAAGGAGGCCAGAGACGGCTTACCCTCCGAAGTCAGCCCGCAGTTCCTATACAGCGCAGTTCAAGCTGGCGGAGGAGCAATCCGACCTTTCAGATATTGGTCATTTTATGCTGTTCATGCTGTATTCGAGCTATGAATCTGAGGATGGCGCCGATACCGAGCGGAGCTGGCAGGAGGAGCTGTCCATTTCGTCTGAGTTACAGGAGGTCATTGAGCGGCTGCTAGAGCTGAGGGAGCCCTATTCAAGTACAGATGAGTTCTATCATGATTTGCATGTTTTGAAAACAAAATCATTCCTCTAAGTAGAGGAAGTCTTCTTCTATAGAAAGGAAATTACATCATGGCCTTATTTTTAAACATTTTGCTAAACAACGTTATTCCCTTATTTCTTGTTATTGCTGTGGGCTTTATTGTACGACGTACGAGAGGACTTGATGTCAAAACCTTATCGAACATTAACTTTTACATTCTGTCCCCGGCTGTAGTGTTTAATCTTTTATATACGACAGACATTACCATGTCTCTGTTTGGGCAGGTTATCGCCTTCTTCTTTATTTTCATGCTGCTGCAATATGTCGTATGTTCTGTCGTGATCAAAATTCGCAAGCTGGAGGGTGGAATGCCTGCAGCACTGCGAAACAGTGTCCTGTTCGCCAACAGCGCGAATTATGGGCTGCCGATCAACCAGCTTGCCTTCTCGGGCAACCCGCTGACGCTTGGAGTGCAGGTCATTATTCTTATGCTTCAATCATTTATACCCAATACATATGGAATTTACAGCGTCAATGCGCACCGTGCCAAGCTGAAGGATATTTGGAGAACCATTGCCGGACAGCCTGTGATCTACGCGATTCCCGCAGCGCTTCTGTTGAGGTTCCTTGAAGTACCTCTTCCGAATAGCATCCAGACGCCGCTGAATTATTTATATACTGCCTTTATCGGTATGGCATTACTTACGCTCGGTGTACAGCTCGGAGCGATGAAATGGACTTTTGCGAAAAAGGGCAGCACGAATGTAGCCATATCTGTGTTCTTAAGACTCATTGCCGGTCCGCTTCTCGCTGCACTAACCGTATGGATGATGGGGATTGAGGGGCTGGTTGCCAAGGCCTTGATCGTTTCGTCTGCGGTACCGACATCACTCAGCAGCATGATTCTTGCTGTACAATTTGATAATGAACCGGAATTTTCTTCGCAAACGGTCTTTTTTTCGACACTCCTGAGTACGCTGACAGTAACGGGAACGATTGCAGTGCTGCAAATTTAAGCCAGACTCAAACTGGAAAATAAGACTTATGACTAATGGTCGATTGAATCTGCATCGTATACAATAAGGGAACATACATACCCATATCTCCATGAGTATTCACTTCAGGATTGCGCATCATTTCAGTTTTATGAAGCTCGTGAATGTGTAGCTCTATTGTTTGATTAATGATGGAGGGAGAGGGTGAAGGTGCAGAAGATTGCGGTCATTGTGGTGCATGGACTCGGGCTTCAGAAGAAGGAATATGCCGAGAAGTTCATGAAGAAGCTGGACAAAACCTTCTCAGATATAATGCAGGTGCCTTCCGCCAGGCCATATATTGAAGTAGAGCCTGTATATTGGGCGGATGTATTCGGTAAGGAGGAGGAACGGATCTATCAGGAGCTGGTGTTAAGTAAAAAGCTTCGCTACAAGTTTTTGCGTCGTTATCTGATCTATTACTTGGCGGATGCTGTCGCTTATCAGCCAGTAGATACGAACGGGCATAATTACGATGCGGTGCACCAGGCGATCAGTAATGCACTGCACAGCTTATCCCAAAGAGCAGGGAAGAAGGCGCCTTTATGTGTGGTGTCCCACAGTCTGGGCAGTGTCATTGCGAGTAACTTTTTCTACGATTTGCAGTATACTTCAAGGCACTTTCCAGGAGTTGTTGATACCACTTCACCCTTGGAGAGAGGCGATACCCTGACGCATTTCTATTCACTCGGTACAACGCTTCCATTATGGAGTCTGAGATACCGCGATTTTAGCAAACCGATTGTCGTGCCGTCTAAGGAAAGTCAAGAGATTTATCCGGGTCTGCAAGGGGAATGGGTTAATTTTTTTGACAAGGATGATATACTGGGATACCCGTTGCGGAATATTGACCCCGCTTATGAGAAGGCGGTAAAGCAGGACATTGATACAAATGTCGGTAATCCGCTGAGCTTCTGGAACCCTTTCTGTCATAGCGGCTATATGAAGAACCGCAAGGTGGTTAGGCACATATCTGAGAAGCTTGCAGAAACCTATACGTTCATTAATCGAGATCAGGACTCGAGGAAGCGCAGTTCTCTAACAATAGGACAAAAAAAGAAGAAATAATACAGAAGCGATTTGCTGGACGGATTGATTGTAGATTCGTTCATAGCAAATCGCTTCTTTTTAGTTCGTTCATATGGAGGATGCTTTGTGCTCACCAGAAGACTCCTGCTTATGGGATTGTTTTTTCCGAAACACCATATAGAACCAGGTAGAAGCCAAGACATATAAAATTCCTGTGATCGTGAAGGTGATGGCATATCCCTGATAACTGCCGTAGGTTGTAACGAGATAGGATTGGACAGGTCCCATGGTAGCCCAGCCGATCATAAAGGCAGTCTGCATAAGTGAATTCGCGATGCCTCGTCTTCGATCTGACACATGGTCAATTAATATCGATGAAAAAATTGGATTGGCTGCATTCATGAGTGCTTGTCTAAACAAGAAGCTGACGGAAGCGATGAGCACCGAATAGGTGAAGCCGGTCAGCAGCAGGAAAGGCAGAGACATCGTTTGGAATATGAAGACGGCTCGCACGGGTCCTACCCGGCTCACAAGAGAAGGTCCAATCATCATCGAGATGATGGTCATGACTTGGCCTAAAGATATCAGGGCGCTCATCAAGCTGAGACTGATATGAAACCGGTCCGTAAAATACAAGTTTAGATAAGGAACGACGAGGCCTGAACCAATACCGATCAGGAGCTGTGTCATCACAAAGTGCTTAATAATTCGAAAGTCCGATTTGGACTGCTCTGCTGCCGTGTTGGAATGTACACTTGTGTTCATATTCGATTCAGAAACGGTGCTCGAGCGAATAGCAGATACAGGGTTATGTATGACGGGTGAGTCTTTTACTAGAAATAACGGAAGCGTCCCAAGAAATGTAGCTATGCCGCCCAGGAGCAGAACAATCTGTAAGCTCGAAATGCTATGGACCCCAATAAACCCAAGCACATCAGCAAGCACCCCGCCGCCGAAGCTGCCGATGACCTGGGCTGCCAGCACGAGGGAAGCGTGAATGCTAAACAGCCGAAGTCGATTATGCTCAGAGACATTGGCCGCTAGAAACGGGATCGCGAGCACTTGGAAGAAGGAAGCAAATAATCCTGAAGATACAGCCAGCCATAATAGGTGGGGTTCACCTATAGCAAAGGCCCGTCCAATGAAGGTTAGTCCGCTGAAGAGTGCACCAATAACGAGAATCGGCTTCTTGCTTATACGGTCCCCGAGCAGACCTATGGGGATGAACATGATTGCCGTGGCAATGGACTGTACGCTGATAATGGTGCCGTTCATCGTTGCATCGTAGCCTAGATCTTGAATGTACAAATTGTAGAGCACGGAGAACATGCCTCCGCCCATTTGATATAGGATGTTTGCAAGAAAAAAAAGCTGGATATTGCGGGGCCAGCCTCTGATTTCCGTGTTCCATTTCTGCCAAATACTCAAGTTGTCTTCTCCTCCTGTCCTCATCTATTAAGCCTCTATGCAGAGCTGTTTGTCAAGATAAGGATGATAAAACAAAAACAGCCCTGAGCATGCTCCACCCGGGAATGAAGGAGCATGCTCAGGGCTGTTGGTGATGTAACCTGAAAAGCGGAACGGTCAGCTTACGCGGCCAGGCTCGTCTCAGACTGAGACCGAAGCTGCTTGCGGTAGACCATTCTTGAGATCGTCAGACTTACTTCATAGAGTAAAAATAAAGGGATAATGACAAGAATATCGGACATGATATCCGGCGGTGTGATCGTGACGGCAACGACGACGAGAATAAAATAGGATACCTTGCGTGCCTTCGCGAGCTTGGCCGGATTTAATATTCCGAGCTTGGTCAGGAACATGACAACGACAGGCATTTCAAACAATAGTCCAAACGGGACCGTCATGTGAATCATAAACGTGAAGTATTTCTGTGCGGTATACATCGTCTCAAACGAATCAGCTGCCATTTCATTCAGAAAATGAAGCACCATCGGGAACAAAATGAAATAACCGAAGGAAATGCCGAGAATGAACATTAGAGTAAGTACGGGAATAAAGATCAGCGTAGACCGCTGAGCAGCAGTCGGTACAGCAGGCTGAACGAATTTCCATATTTGATAAGCAGCCACAGGAATCGTTAATGTAACAGCAACCACACCTGCGATCATGAAGTACACCCACATGACATCTGAAGGACCAAGAATGATTAGCTTGCGCTCCATATCCGAGACGAGAATATCATAGATGTCCTTCACAAAGATAAAGGCGATGACCATCCAGAGCAGGAAGGTGACGAGCGTCCGAATGAGCCGGCTTCGCAGCTCATCCAGATGCCCAATCATATTTAATTCGTTTGGATTGTTACTCATTGTGACTTCGTTCCGGAACTGCTAACCGAAGCAGAAGTGCCAGCTTCGGAATGTTTTTTCTTCTCATCCTCATCGTTGTCCCCGCCCATGAGTCCACGGGTGGCTCCCTTGAACTCACTGAGCGTCCGGCCAAAGGCCCGTCCAAGCTCAGGCAGCTTCGATGGGCCAAATATGATAAGTGCGATAATAAGAATCAGAATGAGTCCGCCGATTCCGATATTTCCGATGCCAGGCATAATATCATCTCCTGTTGAATGTTAGATTACAATATGATCGAAGAAAAAGCTTATCGTCGAAACTTACAGTCCGAGCTTGAATCCGCTAATTGCCGCAACGCCACAGCGGGCCTTCTTATCTCCCTTACGGTGAGGCCATGTGCTTGTTGGGTTGTTCAGGTCTGTAGTCATTTCGCCGGGATGCTGTACAGAGATAAACAGTGTTTGTTCATCTGGTGTAAAGTATGGACCGGTCAGCTCCGAATCCTTAGGGCCAGATGCGAATTGCAGTGCTTGTCCCTGGCTCTTGCCGGTTGTAGGGATGACGAACAAACCGTTGTTCATGAACGATTTATATACGCCTTTGTTGTGACTGCTGGTGGAAATGTCAGTTACGACCCACAAGTTGCCATTCGAATCGAACGCAAGGTTATCTGGGGAACTGAAGCCGGATTGTCTGCCGCCGGCAGCAAAGATTTCAAAGTTGAATTCAAGAGATCCGAGATCATCGTTGTTTTCAAAAATACGTGTAATATGACCGTGGATATTGCCATGAATATCGTTATTCGTGTGGCAGATAAAGACGGTGCTGTCGAAAGGCGAAATTTCAATATCCTCCGGACGATCGGTTGGAGTGCCGCCAACAATTAGAGCAGCTTGATTGCAATATGTAACGACATCCGCTTGGGAAGTGAACTTTTTCAGCAGCTCTTCCTTCGTACCCGTTACGCCATAAGGATTCTTATAGCTGTCGGAGGAGAGAACCTCCTTCACGGCCTCAATCGTAACAGGAGCCCATTTACCTGATTTGAGATTGGCAACATATAGTGTGCCTTCTTCAAGCAAGGCAGAATTGGAACGGCCGATGGCTTTGTTGTATTTCCCTTTGCTAATAAATTTGTATACGCAGGCATCCTTCTTGTCATCGCCCATGTATACAACAACACGTCCGTCCTTGGCAATACCCATTGCCGTATTCTCGTGATTGAATCGACCCAGAGCAGTATGCTTTTTGCGGAAAGAGGCTTCAAAAGGATCGATCTCCACGACCCAGCCATAGTGGGTCTCTGGCAGCTTTGCTTGTCCGGCAAGCTCTTCAAAATTTTCCTCACAGGACAGCACCGTATTCCATAATGTGACCCCGCCGGAGCAGTTGGCAAATGTACCTTGTGCTTTGGTTGCATTTCCAATTGTTGCGGAGCCTTTGGCAGGACCTGTGATGTCGAAGGAGGTGAAGCCTGTGATACGGCGTGCATATTTTGAAGTCGGATCAAGCTTCCATACCCCTTGCTCATCCCGGTACACTTCAGTTACGGACATCCCTTGGTAATAGAGGCTTTGCTCGATTTGTTTCTTGGTCGGACCGCTGTCCGCTACAGGACCGATTGCAAAGATGTTGGTGTATTCATGATTCGTAACAAGGAGTCCTCGCGTATTCGAGCCTTCAATGGGGAAAAATGCGTTGTAATCTGCACCCTGCCCAAATTTTTCTCCTGCCGGGTTAATAATATCATCGAAGGCGGCTACCACGTCATACTTAAAGTTCTTTGGCAATACGAGCTCGTCTTCCATAGTAGGCTCAATTGGATCGAAGAAGCCTGTAACTTTGTTCGTGTTAAATCCGAAGAGGTGGTTCGCACTCGAAGCTGCGGAGGCTTTGCCGTCAAGTGTACCAAGACCAGCAGAAGCGGCAGCAAGTGCAGCAGCACCTGTACCTAGATAGGATAGAAAGGTTTTGCGATCGATCGTTTTTTCGCTCAAAAGAACACACTCCTTGTCATTTATCAGTCGGATTTTGCCAAATCCTCATGTAAACAAGCATAAGTGTAGTTTGTAAATTCTAAATCATCCCAGTGCAATTGAAATGTAAAATTAACAGATTTGAATGGATGATTTCCAGCTGTTATATAACATACAACTGACATGTTCTAAGCTTGAATGAAGAGGGGGAAGGAGACCATTGATCATAATTTTACATAGCTGAAACAAATTCACAAAGGTTATTTACAAATAAGTGAGTTTGTTGTTAGAATAAATTACACAATTCATCTTCAGTTGTCTAATCAAGTCGCAGGAGCTCGGGACAGGACTCATTTGCATCCTTGATTAACCCTTAAACTGAAGCTGATCCAGGAGGACAAGCCATTGGACTATAATACGGATACGATATATATCGTGGGCGACGCACAGACCTCGGTCAATAATCCGATTACTCAGCAGTTCAGTGCTTTTTTTATCGGTCTGGTGATTGATACGACGAATGATAAGATTGTAGATGCCGGATGCTCTTCGACCATTCCTCTCACCTCGGCCTTTGTCAGAACCCTGTTTGTCGGGAAGACGATGCATGATCTCGATTCGATCAGCGAGCAGGTTCGTTCGAGATATCACGGGTCTTCTCAGAAGGCGATTATTGTCGCCTATAAGGATGCACAGAAGAAATATCGTTCAATTGTTAACCATAATTAAATATAGAGATAGGCTGCTTTATTTATTCGCATGTACCGGCTGTGTCATCTTTACAGGCCTTGCGTACAGCACATCGTAAATGAAATCCAGCAAATCATAATCGGGGTCAGACATGTTCTCATGCTAGGAGCAGCTGCCCATGTTATGGTTTGCTGTTTTTTTATATTCAAGTAAGACCTTAACGTCAGAATTAAAATTACGACTAATAGGGGGCCAATCAGCATGAAACTGTACATTTCGATAGATATGGAAGGTGTCACGGGTCTTGTGGATGACACTTTTGTCGATTCTGCGAAGCGGAACTACAACCGGGGGCAGCGGATTATGACGGCTGAAGCCAATCATGTGATCGAAACGTCGTTTGGTGAAGGAATTCATGAGGTTGTGGTTAATGACAGCCATTCCAAAATGAATAATTTAATTATTGAGGAGCTGTATCCAAGAGCTCAGTTAATATCTGGAGATGTGAAGCCCTACTCCATGATGCAGGGTCTCGATTCCAGCTATGGGGGTGCTGTTTTTCTAGGCTATCATTCCAGAGCGGCACGTCCGGGAGTGCTGAGTCACTCGATGATCTTCGGTATTCGTAATATGTACATTAATGATGTGGCCGTAGGAGAGCTTGGCTTCAACGCTTATGTCGCAGGACATCATGGCGTTCCAATCCTGCTTGTGGCAGGGGATGATGAGACTGCCGCGGAAGCCGAGGAGCTGATACCACATGTCACAACGGCCATCGTGAAAAAACAAATCTCACGCACGTCAGCCCTGTGCTTGACACCCGCCCAGAGCGGTGAACTCCTGCGGGAGAAGACGATTCAGGCCATAGCGAACAAAGAGCGGGTTCATCCGCTGACTCCACCAGAGAAGCCGCTACTAACATTAGAGTTTGCCAATTATGGTCAAGCAGAGTGGGCCCATCTCATGCCCAAAACCCGGATGGAACGTTATTCCCCGGTGGTATCCTATCAGGCAGACGACATCCTCGAAGCCTACCAAGCCATGCTTGTGATGACTGAGCTTGCAATGAGAACTGCATTTTGCTGATAAAGGAGCCCTGTCATGGCACAATATATTCTTCGGAAATTCATATCGATGGTCGTCACGTTATGGCTGATTATCACAATTACCTTCCTATTGATGCATTCGATTCCAGGGTCACCGTTTGATCGTGACGGCAAGGAAGCGAATGCCAATGTCATTCAGAACATGATGTCCTTCTATCATCTGGATGAGCCTCTTTACATTCAATACTTTGAATATATGAAATCTCTTCTCACCCTAGATCTCGGACCTTCGATATCTCATTATCCCGACAGCGTGAACAGTATGATTGAACGCGGATTTCCCGTTTCATTTCAGCTGGGCATAGTCGCCATATGCATCTCCATTCTCATCGGCATCCTTCTGGGAACCATTGCTGCTCTGCAAAAAAACGGCATCATTGACCATATCGCCATGATTCTTGCCGTAATTGGTGTTGCCATTCCAAGCTTTGTGCTTGCCCCGCTGCTTATCAAATATATTGCGGTTGAACTGAAGCTTCTGCCGGTAGCCACATGGGGAACCTGGAAGCACATGGTATTGCCTGCTCTGGCTCTAGCGGCAGGACCGATTGCGACAATCGCAAGGTTAACTCGAGCAAACCTCATTGAGGTACTCACTCAAGATTACATGGATACCGCTAGATCCAAAGGCCTTCCACCCCTCGTCATCGTCGTGAAGCATGGTCTGCGCAATGCAGTACTTCCGGTGATTACACTGCTTGGCGTGCTGCTGGCTAATGTGCTGACAGGAAGCTTTGTCATTGAGAAGATCTTTGCCATACCGGGTATGGGAAAATACTTTGTTGATGGCATTAACAACCGGGATTATTCCGTCATTATGGGAACGACTGTATTCTATAGTGCTTTGCTCATTATGATGATGTTCCTGGTTGATATTTTGTACGGCTTGATTGATCCGCGTATCAAACTTCATAAGAAAGGGGCCTAGGTTATGCAAGCATCCGACGTACCTGATCATCTATTTGTACCCATGAAGCGTGAAGCTAGAGAGGCTGAGGCGATCGTTAGACCCCGCATTCCTGCATGGAAAAGGGCATGGATACTGCTGTACAAGAACAAGCTTGCGTTTGCAGGACTTATTGTCATTATTCTTCTTGGTATTCTCGCTGTGTTCGGTCCTCTTATAGCTGAACACGGCTATGCAGAGCAGAACTTGGTGAATGCCAATCAGCAGCCCTCTGCGGCCCATTGGTTTGGGACGGACGATCTCGGACGTGATGTATTTGCCCGTATTATATACGGGGCGCAGATTTCGCTCGGCGTTGGTGTGATTGCGGCTGTTATTGATTTTGTAATCGGCGTTATCTACGGAGGGATTGCCGGATACTTCGGCGGAAGAATCGATAATGTCATGATGCGGTTTGTAGATATTTTGTACGGAATACCCTATTTGCTCATCGTTATTCTGCTCATGGTCGCCATGGGTCCCGGGCTGCTTACAATTATCGTGGCACTAACTGCGACGGGATGGATTGGAATGGCGCGCATCGTGCGTGGACAGGTTCTGCAGTTGAAATCCTCTGAATATACGCTTGCTGCCAGAGCACTGGGGGCAGGATCGTGGAACATTATTCGAAGACATTTGCTGCCTAATGCGTTCGGTGTCATTATTGTGCAGGTTACATTCTCGGTTCCGTCGGCCATATTCTCAGAAGCGTTCCTCAGCTTCCTCGGTCTTGGTATACAGGCGCCGCTTGCAAGCTGGGGGACGATGGCCAATGACGGGATGTCTACGATTTTGTCCGGATATTGGTGGCGCTTGCTCTTCCCATCCTTATTTATCTCTTTGACGATGCTGGCATTTAATTTGCTGGGTGACGGTCTCCATCAGATATTCGATCCGAAACAGAGGAGGTAACACAAGATGGCAACGAGGAATGATGGGGCAGATCCGCTGCTCGAAATCCATAACCTGCATGTTTCGTTTGCTACATACGGCGGGAGTGTACAGGCTGTGCGAGGTGTTGATTTAACCCTCTATAAAGGAGAAACGCTGGCGATTGTAGGGGAGTCTGGAAGCGGCAAGAGTGTGACCGCGAGAAGCATCATGCGTCTCTTACCCAAGCAGACAGCTACGATTAACAAGGGCAGCATTAAGTATAAAAATACGGAGCTCGTCAGCATGAGCGAGAAACAGATACGAAAGCTTCGCGGAAGCGAACTCACGATGATCTTTCAGGATGCGATGACGGCACTAAATCCCACAATCTCGATTGGCGAGCAGCTGATGGAAGGAATCAGGCATCATCAGAAGCTGTCCAGAGGAGAGGCGAAGAAACGCGCTATGGATATGTTACAGCTCATCGGTATTAAAGATCCGGAGGCGCGGATGAAACAGTATCTGCATGAATTCAGCGGCGGGATGAGACAACGGGTCATGATTGCGATCGCTGCCATAGGGAATCCTTCCATTCTTATTGCAGATGAGCCCACAACAGCGCTTGATGTAACGATCCAGGCACAAATATTGGACTTGTTTAAAATGCTGCAGGCAGAAACCGGTGTATCCATTATCATGATTACTCATGATTTGGGAGTTGTTGCTAATCTAGCCCACCGTGTTTGTGTCATGTATGCAGGTAAGATTGTGGAATCCGGTACGGTAAGGCAGATCTTCTATAATCCAAAGCATCCGTACACGCAAGGACTGCTTGCATCCATGCCCCGTGTAGACGGTGATCGCAGCAAGCCGCTTATATCCATACCCGGAACCCCGCCGGATTTATTTTCTCCACCCAAAGGCTGTCCATATACTGCCCGTTGTCCATATGTAATGGAAGTGTGCGATTCTTATGATCCGCCGTCAGTCAGCATGGACGGAGCGCCTGAACATACAGCCGCCTGCTGGCTGCTCGACGAACGCTCCAAGGGTGTGTTTCCGAAGAAATCTGTACCTACACCAAAAGTGCTTGAACCGGCGATTCGTTCTTCTATTAGTTGAGCGAATAATAGACACATGTATTGCCGGAATTCGAATCAATTTCAATATGAAACAGCTATGAAATTGATTCCATATACATTCATAAACTTAAGGGGGAGTAATCAATGAAGAAACATCGGTCCATGCTGTTGTCGTGCTGTATTGTGATCCTGTGTCTTGTGCTGGCGGCTTGTGGAGGAGGGGGTAGTGGAGCAGACGGAGACGCTGCTGATGCGAACAGTAAGATTCTGCTCGTTAATAATGGTAAGGAGCCGACGTCTCTTGATCCGCCTGTTGGTTTTGATCAGGTCTCAAATGATGTGTTGAATAATTTCATGGAAGGTTTGACCCGTCTTCAGGAAGACCACACCCCAGGTCCAGGAGTAGCCAGTGAGTGGACAGTTACAGAAGATGAGAAGCAGTATACGTTCACATTGCGGGAGGATGCGAAGTGGTCTAACGGTGACCCGGTTACCGCTTCGGATTTTGAATTTGCATTCAAACGCATGTTGGATCCAAATCTTGGTGCTGCATCGGCAACGCTCGCCTATGTTATTGAAGGAGCTGAAGCGTATAACTCGGGAGAAGGAACTGTAGATGACGTACAGGTTACAGCAGTAGATGAACATACCCTCGAAATAAAGCTGAACAAGCCCGCTCCCTGGTTTCTCGGTATGATGTCGAACCCTGCATTCTTCCCCGTACATAAGGCAACCGTTGAAGGAAATGCGCAGTGGGCAGCGGAGGCTTCTTCCATTCTAAGCAACGGACCGTTCAAATTGACGGAATGGAAGCATGATGCTGAGATTCAAATGGTGAAAAATGATCAATATTGGGATGCTGAAAATGTACAGCTGGATGGCATTACGATGAAGATGGTAGATGATTCGACGACAGCTTATCAGCTGTATGAGAGTGGAGAATTGCATATTACGGGAACCCTGCCGCCGGATGTAATTCAATCTCTGATCGACGAAGGTAAAGCAACAATTGAGGATTCAGCAGGAACGTACTTCTATCGTTTTAATACTACGATGGAACCTTTCACAAATGCGAAGATCCGTAAAGCCTTTACCTTGGCTGTAGACAGACAGCAGATTGTAGATCTGGTGATCAAGCAGAAGCATAAGCCGGCAACCGGGCTGGTCTCCTATGGCCTGCTCGAAGGTGAGAACGGAGGGGACTTCCGTGAACAGGGCGGCGAGCTGGTAAAGTTTGATATTGAAGAAGCGAAACGTCTTCTAAGCGAAGGGATGGAGGAAGAAGGATATGATACGCTTCCGTCCGTTACTTTATCCTACAACACGAATGATCTTCATCAGAAAATTGCGGAAACAATGCAGGCCATGATTAAAACGAATCTAGGTATTGATATCACACTGGCGAGTAAGGAGAGCAAGGTGCTGACCGATGAGCAGAAGAGTCTTCAGTTCCAAATGTCAAGAAGCTCATGGCTCCCTGACTTTGCTGACCCGATTAACTTCCTCGACATATTTGTATCCGGTAGTCCTAATAACCGGACAGGCTGGAGCAATAGTGAGTATGACCAGCTGATAGAAGCTGCTTACAGCGAGCCGGATGTGGAGAAACGATTTACGTATTTGCATGAGGCCGAGAGCATACTTATGGAAGAGATGCCGATCATGCCGATGTATTTCTATAATTCCGTGTACTTGCAGAAGGATCATTTAACTGGGGTGCTGCGGCACGCATACGGATATATTGATTACAAGTACGCTGAGCTACAATAAGCAGGGACTTCATACATGCTCTAGCTTGCAGGTTCTCCCGGTGATCGAACCAGATCACTGGGAGTTCCTTTCTATACGTGCCCGAGAGGAGTTGAGCGAAGGAGATGAACGCAGAGTTTAATACGATCTATCCTGATCCATTACGTATGGGGGATACGGTCGGAATTATGGCTCCGGCAAGTCCGGGGGACAGTGCTCGTATAACGAAGGCAGCTGATCATCTGCTCCGTCTTGGCTTACAGGTTCAATTTGGCAAGACAGTCTACAACGAATACGGATATTTGGCCGGAACGGATGAAGACAGAGCTCGTGAGCTGAATGACATGTTCGCCAATCCAGAGATTAAAGCAATTGTATGCGCCAGAGGCGGATATGGAACGGCAAGAATCTCAGATCTGCTGGATTATGAGCTCATTGGGCGTCATCCGAAATTTTTCTGGGGCTATAGTGATATTACATTCCTGCATAACGCTATATTTCAGCGTACGGGTCTGATCACATTTCATGGACCTATGCTGACCTGTCTGGCCGCTGATTCCGTTGATCCACTTACCCTACAAGGCTTTGATATATTGTTCGGTAAGGATATACCACCCTATACAGAGGCAATTTCTCCACTTGAGGTTCTCTTGCCTGGAACGGCAGAAGGGGTTATCGTCGGCGGCAATCTCTCGCTGCTTGTGACGACACTTGGCACTCCTTACGAGATAAATACGGAAGGCAGGCTTCTCTTGATTGAGGATATTGGCGAAGAGCCTTATCGAATAGACCGTATGATGAACCAGCTTCTTCAAGCAGGCAAGCTGGCGGCAGCAGCGGGCATCATCGTGGGTGATTTTCATCATTGTGATCCAGTTAAGCGAGCATTGTCTCTATCACTAGAAGAAGTAATACAGCATTATATTACGAAGGCGGGCAGACCCGCCATGGGTGGGTTTCGAATCGGCCACTGTTCCCCGAATATCACCATTCCTTTAGGGCTTCCTGCACAGTTAGATACAAGTCGCAAGCTTCTCCAATTCGGGTAGGTGTTGAATGAATTGTTCTTGTGGGATTTGGAATAGATCCTCGCTTAAAATTTCAAGGAGGTACATTAAAGTGCGAATACAGAATATTGAGGTCATGCGCAAATATACGCCATTAATCAAGCCTTTTAAAACCGCATTACGAACTGTTACGCAAAGTGAATCCATATTGGTTCGAATGACAGCCAGCGATGGACGAATTGGATGGGGTGAAGCACCGGCTACCGTTGTAATAACAGGAGACAGTCTTGACAGTATTGAGTCAGCTGTACTGTATACCCTAGGGCCTGCTATTCAGGGCAGAAGCCTGCTCTCTTACGAGCAGCTGTTCCAGACAATACATACGGTCATGGTCGGCTCGAGCAGCGCAAAAGCGGCAGTGGATATGGCGATTTATGATTTGCTCGCACAGTACAGCGGTATGCCTCTATATCAATTCCTTGGTGGATATCGGGACCGGATTGAGACGGATTTTACAGTAAGTGTGGGAACGATGGCAGAAATGGCAGATGATGCGGAGCGCTGTGTAGCTGAGGGGTTCAATGTCCTGAAGATTAAAGTGGGGAAAGATCCGATCGAAGAGGACATTGCCAGAATTCAAGAAATTCGCAACCGTGTCGGTAACGAGATAGGGATCAGGCTGGATGCCAATCAGGGCTGGCAAGTAAAGGAAGCGATTCGTTGTATCCGCAAGCTGGAGGATCTGAACCTGAATATAGAGCTGGTGGAACAGCCCGTGAGAGCGGGTAATCTTACAGGGCTCAAGACCGTATCAGACGCTGTGGATACGCTCATTATGGCTGACGAAAGTGTATTCACTCCGAGTCAGGCGCTTGAAGTGCTGCAGCATCGTGCTGCCGATTTGATCAACATTAAGCTGATGAAAGCCGGGGGGATCTACAAGGCCCAAATGATTAATCAGCTTGCCGAAGAATACGGTGTAGAGTGTATGGTGGGAAGTATGATTGAATCGAAAGTAGCGGTAACCGCAGCCGCCCATTTTGCAGCCAGCAAGAAAAACATAACAAGGTTTGATTTTGACGCACCGCTAATGATGGATGGCCAAGATATAAACGGCGGTGTAGTTTATGACGGCAGGGTTATCCGTTTTACGGATGCAGCTGGACTCGGAATTCATAATGTACACATTCAGGAAGGGATGGGGGTAACCGGATGAAACCTTTTGAATACAGACCCGGACTAAAAAAAATGGTAGTGAGTGTTCCGGTTGCAACGGTATGGACCACACCGGAGTCCCCGCGGGCAATGGATGTGAGCGTGCTGCACAATCCAATGGATATGAGAGGCTGGATTGGCAGTCTGACTACGGATGAACGGCTGGATTTGTGCATATCCAATCGCATCCAAACCCAGGTTCTATATGCCGAGGAGGTAGTAGTCTTAGAGGTGAGAGATGGATGGGCGAACATCCGCATACCTAACCAAGCGACAAAGAAGGATCCGCTCGGATATCCGGGCTGGGTTCCTTATATTCAGCTCACGGAATGGAGCCGTGACGTTGCACATGACAGCGGAGTACGATTAAATGCACAGGTGCAAATCAATTCATATGAGCAGAAGAGCGCTCAGGAGCACATTAAAGTTCAAGAGCACATGAATGCTCAAGTGCAGAATACCAATCAAGAGCAAATGAATACTCCTCTGGGGAATAACGTCCAAGAGCAAATGAATACTGTGGTTAATACTCGTATGCATGCTCAAGTTCAAAATAAGCGGGTTCAAGTTCGTGCTAAATTTGCCAGGATGGCGTTATTATCAGAAAAGGCAGGAGTATCTTACTTGGAACTCAGCTATTTAACAAGGCTTCCATTAATGGAAGTGAGAGATACAGAGGTTTATGTTCATTCTCCTCATGGAGTAGGTGTACTCAACAAAACGGATGTTACTATCTTAGATCACTGTATTGGAACAGGCTTAGACCTAGGGAGCCGCATTGCGGCAGAAGCAAGTCGATTTCTGGACCTGGCGTATTTGTGGGGGGGGCTGTCCTCATATGGCTATGATTGTTCGGGTTTTGCATATAGTATGTATGCGTCTCAAGGAATTACCATTCCGCGGGATGCTTCAGATCAGGCTCTAGCAGGAACAGAAGCAGCGAGTAATCAGCTGCGTCCGGGAGACCTGCTTTTTTTTGCATATGAAGAAGGAAAAGGCCGCATTCATCACGTAGGTATATATATAGGAGACGGGAAAATGATTCATTCTCCGGATTCGAAGAGCTGTATTGAGGTGGTGGAATTAACAAGTTACAAATTGATTAAAGAGCATTGCGCATCCAGAAGATACTATGACTAGCCGGTATTTAAACCATGTGATTCTACAGTACTTTATGATTTATTGCAACATTTTATCATCTAACCATTTTACAACTATAGAAATGGGGACTTACAATTAGGGTTAATTATAATAATGAAATTAACGAGATGGATCACTATAGATTAAAGCAATTTGTAGATTGGGTGCTGCAACAAAGCGATTGTTCAATCGGAGATTCAGGCTCGGAGAGCGAAGAACTGGGCCGTAGAATTAAGGAAATGTGGCGTGAATCTTTACAAGAATCTCGAATCGAGAAATTAACTCAGCAAGATACTCCTAGAATCTATATAACTTCTAATTTATCCACTGCAGGTAAGTTAAAGTTCTCTTTATCGAAGGCAGGGATTCGGCAGGAAGCCATGGTATACAGCTTGGAGGATTTCTATGCGGTTGGACCGTTGTGCCATATTGACCAGCAGCAATATGAAACAGAACGTTACATGTGGATGATGAATCATATGGGCTATGATCATTATTATAGTAACGGACTACATCATATTGCAGCAATGAAGCCGATTCTAGAGAATATTCCGGATCATAAATTGATTACGATATGTGCAGGAAGCAATGCACATGACTATATATTTTCACGTTTAGTTTTGCATTTGCTTCGTGGAGTCAAGGCAGAAATCCGGATCTTAAATCCTGAAGAAGAGTATAAGCGTCTGCTTGCGCTAAATCTTTTACCCGTTGTTGATAAAGAATTGGACCACACGGTCTTACATCAGCTCCAAACGGAAGATGTCTCTCAGCTCATACAGAGAATTCAGGGGAATTTGTTATCAGAAGAGAATAGAGCACGATATGCCAGTGAATGGCGGGATATTTCAGGCCGCAGTGAAATGCTGCGCGTATTAATAGAAGGTAAACTGCTGTTTTTGGCGGAAGATGCCTACGATTCTGTAATCATGGAAGTCATTCACGAACAATGTAACCTTCTTCATAGGGTGGAGGATAAATATATTCATAACGAGGAATATGTGTCAGCAGGACTATTGATTGATCCTATACTTGAGCGTTATCCTGAATTAATGAGTGCCCATCTGATATCATATCGTTTTCGATCATTAATAGCGAATAAGAAGCTTGAATTTGTTGGAGTTCCTAATGAGACTCACCAGTATTATCTGAGGCCTGCGAAGGTATAACATTCGTCGTACCGGGAATGGCTGAATTACATCCCTATTTTAGAAAGAGGTGGCATACATGACGGAGCAGCATGTTCATTTAATGTTTGGGATGTCAGAGCAGGGAGTCATGAAAGCTGCATTACATAAAGCGGAAATTCGTCATTCACACAAATTACTCTCGTTTAATGACTGGTTTGCATATGGACCACTGTCTGGCATCGATCTTACGGATGGAGAGAGCAGTCGTATATCGTGGATGTCCCAGCGATTGTCCAATTATGACAAACTGTATACGTACAATCCCGAGCATCAGATAGGAACGGTCATCAGAGCAATCAAGGCGATTCCGGAAGGCAGCAGAATTACGATCTGGCATGGAGATCATGCACATGATCAGATCGGTTTGCGGTTTGCGGTTTATTTGCTACAAGATCGGGAAGTACAGATCGTATTAAACAATGCTGCTGAGGAATACCAAACGCTATTTTTAAGTGAAGTTAGTGACAAAGAGGCTCAGAATAAGATGCCTGTTCTATTACCCGTCAATCTAGCCCAGCTTAAAAAGGAACATTTTATTCCAATGCTGGGTCGGTTGGAACAGAAGGCTTCACTAAGTGATGAACAAAGAATCCAGCTTACCAACGAATGGCAAGATCTCTCTCTAAAGGATCTACCGCTCCGACTATGGGAGAACAATCAGTTTAAATGCAGCGATGAGAACGCACTGGATGATATCATTGATGAGGTTGTGACAGAGCTGGGTTTACAATTTGATGATCACTACGTTCCTGCTTCCAAGGTTGTGGCTGAGGTGCTTGTTAAGCTTCATCGCTATTATTTGCGCAAAGACTTCTTGGAATTTAGACTGCGATCACTGATTGAAACCAAGAAGCTGCAGTTCAAGGGAGCACCCGGACAGCTGCATCGTTATAGTGTAAAGACAGGCTAGATTCAGGTTCTTCAAGTTCTATAAAACAAGCAGTTATAATGCGCTATGTCTTTCGCATAAGCTAGTACAAATAAGCCTTGGCTTGCGAACTGGCTATAATGAGAGGTGTAGAAGATGGAATGTAGAACCGGTTGTGGGGCATGCTGTATCGTGGTGTCCATATCATCTCCGATTCCAGGGATGCCTGAAGGTAAACCCGCCGGCGTAAGATGCGTTCAGCTGACGGAGGACAACAAATGCAGGCTGTTTGGCCTTCCCGAAAGACCCAAAGTATGCAGCAGACTAAAGGCTGAACCGACGATGTGCGGTGATACGAATGATGAGGCCTTCAGCACGATGACGGAATGGGAGAGATGGACTGCACCAGCTCCCAAAATGACAAGAACAAGCTGATATAAGAGGCGGAGAACGATCCATAACACACGTGATTACGTTGCAACCGTCCTTGGTTATTACCGAGGACGGTTGCTTTTTTGTACGTCCAGAGGGGAACACTGGACGCTAACACCACCCGAGTGGAATTTTTGGATGACGAACGACTTTCGCGGAGCGACCGGAGAGAGACAGCCAAAAATGGAAAGAGCCTGGTAAGGCTGAGCAGCTTCCTGCCTCATTTCTGATTAGCTGATAATTGAATCGATCTCTCAACGAATATGACATGAGAAAAAGGCTGGATAAAGAGGACGGGACTCTTTTTCAGTCTTTTTTGTATTTAGGCAAATCAGGTGTCAATTCAACTTGACTTGTCATAAATATGTGATATGGTTATATACATGACTATATAACCATATATCGAACGACAGATGGTGAACAGGTGGTGAGCGTAAATTGAGTAGAGGATTAACGGATAACAAACCTATTTTTCAGCAAATCAAGGAAAAGATCGAGGATCAGATCGTGAACGGCGAGATTAAAGAACACGAACAAATCCCATCAACCAATCAACTTGTGCAGTTCTATAAGATTAACCATCTTACCGTTTCGAAAGGGATCAATCTTATGGTGGATGAAGAGATTATTTATAAAAAGAGAGGTGTAGGCATGTTTGTTGCGGAAGGGGCAAGGGAGAAGCTGCTTGAAGGGCGTAAGGGAGCCTTTGCAGATCAATACATCCTGCCGATGCTGCAGGAAGCGGAGAAGCTCGGAATGACAGATCAGGAGCTCATTAAGTTAATTGAACAACGAAGAGCAAGGGGGACGAACTCATGATCATTGAAATGAATCAGCTCGGTCTGAAATATGGGAAGCATGTAGCGCTCGATAATTTATCCCTAAGTTTGGACAGCGGCAAAATATATGGGCTGCTGGGGAGAAACGGTGCGGGTAAGACCACCTTATTAACGATACTCGCATCGTTTAGACGCCAGACACAAGGTACTCTTCGTATTCATGGAGAGAACCCGTATGAGAATGCCAAAATTATGCGTCATGTGGCTTTTGTGTACGAGATGGATTACTCCGCTGAGACGGAAAAAGTAAAAGTGATGCTGGAATCGGCTGAACGCTACAGGCCATACTTCGATATGGATTATGCCTTGTATTTAGCGAAACGCTTCAAGCTTCCACTCGATAAGGGGATGAGCAGTCTGTCCAAGGGTATGCAGTCTGCCGTTAACGTAACGATTGGACTTGCGGCTCGAGCTCCAGTTACTTTATTTGATGAAGCTTATCTAGGAATGGACGCACCGACTAGAGAGCTGTTCTATAAAGAGCTGTTGGAGGATCATGCGAAACATCCTCGGACGATTATCATGTCTACACATCTGGTATCTGAAATGGACTATTTGTTCGAAGAAGTCATAATCATCAACAAAGGACAGCTTGTACTCAAAGAGACTTCAGATGAGATCTTGTCTCGAGGAGCTACTGTCACAGGAGCAGCTTCCACCGTCGATGCATTTACGAAGGGGATGAAAGTGCTGAATGTACAGCAGTTAGGCGGTACGAAATCAGCAGTCATCTATGGGGAGTTATCACAGGAGCAGCGCCTGGCCACTCAGCAATTGGGGCTGGAATTAGGGAATGTCCCGCTGCAGGATCTATTCATTCAATTAACGGAGGAGGAAGAATCATGATGGAAATGAAACCTTTTGAGAACAGCAAGAAGATCGCATTCGATCTGTTTTATGTCCAGATGGTTTGGACTCTGTGGTATGTCTCATTCTTATTTGTGGTTCAGTTTATGATGCTTCTCCTTCCCGATTTCATCAAGCTGAACGTTTCTGAAATGGAATCACCAGCCTCCATGTATTTTATGAATTTTGGACTTACTGCATCTAAGACCTACATGCTCGTAATCGGGATTATATCCTCTTATGCTTTCCTGAAGCACTATATTCATCAAGGGGTAACCAGGAAGGATTATTTTGTAGGTTCTACAATAGCTGTCATTCTTCTATCCATCCTTCTCCCGATCCTCATGTGGATTCTTTCAGGTGTTCAGTACTTGATATTGGGATGGGCTGGAATACCCCGTCAAGAATCCGTTGTTATTGGATATGAGATGTTTAGCTTGATGCCGTTTATAATATTTACATTGCAGTTTCTAGTTTATTATTTAGCAGGATGGATGGTTTCTATGAGCTTTTATCGCTTTGGCTTCTACGGGGGGATGCTATCGATTCCCGTAGGACTCGCTGGTCTCATACTGCTTGATATGGTGTGGGGCGGTGGTGATGCAGTGGAGCTGCTGTCTGACTGGCTTCCAATCTATCCTATAGATCTCACGACGACAACGGCGATGCTTACTTCATTGGTCCTTGCTGCTGTGTTTATCCTCCTCCACCGATTGATATCCCGAAACATCGTTATCAAAATAAAGTAGCGCGTGTAACAAGAATGCTTTTACCATCATACGACGAAAAGAACGCTGGTTCTCTCACTCGAAGTGAGAATAAACCAGCGTTCTTTGTATAAGTTATCTGGATTGATCATGAATAACACGCTCAATCTGACGAGCAATATGCTCTGTGCCTTGGGCAATGTCCGACCGGTCGAAGTATAGTCTGACATGACGCTCATCCAAATCGAAAGCCTGTTCGAAAAATCCTCCAAGTCCGCGTGCTCTGCGGTCAACCTCTACTAGCACATGTACGCCGTCATGATCCAGATTCATCATGAGCTCAAGCTCTTTAACGCGTCCAGAGAAGGAACTGCTCGGGTAATATTCAAACTCTTGTACAAAAGGAACACCGCGGCCTAGTTTAGACGCATGCTCACAGGATGAAGTTTTGTATCGGAATCCGAGATATTCTACGGCTTCAAAAATAGCAGACATATAATGATGTGGCTCGACTTGAATTGAATCATGGTCTTTGGGATCAATAGCCATCTCAATATCAAGACCTGTACTCAGCCAAACCGGCTGACGATTATATGTTACCGGTGTTTCAAGCGGCAGTGGGAAGGAGAATGGAATCTCCAGCTGCTCGTTACTCTCAATCCGAAGGTTCTTCGATACGTTGAATTTGGCAAGTGTATAGTTATATTCTACTTTACGATCATCCTGTTCACGAATGTAGCGTGTCATCAGCTGAATATATATTTTCTCGATTTCTTGTTCAACACTGCCACCTTTTATGCGAACCACACCTTTCACCGTTTCACCGGGTACATAAGATGTTTTTTCTAATAGCGTGTCAATTTCTGCAGCCCCAATTCCGACTTTGGCCAGCATTTTATTAAAGAACGACATAGAATAAGCAGCCTCCTTATAAATTCATACATTACTCTTCCATATACGCAGTATAAGTCAGACTAGTTTCGTTGAGATGGAATAAATTTATAATGAATCATTTTATTTTCGCTTTTTTTTAAGCTATACTGCTATAAGAGCCTGTTAACGAATAAGGAGTATCGTGAAGGCTAGGAGAAGTCATACCTGTGATCTGCAAATGCTCACGGATGGCAGGAGTAACGGAGGAATTGTTATGCAGCTAATAAATATAGCCATGGTGCAGGAGCAGCTTGACCGGTACGCGAACGAAGATTTGTATCTTCATATGGAAATGACGATGGGTGCCTATGCAGCCCATAATGATAGCTCGAAGCATCCAGCCGCAAATTTCATCAAGAACGTGCCGGTGAGATACAGCAAAGGAACCATTGTTGGTGATACCTACTATAGAGTTGGCTTGAAGACACAAGAAGGCTGGGTTTATACAGAAGGTTTGACGCATTGGGAAGAAAATGAAGAAGGACGCATTCTGCTGGCAGGCCATGACAAAGAAGGTCGATTGATCGTATCTTTGCTGCTCAGTAGAACGTTGTTTTAAGGAAGTGGGGTTCTTATGACGCAAAATATATTAGTAGTACTTCCGCATCCGGATGACGAATCTTTCGGAATGTCAGGAACACTGGCCAAATTTGCAAGCGAAGGAGCACAGGTTACATATGCCTGTCTTACTCTGGGCGAAATGGCGAGGAATATGGGGAATCCTCCAATAGCGAACCGTGTCACGCTGCCCGAAATTCGCAAAGAAGAGCTGAAGCAATCCTGTAGAGCGATCGGAATTCAAGATTTACGGATGCTTGGCTTCCATGACAAAACGATCGAGTTCGAAGACCGTGATCTGCTGGATGGAGCGATTTCTGCACTGATTGAAGAATTGAATCCTTCGATTGTATTTACATTTTATCCAGGCTACAGTGTACATCCAGATCATGATGCAACGGGTGCAGCGGTTGTCAGAGTGGTTGAAGCAATGGATCGGGAGCGAAGACCAGTTGTGCAATGCCTGGCTTTCTCCAACGGTCACAAGGAAGCTATCGGTGAACCGGATGTATTCTATGACATTCAGAAATTTAAGCTCAATAAGGTACAGTCCATCGCAGCACACAGCTCACAGTTCCGTATCTTATCAGGTGAGTCGCTTCTCAAGGACAAGCAATTTGCAGAGCGGCTGATGACGGAATACTTCTGGACTTACCCTCTAAAATAACAGATGCTTATACGGATAATAAAGATAATAGCCAATCCCTTCGTTACAAGGGTTGGCTATTTTTTTATCTTCTTATTCTGCTTGCAGATGGCTCCATTTCTTCACTTCAACAGGCGAAGCCTCTATGGTCAGCTTCGTGCCATCCTCTTCAAAATGAATCGTCTCGACATTCGCATGCTCATGGAAATAGGAGAGAAGATGTCCTTGGTCATATGGAATGTTTAGCGCCACTCGCTCATAATGCCCAAACAGCTGCTGCTTGATAGCAGCTTCCAGCTGATCCAGTCCTTGACCTGTTTTGGCCGATACAAAGACAGCTGGCTTACGAACCTGGATCTCGTTCATTAATTCGCTGCTGAGATCGATTTTGTTATAAACATAGACAACCGGAATTTTATCGGCACCCAGCTCCTTCAACGTTTGATTGGTCACTTCAATCAGCTGCTCGGCATCGGGATTGCTCGCATCTACAACGTGCAGAAGCAGATCGGATTCAAGCACCTCTTCCAGTGTTGAACGAAAGGCTTTGACGAGATGATGCGGAAGCTTGCTTACAAATCCAACCGTATCGGTCAGCAGAAATCTCTTTCGATCCGGGAGCGAGATTTGTCTGACCGAGGTCTGCAAGGTGGCAAAGAGCATATCCTTGGCCAGTACAGCCTTCTCACTCGCCGCATCGTATTTATCAAGCAAGGCATTCATGAGACTGGATTTGCCTGTATTCGTATAGCCGACCAGACTAACTACCGGCATTTCGGTCTTTTGGCGACGTCGGCGCTGTGTTTGACGCTGGGATACGAGCAGCTCCAGTTCACGGTTCAGCTCTGTAATCTTCTCTTCAATCCGTCTTTGGCTTAGCTCCAGCTTGGTTTCTCCTGAACCTCTGTTCTTCGTGCCGACCCCGCCGCGTTGTCTGCCTGAGGAAGAACTGATTCCAGACAATCTAGGTAGTACGTATTGAAGTCTTGCCAGCTCTACTTGAAGCTGGGATTCTCTTGATCTTGCACGCTCCGCAAAAATATTCAGGATCAGTGTTGTCCGGTCCAGGACAGCGGCATCCAGTTTCTTCTCGAGGTTACGAACCTGAGAAGGAGAGAGCTCATCATTAAAGATCACAATGGTAGTCTCCAGCATCTTCAGCAGATTAGAAAGCTCCTCAATCTTCCCGCTGCCTATATAGTGTGCTGGGTGAATACGCTCTGCCTTTTGTGTGAGCACGGCTGCGACCTCAATGTCGCAGGCGTTGGCGAGATTGCCAAGCTCCTCCATGGAGTGTTCAAAATCCTCTTGGCTGTTCATTTGTAGTCCTACAATTACTGCTTTATCTTTAAATGGTTGTGTCATACCATCGTCCTCCTTATGATTACACCTGAAATATAAAAAAACACAGGCTAAACCTTCTGCCTGTGTACAGGTTCAAGAGAACTCGGAGTTACTACGGGAGTACAGCCCGGTAAGGGACTAGATCTGTGAACAAGCATTAAACATCTGAAATAGCCAGTGCTTAACTGCGATTTCCACAGCATCCTATACCGCATGGGTCCTAAAATCACACCGCACGCACAATAGGCATGGTTACATGGTTAAGGACACACCCGTTTATTTGTATAACAAAAGAGGCCAGGGATCTCACTCCTGTCCTCTTCGTCTATCTTCTGTGAAATACCAGCATATGGATAGATCGAATCCGAGTTCTCTGCCTTACACATAAGAGCAGAGTCTTTGCCTATTTAGTTAAGGGCAAAAGAAAATCTAACTCGAATCCAATTAATCATAGCGGTATCCCTCCGTTCCTAAAGTTAACGCTATCTTAGCATAGCTCTATACATAATTCAATGGGCATGCATTGACTATAACTGTTTTCTACCCGTTAAGCGGTGGATCTGTCGTTGAACCTGGGCTTATTGCATACACATCTATAAAGAGGAGCGTGATGATGAGATGATAGATCAAATGGAGCGTTATTTTGAGCTGAAGAAGCTAAAGAAAGATATAGATGATGAGCTGTCGAGCCTGCGCCTGGAGATGATTGATCATCTTACAGCAGAGAATGCGGTCCGTATGGAGCATGGAGAATATGAAGCCAGAATCGTTGTCCAGAACAGGAAGGAATATGATGACGAGCTGCTGTATAAAGCATTGCCGGATCCAGAGGTGTGGAAGCTCCTGTCGAAGGCGGATAGTGGAAAAATAGCAAGCCTGATTAAACTGGGAGTCCTCTCCGAGAAAGGGATCTCGCATACGTATGAGACACGAAGAACAGAGCTGCTTATTGTGAACAGAAAATAGCGGGAGTTATTATGAAATGGATTCATGTATGTTAGGATATATAGAAGCACATGACATTGAAGGGCGGTATGACAAAGACAGGCTATGAAAAACGTGTTAGTTACTGGATACCGGGCTAATGAGCTCGGCATCTTCAATCAGAAGCACCCGGGTATTCCTTATATTAAGCAAGCAATCCGATCCAAGCTGATTACGCTTATTGAGGAAGGCGCCGAGTGGATTATCACCCCGGGTCAGTATGGTGTAGATTTGTGGGCATGCGAGGTTGTCATTGAACTTAAGAAAGAATATCCGCAGCTGAAGCTGTCCATTATATCTGCATTTATGAATCCGGAAGAGAAATGGTCTGATGACAAGAAGGAGTATTACGAAGATATATTAAGAAATGTTGATTATTATGGTATTGTCAGCAAGCAGCCCTATGCGGGTCCTTGGCAGTTTGCGGCGAGAGACGAGCTTCTCTTTCGGAAGACAGATCATATTCTACTGGTTTATGATGAAGAGAACGGTCCCGGGAGTCCACGGTATATAAAAGAAAAAGCGCTTAAGAAGCATCAAGAGGACGGCTACGGAATGACTCTGATCTACTCGGAGGATATTCAGAATATGGCAGACGAAATGAGTGCTTCTATAATGCTCGAGGATAGACAGGGCGAGGATGACGAGTGGATGTGAATTTACAATTTTGCAATCAAAGAACACTCCTTCATTGACACTGATAATCATTATCGTTTACTATATTTTTATACTTGTCTATGATATGGAGGATGTTCACATGCTGATTCAAATAAGAGCAATTACCGTTAAAGAAGGCTACAGCGATGCTGTCGTTGAGCGTTTCGGCCAGCCTGGCGGTCCGATGACTGAAATTCCTGGATTTATTGACCGTACTGTGATGGTGAAGAAAAATCGCAAGAAGGACGAAGAAGTAGAAGAGGTTGTCGTGATGATCCGCTGGGAATCTGAAGATGCCTGGAAGGCTTGGGAGAAGAGCCCCGCTCATATTGCAGGACATCGGAACAGCCGGAATCAAGAGAAACCGGATTATCTGCTGGAGACGAAAGTATCCATGTACGAGGTGAAGGCGACGGTTGCTGAATAACTACCTCTCTATTAATATGTTAATATCAACCACTGTCGTTGAATGACGATGAATAATGAATAATAAGCCATAGGAGAACTCATTCAGTCTAAGGATTGATCGGGTTCTTTTTGCTAAAGGAGGGCTAATCAAGTGATTGAAATAACGGTATCACAAGATGGCACGGCTGACTTTACTTCAATTCAGGAAGCGATGGATCAAATCCCCAATCTTAGAGCCGGGAGCACTGAGCGCTGTACCATATATATAAGAGCAGGTACATATCAAGAGAAGATTCATCTAAGCCATCCAGGGATTCATCTTGTAGGCGAGGATGCGGAAGAGACCATCATTACATACGGAGATTATGCACGCAAGTTATTTTCGGACGGCAGTCCATATCACACGTTTAATACATATACCCTCTTAATTTCCAGTGATGATGTAACGGTCAGTCATCTGACCATAGAAAACAGTGCAGGAAATGGGGAGTCGATTGGTCAAGCCATCGCGGCCTATGTAGATGGTGATCGGGTATCTTTTTACCATTGTCGATTGCTTGGACATCAGGACACTCTATTTACGGGGCCGCTTCCGGAACAGCCCATCGATCGAGGCAGCTTTGGAGGTCCGCGTGACATTTTCCCTAGACGCCCTGTGCGCCAATATTATGAGTCCTGTTATATCGAAGGAGATGTTGATTTTATTTTTGGTTCGGCGACGGCGGTATTTGTAGAATGCGAGGTGTTCTCCAAGCGCAGAAATGTAAATGGAGACGGAATTATAGACAGTACAGCCCCAGGATATATAACCGCTGCATCGACGGCGAGAGATGTGAATTTTGGGTATGTGTTCTGGAACTGCACCTTAACGGGTAATGCAGAGCCGAAGTCAGTGTATTTAGGCAGACCATGGCGTGAATATGCCAAAACCGCATTTATAAACTGTGAACTTGGGCAGCATATTCACACCGCAGGCTGGCACAATTGGGGGAAGCGGGAGCGAGAGCAGACGGTAGGCTATGTGGAGTATGACAGTCATGGTCCTGGCGCTGAAGGTGAGAGAGTCGAGTGGGCTAAGGAACTTAAACCAGAGCAGCTTCATACCTATTCACCAGCTGAGGTTCTACAGGGGAATGACGGTTGGAATCCGGCTCTGAAGAAGAGTTGAACCACCTAGCGGCAGCAGAAAATTCTACTTTTGTACATCCCCATATCCTGTTAAGATGAATTCAGATCACGAGATGATTGCTAATAAAAACAGGAGTGTGACAGATACGGATGGAGATTAGAATTGACGATTTAAGCGGTGTGGAGATTCAACATTTGATAAGACATCATATAGCAAGCATGCTCGATCATTCTCCTCCTGAAAGCGTACATGCGCTGGATCTGAACGGCTTGAAGCAGCCTGAGGTCACGTTCTGGAGTGTATGGGAAGACGGTGAACTGCTGGGGTGCGGAGCTCTTAAGGAACTCGATTCTGAACATGGTGAAGTAAAGTCCATGCGAACCGCTGATGGGCATCTGCGAAAGGGTGTCGCCAGGCTGATGCTGAATCACATTATAACCGAGGCGAAGAATCGTGGATACGGAAGACTTTCACTGGAAACAGGATCGACGGATGATTTTATCCCCGCAAGGATCATGTATGAACAATGCGGCTTTGAGTACTGCCCTCCGTTTGCGGATTACATAGAAGATCCATATAGTGTCTTCATGACAAAAGTGTTATAACGTACAGCTGTGCGGAATTTTCAATAGCTTGATTGGACTTTCTTGAATATGTAAACTTCCAAAAAGCAAGGATAATGCTCCCTTGCTTTTTTATTTTTTTGATAAATGTGCAGCTTACTGATATTAATTCGCATCTAAATTCCTCGTATTTGCTATAAAGAGGGTAATCACAAGAACAAGAATAGAGAGACAATACGTAAAGGTATCGATTGGATCTTCATGGTTAATAATGATAAGCCGAATAATGGCAGTGATACCGATATAGATGAAGTACCTCAGAGGGAAGTGGTAATTATGCGTAAAGTATTTCACAATAAGAGATAGAAACTCAAAATATAGAAAATAAACCAATATTCCTTCGGTAAGATAGTAGTAGGAGGTTGGCTCGCTTTGAATCAATAAGCTGTCAAGAATGACCATCGTTTTACGGACAAGAAACATAGACAGGATAATTGCAAGCAGTAAGAGCATGACATTTAACAGCTGTTGTAAATACTTGGCGATGAAGGATTCCCTTTTGGCTTCTTTCACTTCAATCACTCCTAACCTCAAACAAGGCATATAGCTTGTATAGCTTCATATGAATCAATAACTAGTTTATGCATATCAGTCCAATTACAGAAGTAACTTCTCTCTACGAATCGACTGGAAGTGTCCAAGCATAAGTCAGTACAAAATCATAGAATGGGAGTGGAGGTGATCAATATGGTCAAAATATTTATTGATCCGGGCCATGGAGGAACAGACAGCGGAGCAGTAGGGAATGGACTTCAAGAAAAAGCGCTGACACTTACCATTGCATCCAAGATCCGCTCGATCCTGCTGGCTGAGTATCAGAATGTATCTGTACTGATGAGCCGTACAGGCGATGAGACCGTCACACTGACGCAAAGAACCGATGCTGCTAACGTTTGGGGAGCAGATTACTTCTTGTCTATTCACATTAATGCCGGCGGGGGTACAGGCTATGAGGACTTTATTTATCCAGGTTCGACAGCTCCCACCACAACCTATCAGACGAACATTCATACAGAAATCATGAAGATGATCGCAATGACAGATCGGGGACGTAAATCGGCTAATTTTCACGTATTAAGAGAATCCAATATGCCAGCAATTCTAACTGAGAATGGATTCATAGATTCCGCAGCGGATGCTGCTTTGCTCGCGTCTAATGCACATCTCGATGCTGTAGCTCGTGGACATGTGAATGGACTCGTAAAAAATTTTAACCTGGTCAAGAAAACAAATGTTATTTATCATACGGTCGTAAGCGGAGATACGGTGTATGCGCTGAGCCGGAGGTATGGCAGTACCCTTGCGGATATTAAGGCGTGGAATGATCTCGATGCGAACTATACCATTTATGTAGGGCAAGTACTGCGAGTGAAGTAGAGATGATGTAATTACCATATTGTGGTATAATAGCTGGAATTGTAGCAGATAGGGAGGCACCGCTGTGGGACATACTAGAACTATATTCTGTGTACAATGTCATGCAGAGATTGAATCCAGACACGATTTGGTCGTCAGCTTATCATTCATGTCATTATTGGCTTACCATAATGCTTGTTATGCCAGCGCTCTCAAGGGATGTCAATCCTTCGTTATCAGTGATGAGCCGATCAACGGGACCGCATCCAATTGGATGACTGCTGTATCAATTCTGCTCTCCATCATTTCATTTATTTTTATTAATGGATATGTGGGTGCTATCTTTCTGCTTGTTCCCCTAGTTCGATTCTGTTCGTGGTTTATGTACGAGCGGCATTTAGACTAATACTCCTTTTTTTGATGAGTCGGCCTTTATTTAGGCTGATTTTTTTGTGCTGGGAGTTTTGCATAATAATTCATAGACTTAGAACATATGAATAGATTGGAAGAGAGCTTTAGCGTACAAGATGCAGCCTTAACAGGAGCTGCGGTCATGACGCAAGTTACAACAATCCGCCTTTACGAAGGAGTGATCAGTAATCGTGTCAATGCACAACAAGTTTTCATTGAAGCAGCTACTGTCATGCATACTCATAATCTCTTTATTTCTAATGTTGGGAAGCTCCAGTCTAAGATTAACAACGTTGACAGCTTACGCTGAGGATAATCATACAGAGCGATATAAGCAAACGATTGAAGAATTTGAGTCACTCCGCCTGCTATCCAGCTTCTATGTGGGAGCCAATTCGGCGTCTTTGTCCCTCGTAGACAGACCCCAAACGATATATTATGGTCATCATGCCGTTAATCTTACCTATGATTTCACTGGAAAATCTGGAACCTCTGCTGCATATATGCAGTTTAAGAATGATCAGGGAGGAATCGGAAAACCTCTGCCCGGAATGCCGTCCAAACTCGGTATATGGGTGTATGGTGATGGTGGTAATCACTGGCTCAGAGCACAAATAGAGGACTCCCTCGGAACCAAAACCGCAGCAGATTTCACCTCAGCTTCAGGATTAAGCTGGACCGGCTGGAAGTACATTACCCTGCAAATCCCGGCTGCGCTTACTCCCCCGCTCAAACTCAACCACATTTATGTGGCAGAAACAAAAGATACCAACAAAAATAGTGGTGCTCTCTATTTCGATCAACTGAGCGCTTTTTATACGGATCAGGATATCTATGGGCTTGATATTATCGGAGGACAGCCTATTCAAGCGGGAAACTCCGCTGAACTAACGACCTATGCTACCTACGAAGGAGGAACTCACCCGGTTCTGCTCGAAGAAGGGGTCACTTTCACTAGCAGTAACCAATCGATCGCTACAGTTTCTAGTGGTACCTATGGAACAATTCACGCTATATCACCAGGCCGAGCACTCATTACGGCTGTCCATAACGGCGTATCCGAAGAGATTGAAATAGAAGTGACGGAAGGTGAGGTTCTTCCTATATCTATTCATATGTCCGGACCCTCTCAGCTGGAAATAGGCGATTCTGATACCCTTCGGTTGTATGCCGAATATGCGGATTATGCTTCACCTTTTCTAATAACGAATGAAGCTGAGCTCATTAGCCTCCATCCGGAAGTGCTGACGGTAGACGAATACGGCATGATTCAAGCTCATACAGCCGGTACGGCGAAGCTTATTGCTGAATATGGCGGTCACAGAGCTGAGCTTACGGTTAGGGTAACTGAACCTGTACCTGTGCTGCAAAGCTTGGAGCTTATTGGACCCTCGGCTCTTATCATCGGAAATACAGATGAATTCCAAGTGAATGGGATCTATTCTTTGCTTCCAGAGCCGGTGCCAATTACAGAAGGACTTCGCTATACCAGCAGCCGGCCGGAGATTGTCTCGGTGTCCGAGGATGGTGTATTGACAGGACATGCTGTGGGTGGTTCTCGAATCACGATAACTTACAACGGGATCAGTGCCTCAGCTTATATCGTAGTAAACCTTCCACAGGAGGCACCGAAGCGTGAAGTACGCGCAGCGTGGATTGCAACCGTAGAGAATATAGATTGGCCGATCAAAGGAACAACTCAACCGATAGAGCAGCAGAAGCAGTTCCGTGATCTGCTCGACCGGCTTGAAAACACCGGCATTAATACATTGATCGTACAAGTGAAGCCGACAGCAGACGCTTTCTATCCGTCCGAATATGCGCCATGGTCTGAATGGCTTACGGGAGTGCAGGGTGTGGATCCAGGATATGATCCGTTAGCGTTTATGCTGGAGGAAGCGCATCAGCGTGGAATGGAATTTCACGCCTGGTTTAATCCTTATCGAGTCAGCATGCACAACGATATCACCAAGCTGACAGAGGATCATCCGGCAAGATTGCATCCAGAATGGGTAGAATCTTACGGAGGCAAGCTGTATTTTAATCCGGGTGTCCCTGAGGCGAAGGAATATATCATCGACAGCATTATAGAGGTTGTAAGAAATTACGATATTGATGGTGTTCATTTTGATGATTATTTTTATCCATATCCCGCTGCAAGCGGAGAATTCCCAGATCGTGATACGTATATGGAATACGGTAACGAGTTCGCAAGCATTGCAGATTGGCGCAGGGATAATGTGAACCGCTTTGTTCAGGAAGTCGGAGAAGCGATCAAGCAAGAGAAGAGTAATGTAAAATATGGTATCAGCCCTTTTGGAATATGGAAAAACAAAACGACAGATCCATCTGGTTCAGATACGAATGGTCTTAGCAGCTATGATGCGATTTATGCCGACTCTAAGAAATGGGTCGATGAAGAGTGGATCGACTACATTATGCCTCAAATATATTGGTACATGGGTTATGGACCGGCCGCATACGACAAGCTGACAGATTGGTGGAAAGGCATTGTCACGAATAAGGATGTTCATTTGTATATAGGGCAGGCACTATACCGTAATGGCACAGTAGATGGCTGGCTGAACCCCGAGGAAATTCCGAATCAGATTGCTTATAACCGGAATTATGAGGAGGTCAAGGGTGGGGCCTTTTTCAGTGCAAAATGGTTTACAGATAATGTGCTTGGAATCACGGATCGACTTAGTAATGACCTCTTTAGTGCACCGGCACTTGTTCCGGAGATGCCATGGCTTGATAATCAGGCACCAAACGCTCCAGTTAAAGTGAAAGCCAACTCCACCAAAAAAGCAGTAAGGCTGGAGTGGAATTCAGGAGGCGGTGATGAGGGCTATTATGTCATCTATCGCTTCAATGGAGATAGTGCAGGTAACTTGGATCATGCGGAAAATATAAGAAAGATCGTACAGCGATCGGATCAGAAAAAGCAGAGCTTTGAGGATGCGGGGATTTCGCCAGGAACTTACACCTATGTCATTACGGCTGCAGATCGGCTTCATAATGAGAGTCTAGGGAGCAGGGCAGTTACGATTACACCCAAAAAATAAAACAATAGGAATGGCTCTGTGGATCATCCACAGAGCCATATTTATTAGTTTGTGTTAATCCATCATTACAGGGTGAATCTATGATACATGCTTATGAACGGCGTCTGCATGTTCCGTAGGAGCATTGGATACTTTCTTGGATTTTACCGGCGAGATAAACCAGTAAGCCATGCCCATAAACAAGATCCCCCCAACCATGTTACCAAGGGTAACCGGGATCATATTGTGGAGCCAGCCTCCAAGTGTGATCACTTCGGGTGCATTTGGAAGCAGGGAGGCGAGTGACAGTAAGGTCATATTAGCGACACTGTGCTCATAGCCGCTGGCGATGAATGCGAACAGGCACCACCATATGAGGACGAGCTTTGAGATATCGTCCTTGGCCCGGAAGCTCATCCAGATGGCAAGGCAGACGAGCCAGTTACATAATATTCCTCGAAAGAACAGCTCGGTTAAAGGAGCGGTCATTTTATTCGCTGCAGCTGTAAATATAAGGTGCTCGGCAGGAGCTGCCTTGAATAATCCGGTACCGAGAATCAGAAGACATAGCAGCAATGCGCCGATTAAATTGCCGACAAATACGATTCCCCAATTCTTGAACGTATCCTTATACGTCGTTCTTCCAGCCAATGTGCTCATGGTAAAAAACATATGGTTACCTGTAAATAGTTCTGATCCTGCGAATATGACCAGGGTGAGGGCGAGTCCGAAGGATGCACCCATGACCAAGCCCTGGAAGGGAGATCCGGCTGCCGCTAGTGGGCCTCCCAGGGTAAATATTAAGATAATGGCTAGACCAACATAGGCTCCTGCAAGCAGGGTGGATATAAAATATCGGGGCAGCTGTTCATTCATATAATCTCTCTTGTTTACCGCTGCCTCGATGATGGCTTCTACAGTAGGTTTAAACATGGATTCGATTCCTCCCGCTCCTATAGGGTGTGCTAGACTGCAATCCAGACGGTATTATTCTCGATTTTTACAGGGAAGACCTGAACCTCACCGGTATCGGGTTCCTGTACTTGACCAGTGTACAGGTCAATTTTCCAATCATACAGCGGATCGTACACATAATGACCTGATACGATGCCTTCTGCAAGAGGACCGCCTTTGGGATGAGGATTATGATTCTCTACAGCACAGATATCCCCGTTCGACAGATGGAAGACGGCAATCTCTATACCCTCAATAGTAACAACCCGGCCTAATTGTGCAGGGAAATCAGAGATTTGTCCTGCGGTGTGGAATGTTTTAGCCTCAGTGTTCATGCGGAGCATTCTCCTTTCGAGATCAATTCACTTTCACGCCATACAATTGCTGCTGTACTTCTGTGTCTCCAAGAACCTTCTTCCATGGATCCTCTACATAACGAAGGGCCAGCTCGACTCTGTCTTGAAGTGCCTTGCGCTCTTCTTCATTATCCATGACAACGGCTTTGATCTGTTCAAGTCCCATTCGTTCAACCCACTCAGACGTTCTTTCGAGGTACTTGCCGGTTTCACGGTAATACTGTATTACAGCACTGCACACTTCAATAAGCTCTTCATCTGTCTTCACTTTACCGATGGAATCTGCAAGACGAGCCTTGATTCCGCCGTTGCCGCCGATAAAGATCTCCCAGCCGCCGTCATTGCCGACAATCCCGATATCCTTCGTGCACGCTTCTGCGCAGTTCCGTGGACATCCGTTAACGGCCATTTTGAATTTGGCTGGAAAATCGAGCCGTTCAAATTTGTGCTCCAGAAGAGAGCCCATACTCATGGAATCCTGCGTTCCGAATCGGCAGAACTGGGAGCCAACACAGGTCTTGACGGTTCTTAATGATTTGGCATATGCATAACCTGATGGCATATCAAGCTCTTCCCATACTTTAGGAAGGTCTTCCTTCTTGACACCGACCAAATCCAGGCGCTGGCCACCCGTTACTTTGACAAGCTTCACATTGTATTTCACAGAAACATCGGCGATCTTCTTGAGATCCTCAGGAGTCGTCATACCGCCATACATCCGAGGTACAACCGTGTATGTGCCGTCTTTTTGAATGTTGGCGTTCAAGCGCTCGTTAACAAAACGCGATTCTTTCTCATCCTTGTGCGTTCCCGGATGAACCATGCCTAGATAATAGTTAATGGCAGGGCGGCATTTGGAGCAGCCTTCTGGCTGCTTCCAGCCAAGCACATTCATTACTTCTTTGGTGGTGCTGAGCCCTTTTTCACGTATTTCCGCGACAATCTCATCTCGGCTGAGATCGGTGCAGCCACAAATTCCTTGTTTGGCATTAGCTGCAAATCCGTCTCCAAGCACATATTGCAGAATCTGTTCTACGACAGGCTTACATCCTCCGCAGGAGCGTGTAGCACCAGTGCATGCCTTAATTTCATCGAGAGTGGTCTTGCCTTCAACGGTAATGGCATTGACAATTGTACCTTTGGTAACGCCATTACATCCGCACACAATTTCATCATCAGACATGGTATCCACTGCGCTTGCTTTCTTATGACCGCCGCAGCCGGTTCCCATCAGGGAGCTGTACAGTTCATCTGTCATAACAGCGTGCTGCTTGATCAGCTTCTGAAGCTCGGCAGAGCTGTCAATATTTCCGAACAAGACGGCTCCGACCATTACATTGTCTTTAAGCAATATTTTCTTATACGTACGTTTCCAATCGTCCTTCTGGGAGATAACCGTGTGCTCTTGTCCTTCGATAAATTCACCGGTCGAGAACACATCCACACCCGATATTTTGAGCTTCGTGGATACCACAGAGCCTTCATAAGGAGCTGTATCTGCTCCGCTGATGTGCTTGGCAAGCACCATACCTTGCTCAAACAGAGGAGCGACAAGGCCATAACAAGTGCCGCGATGCTCTGCACATTCTCCGACCGCATAGACATCTTCCATAGAAGTGCGCATATAATCATCGACCACGATACCACGATTTACATCAATTCCGCTATCCCGTGCAACACCGATATTTGGCTTGATGCCAACTGCCATAACGACAAAATCGGCTTCCAGCTCCGTATCGTCAGCAAATCGCAATCCTTGAACCCTGTTGTCACCGTACAGCTCTTTCGTTTGTGCTCCCATCTTGAACTTAATTCCTTGCCGCTCAAGCTCTGCTAAGAGCATCTGTGAAGCATCTCGATCCAGTTGACGCTCCATGAGGGTGTCCATCAAGTGAACTACAGTAACGTCCATTCCGAGCTGGACTAGTCCTTTCGCAGCTTCAAGACCGAGCAGTCCGCCGCCGATTACGGCCGCTTTGCTATATTGTTTAGACGCTTCAAGCATTTCATTACAGTCAGCAATGTCCCGGAAACCAACCACACCTTGTTTATCACTGCCTGGTACAGGAAGGATAAAGGAGTTTGAGCCTGTAGCAATGATAACCTTGTCATAGGGTACCTTGAGTCCATTCTCTGTAATCACTTCACGCGTATTTGCGTCGATGCGTTCCACTTTGGTTCCTGTATAAAGACGAATACCTTGATTGTCGTACCATTCCAAATCGTTCAGAATAATATCCTCTACCGTCTTGCTGCCTTCCAGAACATAAGATAACATAATCCGATTATAGTTCGGATAAGGCTCGCTGCCAAAGACCGTAATATCAAATCTTGTTGTCAGCTTAAGGATCTGTTCTACCGTGCTGATCCCTGCCATACCATTGCCGATGATGACCAATTTTTCCTTCGTTGTATTCATCATGCTTGCCCCCCAGGTAATCCGTTATTTATGTCATTATCATAATGAAAGTGAAGAGAATATATTGTGATTCATATCACATAAATTGTAATTCTATAACTTGTTATGTAACCTTCATGACAATGCGCTTGGAATGATTGACAATTGAAATTCATTCATAATTTTCCTTAAATTATGATGAACAGGAAAAAGGATTCCTTATTATTCCAGCGAATTAGAGAAGATGCTATAGTTGATAACGTTTTCATTCGTTATAGAAAGTGGAGAGTGCAGCAGATGAAACTCCGTTCAAGATCATCCTTGCGTTTTAAATTTATCACCGGCTTTTGCTTGATTATGGCTCCGCTCGTGCTGTTTCTATACTTTAACAATGTGTATGCGATGAGTGTGGTTCGCGACCAGGTATCTCTGACAAACCGAAACTATGTCCTCAAAAATGTCGAAGAGAACGAGCGCATCCTTAAAGAAACCAATCGCTACTTATATAGTTTGGGGGAACAGGATCCAGATATCATTTCGTTGTTTTTTCTGCCCTATGGCAGTGGTGACTACACGATTGCTAAGCAGAGGATCGTAAATAAATTCAGGACAGATCTCGGGTTCTATGATCTCCTGGACGGCTTGTTTCTGTATGATACCGTTCATAAGGATACGCTGCTAGCTACACAGCGGGGGTATGATGAGAAAATAAATGCTCTCTCAGCCATTATGCCTGCAGCTGCTTCGGTAGACGCAGAAGTCCCGACACATAAATGGGAAATTGTTCAGACCAAGGGAACCTATCATCTCGTAAAAACGGTGCGTATTAACGAGCAATTCATCGCTGGGGCCTGGGTGCCGATCAACAGCTTAAATGAGCGTATACACCGTGCGGATTGGGGCGAAGGCGGAGGATCGGTTATTTTATCAGGAGAAGGGGAGGCGCTCTCCGGCACAGTGGTGCCTGACAATGTGGTGAAGCTTGCGTCCGCATTTCAATTAGAGAAGTCAGAAGAGGATTCGCTCTACGAAATCGTAGGTGATTCTGAACGCGAAGAACGATATTTACTAATTGACGTTCCCGCACATGACGGAGCCATTCATTATGTTGTCATGCTGCCCGAAGCGAGCATTGTACGGAACCTGCCTGTATTTCAGCAGATTATCCGGTTTATCCCAGTCGTGGCTGTTCTACTGCTTGTCTCTGTATTGTTCTTCTTGAGACAGGTGTTGTTTAAACCGATGAATACACTGATAACCGGAATGAGAAAGGTCAGCAGGGGCGATCTGAGTGTGAAGCTAAGACCATCCTCTTCGCCTGAATTTACTTTTGTAACAGATACGTTTAACCAAATGACCGAAGAAGTCCAGCAGCTGAAGATAAGCATGTACGAGGAGCAGCTTCGTGTACAGGAGGCTGAGCTCAAGCAGCTTCAAATGCAGATTAATCCGCATTTTTATCTCAATTCACTTCACATTATTCATAGTCTTGCCGCACTTCACAAGCATGAGCTCGTTCAGAAGATGGCGGAGCATCTTGCCGGCTATTTTCGCTTCAGTATGCAGGCGGATCGAAGCCTGATTACGATCAAGGATGAAATCCTGCATATTAAAAATTATCTCGAAATTCAAAAGCTGCGTTTTCCTGAACGTCTGCAATATGGGCTGACCATGAATCCGGATATTGAAGAAATGCTGATTCCACCGCTCACCATACAGCCTTTTGTAGAGAATTCAATTGTCCATGGCTTCCGAAAAGGGAGGAGCATACTACATTTGGATATTATGCTTGATTATGTCCCCGATGAACAGCAGCTGACCATACGAATTCAGGATAACGGCACGGGTTTCTCCGAGGACGTACTCGTAAGGCTTCAGCAGGGAGAGCTGCATCCTGAAGAAGCAACCGGACGAAGCATTGGAATATGGAATGTCAAGCATCGGCTTGAGAAAGTCAAGGGATTCGAGCCTCGGATACAGTTTGAGAACGGCCCTGATGGCGGCGCCTTAGTATACTTGACGATTAACTATACAGAGAGCAGCAACGTGAGAGAGGAGAATAAGGATGTACAGCTTGCTCATCGTGGATGATGAATATTACGCGCTGGAAGCCATGAAGCATGCCGTGGATTGGAGTGATATCGGATTTGACAGGTGTTATACGGCGATGTCGGCTGACGAAGCAAGAGAGGTTCTCATACAAGAGAAGATCGATATCATGATCTGTGACATTGAAATGCCGGAGGAGGATGGGCTGTCACTCCAAAGCTGGGTCCGGGAGCAAGTGCCGCAGCTGGAGACCATCTTTTTAACAGGGCATGCTGAATTCTCTTACGCGCAGAAGGCAATTCAGATGCACAGCTTCGATTATTTGCTAAAGCCGATTCAATCCGCTGATCTGATCCATACCGTAAAGCGTGCTATGGAAAAAAAGAGTCTTGACGATGAATTTGCTCGATTAAAAGAACAGTATAGGGATTATCTAAATGAAGAGAGATTCTGGAGTACGAAGCGAATCACTAAATTCTGGAAGGATCTATATTCGGGCCGTTCTCCGCTCACAGAATCTCAGTTTCATGAGCTGAAGCTGATCTATCACGCAGATGTTGAGGGAAGTGCGAGCATACTGCCAATTCTATTCAAAGTCGAGGAGTGGCTCAGAATATTCCCGGCCAAGGACCTGGATATCCTGGAGTTCGGGCTCTGCAATGCGGCAGAGGAGATTGTGCTCAGCGGTGCAGCGGGACATGTCATTCTAGATCAAAGGGGATATGTCCTTATCCTGCTCCAGGAGCCGCTTCCTGCCCATCAAATACTGGATCATTGCAAAGATTATATTGCCCGATGCAGTACATATCTCTCGGCCCGGATCTCATGCTGTATCGGAAATTATACAAGCATATGGAAGCTTCCCGATGCTTATAAGATGCTGATGCAGGAGCATCGGCACCATATCGCAGGAAGTGAGGATGTTTATTATCTCCGCTCAGACCGCGCAGGACATACAGATGTGAAGGAACTGGTGCCTCTGCCTTGGATCGAAGATATCGCCGTGCTGCTGGCAACCGGAAAAATCAAAGAAGTACTGCAAAAGACAGATGAGCTCATTGACTGGATGCAGCAACAGAGCTCGCTCACCGCTGAGCTGCTGGAGTCATTTTATCACGCGCTGCTTCACACCATCATTTCGCTTCTGCACAAGAACGGTATTGCTCTACACAGCTTATACTCAGGAGATGAGCCTATGGAGAGAGAAGTGACACGCTCGATCCAAACGCTCAGAGATTGGGCGCATCAGTTAATTACACGTGCATTTGCACTTCTCCATCCAGAAGGGGAGGATACGTATTCTGCGATTGAGAAGGTCTGTCTGTATATTAATGGAAGGCTTGATCAGGACTTGGGCAGGGAGGAGCTGGCTGAGTTTGCAGAGCTGCATCCGGCTTATTTATCAAGGCTTTTCAAAAAAGAAAAAGGCTTGTCCATTTCGGATTATATTGCGCAGGCGAGGATTGCAAAGGCGAAGGAGCTGCTCTGTACAACCCTGTCGACAGTAACCGATATTGCAAGTAAAGTCGGGTATTACAATTATCAACATTTCACGAAGATGTTTAAGAAGCATACAGGTATGACTCCCCAGCAGTATCGAAGAGAGTACAGTCAGCGGATAGAAAGGCAATAAACACAAAGGACGGTCGTTTAAGAACGGTCGTTCTTTTTGCATAAATGACGGATGTCATGAAAACACATACCTGGGGTTACGAGACGTGATATTCGGCAGGCCCGACACCTTCTTATAATAAAGCTACCGCTGCAGTAGGAGGGGCTGTGAAGCTTATGAGAAGGGGGAGTCGAAGGTAAAGCTATGCCACACACAGTAAAGAAAAAAAGAACCATACTGTACAACCTTAAGAAATACAAGGTGCTGTACCTTATGTTTTTGCCGGGTGTCGTATTTTTGCTGATCAACAATTATTTGCCGATGTTTGGGGTTGTCATAGCTTTCAAGAATGTGAACTACGCGGATGGAATTATGGGGAGTCCGTGGGCGGGGCTGGACAATTTCAAGTACTTGTTCGGTACCTCTGACGCATGGGAGATTACACGCAATACACTGGCCTACAACGTCGTATTCATTCTACTCAATCTGGTGCTTGGTGCAGGCCTGGCGATCTTGCTCAGTGAAGTAAAGGGGAGATTCTCATCCAAGTTCTATCAATCCGTGATGCTGCTTCCTTACTTCCTGTCCATGATCGTCGTAAGTTATCTGGTGCTTGCCTTCCTGGGCAAAGATTCAGGATTTATGAACACCAGCTTCCTGCCGTTATTCGGCAAGGAGCCAATTGATTGGTATACGGAGACGGAATATTGGCCTTACATTCTGCCTTTCGTCAATACCTGGAAGAACATTGGCTATTATGTGGTTATTTATTTGGCTGCGGTCATTGGCATTGATGAAGAGTATTATGAGGCTGCTGTACTGGATGGAGCGGGGAAATGGAGTCAGGTATGGTATATAACCGTGCCGTTCCTCTATCCGTTAATGATTGTTATGACACTGCTTCAGATCGGACGTATTTTCTATGCAGATTTCGGGCTGTTCTATCAGGTACCGCTTGAATCCGGTGCGCTGTTCCCGGTCACTAACGTGCTTGATACGTATGTGTACCGTACGTTCCTGATTGGTGGAGACATCGGCATGTCGTCAGCTGCAGGTTTGTATCAGGCTGTAGTTGGATTTGTGCTTGTATTGGTGTCCAATTCCATCGTCCGCAGGATCGATAAAGATAACGCACTATTCTAGTCAAGGAGGAGAGTTCCTGATATGAGTTCCCGTAAACCGCTGCATATATCGGGCAAATCGAAGGTTGTCATTCATGCCTTTTTTATCTTCTATGCCGCTATATGTATTCTGCCGCTTGTGCTTGTGCTGTCTATTTCCCTCTCAGATGAGACAACAGTCATCGCAAACGGATACAAGTTCATTCCCGAGCAGTTTAGTATAAGCGCTTACGATTTCTTGTTCAAAGATATGGAGCAGATCGTTCGCTCTTACGGCGTATCCATCTTCGTAACCGTTGTTGGAACCGTCATCAGTGTAGCGTTGACCGCATTTTATGCGTATCCGCTGTCGAGGCGGGACCTGCCGTACAAAGGATTTTTCGCCTTCTTCATCTTCTTCACCATGCTGTTTAACGGCGGATTGGTACCTTGGTATCTCGTTTATGTCAATCTGCTTGATCTGAAAAATACGTTATGGGTTCTGATCATGCCGATGCTGATGTCTCCATTTTTTGTACTCGTCATGCGGACCTTCTTCGCCAATTCCATACCTGTCTCGATTCTTGAATCTGCGAGAGTGGATGGAGCCGGAGAGCTGCGGACATTTATCAGAATTGTGCTGCCGTTATCACTTCCCGTACTTGCTACGGTAGCGCTGTTCAGTACGCTGAATTATTGGAACGACTGGTATCTGAGTATGATCTTTATTTCGGATAACAAAACGATCAGTCTGCAGTATTTAATGTACCGCACCTTGCTGGATATCCAGTATTTAACGAGCAACTCTAACGTTGCTTCGCAGATATCTTCACAAGGCGGAATGCTGGATCTGCCGAACAAAACGCTGCAGATGGCTATGGCGGTCGTAGGGATTGGACCGATTGTGCTCGCCTATCCGTTCTTCCAGCGTTATTTCATCAAGGGTCTGACCGTAGGAGCTGTAAAAGGCTGATTTTATGTTTTCATAAATCATTATTGGGAGGTCTATGCAGATGAATCAACAGAGAAAGGCTCGGGGGACACGTGCAAGGAGGAAGCCTTTATTCCTCGCTGCAATTCTAACCTTCGTCATGGTGCTGAGTGCTTGCGGAGGAGGAGAAGCGGAGCCTGCGAGCAGTAATACAGGAACGAGCGGAGGTACAGATTCAGGTGGTAAAACGGAGAAGCCTTATGAAGTCTCCCTGTTCTATCCGGGAACTCCGCAGAAGGATGTTGCACTTGTAGAAGCGGAGATCAATAAGTATATGGAGCCAAAGATTGGCGCAACGCTGAAGATTAATGCCATCGATTGGGGTCAATGGGATAACAAGCTGAACCTCATGATCTCGTCGGGGGAGAAATCGGATATTATCTTTACGGCAGCCTGGCAGAATTACACAGTCAACGTGGCGAAGAGCGCGTTCCTGCCGCTGAATGATCTGCTGGAATCTCATGGACAGGAAATTGTCAAGAATTTGGATCCTGCCTTCCTCGAAGGCTCCCAGGTCGATGGAAAGAATTATGGCGTACCGAGTAACAAGGAGCTGGCAGCGACCCGTGGTGTCCTCGTCAGAAAGGATCTGCTGGAGAAGTACAAATTGGATATAACCAATGTGAAGACTTGGGCAGATCTGGAACCGCTGCTCAAGACCATCAAAGAGAATGAACCGGGCGTGACTCCATTCTACATGTCCAACTCTACAGGAAATGGTCTGCTCGATAACCTGGATTGGGACTATCTCGGCGACGCCTCTGTTCCGGGTGTTATACGTAAGATGGGTTCCGAAACTACAGTGCTGAATGAGGTGGAGACACCGGAATTCAAGGAAGCGGCTGCGCTTGCCCGCAAATGGTATGAGGCCGGCTACATTAATAGTGATGCAGCAACCTCAACCGTCTTCCCTAAGGATCAGGCCAAGGCAGGTAAAGTGTTTATGTGGACGGACGGGATGAAGCCGGGCAAGGACAAGGAAGAAGAGAGCTATGTCGGATTCCCGCTCACTCAGATTGAGATGACGCAGCCGACCATAACGACAGGTGATACCTCAGGAGCCATGCTAGCCATCTCCCGTACTTCTGAGAATCCGGAGAAGGCCATGCAGGTCATTAACCTGCTGCACTCCGACCCGGTTGTCAATAATTTGCTTAACTTTGGAATTGAAGGCACACATTATGTGAAAAAAGAAGGCAGTGACAGCATCATCAGTCTTCCTGAAGGAACCGATCCGAATAACCGGACTTATAACCCGGGTGCTCAGTGGCAGCTTGGCAATCAATTCCTAAACTACTTGTGGGATAATGAAGATCCAGAGAAATGGGATAAATTTAAAGACTTTAATGCCAGAGGTGTGAAATCGCCTGCGCTTGGATTCACGTTCAACAGCCAGCCGGTCAAGAACGAGATTGCTGCTGTTAATAATGTTAACAAGCAGTTTAAGCCAGCACTGACCTCCGGTGCCGTAGATCCAAATGAAATGATTCCAAAATATGCAGAGAAGCTGAAGGCAGCGGGTATTGATAAGATCATAGCGGAGAAGCAGAAGCAGCTTGATGCATTTTTGGCCAAGAAATAGAATCGTAATGTAATTAGAGCAGATTGTTATAGAGAATAGCATCCGATCCGATATGCTCCCATCATAGTAGACAGTAGAACTCTAAAACACTACTTCTACCGTGATGGGAGTATTTGGCTACTTTATTGTTTCGAATATATTGTCTCATTTTTATTGCTTACCTGTTGATTCAGAATTGTTGGTTTCGATATGGACTTTCCTTTTCATCACCCGCATTTGCTGCTAATTTGAATGCATGGCTATAGTCGTTCATAACCATTTTGCTGTTAACGCTTCCATTATAGTAGGCAGCGTTGTACACTTACAGATGGAGTTGAAAATTCCCTAGTCGAATAGGTACATACAATTAAATAAGAGGAGTGGCATACTGGAGATGGAACTGTCAGGTATATGGAAGCTGATGCATTTTGACGTTGGGGAGAAGAATCCGCTTGAGCTTGCCGCACCAGGATTCGATGATCGATTCTGGATCGGGGCGAGTGTACCGGGAGATGTTCATACGGCTTTAGTGGAACGGGGGATTATTGATCCGCCGTATTACGGTCATAATGACATCAAGAGCCGGTGGATTGAGCAAAAAGAATGGTGGTACCGTACAACGTTCACCTTGGATCAGGTCAGTGAGGCCGGAGAGAAGACCGAGCTTCAATTTGCAGGTCTGGATACGTTCGCGACCATCTATGTGAATGGACATGAGATTGGCAAGACGGACAATATGCTGATGTCGCATCAGTTTGACATAACCCGAATTGCCCGTAAGGGGTGGAATTCAGTAGCAATCAAGTTTGATCCGCTGTCGCTGCATCATAAGGACAAGGAGTTATTTGATTGGTCTTCCTATACCAAAGAGCGTCCATGGATTCGGAAGGCAGCCATGAACTTTGGCTGGGATTGGGGTCCCCGCATGGTCACTGTCGGTGTGTGGGGTAAAGTCCATGTGAAGCAATACCGCCATGCCAAGATTGAACATATCGCGTCAGTGACCGCAGCTCTATCGGAAGCAAAGGCAGAGGTTCATGTGAGCGCTGCTATTAAAAGATATGTAAAGCAGGCGGATTATCGCCTTTCTATAAATATTGTAGAGCATGATGGAAGGATCGCTGCTGCAGCTGAGCTTCCAGTCGAACAAGCGGGTGCAGACTTTAAGCTTGAAATTCCTGCGCCTAAGCTCTGGTGGACGCATGATTTGGGAGAGCCGTATTTGTACAGAATTGAGGTCAAGCTGTATGAGGGCGATGACTTGCTTGATACTTATGAAGAAGCCTTGGGTATTCGGACACTCGAGCTGGCGCTGAAGGACTCGCAGGATAGAAATTCGTTCGCATTTATACTAAATGGCGTCAAAGTCTATGCCAAAGGTGCCAACTGGATTCCTGCCGATCATCTGATCGGATCGATCCCGGATCAGAAGTACTGCGATCTGGTTGATCTCGCGGCAGAGGGTCAGATGAACATGCTGCGTGTATGGGCAGGCGGCATTTATGAGAAGGACGTTTTCTATGAGGCGTGTGACCGCAGAGGCATCCTCGTATGGCAGGATTTCGCTTTTGCAAATGCGCTATTCCCTGATTTTAACCGGGATTTCATGGATAATGTGAGACGCGAAGTGGTAGATAATGTGCTGCGTCTGCGGAATCACCCATCTCTTGCATTGTGGTGTGGAAATAATGAGATTGATTGGCTCTATGACATGAAGACGTCAAGTGGTGATATCCGGAGTCCATTCTACGGGGAGAGCATCTATCATGAGCTGATTCCTGAATTGCTTGAAGAGCTGGACCCTTCCCGTCCGTACTGGCCTTCATCACCTTATGGCGCTGAGTCAGGACAGGATGCGAATGATCCCGCTACAGGAGATCGGCACAATTGGCAGGTCTGGCACGGCTCAGTCTATCCAAGAAAGCATGGAGAAGAGCCCGTGCTGGATTACAGCATTCAAGGGGTAACCTTCAAGAATTATAAGCAAGATTATGCGCTGTTTAGCAGTGAATTTGGCATGCATGCCTCAGCTAATCGCTATACACTTGAGAAAAATATGCCCCCAGGCGAGTTCTATTGGGGAAGCCAGGAAATGGCTTACCGGAACAAGGACACCAATCATCAGAAGGGGATATTGTTAATGGAAGGCTATACAGGCATTCCGTCCGATATTGAAGAGTACATGAATTTCTCTATGCTCACACAGGCGGAAGGATTGAAGTATGGCATAGAGCACTTCAGACGAAATAATGACCGTAATAGTGGTGCGCTGGTCTGGCAGTTAAATGACAGCTGGCCGGGAACAAGCTGGGCGATGATTGATTATGAGCTTCTGCCTAAGGCCTCTTACTACTACGGGAAACGATTCTTTCATCCTTTGCTCTTATCCCTTGAATATGAAGCTGGTGAACCGCTTCGTTTATGGCTTGTCAATGATACGCCGAAGTCCGTGAGTGGAGTAATTGACCTGAAGGTATATACTTTTGATGGAGAGATCATATATGCGGCTTCCTATGAGGCACAAGCAGATCCAATCTCGTCGAAGGTGTATGCTGTGCTTGATGAAGCAGATATCCTGCAAGGATTCGGTCCTAGTGAAGTTATGATTGAGTTGTCATCCAGCTCGCTGCAAGTCCCTGCCAATCGCTATTACTTAAGAGACCCGAAGGATCTAAGTCTGGAGAAGACTCATCTTCACGTTCAGGTAGATGAGATGAATAGCACGGTAACGATAACGGCTGTGGACCATATGGCTCGATTTGTCAAGCTGGACCTGCCTAAGGGAAATGTCAAATTCAGTGACAACTACTTTGATCTGCTTCCTGGTGAGCAGAAAGTTGTAACGATCACACATCGTTATGGAGAAAATTTGCCTTGGTCAGAGCTTAGAGTCAGTGCACTTAACGAGGCATCAGCTACTCAAGTGAAGCAGACGAGTCGTATTCATTAATTTTATGGATGAAGCGGCAGCTGATGTAACTCATTACTGAAAGCTCAGAATAACACGCTGCACACATAAACAAGCCCTTCCTCCAATGATTAGGAGAGAGGGCTTGTTTGTTATACGGTTTACTTCACAAGGATTCATTTCAACTCCGTCACGACACTTGCCGGCTCCGGGTTCGGGGTGATATGCTCACGGAACAACTGATAAGTATTCCAGGCGTCTCCATTCTCAAGTAGAGATTTGCTGATATAAATACCTTCCTCGATCGAAGGTGCATGCTCTGCGATATATAACCGGACACCTGCATTAAAGATGACTTGATTCATAAACGGCATCATCCCTTTGCCTTGCAGAACTTCGAGCGTGACTTCAGCCTGCTTGGCTGCGGTCCATTTTATATCAGGAACATAAGAATCAATATCATACATTTCGGGATCAAGCACGAGCAGTGTGGTCTGACCATTCTGCGCAAGATAGGTCCGGGTTGGCCTGTGGATATGCAAGTCTTCGGAGCCTTCCGATCCTTGAATGATCATAGCCCTTCGATAGTTCAAATCCGTCAACAGCTTGGCTGTTTTCTCAAACACGGTATTATGAAAAATACCAAACACCAGATAAGGAGAGTGGCTGTAATCAATCAGCTTCTCTGCAGTATTAAAGATGGTGCGCAGCCCCATTTCCTCACGGAGCTGACGAAGCCCGCTCAGCCTACCGCTGTATCGTTCTGCTTGTACGAAGCGTACGCCGCTCGCTTCCGCTGCCTGCTGGCAGCTGGCGTCATCAGCGGTATCTGTGTTGATACCGAGTGCTCTGAACAATACCGGATAGGTTACTCCCCATTTGGGAGGAAGAGGCTCGGAGCCATGTAGTGTTACTTTGACACCGGCAGCTGCAACGACAAACGCGGTCGCTAGTGAGGCGTAATAAGAATTACTGCGTCCATCATATGGCCCGGCAAAATCAATGCCTTCATGAGCATAGCTGCGATCAGCATATTTACGGCAAATGTCAACAAATGCTTTTAATTCATCCGTGCTTTCCATTTTGAGTCTTGCTGATGCAAGGAAAGCACCGATCTGAACAGGCGTTGCCGTTTGTGACAAGATTAGCTCTGCACACCTAGCGGCTTCCTCGTAGGTCAAATCACGAGAGCCTCTTTTACCTCTGCCCACTTCCTTAAGAAAATGGTTCATATTCATAGGGTTACCTCCTTACGATGCTTAAGCTTTGAGCATTTGATGGGCCTTGACGATGGAGACAGCGACGTCTACGATCCGTTTTCGTTCATTCATCGCCTTTTTGCGGAGAAGGTCGTAAGCCTCGGATTCACTAATACGATTAATATCACTAAGAATACCTTTAGCCATGTCAATCCATTTACGATCCTCGATCCTGGCGAGCAGCTGTTTGCGTTCACTGGCCCATTCCTGTCTTTCGAAAAAACGTTTCTCACTAAAGTGCAGCGTCCAATCAAGCTCATGCTCCTTCATGGCAGGAGTCAATATTCCATCAATGGGTGCCTCGACTTCACAGGAAGTGATAGAAGCACTAGCTGCATCCGGACTGCACCACCACAAGAGAGGCAGAGGCTTGATCTGAATCAGCTTCTCGCTCCACGACTGAATCTCGTACACAGGCAGGTGCAAGATGGCGGCGTCTGCCTTGGATATATGCGCGTGGATGTCGGCTTCATTACCCGCAGCGAGAACAAGATAACCACTGGACTCCAGCAGGGATTGGGGGCGAGTATGCTCTTGTGTCAGGCCGGCATCTTGGACATGGGTTTCTACAAGTAATAAAGAACGCATGGAAGCCTGGGCACCTCCTTATTTGTTGAAAAATCATAATGCCATGGATTGGTTCCGTTTCATCATTTTGTTCATTTTCTCTCGTTTGTTTCCAAAAAGCAATCCTTATTTTGTGAAAAAACACACTGTTATTATTAAATTTGTGAGAAAACCTCACGTCAAATCAGTTTATTATACATAGATATTAATGTAACATGGATCACTGCGTAAAGTATATTGACATAAAATAAAAAACAAATTATAGTAATAACATCAAATTCATAAACGTCTTCGAATACAATGGCGTATTCGTCTAGGAATGGCAACGAAGCCTGACCTCGTTTGATCCAGGGAACAACTGTGTTCTCTGTTGATAGCGCGGCAGGCTTTTTTTGTTCATAAAGAGAGGGATTTCGGAAGGGAGAGGTACAATATGTCTGAACGCAGCAAATTAGTACTTATCGGTAACGGGATGGCTGGTATTCGAACCATTGAGCATCTGCTCAAGCTTGCACCGGAGAAATACGAAATAACCGTTTTCGGGGAGGAGCCTTACCCAAATTACAATAGAATCATGTTGTCTTCGGTACTCGCGGGTGGAACGTCAGTAGATGACATTATCATAAATGAATGGTCTTGGTATGAGGAGCATCATATTCGCTTATATACAGGGGATCCTGTTATTGAAGTCAATACAATGAAGAAGACGGTCACTTCCGCATCAGGAGTAGAGGCGCCATATGATCAGTTGATTTTTGCAACAGGATCTAAAGCATTTATACTCCCTCTGCCCGGCGCGGATAAAGAAGGCGTTATCGGCTTCCGAGATGTGAAGGACTGTGAAACGATGTTCGAAGCTTCCGCTAATTATAAGAAGGCGGCCGTCATCGGGGGAGGATTGCTGGGCCTAGAAGCGGCGCGTGGTCTCCTGAATTTGGGCATGGATGTGACGGTCATTCATAACAGTGAGTATCTAATGAACCGACAGCTCGACATTCCAGCATCAACCATGCTGCGCAAGGAGCTTGAAGGGCAGGGTATGAAGTTCTTACTGAATAAGCAAACGGCAGAGCTAGTCGGACGGAGGCGTGTAAGTGGGCTCAAATTCCGGGATGGGGAGAAGCTGGCTGCTGACCTGGTTGTCATGGCTGTCGGCATTCTGCCCAATGTAACACTTGCTAAGAGTGCCGGACTTGCGGTGAAACGTGGAATCATCGTAAACGACAGTATGGAAACCAGTATACCGGGGGTATATGCGGTAGGTGAATGTGCAGAGCACAATGGAATTACTTATGGGTTGGTAGCACCCCTTTATGAGCAAGGGAATGTGCTGGCTAAACATTTGGCGAATGTGGAGCACCAGGGTTATCACGGCTCCGTTACTTCGACGAAGCTGAAGGTGTCCGGTGTCGATGTATTCTCGGCAGGTGATTATCTGGATGCAGAGGATACCCGTTCCTTGCGTTACCAAGATGATATCGACGGTGTTTACAAAAAAATCGTGCTCCGCGGTGATCAGCTGGTTGGAGCCGTATTGTTCGGAGATACAAATGATGGAGCTTCCTTGTTCTCGCTTATCCGCAGCGGGGAGTCGATTGCGGGACGAGAGAAAGAGCTGCTTCTTGGAATGAAGCTGGATACGGCCTCTGCAGGTGCCAAAATCATGGATATGCCCATGGACGAAATCGTCTGCGGCTGTAACGGCGTTACGAAGCAGACTGTCGTTGATGCCATTGGTCAGGGCTGTCATAGTGTTGCTGAAGTCAAGGGCTGTACCAAAGCATCAGCTTCATGCGGCGGCTGTAAACCGATCGTTGAACAGCTGATTACCGCTTATGCAGGGGATGCAGCGAAGACAGGAATGAAGGAAGGGATCTGTTCCTGTACAACACTTGATCGTGAGGAGATCATTGCAGGTATTAAGGAAATGGGTCTGAAGAATGTGAAGGAAGTCATGAACGTCATGGGCTGGAATGAGCCGGAAGGCTGTACCAAATGCAGACCCGCACTGAACTATTATCTTGGCATGCTATGGCCGTCTGAATATGTAGACCAGAAGGAGTCCCGTTTCACGAACGAGCGTTATCATGCGAACATTCAAAAGGATGGAACGTTCTCAGTAGTACCACGGATATATGGCGGTGTTACTTCTCCGGGTGAACTGAAGCGGATTGCTGAGGTTGCGGAAAAATATGATGTACCTATGGTGAAATTCACTGGTGGACAGCGTCTCGATCTGCTTGGTGTCAAGAAAGAAGATTTGCCTAGCATGTGGGAGGATCTCGATATGCCTTCTGGTCATGCTTATGGCAAAACACTCCGCACGGTCAAGACCTGTGTGGGATCAACCTTCTGTCGATTTGGAACGAAGGACTCCATCGCGATGGGCATCCGGCTTGAAAAGACATTCGAAGGATTAAATGCTCCGCATAAAGTGAAAATGGCGGTATCCGGTTGTCCTCGTAACTGTGCCGAATCCGTAATTAAAGACGTGGGTGTGGTCGCACTGGATGGAGCATGGGAGATCTATGTTGGAGGTAACGGCGGGATTAAGGTTAGAGCCGGAGAGCTGTTATGCACAGTGAAAACAGAGGATGAAGTCGTCGAATGGTCTGCTGCATTCCTTCAATATTATAGAGAACAAGCGAGCTGGGGTGTGCGTACTTCAGATTGGATCGAAAAAGTTGGCCTCGAATCTATCAAGGAAGCACTAGCTGATGCACAGTATAGAACTGAGCTTGTGTCTCGGATCAATGAGACATTGGCAAAAACGGTAGATCCATGGAAAGAGATCGCTCAGAACAAAGAGCTTCGGAAGAACTTCGAGCCGCTGAATCGTTATCAGCTCTCACATGAATAGGGATAAATAGGGGGAGACATAAGCCATGAGTCATAAATATTTGGTAGCATACGAATCCGATATTGATGTCCTAGGAACAAGAGTTGTGATGATTGAGAACACCGAGGTTGCTCTGTTCAAGCTGAGTGACGGTACCATTAAGGCGCTCGAGAATCGTTGTCCCCACAAGGGAGGGAAGCTCTCGGAAGGGATGGTATGCGGCAGTAATGTGCACTGCCCGCTTCATGACTGGAAAGTCCATCTCTGCAGCGGAGAGGTTCAAGCACCGGATGAGGGCAAGGTTGATGCCTATGCGCTCGAAATAGATCCGGCGAGCGGTGCCGTTTATGTAACGTTATGAAGAAGAACAGCGGATATGTAAGCATAGTTGGTGCAGGTCCTGGAGACCCTGAGCTGCTCACATTGAAGGCACTTCGGTGTATGGAGAAGGCAGATATTATTCTGTATGATCGTCTGGTGAACGAAGAGATTCTCAGCTATGCGCGGCCTGAGGCAAGGAGAATCTACTGCGGCAAAGCGCCTGGCGTTCATGCCATGACTCAGCAAAAGATACAGCAGAAGCTTATCGAATACGCAGCAGCAGGCCATCATGTCGTCAGATTGAAGGGTGGAGATCCATTCGTCTTCGGCCGAGGAGGCGAAGAGGCGCTTGCTCTGGCTGAACGAGGAATTGCTTATGAAGTCATTCCTGGAGTTACTTCCGCGATTGGAGCCGGCAGCTCCGCTCTTATTCCACTTACGCACCGTGGTGCAGCGGTTTCGTTCGCCTGCATAACGGCAAGCCGAAAGGAAGAGGGTGGAGATCAGCAGGAGATAGGCAAGCTTGCCATGTATGTGGACACCTTGGTTATATATATGGGAGTGAGTCATATCTCAACTATTCGCACTGAGCTGATCGCATCCGGAAAAAAAGTGGATACACCGGTTGCTATCATTGAGAGAGGGACCACGGAGCAGGAGCGAATCATGGTTACAACTTTGGATCAGCTCGAGGAGACTGCCAAGATCAATGCGATTGAGAATCCGGCTCTCATTATTATTGGTGAGGTTGTGAAGGTGAGAGAGGAGCTGCTGCAGTTACAGCAGCAGCTGCCTGCTCGAATGGAGCAGATTGGATAAGGGAATAGTTATGGTAGTTTATAAACCATCATTTTGAAGAGCATGCCAAGAGATAGGCGATTACGTCTACCTTGGTGTGCTTTTTTAGTATGCTAGAGGTGTGAAATGATGGACATGAGATTGCGAGTTACAATATTTACATTATATTGCTATAATTTAGTTTGTTTCGTCCTGAAAACACTATTTGCTAAGTTAATGGATTGAGCGAAAGGAGTTGTTCGATTGAGTAGTTTAGACACCCTTGAAAGAGCACTTAGAAAAGATAAGATCGTTAGCTGTGTTGTATATAAAGGTGAATCTGTCATTTTTGAATATTACAAAAACCGGAAAGCCAAAGAGAAACCCTTCAAAATCAATTCGGTTACCAAGAGTATTACGTCCGCATTGTTAGGGATCGCGATTGAGCAAGGCTATATTGAGAACGAGGATGTTTTCGATTGGTCATTATTTCGAAGACATGGATAGTACAAAGAAGAACATAACGATAAGACACTTACTAACGATGTCCTCCGGCTTGAAATGGCCAGGTAATGAAGCGATGATCCCATCCAAGAACTGGGTGAGGTTTGTTCTCGAACAGCCCGTTGAGTCGGAGCCAGGAAATGACATGAAGTATAGCTGTGGTAATTCACATCTGTTAAGCGCTATATTGCAGAAGGCAACACAAATGAATACAGTTGATTTTGCGAAGAAGAATCTGTTTGGACCGTTAGGTATTGAAGATTTTAAATGGTATCAGGATGCACACGGAATTGCGATCGGTGGATTCAGCATGGCAATGAAGACAGAGGATATGCTGAAATTCGGGCTGCTATACTTACATAACGGAAAATGGAATTCGAAACAGCTGGTTCCCGCCGAGTGGATTGATAAATCAACAAGAAATCTGGCGGTAGAGGAAACGTCATACGGCTACCATTGGTGGATATTAAGAGACAAGAATACCTTAAGTGAAGAGGATAAGACCTTCTATGCCATGGGTATGGGCGGGCAATACATCTTTGTTAACAAACAGAGACAATTAGCTGCTGTGTTTACAAGTAATCTAACCGATGATGTTTCAAGTCCTATCCATTATTATAAGAATTATATTTTGAAGCTGCGAGAGGGATAAACGAAGATGAAAATTATCGTAACAGGTGGAGCAATTATACGAGATAAGCTCGGCCGGATATTAATGCAGAGAAGATCGGATTATGGGGATTGGGGTCTTCGATAACCCTTGAATTTAAGTTCTTGGAAGATATTTTGATCGAGGATATAAGCTCCGTGCAAAGACCTGTATTTGAAGATTTGAAGAGAGATCAGCAAGGGACAGTGATTAATATGAGGAAATAAAACGAAATATCACACTAGAAGGAGATGCTATTATGTCTATGAATATGAGGTTTAGAGAAGTGATTCCTATCCTACGGATCTTCGATGAGAGGAAAGCAAGAGAGTTTTATATCGAATATTTAGAGTTTCAGGTGGATTGGGAGCATCGTTTTGAGACGAATCTACCCTTGTATATGCAGATATCCAAGAATGGACTTAGGATACATTTAAGCGAGCATTATGGAGATTGCAGTCCAGGAGGAGCCATTCGAATCGAAATAGATGATATTCATCATTTCCATCAAAATCTGCTAGCCAAACAATACCGCTTCTCCAGACCTGGATTAGAAAGCACGCCTTGGGGCAGTGAGGAATGCTGTGTCATTGATCCATTTGGAAACAGGCTTATTTTTTATGGGTCCACAGATAAGTAAGTGATTACGAACAGGGGGAGAGAATAATGAGCAGCCCTATCGTCTATCAAATAGATCAGGTTACCTTTTACCTTAAGGAACCTATTGATTTGAGCTGGCTTAGTCAGCTTGGAACTGTATTTGCGGTGTTTGATCAGCAGGATTCAGGTAATATTAGCTTTGGGGTAGAGCAGGCAGGAGAGAAGCGGTTTGTAAAATTTGCCGGAGCCCGGACGATGGAATACGAAGGAGACCCTCAGTATGCAGTCGCTAAATTGGTGGAAGCTGCCTCGTTGTATAAGGAGCTAAAACATCCGGTCCTAGTGGAGCTTATCGACCATTTTGAAGTAGCTTCAGGCTATGTGGCAATATTTAAATGGTTTGATGGCGAATGCCTTCACTCTCACTGGGCTTATCCTCCTCCAGCCAAATATACAGATCCTGATTCTCCGTACTATAGGTTCAAGCATTTATCCATCGAGAAAAGACTTCGGTCATTAAATTGCATCTTTGACTTTCATGTTTTTGCAGAGGAAAAAGGCTATTCCGCCATTGATTTCTATGATGGAAGTGTTCTATATGATTTTGTGAATGATGAAACTAGAATTTGTGATATTGATTACTATGAAAAGAAACCATTTTACAATCAGATGGGAAGATTATGGGGATCATCCAGATTCATGTCTCCAGAAGAATTTGAACTCGGTGCAGAGATTGATAGTCGAACCAATGTGTATACCATGGGAGCAACGGCATTTGTGTTATTGGGCGGTGAGCTTGATCGATCCTTTGAGAGTTGGGATGTAAGTGAAGCACTGTATAAGGTGGCGCGGAAAGCAACTAGTCAGGACAGGCGCAAGAGGTACAGCTCTGTAAAAGAGTTTTATAAGGCTTGGAATGAAGTGGTGAATTCGTAATTTGAAAAGCACCAAATAACCCTCCAAAGGAGTTTAATTTCACATGGAGGGTAGTTAGTTTTAGCTCTTAATTAATGAATGGTCTGAACTCTTTAGCCACTCTGTCAAATTCCTGAGAAAAATCTCTTGTATTGTTGAGCTCTTTCGGTAATTCGTCCATTAATAAACGGACTTGTTCTCTTAACTCAGCATTCGTTTGGATGTTGGATTCGTCTGGATTTGAAACTTGATTTCTTACCAGGCCTATATATTGATGATTTAGTATGTGAAACTCATTATCCAGATTAGCAAGTTCGAGAAAGTTATTTGTATTTTTTTGTTCAAAAAGATCTAATCGATCACACACCATATTAATATAAGCTATAACATCAACCATCAGTGGAGAAATTTCATCAGGTTCTCCGCTTTCCTCAATAAGAGCTAAGGACCGATCCAGCGATTGGAGACTTAAAATAAATCCGTTATAGTAGGCTTTAGCCTCGTTTTTTGACTGATTATATCCGTTTAGAAAAATAATCGATAGTAGAAGAAGAACTATAACGACTAAAACAATGATTATAGCGTATTTTTTTTTACTCATAACAGTTTAAGAAGCTCCTTTCCGCGAAGGAGTGATTTTCCAGTGACACTATATCCTCTAAAAAATCCTGTGAAATGTATGTGTTATTACCTTCTTTTTTCTTCATCAATATCCCCCTGTTCATTTGTTATTCAAGATTCATTATCCAGAATAACAAATGGAGCGTACCATATATTAATAAGTAATAAAAGACAATTTTTACTAATATAATTCATCCCTTATTAGAAGTATTGTGAGTCCTAACTCTGTAAGAAACTATATAAGATAAACTGTATTTAATTTGGAGGCTGATTAGGTTGAAGAAGTTTACCGAAATCGGAATCGGCAATCGATGGTTCATCCGAACCGAATTTGAGCATGAGGATGGATCGGAAAGTGAAATCAAGGGCTTTACGAGACCATTCAAGCTGAAATCGGTATATATTCGAATTTGGATAGGCAAGAAAGTACTGATAATAGATTCAAAGGAAGGAATAAAGTGGGTAGGGAAGGGAAAGAAAAAACTTAAATTGTTAGTTGGGTTTTATGGGATTTAATAAAGATTCGATATTGAGTCGTTTCAATTATATATGGATATAATGACCCGCCTAAGGTAGAATGACCTATCTAAGACAGGGTTATTTTCAATTCATTTCCGTATTGATCGTACCCGAACAAAAGTTTGGTTATAATCAAATATTACCAGTAAAAATATGGTATGATTCTTTACGAGTCAGGTTGCAATACATAATGTATCAATGAGACGGAGGATCACAAGATATGATGAAAGTAACTTATAACCACTCAGTAGTTTCCTCAAATTCGTTACTAGATCTGGTGAATGAGTTGTATCCAATTGGGGAAGTGAAGGAGTGTCGCTTTCTAGTAAACGGATTAAATGATACATATTTAGTGAAAACTCCAAGAGAACAATATGTTCTGAGGATATACAAAGCCCATTGGCGCACCAAAGCAGATATTTTGTTCGAGGTGGAGCTTCTGATTGATTTGAAAGGAAAGGGAATATCCGTTTCTTCCCCGGTACCAACAAAAAATAACGAATATCTGTATGATTTACAGGCACCCGAAGGTTTGCGTTACATGGTGCTATTTACATACGCAGAAGGTGAATATTCTGAAGCAGAAGATAAAAGTGAATGGTTTGGTGAAGAGGTAGCTCGAATGCATCTTGCTATGGATGAGTTTAAAAGTGAACATACCAGATTTGAGATTGATTTGAATCATCTTTTGGATGAGCCGTTACAGAATATTCGTCCTTTTTTATCACACAGACCTGAGGACTTTAATTATTTGGAAACGTTATCAGTGGTACTTCGAAGTCGAATTGAAGAATTATCACATGACCTTGAGTGGGGTGTATGTCATGGCGATCTCCATGGAGGAAATGTACATTTTCATGAAGATACGCTGACGCAGTTTGACTTTGATTGCTGTGGCTATGGATACCGATCGTATGACGTTTCGGTGTATCTTTGGAACAAAGTGATGCATAAAGAGAAGGATGCTTTTGAGAACAAGAATTGGACATTATTTATTAACTCCTATCAAAGGATCAAACCCCTGTATAGTACGGAACTCAGCGCTATTCCTTTATTCGTAGCGATCAGAGATATTTGGCTAATGGGTCTTCATACAGGTAATGCACCGATATGGGGAGCTTGGCAAAATGATCATTATTTTAATGAACATATTAAGTTCTTACGGAATTGGTGTGAAGCTCAAGGAATTGTCGTACAAAATCAAGCCATTAGCGGCTAGTAGAGAATGTGATAAATTTGTAGCCAGCGGTATTTAATATGAAAAGTGAGGTGCTTCCATTGGTAACGAAATAAAATGAGAGAATCTAAATGTGAAATAGCATGTGAATTTTCTCTTGTTAGGTTTAGAATCAATCGAAGAGGAGAATGGACATGCTGAATAAATTAAGTGAATCCATCTATTATCTATCTAATCAAAATGATAAAGAAAGACCAACATTGGGGTTAATTTGTGGAGAAAAGTATAGCCTCGTGGTCGATGGTGGGAACTCCGCTGTACATGCTAGACAATTTTTGAAGGAAATTTGAACATTTAGATGTACCGCCTATCAAATACTTGGTTATCACTCATGCCCATTGGGATCATTTCTTAGGGATGAATGAATTCAATACGACGGTTATTGTGAATAGCTTAACCCATCAAAAAATGGATGTTTGGCGAAAGTATTCCTATGATGATCGTTCACTCCAAGAGTATGTAGAGTCTAATAAAATAACTTCGCAGTGTATGGAAATAATTCAGCAAGAAATACCGGAGAGAGATCAATTTAAATTAAGCTCTCCCGATTTAGTGTTCGAAGAATCTCTAACTGTTGATCTGGGGAATAAGGTCTGTATTCTTGAACGGATTAGAAGTACGCACACGGATGATTCTACAATCGTTTATGTCCCCGATGATAAGACTATTTTTCTAGGTGATAGTGTGTATGGGACGACTACGGATGCTATATTTCATTATAAAGCCTCTCAATTACTACCTATGATCGAAGATATCCAAAAGTATGATGCAAATCATTTTCTGCTCGGCCATGAATCCATTTGTGATCTGGATGAGATGAACGTATTCTGGAATCAACTCACCTCGTGCAATAGAGCTGTGAAATCCATATCATTGGATCATGCGATTGAGTGTTTTGAACAAAATAATCTTAGAAGTCCTCAGGGTGACGAGCTTTTCTTCCTGAAAGCCTTTGTAAATGATCAAATATTGATATCGAAATAAAAGAAGTTGGCAGCCACCAGCCTTGGATAAGAAATATCTAGGCCTGGTGGTTATGAATCTATGCAGTATATACCCATATAAGGCAGAGGCAGAGCAAATATCATTTTAGGCTTAGAGGAGATTTGAATGTCAAATATCATATTTATAGGTCCCATTAGTACAGGGAAATCAACAATTGCTGAATTAGGGAGAAATATAAATATTGGAAATCGTTTGAAGCTCACTTGGTGGTCAGGGTCCTTGAGGAATACAGAGATCATATTATTGATTTTGGAGCAGGTCATTCTGTCTATGAAGACCCAGAGTCATTTGGGAAAGTTGAGAAAGCAATGTTAAGTGAACCTTTTGTCTTCTTGTTAATTCCTTCACAGAATCGTGAGAAGTCAGCGCTAATTCTATGTGAACGGTCGGGGCTTGATTTCAACCGACATTTTGTTGACCATGAATCGAATTATAAGCTGGCCAAGCAAATCGTATATACCGAAGATCGAGAACCGGAAGAAACGATGAAAGAGATATTAAGTCAAATTTTGAATGAAAAGAGGTAGTGTATGATCACATTTGAGCAAAACAACATTAAATTTAATTTTAGGGTTGCTGGTATCGCTGTTCATCAAAATAGAATACTTTTACATACGACTCTCACAGATGACTTCTGGAATTTACCTGGTGGCAGGGTAGAATTTAACGAATCTACAGATCAGACGATTAGTAGAGAAATGGAAGAAGAGCTGGGTATCAAAGTTAAAATCAAAGGACTGTTATTTGTTAACGAGGACTTTTTTGAGTATGATGGCAAATTGTTTCATGAGATTGGCTTCTATTATTTGATTGATTTTCCTGAGGGACATGAAATTACAGAGATTCAGGATCAATTCATAGGCATTGAAGAAGGCGGGAAATTAATATTTCAATGGTTTACTATCGATCAATTGGAGCAGTTGAATGTATATCCTCGAATTTTGAAGAGCCAGTTATTGAAGTTAAAAGAAAAGAATGAAATTCAACATATAATAAATCGACAATAGCAGGAAGATATTATTGAATACTAAGAAATATCGAAGAGAGATCCGTGGTGCGTTATGTGAAAAGAAAATATTCAGGAGGTGATTATCATTCGAATTCATATCATTGGTGGTGCAGGAAGCGGTAAGTCTCATATTGCTAATCTTTTGCAAAAGGAGTTAAATATACGACACTACGATCTGGATGATATCTTTTGGGATAATTCTAGTGAACATTATGGGGTTAAGACTCCAGAGGATGTTAGGAGAAGGAAGCTTGAAAGAGTACTACAGTTCGATCAGTGGATACTTGAAGGAGTCTACATTAAATGGGTTGAACCAAGCTTATCTACTGCAGACAAAATATTCGTATTAAAGCCTTCCTTAGAATTGCAAGAAAGGAGGATCTGGGATCGATATTACAAACGATTAGCGGGTGAACTGCCAAGTAAAAAGAAGGAAACGAAGGAAGGGATATATAAACTAATTGACTGGAATAGAAATTACAATGATACAAAGTTATCGCAATTTATACAGGAGTTTTCTTATAAAGAGAAGTTAATCGTCCTTGAGAACAATATGGATATATATAAGTATTTATAATTAGGATGAGAAAAAATGGCTCTCAGGATACATATTCAAATCCAGTCTGAACTATTTGTAGTCAGGGGTGGTTAAACAGGAGTGAACGTGTGATGTGTGAGGCATCAGCAAATAATCGACTAGAGAGAATTAGGGGGCTTGCTCACGAAACGATTGAAGCCATGGCTAGCGAGCGGTAATCCGATTCCAACAATTTGACTGCCCCTTGAGTTTTCATAAGTCTTTGTAGCCATTAAGTGAAAAGGAGTGAATGGTATGTATGTTCATCGAAGTCTGGAAGAGCAGGATCTTGAGATCATCAGTTCATTTCCGCAAACTGAAAAAGAATTAAAATATGTAAGTCCCAAATTCACGTATCCACTAACACCCTCGCAAATACTTCAAATATCTGAAGGTCGGTTAGAGCTAACGGTAGTACTGGATCAAAGAACTAGCGAAGTGGTTGGCTATGCCAATATTTATAGAGATAATTCGGACGAAAGTATTTGCTGGCTGGGTAACGTTATTGTCTCGCCTATTTATAGAGGTCAAGGAGCAGCTCCGTATTTAATTGAAGTCATGCTGAGCAAGGCTAAATACAACTTGGGGTATCATACGGTACGATTAGCATGTCACAGCACGAACTCGAGAGGTTTAGCTTTTTACACCAAGCAAGGCTTCAAACCGTTCGATATTAAATTAATGAACTTTGGAAATGAGAGATTGATAACGATACATATGCACAAAGAGCTTATTTGAAATTTTATAAAACGGAGAAAGAAAGGATAAACATGAAAATTAAAAACATTGTTATCATCATTTCTGTTTTATTAAATCTAGGCTTGATTGCTTACATTTATTCAAGGTCGGATCATTTGGAGGATGTCTATTCTGGCATGTCCTTCAATCTTCAGCATGAATTAATTCAGTTAGAGGACTCAATTGGTTACCAAATAGAGAAGGATTGGTCAGAAGCGGACACCGTAATTGAAAAAATAGAGGATATCAATGAGGATATTGATACGTTAATGGATACCGGTAAAGCATTGGCCTTGATCTCAGAAGAGCAGGAAGAAGATTTGTGGAATCTTTCCCGTTATTTTTCACAGTTTCCGACGTATTCCGGATATCCTAATACAGATTTAACTGCTAGTGATATGAATGAACTTGTAGAACTCAGAAATAAACTTAGGTCAGTCGGATGGGGTATGCAAGTAGGGTACTCTGGAGATTGGGACAGCTTCTCAGCAAAAATAAATGAATTGATCCGGCTATAATGAAAGGGATATGATCATATGCCATACGATGCCGTAATAACGAGTAAAGAAATAAATATATTGGTAGAGTATCTTCCTTATTTTGAAGACCCAGACTCTATTTTTTTCACTGAGAAAAATGGGTATCTGCTTGAAAGCGAAGAAGTGTTAAGGTTCCGCAAAGAATTGGATCGTACCGGATTTCTCATGGTTTTTGATTGGACAGCGTGGATCAGTGAACAGGAGATTTATAGAAATGTGGAACACGATATTCAAGACCACATTATGAAGTTAGATATGGAAGCCCTTAGAAAATTAATGACCAGCTACATCCGTGGTGATCGATTCAATGAAGGGTTGTTTATACATGCCATAATTAAAGGACATATCACGCATATACTGCGTAGAATCAAAGAACACTAAGAAAAGATGTTTCATAAGACCGATAGACGAGTTTGATTCGGTTATCATGCTCGGATGTTGAGATTAAAGACATAATCAGATTTGAGATTCTAGCATTTAAAGAGAGTTTTTTCTGTAATAAAATGGATATAAGAGAGAAAAAGGGAGGAGGCATATTGTGAGCAGGTTAGTTATTATCACCGTAGGTAAGACACATAGTGGAAAAACGACGTTTGCCCGAGCTTTGGAGCAAGAGCTCCATCCCTCACTCGTCATCGATCAGGATAATCATGCAGCATTTATCAATACATACTATAGAAGCTTGCTGCCTGAACATGGACCTAACCATATTAAATTCGCGCTCACTCAAACCATTGTAGATTATGCGGTAGAGCAGACAGACTATCATCTCATTTTATGCAATTCAAATCGGAGCTATAAGAGTCGTTTAGATTTGCTATCCAGATTTCATAAAGGTGGATTTATCAGCGTCATTGTTCATTTAGATCCTCCGGATCATGTCCTTGAGGAGCGAGTTGCTCGTAGTCAGCGGGATACAGCGATATTTAGAAGTGCATCCTCTTTTAAAGAGGTCCTTCACCGACAGCAAGCTGAGACAGAGAATACTGACGTGGTATTACCATCCGAAGGAGAAGCAAATTATTTGTTTCATGTAACTCATCCTGATGAAATTCATAAGACCATCCATGGCATTATTGATCTAAGCACTCTAAATTTGTCATCTTTAATGGATAAAGCAGGCGGAAAATTGCAAGAACATGACGCAGACGCATGAATACAGATTATTATTCAGAATTACTTTTAGTATGGAACTACTCTCGTTTTATTATTTTTCCTCTAATAGTATAATAAATGTATCTCTTAATAGATTGAACAAAAACTAGAACGCTTCTTTGGTAAATCTGTTAGATAATTAAAGGGGAATGGTTATGATTAAAACGCAGCCAGTTGATCGGAGAGTGACTAAGACCAAACAGGCATTAAAAGAGGCTCTGCTGAAGTGGATGTTATTCAAATCATTCAATGAAATTACAATAACGGACATTGTAATTTCAGCAGAATTAAATAGAGGTACTTTTTACAAGCATTACTCCTGTAAAGAGGAGCTGTTGGAGGAAGTTTTTGAGGATGTTCTATCTGATCTGATCTATGCGTATCGGAGCCCTTATATGAATTATCAGAACTTTAATATACAAAGCCTAGATCCGTCAGCCATTAAAATTTTCGATCATGTACAGCAATTTCGTTCCTTCTATACTTTATTAGTGAAAACAAGTATATTGCCGGAGTATCATACTCGCATATACGAAGCGCTAAAAAGTTTATATATGGAGGATGTAACGATAATTTCTCCTAACCCAGCGATTGATAAAGAACTCATGGCCTGCTATCAGGCCAACGCTGTCCTGGGAATTATTACAGAATGGGTGCAAAGTAATTATAAATATAATCCTGCGTATATGGCTGAGCAGCTGCTGGAATTGACAAGGCTTAATCGTTCGAATGAAACATATCATACAAATTTTAGTGAGGCATAAAGTAATAGCTTCGGTTGTTCATCACCGAAGCTATTACATAGCTTTATTTATCAGTTGCTTGTCCAGCCGCCATCGACAGGTAATTCTACGCCAGTGATGAATTTGGCTTCATCGGAAGCAAGGAACAAGTAAGCATGAGCAATATCCATAGCTTCCCCTGCATGAGGAGGGAGGGGTGCCAAATTCTTGTAGTTCTCACCCATCTCTACTTGTGATTTAATGCCGGCCTTCTCAACCATTCCAGTGAAAATAGCTCCCGGGTGAACAGAATTAACACGGATGTTATCTTTTCCGAACCATTGAGCTGCATGCTTCGTCAATGAACGGACTGCGCCTTTAGAAGCACTGTATGCAGCACCTTGTGCGTCGGCGATACCGCCAATAATTCCTGCAATCGAAGAGGTATTTACAATAGAACCCTTCCCGTTCTTTTGCATGTGTGGAATGACAGCTTTCATACCGAGCCATACACCAGAAGTGTTAATGTCCATAACCTTATTCCAATCGGTTACTTCAGCATCGAGAATGCCTTTAGCAATATGAATACCGGCATTGTTCACTAGAATATCGATCTTTCCATATTTAGCGATCGTTTCTTCCACAACGACATTCCATGATTCAGGATTTGATACATCGAGTTTAAGTGCTACGGCATCTCCTCCTGAAGCGATGATTTCGTTTACTTTTTCTTGCAGGACGTCTTGGACGACGTCAGTAGCTACCACCTTTGCTCCTTCTCTTGCAAAAAGTTGGGCTCCAGCAAGACCCATGCCGCTAGCTGCTCCTGTAATGATCGCTACTTTACCTGTTAATCTTCCCATGTTCAAACATCCTTTCTATTAATACATCAATAAGGTATAAAAGTGGTGTATTCCATTCTTGTAGAATGTCGAATTTCCTAACCCTACGTGTTACGGTATTAGTATAATTTGAAATGCTACTGAAGCTCAATCAGCAAATGAAAGCGCTTTTGTTGCTTAAGCAATACATGAAACAGTTGTGATGATTATGTTAGGTAATATGTAAGATAACGAACAGATGCATAGTAAAGTGTTTATTTTTGTGTTGTTCTTATTATGCGATCAAGTGACCCGTTATTTATCAATACTTAATCTCCCGTTACAGAAACCGTCCTACAAATATCTAGAACAGATATGCCTGGCACATTTGAATGCGTTCCCTTTTGAAAATGTAAGCAAATTACTCTATTATCATCAAAATAAAGATAGGAATATAAGGTGTCAATTATATCAAACTAGTGAACAATAAATTTAGCGTTTAATATAGTAATGGAGAAACCGAGATTAAGTACTTGAGATCCTCACAACAACTAATACGAGTGGTGGATGAGGAATTTCGGTTGCCCAAACTGCCTGTAAGAGAAGCAATTGAAGTATTAAATGAGTTAGAAATTAACATCTTTGCAGATCAGAGAAGTGGAGGGAACTGAACGTGAACGTCGATCAGCTATTCGAAACTGAACCGGAGTTTGAAACGAGTAAGCTGTTATTAAGAAAAATAACAATGGATGATACAGAGGCTTACTATGAGCTGGCATCTGATCCAGCTGTTGCTACGTATACCTTGTGGGACAAGCATCAATCGATTACAGATTCTAGGGCATTTATTAGTCGTTTAATCCAAAAATATAGCGAGAAAGAAGCATATCACTGGGGCATTATTGATAAAGCCAAAAATAAGCTGATCGGCAGAACAGGATTTATTCAGTGGGATTTGGCACACGAGAGAACTGAGATTGGATTTGCCCTTTCGCGTCTGTATTGGAATCAAGGTATAATTACGGAAGCGACCCGTCTGATCATCGAGTATGGCTTTACGCACTTGGGCTTTAATCGTATTGAGGGTAGATGCAGTTATAATAATGCGGGTTCCGCGCGTGCGATGGAGAAGCTGGGTATGAAATGGGAAGGGATACTAAGAGGTCAGCTGAAAATGAAGGGCGAGTTCGTGGATCAAAGAATGTATGCCATTTTAAGGGATGATTTTGATAGCGTTAACAATAGTTCTACTTTATAAGTTCTCAAATTCTGATATCAACAACAGGAGGAAATAACAATGATCGTTATGATCAATGGGGCATTTGGGTCAGGAAAGACGACGCAAGCAGAGAATTTAGCCAAGCTTATTCCTAACAGTATGATCGTAGATCCCGAGCTGTCTGGTTATTTATTGAGAGAGTTAATACCTGATTTGATGAGACAGGAGCACGAGCGAAGCGGGGATTTTCAAGATTTGGACTTGTGGAGAGTGCTTGTCGTGGAAGTCGCTAAGATGGTCAAGCTCAAATATAACAGGAACCTGATTGTTCCAATGACGCTGTATAAACCATACAATTTTAATTACATTAAGGATGCGTTTGAGAAGCTGGATAAAGTATACCATTTCACTCTAATGGCTTCTAAGGCTTCGATCCATGAGAGGCTGACCATTCGAGGGGATACCGTAGGGGGATGGCAGTTTCAGCAGACCGAAAAATGCTTGAGTGCTCTTCAAGCCAGTGTATTCTCAGAACATATTGATTCCGAAAAACTCAATGCAGATGAAATCACGCAGTACATACTGAAGCAAATTGAATTACAATGAATTGTTAGGAGGGGTTAGATTGAAACCACTCACTGTCATTTCCCGATTAGGTGAGTTTCAAGGATATGGAACAAGCGAGGTTGCATTCTTTGACCGCTATGATGAGCTATCCCGTAAAGTTATTCGCCATTATATTCTTATCCTTGAAGGAGTCAAAATAATGCATGAACCATGGGGATGGACAAACGAATGGTATGTTGATTTGATAGATATTAAATTGAATGACGCTGAGATGGTACTAACAGATTTATACATAGATATAGTTGTAGAAGGCAATGGACCGACTTATAGATTAATCGACCTAGAAGAATATGCAGATGCGGTTAGCCAAGGTCTAATCGATATGAAGGATATGAACAAACACTTGACTCAAGTTCAAATGTTTCTTGAAAATTATCTTCATAGAGGAAAAGTGTTCCCGCCAAAACAGATTGAAGAGCTTTGCAAAGTAAATATGGGTGAAGAGGACAACTGCCGATGATTGATTCAAAGGATTTTGTACAAATTCAGGAATTATGCACCAGATTAAAGCTGGGCATAGTTGCAGGAACACCAGAGCAGGTTACTGGTGGATTGCTGCACAAGATGTATTCAATTGTTACTGACCGCGGAACATATGCCATCAAGATGTTAAATCCAGAAATAATGCAGAGGCCCACAGCACTTCAGAATTACAAAAATGCCGAACGTATTGCTAGAATGGCTGCAATGAATCAAATATCTGCATTGCCGGCGATCTCAGTCGATGACGAGTCTATTCATCTGGTTGGATCTAACTTTTATCTCATATTTAAATGGATTGAAGGTGGAAGCTTGAGCCTAGATCAAATACGACTGACTCATTGTGAGATCGTTGGGGATTTGCTGGCAAGGATTCATGCTGTTGATTTTGCGGTTATAGGTGTTGTTGATCATGCTTCACACGAAGCTGCCATTATTAATTGGAACTATTATTTAGACAAAGGAAGGATCGCTAACGCGGTTTGGGCTAACCTGTTAGAAGAAAATATGGATCTACTGTATGAGTCGAATGCTCAAGCAGTGGCTTCAGTTAAGGTATTAAGTACAGTGGATCGGATTATAAGCCATCGAGATTTAGATCCAAAGAATATAATGTGGCATGACGATCTACCTGTAATTATTGATTGGGAAGCAGCGGGTTACATAAATCAATGGCAGGATATGACGGAGACATTACTCTATTGGTGTGTAGATACACAGGGACGAATGATTCCTGAAAAATTTACAGCGTTCATGAGAGGATACAAGAAGCAGCCGGTTTCAATAGAGATAGACTGGCGGGCTGTGCTGTATAATGGATTGATAGGGAAGCTGGATTGGCTGGAGTATAACTTAAAAAGATCTTTGTATATGGAATGCAGGGATGCACAGGAACAACAGCTAGGAGAGGAGCAGGTTCTATTAACGCTCAAAGGAATCCAGAACTTTATCGAATTCATTCCTTCCTTTGAGGAAGTGTTGAAACATGAGTTTAATACATGAGTGTAAAAAAGGAGAATAGAGATGCCATACACTAACCTATTGTTTGATCTGGACGGCACATTGACTGATCCGAAGCTGGGAATTACGAAGTCGGTTCAACATGCGCTGGGTAAAATGAATATTTCTGTTGCCAGCTTGGAAGAGCTGAACAAATTCATAGGGCCGCCGCTGCGCGTTTCCTTCAAAGATTTTTATCAATTTGATGAGGCACAGATTGAAGCTGCTGTTGATTATTATCGAGAATATTTTAGTGTTACCGGACTCTTCGAGAATGCTGTATTTCCTGGAGTTAGAGAGATGCTCGAACGTTTAAGCTGCGACCCACTGATGCGGTTGTTTATTGCGACTTCCAAGCCGGAAGTATATGCGAAGCAAATATTGGAGCATTACGAGCTCAGCACCTATTTTGAATACATATGCGGAAGCGAGCTGGACGGAGCACGATCTGCCAAAGTTGAAATTATCGGATATCTCATGGAGAATTACAATTTGGATCCAGATCAAACGGTAATGATTGGTGATCGTAAACATGACATTATCGGTGCTCACCATCAACATATTGCCTCCATTGCTGTGGGATTTGGATACGGAAGCGAGGAAGAGTTGACCTCTGAGCAGCCCACCCACTATGTAAAAAGTGTGGAGGAATTAAGCGATTTCTTATCTTTAAATCACCATGGAGGATGATCATGATTACTTATCGCGAACTTACCCCTGCGGATGTACATCAATTGAAGGAGATTGATCGCTCCGAGCATATTGAGCTCATATACGAAATGGACAATGATCAGCTAGTTGAGATTAAGATGGATCACGAGTGTCCGAACTGGGACGACGATTTGCTGCGTGAAATGGAGGAAAGGTTCATCTACGAGCTTGAAAAAGGCGGAATGGCCGTTGGTGCATTTGCAGGCGATATCTTGGTCGGATTCGGAGTGCTTGCCCACAAGCCTAGAGGCGTTCGACAGGATCAACTACAAGTGGATCTTATGTATGTGTCAAGACAATACAGGAGACAAGGCATTGGGACTCAGCTGTTGGATCGGCTCTCAGAAGAGGCCAGGTCCAGGGGTGCTGCCGCTCTGTACATCTCGTCAACGGAGACCAGGTCAGCCGTTTCTTTTTATCAGAGTAATGGAAGTCATTTATCTAAAGAAATCGATGAAGAGCTGTTTAACAAGGAACCAAAGGATATTCATATGAAGATTAAGCTTTAAATGATAGAGCAGAGAAGTACTTAATAAAATGACGTAATCTAACATGAGTGGGACGTTTTCTAACATTTACGGACGACAACATAATGAATAAGAGGTGAGTGGATGAAACAAATTATTGCGATGGGCGGAGGCGGTTTTTCAATGGAACCGGACAACCTACTGCTGGATAAGTACATATTAGAGCAGGCAGGAACAGCTTCACCAAAAGTATGTTTTATCCCTACGGCCAGCGGAGATGCTGATAACTATGTCGAGCGTTTCTATCATGCGTTTAGCACATTGAATTGTACACCTGTTCATCTTTCTCTCTTTCGGCCTAATTTTCAAGACTTGGAGAGTTATGTGCTTGATCAAGATATTGTCTATGTTGGTGGGGGAAGCACTCGTAATATGCTCGTCCTCTGGAAGGAGTGGGGGCTGGATCGAATTCTTCATTCTGCTTATGAAAAAGGAGTTATTCTCGCAGGGCTTAGTGCAGGATCTATTTGCTGGTTTGAAGAGGGACTCACCGATCCGTTAAATGCTTCGGTATATAAGCTGAATGGCTTAGGCCTCTTAGAAGGGAGCCACTGCCCGCATTATGACGGTGAGGTCAATAGAAGGCCTGGCTACCACAAGCTCATTTCGGAAGGAGCGATGAAGCCAGGGTATGGTGTGGATGACGGGGCTGCGCTGCATTTTGCAGATGATGTGTTATTAAGAACAGTCAGCTCTAGAATTGGTGCCAAGTCCCACTATGTGTCCATTAACGACCAGCAAGAAGTGGATGAGCAAGCCCTGAATGTCGTATTTCTGGGGGAACGAGTATAACATAGGGAGTCCATCCATGAGATGGGCTTTTTTTATGTTCATTTGTTCAACAATGTATTAATTTATAAAGTTTGGTTTACAATTAAAGTAAAAAGTGATATCATGAATATATCAAAACAATATTGTAGAAAGATGTGGTGATGTTTATTGTTCCAGGAGAAAAAGGTGTTTCGTGTAAACGGATTCGTAGGTCTGCTTGTTGTTGTTGTGCTCCTTGCTGCCGGAGTCTATGCCTTTACCACAGATGAAACAGGCGGTTATGTTGCAGGCTCCATTCTTGCTGTCATTGCTGTCTTGCTGGCTACGGGGATGACGGTTGTTCAGCCGAATCAAGCGATGGTGCTTACATTTTTCGGTAAGTATATGGGGGTTATCCGCGACAGTGGGTTTTATATGACCATTCCGCTCTCGGCACAGAAGAAGGTATCGCTTCGTGTCCGTAACTTCAACAGCTCGATGCTCAAAGTAAATGATGTGGAAGGGAATCCGATTGAGATTGAAGCTGTGGTTGTCTTCTCCGTCGTGGATTCCGCGAAGGCGTTGTTTGAGGTTGATGATTATGAATCCTTCGTTGAAATTCAGAGTGAGACCGCACTGCGCCATGTGGCCAGTAAATATGCATATGATAATCTTGACGGAGCTGGATTCTCTCTGCGAAGCAATGCGGAGGAGATCGCCATGGAGCTCACGAATGAGCTGCAGGCTCGTCTGGAAATTGCAGGAGTTAACGTGCGTGAATCCCGCTTGACACATCTGGCGTACTCTACAGAGATTGCAAGCGCGATGCTGCAAAGACAACAGGCGTCTGCTATTATCTCCGCTCGGGAGAAAATTGTAGAAGGTGCGGTCACGATGGTACAGCTTGCAATTGAACGGCTTGAGAAAGAAGGAGCTGTTGAACTTGACGAGGAACGCAAAGCTGCGATGATTAATAATCTGCTTGTTGCTGTCGTTTCTGATCGTTCTGCCCAGCCGGTCATTAACACCAGCTCACTTTATTAATGAGAGGCATCCGCATTAATGGCAGGTAAGAAGAAGAGCTTCCCTCTCCGCCTCGACCAGGCTACGTATGAGGCTTTGGAGCGCTGGGCAGCTGATGAATTCCGAAGCGTAAATGGTCATATTGAGTTTCTGTTAAGAGAAGCTCTAAGAGATGCGGGGAGACTACCCGGCCCCAAGCGGATTACTAACAATAACGAAGAGTGATAAGAGCATCACATCAAGATTTAACATCAGTTAGGTTAAGTCTTGACACTAACGTATATAATATGGAATAGGAAGAAGAGGAGCTGTCTTTAGATGACGCTGCTCTTTTCCTCATTTCAAGACTTCATTCACATAATGTTTATATTTTTGACAAAACAATGTAATGAAATAGCTACAAAGAGTCATATAGTTCATTGAAAAGATGGTTTATGCTTAAGATATAAATATATTACTTTAGATATTTCTCGAGGGGACTTGTTTAGTTATGAACAAAAAGTTAGTAAAATGGTGGCCGTTCCTGGCACTGGGACTTGCGGGCGTACTTGTTATAGGTGGTTTAATCTTATTCTTCCAAGGTAACAGCATGGTTCCATCTGCACTGGATAGAGGTCAGACCGTGCAAGAAGAAGAGGATCTAAGCAATTATGAGATCGTAACCGTCGAAATTAATGATAAGGGCTTCTCTCCTAGTCACATCGAAGTGAAGCAAGGTGTACCAACGAAGATTAACTTTAAGAAAGTGACGAACCTTACTCATATTACCAGCCTTGTCTCAGAGGATATTGATATGCTTCAATATTTGCAGAAAGGCGACAATTATTATACCGTGGATACAACACTCGAGCCGGGGACTTATAACTTTAATTGCGGAATGTATATGACCTTTGGCACGCTGACGGTTAAATAATAAGATAGCAAGAAGCAGTATCTTATCCTTTAAGATAAAATACTGCTTCTTTTTTGCAGCTTAATGATCGTTTTGGTTGTGGTACATGTTTTATAATTTATGCATTGAGTTCAGCAGCTATGGCAGCGGACTTCTTGCCCTGCTTCTGCAGCCATGTTTTTCTCCATTGCAGACTCATGGCAATGACCAGAATACAAGCAGCTGCAGCGACGACGCTTAGAATCAAGAATCCAGGGGTGTAGCTTCCAACCGATTTGTATAGGTTTCCGAGGAGAAGCGGCAGCGCATACCCACCTAATCCTCCGGCCGCACCGACAATTCCTGTCATGAGACCAATCTCAGCGCCGAACCGAAGCGGAACGAGCTGAAACACCGAACCGTTACCGGCACCAAGGCACATCATGCCGATGAACAAGAGCACAACGACGACTGGGAGTGGAGGCAGGAATGAAACACCTACCAGCATGAGAGCAGCTCCTGCATAGAGGAATGTTAGAATACGTGTTCCTCCGAAGCGGTCAGAGAGCATGCCTCCGACTGGACGGAAGAAGCTGCCCGCAATAATACAGAATGTTGCAATATCGGCTGCCTGTACAGCAGATAGGCCATATTGCGTATTGAAGAAGATCGTTAAGTAATTGGATAGACCGACAAATCCACCGAAGGTAACACAATAAAATAAACAGAGAATCAGTGCGTCTTTTTGTTTTAAGACATGGGCATATTGCGCAAAGGTCTTAGGAGCAGGGCGATTCGGGCTGTTCTTGGCAAAGATCGTAAAGAGGATAAAGACGATGATGATGGGAATCATGGCGAGTCCGAATACGACTTCCCAGCTTCCGAAATGTGTAGCAAGTCGGTTGGCAAATAGAGTGGCAAGTACGGTTCCACTATTACCTGCTCCGGCAATTCCCATGGCCAGACCTTGGTGCTCTTTTGGATACCACTGGCTCGCCAGTGGAAGTGCTGCAGCAAAGGAAGCGCCAGCTACACCAAGGAGCAGTGCAACAACATACAGCTGATCGAGTGAGCTGACCCATTGCCAGCCGAGAATTAAAGGAATCAAGGTGACGATCATCCCGATCTGCGCAGTAAGCTTGGGACCAATGTGGTCGGTCAGATACCCGAAGAGCAGTCGAAGTATGGAGCCGCTTAATACCGGAAGTGCAACCAGATTTGCTTTTTGGGCTGCATCCATCGGGTAATCTCCTGCAATGACAACACTAAGCGGACCAATCAAGCCCCAGATCATAAAACTGATGTCGAAATAGAAAAATGCACCGAAGAGTGTGGGGTTATGCCCGCTTTTCCAGAAACTTTTTTTCTCCATCCTAATCTCTCCCTTTTATCTTTAAATAGATCAGATCCATCATGAAGAGGGATCTCAACTGCATCAAAAATAGCCGCAATTCGCCCCTTACTTAAAGGGTTCGAGCTGCGGCCTCATTGCCGTGACATATGATTCACTTCATTGTGAATCGCTATGTATTCTGTTTGGATGACTGTACACTGAATTATAGAAATTGATTTTCGATATGTCAAGATACTTAACGCAATTTATTGAAAAAAATGAAAGTAATCGTATGAAAGCATTTTGTGTTAAAAATATTGACATAGAATCGGGTATCCTATATTCTCTTATATATAAGTTCAGCACAACGGAGTGCTGTTTCGTGAGGCAGCGCAGCCCCTTTTTCTTTTTTTGAAAAAGGGGCTTTTTTGTTCTTTTTCACTCATATAAAGATCGTGGTTTCTCTACAGAGATAGGCATGGGATGGAGGAATACTAGATGAAGAAGCAGTTGGTTGTCGTTGGAAACGGAATGGCCGGCATGAAATGTATAGAGGAGATTATTCAACTGAATCGTGGACTTTATGAAATAACGGTAATTGGCGCAGAGCCGAGGCCGAACTATAATCGGATCGAATTGTCCAAAGTGCTTCAGGGCGGAACTTCATTTGGAGATATTATTATTCATGACTGGACCTGGTACGAACAGAACGGGATCAAACTTTACACGGGAGAGAAGGTCACACGGATTCATCGGAAGAAAAAAAGGATAGAAACTTCCTCTGGAATGAAGCTGTCTTATGATGATCTTCTGATTGCGACAGGTTCATCAGCCTTTATACCACCGATCCCGGGAAGTGATCAGGAAGGTGTTATTGCTTTTCGAAGCATGGATGATTGTCTTCTTATGATGGATTATGCCAAGAAGTTTAAGAAAGCCATTGTTATTGGCGGAGGGCTGCTGGGACTGGAAGCTGCAAGAGGACTGCTGAACCTGGGGATGGAGACCGAAGTGATACACAATGCAGCGTACTTGATGAATAGACAGCTGGATCCGATGTCTGCAGGACTGCTGCAGACGGAGCTGGAAGCGCAAGGAATGAAATTCCGACTTGGTCAGCAAACGGTGCAAATCATTGGAGACGGCCGGGCTAAGGGAATTCGGCTTGCCAATGGAAACAAGCTGATGGCGGATCTGATTGTTTTTGCCGTGGGAATCAGCCCTAATGTAGACATTGGGAGAGACAGCGGACTTGCCGTGAGTCGCGGGATTATTGTTGATGATTACATGCAGACAAGTGATAAGTATATCTATGCGGTCGGAGAATGTGCCGAGCATCAGGGAATCTGTTATGGACTGGTTGCACCGCTGTACGATCAGGCGAGAGTTCTGGCACGTAAGCTGTGCCATATGGAAACCGAAGCATATCAAGGCTCAATTCCCTATTCCAAGCTGAAGGTGTCCGGTGTCGAGCTATTCTCTGTTGGGGAGATTGGACCGGATATCGGTATAGCAGTTCAGGAGTATGACCGGCTGCAGTTCAAATATAAAAAAGTGACGATGCGTGACGGTAAGCTTGCTGGTGCTATTTTATATGGAGATACAACCGAATCCCAGACCATGCTAGGATATATCAAACGTCAAGCAGACGCCACTGAGCTTGCGGCAATGAAGCCTGCATCAGCTGGTGAGAACCGGATGGAAGCTCTTGTTGCTGCGATGCCGGGAGGCGAGACGGTATGTGCCTGCAACCAAGTGTCCAAATCAGCGATTGTGAAGGTAATGGAGAAGGATGGTCTTACGACTGCGGATGAAGTGAAGCAGAAGACGAAGGCATCCGGATCATGCGGCGGGTGCAGGCCCATGCTGGAGGCGCTGGTGAAGGTAACGCTGTCAGGTGCTTCGATGCCAGCCAGCGGTGCGGAGCAGGAATCTGTAACAGATCACAGCATCTGCTCCTGCATGTCTACCGGGCACGAGGAGCTGATACATCTCATTCGTACGACAGGTGTTAAATCGTCAGCAGAAGTACGAGAGTTACTTGATTTAACTGCAGATCAAGAAGAGGGGTGCCGGACCTGTGAAGAAACGATTGCATACTACATACAGCGAAACCGATCGCAAGGAGCTAAGCATCGCTCATTACCGATAGATACATTTGATGAATTTATAAGCTGGTGCGCTGAGCAGCAGGTTCCAGCTTCAATCTATGCTGCTGCCTCAGAGGAAGCTGAGTCCGTGTTCGGGATCTTGCTGCATGATATTGCTATTCAAGCGTGCCCCGCTGGATACGAAATCTACGTAGGAGGTCATGCAAGGCATCCTGTAACAGAGGGACAGCTCTTAAGTATCACTGACACGAGAGAAGGGGCAATACGTGCTGCTCAATACACTGTGGAGCTCTACAGCACCGAGGGCTGGTTCAACGAGAAAACGTGGGAATGGGTGGAGCGCACAGGGATTGGGAGCATTCGAGAACGCGTTATGGAGCTGGAGTATAAGCTGCTGGAATTTGCTTGAACGATATAGATGTGGTGATAAAAAGGAGTGGAACTCAGCATGAAAATAGCAGGCTCTTCAGAAGTGATGAATCATAATCAAGAAGCTGCTTCAGTACTGCCCGGTGCAATTCATCATGCAACAACCCAATGCCCATTCTGCAGTGTGCAGTGCAAAGCGGAGGTTACGATAGAATCCCGTGAGGATGTCTCTAAATCGACAACCCGCGTATTTCAGTACGTAACAGAATCCAAAGGAACGCTGAACAAAGCTTCCGAAGGAAGAATATGCGTCAAGGGCATGAATGCGCACCAGCATACGACAAGTGCCAGACGAATTACGTCTCCGTTAATCAAAAAGGATGGGGAACTGACGGAAGCTACCTGGGAGGAAGCGATTCAGTACATTGCAGGCAAGATACAGTCGCTGCCAAGCAATGCTGTCGGCGTATACGGCGGCGGATCACTGACCAATGAGACAGCCTACATGCTCGGGAAATTTGCGCGGATTGGCATCGGCACTAAATACATCGACTACAATGGACGGTTTTGTATGTCTGCTGCTGCATCCGCGGGTGCTAAGGTATTTGGAATGGATCGGGGCCTTACCTTTCCTTTATCTGATATTGAGGATGCAAAATGTATCATACTCGCCGGTACCAATATTGCAGAGTGTCAGCCTACACTTATGCCGTACTTTACTAGAGCTCAAGAAAAAGGTGCGGTGATTATTGTGATTGATCCGCGCAGAACATCGACAGCTGCTATGGCTGATCTTCATCTCGCTGTTCGTCCGGGAATGGATATGCTGCTTGCTGATGGAATGCTAAAATGGCTGAGGGAGCAGGGGCTCTTGGATGAAGCGTTTATTGCAAACAGAACAAACGGCTATGAACAATTGACGGCATATCTTGATAAGCTGGATTGGAAGTATATTACGGATAATACGGGTGTATCTGAGGAGAATTTGAAGCTTGCTGCTGATATGTTCGGTAAGGCGAAGACAGGTATGGTACTAACGGCGAGAGGCGTGGAGTAGCAGACAGATGGACATCTCGCGGTCAGGCATTTTATTAATTTGCTGCTAGCGACAGGGAAGATCGGCCGACAAGGCTGCGGGTACGGAGCGATCACAGGACAAGGGAATGGTCAGGGAGGCAGAGAGCATGGTCAAAAGGCTGATCAGCTTCCTGGATATCGCTCCATTGAGGATGAGCAGGACCGTAATTACATCGCTTCTGTGTGGGGCGTTGAACCTGATGAAATTCCTAGAAAGGGAGTATCTGCTTACGAAATGATGGAGCTCGTTCATACAGAGGCAATTGAAGCGCTGTTTGTGATGGGCTCGAATCCCATTGTTTCGAATCCTAACGCTACACTCGTCGAAGAAGCACTGGAGAAGGTTCCTTTCTTGGCGGTGGCAGATATGTTCCTATCCGAAACGGCACGCTTAGCGGATGTTGTTCTTCCCGTAAGCTCATATATAGAGAACACGGGTACGCTCACGAATCTGGAAGGGCGGGTACTCCTGCGTGAAGCGGTGACGCCGCCGCCCGGGAATTGCAGGCATGATTGGGAGATTCTTCGGGAGCTTGCAGCAGCTCTTGGTAAAGGCAAATACTTTGACTATACCTCGGCAGAGGAAATATTCAATGAGCTTCGAATCGCCAGTAAGGGTGGTATTGCCGATTATTATGGCATCACTTATGATCGTCTGCGGAGGGAAGAAGGAGTGTACTGGCCTTGTCCTGCGGAAGACGAAGAGGGAGCCGGCAGAATTTTTGAAGAGCGATTTGCACATGCTGATGGCAGAGCTGTATTTACAGCAGAAGAAAGTGAAATGGTTAAGGAAAGATTGTCCAAGGAATATCCTCTTATGCTGACGAATGGCCGGGTACTGTCTCATTATCTGACAGGAGTACAGACAAGACTGAGTCCAGGACTTGCTTCGCGTCAGGTCGAAAACTTCGTCGAGATTCATCCCGATACGGCACGTCACTATATGATTAAGGAACAGAGCTGGGTAAGAATCACCTCTCGATACGGAGAGTTCCAGGTTCGGTGCCGTTTCAATGAGCAGATCCGAAAGGATACCTTATTTGTACCAATGCACTGGGGAGGGGTCCAAAATGTGAATCGAGCCACACGCGGCGAGCTGGACCCTTTTTGTAAAATGCCGGGATTTAAGACGACAGCGGTGCGAATCGAAATGAGCTATTAACACGAATGTGAATCATCTTGATTAGTATGGTTCTATAACGAAGCTCATTTATAAAAATATCAAAGGCTCCTTCCAGCATTCCGCTGAGAGGAGCCTTTGATTCTAGAGAACAGATTTAATGGAGTAAAGCTCTATTTAATGGTTAATCACTTTTTCAGCTAAATGTATGTCGCTTTTTTTTACGAAGATTTCATACTGTGCGGAGAATCCGCCCAAACTGACTCCAGAGGAGCCGGTATCTGTTATTTGTGTCCTATAATCAACCTGATGGCTGTTTAGCTTATAAATGATTTTCTGGAAGTGTTCTTGATTGTGTGACATGTAGATACTAATTGTGTATCGAGAAAAGATCCTTCGCCAGAGAACAAAGAGTAACTTATCTAGATTTCCAATCATCTCACCACTCCTATATACATTCACATAGATGCCTATATCAGAATAAAGAAATGTGTATCTGCAGAATTCAGCTGCAGAATTCAGCTGCTGCATCCGCCGCCACAGGAAGAACCTCCGCACGATGAGCCTCCATCCGATGTATCACTTGGTGAAGAGTCAGAAGCATTTGAATCGGACCGTTCATGTTCATTCGAGTGGAAGCCGGAACATCCGCCGCCACCGCTGGTATCTTGCGCTTTACGAAGCTCTTCCTCAGAAGGTGGAGCCTCCTCGAATAAGTAAGAAGTAGACGTAGATATGAGCAGGATAGAGAGGATAGGGTCCATCGCTGCATTGCTTCGTAACACATTCGGTGAAGTCTTCTGTTGGTTTTTTACAGACAACGTATCTTGTCTTAACAAATCATCCAATTGCAGGTGAGCTTCTCTGATCTGATGGCTAAGTGTAAGCAGCAGCTCCTCCTGAAGCTGCTTCACATCGAGATCATTTGTTACCCTAAGTCTTGCGGTTATCACTTCATCGTTCGGATCATGCTCTATTCTCCTGAGGATCCCTTCCTCTATAGGCTGCTTGAAGAAAGGTCTGGATAATTGCTCGTTCTCTGGAAAGATTATAAAGAGACGACTGTATAGGAGATCGTACCAGGCTCTCTCACTGATACGTTCAGCTTCGCTTGGCTGTACACTATGCGGCTGATGGTGGATGAAATCACCGGTGAATTTTCGGCAAAAGTCCTCATAGTCTCGTGTAAACATTAGCATTTCATGCCAAATGACGTCCGTATCATTACTGTACATCGGCACATTTTTGAGTACAGCGCAGAGAATAAAGTATCGCTTAAGTTCAAGCAGCATCCAGTTATATTTCTCGGCTGTATAACGATGCTTGGACATGACTCGGTCTCTCACCTGATTCATATATGTATCGTTTAATGCATCCTCAAGACGAGCAGCCAATCTGTTCAGTGAATGGACAGATGACATGATTCCTAGTTGCTCGGGAAGGTTATGCGAGTAGATAAATTCAGGTGCTTCAATTCTCTTCTTCGGATTAGGCTTGTGCTCATTTGTACCAAATAGGGAAGTGATCTTTTTAAATAATCCCATGGCGTTGTACCTCCTATCCATAAACTTAAAGCTTACTTCCATCTTACCATGAAATAATAAGACAGAATATAGGTGTTCATTTTGAGCTTGCAACATGTGAGTAACTATGTTATCTTATACCTGTAACCGGTTACACATAGTCGAGGTGACAGAGATGGCAACAATTAAAGATGTAGCGCGTCAAGCAGGCGTATCGGTGGCCACGGTGTCCCGGGTACTCAATAGCGCAGGATATGTTCATGAGGATACACGCAAGAAAGTAGAGGATGCCATCCTGGCATTGAATTATTCACCGAATGAAGTTGCGAGATCTTTATATAAACGTAAGTCGAAGCTGATCGGACTGCTTATTCCTGATATCACGAATCCTTACTTCCCTCAGATCGCAAGAGGTGTGGAGGATGAAATGCGGGAGAATGATTACCGTATTATTATTGGAAACAGTGATGAGAATGAACAGAAAGAGCTGGAATACTTGCAAACGTTTACTCAAAATAATGTGGTCGGCGTGATCACGCTGACAAATAATCCGGATACGAATACGTACGCTTCCTTTAGCCTGCCAGTTGTATTCCTAGACCGGACATCTCATGATAAACCTTCGGTTTATGCAGATGGATGGCAGGGAGGCAGACTTGCCGCGGAAGCGATTATAGCCGGGGGCAGCAGAGAAGTTACGGTGATGCAGGGTCCTGCTCATGTCAAACCGGCTCAGGATCGATACCAAGGAGCATTAGATGCTCTCAAAGAAGCGGGAATGGATTATCATGTAATCCAGACTTCTAGCTTTTCATTTCATAACGTAGATAGACTGGCTACGAATCTGTTTGATACTTATCCTTCTACGGACGGCATTATTGCAAGTAATGATCTGGCAGCGATTGCAGTGATTCATGAAGCCGTAAGACGAGGCAGAAGAGTTCCAGAGGATGTGCAGATCGTCGGATTTGATGATATTCCGATCAGCGGATTGTTATCACCGGCACTGTCAACCATTAGACAACCTGCATATGAGATGGGAAGAGCAGCAGCCCGGCTGTTGATAAATTTAATCGATAACAAACATAATATGGAGGCCTACATTCAGTTTCCAGTTGAGTATATTGAACGGAATACAACCCGAAAGGTGGCGCGAAATAAATGAGTAAAAAAGCAAAAGTAACGGTCATTGGCAGTTCCTCCATGGACCTTGTCGTGACGTCTAGTAAACGCCCTGGTGCAGGAGAAACGGTGCTTGGAGAATCCTTCAAGACGGTGCCGGGGGGCAAAGGAGCGAACCAGGCAGTCGCTGCAGCCAGACTCGGTGCTGAGGTTACGATGATCGGGCGTGTGGGTGATGACCATTACGGCAAGATCATCTTGGACAATTTTAAACAAAACGGAGTCATTGTCGACTATGTGGAACCGGTTACAGATATGGAAAGTGGTACGGCTCATATTATCTTGGCAGAAGGTGACAACAGCATCGTTTTTGTGAAAGCAGCGAACGATGAGGTGACACCGGCTTATGTAGAGCAGACCGTAGAAGTGATCAAGAATTCGGATATCGTGCTGATTCAACAGGAGATTCCAGAGGAAACAGTGGAGCATGTTGCAGCACTGTGCAGTGAGCTTGGCGTGCCGCTCATGTTAAATCCGGCACCTGCCCGGCCTGTGAGCGATGAACTCATTGAGAAGGCTGCCTATATTACACCGAATGAGCATGAAGCCAAGATCATCTTTGACGGAGCAAGCGTGCATGATTCCCTTCGTAAGTATCCGAACAAGCTGCTTGTTACCGAAGGGAAAAACGGAGTCCGCTTCTATGATGGAGCCGAAGAGATTCTGGTTCCAAGTTATGCTGTGGAAGCAGTCGATACAACCGGTGCAGGTGATACCTTCAATGCTGCCTTTGCCGTTGCACTGGCGGAAGGCAAATCACTGCAGGATAGTATTAAATTCGCCAACCGTGCGGCATCGCTGTCTGTCATGAAGTTCGGTGCACAAGGCGGAATGCCGACACGAGATGAAGTGGAGGCGAATCTGTAATGAAGAAGCAAGGAATAATTAATAGTCATATCACCAAGGTGCTTGCGGATTTAGGACACACGGATCAAATTGTGATAGCGGATATCGGACTTCCTGTGCCTGAAGGTGTTCATAAGATCGACCTTTCCATAAAGCTGGGCACACCCAGCTTCATGGAAGTAGTAGAGGCGATTGCTGAAGATATGGAGATCGAGAAGGTCATTCTGGCTGAAGAGATTAAATCGGAGAATGTGGAAGCGCTCCATTTTATACAAGAGAAGTTTATAAATCATTCGGTGGAATATCATTCGCACGAGCAGTTCAAGAAGCTAACACAAGACGCTAAGGTTATTATTCGCACAGGGGAAGCAAAGCCTTATGCTAATTGCATCTTACAGTCCGGTGTGTACTTCTGACAGATTCGGCATCAAGGAGGGAAATCATTATGCATATTCAGATGAAAGGAATTCATAAGGCATTTGGAACGAATCAAGTGCTGACAGGTGTGGATTTTGATCTGGTTGAAGGTGAAGTACATGCGCTCATGGGTGAGAATGGAGCCGGCAAATCAACACTGATGAATATTCTAATCGGACTGCATCCGCGGAACGAGGGAACGATTCTGATAGATGGGAAAGAGACTTATTTTTCTAATCCCAAAGAAGCAGAGCAGTTCGGTATTGCCTTTATCCATCAGGAGCTGAACATTTGGCCGGATATGACGGTGCTGGAAAACTTGTTTATCGGCAAAGAGCTGACCAGTAAAGCAGGGTTTTTAAATACGAAACAGATGAAAGCGCTGGCAAAATCGCAGTTTGAGAAGCTGGCCGTCAGCATTCCGCTGGATCAGGATGCCGGAGAATGCTCGGTAGGACAGCAGCAAATGATTGAGATTGCCAAAGCACTCATGACCAATGCTAAAGTCATTGTAATGGATGAGCCGACAGCTGCACTGACAGAGCGTGAGATCGAGAAGCTGTTTGCGGTCATTAACTCACTTCGCAAGCAGGGTGTATCCATCGTTTATATCTCGCACCGGATGGAGGAGATCTTTACGATCTGTGATCGAATTACGGTGATGCGTGACGGGAAGACCGTGGACACCAAGCCAATTCCAGATACGAGCTTTGAGGAAGTCGTTAGAAAAATGGTTGGCCGAGAATTAACGGAACGTTATCCTGCCAGAAACCCGAAACCGGGTGAGGTCGTACTGGAAGTCAAGAATATCGGCCGCAAGGACGCTTTTGACAATGTAAGCTTCAGCGTTAGATCTGGTGAAATTGTGGGCTTCTCTGGGCTCATGGGTGCAGGAAGAACTGAAATCATGCGTGCACTGTTTGGACTTGACTCCCTTCATAGTGGAGAGATGTGGGTACGAGGCAAGAAGGTTAATATCCGCAAGCCTGATGATGCAGTGAAGCACGGAATTGGCTTTATTACGGAAGATCGTAAGGATGAAGGTCTGGTGCTTGATTTTTCTATACGTGAAAATATGGTGCTTCCTAATCTGTTCAGCTTCAGTGGCAAAGCAGGTCTAATCTCCAGTAAGAAAGAGAAGGATTTTGTAGATACTCTGATTAAACGGCTTCTGATTAAGACAGAATCTTCTGAAACAGCTGCCAGAAATTTATCGGGTGGGAATCAGCAAAAAGTCGTTATTGCTAAATGGGTAGGTATCGGACCAAGTGTCCTAATCCTTGATGAACCGACACGAGGCGTTGACGTGGGTGCCAAGCGGGAAATCTATCAGTTGATGAATGAGCTGACAGACCGCGGTGTTGCGATTATCATGGTATCTTCTGAGCTGCCGGAGGTGCTCGGTATGAGTGATCGGATCATCGTTGTCCACGAGGGACAGATCAGTGGAGAACTCAGCCGCGAAGAAGCTACACAAGAGAAAATTATGACACTAGCAACAGGAGGACAATAACATGACCAGTGTAAAGGAAACGAGTAATAAAAAAGGACTTCAGTTGTCACAGCTTGCAGGGAAGCTTGGGCCGCTGCTCGGACTCATCCTGCTTATCGTTATTGTAACGATTATGAATCCGGGATTTTTGGAACCGCTTAACATATTGAATTTGCTCAGACAGGTATCGATTAACGCACTGCTTGCATTTGGTATGACCTTTGTCATTTTGACTGGCGGTATCGATCTGTCCGTCGGTTCGATCTTGGCACTGTCCAGTGCCATTGTCGCTAACCTGATGCTGTCTGGTCTAGATCCGATTCTTGCCATCATTGTCGGGGTATTGCTGGGCGGAATTATGGGGATGATGAACGGACTCATGATTACCAAAGGTAAGATGGCACCTTTCATTGCAACACTTGCCAGTATGACGATCTTCCGGGGATTAACCCTAGTGTACACGAACGGGAATCCTATTACGGGTCTTGGAGACAGCATGGCATTCCAGCTGTTTGGACGTGGATATTTCCTAGGCATTCCGGTGCCGGCCATTACGATGATGATTACATTTGCTATTCTGTGGGTCATTCTGCATAAAACATCATTTGGACGCAAAACGTATGCCATCGGCGGTAATGAGAAGGCTGCGCTTGTATCAGGTATCAAGGTCGATCGTGTCAAAATTATGATCTATTCTCTTGCAGGTATGATGGCTGCACTTGCGGGTGCCATTCTGACTTCCCGTCTTAACTCTGCACAGCCGACAGCCGGTGAGTCTTATGAGCTCGATGCAATCGCTGCTGTCGTACTAGGTGGTACAAGCTTGACAGGAGGCCGCGGGCTCATTGTAGGAACCTTAATCGGGGCACTGATTATCGGAGTTCTTAACAATGGTCTGAACCTGCTCGGTGTATCATCATTCTATCAAATGGTCGTCAAAGGTGTCGTTATCGTTATTGCGGTACTGATTGACCGTAAGAAATCTGCATAAGAGGAGTAGAGACATGATGAAAAAATTAACCTTATTGTTCACTGCAGTACTCATGATCATTATGACGGGCTGTTCCATGCAGCCGCCAGAGTGGGCTAAACCGAACAACAACGGTAACACAGATGATATAAAAATCGGACTATCCATATCTACTTTGAATAATCCATTTTTCGTTGCCTTAAAAGACGGTGTTGTTGCTGAAGCAGAAAAGCAAGGGATCGAGGTTGTTATTGTAGATGCACAGGATGATTCCGCGAAGCAATCCAATGACGTAGATGATCTGATTCAGCAAGGTGTGAACGCACTGCTCATTAATCCGACGGATTCGGCGGCGATCTCGAACGTAGTACAAACGGCAAACTCGCTCGGTATTCCTGTTATTACGCTGGACCGTTCAGCAGACCAAGGTGAAGTAGAAGCATTGGTGGCATCAGATAACGTGAAGGGTGGAGAAATGGCAGCTCAGTATATTATAGAGCAGCTTGGCGAAGGAGCAAAAGTCATTGAGCTGGAAGGTGTGGCAGGTGCGTCTGCGACACGGGAGCGTGGTCAGGGCTTCCACAATATTGCCGATGAGAAGCTTGATGTCGTGGCTAAGCAGCCGGCCGATTTTGATCGGACCAAAGGGTTGAATGTCATGGAGAACCTGCTTCAAGGCAATCCGGATGCGGAGGCCGTATTTGCCCACAATGATGAGATGGCGCTTGGAGCACTTGAGGCCATTCAAAGCTCAGGCAGAGATGTCATCGTGGTTGGTTTTGATGGTAACGAGGATGCGATTAAGTCCATTAATGCCGGAGGGCTGACCGCTTCAGTTGCACAACAGCCGGCACTCATAGGTGAACTCGCTGTTCAAGCCGCAGCGGACGTGCTTCAAGGCAATGAAGTAGAAGAAATGATTGCCGCACCACTGAAATTGGTGACGAAAGAATAAGAAGAGTTTGGCTTCATATTGAAAACACCTTCAAAAACATCTATCGACTATCTGAGGTCGGAGATGAACTTGGAGGTGTTTTTTGGGTTGGAACGTTAAAACTAGCACAATTGTGTTATTATGAGGGAAAAATTTTGTATATGTTGGAATCATATGGGTATTTCAAATGTTTGTTGTAATTAAAGCTTTATTGACTAATCAGACTATTGATCCCTTCAGCATTATCTTTTTCTGTATCGGATTGGGTTGGATTGTTCAAGGAATCAGAAAAAAGCGAGCAAATAATAAATAGAATTCTCCTTTAAATGTATATCTTAGCTTCAGGTTTTAGAGCATCTGTATTTTTAATTCTTACAGCAACTCTAGCATTGTATTTCTCCACATTGATCCAGGCGATCAATTGATCAGGTCCATATGTATTTACATAATCAGCGAATATGACTTCACCATTACTTTCAACAATCTCAGTATATGATCGGAAGGGATGATTTCCCTCCAGGCTGCTTAGAAAACGATCAAATTCATATTGCAACGCTTGTAAATTGTGCCCGACTTCTTCAATCACGTCATAGTAGGCGGCAGTATTATGCTCATCAAGAATGGCAATGATCATCTAGAACCTCCTTAGCCCTCAGCTTAATTTTATAATCTTCATGCCCTCTATCAAATCTTGAGACAGGTCAATACGTGATAGTATTTGTTCTCTCAATTCTTGCGTAGAGAGGAAAGCGCTATACTTACTATGCTTCCTTAGCAGTTCTTCTTCGTTTTCTGTAATTGCCATTTCTATAATTTCAACGGATTCATTACCGTTGTTTAAATAACGGTGTCGTATACCTCTTTCATGATATCCTATGGATGCAATTGCATGGATAACCCTTAAATCGATCAACGAGCACTCATCTAAGATTTGTTCAACCACTGACTGTTGGCTGTCCCATAGATTTCGATTCTCGAGATCTGAAATTTTGCCAGATGTTACATCATTTCTAGAGAGCCTATATACATCAACGATTTGTTTAACGACTGCAGCATTTTTCTGTGCTGTCCTAAAATCCATTATTTATCATCTCCTAGGAGGAATCTTCTCATGTTTGATTTAAAAAGTGACTCAAGTATGTCTCCAATCGTAGGTATGTTGTATTCGGCTGTGGAACAAAATTGCGAGCGCCTTCGGATGATTACACAAGGGATGACGCAAGATGAGCTGGATTACAGAGGGCCTGACGATCGTCATAATAGTGCTGCCCAGCTGATTAAACATCTCATGTATGTAGATTTGAACTGGGTGTACAGAATTAAGGGACAACCCTTGCCTTCAACATATAGGGATAAATACGGCCCCATGATTGATGAAGATGGCAGACTTCCCATGATTGCTGGAGTCTCAGTTGATACATTTATGTCAGATTATACAAACGTATTAGCGCTGTTACGAGATACGTGCAGGAAGCTGACTGATGCAGATCTGGAACAAGTCGTCAGGTTCGGACATGAGAATGAGAAAGAAGCAACGATTCGTTGGGGGATATGGCACATGGCAGACCATAACCGTTATCATCAGGCACATATTAACCAGCTTCGTAAATGGTATCGAAACAATGAAACAAGGTCCAAGTGAGTCACTTGTAATACAGCAGTCTGTTTGCAGCGGCGTTTCGGAAGTCCGTTGGTGTGAGATGAGTGATCTGTTTGAAGGACTTCATAAAATGCTGGCTGTCATGGTATCCGAGCTGCATGGCTATCTCTTGAACTGTCTGATTTGTGTCCGACAAGAGAAAGGCAGCCGCTTCCATCTTCTGCTGTATAATATACTGTTTAAGGGTGACGCCTGCAACAGATGCGAACAGGTGTGACAGGTATTTCGAGTTATATCCGAAATAATCAGCAATTGCCGATACCTTAAGTGCTTCAAATCGATTCCAGTTAATATAATCTACAATATCATTATAGAGCTGAAGCTGTTTCAGCTTCTTGCCGGATATATTGTCCTCAGCATAGGACTGATGATACAGCTCACACAGAATGGTGGTCGCCATATAATTACCGAGTGTAGGATCCTGATAACTGCGCATGGAGTCCTGCAGCTGTTTCATCATGATGACAATCTTGTCCATGCCTCGAAGGCGGCCTTTATGTGGAATGAAGATGTGGTGCTGAACAGGCTGATAATCTCGGATTGGAATGGTGCAGGAGGGTTCTTCAGATGTGAAATGAAGCCAGTAAAAGCTGCAATCGGATTCCTTGTAACCGAATTGCTTCGTTCTAGGCGGCATCAGCAGAAAATCTCCTTCTTCGAGCACATGCTCTCCCCGATCATCTGCGATGAACAGCCTGCCCTTGGTCTGGACGAACAGCTCGTAATCCATCAGTATTCTACTCATATGTACCCAGTCCGGAGCAGGTGATGCGAACTTTCCTGTCATTTGCATTATTAGGGGCTTCTCTATATTAAATGTGTATCCATCCATCGATGTATGTCCTCCGTAAGTATCTGTCTTTTTCACACCTTCAGCTTACTGTATCTTATTATAATATATTGGTATGAAATGGCACCACTTGTTGATCTCAACTATGAATTAACATTCTATACTCCTATGCATCTATATGTCATTTTCTGACTTTTTTACACGAATTCGAACGTTTCTCCACTTCACTCCTACATATGAAATCGTTATTCTGAAAGAGCAAGCTGAACCGTATAGAAGAGTCTCGGAAGGTGGTAGAAGGATGTCTGCAAAGGAAGAAGCAGTAAAAGGTCATGTATTGCAGGATTTTGCTATGAACCAGGTGCACTTAACTGGAGAGTTTCATATCAACGCATTTGCGAAGGAGCTCGACTATTTACATAGCTATGATCTGGATCGTCTGCTCGCTGGGTTTCGGGAGAACCGAGGTCTTCCTCCTAAGGCAGGGAAGTATCCAGGATGGGAGGATACCGAGATTCGGGGACATACGCTCGGGCATTTCATGACTGCATGTGCTCAAGCTTATGAGCAAACGAGTGATCCGGATCTGCTTAAGAAATTGGAATATATCATAGCAGAGCTTGCCCAATGTCAATTTGAAAGCGGTTATTTGTCGGCATTTCCCGAGAGCTTGATCGATAATATTGAGAAGAGACAACCCGCCTGGGTTCCATGGTACACCATACATAAACTGATCGCCGGACTTATCGCTGTTTACCAAGGAACACAGTTGGCCGATGCCAAGCGCATTGTCTGTAAATTAGGAGACTGGGTTGCATTACGCACCTCCCGCTGGTCACATGAGCTGCAAACGATCGTGCTTTCTGTAGAATATGGCGGAATGAATGACTGCTTGTATGATCTATTTAAAATATCGTCAGATCCGAAGCACTTGGAAGCGGCTCACAAATTTGACGAGATCCCCTTGTTCAAAGCAATCGCTCAGGGAGCAGATATATTAAAAGGCAAGCATGCGAACACAACGATTCCTAAATTTCTGGGAGCGCTTAACCGTTATCGAACGCTTGGTGAGAGTGAAAAATTTTATCTGGAGGCAGCCAAGAAATTTTGGGATATCGTGGTTAATCATCACACATATATAACCGGCGGCAACAGTGAATCCGAGCATTTTGGAGAGCCAGATATTCTGGATGCAAGACGCTCCGATATTACATGCGAGACCTGTAACAGCTACAACATGCTGAAGCTGACTCGGGAGCTGTTCAAACTAACCGGCGACAAGAAATATGCCGACTATTACGAAACGAGCTACATAAATGCGATTCTCTCCTCGCAAAATCCCGAAACGGGAATGACAATGTATTTTCAGCCGATGGCAACCGGTTATTTCAAAATATACAGCTCTCCATTTGAGCACTTCTGGTGCTGTACAGGTACGGGAATGGAGAGCTTTACGAAGCTGAATGACAGCATATATTTTTACAATGACAACGAGCTGTACGTGAATCAATTTATTAGCTCCAGGCTCGATTTTGCACAAGAGAATATGAGCATTACACAAACCGCCTCTATACCGGATCGTGATGATGTCCAGTTTACGATTGAAACCACAGATGGCCGAGACAGGGCAATGAAGCTCTATGTAAGAGTACCTAATTGGGTCAAGGGTGAAATGACTGTTTTACTAAATGGCAAGCGGTTTGAACCTGAGATCAAAAATGAATATCTGGAGGTAGACCGCACCTGGCACAGCGGAGATGTACTGGATTTAGTTCTGCCCATGAAGGTGCTCGCCTGCAGCCTCCCTGACAATCCGGCAGCAGTGGGTTTCCAATACGGTCCAATTGTTCTCAGCGCAGCTCTAGGAAATGAAGATATGACGTTATCCAGCACAGGCATCATGGTGCAAGTGCCAACGAAGCGGATGCGGATCAAGGACTTTATCATTCCAAACGGAATGACTCCCAAAGAATGGATTCAGTCCGTAGAAGAGCATGTGGTCAAAGACGAGGATCGGATGGAGTTTCGATTAAGGAATACCGATGAGGATGAACGGTTGATCTTTACACCTCATTATAAGCAGCATAAAGAACGATATGGTATCTACTGGAACATGGTTGAACCAGATTCGGAGGAGCTGAAGCGTCATTTGGAGCTTGGCAGACTTGAGAACCTTACTAAGGAGGCAACGATTGACAGCGTTCAGGTAGGCAATGATCAGTATGAGCTCCAGCATGGGATCAGAGGAGAGAATACGTTCAGCGGAGCTTGGGATGGCCAGAATGGCAGGCTTGCAAATGACAAGGGCTGGTTCAGCTATACAATGGCGGTTGATCCAGATGATGTGAATGTGCTCCAGGTGACGTACTTCCTCATCAACCATAATCGTGCCATGAACATTTATGTGAATGATCAGCTTCTCGCGCGAGAGGAAACCGGTTATGAACGCAGAAGAGAGTTTGTAACCAAGGAGTATCCGATTCCGCAAGCCTTAATCAACAAGAGCAGTCAAATTGTCGTTAAGTTCATGCCTGAAGCAGATTTGAATGGAATTTATGGTGTGCTGCGAACAATGCGGCCGCTTAACAAGGAAGCATAAGTTATCAAGTACTAAAAATAACACAATGGATCATTCCCTTAGAATTCAAAAGGAGGAACTTTTTAATGGACGCTTATTTGTTTGTGCATTTTAAAGAAAAGAAAACACCAGATGGTGAACAGGTTTATTTTGGTTTGAGCAGGGATGGTCTAAACTGGGAGCAGGTCAATGATGGAAATCCTGTGCTGTGGAGTGAACAGGGAGATCGAGGAGTCAGAGATCATACCATTGTGCGGACGAGAGAAGGGAAGTTCTTCATCATTGCAACCGATTTGAGTCTGGCAAACGGATTTAACACGAAGTACAAGAGCAGCTGGGCCAGCATTTCAAGAGAAGGAAGCAAGTGCTTGTCGTTGTGGGAGTCGGAGGATCTGGTGAACTGGTCTGAGCAGAGAATGATTGAGCTTGGAAATGAGGACTTTGGCTGTCTGTGGGCACCAGATGTCATTTATGACACCAAGAATGAGGACTATGTTCTCCATTGGTCTTCAGCACATGCTTCAAATAATTTCGGACATAAGGCGATCTATTACTCGCGAACGAAGGATTTCGTTCACTTCTCGAAACCGGAGATGCTGTGCCGCAAAGATGGGAGCGGAATTATTGATTCCGCAATTTATGAAGAGAACGGATTCTTTTATCGTTTTCTAAAAAGCGAGAAGGATCCAGAGGGAATCATTCTGCAAAAGGGCAGTACGCTGACTGGAGAGCATACCCGGATTGAAGCCTTTGATGAAGAAATGGCGAAGCTGGGACATCACGCTTATGAAGCGCCAACGGCATTTAAGGTAAAGGATGGCAGATGGTGTCTGCTGCTCGACTTTTTCGGTGTTGAAGGTGAAGGACAAGGCTATGTGCCATTTTTGGCAGATGATATCGACAGTGGAAGGTTTATTCGTTCTGACGAGAGCTTCAGCTTCCCATATGGCTTCAAGCACGGAACCGTGCTGCCGATTACCATGGAGGAGTATGAGCGCATTCAGAATTGGAATTTTGCACGGGATCGTCTGACGAAGCAAGAAGCGGAAATATGATAGTTGAAGTTGAAGTTGAAGGAACGGATTATTCATGATTGAAAAAATACAGCTGGTTTAAATGATAGATAACGTAAGACGGACTGCATGGTTACTAGAGTCTGTCTTACGTTTATTTTGTTCTTTCACTGCTTACAGGCTGTGCTTTCATAGACGAGGCCGCTTGCCAACGCTCTTAAAGCATTTCGCGTACAGGAATTCTAGATGAAGAAATCGAAAAAGATGAGAAGGAAATGAAAGAATAGATTCATAGAAAGCAGGGATGTAATGAGCACACTTCGTATCGATGCCCATCAGCATTTTATTGATTATGCAACTGTTGATTATCCATGGATTGATGATCGTCATGGGGCATTAAAAAGGCCGTTTATGCCAGCGGACTTAAAGCCTCTTCTCGATTCCATGTCATTTAACGGTTCAATCGCCGTTCAAGCTAGACAATCACTTCATGAAACCGAGTGGCTTCTCTCGCTTGCGGATGAATTCGACTTCGTTTACGGTGTGGTCGGCTGGGTCGATCTATGTTCGCCTGCGGTGTCGGCGCAATTGGAGAGTTTCGGTGCTCATCCCAAGCTGAAGGGAATCAGACATGTGATTCAGGATGAGCCTGATGATCGCTTTATGCTGCGGGATGATTTTCTTCACGGACTTAGTCTCTTGGGCAGGTACGGATTAACTTATGATCTGCTTCTATTTGAGCGGCATCTTCCGAATGCGTCAATATTAACGCAAATGTTCCCAGAACAGAAGTTCGTCTTGGATCATTTGGCAAAACCTAGGATCATGGAGGGGCAGCTGGACTCATGGAGAAGCGGTATACAGGAACTCGCCAAATCACCAAATGTGTATTGCAAGCTGTCTGGAATGGTAACCGAAGCAGACTGGGCAAATTGGAGGGAAGAGGATTTTGTCCCTTACCTGGATACCGTCTTTGAAGCCTTTGGTCCGGATCGGTTGATGATTGGCTCCGATTGGCCCGTTTGCACGGTGAGCCGGGATTACAGAGCAGTGATGAACGTAGTCATCACATATATTAATCAGCTTCCAACAGAGATTCAAGACCGTATTCTGGGCGGAAATTGTGCACGATTCTATAACATCGATGAAATGTAAAGCCGAGTTAGAAGCTGCAAACATCATTTAACACAAAAAGGTAGAACTCATCTCCTGAACTCCATATACTTAACATGAACGACTTGTCCGTACAGGCCTGTAAATAAGCAATGAATCTAATGACAATCAGGGAGTGTGACCAATGAATACGACGATGCCTATCATTATCGCACACAGGGGAGCAGCAGGAGTTGCACCGGAAAATACACTGGCTTCTTTCGAGCTTGCTCTTACGCAAGGCTGTAATGCATTTGAACTGGACATTCATCTCTCCAAGGATGAGGAGATCATAGTCATTCATGATTACACCATTGACCGTACAACAGATGGTACGGGAGCGGTTCAGGATATGACCTTGGATGAACTGAGAAGCTACGATGCCGGGAGCTGGTATGATGCACAGTATCAAGGGCAGAAGATTCCCACGCTCAGAGAAGTTTTCGAATTAGCTCCCAAGGATTTGATGATTAACGTTGAAATTAAAGGCGGACTGGAAGCGGGAATCGAGCAGAAGCTGGTAAACCTCCTGCGGGAATATGACCGGACAGAACAGGTCGTCGTTTCTTCCTTCCACTTTGGTGCTTTGCAGAAGCTACAAGCTCTGGATTCTTCAATTAAGCTCGGACTTCTGTACCATCAGGATTTTCAGCATCCTGAATATTTACCAGATGCAGTAGGCGTGAGTACGTATTCCCTTCATCCTTACTATAAGCAGCTTACAGATAACCAGCTAAATGCGGCTCTGGAAAAAGGACTTGAGGTGTATCCTTGGACGGTAAATGAGGCAGCAGATATGAAACGTATGGTAGAGCTTCGAGTAAGTGGAATCATTACAGATTACCCGGAGAGATTACAGCAAGTATTGGGTGAGCTTCAAGCGAGTCTGAAGTAGACTAGTATAAAGAATTCATCAGACCTGTGCGAATGGCATTGCCTATATAAATACGATAAAACAGTGCTTGGATGAAGACATGCCTATCGTCCAGACAAGCACTGTTTTTTTTGCGGATTCAAGTTGATATTCATATCATCCGTCGGTACTCAAGTGGAGTGCAGCCTGTCTTCTGCTTGAATAGGGCATTGAAATAGGACACATCCTGATAGCCTACAGCGGCTGCGATGTTACTGACTTTTTGCGAGGTCGTACGAAGCAGACGTCCTGCCGCATGGATTCTTACATTTTGCAGATAATCGGTCATGTTCATCCCCATATGGCGTTTAAATACCCGGTGAAACTGCCGCTCGCTGAGCCCCATTTTACGCGCCATCTCCTGTACGGTGATTCGATAGCCATATCCTTCATGCAGCTCACTCAGTACAGCTTCCAGATGGATGGAATTCTCATCTTCTCTAAGATCATCTGCCGTTTCCATCCGGTTGATCAGCAGGAGCAGTTGTAAGATGCCGCTGTAGAGTGCTAGTTCTCTTCCAAGCCTGTGGACTTGGTATTCTCGGTGTAATTGCTGGAATAAAGTTAGTAGTTCTCCATATTTATCACTGTACTGGCGATATTCATGCATTGTCAGCAGAGGATTCAGCACATCACTACCAGGAATGGGAGCCACGGTCTGTCTAAACTCAGCCAGCGCCAGTACGCAATTGTAGACAATAAGCGGCTGTCCCTTAGTTATGCCGTGAGGTCTGAAGACATGAGACGTGCCTTGAGGCAGTAAAAAGAGATCCCCTTGCTTAACCGGCAGGGTAATACCGCTCAGGATATGTGTACCGCTGCCTTCAGCAACATAGCTGATCTCAAAGAAGTCATGCTGATGCTCGGATAGCTCATATGATTCTACACTGCGATTGAGATATAACGGTAAACCCTGTGAAAATAAGGATTCGCCTCGTATCATATCTATTCTCCGTTTGGCACTAATCATATCACCTGTCTCCTTATGTATCGTCTCTTCCTAAATAATGTCCGATTAGCCAGCATGATTTGTCTGATTACACCATATAAAGCGCTATCAATCATCGTAGAATGAAAGAGAGGAAAACACAAGGGAAGATATTCGACGAAGGAAGGCAGGAGAGGTTGATGAATCCACAAGCAGCACTTTCAGTGAGCCAAGTCACCTGTGAATATCGTGAGGAATTACTCGGGAGCAATCAGTTCGTCCCCCGATTTGGATGGAAATTGAATTCGAAGGAAAGAGGAATCAAGCAGCAGGCGTATCATCTTGTTGTCTCAGATCTGCCTGACTTCAGCTTATATCTATGGGATACCGGAAGAATTGAATCCGATCAATCCATTCATATTGAATATGGCGGTCCCGCTCTACAGTCCAGAACACGCTACTATTACCGAGTTAAGGTGTGGGATCAGCAGGGCAATTGTTCAGAATGGAGCAGTACAGGATGGTGGGAGACCGCATTCCTTAGTTCTAATGAATGGCAGGCAGAATGGATTATGCCGAAGCAGCTGCCCGTTGTCCAGCAGGCTCAGGAATGGCCCGATTCTCCACCTGTTTCGCTGCTCCGAACAACGTTCCAGCTGAAGCAGAATATCGTATCTGCCCGAGTGTATGCTACGGCAGCAGGCTTGTACGACTTGCATTTGAATGGAGAACGCGTCGGGGAGGAGCTGCTTGCCCCAGGATGGACCAGTTATCATCACCGGCATCAATACCAAACGTACGATGTAACCCGTTATCTGCATGCAGGCGGCAATGGTATTGGTATTCAAGCAGCAGACGGCTGGTATTCAGGGCGTATCTCCTGGGAGAAGGGATTTCGCAGCGCTTATGGAGAACACCGTGCAGTGCTGCTGGAGCTGCATGTGCAATATGCAGATGGCACTGAAGAGGTTGTAGTCACGGATACGACATGGAAGGCATCCGAAGGGCCTATTCGCTACACTAGTATATATGATGGTGAAATTTATGATGCGAGACTTGAACAGGCAGGATGGAGTGAGTATGAATATGATGACAGCGGATGGGAGGGTGTTTCTCGATCGGATATGCCTTATCATCCGCTGACTGCACAAGAGAACTGGCCAGTGAAGGTAACGGAAACGATTCATCCTATATCGGTACTGCATACCCCCCGTGGTGAAACGGTGCTCGATATGGGACAGAACATGGTTGGGCGAGTCCGAATAAAGATGAATCTGGATGAAGGAACGAAGATTACGCTATATCATGCGGAAGTACTGGATCGGGAAGGGAATTTTTATACCGGGAATCTGCGAAGTGCGAAGCAGTTAGTCGAATATACCACACGGGGGAATGGTGAAGACAACTATGCACCGGCCTTTACCTTCATGGGATTCAGATATATTCGTATTGCAGGACTCGAGAAGCTTGATGATTCGGTTATCATAAAGGGCTTCACGGGGGAAGTCATGCATTCTGATATGGTTCAGACCGGGCAATTCGACTGCTCTGACGAGCGGGTGAATCGGCTTCAGCAAAATATCGTTTGGGGACAACGCGGCAACTTTGTAGATATTCCAACCGATTGTCCGCAGCGGGATGAACGTCTTGGATGGACGGGCGATGCTCAGGTATTTATACGTACAGCAGCATTTAATTATCAGGTGGCTCCCTTCTTCGCCAAATGGCTGCGAGATCTGGCGGCTGATCAGAGAGAAGACGGAAGTGTACCCTTTACGATTCCGAACATCTTGAAATGGAATAAAGATACATCGGCAGCTTGGGGGGATGCGGCGGTCATATGTCCCTGGACACAGTATCAATGCTACGGAGACATCAGACTGTTATCCGAGCAGTATGACAGCATGAAAGCTTGGGTGAACTATATTCGAGGCGAAGGTGAATATGAATATTTATGGAACACAGGTCACCATTTCGGTGACTGGCTTGCCCTTGATGCGAAGGAGAACAGCTATGTGGGGGCAACACCACTCGATCTGATTGCTACATCCTTCTATGCATATTCTGTTGATTTTGTAAGAAATGCAGCTGTTGTTCTGGGCAGATCCGAAGATGTGAAAAAATACAGTGATTTGCTGTATCAGGTACGGAGAGCTTATCTGAATGAATTTGTCACTCCAGCAGGTCGTCTGGCTGCTCCTATGCAGACTGCACATGTGCTTGCTCTGATGTTCGGTCTTGTAGAAGGAGACGCGAGAAGAAGAACAGCAAGTGAGCTTAATCGAATGGTCGTGCAGAACGGCTATCATTTAACGACAGGATTTGTAGGTACTCCTTATTTGTGCATTGTCTTGTCTGAAAATGGCTATCATGAGACAGCAGTCAAATTACTGCTGCAGGACAGTTATCCATCATGGCTGTATTCGATTACACAAGGGGCTACAACGATATGGGAGCATTGGGATGGTATCAAGTCTGATGGATCTTTTTGGAGTGATGATATGAACTCCTATAATCATTATGCCTACGGTGCAATCGGGGACTGGATGTATCGATATCTTGCAGGTCTTGATATGGAGGATTCGGATATCGCTTATAAAAAGATTCGCATACATCCAAGATTTGCAGCGGGACAGCTTAAGCATGCTTCAGCTAAGCTGGATTCTCCTTACGGAAGGATTGAATCCTCATGGCTAGAAGATAAGGGACTTAGAACGGTACAAATTCAGATCCCTGTAAATACAGAAGCTAAGATTATTCTGGAGGGAGCGAATCTCGATCAGCTATTGGAAAGTGGTCATCCCGTAAAGGATGTGGAAGGAATCATTGATATAAGCCGCACAGCTGAAGCAGTAGTGCTTAGAGCAGGCTCAGGAGAGTATGTGTTCAGCTATAAATATTCATAATTACAAATATACGAAAAGAAAAAGAACGTATAAGCCTACTATTCGTCAGTAGGCTTATACGTCTTATGAGAATGATGAAGCGCGGAATAGCTGCGTCGATATGCGGATGAGAGCCATATACCCCGCGCTTCCTGCTTATCGCTTTTTTGTTTTCTGTTCCTCATCCGGCGCCTCCAGTATATCTTCGGTCAGGTTGGCTTTGGTTATAGAACCGGATTGATCAAGCAGGTCAAAAGGCTTATGGTTCTCGTCTGATTCAGGAATCGGTTCCACGCCAGCTCCGCGATCGGTTTTATCGTGAGTCATCAGAATCACCCTTTCCATTCTCGACTTAGTATGCACGCTGTTCAGCGTAAATATGTACGTCATTACCTCGGTTTCGGATCGATGAAACATTCGGAGCAGTCAGATGGACAAGTTGCCCCGAATGGAATTTGTATAATCATCGTAGTTATGCCTTATTCTGACTTACAATCTCAAGCAGCTGTTCAGACATATACTCTGGGCTGAAGGTAAGGCCACCATTAATCCATTCAATAATAATCCCGAAGATAGCATAAGCAATGTAGCTGGCTTGGATGTCAGGATTGATCTTCGTATGTGGTCCGTGCTCAGCTATGCTCTCCAGAGATAGATCCTTCAGTACATTGCATATACGATTCTGGAAACCGGATAACTTGTCTGATTTAACGATCAGAATATAGAAATCGGCGAATTTATATACATGATCAAACACCTTAACAGCAGCAGAGGTCAATTTGCTGATATCCAGCACTTCGACATGCATATAAGGATCACGATAGGATTCAATCAGATCGGAAATTACATCATCTAATATTTCCTCTAAGATATCTTCTTTATATTGATAATGCTTGTAGAAGGTGCCGCGGTTAAGATTAGCGATACGAACCAAGTCAGTGATCGAAATCTCTTTGAACTCTTTTTCTTTCATCAGTTGAATGAGTGCATCCTTTAATGCCTGCTTGGATTTAACGATTCTACGATCTATGGAATCATGTATATCCGTCATTCTCGAAGTCCTCCTTTTGAGGTATAGATTGTGTTAATAGACATTCAGCAGTTTAATTGTATGTTAGTATACAAAACGCTGTTTTTTTGCTGATTGAATAATTGTTTGCTCATTCATTATAATATAAAAGTGAACACTTAATGAACAATTGTTCGTTATTTTATTAATGTAAACGTATACGATAATATAGGAGGTTATACAAAATGAGACTTCAAAACAAAGTGGCTGTTATTACAGGTGCAGCTTCCGGTATGGGTAAAGAAACGGCGATTCTGTATGCTCAAGAAGGAGCGAAGGTTGTCGTGTCCGATTTGAATCTAGAAGGTGCAAATGCAACTGTTGAAACGATTAAAGCTGCGGGCGGAGAGGCATTTGCAATTAAGACCAACGTCGCTTCTCTCGAAGATATTAATACGCTGATTGATACAACAGTTGAGAAATACGGTACGGTTGATGTTCTGGTGAACAATGCAGGGATTATGGACAACTTTGAACCCGCTGGTGAGATTGAAGATGAGAAATGGGAGCGTATCTTCGCTATCAATACTACGAGCGTAATGCGTGCAACACGTAAAGTGCTTCCGATCTTCATGGAGAAGCAAAGCGGTGTAATTATCAACATTGCATCAGCTGGAGGACTTCAAGGTGCTCGTGCAGGTGCATCTTATACAGCATCTAAGCATGCTGTTGTTGGCTTCACCAAAAATACAGGCTTCATGTACGCCAAAGAAGGAATCAGATGTGTGGCCATTGCTCCAGGCGGAGTAGAAACGAACATCAGCGCTTCCATGACTGGCGTTAGTCAATATGGCATGGGCCGCTCCCAAGCAGGACTGGCTATCAATCCACGTATTGGTAAACCCGCTGAGATTGCACAGGTTGCATTGTTCCTCGCATCCGACGAAGCTAGCTTCGTGAACGGAACGGTTATTAGTGCAGATGCTGGTTGGATGGCATACTAAGATCGTTAAGTACTAGTAGAATTAATAAGGCCCGCTGTTTGTCAGCGGGCTTTTTTCTTATGGGGAAAGGTCTTATATCAAATACATCAATTTAATAAAGATAGATTGGAATACAAGCAGCCTCGGCTCTAACTTAATCTACTATAAGGAGACGTGAATTAAAAAGGAGGATCCTACCCTAGTGAAGTGGACAGATATTAAAGGGCACTATGACGTAGCATATAGTCTTGGTCACAATTGTCTGGCTGCAAGTCAGTTGAATCACAGCCGAATTCGTACAATGGCAGGCGTCATCGACTGGATGATTACACCTCAGCTGTCAGGTGTAACGGAGCTGCTTCGTAATCGCTTCAAATATATGATGCAGCCTGAGAATATGACTGTAATCGGTGTTAATCCACTGGCAGAGTGCTATATTGTGAGAGATGCTGCATATGATATATACTCACATCATGATTTTCCACTGGTATCGAACACTCCACATCATTTAGCCAGCTATTCCATATTACAAGATAAGATAGAGCGTAGATCCGCGCGATTTTTGAATAGAATGATCCTTAACAAGAAAACTTTGTTTTTGCGTACAGAGGCTACACGGCATGAAACGGCGGAGCTGATTGATGTTTTGCAAAAGATGACAGCAGGTGAATTCAGGCTCTTGGTAGTTAACCATGCTTCTGTTCAAAATGTGGTAGAAATCGATTGGGAGCTCCCCAACGTTTGCACCCTGCTGATCCCTCAAGTCGATAATATGTTTGAAGACAACCATAGCATCTGGCGGTACATCCTTCAGGATATATATGCGACGCAATATTAACAACTTACTCCCTCGTTATACAGCACAATGCTGTTGCTCCTCAAGCTGTTACGTACATCAATAATTCTCTGATTACGGCTTCCCCGATAGAGTAGACTTACGTCCTTCTGCTCCTCTATAAACCTCCCATCGATAAGAATGTCACACAGAAGCAGGAGCTGTTTACGTTTCTTGTTGGCAAGCAGTGCTTCAAAGGTAAAGCCAGAATAAGCCCAAATCGTTTTGTCAGGACATTTCGCTTTAAAATGCTCGACAAATTGAATACATTCCTCTGCCGAGAAGAATGGATCTCCGCCGCATAGAGTCAAACCATCTACAAGGGGATTATGTTTAACATCTTGAATGATGCGTTTCTGTTCTGCATCTGTAAATGGAGTACCTGCATCAAAATTCCATGAGTCCTTATTAAAACAGCCTGGGCAGGCATGCCGGCACCCACTGATAAACACGACGGCTCGCAGTCCTGCCCCTTCATTAACGGATTCAGGGATATACCCGCATATATTCATTGATGCTTCACCCGGTCTCGTACTTCGGCTTGCTTCGCTTCGTTAAATCGGAGTGTATAATCACCGGTCAAATATCCTGTAACCCTCCGCAGCCGGCTGAAATGCACTTGCTCTTCAGTCACACCACAAGAGGGACACGTCGTTCCGATGACCCCTTCATACCCGCAATCAGGACAACGGTCAATCGGGTGATTAACAGAGAAATAGCCCATATTCTGTGTGAGCGCATATTGAATGATTTTGCGTAAAGCGATTTGATTATGGCGAACATTTCCATCCAGCTCTACATAGGAGATCGCACCAGCATTGCACAATTCGTGAAATGGAGCCTCAAGCTCTATCTTTCGGGCACTGCTAATGGAGTAATAGACGGGCACGTGAAAGGAATTCGTATAATACTCCCGATCCGTGACTTCAGGTATCCGTCCATATTGTTCTCTATCCATCTGTGTGAATTTACCGGATAATCCCTCTGCCGGAGTGGCGAAGAGCGTAATATTAAGGTTATACTCTTCGCTTTTGCGATCACAGAATGCCCGCATCGTTTCTATAATTTTCAGTCCTTCGTTATAGGCGAGCTCACTCTCTCCATGATGCTGTCCGAGAAGGGCCTTGAGGCATTCAGCCAGCCCAATGAATCCGATGGAAAGTGTTCCATGCTTCAGGAGATTGCCAACGGGCTCGTCAGGATGAAGCTGATCTCCACCTTCCCAGACGCCTTCTCTCATCATGAAGTCCGAAGCTTTAGCAGGCTGTATAGATTGAAGTGAGTATCGATGGAGCAAACCCGAGAGCGCAGTCTCCATGGAGTAATGCAGATTTTTATAAAAACCGTTCAGATTGGCAGCTTGTCGTTGATGCAGAATAATACCTTGCTCGATGCCAAGTTTGACTAAATTGACCGTATTAAAGGAGAGATTGCCCTTGCCAGACAGTCTGTTTCTGCCGAAGCGATCTGCAATCGTTCTCGTTCTGCAGCCCATCGTGGCCATGATCGTATCTGGTTCTCCTTCCCGATAGTAAGGGAGGTTGAAAGAAGCATCGATATTTATAAAATTCGGGTACAGCCTGCGGCTGGTGCAGTCTACGGCCTTTAAAAACAAGTCATAGTTTGGATCGCCTTCCCGCTGATTTACACCTTGCTTGCACTGAAAAATATGCTGCGGAAACACAGGTGTTTCCCCATGACCCAAGCCTGAGATCGCTGCATCGAGAAGAGAGTGGGATACGAGTCTCCCCTCCGGTGAGGTGCACATTCCGTAATTCAATGATGTGAAAGGGATCTGACCACCAGCGCGACTGCTCATGGTATTCAAATTATGGATCAGCGATTCGGCAGCTTGTCTTGTTTCTGTGATGGTTTCATCATGAGCAAACGTGAAGGATTTGGGCGATAGAGTCCGGGCCTTCTCGCTCGCAAAGTGAATATCCACATCTTCAATCTCTCCTGTTTCTTCAAACAATTGCTGGCCTTTGCGGTAATGCTTGATGAATGAGCGATTGACATATGGTGCCAGGTCCCAGTCGATCTTGCTGGCGGATACACCGCCGAACTGGCTGTTTTGTTGAGATTGAAAAATAATGGCGACCAGTGCCATGGCTGACATAATCGATCTTGGTGTTCTTACAGAGCCATTCCCCGTATTAAATCCTCGTTCTAGCAGGCGGTCAAACGGAATAAATATACAATTTGTGGTGCCCAGTGCATATTGGTCCAGATCGTGAACATAAATATATCCTTGTTCAACTGCTCGTGCGACATAAGGGGGGAGAACATGCTTTAATGCGTATTCCTTGGATGCTTCAGAACCAATCTTGCTCATCTTCCCGCTGAAAGAGTCCCCGTTCAAGTTCGCATTCTCGCGAAGCACATCCTGTTCTTTTGAGTCTATAATCCGTTTTATGATATCGGTGAGGTCATCTGATTTCTTTTTCACCGTCATTGCAGCTTCAATTTGTGCCATTTTGCTCCTCCTTTGAAATTTGAATATATGAAATGAGGTAGACATACATACAATATGTAGGTGTTTATAATTATCATAATCACTATATATAGGAAAGGGTATGAAAAATATCACAGTGGCTTGCTGCTGTTTATGACATATACTTGCCTTAAAGCAGGATGGTAGAAAATGATTTAAGACATAAACCACCGATACAAAGCTGGGGAACCATGCTATGTTTGGATTGCGTATTTTCTTGAACGAATAAAACAAAGATGGAGGAGGATGGGAGTGGAAGCAAATATGCAGGCAGGAATATCAGCGAGCGGAGAGGATAAAAAGATACCGAAGGTCGGCCAATTACTTGCCGTCCTGCTGTCAGGGGCATTTGTCGCCATACTTAATGAGACACTGCTGAACGTTGCGCTGGTTCAAATTATGGGAGATCTCAGCATTGATCCGCATTTGGCGCAGTGGTTGTCAACTAGCTACATGCTCGTGATCGGCGTATTGATTCCGGTGTCTGCTTACCTGGTTCAACGCTTTACGACGAGACAGCTGTATTTATCCGCTATGATTCTTTTCTTAACAGGTACATTAATCGCCGGCTTCAGCGCAAACTTCGCAATATTGATATCAGGACGCGTTGTGCAGGCCATTGGTACGGCAGTGCTTATTCCCTTAATGACCAACATTATTCTGGCTGTCATACCGATTGAACGAAGAGGCGCTGCAATGGGACTGGTGGGGCTTGTACTTATGTTTGCACCTGCAATCGGACCTACCTTATCTGGTTTTATACTTCAATTTTTATCTTGGAGATGGCTGTTTTTCTTGGTTGCTCCGATTGTATTGATGACCATCCTATTCGGATATTGGAGACTGAAGAACGTTACACGGACTTCCAGACCGAAACTGGATGTCATCTCGATTATACTGTCAACCATTGGCTTTGGTGGATTGGTATTTGGCTTCGGAAGCCTTGGAGAAGGCGGCGGTGAGGGGGCAGTCAGCAGTTACGTTTACTATGTGCTTGGTGCAGGTGCAATCTCCTTGATTCTCTTCGTATTGCGTCAGATAAGATTGAAGACACCAGTCATGGATATGCGGGTATTTCGTAATTCCATGTTCACTATTGCGGTTGTGTTATCCATCATTGTGACGATGACGATGTTCGCCATGATGCTGGTATTACCTATATATCTGCAGCAGGTTCTTCTCTACAGTACGCTAACAACAGGACTTGTCATGTTGCCAGGAGGTCTTCTTAACGGACTGATGTCTCCCGTGATGGGCCGCCTATTCGACAAGTATGGACCAAGGGTGTTGTTAATTCCAGGGATCAGCATGCTCATCTTGACGATTATTGGCTTTATGCAAACCGAGCTTCTTCAATCGCCATGGATCGTAATGGGACTGCAAACCGTGCTGATGATTTCAATCGCGATGATTATGATGCCTTCCCAAACGAACGGGCTCAATGCCCTGCCTACCGAGCTATATCCTCACGGAACCGCAGTGCTGAGTACATTGCAGCAGACATCTGGTGCGCTTGGAGCGGCTGTGTTCATATCCATCATGCAATCCGGTCAGAACAAAGCACTTGCAGGGATAGCAAACCCAGGTCAGGCAGAGCAGGCTGCCGCGATGACAGCTGGAGTGCAGGATGCATTTATGATCGGGCTCATTCTTGCCTGTGCCGGGTTTGTAATTGCTTTGTTCGTGAACAGAGTTAATACAGACGGAGGTTCCCACGAAACGCCTGAACATAAGGAAGAAGTGAAGGAACTGGCCGCGAATCCGGCCGTAGAATAGTGCAGTAGAGCGACAGAACAACAGAGCAACAAAACAGAAGGAACCAGTTATTTAGTTGCAAAATAGGTAGAGTTTAGAAAAAAGGAGCAGCCGCGCATCATTAAATGCGCGGTTTTTTTCTGCAGTTTGGGTCTGTAAAGTTAATAATTATGGTAATATATAGTCTTGCAGAAAAACACAAACTGAAATGGAAAGGAAGTAAGGATTGCTTAAATTTACATCACACAAGAAATCGGTATGGAAATGGACCTTCTTTTTCTTGCTGCTCCTGCTTAGCTGGGTATGGAATCTGGCTTATTACAACAGCATGCAGCTGGATAAACCGTTATTTCCTAAGCAGTATATGACTGCCATTAATCATCTTACGGAGATCAAGGTTTATTATTTGGAGAATAAGGATCAGGGGAAGAAAGTAAGCCAAATTCATATTAAAGAGCTGCCTCATACCGCAATCGGAAGTCCAACAACCCAAATAGAATATGATTACCAGAATCTTAAACGGTTTTATATTGATCTCAGACCGGAAGAGAATACGAAGATAGATACAGAACAGGACAAGGACATCGTCATTCGGGAGATTGAGGTGTATTATGATGATGGTTCTACAGAGACAGTTCCGATTGGAGAGATCGTTGTTCGGCCTTATCCTGAGAAAGGATATGTTACGGATATGGGTTCAAGCGGTGCATCCTCAGATGGAAGCGGTCATGATTACCTGAGAGTGGTCACTAAAGCTTGGCTGACGAAGGTAGAGATGACCCATACGGAAGAGCTCTCTTCACTCATTGATTATACACTGTACGGTAAGCCGGCAGATCAGGTTACTTATCCGAAGGAAGTGGTCCCTGACGATCGCATCACCTTAAGATATCAGTGGAAGCTCCCTGAGGATCCTAGTGAGTTCATGATCTACGAAGCGTTGGCGTTAATGCATTTTAATACACCCGAAGATAAAGAAATTGTAGATTTCAGCTTTATGATCAATAATCTAAGTTATTCCGAAGAACAGATCCGGTCCATTGTACAGGAGGTGAACTAATGTCTCCATCCATACGAAGCACGGTGGCACCCCTTCGCAAAATGGGATGGGGATTTCTATTTGTACTCATTGATTTAAACTTGGGTCCTATTGATATCCTGCCTGATTTTGTAGGTTTTATCTTGATATACTTCGGCTTAAGCCGGCTCGGTGAGCGTTTCAAAGATTTTAGCCGAGCTAAAGGATTCAGCCTTATTTTATTATTCATGTCCATAGCCGGTATATTTGTTCCGCCAGTCGATTATAACAGCTTTGCTTCTATTCCTCTGTATGTTCATATATTTGCGGAATTACTTAGTCTGCTTACGCTGTTCCTGCTTGTCTTTATATTTAGAGGACTCACAGTAATCGGAGAATCCGGTGTGTTTCATAATGTGAAGATTCAGGAAGTGATCAGTCTCAGAAAAAATGGATTACTTGGTCTACATGCCCTTCTTATGATCATGTATCCCTTGGCATTTAATATGGACGACACGATATTAACGGTTATATTCATATTTACTATCATTCAGATTGTATTCTATCTTCTGTTCATAGCTCTGCTGTTCCGGATGGCCAAAACCATGGAGAAGTGGAGCGAATCTGTCAGCAGATAGACTGCTCGTTGATTCATGACTGAGCTTCTAGAGATTGGTTTAAAATAACGATATAACTGTAGGAAGGAGGGGAAGCATATGGCAAGGGAAGTCTATTCCGTTCCCTATGGATATGAACCCCAGGAGGACGAGATCAAAGGAACTTTGATCTATTATGATGATTTTGACGGGGTGGAGGACAAGGAGCTCGCAAACGCATTAGAATTAACAGAAGCGAAAAAATTTAAGAAGCTGGTTCTCTATCCCCTTCACGATGCTACCATTAAGCGCATGCTGAAGCACAGTACACAGCCCTTCTATAAGAGAGAGGACCGGCTGCATGACTGGAAGCGTGACCAGTCAAATGAAAGGCTCATTATGGTTGAGGGATGGGAGGGCAAGCGGAAGAAATATACACCGATGGAGGCTGCTTTACGGCATCTGACAGAGTACTATCCAGCACCTCATTTCGTATATATCTCGCCTTTGTATGCGAACTTGTTCGCTTCTTACTCCTTCTTTGAAGAATGGATAAAGAGGATCCGATTAATTATAAATGATAAGCCGAGAGAGCTTCATCCGAGCCTAATGAAGTACGAGAATCGTTGGGAGATTATCACAGGCCGAGATGAGAACAAATCACATTGATCCCAAACCGTTTCCTTGAATAAAGGAGCGGTTTTTTTATTGTTATTGGCAACCATTAGGTTCACTCAACACCTGAAAAATTCATACTAAGATTATAAATATTTTCTCTAGTCCATACCAATTTACGCGATCTTGTAGATGTACCTATATCAGAAATATAGATAAAGAGAGAAATTCAAATCCAGAATAATCCTTTAACAATAATTATATAATAAATTAAAGTAAAAATTTATTGTGAAACGATAAATAATATGCTAAATTCAATAAGAAATTTATTTTGGTGAGGTGTTTGTATGAAACAAGGTTCAACATTATTTCTAAAAGCAGCTGTTTTTCTTATCGGAATCCCGGTGCTTGTGCTCTGTATTGTTGGTCTGCCTTGGTTACTGAGTAACCCAGCGAATCCAGAATTTGCGTATATGCTGTATCCGATTGTAATCATGCTGTATGTGTCTGTGATCCCTTTCTTTATAGGGCTCTTTCAGGCGTTTCGGCTTCTAAGCTACATTGACAAGAATAAGGCGTTCTCTGTAATCTCAGTTAAAGCTTTAAAAACGATTAAAACCTGTGCATTCTCGATAAGTATCCTGTATGTTATCATCCTTCCGTTCATTTTTCTATTGGCTGAGAAAGACGACGCACCTGGCCTAATTATTATAGGCATGGTATTGATCTTTGCTCCTCTGGTGGTAGCCGTATTCGCCGCTGTTCTCCAGAAGCTGATGCAGGAAGCGATTGATATTAAATCAGAAAATGACCTAATCATCTGAGGTGGAATAATATGGCCATAATTATAAATATTGATGTCATGCTGGCGAAGAGAAAAATGAGTGTTACTGAGCTCTCCGAGCGAATCGGGATCACGATGGCGAATCTTTCTATACTGAAGAATGGAAAAGCCAAAGCCATTCGGTTAACAACGCTGGAGGCGATATGTAAAGCATTAGACTGCCAGCCAGGAGATATTTTGGAATATCGAATGGATGATGATTCAGCAGAAGTAGAGCTCTGATTAAAATGACATCTATTAGTACATCATTTCAGCCGATCCTTTAACCAACCCTGTGAAGTAAGTAAGAAGACTTACGGAAGGGTAAGCGTTGACCAGGTCGGCTGATTTTTGTTAGGGATAAGAAGTTGCGTCAGTTTACATAATATCTAATATGTGTGACTTTATAATGTTATGGTGCCTAAGCTTATTCCTAACTTGATTCAATGTTATTTCTAGATTGATTTATTGACCAACAGAATATCCTTTCTTAAAATGGTTTAATTAGGTTGTATCTTCAAACTTTTAAAGAAATGAAAGAAGGCGGACTGATGAACTGGAAACGGATCGCTCTAGCGGGTGTGATTACGACGCTATTATCTACTGTCCACGGATTTCCCCACCACGAGGCATCAGCAGCAGAAAATAAAACGATACAAGTGAATATTGATGACGAACAAGTAAGACTGACAGCTTCTTCTTATCTTGAGCGGGGTACGGTAATGGTTCCAATCACGATGCTTCACAAGCTGTCGAAAGCACAGATCCAGTGGAATAATGCGAGCAAGACAGTTACTGTGCAGATGAACGGACAATCCTTTGTTCTTAATCCGGGTGTAGCGAAGGTTTCATATGCTGGTAAGTTGTACAATTTAAAAGAAAAGGTTCAATTAATCAATCATCGCGTAATGGTGCCTGCGTCATTTCTCAGTGAAATCTCAGATTCATCTATGCGATTTGATAAAATGGACCAAATTTTATATCTCACCACAAACCGATATTACACCATGACCGCTCCTCAGCATGGAGAAATTCAATTACAAGCGGCACAGGTGAATAAGTATGATTATGTAAAGGGAATGAACCTTATCATTAATGGAGAGTCTCATCCTTTTACGAGTTGGGAAGGCATGTGGAACTGGAGCTATAAGCCTGATATTTATGTGGAGGACCTTACGAATGACGGACGAGAAGAGCTTGCAGTCATTAATACACTCGGATATGGAACAGGACTCATGGAGAAGGATGTCCACATTGTAAATCTGCACAATCACAAGGAAATTCCGATTGAATCCTTCGAGGATATTATCAAAGAACAGATTGATTCCACTATTACAACGCAGGATGGGAAAGTTACTGTGTCTCTGAAGATAAAAGAACAAGAGGAAATCAAGCACGTACTTGAGGAATATACAGGGAATCCTCCGGATTATTTCTATTCTGAGCTTGGCTTCGGAGCCATTGTCTATTATTTTATCGATAATGGACAGCTTAGTGCACGTCTCGGGGCTTCGGCAAGCACCGTTACTTTCTCGGGAGATGTGATCATTGATTACAAATATGAGGGCGGTCGTTTCCTAGCAGACAAAGTGAGTTATACGTCTTATCAGAAATAAAGCCATCACATCATGTGTATATAGCCCATCTGGTATCAACTTTTTAATATGGGAATAATTACAATTGATGTGTGAAAAATTCATGATAAAGACAGGATTTGTTTTCGAACGTTTTTCGGAATTGTGTTATGATGAATGACGGAGAGATTTTTATCTAAATATAAATAAATACAAATGAATGTTTGGTTATTGGAGGAGATTCGATGTTTAAATGGTTAAAAGGTAAATCTGCTGAAAAAATGGATGTACTTGAGATTTCAGCCCCGCTGACAGGAACCGTAGTTCCACTTGCGAATGTTCCTGATGAAGCGTTCGCTTCGAAGGCAATGGGTGAGGGAGTAGCGATCGAGCCGACAGAAGGCAAGGTTGTAGCTCCTTTTGATGGCAAAGTCGCTCATTTGATTGAGAAGAGCAAGCACGCTGTTATTCTTGAGCATGCAACAGGAGTACAAGTACTTATTCACATCGGTGTTAACACCGTTTCTATGAAAGGTGAAGGCTTCAAGGCTCATGTCAGCACAGGGGATGAAGTAAAAGCAGGTCAGCTTCTGATCGAATTTGACATCGCAGCCATTCAAGCAGCAGGATACCCGGTGGTTACGCCTGTATTGATCCCGGCTGGCATTGATGCAGTGAAAAGTGTGGAGCCGAACGAATCCGCTGGCAGCGTAAGTGCGCAGTCCGGCAGTGTGATTAAAGTTCATCTAAATTAGGTTGAACAAGGACCTCATTTCTTACATCACATAAGAGATGAGGTCCCTTTTTCATGCAGGATCACTGTTTCTTAACCGCAGAAATGAGCATAAACATAGGTCTTCTCAGCTCTTCTTCGTATGCTGGGCTCGACCTTAACATCTCAGGTGTTGGCTTCAGCTCGGATAATCGAGTCAACTGAAAGCCTGCAGACAAGAGTTCATTTACATAGGTGGAAACTGTACGATGGTATTTCATCACCGTATGACCTAGAAAATCAGCTTCACGGATACCCTCAAGGTGGTAGTTGTCAACAGGCCAGTGTAATTTAGTGCCCTCGGTATCATAATAGAAATCTTGGGCTGCTAGTGCTGTAAACATCGGATGCTCCACAGAGAAAACAAAATGACCATCAGGCGTCAGTATTTGATGTACTTTATGACATAGTTGTTTAAAGTCTTCAATATAGTGGATTGCCAGCGAGCTGATTACGACCTCGAATGATTCATCGCTCACACTCAGATCTTCAATTGCCGCTCTTCTATATTCTATATGCTGATGATCAGTCAGAGCTCTGGCACGTTCCAGCATTTTCGCTGATATATCCATTCCAAGTACATATGTAGCACCTTGTTCCTCAGCATAGCGACAGTGCCAGCCATAACCACAGCCTAGATCAAGGACGGATTTGTCCTTAAGGTGTGGGATCATTCGTCTCAGCTCGGGCCATTCCCCAGCTGCCTCCAATCCGCCGGTCGAGCGGGGCATACGGCTGTATTCGTTGAAAAAGGTCGATTCATCATACTTATTTTGCTTCATAACAGAAGGCTCCTTCTCTAGTCATCTCCCTATTCATACTCTACGGACTTAAGGTCAAAGATTCTAGACTATAGACTAATTATAATCATTTATTACCTTGAGAAGCAGTCTATCCAATATGAAAAACCGCAGCTTCACCCCGTATGACGGGTTATGAAAGTGCGGTTTATTGTCCGTTGTGGAGGTTTTGAATCACTACGGCTGATAGTGTGAAGAGCTGTGAGGATAATAATAATGATACGGACTGCCCTTGACCCATTCATAATCATCGTCCGAATATCCATGCGGAGCATAACTTGATTGATGAAAAACACCTTGAGGAGGGATATTATTTCCCTGTCCAGCTGTTCCTTGGGTGTGATTCACAGTCCGATGAGTGCTGTTCTTTCCTTGCGTGCTGCTCTTTGCTTGTTTACAGCCAGGCGGTGGACCAAGAATAACAGATTCTTGAATAGGTAGGGCCGCTTCCGCATATTTTTGTTCATCTACACAGTAAGCAAGATTCATAATTTCTTTCGGTGTGAACCGAAGGAAGTCAGAGCCGTACACAATGTCAGGTGTCGGTTCATCAAAGATCGTAAGAAAATGTGTGTTGTCCTTCATGGACACAATCCAGTGGAACCAACCTTTAGGAAACATGGAGACCTGACCGGGCCTCAGCCGATAGGACATCAGCTTTTGTGTAAAAGGATCAAACACGGAGGTTACGACTTCTCCGCTAATGACATACACCAGCTCATTGACGTTCGTGTGCCAGTGAGGCTGAACGATGATATTCTTGCTCATATGTGCATTGAAAAAACCAGTTTCAATTGCAGGCATTTGCTCTGCAAACATCTGTGTAATGTAATTATGCGCATCTCTCTTATAAGTAGTGACCGCATTGGAATCCCCGCTAAGATTGAGGGATGGAGATTGTAAGACTGGATTGGTCTTCATGAGCTGCTGTTCCTCCCATTCTGTACACCACATTCTGTACGTGAGCAACTTTTTTTCAGCATATGCCTAGATCATTTGATTTGCTCCCGAGTGCGATAATTTTTAATCGTTTTAGGAAAAAGGTTTGTCGAAATTGATATGAAAGCGCTATAATTGAAATTAATGTAAAAAGAATATCCAAATTCATATCATGGGGTTAAGGGAGCGGAAATAATGAGAAAGAGCAAGACCTTCTATAATATATTCATTCCTGTTCTCATCCTGAGCTTGGGACTCGTTATATCCTTTGGAAGTTATATTTATGTGTCAACTACTAACTCTGTCGTTGATCGGATTAGTGACAGTCAGCAGAGTCTGATCTCCCAGATTCGTAACACACTGGAGCAGAAGATTCAGACGATTGAATATGCCTTCAACACCTACAGTACAACCAAATCCTTCACTGATGTAATCAATAACCCGCTTACAGAGCAGGAATTCCAGACCTATCAGGAGGTAAACTCCCAGCTGAACTACATTGCTTCACTTGGGCTGGATGGAGTTCAATATTCTCTCATTAGTCTCAAGCAAGACTGGAGCATTACCAATGGCTCCTTATCCCGGCTGACAGATGAAGAGAAAAGTGAATTGTACAATAAATATATAAGCGAAAAGAGCGAGGATCTATTCTGGGTAAAGACCGAGGACGGAATTCAATTTGTACATACCCTGCCCGTATTCTCGAACAATAAGCAAGCCATTGCACTGTCTTCTATATCGTTAAAGACGCTTAATAACACACTGCAGTCACAGCCGGATACACCCGTTTATATTTTGAACAAACAGGGTGAGCTTCTGTATTCGGCGGATACGGAACACCCGCAGCTGAGTGATGTCCAGATCAAACAAATCATGGATGCAGCCTCCAGTCGGCCGCAGACAGGGAAGCTGACGATCCCGGGCGATACGCAGGCAGAAGTGAATGTCATTTATGCCAAATCCTCGTATAATAACTGGACGTTTGTGACGCTGCTGGATGATAAGGCGGTTAGTGAAGCGATGTCTGCCACTCGCATCGGTATCGTAGTCATGGGGTTAATCATCATGATATTAATTTTTATCATCGCTTATTTCTTGTCCGTATACCTGTCTAAGCCGATTCGCAAGATCCAGCGCAGCTTAGCGCACAGCTCAGAACCGATGATGAAGGATGAGGTAGACTGGATCATCAGATCTATTGACTCGATCGTGTCAGAGAAGGAAAGTCTGGAGCATTTGATGGAGGCGGAGAAGCCGAAGCTCGAAACACAGTTTGTTCTGAATTTGCTGCATAACCGATTAACGTCTGATGAGGCTTGGCGTAGTATGTCCCGCTTCGGATATCGAGTCCAAGAGGACAAGGTCTATGTCACCATGCTTGTACAAATGGACCGCTATCATGATAAACAATTGTCCGATAAGGATGTTTTGCTGCTCGCGGTAAACAATCTAGTACAGGACATCGTTCCTCAGGGAGGAAGACTGCTCCCTGTTGTTATGAATGAGCGTACGCAAGCTACGATCCTTATGTTCGAAGGAGACAGTGAGCAGGAGATCCGTAAGAAGATCATTGCCTATGCCAAACAGATTATCCGATCCTCACGAGAATATCTAAGACTGCCTGTCAGTATCGGTGTAAGTCAGAGCTATACCGATTTACTTAAGAGCCGTGAAGCTTGCGAGATGAGCATAGAGGCTCTTCATCAGAGACTTAATTTAGGAAAAGAGTCGATCATCTTCTTTGATGATATCTCGACGGTCATCTCGGGACCAATGGTTCTTCATTATCCGGCAGAGCTTGAGACACAGCTGTTTGATGCGATCCGGCTGGGTGATGAGAGTGCCGTTCTTCGTGCGCTGTATCCATTGCTCGCTGACATGATGAAGCACAGCAAGAACCCGATGAATCTGGAAGTGACACTGATGCGCTTCGTTAATAATTTGATTCAATTGGAACAGCACATTGGTGCTGAAGTGCTCTTAACTCCGGATAACGCTAATTTATACCACCGCTTATTGAATATTCGCAACCCGGAGGAGATTGAACGTATTCTGGTCGATGAAGTGATACTGCCCATGGTTAAATGCATGAAGGAGAAGACCAATCACCAATTCAGGTCAATCGCAGACCGCATTGCATCCATCATCCGAGCTGAATACGATCAGGAATTGTCGTTGGAATCCATCAGTGAAAGACTTCATTATAGTCCCAACTATCTAAGCAGCATCTTCAAAAAGGAGTATGGCATGACGTTTACGGAATTTCTGATGAACTATCGATTAGATATCGCAAGAAAATGGCTGGTGGATACGGATATGACCATTAAAGATATTGCCGAGCGATTACAGTATCAGAATCCTCAAAATTTTATTAGATCCTTCCGCAAGAAAGAGCATGTGACACCTGGAGCTTATCGAAAAATGAAGCTTCAAGCATGACAATCAGGCTTGAAGATCAGGGACTTTGTCATGTCAAACAAAAGAAGTTCGGAGCAAGCGAGCAAAATGAAATGCGCGCAGACCGAACTTCTTTGTTTTATATTCAACTATCCTTTTACTGCACCGAGCAGTGCGCCTTTGGTAAAATGCTTCTGCACGAATGGATAAGCAATCAGCATGGGAAGTGTAGCCACAACGATGACGGCCATCTTGATGGTCTGTGCAGGCGGGATAATATCAACCGCAGAGCTGTCGCCTTCCATGCCGCTGGAGACAATAACGATTTGTCTCAGAAGGACCTGCAAAGGCCATTTGTCTGAATCCGTCAGGTACAGAATGGCATTCGTGTAGGTATTCCAATAGGTTACCCCATAGAACAAGGACAGTGTAGCAATCGACGGAAGGGCGAGCGGCAGCATAATGCTCCCTAGAATTCGGAAATCATTCGCTCCGTCGATCTTGGCAGATTCTTCGAGACTATCTGGCAGTGCTTGGAAGAAGTTTCTCATAATAATCAGGTTAAATGCATTGATTGCAACGGGCAGGATCAACGACCAGTACGAATCAATCAAGCCGGTGGCTTTGACAACCAGAAAAGTAGGAATCATACCACCGCTGAACAGCATGGAGAATACGACAATGAAGTTAATGAAGCTTCTTCCATATAAATACCTGCGGGACAAGCCATAAGCCATCAGCGCAGTCAGGAGCATACTTACAGCCGTTCCCACGATTGTCGTACCAATCGATACCGCAAGACCTTGGAAGATCGTCGAGGTCGAGAAGATGTACTTGTATGCATCCAGGGAGAACGTTGTAGGGAATAACACGAACTTCTTCTCAACCAGCTCCTGCGTAGATGCAAACGAGCTTGCGAGTACATTAATGAAGGGAAGCAGACAAGCCAGGGCGATCAGTGCTAGCAGCGTGTAATTGACAACATTAAATATGCGGCTTCCCAGGGACTCTTTTTTATAGGCGGGTTTCTTGGCAGTTGCAGCCATAGGATGAGGACCTCCTTCTATTTCGGATGTAAGTATTATTGAGATATATACACCTTATCAAGGAGACCAAATTCCGTATATAATCATGTCCTACGGCTTTCATTTCACGTTAAAAAGCGGCTTCTTACACTGATAATCCTGATATTAAATAATGATCATGAGCTACATTAATCCCTGCTAAACCCGCATTCCAGCAGTGAATATAGCTGATGATTATATACGTAACGGACCATATGAGGGTATGCTTGGCTTCGAACAACCGACTCAGCATCATTGCATGTTGAAGAAGTATTTTTCAAGGAGGTCGACAGCGATTGAAGGAAGCAGATACCCCGGCCGTTTCATATCAGGTGGGCACACGTAAGAAAAAAGAGATGTTTCAACCCTTTCATTTTTTAAAGAAATACAAGCTGCTCTATTTAATGATTTTACCCGGATTTCTATTCTTTGTTGTATTTAAGTACTTGCCAATGGGCGGACTCATTATTTCCTTTCAGGATTATCAGCCCTATCTTGGTATTCAAGGGAGTCCTTGGGTCGGCTTCAAGCATTTCATTAGGTTGTTTACTGAACCGACATTCGCCATGCTCCTCAGCAACACCTTAATCTTATTTGCACTTGAGCTTGTCGTCTTCTTTCCATTACCTATCATACTTGCACTCATGCTTAACGAAGTCAGACACAAGCTGTTCAAGAGCTCGATTCAAACGATCATTTACATTCCGCATTTCATGTCATGGGTTATCATCGTCTCCATTACATATGTATTTCTGAATGTGGACGGCGGTGTTGTAAATGAGATCATTGCTGCATTAGGCGGTCAGAAGATTAGCTTCTTGACTTCGCCGGAGTGGCTGCGTCCAATGTACATCGGTCAAATCATCTGGAAAGAAGTCGGCTGGTCTACCATTATCTATCTGGCAGCGATTACAGTAGTAGATACCCAGCTCTATGAAGCCGCTGAAATGGATGGTGCGAGCAGGCTTCGTAAGATTTGGCATGTTACCTTGCCGGCCATTAGACCCGTGATCATTACACTGCTCATACTTAAGATCGGCAACACGCTTGAACTAGGATTTGAGCATATGTTCCTGCTCCTGAACTCACTCAATCGGGAGGTTGGGGAAATCTTTGATACTTATGTATATACTGCCGGTCTGAAGAATGGACAGCTCAGCTTCAGTACCACAGTAGGCTTGTTTAAAGGGCTGGTAGGACTTATCCTCGTCATGATTGCCAATAAGCTGGCGAAGAAGTTTGGAGAAGACGGTGTGTATTAATCTTTTTTTATCATATATAAAAAGGGGATATGTACATGAAACAAAAACAATTATCTAAATTGTTAGCGCTTACTATTGCAGGTGGACTTGTGCTTAGTGCTTGTGGAGGAGATACGTCAGGATCTTCTGAGCCGTCCGTTGATGCGGATGGCAAAGCCAATATTACCTGGCTGAATATTCTTCATACGGCATCGCCGCCAACAGAAACGGTACTGAACAAGATTGAAGAGGCAACCAATGCAAACATTGAATTCTCATGGATTCCGGATGCTTCGAAGGAAGAGCGTCTGAATACGTCACTTGCTTCGGATTCTCTGGCTGACATTGTAACGATCACATTGATGGAGAACTCCTCTGTCCGTAACGCACTAAAAGCGGGTGTGTTCTGGGAGGTTGGTCCTTACCTGGATGAATTTCCGAACCTAGCGACGATTTCAGAAGACATGCGGAATTCCGCGTCCATTGAGGGCAAGCTCTACGGAATTCCGATGCAGAAGCAAGTGGCGAGAAATGGTGTCGTCATTCGGAAGGATTGGCTGGACAAATTGGGACTTGAAGTGCCGAAGACGACAGACGAATTAATGGAGGTTGCCAAAGCCTTCACAGAGCAGGATCCTGATGGGAACGGTGCGAAGGATACGACAGGCTTCATGGACCGCAGTGACCTGATCTATGGCGCATTCAAGACCTTGAGCTCCTATTTCGGCACACCAAGTGTATGGAGTGTAGGAGAGGATGGCAAGGTAACGCCTGAGTTTGAGACAGAAGGCTATGTTAAAACGATGGATTATATGAAAGAGCTATATGAGAACGGATACATTAACCAGGACTTTGCTGTTACAGCGAAGACAGATCAGCAGCAGAATTTTGCTCAAGGTAAAGCCGGTATTTATGTAGGTGCTCTATTCGACAGCAAGAACCTGCTTAACATGGCTAAGGGTGTTCAGGACGATATGGAGCTTACACTTGTCAACGACATTACATCAACGGGCAATGAAGCGGATCGCGCAATCTGGTCGATCTCCAATGGGGTTGGCGGATTGCTGGCATTCCCTAAATCGGAAGTCAAGGACGAAGCTGAGCTCAAACGCCTCCTGCAATTCATGGACGATCTCATGTCCGAGGAAGTCTACACACTGATGACCTACGGTATTGAAGGAACACATTACACGGTGAATGAGGAAAAAGCAGTAACGATTACGAACACAGAATTGTGGCAGCAAGAGGTTCAGCCATTCGCTTCCTCCAGACCTAACGAGACCGGTTACGAGATTCATGACAACGATCCACTGAAGAAGGAATCTGACCGTCTGATCGAGGAGAATTCAACGTTTGCCGTGCTGAACCCTCTGTATTCGCTCGAATCCGCTACCTTCTCATCTCAAGGATCTGAGCTGCAAAAAACGATCGTTGATGCAACCTACAAATATATTCTGGGCAAAATCAACCTCGATCAATTTAATGAAGCCGTAAGCAGCTGGAGAAAAGCAGGTGGTGATCAGATTATCTCAGAATACGAAGCTGCTTACCAGGCTGTGCATGGTCAATAACCCGATCCTTATGACATATTCTTCTTGATCACTGCGGATGTATTTCAACTAGTTTCATAGTCGTTAAAATGTATTGCCGCTTCGTTCTTCAGCAGGACCTATTGAAGACGGAGCGGCTTATCGATCACAAAGGAGGATGTATTTGAGATGAATCAAACAAACCAGACTAGCTGTGCGCACAGAATGGCACATTCTATTATGGAGCGGACACCAAGGCTGTATGAGGATAAAGGATATAACGAGAAGTGGTCCTATGATTACGGGGTTATCCTCAAAGGATTTGAGCGCTTATGGCGTACCACCGGAGAACAGAAATACTTCGATTATATTAAGAGCAATATGGATCACTTCATTCAGGAGGATGGATCGATTCGAGGCTATAGGCAGGACGAGCATAACATTGATCACTTGAATAATGGCAAGCTTCTATATGTCCTGTATGAGGAAACGGGTGAAGATAAATACAAACTTGCAGCCTCTACTTTGAGGAAGCAGCTGCTGACGCATCCCCGGACTTCCGAGGGGGCTTTTTGGCATAAAGAAATATATCCTTATCAGATCTGGCTGGATGGCTTATATATGGGCTCCCCGTTCTACTTGGAGTATTTGCTTACGTTTGAGTCCGAGGGGGATCTTGGTGACGTAACGAAGCAATTCATTCTATGCGAGAAGCATACGAGAGACGACAGAACCGGGTTATTATTCCACGCTTGGGATGAGAAACGTGTACAGCCGTGGTGCGACAAGAGTACCGGACTGTCACCGAATTTCTGGGGCAGATCACTGGGCTGGTTCCTCATGGCCATCACTGACGTTCTTGAGCTCCTGCCTAAGGAGCATGCGGACTATAACGAGCTCGAACGAATATTCAAGGATACGCTGACGGCAGTAGCAGACTTTCAGGATGCGGATTCCGGAGTATGGTACCAGGTTGTGAATGAGGCTGGACGCAAAGGTAACTATTTGGAAGCCTCGGCTTCCAGCATGTTCACCTATGCGATGGCGAAGGGAATTCGACTGGGACTTCTCGGTTCTGAATGGAACAATTCATTAGAGCGGGCATTCCAGGGGCTCATTGCTGAATTTATATTAGAAACCAAGGAAGGCTGGCTCAATCTTAACAAGACTTGTCAAGTGGCGGGACTGGGTGGTGCAGATCGTCGTGATGGGACCTATGCGTATTACATTAGCGAACCGATTATTACGAATGATCAGAAGGGACTCGGTGCTTTCCTCTTGGCTTGTGCTGAATACGAGGAGCTGGTTCAGGCTGGTGAGTTAAGTCTGCCCGTAACGGGAGGAGCTCAGCAATGACCATCTATAACATTGATGATTACGGTGCACATAAAAACAGCAGTCAGCTGTCCACCAAAGCCATTACAGCGGCTATTGCTGCTGCTGAAGCAGCAGGGGGAGGAACGGTAGTGATCCCTGCGGGTACTTATGCTACTGGAGCAGTCATACTTCGGAGCAACATCCATCTGTATTTAAGTCCTGGCGCTACATTGTCCTTCAGTGACAAGCCAGAGGATTATCCTGTAGTCACCTCTCGCTGGGAAGGTGTGAAACGGGAGGTTCACGCTTCCTGTATCTATGGTGAACAGCTGGAGAATGTAATGATCTCAGGGACAGGCCGGATTGAAGGCAATGGTGCACTGTGGTGGGATAAGCAGCGGAATCGTCCGGAGGAGCTCACATATCCTAGACCGAAGCTGATCAGCTTCGACAGCTGCCGCCGAGTCACGATCAAGGATGTACAGCTGTTTAACTCGCCAAGCTGGACAGTGAATCCGATTCTATGCCATGACGTCACTATTGATAATCTCTCGATTCTGAATCCCGCCGATTCACCGAATACAGACGGCATTAATCCCGAATCCTGTTCGAACGTCAGAATCAGCAATTGTCATATCGATGTCGGAGATGACTGTATCGCGATCAAAGCAGGTACGGAGGATACAGCTCACCGAGTTCCGTGTGAGAACATCACGATTACGAACTGTACAATGGTTCATGGGCATGGAGCTGTCGTTATTGGCAGCGAGATGAGCGGTGATGTGCGCAATGTGGTGATATCAAACTGTGTCTTCAAGCATACGGACCGGGGCATTCGTCTTAAGTCAAGACGGGGACGTGGCGGCACGGTTGAAGATATTCGCGTAAGCAATATCGTCATGGAGGATGTCATCTGTCCATTTATATTAAATCTATACTACTTCTGCGGTCCTCGCGGAACAGACAAATATGTATGGGACAAAAATCCGTATCCTGTGACGATTGAAACTCCACGATTTCGGCGGATTCATTTCTCAGGGATTACGGCCCGTAACGTTCATGCAGCAGCAGGGTTTATCTATGGTCTGGCAGAGCAATATGTCTCTGAAATTACATTTGATCAGATTGATATTACCATGGCAGAAAATGCGACACCCGCTGTCCCTGCGATGATGGCGGGAATCGAAGAGATGAACAATCGAGGGTTCTTCCTTGGGAATGTAAGGGATGTTCGGTTTCGAAACGTGACGATCGAGAATCATCAGGGACCTGCCTTTTATGTGGAGAATGGAGACACCGTTAAATTTGAGGGCTGTGAGTCGAGAAATACGGACCGTGCAGAAGAGCTCATTCATGAAGCTGCGGTAAAGCCTTCTCAGGAGAATCCGGTATGAAGCCATCACAGGCAGATCCACTGTGGCAGCTGTTAGGAGAGCTTCCTGAAGGAGGCGTATCGAACTCACGATTGCTGACTGAAGAGGAGAAGGAGGGCTATCTTCTTCAGACAATCATGCTAGAACTGTATGGAATGGAGCAGGTATCTATATCAATGGCGCTTCCGTTAAACCAGAAAGGTCCATATCCTGTCGTTGTATTTAACCATTCCCATGGCGGCAATTATGCGGGAGGACGCAACGAATTTCTAACGAGCAGTCATTATCTGCAGCAGCCATCCTTTGCCAAGACACTGACCTCTATGGGATATGCGGCTTGTTGTATGGATATGCGCGGATTCAACGAGCGCTCCGGCCGAACAGAAAGCGAGCTTGTCAAAGAAATGCTGTGGCGGGGAGAAGTATTATGGGGCAGAATGCTTCGTGATAATCAATGCTTGCTTGACTATATTTGTACACGAGAGGATATAGATTCCAGCCGCATTGGTACGATCGGCATGTCTATGGGAGCACTTATGTCGTGGTGGCTTGCGGCACTGGATGATCGAATCAAGGTGGTCGTTGATATTTGTGGTCAGGTCGATGCCCACACCTTGATTATGAAGAGGGGCCTTGATCATCACGGATTCTATTCATATGTTCCCGGCTTGCTTAAGCATTTCACAACCCTTTCCATTCAGGAAAGGATCGTCCCGCGCCCGAGACTGAGCCTAAACGGGCGGGATGATCGGTTATGTCCTTATGAAGGAGTCATGCTGCTGGCTGATGGCCTTGAATCTGCATATGAGAAGGCTGGATATCCTGAGCATTGGCAGCATATAGAGACCGGATCGGGACATATGGAAACCGCAGAGATGCGTTATGCCTGGAAGGATTTCTTAGTCAAATATTTGTAATCTACTATTCATCTTGTATAGGGAGGCGTTAGCTTGATTACGAACAATACGAAAGAGACGAATATCAAGACCATTCAGAATCCGATACTTCCCGGATTTAATCCTGACCCTTGTATGATCCGTGTGAACGATATGTATTATATTGCGGTTTCTTCCTTCGAATGGCTGCCGGGTGTTCGAATCTATCAATCGGATAATCTGGCGGATTGGGAGTTTTGTACGGATGTGTTAACAGATCAAGTGAACCTTAAGGGTAATCCCAAGAACTGCAGTATCTGGGCTCCACAGCTAAGCTTCCATGAAGGTCTGTATTACTTGATGTATACCGATGTGAAGAGCACAAAACGACCTTTTAAAGACACCCATAATTACCTCATTACATCCCAGTCAATTACAGGGCCATGGTCAGAGCCCATCTATTTGAACAGCAGCGGGTTTGATCCATCCCTGTATCATGATGACGACGGGCGAAAATGGCTGTTAAACTGCTTGTGGGATTATCGAATTACGGAAGGGAATAAGTCCAGCGGAATTGTCATTCAAGAATACGATCCGGAGCAGCAGAGATTGATTGGAGAACCCATTAAGCTCTTTGATTGTACGCCGCTCAAGAAGACGGAAGCTCCTCATATCTATAAACGAAACGGATATTACTACTTAATTACAGCGGAAGGTGGAACGGGCAGCGGACATGCGGTTACAGTAGCCCGGTCTACGGAGCTGCTCGGTCCTTACGAAGTGGATCCTCAATATCCAATGCTGACTTCAAGTGATAACCCGGAGCTTGAGCTTCAGTGCGCCGGGCATGGGAGCTTGATTGAAACGCCTGAGGGTGAGTGGTACATGGCTCATTTATGCACTCGGCCGGTTGAAGGAAAGTACCCTATTCTGGGCAGGGAAACCGCATTGCAGCAGGTCTACTGGGATTCAGAAGGCTGGCTTCGATTAACTTCTGGTGGTCACTCACCTCAGACAGAGGTTCCGCTTCCCAAGGGTGCGGTGGTTAGAGGGAAGCGCAGCACAGACTTCTATGATGATTTTACGGGAGCTGGGTTGAGGCCCGAGTGGAATACACTTCGTATCGTGGCAGACGATCGATGGTGCAATTTATCAGAAAGACCCGGTTATTTGAGAATTCATGCAGGAGAATCGGCTCAAAGTCTGTTCGAGCATCATATCTTAGCAGTTCGACAGGCGGATACGCATTTCCGAGCCGAAACAGAGCTGGACTACGAGCCAGCGATGTATCTGCAAATGGCAGGACTCATGCTGTATTTAAACGAAGACAATTATTGGTTTGCTTATGTAACTCGAGAGAAAGAACTGGGTAAAGTGCTGCGTCTTATGCGCTGTGAAAAAGATGAATTTACACTGGAGCCCGTCATCGTGAAGCTTGAAGAGGGTAAGCCTTTACAGCTCGCTGTCGATGTATCCGGCGTAAATGGACAATTCTATTACCGGACAGAGGAAGGCGAATGGAATGAGCTCGGTGAGGCCCATCATGTCGGATTTTTATCCGGAGGGTTCACGGGGAACTTTGTTGGAATTGCAGCTCATGATATGAATCAGTTCATGGGCAGCTATGCGGACTTTTCATATTTTCGTTATACAGGCCAGAAATAGTTAAAGCACAAATAAATGACAGTGAACAAAAATAAACAAGGCATGAGTCATCTTTCATCCAAAAAAGAGACTCGTGCCTTATTTTTTATGCATACATACGAGCTGACACAGGTTCAAACCTTATCGCTCATATGAAAGCTTCAGTTCGCTTTTTTGGCTTTTCCTGACTTTGCGGTTTTTGAGTACTGTTCCTTGATAAGATCGGCAGTTAGCTGGCCAGATAGAGTAACCATAGGAACGCCTCCGCCTGGATGCGTAGACCCGCCGACAAAAAACAGATTCTCAATCAAATCACTGCGGCTGGGCACCTTGAATCCACCGTTCATCTTACGGTCTGTGGCCACACCATAAATGGAACCGCCATTAGCGCCATATAACCGCTGAAGATCGTCGGGGATAAAAGTATACTCGAATTCGATGTGCTGGCGTATATCCGTAAGTCCCATTCGTTCAAGCTTATTCAGGACAAGCTCCCGATACTCTTCTGCATTGGATTCGAAGCTTTTACCCGGCTTAAGCGGCGGAACGTGGGTGAGGACGAACAAATTTTCTTTTCCCTCCGGAGCTTGAGTGGCGTCCGATTTACTGGAAACCCCGATGTACACCGTTGGATCATTGGAAGGAATGCCCTTGTTAAAGATATCATCAAATTCCTTCGCCGGATCCTGAGAGAAGAAGAAGTTATGATGGAGCAGCTGCTCGTACTTCTTGTTGACCCCTAATAGCAGAACAAGCCCGGATACGGTTGGCGCGAATTTATTCAGCTTCTTAGCTGAGTTCAGAGCCCCGTTCTGATCCTTCAATAACGAATGATAGGTTGGGATGGCCTCCAAATTCGATACGACAAGGTCTGCATCCAGCACGGTTCCATCGTGCAGCGTTACGCCAGTTGCTATATTATCCTTCGTGTTAATCTTCGTTACCTTGGCGTCGGTACGTACAGTTACGCCTTGCTCATGGAGAACCTTCAGTATTCCCTTAGCTATATTGTACATTCCGCCTTCCACATAATAGATCCCGAGTCCCAGCTGCACATAGATGAGCTGAGACAGGACAGCAGGAGCATGGTAAGGGGATGAGCCAATATACATAATAAAGAAGTTAAACAGCTGTCTTAAATGCTTGTCTTTTAGATATTTGTCGGTGCTTTGTGCCATGGTACGAAGCGGGTCCATCGCCAGCAGCTCTTTGATTGAATGCATCCCGCGAAGCTCATCAAGACCTGAGAGACTTCTGGCATAAATGCTGCGTCGATTCATATCGTACTGCTTCTGACAGTACTGAAGATATTTCAAGAAGTCTGCGGCGTCCTCCGTGGAGATTTCTTTAATGGTGGACAGCATTTCCGGCAGGTCACTGGTCACATCAATGGATACACCATCTTCAAAAAAAGTTCGCCACTGCGGCTCAATTCGTACGAGCTTCATATAATCGGATAGCTGGCGTCCAGTGCTCTCAAACAGCTGTTCCAATACCCATGGCATCGTCAATATAGATGGACCTGTATCGAAGGAGTAGCCTTCACCGGATCGAACATTCAGCTTACCCCCGGCACGTTCATTTTTTTCTAGGACAGTTACTTCATGACCATCGGCTGCAAGTCTCATAGCTGCTGACAGCCCGCCCAATCCTCCGCCGATGACAATCATTTTTTTGCGCATATTTATTCTCCTCTTCTCGTTCTCTGATCTCGTTGCACCGTATAAAGTAGGTGATGTACGGATCATAATTGAAGTAAAAATGCTTAATTACCATACTTACCGGAAGTGAGATGAAATAAACGGCAGGTGACGTTCAATTTCCTGCTCATAGATAGAGGAGGATGCATGTGATGTCACTGATATGGATATTGGCTGGCCTGATCTCCGGCATCTTGTTATGGTCAGAGCTTAGGCTGCTGCCGGGAAGCAGCCTAAGGCAACTAGCAGATAATAATGATCGAGAGCAATCCCTTGGTAAATCGGCGCACGAAGCGAAGAGAATGACCATAAGTGTGATCATTCCTGCTCGGAATGAAGAAAAAAATATTGGCAGGCTACTGAAGTCCTTGCGAGAACAGATGAATCCACAAGATGAAATCATTGTCGTGGATGATAATTCGTCAGATCGTACGGCCGAGATCGCACACCGTCGGGGGGCCATGATCATTAAAGCGGGTCCGCTTCCGAGAGGCTGGATGGGAAAATGTCATGCCTGCTGGAGAGGGGCGGCGGCTGCGAACGGAGAAATGCTGATCTTTCTAGACGCGGATACTTATCTGAAGAAGGGTGGGCTTAGTCAGCTGGTAGATGCTTATCCATCCGGCCTGATGTCCGTTCAGCCTTTTCATGACACCTGGTCTGCTTACGAGAAGCTGTCCGGGATATTTAATATCATTGTCGCGGTGTCTGCCGGAAGCGGCAAGAAGGGAACAGGAGCTTACGGTCCATGTGTAGTGACCAGCAGAGAAGCTTATGATAACGTCGGCGGACATGAGCAGGTAAAGGGTGAGATATTGGATCATCATGCACTGGCTCTTCGATTTGAAGCCGCAGGATATCCGGTTGTTAATTATATTGGCAGAGGAGCGCTTCATTTTCGGATGTATCCGGGAGGCGTTAGAGAGCTGTTTCAGGGCTGGATTAAGAGTATGGCTTCCGGCGCAGCAGCAACTCGATTCTCCAAGCTCTTTACTGTCGTTCTATTTCTGATGGGTGCATTCACGGCAGCTCTATCCCTGCTATCCTGGGACTACGGCATCATGTCTGTTGTTGTGTACGGACTGTATTCAGCACTTATGGCAGGGCTCCTTGGCAAAGTAGGGAAGTTCGGAGCTATATCGGCCATACTTTATCCGGTCCCGCTGCTTGCTTTTTTCAGTGTATTCTCCGTATCGATACTTCACACCTTTGTTAACAGGCAGGTTCGCTGGAAGGGAAGGGAGCTGACCCTTGATCCTGAGGAGAATCAATAAGGATAACGAACAGAAGAGGGATGTCCATGGATTCACAGATGTCGAGTGTTATATGTAATATAGGAGTCAATGCAGGGGCTTGGCTTCTCATTCACCTGCTTGTGACTGCAGTTCACGCCAGGCTGCCGGATCGCTGGTTTGCAGTCACTGGATACCCGGCTTCTAAAAAGGAACTGTTATTCTACACGAACGCGCTGAAGATCAAAGCTTGGAAGAATCGTCTTCCTGACGGTGGAGGCTGGTCGAAGCAAGGCTTTCGTAAAAAAAGGATCGAAGAGAGGAGTGAAGCCTACTTGGAGCGGTACCAGCTAGAGGCTCATCGTGGGGAATGGTGCCACCTCATTTCGATGCTGCCTGCACCTTTGTTCTTCCTCTGGAATAGTCCCATGGTTGGGATGATGATGGTCCTATATGCGCTGGCGGCCAATCTGCCCTGCATATTTGCCCTCCGGTATAACCGGGCTCGGATCCTCCGTCTTCTGGATAGAAGAACAGCTCCGATGTCCAGCGATTCTGTTGTACAAATAGACCCAGGCACAAGATGATCGCCTGGGTCTGATAGAAGGTGCTTATACTTCAATGGATTTGATGATGCGGGCAGGGTTGCCCCCAACGACGACGTTGTCTGGCACATCCTTGGTGACAACGGCTCCACTGGCAACGACGACGTTATTCCCGATGGTTACCCCTGGATTAATGATTGCGCGGCCGCCGATCCAGACGTTGTCTCCAATGGTAACCGGTTTGCCGAATTCCTCATATCGTTCACAGCGCGACACTGGATCAAGTGGATGCGTTGCCGTGTAAATATGTACACCTGGCGCAAGCAGACAATTTTTACCGATTCTCACCTCGCACACATCAAGGATAACGCAGTCAAAGTTGGCGTAGAAGCCGTCTCCGACATGAATGTTGTATCCATAATCGCAGCGGAAGGTCGATTCCACATAAATATTGTCTCCAACACTTCCAAACAATTTACGAAGCAGATCACTCCGGTGCTCGCGGTCGCTTTCAATAGACTGATTGTAGAGCCGGGTCAGCCTTCTAGCGTGCTCACGATCCTTTGTAAGCTCGGCGTCACCCGCCAAGTATAACTCCCCTGCAAGCATTTTCTCTTTTTCTGTCCTCATGGTGAACTTTCCTCCTGGCGTAATTCATTCAATATATGATTATCGCGAAATATAAGATCTCGTGCAAGGAGGAAGTACGTGAACTCATTCCTTCTTATGACTGCAGCGATGACGGTGATCCCTATGGATTGCTAGTACTGAACACCTTCACTTGTCAAGTCCAGCCATTCTACTTCCTGCTGTGACAGCTGAACGTTGGCCCCTTGATCGCAGGAAGCCAGCTCCGCTGGATTGCGTGCGCCGATCAAGGCACAGGTAGGGTAGTTCTGATTCAGTACATACGCCAGTGCGATCTGAATGACGGTAACGCCTTTATCTTCTGCAAGCTGCTTCGCTCGACGGAGCCGCTCCCAGTTCTGATCATTATAGAACACACGCACAAGATCAGCATCATCCTTGTTATCAGGTGTAAATTTACCAGTGAAAAATCCTCGGGCCTGCGACGACCAGGATAACAGAGGGAGCTGGGTTTCTTCATGCCACTTACTCGTTTCTTGATCGACGGATACACATCCCGGCCAGAAGGGTTCATTCGCCTTGGCAAGACTTAAATTCGGACTGCTGAATGTAAAACCGGCAAGTCCATTGCTTGCCGCATATGCATTCGCTTCCGTAAGACGCTGCCAGCTCCAGTTGGATGCACCTGCGGCTCCAATCCGGCCGGCAGCAATATGCTCATTCAGTGCATCGATGATATGCTCGACAGGAATAGACGGATCATCCCGATGAAGGCCGTACAGCTCGATGTGATCGGTCTGCAGACGCTCCAGGCTGACAGCCAGATCGTGATCAATAGCCTGTTTGTTCACCCGCGGGCCCTGTCTGTCGTGATGAGCCCCCTTTGTGAAGATGGCAATCTTGTCCCGATTGCCTGACTCCTGCAGGTAGCGTCCGATAACCTCTTCACTTTGACCTCCGGTATAGATATGTGCAGTATCGATCGTGTTGCCGCCGATGGCCAAGAATGCTTCAATATTGGTCACGACCTGATCATAATTTTCATGCATGAAATAATCGGAACCTTTAATCAAACGAGAAATAGGCTTCTTTGATCCCTGAATCGAAATATATTCCATAACCGTTTCCTCCTTAAGAGTAATGTGCAGAATTGTTCTTCTTGACTAATTAGAGGGTAATTCTTTCCCGCTTCGTAGCCGAGACAAGAGCGGACTCAACGACTCTCATATTGCGGACGGCATCTGACGGTGTAAATGCAGGTGTACTGCGTTCAAAGACGACATCGGCAAAATGATCGACCATAGCAGAGTATTGATTAATGACCGGCACCTCGATCTCACGTTTGCCCAGCTTGCCATTCACGATAAACCCTGCTTCGCTGTCATGACTGCAAACGAAGGCAGATGGGACTTCAATGGTTCCGTCCGTCCCAAGCACTTCAAGCCGATTTCGGAAGGACGCCCACATACCACAATCGAAGATCAGTGAGACATCATTCGGAAATTCGAGGAAGCCGGAAGTCATCATGTCTACATCCCCGTGCTTCGGCGAGAAGAACGATTGTGCTGTTACGGCATCCGGCTCCAGTCCGGTCAAGAAGCGGGCAGCACTAATTGGATAGCAGCCGACATCATATATAGACCCGCCGCCCATCTCCTTGTTAAAGCGGATGTTGTTTGTACTTTCTCCGCTGTTGAATGTAAAGTTTGCATGGAGACCACGAACGGTGCCGATCTCACCGGAAGCGATTACATCTTTGATCATTTGATATCTGGGATGATGACGATACATGAATGCCTCAGCCAAATGAACGCCTGCTTGCTCACAAGCGATTACCATTCGCTCCGCTTCCTCAGCCGTTAACGCGATGGGTTTCTCACACAGCACGTGCTTACCTGCTTCGGCAGCTTTGATCGTCCATTCCATATGCAGATGGTTCGGCAATGGGATATAGACAGCATCGATGTCGTCTGAGGCAAGCAGCTCTTCATAGCTGCCATAAGCATGTTGGATGTTCAGTTCCTTGGCGGCTTCTTCTGCTTTTGCTTGATCCCGGCTGGCGATCGCAGTGACTTCATTAAACTGGGAGTATTGCAGTCCGGGAATGACGGATTTTCTTCCTATATTGGCAGTGCTGAGTATACCCCATCGAAGTTTTTTACTCATATGCTTTATATCCTCCTGACTAAATATTATGATGATATTGTCATTGTATTGAATTTGGAATGAAATTAAAATAATACGATTTTGTGTTCGAATAACACAATATTGTTCTACATTGGAGGAGTAGGCGATGCAGCGGCAAAGTCACTTGGTCACAACTCAAAATCCTCGGTTTTTTTGTTATCCCGAATCGGTAGGAATGTACAGCGATATGCCTAAACATACGGTGACAAGACAGAAGGGAGCATTAAACAATTTTAATATTCACTATATTGCTTCCGGTAAGGGCTACATCGAAATTGATGGCATGCTGCAGGAGCTTGGTGCGGGTGATGCCTTCTTGTACTTCCCGCTGCAGGAGCAGCGATATTTCAGCAATGAGCAAGAGCCTTGGGACATTCGGTGGGTTCACTTCTATGGAAGCAATATGACAGAATATATGCTGGATCAGGGATTTCAGCATCATCGAATATGGACCCTGCGGAATGGGGCCGAGTGGGAAAAAGCTCATCTCGAGCTATTGACCGAAGCGGAAAATAACAAAATGTTGAATCCTACAATGCTGTCTACGCTTACTTTTGCCGTCGTGACGGAGTTTGTCCATCAGGCTGTCCCGCGCACGGGTAATGGCAGTAAATCCGGAGGATCCATTCAGCGTATTCTAGATCTGCTGCCTGAGCTTCAACAGGAGGCGGTAAAGCCGTTCGAGCTTGAACTGTGGGCAAATAAAGCGGGAGTTAGCGTTCATTATTTTTGCAAATTGTTCCGTAAGGCCATTAATATGACACCTATGGATTTCGTAACCCAGTGCAGACTCCAATATGCGAAGCAGGCGCTACTGGTACAGGAAGAGCGTACAATAGGAGACATCGCCTCAGAAGCGGGGTACCCTAGCAGCAGCTACTTCAACCGCAAGTTTCTGGAGCATGAGGGCGTTACACCCACGGAGTATCGGAGATTATTTGGCAGGACGAATTGAAGGTTTAGGATATTTTCCAATGATTGAGACGCAACTTATGGCGTGCTTTCGCGTTACATTGATATGGCATGACGTTTAATACAACCTGGAAGGAATTTTACTTCTATGAAATTACGAACACTCGTCTTACTATCCATTATCATTGGCTTCTTGCTTGCGGCAATATCACCCATCTTCGATTCCGATGTGATTAAGGATGCAGAACAGTTAAACCATCATGAGCTAGGGCTGCCTTTTCCGTTTCTCGTTCAGCATACGACACTGACACCAATGGAGGACGCTTTTCCATTTGAGCTTGGAATGCTTGATCCAAGAGAGCATCCGAGCAGCATTATTCCTTTTTCATATTTTCTAAATGGATTGTTTTATTCCGGAACGGTTTGTTTAATCTTGTGGATCGCGAACCGAGTGTACATTATCATTCGGAGATAGGAACAGAATAGTAATCGCAATAGAGCCGCTGACTTAAACTGAACTCCCGTTGCTGGACATTCTAACAGCTAGAGGATCAGTTCATTCTAGCGGCTTTTTTCAATATCGTTGTGCGTTTTGTTGTTTCGATATTCTTTTGGGGTCATCTGATGATGTTTTTTAAACGACTGAATAAAGTGATTCACATGATTGAACCCAACCTTCTGGGCAATCTCTGTAATCGTATATTGGGTAGATTCTAGCAGCTCACAGCTTCTTTTAATTCGGTACTCAACCAAATAAGTATAGGGAGTCATATGTATGCTTTTCTTAAAGCTGCGGGTACACTCCGAAATACTTAAATGCGCTACGTCTGCAATTTCCTTCAACGTTATCGTGCTCGTGTAGTGTTGGTGGATATAGCTAAGCATCAATTGCATTCGTTCCTGCTGTAGTTTGTTATGTTTAGAAGACTCTTCTGAAGATACTGAAATATGAGAGATGAAGATAAGCCATAGCTGAACCGTATCTATGGAAATTTCATATTGCCATCCCCACTTTTTTGGTGAATCAAATTTCTTCTTCAGCTTCCAGAGGATTTGCAGGAATTCATTATGCCACGCCTCATTCCCCGGGATCTCAACGGACAGCAGGGAAGAATTCGTGAAGGGAAGAACATGGCTTTTCTCCATCGCACTATTAGAGTAAAAAGCGAGCAGCTTTTCAGGAAAATTAAAACTGACATACTGGCCGTCTGAAGTTAAGTGCGTAACAATATGAAGAACCCCTTTATTAATAAAAATAGCCTGTCCTTCTAGCAAATCATAATTAATTCCATTAATTTGAATTGTTAATTTCCCTCTGGTCACTAAAGTGAATTGCAAGTCCTCATGCCAATGCAGATCATTAAATCCCCGTCCTCGCGGAATTGATTCACGGATGGAATGGGTGTACATAATGTAAGGAAATCTCTCGTCAGGGTATTGGATGGTTTCGTGCAATTGTTTTTTCAATCGTAAGGCTCCTTTAATTGACGATATTTCTATATAATTCAATGATATATTTACACAAAATAGCAAATGGTGATGATATTATTATATCCAGCTTCGGCTTATCTGTGCACAGATAATCAAATTTGTAACTATGATTACTGGGAGGAGCCATGTTAAAACATAATAAACCATCCATGATTTCGCATCCATTTGTTTTGTTGTTTATCAGTATATTATCTGTTTCGATATCTTCCATCATGATCAAATTCTCGGATACACCGACTTCGGTGGCTGGGATGTACAGACTCTTCATCTCCGTTATCATCATGCTCGCGTTCGTTCCGAGGAAACAGCTCGTTTCCATTCAACTGAGTAAAAGAGAAGGCTGTATCGTTCTTCTTGCTGGTGTATTTTTAGGGTTATACTTTTTGTTTTGGATGGAATCACTCGTCTACACCTCTGTTGCAAGCTCTATGGTGATCTTGTCATTGCAGCCGTTATTTGTAATGCTCGGTTCCTATTTTTTGTTCAAGGAACGTGTTAGCCTGCTGACGGTTTTGTGCATGATCATTGCTCTCTTTGGTTCCATCTTCATCGCATGGGGAGACATCAGCATCTCAAGAGAAGCTTTATTTGGAGATGGCTTGTCCTTCATCGGTACCCTGTTCGTGTCCGCTTATTTACTCATGGGCCAAAAAGTAAGCAACAAAATCGATGCCAATGCTTACAGCATTATTGTCTTCTTTATTGGTGGCACAGTGATGCTCATCTATAATTTGTTTCAAAATTATTCACTGGTTCAATATCACCTATCGGACTGGATCTATTTTTTGCTGCTTGCCATTATTCCGACTATTTTTGGCCAATACATTTTTAATATATTGTTGAATTCTATTGGGGCAACTACCGTTTCAGTAGGGATCATCGGAGAGCCGGTGCTCGCCATTATTCTTGCTTATTTCTTCTTGGGGGAAATGATATCAGTGTTTCAGCTGATAGGCGGCATGCTGACTCTAATGGGTATGGGATTGTATTTCTGGTCAAAATCGTTGAAGTACAGTGTTCAGCGTACGAACTGATTTGATGTATAATGATGATCTAACTAACATGAAGAGCCTGTCGTAGGAGTGGAGTTGATTTAATGCTTAAGAAGTTTGGATTTTGGTTACCATTATTCAGTCTATTCGTGTGCTTATATAATGCTATAGGTGAGGATGACAAGAACTTATTACTATATTTCACGAGTCCTCATCTAATGTATATTGAAAGTTACACCTCTATTGGACGTCAATTCGACGGTATGTTAGCCATATACTTAATTAATATCGTCGGATGGCTTGTGATCGGTATAATTATTGATCTTATGGTAAAAGCGATTAAACGGAGATAAAAAATAGGCAGCATTTCAAGCAGGGGGGAAGTTCCACCTATCACTTGAACTGCTGCTATTTTTATCTAAATCGACTCAATCTGCCCCGCGTCAGGCGGGAACCAGAGATACCGCAAATCAACCCATCCTTGAGATCCCGGCCTGATGCCTCGGACAGAGGGAAGGAAGGAGGTCTGAAAGGGACGGTCGTACAAGACGTACAGATGATCCTGTTCGATCAGTTGTTCTTCGATCTGCTGCAGCATACGTAATCTCGCATTGGACTCCCGGGTCAACATTATCCGGTTGAGTCCTTCTATGATGTCTGCTTCAACAGAACACTCTACATGGGAGGATAAAGTTAAGTATAAGTCATGACGACGGAGAGACTCGTCCCTGTCCATTAGGAGAGAGAACAGAATGAGATCCGACTCCATCCGAATAGGACCTTTAAAATCCTCGGGCATAAACACCTTTACTCTGACTTCGTAACCAAATCGCTCTAGGCGCTCCTTAATATTCATCGCGTCAGGTCGATATTGCGGAATCGTGATGAGTACAAGGTAGGTGCCATCTACGGCATCTGGCAGCAGAGCTTCTGGATGGATTGCGGCTCCGATCGGCTCTTCATACTTAATGCACTGAAAAACATGCTTGCGTACATTAGGATCTTTCAGCGGTCCCTGTTTTCTCGTATTGCAGGTAAGCAGCTTGCGTACCGTGGTATGTGAACTATACTGGCTACGGTTCTGCTGAACATGGTTGCTACCAAGCAGTACATGAAAGAGCGGGTCAGCTCCGTCCTGAGCTTCCGTATTCTGTTCCGGCAGTGACCAAGGAATCTGAATAATCTCCACAATGTCCAAGTGAGGACGCGAAATAAAATAAGCCGAGAACGCCTCAAGGATACACATGCTGGAATTAAACTCGGTTACCTTAAAGGGGCCCGTTCCACTGAATCGGATCTCATCGTGTTCTGTTGCTTCGTCCAGGCCGGAGGGAACGATCACAGCCCTGCTTGTACACAAGAACGGCAAAAAGTGCTCATTCGGAGTGTTCAGCGTAAACCTAACACAGGTGCTGCTGAGCGCTGTAACGTACGCGATGGACTGAACGATAAAATTATACAGCAAAGGCTCTTGATGCAGTCTTAATCGCTCAAAGGTGTAAACGATATCGTCAGCAGTGAGCGTTTTTCCGTGATGAAAGTAAACATCCTTGCGCAAATAAAATACCCACGTCATCCGATCCTTACTGACATCATAGTCATGAGCAAGATGAGGGGTGACTTCACCCGTCTCGTTCCGAGTCAGAAGTCCGTCATAGATGTGACTTGCGACAAAAGACTCTGCCAGCAGATTCATAGCCAGCGGGTCCATCGTATGAATTTGCTGACGCAATGGCAGGCGAAGAATATCAATCTGCTCTTTATCCTCGTTCACCTGGGTGTGATGTCCGAAATATCGCATAAGCCATCCTTGTAGACGACCGGGCAATTTTGCAGAATCTGTATATTCCTTAATATCATCCATCACTTTCTTGATCTCATGGCGGTCAATCGCCTTAATCATGGAGATGGCGGCAATCTCCTCTGGATCAACCCGAAATTTAAGCTCAGAGCGCTTACCTCGTCCCCGTTGTGAATGCCACTCAATCCAGCCTTCGGCTTCCATTTTACGAATAATATTAAGGGCATTGCGGTGTGTGCATTCCAGCGTTTCTGCCATCTCATCGAGAGTAATTTGTACGCTTGCTTCGCTTCCATAGTAACCATGCAGTCGTAAAAATTGGGAATGAAGCTTCATTCGTCATTCAGCCCCTTACTAAAATACGAAATTTACATAAGTATATTTTCTATTTATTTTCATATTTTATCACCTAAAATTAGGATTATAAACCTAAAGTTTTGGGGGACGCTCAAATGAAGTTAAATTTACCTGTCATAAAATCACCTGCGCGCAGCTTATTCACACTCCTGGGTGCTGTGATTCTTGCGATCATCCACCAGTATCTGTTCTTCGAACATGCACCTGGACTATCCATTCCTGTATTTATCCTACTGTTCTATAGTTATGTACTGGGATTTGCCGGGGATCGGCTGCACGGACTATCACCCTTTGTTATTTTTTTGTTTGCAGTTATTTTCATGCTGTCGTTAACTTACTTACTCTTTGATAATCCGATATTTTATGTGCTCAATATTCTGATCCTCCCCGTCCTGGTTGCTTACCATGTGACATTGCTGCTGGGTTACAATCCTCAGGTTTGGTGGAAGACTGGAATTATTAAAGATATACTGTCGCATTTAATTCCAAGGACCCTTAGACATATCCCTACTGCCTTTACCAGTGTCACTTCTGCATACTCCAAGCGGGTTAATGAAGGCTCAAGAGCCGTCAGCCGTAAAATCGTATTCGGTCTTGCCATCTCCGCACCGCTTGTCATTATTGTGATCTCCTTGCTGTCTTCTGCTGACGGTATGTTTGAGAGAGTGATGTTCGGTATACCGAGGTGGTTAGATGAAATTACCTATAGTGAAGGATTTTTTCGATTCATGTGGATCTTGTTGTTCACGTTGTTCTTCTTCGGTTATGTATACGGATTTATTCATCCAGTGTCCGTGAGGAAGACAGATCCGGAGACGGCGCATTGGAAAGAAGCAGACATCGCCACTCCTCAAGAAGGAGATCTATCGAAGGGGGAACCTGAGTGGAGATCATTAGCAGAAACAGCGGGTACCAAGGATAGAATATCAGAGAGCGGGCCTGATTCTCATCGCCTTCGACTGGATCCGATTATTGCCTCCACCGTTCTGACGATGGTGAATGTCGTCTACCTGCTGTTCGTTATTCTGCAGTTCACTTATTTATTTGGAGCCTTTGAGGGAGCGCTGCCCGAAGGCATGACTTATGCGGATTATGCAAGAAGGGGCTTTGCCGAGCTGATGCTGGTCGCGCTGCTTAATTTTGGAATTCTGATGGGGGTACTCCTGTATACGGACGATAGTGGCTCAGGCGTACTTCGAATTATTCAAAAAGTGCTGCTCTACATTCTCGTGATCTGTTCGATCATCATTTTGTATTCGGCCTTTTCCAGACTGGCACTGTATGAAGAAGCCTATGGCTTTACTTATCTCCGATATCTCGTGCATGCGTTCATGCTGCTTCTCGCCATACTTATGGTTATTGCCGGCCTGCGGATCCATTTTGAACGAATTCCTCTGGCCAAGTGCTATATTGTCTTCGGGTTTGCAGCGTATGTTGCGATTAATTATGCAGGGATGGACACCTATATTGCCGAGAAAAATATCGAGCGGTACCATATCCACCAAAAGATGGATCCGTATTTCCTTAGCTCATTGTCCATGGATGCTGTGCCTGTGCTCATTGAGTTCAGCAGGGAGTATCCCGAGATTCAAAATGATCTTAAGGCAGACTATAATAGACTGAATGAGAGAGAACAAGCTTGGCCTTCCTTCAACGTAGCCGAATATCGGGCACATCAGGCACTGAAGGCATATTTTGAACAGGAGTAGAGCCATATCTTTCTCTTACAACATATAGATTGCGGGGATATTATCGGATGGCAAATTTGTCAGAAATCGAACAAAACATATTGCAGTCGGCTGAGGTATATGTGAAGCATGAATTGGGGCAGGAGAATACAGGCCATGACTGGTGGCATATTCACCGGGTCGTAAGGTCAGCTGAAAAAATAGCTGCGGCAGAGCATGCGGACATGTTCGTCTGTATGCTTGCTGCCTATCTTCATGACATCGCTGATGAGAAGCTGAATCCTTCCAAAGAGGCAGGAATGGCCAAGGTTGAGAACTGGCTTCAGGAGCATTCGATAGCCGTTAAAGATCGGGAGCATATTCTGGAGATTATCTCCACCATGTCCTACAACGGCGGTCATAACCCGCCAATGCGCACGATCGAAGGTCAAGTGGTTCAGGATGCGGACAGGCTGGATGCGGTTGGGGCGATATCCATTGCCAGGGCGTTTGTCTATGCAGGCGCCAAAGGTCATCTGATCTATGATCCATCCATTAAGCCAAGAGAAGCCATGTCGACAGATCAATATCGCAATGAAGAGAGCACGGCAATTAATCATTTTTATGAGAAGCTTCTGAAATTAAAGGATCTAATGAACACCGAGTATGGACGAAAGCTTGCAGAACAAAGGCATGCCTTCATGGAGCAGTATTTGGAGCAATTTTTTAACGAATGGGAAGGTGAAGTGGTGTAAGCAGTTAAAGGACATATGAAATTGATATAGGTAGTTGCAAATAAATTAGAAGACAGAGGAGCTACATCACAATGGGAGTAGAGATCGAACGCAAATTTATGCTTACAGCCTATCCAATAGCTTTAATACAAGCTGGAGATATCGTCATTATGAAAGAGCAGTTTATAGAACAGACGTATCTGGCGCTGGACGGGGATCAGGAGCTGAGAGCCCGGAAGATAACAGATCTGAGCACAAACGAAGTAGAATATACCCATACCTTCAAGAAAGGGTGGGGCTTGGCACGAGAGGAAGTCGAATACCATATCTCGGAAGGGCTGTACAAGCAGATTATGGAGGCTCACGGGACCATTCCGCTGACGAAGAAGCGAACTACGGCTGCGTGGAATAACAGAGTAATCGAGATCGATGAATATGACCAGATCCAGCTGGCGGTGCTGGAGGTGGAATTCCTGACTCTACAGGAAGCAGAGAATTTCATTGCACCCGAATGGTTCGGCCGGGATATTAGTACGAGCAAGGAGTACAGTAATAAGAAAGTATGGAGTGATCTGCAGAACCGGGGCGAGTAATAGAACATGAGCAGTCTGGAATACATCAGAATTGGTCGTATGCAGGAGATAGAAGTCGGCGAAAGCCGGCTTTTTTCTCATATACACGAACTATCTTGAAACATATTTTATTATTTAGACGTTAAGCTCTATGAGGTTTGAATAAATGGAGGGATATGAAATGAACTCGGGATTCAAAAAAGCAGGTGCGGCCCTTGCTGCCAGCGCCATCCTTTTATCAGCATACTCGGTAGAGCCGACTGCTGTCAGAGCAGAAACGGACATAAAATATGAACTGTATTTGGATTCGAATGAATTAATCAGCGGCAGTACAGTCGTAGACAAGGGATTAGCCTATTTGCCTTTGAAGACAATAGCCGAGCAGCTAGGAGCAAACGTTGTTCAAAACGGAAATCGTATTACAGTAAGAGGCAAGGTGTATTCCTTTGCAATTCGGATTGGAAGCAATACAGCGGTGTTAAATGGTAAAAGTACGAGGATGAAGGGTTCTCCAAGGACAAGGAACGAGGAAGTTTTTGTGCCTGCTAAGTTCTTGGTAGACGCTCTAAAAGGTACGGGTCTGAAATATGAACCTGAAGTGAAAACCATTGTTGCTTCGGATATCTATTCTGGTCACAACAAGAGTCATTACGGAGGTTTGAATTATCGTATTTCTAGTGACGGGAAATTATCAGCAACGAATAGCGAAGGTGTAACAAAACAGCTATATGATTTCCAAACAGAAACATATAATCCACATACCTTCGAATTTACAAAAACAAATCAAGGGCTCATTATCCTAAGGATCACAGATATTTACGGCGAGCCCATGGTTCAACAGCAGGTATTTACCGTGATCATGAAGAACGGTGCAGTAATCAGGCAATCCAAGGTAAATTATTTTAAACGATTCGCAAATAATGCGGCAGTATCTGTGAACGGAAAAGAACTTGTGCTTACCGATGGGATAAAGCTTCGGATATTAGAGGACCATACAGGATCTGTGAAGGAAACCTATGATCTGATCGAGCTCGGCGGAGTAGAGGGTAAATATGCTGTGGAAGCAGTGGAGGATGATTTCTTTTTAATTCGCTCCAATACCAAAGGTCTCCTAACATATATTGATAGGCGGACAGGGGAACGAATTGCACTGTACAAGGAGTTGCTTCCATTAGAAGAGCAGCAATATGCAGATAATAACGATGTCCCCTATTATGGTGATGAAATCTATTTTTTAAGAAGAACAGAACAAAATTTGGAGTTTAAAATTACAGAAGGACTGAGTGGAAAGCAGTATACGAAATCAATAAATATTTCTTCCTTATAGTGCTTCTAGTGTAGTCAAAAGGGCCGCAGTTCAATCCATTTCATATCATTATCAGCAGTCGGTCCGCATCCCGTTTACAAGCAATCGGGTTACCTCAACTCTTTTTATATGTATGTGAAAATAATCACAAATTAACAATAGGATTCATGTTACATTGTAGTCAAGAGATAAGAAGGAGATGAGAGTCATGAGAGAGTTAATGCCCGATCAAATAACCCGCTTGTATTTACAGAACTGTTATACCTGTGAGGATGCTGCATTATGCGCTACAGAAGAAGATTGCCTCAATTGTTGGACAGAGCAGGGCTTGATTGACAACAAGGAAGAAAAAGCAGCGGAGAATACACAGCATTATTTACGGATGATGCACGTGTAATGAATGGAGAGAATGAGCGCTTTAATTAAATATAGGCTGAACAGCAGCTGATCCAAAGCATGGAGGCGTATGCTTACGACGACATGCTTTTTTTTGTTGGCGAAAGCTTCCCCTTATATCCTGGGATTAAAAAGAGTATAATGATAGATATCTAAAGGAGGTGAATCCTTTTGCTATGGTTTGAGCTTCAAGATCTGCATCATTTGATTCCATATTTGGCATCTGCCGGCTTGGTATTTGCCGTTACCTGTGCATCGCTGCTTCATCTGATGGGAAGACTCGAGGAATTTGGGATAAGGCGAACTGCGGAATGGCCGGAATTCATTCCATCTCAGCGCCTGACTGGAGAAAAACGGGCTGTACGCTCCATATTAAGAATGATTCGTAGAATTAAAATTTCTCCTGATGATGATTCAGATGAGTGCCTTCACTCGTTGATAACACGCAAGATCGATCAACGAGGAGGATATCAATGGACAAATCAAAAGGATTCCCTGGACGGACGTTACGGTTATACGGCATTATCGCAAGTGTGCTCATCGCATTATTGTTATCAGGCTGCGGTTCGAATGTAACAGAGATTACGAGTAGTACGCCTGGTTTTTTTAATCATTACATTGTGTTTCCCATATCTTATGTCATAACACATATGGCGGGATGGTTTCAGGGAAGCTACGGGCTTGCGATTATTGTATTGACGATTGTTGTACGCTTGCTGCTGTTCCCGCTCATGCTCAGACAGACGAAATCTCAGCAAAACATGAAGCGTGTGATGAAGGGAATGCAGCCAGAGCTGGATGCGCTCAAGAAAAAATACGAGAATAAGAAAGATCCGGAAAGTGCGCAGAAGATGCAGCAGGAGATGCTTGAGCTCTACAAGAAGCACAAGTTCAACCCGCTTAATATTGGGTGTCTGCCGATTCTAATTCAGCTGCCTATATTGACTGGTGTATATACCGCCATTAGGCTTATGCCGGAAATGAGCAGTCACACCTTCTTGTGGTTCACACTTGGAGAGCCGGATGTGATTCTGGCGATTATTGTAGCGGCGATCTACTTGCTGCAGACCCGAATTTCGATGAAGAACATGCCTGCAGAGCAGCGGAAGCAGTTTGCTATAATGGGCTATATATCTCCGATTATGATGGCGTTCTTCTCGATCAGTGCACCTGCAGCGATTCCATTATATTGGATGGCCGGAGGAACTTTTCTTATTGTTCAGACCCTGCTGTTCCAAAAGCTGTATCCAATGGAGCTTGTTGAAGATGACAGTCCTGCTTCCCCAGCACCCAAGACCAAAGGCACGAACCCGGCTTAATCAGGATAAAGCCCTTTTACTTCGTTTAAGAAGTAGAAGGGCTTTTTTGCTTGAGAAGGATAACGCAGTGTTACTGATCTTATATAAAATCACTTAAATGGTTCTGATCATTCTGACGATATTATATAGAGTCTGCTCTATTATCATGCTCTGATCGACACATTATTGAATACATAGGAGTGAAATAATGATTATTCAAGGGGGTTACAACTACTATATTGTAGTGCTCTCCGTTATTATTGCCATTTTGGCTTCTTATTCTGCGCTCAGTATCACGTCTAAAATATCCAATTCCAAAGGCAAAATGCAGCTATTCTGGCTGTTTGCGGGAGCTCTTGTGATGGGAGCTGGAATATGGTCTATGCATTTTGTCGGAATGCTGGCTTTTCATGTTCACACGGCCGTGAAATATGATGTGTGGCTTACGGTGCTCTCTATGGTGGCGAGTGTCGTTTCCTCCTTTATTGCGTTTTACATCACCAAGCCTCAATATGTCAGCCGGTTGAAAATTGCATTCGGTGGGTTCTTCATGGGCAGCGGGATCATTATGATGCACTATGTCGGGATGGAAGCCATGATTATGCCGATGGACATCAGCTATGATCCCGTGCTCTGGATCCTGTCCGCCATCATCGCTTATGCCGCATCGTATGCAGCGCTGTTCTTGTTCTTGAAATTCCGGAATCAAGCCTCTGCCAGCTGGTTGAAATGGGTATCCTCCATCGTCATGGGCTTTGCGGTCTGCGGAATGCATTACACAGGTATGAAGGCCGCTACATTCACAGGTCATGAACAGATGCCGATACATGATCACGCAGCTTCGGTGGATTTGTTTTTACTATACGGCGTGACGGTATCAACATTCATTATTTTACTAGTGTCATGGTGCGCCTTATTTCTTGACCGCCATGTGCTTGAGAGAATGGCCTACGAGGACAGTCTTACAGGGCTGCCTAATCGTAATGAGATGAATCGATTCTTTGATACCTATGCAGATGATGAAGAGCTGGCGGTGTTATTTCTGGACTTGGATCAGTTCAAAGCGATTAACGATACACTGGGGCATGACATCGGTGATCTGCTCATTCAGGAGGTAGGGTCTCGCTTAAAACCGTTTTCAAATGTTGATCTGCAGGTTTTTCGAATCGGTGGAGATGAGTTCTTGTTCATTATTAAAAATTGCAGCCTACAGCAAGCAGAAGCTTATGCGGAGAGGATTATCAAAGAAATTAAGAAGGTTCATCGAATTGAAGGAAATGAGCTCTATGTGACGGGCAGTATTGGAATCAGTGTCGGATCTATTCAGCATACAGAACGGTCTAGTCTGCTGAAAAATGCGGATACCGCTATGTACAAGGCCAAAGGACTCGGCAAGAACCAGTACTGCATCTATACGGAGGATATGGGTGTCAAAGAAGTAAGGAAGATGGAGCTGGAGAAGGATTTGCAGCTTGCAATCGAGCAGCAGCAGTTCTATATGGTGTACCAGCCGAAGTGTAATGTGAGGACGAACAGCTTGGTCGGATTTGAGGCATTGATTAGATGGCAGCATCCTCGATTAGGCCAGATATCTCCAGGTGAATTCATTCCGATTGCCGAAGAGACAGGACTTGTGATACCGATGACCAAGTGGGTGCTGTTAGAAGCTTGCCGCCAGTGTAAAGAATGGCAGTCACAGGGGATTTATCAGCCCATCTCGGTCAATTTATCGGTTCGGTTGTTTCAGACCGATAATCTGACGGAGTTAATCCCATGGGTGCTACAGGAGACTGGGCTTGAGCCAGAAATGCTTGAGCTCGAAATTACGGAGTCTATGGTCTTCCACGATATCAATGATATCATCCTGCAGCTGCATCGAATTCGAAATACAGGAGTCCGTATCTCCATGGATGATTTTGGCACAGGATATTCTTCAATAGGCTTGCTGGACCGACTTCCTATTGATACATTGAAGCTCGATCGTCTATTCACTTACGATCTGGACACGCCCAGCAAACGTGCGATTGTTCACGCTATTATATTGATGGCGGAGAAACTCCATCTCGAAGTCATCGCAGAGGGTGTAGAGAACGAGGAGCACATCGAGTTCCTAACTGAGCTTGGATGTTATGTCATGCAAGGCTATTACTATGGAAAACCGATGAAGAATGAGCAGATTGGAGAGTGGATTCAAGACTTCCAAGTACCGGAGAAAGTGAGTAGTTAAGTATTCATAGAGACTGCCATCATATGACGGTCTTTCTTTTTTAAATGGAGCTAACAACTTTCAATATAGACGAAACGTCTTTACTCTAGGGAGGGATTAGTGTGAACGAGAATGAGGGATCTGAAAAATTTAGCAAATTCGTATTATGGGTCTTCATTAGCACCATAGCTGAAATAATTACCTTGTATGTTCTTAGCTCAATGAATCCACACGATGACGGTTTTAATGCCTATTTTCGTTCGGTTAGCGGCTTCTTTTCTTTCTTTATAGGGTTGATCATTCCACTTACGATAATTATATTTCTATTCTTTTTTGTAATGCTGCTGCTGCATGACCGACTGAGAGGATTATCACGGCTGATTATAATCTTCTACTATTTATTTATATGCGTACTTTCAGGGTTATTACTGTACTTCGTATTCGATCCGAATTGGTATATGCTCTACTTGAGTTCATTCATTCCACCAGTCTTATTTGGTATTGTTCTAGAGAAGGGATGGTTGAGATAAACTTAAGAGCTAGGTTACTAGATTAGGAGTTCATTGTATTATTAGGAAGTTAGACATCATGCATTATTTTTGTAGAAGCACTGTGATGGTTGTTGAACAGATAATCTGGTTGTCTGAAGTTCGTAGATATTGGTTGTGTGAGGAAATTTCTGAATTTCTGAGATAAGAGAGTCATAGGAAATCAATTAAAGATCGGATAAAACAAATAAAAAATAAATACAGAGGGGATTAAAGAATGAATCCAATACTAATTGACTTTCCAAACCAATTTACAACAGAAAGGCTATTGATCAGAATACCTCAACCTGGTGATGGCAAAATAGTGTACGAAAGTATAATCTCATCGATCAATAAGCTCAAGCAATGGTTACCTTTTGCACAATACGAACAAAGTGAACTGACAATTGAAGCAAATTTACGAGAAGCACATGTAAAGTTTATTAAGAGAGAAGATCTGAGATTTCTGATATTTGATAAAGAAACTAACCAATTCATTGGTTCATCTGGATTGCATAGGCCAGATTGGGAGATTGGTAAATTCGAAATCGGTTACTGGATTGATACGCGTAAGAGTGGAAATGGATATATGACTGAAGCAGTGCAAGGGATAACAAATTTTGCCTTTACAGAGTTGAAGGCTAGAAGAGTAGAAATTCGTTGTGATACTTTAAATTATAAAAGTAAGGCTATTCCAGAACGGATAGGCTTTCAATTAGAAGGTACATTAAGATGTGATGATTTATCAGTAGATAAAAGTCAAACAAGAGATACTCATATATATGCTCTAGTTAGTTCGGATATCTAATATTGAAGTGGGACAAAAGTGGTATGAAATTCTCTTAAATTAGAAAACCTGACGTTATACCACATGAGGGATTTACTGAGTGGGAACTAATTCCTTGGTGCTGGTTACAGGTTGCTGAAGGAACACCTACTGAAGGTAATGGTCCATTACATTTGGGAACAACAAATAGTGATTAATAAGATGGACAAATAGGATTATAACTTGTAGAAGGCAGGAACTGTTTATAACAACATACTCACGACGGTGGAAATATCTGAAATTGAAAGCTATAATATTCCATATATTTCATGGAGAGGGGACCATTCATGAACCAAAAACCGTCAAAAGAAGAATACGCCGGAGACATCGGTGAGTATATCCGGTTAGTGCCAGAAGGCAGCATCATTGACATCCTGCTCGCACAGGAGAAGCAAATGACGGAGCTGCTGTCATCCTTGACAGAAAGCCAGGGTACTTATCAGTATGCCGAAGGAAAATGGACGCTTAAAGAAGTCGTGGGCCACATTGTGGACTCGGAGCGGGTCATGACGTATCGCCTGCTCCGGTTTGCAAGAGGGGACCAGACACCTCTGCCCGGGTTCGACCAGGAAGTGTTCATTCCTCCTTTTGGAGGCTGGACAATTGCGCAATTGGCCGAAGACTACAAGGCTGTAAGACAAGCAACGATCACGCTGCTACGCGGGCTGCCGGTGGAGGCTTGGTCTCGTAAGGGAACGGCCAACGACGTAAACATAACGGTGCGCGCTCTCGCGTACGGTATTGCGGGACATGAACTCCACCATATGGGGATCATCCGCACTCGGTACTTAAGTTAGTTGTCCAGAAGATCGGGACGGAAGCTGCATAAATGGCTTCCGTCCTATTTTGTATGCGTTCCTTCCCTACCCATTTCTAGAGAGTCGTTAGTCGTCATAGGTTTTCTGGATTTATTCAATTTCTAACGGCAATTCACTAAGTCTACCGCTTTGTCCTCATGTGGATACCGTAAAGCTTAGGATACTTAAATAAACATAGGCTATCTTAATAATACATTATATTAAGAGGTATGGGGCGATGTTATTCTCAATATGTGGAGTAAATGAATAGCAAAAGGAGGGGGTTAAGATAAAAGGAGGGTAAGCAAGGTCTTACTAGAGTCATAGGAAAATTATTAATTAGAATTATTTACCAGGAGGGAAAAGCGGTGTATCGTATTCAAACCGATGATAATCAATTGTCCGTATATAATCATAATTTGTTTTTTCATAAGATCATTCCGAGTATTCTGTTAGATGATGAAGTTGAGATTGACCTGACTTTAGTGGAAACGGAGATTACAAATCATTCAGAGGAGCTTCACTCTTATGTGATTCACTATAGCAATGCTGCTGAGAAGATTAATCTATCTATTCAGATGGATACTTATAAAGATGGTCTTATAGCCTATATAAAATCAAATCTCCCTATCGATTCATTTAAAAATACGAGAACATTCTTATCTAACTGTTCTATAAAATTAAGAGTAAGTAATCTTGACGTCAGTGAAGGATTTATGGCGAATTATTTGTTCTCCAAATGGTGGACAAGACCTCAATTCGGTAAACATGTCTCAAATCTGAAGCCCAAAACCCAGTCTCTATTATGGAAATGTAATTCTGAATATCATCACTTATTACCTTTAACGGACGACCAGAATAAAACCGAATTGTCTTCAGACGGAGAAGAATTAATAATAAGTATTTGTCCTTACTCCGGGGGTTTAACTAATATTTCTTCAACTCTCTTTGTTCTTGGAAAAGGAGATGATCCTTATGAGTTAACGAGAGAGACCACAGAGAGAGGCTTTGATGTATTAAATTCTTGTGGTAAGCCTGCTAAGGATCGGAAGTTTCCGAACATTCTTGAATATCTTGGCTGGTGTACTTGGGATGCATTTTATCACGAAGTTGATTCAGAAAAGATTATAAAAAAGGCAAGAGAGTTCAAACAAAAGGAATTACCAGTAAAGTGGCTGATGATTGATGATGGCTGGTCAGAGACTAAAGACAATAAACTACTGTCATTCAGAGAAGAAGCAGCGAAATTCCCAAGTGGACTCAAGAAAACAATCAATATATTAAAAAGTGAATATGACTTTCTAAAGGTTGGAGTTTGGCATGCTTTCACTGGTTATTGGCAAGGTATTCATCCAGATAGTGATTAGGTTGCTACTATGAAGGACAGCTTATATAAGACAAATAGCGGTAGAATCTTCCCTTCACCAGTGGAACAAAAAGGGTTTGCGTTCTGGAGCGAATGGCATAATTATCTCAAAAAACAAGGCGTCGATTTTGTAAAAGTAGATAACCAAAGTGCACTTCTTGATTATGTGAAGTACCAGATGCCAATTGGAGAAGCTGCCAAAAATGCTCACGAATCACTAGAAGCATCCGTTGGACTCCATTTTGGAAGCACTATTATTAATTGTATGGGTATGTCTTTGGAACAGCTATGGCATAGACCGATGACAGCCGTATCAAGGAATAGTGATGACTTCTACCCGAATAAGGAACAAAATTTTAAAGAGCACGCCATGCAGAATGCATATAATTCACTCTATCATAGGAACTTTATATGGGGAGATTGGGATATGTGGTGGACCCAGCACGAACATGCTGTAAATAATGCGGTCTTACGGGCGGTTAGTGGAGGACCTGTATATATTAGCGATCCTCTTGAAGCAACGGATGCGAAACAACTGTGGCCCCTGATCTTGTCAGACGGCAGGGTGCTTCGATGTGATCAAGGCGGTGTTTCTACGGAAGATTGCATCATGAGAGATCCTAATGAGGAAGCAATTCCACTAAAAATTTGGAATACCTCAGGTGAATCGGCAGTGATTGCTGCCTTCAATGTTAATCTTTATCAACTTGATGTTAGAGGTGAGGTCGGACCAAAAGATATACCGAGCTTGAAAGGCAATGATTTTATCATATTCGATCACTTTGAACAGAAAGCGTATCGGTTAGACCATAGTTCAACTCTTCCCCTCACATTAAAAGATAATGAAGTGAAGATATTTGTACTTGTGCCCATAAAAGAAGGTTTTGCTTCCTGTGGACTTTTGGATAAGTACACATCAACAGCGGCAATAGAGAAGCAATACGATTATGGAAACAGAAAAGTAGTTATATTAAAAGGCGGGGGAGGCTTGTTTGGTTTTTATTCTCAAAAAGAACCAAAAGAAGTTCTGGTATGTGGTCAGCCGGTCAATGTTCACTTGTTAGATCAATTATACACCGTTCATATAGAAGCAGTTGAATCAGAAGTTCTTATAGAAATTGTAATCGATTAAGCAGAAGATTTTTTAACTAAGGGGGATGGGATTGGATGAACAAAAATAAAATATTACCTTTTGAAAGTGAGTTTTTCATAGGTTGTAATTATTGGGCTTCTCATGCTGGTACTGCAATGTGGTCCAATTGGCAAGAGAGTATTGTTGATGAAGATCTTCAACAGATGGCACAAGAGGGGATAGAAGTCATAAGAGTATTCCCCCTCTGGCCCGACTTTCAGCCAATCGATATGCTCTATGGTGTGGAGGGTCAAGAAAGGGGTTACCGATTTGGTGAAGAGCGATTCTTAGATAATGAAGCAGAAAAAGCAGGCGTATCAGAAGAGATGATGGGACGGTTTGTTAAGTTCACTGAGCTCGCAGAAAAACACGGTATTAAGTTAATCGTCGGCTTAATTACTGGATGGATGAGCGGGAGGTTATTCGTTCCTCCTGCATTACGTGGAAGATCTATTCTTACAGATCCAAGATCAATCCAATGGCAAGTCAGATTCATTAAATATTTTATTAAAAAAATGAAATATTCGAACGCAATTATTGCCTGGGACCTGGGGAATGAATGTAATTGCATGGGTACGGTTAACACAAGAGAAGAAGCATGGTTATGGACATGCACGTTGTCTAATGCGATAAAATCTTCAGACCCTGTCCGACCTCTAATCTCAGGCATGCATAGTTTATCACCAAATGGAAAATGGACAATGCAGGATCAAGGGGAATTAACCGATATCCTGACAACACATCCATACCCGTTGTGGACTCCTCATGTTGGGGTCGATCCTATCAATACGATTAGGCCAATTGTTCACGCAACTGCGGAAAGCTTATATTATGCTGATCTTGGGGGAAAGCCTTGTTTTGCTGAAGAAATTGGAACAATGGGTCCCATGATTTCAAGTGAACAAATTGCGGGTGATTTTGCTCGTGCAAGTCTGTTCTCATTATGGGCTCATGGCTGTCATGGAATGGTATGGTGGTGTGCCTACGATCAGACGAAATTAAATGCTGCTCCTTATGATTGGGTTGCCGTTGAAGGAGAGTTAGGCCTTATTACTGAAGATCGAAGAGTTAAACCCGTGCTAAAGGAAATGAACCGTTTAAACCAGGTCATTAAGAACCTTCCATTTGAAGAATTACCTCCAAGAAATATTGATGCTGTTTGTATTCTTAACACCAATCAAGATCACTGGGCAGTTGCCTTAGGTGCATTTACTTTATCAAAACAAAGTGGGTTTGATCTTGAATTCCAATTGGAAGACCAGCCCTTAAAAGAATCAGATGTTTATATTCTTCCAAGTGTAAGTGGCTTTGACGGAATTCCTAAGCAACGCTGGAACGATTTACTTGACCGTGTGTATAAAGGTGCAGCTTTATTTATTACCCTTGCAGATGGATTTTTACTCGATTTTGAGCAGCTTACAGGTCTTTCTGTGCAAACTCGGAGTCATCGCAGAGGAAGTGAAACCTTAACAATATTAGGTGATCCTCAAACATTTGAACTAGAGCTGAACAATCCTATTAAACTCAGCCTAAAGTCCATAGGTGCAGAAATTCTAGGTACAGAAAGCGATGGAAACATATGTTTCTCAAAATCCAAATATGGAGAAGGAACCGTATTCTTACTGACGTATCCTATTGAGAAGTATGCTGTTGAAAGTAAGGAGTCGCTCTATTACCCTGAACAATATCCTTATTGGAAGATCTATAGAGAGGTGTACAGCCACTTTGAACATAAGAGAGTTGTTAAAGTGGATTGTCAGGATATTGGAATAACAGAACATCCTATAAATGAATTGGAGCGCATCGTTATATTGGTGAATTATAGTCCTGAAGATAAGAAGATTCCGCTTCACATGGTAGATGGATGGCATATAAATGCAACGTATTATGGTGAAATTGTAGAATTGCCGGATGGACAACAAATTAGTGAACTACCAGCGAATGAAGCTGTAATAATTAGTGTAAGCTCCTAAACTTATATAGGGGATGATTGAAGTGTACTGTACACCAGATTATATAGAGGCAACACGTATTACTCTTCCCAGCGGTAAGCGGATTCCATTCGGATGGGAGGCAGCTCCCATTGGTTCCGATCCCGATAGGGTAACTCAATTACATTGGAACGTTCCTGGGGATTACATGCAATCAAGTACTAGATTCCGATTAACGGTAGCAATAGATGTTAGAGAAGAGAAAATGGTGCAGATCTATAGCCTGGCTTCCAAAAAAGTGCTTGGATATCTTGATATCCGATTCTCTTCAGTTTTTCAAACCTATGAGGTTATCTTCACTCAAGAAGATACATTAGTAGCAATTAGGGAAGGCGTAGGTCTTAAATTAATTAAGGGCAGTGAGCCTTTGTGGTTCTTTACAGACGGGAGCGATAAAGCTTCTATTGAGCTTGTATTCAAACCACATCTTCTGACAGAAACAAAACAAGGTAATATAACCAACTTTCGTAATCGCTTTGCATCCTTAGCAAGTATACAGCAATTTGGCTGGATGGAGGGATGTGTACTAGATGGACTAATGGATTTAGGATATAGCGAAACTGCAAAATCTCATTTGGATTTATATGTGAGCACGGAGCTAGATAAATTGATCTATGAAGATCCTAGAAGTCAGCCTGTAGATGGACAATTTTACGGTATTGAATCATTGCTCCCAATTGCCATCATGGCCAAAATATATCCGCAAAATCCAATTCTATATCAAGCTATAAATTATATGAATAGCAGGAAGAACAAAGAGGGGGCTATCCAGGATAAGAGTGAAGTTTCTTGTGAAGGGAACTACACGATAGCCTACCCTTTAGCTTGTTTGGCGAATACCCTTGATGATAGTCAGTTAGCAGAAGAATCATTATTACAATTAGCCGTGAGAAGGAAATTGCTCTGGAAAGAACACACTTTATATCTGCGCTTTTTAGAAAATGGTTCGCATACTTTCAAAAACTGGGGAAGAGCTTATGTATGGTATCTGTTAGGGATTGCCCGCACATTCAAAGAGCTGAAAAGTCAGAATCGGCTGTCGGAAGCTTCTGAAGAATATTGGAAAGAAGAATTCATTCGTGCTTGGAATGTGGCCTGGTCTTATAGAAATAATAAAGGGTTATGGTTCTGTTATGTTGATGATTCGGGTACGGGAGTCGAAATATCTACTTCCGCAGGAATCGCTGCAGCTACAGCTCTAGGTATTGAACTGAAATATCTATCGAGTTCATACCAGCCAGAGTTAAAGAGAACCTTAAATTCGCTCCTCACCTTCCTTACTCCAGATGGATTAATTACGGGGACTTCTCAAGGTAATAAGGGAGGAGAGGATTTGCAAAGGAATGGGTACAGAGTACTTTCACAAGTAAGCATGGGGCTGCTAGCTCAGTTGATCAATGCTTTAGAAGAACTGGACAGCAATAAGTAAACTAAATTTGTTATTGAAAGGAAACAAGCTAGCCGATGGTGACGTACACCATCGGCTTTTTTTGACGGGGTCTCTGCTTCATCATTTACATTTCATTCCTTCTGACACTTTATAGTAAGACGTTATTTTAACCCTTTCCTGGTTAACAGCATTTTTGCAAAGACTCGTAAGATAGCCAAACCCTTGCTGCGTCTAGATTTATCGATTGTTATCAAAACAATCTTATTGCGGAAAGTAACCGGGGTAGACTACATTCTATAACACGGAAAGCGATTACAAACTAAAAAGGAATGAGGTTGGTACTTATGAATGTTATTTACGACATGGGAGCAGAGCCTCCGGATACGACGATATTACAGCAAAAGCGCAGGGTAAAAATATGGTTGAGACTTAAGCAGGATAAGTACCTTTACCTTTTAGGTTTACCCGGATTCATTGCGCTAATTGTGTTTAAGTTCTTTCCTATGTACGGTATCCTTATTTCCTTCCAAGATTATTCTCCATTCTTAGGGTTTATGAAGAGCGAGTGGGTCGGTTTAGAACATTTTGAACGACTGTTTTCAGATCCAGACTTTCCGGTTCTGCTTCGGAATACACTAGCCATTAACCTCATGGGCTTGATCTTCTTTTTCCCAATACCGATCATCCTTGCTTTAATGTTAAACGAAGTAAAAAGGGAAGTCTTCAAGCGTACAATTCAATCCATTGTGTATTTGCCGCACTTTTTGTCTTGGGTTATTATCGCTAGTTTGACCTTCACATTCTTCGCGACGGGGGAAGGCCTCATTAATAAAATGTTGCTTCAGCTTGGCTTTTCTCCGATGGATTGGTTAACGAATCCGAATTATTTTTGGGCCATGCTGACAGGCCAGAGCATATGGAAAGAAGCCGGTTGGGGAACTATTCTATTCTTAGCTGCCATTGCTGGTGTGGATCCTCAGCTCTATGAAGCGGCTCGGATGGATGGAGCCAGCAGATTTAGACAGATGTGGCATATTACACTCCCTGCAATTCGCAACGTCATTATTATCCTCTTGATTCTTAGAATGGGCAATATGATGGATGTCGGACTTGAGCAGGTATTCTTAATGCAAAATAGTTTGGTATCCGAAGTATCTGATGTATTTGATACATACGTATATCGTGTCGGGATTCAACAATCCGAATTCAGTTACAGTACCGCAGTTGGTTTGTTTAAATCTGTGGTCGGATTGATTCTTATTCTAGGATCTAACTGGCTGGCCAAGAAGTTCGGGAACGAAGGATTCTTCTAACAATTGCAGAAAGGGGGATTTATGTGAGCTATTCTTTCTCTGAGAAAATTTTTTCTGTCGCTAATTACTTGTTATTAACGGTTATAGGACTTGTCTCATTGTTTCCTTTTTATTATATCATCGTAGGATCATTTACTTCTTCGACTTCTTTCACCTCAAGTGAAATTTCCCTGTACCCCAAGGAGTTTTCGCTTGAAGCTTACCAATATATTCTATCTACCAGCACATTTTTACAGTCAATCGGCGTTAGTACGTACTTGGCAGTAGTAGGCACCTTACTTAGCTTGATTGTCACCGCAGCCTTCAGTTACATGATTTCACGTAAAAGACTCTATGGAAGAAAGGTATTTATCACCTTATTAATCATCACCCTGCTCTTTAATCCGGGTATTATCCCGAATTATTTGATAGTTCAGCAGTTTGGGCTTATGAACTCGTTATGGGCCATCATTTTACCTGGCCTAATTAGTGCGTGGAACGCTCTATTAATTAAAACCTTCTTCAACAGTATTCCAGACAGTCTGGAGGAATCCGCTTATATAGATGGAGCGAATGACCTTCGAATCTTCTTCCAGATTGTTATTCCATTGTCTCTGCCAGCCATGGCTGCATTTGGTCTGTTCTTTGCAGTTGGCTATTGGAACACCTTCTTTAACGCCGTATTGTATCTTACCGATAACGAGAAGTGGCCTTTACAAGTGCTTCTTCAGCAGATGCTCGTCAGTTCGTCTACAAATATTGGGGATGCAGCAGCAGGTGCAGGTGGAGAAGTTCAGGTAACGCCGGAGATCATCAAGATGGCAGCCATTGTCATCGCAACGGTACCTATCCTTATGGTGTATCCATTCCTACAGAAGCATTTTGCTAAAGGCGTTATGCTAGGATCTGTTAAGGGATGATCACAATAAATTGAATTAGTATGTGAAGCACTCTGCTAAAGGAGGCGTGATATGCTTTATTTTATCTTAACTTGAGAAGGAGAGAACTGCGTGTCTGAACAAGCTGTATTTTCATGAAATTAACTTCAATCAGCCTTCCTTGTCGGTCTTGGCCAGGAACTCCATTTAATTTGATGTGTAGAAAACGCTTACGTAATTTTTAAGAAGGAGTAGATGTTGTGCTAATAAAAAAAACTTCAGGTCTTATGGCCGTAATTTTATTGGTAGTTACCTTACTTAGCTCATTTAGTGTCATAGTTCCTCAGCATGTAGAGGCAGCCGAACAGAACAATGCAGTCGATCACATGAGCTATGCAGGGCGTGTAACGGAAGATGTATATCTTGAGACGGATGGAATTCTAGATGAGGCCGTTTGGTCATTAGACACCCCGGTAACAAACGTGACAGTGGGCACAGCCGCGGATAATGACATTAGATTTAACACAGTCTGGAGCTCAACATATTTGTATGTAGGAGTGCAAGTTCTAGATACAACCGTTGTGAACAATCATAATGATACACAGCTGTATGAGGATGATTCTGTTGAGATTTTTCTGGACGGTAATAATGGGAAGACCAATGCCTATCAGAGTGACGATTATCAGATTATGATTCGGTCAGATAATCGGCTTGCTGTAAAGCAGAAAAGTGCGGATGTTGTTCTAGACGGTCTGCATACGGCTACTAGTCCAATCGAAGGCGGATACAATGTGGAGTTGAGAATTCCTTGGGCAAGCCTTGGTGTGACGCCTGAGGAAAGATTAAAGATAGGATTTGATATAAGCAACAATGATAACGACACGACTGACGGTGTAGGTGGTCGTGCAGCTCAATTAACATGGAACGCTAAGGGAAACACGAACTATGGGAATACTTCAACCTTTGGAACGTTGTCCTTAGCAGGGAACACTAAGCCCGTTATCTCGACCGAAGGAAGTCCCACGATCGATGGGACCCTATCGGAAAATACTTGGCATTTAGATTATTCCTTATCTTTCAGTAATAATGAAGTCGAATTTGGTTCATTATCCGATCCACACTTTCTTTATTTAGGGTTTAAGGTAGGAGATGCTGAAGTTCATCGTGATTCCGATACGGATCCAAGAAATGATGATAGCATCGAAATCTTCCTTGATGGCAATAACGCTAAAACGAACAGTTATGAGGAAGAAAATGATCGTCATTTTGTTATCGGTTACGGTGATCTGGTCCCTGTTGAAATAAGGGGACGAGCTATTGACAACGTCAAGTCTCGTTCTGTGGCCATGGATGGGGGTTGGGCAGTTGAGGTTGCCATTCCGTGGAGTACATTAGGCATCGTTCCGAGTGATGGAATCATGTTAGGTTTTGACGTTGCTGTGAATGATGACGATAACGGGGGAAGCCGGGACGAACAGGCAATCTGGAGTGGTGATGAGTATAACGAAGCAGATACTTCGGGTTTTGGTCTCTTGATCGTGAATAACGAGAATATTGTGAAACCATCTTACGAAGGTCCAAAAGCCACGTTCGTAGATGAAGCATCCGATCTCTCCAAAATATTTGAAAAATCCAGCAATATTGTGACTGCATCCTGGCCAAGCGCTCTGCCGAAAGAGCCACGGATTCTTAACAACGGTGGTACAGAGGATTATGTCATCTATAAAAGTCCATCATCTTTGGACATTTTGGACTTTGTAATCGAAGAATGGGTTAACACAGATCCTGCACCATTCATGAAATTTTATGTATCGAATGACAACCAGTCTTATCGTCCATTAGATCCTGGAGTACATCTCCAATCTGAAGCTTATGAAACTGCCTCCCGTGATAACGGATGGTATACAAAGTACAAACATACGTCATCAAATCTTCCTGAAGGAGCAGTCTATCTCAAGATTGAATTCACGAATAATGGAGCATCCAATGGGCATAAATCTCTGCTTGAGAATGTGTCATTTAATTACAAAACTCTTGAGTTACGAGAAGAGTATGAGGGGCCTCGAGTTACATTTGAAGACCCTGCTACGTCACAAGCGTTAATTTACAAGAAATCAACCTCAGGAAATCTAACAACAAGTTCAATAGCTCAAGGCGGACCGTTAATTGCGGATCGAATTAAAATTTACAATGGATGGGAAGATAACACATGGATTATGTATAAAAATCCAGAAAACGGATCTGATATTGTCGATTTTGAAATTGAAACGGTTGAGAAGAACGGTAATTGGATTCGGTTATCCGTATCTCCTGATGAGAATAATTGGACGGTGTTGTCAGAAGGAGCACACTACCAAATTGAAACGCTCATTAACCCAGATGCCGAGGAGACCGCAAACTACGGAAAATACTTATATAAGTCAGAGAATATGCCGGAAGGTCACAAATATATTAAACTTGAATTCATGAATCCAAGTGGAGCGGCAAGAGATTCGTCGGTCACGAAGGTTCGAATTGATTACAAGAAAGATAACCTGCCTCCATCGTCTCTTACTGCAATCAATGAATTCACCTTCTTAAATGAATCTATTTCCGGAGATGTTTATGGTCAAGATGGAGATGGTGATCCATTAACCTTCTCTATTTTGCAAGCTCCTAAGCATGGTACAGCTGTTATTCCTGATTCGACTGAAGATCGATGGACGTACACGCCTAAAGAAGGATTCGTTGGATATGACATTTTTCTAGTAGAGGTCTCTGACAGTCGTGGAGCCACCTCGATGACCAAAGTGGTCGTCAACATTACCGATCGACCTTCGAATTTAACGTACTACGTCGATATAAGCAATGGCAATAATCAGAATACCGGTCTTTCAGAAGACCAAGCCTTCCAGACCATCCAACGGGCTGCGGATATGACAAAGCCTGGTGATACGGTATTAATCATGGATGGAACCTATGTGGAGGATTTCAGTCGCGGAGATAATGAGGGTGTCGTCGTTATTAGACGCAGTGGCGCACCCAATTATCCTATCACTTATAAAAATTATCCAGGGCATAAACCGAAACTTCATGTGAAAAAGGGCTGGAACCATATCCTGATCAACTCGGCCTCGTATATCACTATTGAAGGCTTAGAGATATCTGGTAATGGCAAAAACATTACTTATGAACAGGCGAAAGAAGTGACTGATCTGTTCTACTCCGGGGACTTTAGCTGGATGGACGAGCGCATTCTGAGAACTCAAACTAACGGTATTAGTGTACGACCGCACAGCGTGAGCGCAAATTTTGTGGATAAAGCGATACCTTCACATATCATCATTCGAAACAACTATGTTCATGATGTACCAGGTGGAGGAATCAATACCGATCAAGCGGATTACGTAACAATTGAACATAATACCGTGCATGATACAGCGCAGAGCAGTTCTTTTGGGCAGAGCGGTATCTCGATCTTCCATGCTCAGGATTCTGCGAAGTATGATGCGAACGACTATCAATATATCATTCGAAATAATGTATCTTACAACAATTATGTAAGGGTTGAGGCATTTCGTTTTAAAACGATTACAGACGGTAATGGCATTATAATTGACGACTTCTCGAACGGACAGATTAAAGCTTTGTATCCGAATAGTGTGGCCATTCCTTACGCAGGTCGTACGTTAGTGGAGAACAATCTGGTATACCACAACGGTGGGTCTGGCATTCATTCTTATCATTCACATAACATCGATATCTTTAACAACACGGCATATGACAATGCGAGAACTCCGGAACTTATTCACTGGGGCAATATGTTTATCCAGGACGGTAAAGATTCAAGAATGATGAACAATATCATCGTCACCACGAACCCCAAAGGAAATGCAACGAGTAACATTAAAAACACGAACGTCAAATACGATTATAATATTTACTTCGGAGGAGTCGCAGCAGGCGTGCCAGCAGCGATTAAAGGGCCAAATGATGTCATTGCAGATCCGCGGTTTGTGGATCCGGCAGGCTTAGATTTCCGTCTGCTTCCGGACTCTCCAGCAATTAATACGGGTAACAGTAATATTGGAACTGATTTCGATTTGGATGGAGTGCCTAGACCATGGGGAGCATCCCTTGATCGGGGAGCTTACGAATATTACGAGGACCTTGAAGCTCCGACACCTCCTAAGAATTTAACAGCATCTGAGATCACACAATCTAGTTTCGTATTAAATTGGACGAAGTCCATCGATGACGTTGGGGTTAAGGGATACCATGTGTATCAGGGAGATAAACAAATCGGCACAGTAACAGGCACAACTTACGACATCATGGGGTTAAACAGCAGAACGAAGTATTCAATTAAGGTAAAAGCCTATGATATATCAGGAAAACAATCTATGCCGAGCGAAACTCTTGATGTCACAACTTCTCCTGCAGCTAATGAAGGAGGTTCGTCGTCGGAAACGCCTAAGGAGTCAACAAATTCTCCAGAAAAATCAACCGATAAGGTAATAAATACAGCTCAACTGGAAGAAGGAGCCGTGTATAATACCGAAGTGGAGATGGATGCGCTGCTAAAAGCAATCGAGAATGCTGATCAGAACGTAACCATAGTCGTGCCTGACAATACTGACGCAAACTCGGTAAAAGTTAAACTAAATTCTGAAGTTCTTACAAAGGCAATTGAAAATGGAATAGAGCGAATAACAATAAAAAACGACTTCGTTACTGTATCCTACACCTTACAGACTTTAGAAGCTGTTAAAGACAATGTGGTGTTTATCATCACCAACCTTGATCAATCTGGGCTGGATTCAAGTAAGGTGACTAAACTTGAATTCTCAGTTTTGATGGATGGGAAGGCTATTTTAAACTTGGGATCTAAAGAATCAATCCAAATTACCATTCCATTCACTCTAGCTGATATGGAGAAAAAGCATATGGTCGTGGCGTACCATATTTCAGAAGACGGTAAGAAATCATATAAGAAAGGTAAGTATGACCTCAACAGCAAAGAGCTATCGTTCTATACGAACCAGCTTGGCAAATACGAGGTCATGAGCAATGAAACGAAGTTCTCTGATCTGCATCATGTACAATGGGCTGAGGAAGCGATCGAATACTTGGCTGCGTTACAAATCGTGAAAGGTTACAGTGAACAAGCCTTTAAGCCACATGGTGAAATTACCCGTGCAGAGTTTCTGCAAATGTTAATTAATGCTTACGATCTTAAGGATACATCTGAATCAACAGCAAATTTCAAGGATGTAAAAGAGGATGCATGGTATATTGCAGTAATTGCAAGTGCTCATAAGTTAGGTATTGTAAGTGGTTACAAGGATAACACATTCAAACCGAATCGTACCATTACTCGGGAAGAGATGATTGTAATGGCGGCAAATACTGTTAAGGCTTCAGGAACGAAGCTGAATTCCATTAAAGAGAAGGTAGTATTTAGTGATCATTCAGAAATAAGTAATTATGCAGCAGACGCAGTTTACGATTTACAGCAGGCTGGGATCTTAAACGGGTTAAATAACGGTAAATTTAGTCCGAATAGAACCGCTACGCGAGCTGAATCTGCGGTAATTATTCAGCGGTTGCTTTAGGCGTTGTAACAGTTTATATTTATAAACAATGCACACCCCCTTCAGTATAAACTGTCGGGGGTGTGCATTGTTATCATATATTTCCTTTATGTGTTTCGCGATATTGTGAGGGAGTAACGCCTTCATGCTTCTTGAACACACGATTAAACCAAGAATGCTGATATCCCGTTCTTTCTGCAATTTCATTGATCCGAAGATCAGTATCCAGCAGCATCTTCTTCGCTTTCTCAATACGCACCTTTGATACATATTCCACGTAATTAATGCCCGTCGTTTGTTTAAAGGATCGGCTTAGGGAGGAAATATTTGCAGCACCAACCTGTTCAGCGTATTCCTCGAAGGACCAGTCCTTCATATAGTGCTCTTCAATTAATTGGATAACCTTCTTGACGGCTTGTTTGAGCTGGGTATTGTAAGAGTTGTTCATTTCCCTGATATACGGAATAATAATTTTGTTCTTAAACCAAGTTTCCATTTCTGCTAATTGTTTTAATTTTCCAAGTTCAACGTATAGATTGGTACTGCCTTGGATTGCAAACACGTTAAAGCCGGACTGAAGCAGTGTTTGATGGACGTTGCCTACGAGTTGAGCCATAGCTTGCTGTACATAAAGCTCGATGCCTGTTGTTTCGTTCAGTTCTTGCATAAGTGATTTAAACGCTTGTAATGCTTCCTCCTCTTGTCCAAGGCGAATGTAATGTTGAAGAAGCTTCTCCGCTTCAAAAGGATATTGGAATTTGAAATCTCCTTTAAGTGAAATGTCATCAATCTCTATGATCTGGTTCGACTCCGTTAGATTACGGTATTTCATAATCTGATAAGCATCTTCAAGTGTCTGTGGGATATCCTTCAATTGAAGTCCAGAACCACTTACTGTAATGGTAACTTGAATCTTGAGGAGGCTTAACAATGTGGTCGCAATGTGTTCTGACAGCGACCGTAGTTCTTCTCTCACAGCCGATTCTGGGTGATTTGACGAGAAACCAGTAATAATTGCAAGATTCATATTCTGCAAGTTAACAACATGTGAATCAGGAACTCGAATGCCAGTTAACTCATTAACGATATTGGCCGCTGCGAAGCAAGCAAGCTGATAATCGTCTTGTTTGAATTTACCTTCTTCTTGCATAAGTCCAAACAATTGAATCACGACAATTGCAAATTGTTGATTAGAGGTATTCCAACCGTAATAATGGAGCTGTCTCTTCAACTCCGGCTCCTTCATATAATTGAGGTGACCCTGGATCAGCTGAAGGATGAAGCTTTCCCTTAGGCTAGGTAGTTGTTTCTCTAATTCGTTTTGTAAATGCAGACTCGTAAGTGAGAGCTTGTCCATATGCATTCCAATAAATTCAAGCTCATCTGTGTCGTGTCTTATGTCTTCCTTGCCGGAAGGAGAGACTTTGGATAATAACCGAGCTACAGGCTGATAGATTCTTTTGGAAGCGATCCAAGACAGTATAATCGAGACAAGCAAACCTATAATGCTGATGAACAAGATCATTCTAGACATAAAGACCACCGGTGCAGATACCTGTGATAAATCTGTAGCAGTTGCCAGAATCCACTCCGATCCCAATCGCTGAAAGGATTCATAATTAATTGAATACCGTTTTTGTTCATGTTCAAATACGAATGATTCGTGAGTTTTTTGCTTGATTTTATGTAATACCATAGTTTTGAGGTGATCTCTTGGGAAAGCCGATCCCAACTGATCATCGCTTTGTTGGAACAGCGGGTCACCAGTGCTATCGAATAGCAACGATACCCCAGTTTTATCAAAGCTTCCGAAGTACTCTCTTAGCTTGTGTGAGGACAGCTGAACGATAATGACAGCATGCTCATTCGCATTTCCCCCACTGATCTGATGGAACAGCATGTATTTAAAGGAGTCTTCACTATATTGGTTCGTGCTAGCGGATAGCTCTGAGGGATTGATCTCACTTGACCAATAGATATCTTCTCTGACTTCAAGCAGTTTATGTAATTTGATTCGAAGCTCAGCGTTATCTAATTCATTATATCCGCCTAAATTGGACATCAAAGTAGCCGTTGAGTCGATATATAAATAGACCTCTTCAATTAACGGATTGGTTTCGCTCATGATTGAGAGTGAACGGAAAATTTCACGAGTCAGGTTCGGCTCTGAAGATAAGTCATTTTCTAGATTGTCCTTATTAAACAGTGGATTAAACGCCCACTGCGACGTACTTTGTTCAAGCAGGCTAATTTGTTGATCAAACTGACTTATTGAACTCGCCAACACCTGTTCATGAGAGCCGGTAAGCTCCAATTCAATTCGCTCGCGACCAATCGAGTATAAGCTTAACCCGATTAAAGCCGTTGGCAAACAAGTAATCAGGAGTAATAGAATCAAGCTTTTTCGAAAGATGGGTGATGGAATTAAGTTGCTGCCCCACTTCGATATACGTGAGACCGATTTGCTCACAAGTTCATCTCCTTTATGATAAATAGAATCATGATTGTAGTAAAATCATTATAACAGGATATGCTTCTTTTTTTAGGAATTTTATGGATTTCCTCATTCGCATATTATTTGCAAGCGCTTACCTTCAAGTGAAATTATACTTATCTTATATGTTTCCATTCGTAATCAAAACAGTCTTATTGCGGAAAGGAGTCGGATGGTATTACATTTATACCGCAGATGGAACGAAATACAAACGATGAGGAGATGCAGAGATTTAAGTCCCTGTCTGCTATTAGAAATAAAACTGAAAATTACATGACTAAGGGGGAAAATTTAATGAGAAGAAAAACAACCTCAATAAAAGTACTGTCTCTAAGCTTGGCCTTAACGACTATTTTAGCGGGATGCGGAAGCAACAGTAGTTCAAATAATAATGAGTCACCTTCATCAGTCCAATCGAAGAAACAGACCGAAATTAGTATTTTCACAATCAATTATTCTGCTGAGACACCTCAAGCGGACAACGTGATAGAGCTGGAGATGGAGAAGCGCACGGATACGAAGTTGGACATTACTTTCCAACCTGCTAACAGTTTTGACGATAAGTTCAAGGTAACGCTCTCTTCCGGACAATTACCGGACGTCATGCTGACCAAGTGGATATGGGATTCTGCTGTCTTAAAGGCCATTGAGCAAGGTGCTTTTTGGGATCTCACACCATTCATAAAGGATTATCCGAACTTAGCTTCGGTTTATGCTGATGCAATTGAAAATACAAAGGTAAATGGAAAGGTATATGGCATTCCTCGTCCTCGTCCGTTGGTTGGGGGTCAAGGATTCCCGATGCTGCGTGAGGATTGGTTAAAGAATTTAAACCTAGAAATACCACAAACGATGGATGAGCTGTATAATGTTTTGAAAGCGTTCACGGAAGAGGATCCGGACCAGAATGGCAAGAAGGACACAATGGGTTACATCGGAAACGTTGCAGAGAATTGGATGGATAAGCTGACCTTCGTTGAAGATGTATTCCATGGTCATAACGATTCGTTCAAATATGTTGATGGCAAGATCATTTGGCGTGATTTGGAGCCTGCTGAAAAAGATGCGTTGTTGTGGATGAAGAAGACGTACGATGAAGGCATATTGGCACCTGATTTCGCCATTATTAAGAATTCTCAGATGTCTGATTTCTTAAAGCAGGGCAAAGTGGGAATGTTACCTTACGCCATGGATGCTTCTCAGATCGGAGATATGCTTACCACTCTTCGAGCAACGACGCCTGAAGCTGGTCTAGTCCATGTACCTACCCTGGAATCTCCTGCAACCGGACAGCCATTCTATCCGAAAGAAGGCGGATTTTTCGGAAACTACTTGATTTCCAAGAAAGTACCAGAGGCGAAATTGAGAGCCATTCTTGAATTCTTTGATTATGGGGCTACGGAAGAAGGTATGGAACTTGCCAGCTACGGTTTAGCAGATCAGCATTTTTCTGTTGTAGAAGGATTGAAGACGACTACTGAAGAACACAAGAAGAGTGGTTTAGGAAATTACAACAACATCTGGACGTTGGTTGATGAGCATGCACGAATTCAGCCAAAGAACGGATTTCCAGTTGAATATTATGAACGAGACAAAGAAGTCATTAAGACACGGATCGAGCTTGGCTATTATAATAATATGAACGGCGTCACGTCTGAGACGGAGAATAAATATATGCCTGAATGGGGCAAGAAGGTTCAGGATATGAAAATTCGCGTCATTATGGGCAAGGAATCCATTGAAGCATGGGATAAGTTCGTAGACACAATGAAGAACAATCCGGACGTACAGAAAATGCTAGAAGAGAAGCTAGCAAGCTATCAAGCACTGGGTAGAGACTAAATTATTGAATAAGGCTTTACAGAAACGAGAGGATGAGATCACCGTGAAGAAACGTTTTTTTTCTGATGAAAGCTTTTGGAATACAAAAATTGAAATTAACCCCAAGATCGTTGCACGCTCTTCCCATTTTATTGATCTATTGTATGAGGCGGATCAGGAAAAAGGATTTCATATCAATTTGCACTCTTGGACCATCCCGGTTTATGAGGTAACCAAGGATACACCTACATTCCATATTGGCAAAAGAATGATGCAGCATACGGGAGAAGGTAAGGCTTTCTACATGAACTCAAAGAACTTCATTGGAAGCAATAAGAATCATCCGTTAGGTCACGCTCCTGGCTTTGGTGTAGACGTTCCCATACCTGAAGAAGCCATTCCGGATAAGGAATCTGACGCTCATATGGCTCTAATTGATTATGAGCAAGGTATAGTTTGGGATATGTGGGCAGCTGAGAAAAAACCAGACGGTACTTGGTGGTCCTGCACAGGCATACGATATGACCTGAACGGAAGCGGAGTCTTCGACCCTGCAGAATTCGGAATTCATAATGGCGAAAGCATTCATTTGTATGGCCCTTCCCGTGCATCAGGAGTACCCATCATTGCTGGCTTAATCATGCATGATGAAATTATGGAAGGACGAATTGAACACAAACTGGCTTGTGCATGCTCTATGGTCGGGCTACTTGAGCATTGTTATCCTCCTGCTATTTGGACAGACGGCGCGGTTCCTAATGGAATTCCGGAAGGAGCATTGATTCAATTAGATCCAGGTCTAGACTTGGATACTTATGATCTGACTCGTGAAGAGAAGATTATTGCCAGAGCGCTTCAAGAATATGGCGCGGTGTTCACGGATTATTCTGGAGGAGTTACATTGTATGGTGAAGGGTTATGGGCGAATAAAGATAAAGATTGGGATGGACTACTTGACGAGAACGGATTACGAAAGATCCCGTTTGATAAGTACCGGTTTGTCGAGACAGGCGTAACCATGGAAAAAGGCATGGTGCCGATGCCCCACCACCATCTCTTTAAAGCTTATCATGAGAAAACTGGCCTACCGGAAAATATCATTATTAAATAAATACGTTTATTCTATGGTTGAGCCACTTGAAAACAAGTATAAAACAGGTAGAATCTACATTTTAAGTTATGAATTGCGACACCTAGTTCAAAAAATATAAAAATGGCCCATGGCCTGATTCGTGTAACAGGAGAATCAGGCCATATTGGAGGAATCGAAGAGATACTGAGACCAGATGAAATTTCGGAAATTGCTTGGTTAGATATCGAACAGGCAGATGAATTAATGCCTTATCATAAGAACGGCTTTAGGAGCTTAATTTACGGCAATGAAATTACATATTTTAATGAAGGGATCAAGTAAACAAGATCAACGGGATTTTATATATAAGAACACTTGTGCGTAAAAATAAATTGAGGTAATATTTTACTAGCATCAAATCTAGCGTTGAACAAAAAATGAGGTGTTATATCTAATGAAATCCACGGACCTGATTATTATGAATTTTGAAGAAGTACGAAGAAGAAGTATGAAAGTATGGACATCCATACCTTCTGAGTATTTGAATTGGAAGCCAGATGATCAAGCAATGAGCTGCATTGAAATGATTCGTCACGTATTAGAATCGGAATATTATTACCATTTAGCCATATTAAATCGTGGAAGTTTAAAGAGCTTTGCTTCACCATTTGAGTCACAACCGTATACATCTGTGGAGAGCGAAATTGAATTCGCTAAGCCATATAGAAATGCATTTCTCGAAACAGTCAGTTCATTTGAACAATCCGACCTGGAGGATATTAAAATTGATCGCTCAGATGTTGGGTATATAAGAACACTCGGAGATATGTTATTAAGAATTGCATATCATGAATCTGTACATACGGGTCAATTGCTTGATTACTTACGGACTGCAGAGGTTCCAAGAATAAGAATATGGGATTAATATAGAGTCGTCCATGATTGATAGATTGACGAATAGGCTGTTTCCTTAAAGAGGGACGGTCTATTTCTTTTTCCTGCAGTATCAGTCATCTACTTTGACAAAAATAAAGAAATGCAATACTATACTCTTAGTTAATCGTAATAATTACTAATAAACGAAAGTATATATGACAGGAGAATACCATGGGTCAACAGAAAAACAAATCAAAGATGCTGCCAAAATCAAAGGGAATCGATGCCGCATCCGTATATAGTCCAGCTGAGTGCAGAAGAAAGGTAAAGCATATCGTACTGAACGAAGCGAATGCCAAGATTGTTGAGGAGTTTTTGCAGATTCAACAAATGCAGGATAAATTTGAAGCTGCTGATGTACCGATGCCGAATAAGATCGTCATGTTCGGACCTCCGGGTACAGGTAAAACGCTGACTGCTTTTTATATTGCTGAACGATTGAATCTGCCGCTCATCATGGTTCGCTTGGATGCGATCATTCACAGTCATTTGGGGGAGACAGGCAGTAATTTGCGAAAAATATTTGAGTATGCCAAATCTACTTCATGTGTGCTGTTCTTGGATGAGGTGGATGCTATCGCCAGGGCCAGAGATTCAATTGATGAAGTTAAAGAGATGGCTCGCGTTGTTAATACTCTGCTCCAGTGCCTGGACGAATTTGATGGCTCCAGTATATTTGTAGCTGCCACCAATCTTCAAGCTGAACTTGATCACGCCATTTGGCGCAGATTTGATACGCGGATGCACTATGATCTGCCTGAGGAGACGGAGTGCAGGAGTTATATATCTAAGTTATTGTGGAATGAGGCTGTGGAATCCAATTTAATTGATGACGCCGCTCAGTTGTTAAAGGGCTGCAGCTTTGCAGATATGGAGCAGGTGATGATCAAAGCCAGACGCAAAGTAATCATTGAAGAGAGCAGTATGGATTACACGAAGATAAAAAATGCATTTAATGACTATTTTCCGAACACGATGGTCCAATAAAGCAAGAGTCATAGAACTGATCAACTCTATTCTTTTTCGTCTTATGTTGACAGAAGTGAAAGAATGTAATAAAGTGTTTTTAGTTAATCGTAATGATTACGAATAAATAGCGACAGGCAAAGAAAGAGAGGATCATGATGCAAAAAGGAATCCACCCAACCTACCAAATGGTCATATTCTTGGATGCAAGTGCAGACTACAAGTTTCTCAGTGGCTCTACGAAGACTTCATCAGAGTTCATGGAATGGGAGGACGGTAACAGCTATCCCGTCATTCGTGTAGATTCCAGCTCAGCGTCCCATCCGTTCTTCACCGGAAGACAAAAGAATACGGAAATTGGCGGGCGTGTTGATAAGTTCAAACAGAGACTTAAGCATAAAAAGTAAAAATTTATTATAAAGGGACGTGAAACGCAATGAGAGTAATTGTGACTTTGGCTTGCACTGAGACAGGTGATCGGAATTATACAACGACGAAGAACAAACGGAATCACCCCGAAAGGTTAGAGATGAAAAAATACAGCCCGAGATTAAAAAGATATACGCTGCATCGTGAAACTCGTTAATTCTAAGAATTGCAATATGTCTGATATAGGGTGTTGAATAAAAGGTCGAAAGAAGGTTGTTTCGTTGGCAAAGAAATCCAAAGTAGTGAAGGAACTAAAGAGACAGCAAATGGTTCAAAAATATGCGGATAAACGCAGGGAGTTAAAAGAAAAGGGAGATTATGAAGCGCTGCAGAAGCTGCCGAGAGATTCTTCACCAACAAGGCTCCATAATCGTTGTGCAGTCAGCGGAAGACCACGTGGATATATTAGTAAATTTGGTGTGTCCCGAATTGTATTCCGAGAACTGGCGCACAAGGGTCAGATCCCTGGAGTAAAGAAATCCAGCTGGTAACCTTGTAATGGATACTCTATAAGGCTTCCTTACTTATATGGAAGCCTTATTGTACTAAGTGTTGATTTTAATACTTCCGTCTATTTGTTATTCAATCCAGAAATTACATTTGAAAGGGAGCTGTACAATGGATCTGCAAAACGCTGCGAACGATGGCAGAATACCCGTCACTGTGCTAAGTGGATACTTAGGCGCTGGAAAGACAACGATCATGAATCACGTGTTAAACAATCGAGAGGGTCTTAGAGTAGCAGTCATCGTTAATGACTTGGGCGAGGTCAATATCGATGCTGATTTGATACGAGATGGAGGCGGCTTATCTCGAACAGATGAGAAATTGGTTGAGATGTCTAATGGCTGTATCTGCTGTACGCTGCGTGAAGATCTTCTTGTCGAAGTGGAACGACTTGCTAAGGAACAAAAGTTTGATTACATATTAATAGAATCAACCGGGATTGGAGAGCCTGTACCCGTAGCTCAAACCTTCAGCTATGTAGATGAAGAGAACGGCATAGATCTAACTAAATATACTCGCCTTGATACGATGGTTACGGTGGTGGATGCTGCACAGTTCTGGATCGATTTTAATTCTAAAGAATCTTTAAAAGACCGCGGTCAGGCAGTCGGTGAAGAAGATCAACGTGGGATTGTACACTTATTAACGGATCAGGTCGAATTCTGTGACGTACTGATCCTTAATAAGATAGATCTTATTACAGAAGAAGAATTGATTCGTCTTGAGAAGGCATTAACTGCCTTACAGCCCGAGGCGAAGCTGATTCATGCAGTACAAGGACGTGTAGATCCACAAGATATTCTAAATACAGGCCGCTTCAACTTCGATAAAGCAAGTCAGTCTGCAGGCTGGATTAAAGAAATGTTAAAGGAAGAACACGTACCAGAGACAGAAGAATATGGAATTCACTCCTTTGTGTATAAACGCAAGTTACCCTTTCATCCGGAAAGGCTGCTCCGCTGGATATCTAAATATCCTTCGACGATTGTTCGATCCAAGGGACTGATGTGGCTCGCTACCCGCAATAATCTAGCCTTATCATTTAGTCATGCGGGGACATCGAAACAGCTCTCTCCAGCAGGAGTGTGGATTGCTTCACTGAGCCAGGAAGAAATTGACTTTCATTTCAATGGGAGGATCCCGGATATTCCCGACTGGGATGATGTGTGGGGAGACCGGATTACTAAGATGGTGTTCATTGGAATTGATATGAATCGCACCGAAATTGAGGAGAGTCTTGATGCAGCACTATTAACTGAAGCTGAGCTTCTCTCTAATTGGAGAGAATTCAAGGATCCATTTCCTAAGTTCCAATAAACACATTACTATTTCTATCCAATGATATCTAGCGAATACTAATAGCGAAGTCCTTGAGAGCAAGCTTACTCAGGGACTTCTTTTTTATGGAATGAAAGCTCCCCTCATCGTTGTATCGTCTATATCTAAAATAGTAACTTATTATATAGCTGCACATTATACATTTAGGATACAATAACTTTACAACAATACATGCAAACAGAAGGAGTAGATATGAGCAGCATCAATGTACCGAAGGCCTACGTGATACACAAGATCGAAGCAAAGCCTTATGATCAAGTTATTGCATTTGTCATAAAAATGAGGAAGGAAGTATTTCCTATGCTGTCATCGGAACAGCTTCCACAGGATTTGGATCAATTTGAGCAGCATTATGTGCTGAGAAAGAATGCCGCATTTTTTGCTGCTACAGCTGAGGACGGTTCTGTGCTGGGTACGATTGGAATCTGTCCCTACGATGGGAGACTTAAGCAGATCGAAGGAAGGTATGACTTATCTACAACCGCTGAAGTCGTCAAGTGTTACACGGACTCCACTTGTCGCCGTTCAGGCATTGGTACGGCGTTATTCGAAGCAGCGGCCTCTTTTAGCCGGGCTGCCGGTTATGAAACGTTATATTTGCATACGCATGCTTTCTTACCAGGCGCCATACCTTTTTGGACAGCAAAAGGCTTCAAGGACAGATTGGCTGAAGATGATCCTGTATGGCAGACGCTGCATATGGATATGACATTATGAAGGACGATTAAACCTGTGCAGTAAGGATATATGACAGGCAAATAAGCGCATTGACCTACCATCGTTCTACTTAACCTCAAACAGCATATATTTTGGAGAATAACGGCTGTGAGAGGAGGATGAATTTGATGAGTGATGCGTTGTATGAGCATCGGTTTTGGCTGCAAATTCTTGGTGATCATTGTCGGTTTATTTTTACTGCGCTTTCACTTAAGGAAAAAGAGGAAGTCGCCACCGCTGAACGTTTGATGAACCGATTTGATACCCTGCTCAATGAAGCGAGACGTTCGGATGCATCGACAAATATATCAAATCTGACCTATGAAGCCCATCGAGCCACAGAAGAACTTCGAAACTTCAAATTATATTTGCTGGAACGTCAGCTTATGGGTAAGGTAGATATCCTTCTGACGCCTTCCTTCATTAATCATATGGTTAACGAATTAGAGGAGTATCAGCGGATATTAAAAGCGCTGCTTGAAGGGCAAGATGTCCCCGTATTTCATCCGCTCCATTATGATATGCTATGGCTGCAGGATGCATATGGCCATGCAGCCAGTCTGGCTGCTGATTTGGATTTTGCTGAAATGCAGCTTATTGAGAAAAGTAATGCATTTCAGAACAATTTCAAAGGATTTTACCTCAAGTCAGTGGAAATGGCAGGATATTTACGTACGCATTTAAAAGACTTTCCTGCACTCACAAAATTTCATGCGGATGTAGACCTTGAAATGAAAGTATTCATGCACTTTCTGGCAGAACTTGAGGAATTGGAGCTGCGCGGTGAAGTGTTGGATCGAATCAATCCGTTAATGCCAGACCATATGTATCGAGAAGAATGTTATTATTTATCAAAGCTGGCTGCACTGGGTGAAATACAAAGCCCTAATTGCGATCCAACCAAGCCAAGAGTTTCTAACTAAGTGAACTTAAAAAGGATGACTTCTGATTTCATCGGAGGTTGTCTTTTTTTAATTCGAAAATACAGGATTTATATAACTAATATCGTTTCCTTGCCCTCTTTTATCATTATGTTTATCCCTGTTGAGAAATGGCCGCAAGAATCCTATGCCATTTTGTGGGCTTAAGACTTTAACGGCCGGATATTTTTAATATTCTTTCTTCCTACGATTACGAAACATACGAACAACCGCGACGATTACGATAATCCATAATGCAAAACTGAGCAAAGAGAGCACGGGTGCGCCCAAGGAGAAGCCTGCAAACGGATTAAACAATGATCCTATAATGGTACCTAATGCCAACCCGCCGAATAGGCCGCCAAGACCGCCAAATCCAGTTCCTCGTGTAGGCGTCGTTCTGGGTTGGGAAGGATTGTTCACATTATTATCCTGTCTTCCCTGATTTGTGCGATTCGGGTTACGAATTCCGGGATTATAGCTGCGTCTTGGTGAACGAAAACTGCCCCGTCGAAAAGGTTCAACAGTTCCGCTTTGTTCCATTTGATAGGATTCCTCAGGTGGATCGGGTGTGGCGCTAATCTCAGCTACAGAAAATCCATTCATTATGATCAAGATAAGGAGTACGATCATCCATTTTCTCATATGTTTATCACCTCACCCGTAGTTTACCCTTAATGCCATAGAACATTCGAAATGAAAGAAGTGAGTAACATACCGAAATTTGGTAAGGATTCTCGAAAAGTAACGCAAAAAGAGTGGAAGAGCTTCGGGAGACAAAGCGACTAAGAAGTATCGAACAGGCTGATCTTAGGATCGGCTCCTTTTTTGTTGTTTTTTTGCTTAAAATGAACTTTTATAGCGATATAAATCTCTTATTTATGAAAAGGGGGGAGTCTATGAACATAAGCCGTCTTGTTAAACAAGCTCAAAAGGGGAAGAAAGAGGCTTTATTACAGCTCATCTTAGCTGATCAGGACGCTTATTACCGTCTTGCCTACAAATACATGGGAAATAAGCATGATGCTATGGATGCAATGGAAGATATGATCGTAACTCTATATGAGAAGCTCGATCAGTTACAGAAGCGAGAAGCTTTTTACAGTTGGAGTAAAACGATACTTGTTAATCATTGCGGATCATTACTCCGTAAAAAAGAAAAATGGATTCTCATTGATGGAGAACAGGAGTCATTCATAACGAATCTGACTGAAGACGATCCTTATCTTCAATTTGAATCTGAAATGGACATGAGCATGCTTCTGTCGAAGCTCAGTCCACGTCAGCGTGAAGCGATCGAGCTTCGTTATATACATGACCTTCCTTATCAGGCCATTGCAGACATGACAGATACACCGATTGGTACGATCAAATCCAGAATCTCACAGGGGTTAGTGAAATTGAAATCAATGAACGGAGGTGATCGTTATGAGAACGATCGAGGAGAGATTACAAGAACACAAGCAGACCTCGGACAGAATACAGGCACCGTCAGAGCTGGAAAGCAGACTTCGTAATGCACTAGACCGTGTACCGAATAAAAAGAAGAAAAACGAAGCTGTACTGTGGTTTGGGCTATCCGCTGCCGCCTTAGTATTCATGATTGGAACCTATCAATATCCGGCATTAACTTATTACGGAAACAAAATATTGAATATGGAGCTGAACGCATCCAGCTTCTCAGAAGCTGCCGAAGAGGGATACGGGCAGCTTGTAAACAAGAGTATAACTCTAGATGATGGTACTGTGATTACGGTTGAGAGGGTAATAGCCGATGATAATGCATTCACTATGCATTACTCTATTGATCGACCAAAGGGATCCGTATTTAGTAGTGATATTGGCTCATTTCGTTACAATGTCGGAAACATACAAGGCTTTATGACAAATTCGCCTGCAATAGGAGGTGGAGGAAATTCCAGTGAAGATGAAAGAAAATATGAAGGAGTGTATAGCTTTGAGCCAATCAGTCCCTTCTCTAGAACATTAACCGTCACATTTAATGAGTGGCTTGATAATGGAGAAAGTGTATCTTATCCAATTTCTTTCAAATTTGATGCCAGCAAAGCAATGAAGAGCCTGGTGAAAGAGAAAATCTCTCGATCTGTTTCTGTAGATTCAGGAGTAATATATTTTGAATCCCTAACTGCTTCACCAAGCTCAATCCTCATAAAAGGGCATATTAGAATAGAAGAAGAGCATGAACATTGGTTTTTCGGCAGGTCACTGCTCTATGTAAATGGAATCGAAATGAAGCCTACCACAACGCAAATCCAATTTAACAACACTACCGGCTTAAGTGATTTTGAGCTTAGATTTGATACGTTGCCAACTGAAGTAATAAGAAGTCTTGAAATATTGGTTAAAGATTCCAGTGGATACTATAAAATACCAGAATCCATCTCTCTTGCCTCACCATCTGATCAATCCATTAAAATGGGTAGTGAAAAAATTTGGATTCGAAGTGTTAGCAAAACGGAAACAGGATATGATGTCGTAGTTGCTTCTAAGCAATTTACAATTCTGGATAAGAATAATTTATATGTAGAAGCTGGGGGGAGCCAGGTTCCTGTATCATCCATTTCTTCTCAGCGTCCTTGGGATTTGGGCAATGGCAATATTTTGTGGGAACGAACCTATTCCTTTAATACATCAGACAGACCGGAGACATTACATCTCGATGGATATCATTATATTAAGACATATAATAAGCGTGTAACCATTCCTATTGATTAAAAGAAGGAAGCTGTAAGTAACCAGAAGCTAGCCGATCCAGTTATATGATGGAAAAGCCCACCCGATAACCAAATCGGATGGGCATATTTTTGCGACTACTACTTATTAATATCCTTTAAATGCCTTTGCAATGATAACTAGCAAAATGAAGAGAACGAGGATTGCAGCAACGCTGTTTCCATCTTTATGAGAACCACCATAAGTTCCGCCAACATATTCATATCCGCTCATTTACTTCACCTCCTTGCTGGTCATGCTTACATTCTATGCATTTTCATATGATTTGACTGGTTAAATGTCCTTACAGTGTAAATATCCTCAAATGTCATAGGTGGTGACAACTTCACCAATACGTGACAGTAGCCTAATTGAGCTTCACTGAATAATCTAGAACGTATGATGAATCAGGTCTAGGAAAGGATGTGGGTCATGCAAGCGGGTTCTCAAGACATTGAAAAAGGGTGGATCGCGTACACTTCAAACCGTGGCGGATCTTATGATATCTGGCTATATCAACTGAATGGAGGTTTAAATTCGAGGATAACGGATGGGATGGGCATGGAATTCTCTGTCCCTTTCTGGGCTCCAGATAACAGCAAAATTGCTTTCATTGGTGTGAATAATGTAGTCTTTGTGCTCGATATCGCGACGCGTGCGATCGCCAGAATCGATCAGATAGAACCTTACACGCTGCTCGATTGGTCACCAGACAGCCGGTCACTTGTTTATGTGAAGAATGGGCGAATCATGATCTATGATACCTTCACACACCGGAGTTATTTCTTATTAGAGGTAGGAGCTCGTGATGCACAGTGGTTCCCTTCCGGTAAAGAGTTAATATTTGCAGCTCCCGACATTAACGGAAATACACAAATTTACCGTATTCGGACCGATGGTTCAAATCGGAGACAAATTACGCGGAATACGGGCGGCCCGCTTCATCAGCTTCGGATTTCTCCAGATGGCAAATTTGCATTGTATACCTTCCCGGGTGCAAGCAAATCATTGATTTCGGTTGTAAATTTAGAAACCGGGGCTACGAATACACTTGCAGGGGGATCACTTTCTAAAAATTATTTTCCTGCCTGGTCCCCTGATTCACAAAACATCGCTTACAGTGCAACCGAATTTAAGGAGCCCACTTATTATTCGCACATCCAAATCGACAGTTTCATGGGCAACCATCAAAGGACGATTACGATATCTAATTGTTTCTCCACACCAGTTGACTGGTCTCCAGACGGTAAAAAAATCGCATACTTATCAGGATGCACCAATGCAGAAAGGGCGAGTCAGCTCTGGATTGTGGATATTAGTGAGCAGAGGCCGGTATACCTGCTTAACGGAGGTCAAATGACCGCTCTTCAGTGGTCCCCTAAGATTCGAAGGCCGCCACATTATACTTTCACAAGCTTCATATACATGGTATCCTTTCCATATCCCGCTAATTGGAGTCAGGTGAGTGAGGAAAGGTACGAAGGACCAGACGGTTTTTTTCAAGTATCCGCCATATCCGGCAGTGAGGATATTTCCGATGTATGCAGTTCCGAAGCCTATCATCCGTTAATGCCCTATGGCTCTTCACCAATGGTGATCCAGACATCGATTCAACATCAAGATGCATGCTTCATTTACCCATCGGCAGATCAGCCTCCAGAAATGAATCAACAAGCAGCGCTTATTGTCAGATACCCACGACCTGTTCAAATTGGAGGGACCTATTATAATTACTTTATCTTGTATGCTGATGTGAATCATATTCGGTCAATCGGCGGAAGACTGACATTTATTCAGTAGCATGCAGCGGAAAACAACTTTCTAAATGACCGATTGCATCTTAAGTGTCTTGGATCGGTCATTAGGATCCGTTGATTATTTATAGTGAGGAGGCTAGTCTCTTGATTCAATTGGAAAAAACACCATCCGTTTATCTAATCTCTGGTCCACTGGGAGTTGGGAAATCGACAGTATCCAAGGCTTTGGCTGATACAATGAACCAGTGTGCTTTAATCGAAGGAGATCTGCTTCTTCATGTATACCGTGGAGATACTGAACCCGAATGGGAGGAGCGCCTTCGAATCGCATGGCTAAATATTACGGCAGTTACAAGGAATTTGATTATGAACGGAATTCCTGTCGTTATCGATTTTGTCGTCGAAGATGAGCTTGAGTGGTTTCGCGAACAGTTATCGGATCTGGGTGTGGAGCTTCACTACGCAGTGCTGCATGCAGAGCCGGATACGCTGAACACACGACTTCAACAGAGAGGGGATGGACAGTACATTGAGCGATCACTCTTTCTGCGAACCCAATTAATATCTTCTTCTAGCAATCAGGCCTTCCTGATTGATGCCGGTCATAAGCGTCCAGATGAGCTTGCAAAGGAAATTTTTGAAGATGTGAGGTTTCGTCTAGCTCATACATAAAATCAAAAAAAAGCCCTGAGTTTTTCTATGTTAAGAAAAACTGAGGGCAGACCCTAAGCTTCTCTAAAAATAAGAAAAGCTTAGGGTTTTTTTGCTATTGCAATATGCAATGATTTCACACTATCTTAACATTTGAGCAATCAGGGAGAAAATAATGACGATCACGAACAATAAGGTCATATGATTCAAGGAGAAGATAAACATCTTCTTCGCCCAGCCCGTAATGTCTGATTTGCGATAGCTCACCAAGCTGAAGATGAACCAGGCGAGACTTAATGCAAAGGCAATTCCGGCAATGTAAGGATTAAACGGCCAGAACAGGGCGCTTGAAGCGATAAGCAATATCAGATAAAAATTGGTTTGCAAATAAGTCCGCTTGATTCCTTTTACAACAGGCAGCATAGGTACTTTGGCTGCTTTGTACTCGTCCAATCGGCGGATGGCGATCGCATAGAAATGCGGCATTTGCCATATGAGCATCGTCGCAACCAGCGCCCAGATTTCGAAGTGTCCGAGCTCGCTCGAGATGACAGACCACCCAATAAGCGGAGGAACGGCTCCGGAGATACTGCCTACTTCCGTATTGTAAATGGTTGTCCGTTTGGTCCACATCGTATAAGGCACAACATATAGGAATAATCCGAGAAATCCAAAAAATGCAGCCATCGGTGAGCTAAAATAGAGCAGGAGTATACCGAGAGCACTCATCAGGAATCCGAGGATAAGACCTGACTTTGTATCCACTTTGCCTGTGACGGTCGGGCGATCCTTGGTTCGCTGCATAATGGCATCGATGTCCCGGTCGTACAGATTGTTAAATGTACCCGCAGAACCGATAACGAGCGAGGAACCAATAATCGACAAGATAATAGCACCCAAATGGTCAATAAACGAAACATTGAATACATAGAGCGCCATACTAAGTCCGGCAAACATCGCGATGAGATTTGATTTTATGATTCCTGTCTTAATGGTCGCAAAGAAAACCTGTGGCAGGGATTGAACATCCGCTTGCGCACTTGATCCTGAACTGTTATTAATTGTACTCATAATTCCACTCACTTCTATGATTAAATTAGTATATGAATCAATTTCATAATACCTTTGGTTGCTTCAATCAAGACTATATATAGAAAAAAATGATTTTATTTGTCTATATATAGTTTCAATTTCACCTTTTTAATGATTTATGAAATTGATTCTATCTATATAGATTGAACTAAATTTGATCTACTGTCTAGCCTGAATGTTACATGTTCCTGTTAAATCTTTAGTTCAACTGTATACAGCATACCAATTTTTAAAGGAAAAATGTTTGTTTGTAAAATATTTAATAATTCATTCAATAAATTGTGAACTTCTTATTAACTTTTTCATAAAGGTATTTTAATATTCAGAAAATGTGTTCTTCCTACCTATGCGTTTTCATACTTTTGTCGATGAATGCCTTTCATTTTTACATAATCTGGATCTTTCTTTACAATCTCCCACTGGGCTTTGAATATAGCTGCTGCCTCCGCCTTTACCGGATCATTCTGAAATGGCAGAAGGGAGCCATCCTCCTTGGCATATTTTCTCCCGCCTTTATGATTTGCATATCTTCTTGCACGTGTGTAGCCCATTTGTAAAAATTTCCGTGCCATGTCCATTCCTACAAAATCGTCCTGCTTCTTATATTGAAGAAACATGTCGTATATCTTTTTGGAGGATTCCTTCGCTATTTCGGGTGTTTTGAATCTCCAGTGGGGGAGAATCTCGCTCTTGTAGGGCTCAACAAGCAGAACACCTTGTTCTCCACGGCCAATCGTATAAAGTTCCGGGTGCTGTCTAAGGTCAAGTTCGTCATATTTTAAATCATAATCGAATGATTTCATCGCAGATCAGTTCCTCCTGTTGGCTGAGTATACTTCTATATACCCTGCCTAGAGTCACCTCACCATTTCAAGGAACCTTGTTGCTGCGCTGGATATGGGCATATTACGCATAATCATAACGCCTACCTTGGATGGAGGCAGATTAATATCCAGTTCAATCTCAAATAAAGAGCCTTCCCTCAATTCTTTAGACACGAATTCACGAGTGACATACGATATCCCTAAACCCCTTCGGGCAAATTCAATAAGCAAGTCCACACTGCCGACTTCAATCTCAGGCTTCAGCTCATATCCATATCGTTGAAACAGTTCAGTGACGGCCATTCTGGCCCGGCTGTTACGCGAGAATAAAATGACAGGATATTCCATCAGCTCTTCCATAGACAGCTGTACCCCTTTGAGCTCTGCATAATGTTCTCCTGCGACAAAACAATCCTGAAGCTGAATACTTTCGGTTACTTCAAGATGGGAATCGACGATTGGCATTCGGACGACACCGAGATCAATGCGGCCTTCTTTGAGGTAAGAGATGACCTCAGGTGTGGTTCCATGGTTAAGATGCAGCTTGACGCCCGGGTATTTCGCGTGATAATCCTCAAGAAATGGAAGCAGGTAGTGTTTAAATAACGAATCACTGCCTCCCACACGGAGTTCTCCGCTGTCCAGATTTTTTAATGCTGCCATTTTTTCCTCGGCAAGTGAGATCATAATTTGAGACTGTTCTATATATGAAAATAGAATGGTTCCTTCCTGTGTTAGATTAACTCCCTTGGAGGTACGATAAAACAGCGTCACGCCAAAGCTCTCTTCAAGCTGTTTAATAGCATGGCTTACGCTAGGTTGTGTAAGGTACAATGCTTTTGCTGCCTGGGTTAAACTCCCTGTTTTGGCAGCCCAATAGAAAACTTTGTATAGTTCATAATTATTTGTCATAGATGTGGTCTATATCTCCTCTGAAATATATTAATTACATGTATAACTGTTCTTTGTATTATAGTGTAACTAAGAAATAGATACCAGAGATGATCGCAGCCATACGAAATTTTCGGTGACTGTGTACTCTCAGCAGGAAGGAGATCATGGAAGTGAACCCTACAACTTTTGTATTGTTTGGAGCTACAGGCGATTTGGCCAAACGAAAAATATATCCAGCACTATATCATTTGTTTCTAAACGGAAAGCTGCCAGAGACATTTTCTCTGATTGGTCTAGGAAGAAGAAGCTTATCTGATGAAACCTTCCAGGCCCATGTTAAGCAGTCTCTTTTTGATTTTTATCGTTTCGAAGTGAAGGAAGATCATACGTTACAAGCATTTCTAAGCTTATTCGGCTTTAATATTTTAAATATTGATAAACAAGAGGATTTTGTTCAATTAAAAGAACGCATTCAAGCGTGGGAGCAGGCTCATGAAGGCCGTGCGAATCGTTTCTTCTACCTTTCTGTAGGACCCGAGTTCTTCGGAACGATCGCATCGCAGATCGAGAACAGCGGACTCGGTGAGGTTACGGGCTGGAAGAGACTTGTCATCGAGAAGCCTTTCGGACATGACCTGGCTTCGGCTCGGGTACTGAATGCTCAGCTCAGCGAGGCATTCTCTGAAGAGGAAATATACAGAATAGACCATTACCTCGGCAAGCCGATGGTTCAGCGTCTTGAAGCATTACAGCAAGCGAACCCGGTCATTCAGGCCTTGTGGAATAATCGTTACATTGCAAACGTTCAGATTACGGCGGATGAAACCGTTGGAGTGGAAGAACGTGCAGGCTACTATGATCATGTCGGTGCTGTACGTGACATGTTCCAGAATCATATGCTGCAGTTGCTCATGATGCTGGCCATCCAGGTGCCCCAGAACAGCCCATCTGCAGAGAATGTCAGATTGAAGAAGAAAAAGGTGCTTGAAGCCCTTGAACCTCTGCAGAGACAGGATGTTGCCACACGCATCGTGCGCGGACAATACACTGCTGGAACACTTCGTGGAACGCCAGTCCAAGGATATACTGCAGAGCCCGGTATTGCAGAAGATTCGATGAATGATACGTTTATCGCTGCCAAGCTGAACATTGACAACTACTACTGGCGTGGAGTTCCGTTCTATATCCGTACGGGCAAACGTTTGAAATCCAAGCACACACGGATGGTTGTTGAATTCAAAGATCCGATTAAATCACTTGGAAGTACTCAACAATCCATTACGCCTAATCTGCTCATCTTTGATATTGGTCCAGATGAAGGAATCACGCTGCAGCTGAATACGAAGGACCGTGAGCATCATGGCGGGTTCAAGCCGGTCAACATCGATCTATATCCTGACCGGACCGAAGCACCTGAAGCTTATGAGACCTTGATTAACGATGCCTTGATTGGCGACTCGACCTTCTTCGTGCACTGGGATGAAGTGGAGCTATCCTGGAAATGGGTACAACCAATACTTGAGGCTTTTGCTGAGAATGAAGTGCCGCTTCATCCGTACCCTGCAGGTTCTCACGGTCCGGCAGCAGCAAATGAAATGCTTGCTCATGACGGTTATCGTTGGTGGTTTGATGAGCCGGCTGAGACCTTTGCCTTACATGAAATGGAGACTACTGCTGAAGATGAATCTTCAGAAGCTACTCCCGTTGCACAAGTTATTGTAGGATAAATTTGGGTAAGTTCTGTTCATCTGAATGAATTTCACATTCTTAGTACAAGATGTGAGATGTGAGATTCATTCGTCTACAGATTAATTTATATATTTACCAAATCGATATTAAAACACATTACAGGAGGCTACACAAAATGAAATTCTTTATTGACACAGCGAATGTACAGGATATTAAAACCGCTTATAAAATCGGAGTGCTATCTGGAGTAACAACGAATCCATCTTTGGTAGCCAAAGAAGGCGTAAAATTTGAAGATCGAATTGAAGAAATTTTGCAGCTTGTACCTGATGTAGAATCCGTATCTGCAGAAGTAACGCCTGACGCGATATCGGCAGAAGAGATGATTGAACAGGCCAATGAGCTCATTAAGATTAATAACAACGATAAGAACATTACGATCAAGCTGCCAATGACCCTCGCAGGTCTTGAAGCATGCCGTTATCTTGCCAATAAAGGTGTCAAAACTAACGTTACATTGATATTCACAGTGAACCAAGCGCTTCTTGCTGCACGTGCAGGTGCGACTTATGTATCACCATTCCTTGGCCGTTTGGACGATATCTCAGAAGATGGCGTTCAATTGGTATCCAAAGTAGCTGAATTGTTCCGTACGCACAACCTGGATACACAAATCATCGCAGCATCTGTGCGTCATCCGGATCATGTAACACGTGTTGCTATGGCAGGTGCGCACATCGCTACTGTACCTTTCTCCGTTATTGAGCAAATCTCTAAGCATCCACTGACTGATCAAGGTCTTGAGAAATTTGCAGCGGATTGGCAAAAAAGCGTGAAATAATCGAAGTAAACTGGAAACCGAAACAGGAGGAGAAGAGATTCGTGAGCAAACAACAAATCGGGGTAGCCGGCCTTGCGGTGATGGGTAAGAATCTGGCCTTAAATATGGAGAGCAAAGGCTTCACAGTAGCTTTATATAATCGATCGTCAGAGAAGACCAAAGAACTGCTGGCAGAAGCAGAAGGTAAAAATTTTGTAGGCACATACAGTATTGAGGAATTCGTAGCATCCCTTGAAACACCGCGCAAGATCATGATGATGGTCAAAGCCGGCGAACCGACGGATGCGCTTATTGAACAGCTTGTACCTCACTTGGAAGAGGGAGATATTCTGATTGACGGTGGAAACGCCTATTTCCCTGACACCGAACGCAGATATCAAGAGCTCGCAGCCAAAGGGCTTCGGTTTATCGGAGCTGGTGTTTCCGGCGGTGAAGAAGGAGCACTTAAAGGACCTGCCATTATGCCTGGCGGACAAAAAGATGCTTATGATCTCGTGGAACCGATTCTTACAGCCATTTCTGCAAAAGTAAATGGAGACCCTTGCTCCACTTATATTGGAGAAGGCGGCTCCGGTCATTACGTGAAAATGGTTCACAATGGTATCGAGTACGGTGATATGCAGCTGATTGGTGAGGCGTATCACTTGCTGAAGGATGTTCTTAATCTGAACACAGATGAGCTGCATGAGATCTTCACAGAATGGAACCGCGGTGAGCTGGACAGCTACTTGATTGAGATTACAGCTGATATCTTCTCCAAACAAGATCCTGATACAGGCAAGCCGATGGTTGATGTCATTCTGGATGCTGCAGGTCAGAAGGGTACGGGTAAATGGACAAGTCAAAGCTCTCTTGATCTAGGGGTTCCGCTCTCCATCGTAACGGAGTCTGTATTTGCACGCTTCCTGTCCGCAATGAAGGAAGAACGCGCAGCGGCCAGCAAGATTCTGAGCGGTCCTAATACTAAACCTTATGATGGTGATGCTAAAGAATTTATTGAAGCGGTTCGTAAAGCTTTGTATGCGAGCAAAATTGCTTCTTATGCCCAAGGATTTGCACAGCTTCGCTCTGCATCAGATGAATACAACTGGAATCTGAATTTCGGAAGTATTGCTATGATCTTTAGAGGAGGCTGCATTATCCGTGCCCGTTTCCTCGAGAATATCAAGGAAGCTTATGACAAGAATCCAGACCTCAAAAATCTGCTGCTGGATGATTACTTCGGCTGGGTAGTGAACAACTATCAGGAAGCTTGGAGAAAAGTAGTCTCTATCGCCGTTCAGTATGGTATTCCGGTTCCTGCGTTCGCTTCTGCGCTCGCCTACTATGACAGCTATCGTACAGAGCGTCTTCCGGCAAACCTGCTGCAGGCTCAGCGTGATTACTTTGGCGCGCATACGTTCAATCGTGTGGACAAGGAAGGAACCTTCCATTACCAATGGATGGAGTCTGCTGAGAAGGTTCTGGAGACGAAATAAAATTGCAATTATAAGCCGATTCATAATGATCAGAGTGCTCATGGTTACCATCAGGTAGCCGTGAGTACTCTTTTTTTATATGCAGGTGTATTTTTTTAGATAGGTGTTATTGCAGTAATATTGATAGGCAGGGTCGTATTCGAGAATATTATGGGCCGAATGAAGATACGATGATATTGTCTATTTTTTAAAATAGGTGAAATACTTTTCTGTCGAAATTTGCTATGATGAGGGGGAATAACGCTTCAGATAACATGGGGAGGGGAAGTATGGGCAAGAAAGTAGCAGTATTAGGTGGAGGAGTTGCAGGTTTAACGGCCGCACATGAGCTCGTCGATCGCGGTTTTGAAGTGGAGGTGTACGAATTCAAAGCCATTCCAGGGGGGAAGGCACGCAGCATGCCTTATTCTGGCTCTGCTGTAGGGGATCGTTCGGATCTTCCAGGCGAGCACGGATTTCGGTTGTTCCCGAAGTTCTATAGACATGTCATTGATTCGATGAAGAAAATCCCTTATGAAAATGGGAAGGTGGTATACGATAATTTGGTGGAAGTGCCCCGTCTGGATATTTCTACAGATACACATCCACTCGTTCCACTTGTGACCGAGATGAAATTCTCACTTGATGATCTCCGAGATTTAATCAAATTGTTATTTGATAATGGACTAGGCTTAACAGAAGCTGATCTGGAACAGTATACATCTAAGCTATGGCAGGTCATGACCAGCTGTGATGAGAGACGAGAGAATGAGTATCAGGACATACCTTGGTGGGAGTTCATTGAAGCAGACAAATATTCTCCAGCCTTCCGCAAAGTGTTTGGCAATATTACGAAGACGCTGGTCGCGTGCAAGTCGACTAAGGCGAATACCAAAACTGTGGGTACAGTTGCGGCACAGATGACACTGGATATATTGACCCCAGGCTTATCGTTTGTGCGCATTCTGGATGGACCTACGAATAATCGCTGGATTGACGCTTGGGTTCATTATATCGAGAGCAAAGGTGCGATCTACGAAACTGAGGCGCAGGTGAAGGAACTCCACTATAAGAACGGTCAGATCAGCGGGGTTACGGTAGTGAAGAATGGAGAGAGCAGCACGATCACAGCTGATTACTATGTAGCTGCATTTCCGGTTGAGATCATGTCAGAATTTATTACGAACGAGATGGCATCGGCTCATCATGAATTAGCGAACATCCGCCTGCTGTCGAAGTCCATCGATTGGATGAACGGTATTCAATTCTATTTGAAGGAAGACGTCCCTGTGGCCCCTGGCCATGTGATGTATTTTGATTCTCCATGGTCATTAACCTCCATATCGCAGGCCCAATTCTGGGATGGCTTCGATTGGAGCAATTATGGAGACGGACAAGTTAAAGGCGTATTGTCAGTAGATATATCTGATTGGGAAACCGAAGGAATACATATTCGCAAACCGGCTATGGATTGTACACCGGAAGAGATTAAAGAAGAGGTATGGGAGCAGCTAAAGAGGGGATTGAATGTAGGCAGCACCATTTTGCGTGATGAAGTGCTTCATTCATGGTTCCTGGATACAGATATACATTTCGAGAATCCGCATCATACGGTGAATCTGGAGCCCCTGTTAATCAATGAGGTGGGAACCTGGGAACTGCGCCCGAATGCGTATACCTCCATTCCAAACTTATTCCTCGCCTCCGACTATGTTAAGACCAACACGGATCTCGCTACGATGGAAGGTGCAAATGAAGCAGGAAGAAGAGCGGTGAATGCTATTCTTCATGCAGCAGGCTCTAGTCAGAAGCTGTGCAAGATTTGGGAGATGTATGAATATGATTTTCTCGGTGTTGATTATTTGGCACCATGGCATGCACATGACCGTCACCGCTATCACAAGGGACTTCCTTGGGACGGTAAAATATAATTTGATAATTCCTCAAAGCATCGTCTTGTAAAAGGCGGTGCTTTTTTATGCTTAAATTTAGCATTTCCAGGTTCAAATTTAGCATTTTAAGGTTTAAGTTTATATATCCCACTCTACAATTTAAGTTTTTTTAACTAAAGATTAAGAACGATCTTTAACTAATCTTTAGATTGGCTTGAACGTAACTTTAACCGATTCTTGTAAGATCATAAGTACCAAGTGAGGAACCCCAGTATAGAAAGGAAGATTTTGATGCATACCCAATCAATTCCTGTAACAAAAGTTATCGTCAGATTGGCGAAAGGGGAGGAAACGTTTGTTGCTGTCAGTAACGATTCGGTTTCTGCCGGATATGACTGGAGAGTTGAACCGGGTTCACCGATATCGGTAACCAGAGAGGTATATACCCCTGCTCCCGTTAAAGATCATGCATCATTATTACCTTCCGTCCTGCATGTATTTACCCTAAGGCTTGAACAAGAATTGACTGGAGAGTGGATCGAACGTATTGAGCTGATCTCGCCGGCACTGGGCGAGACGATTCGAGTGATTGAAGCTCATATTGGAGCTGTTCATTATGGTTAATCCGGTGCTTAATCGAGATGAGGCAATGCGGTGGGGTAACATGATTAAGGCTTTGTATACAGCAGGTGATGAGGCTTCAGATGCGGGTACTACTCCAAATATCTCATGTCCTTCTAATTGGCGTATCATTGCCAATATTACGCTTGAGCCTTCCCAATTCCAATGGCAATCGGAACAATGTATCGGTTGTATCATCCAGTCGATCGCCGATCCTTCCATCTATGCAATCTTGTTCCGCGGGACAGCTGCGCTGCTTAAATGGGCAGAGCATTTCGATTTCTTCCTGCTGTCCTATTCTGAACCAGGTGGAATCGGCAAAGTGGAGGAAGGATTCGCAAGGATGTATCGATCCTTGAAGGTCTGCTGTACGGTGACCAATAAGGTACAGATGCTCACAGCGTACATTGAGGATATGAATGCTTCTCATTTGATAGTGGCAGGCCATAGTTTAGGGGGAGCCTTAGCCATGCTTACTGCTTTTGCAGCCGCTTTTTACAATATAGATACAGAGGTTTACACTTTCGGTTCACCCATGGTAGGGGATCGGGTGTTCATAGAGACATATGAACAGGCTGTTCCTCGTACGTTTCGAATATATAATGTGCCTGATATCGTTCCGAAACTGCCGAGCTGCGAGCTGGGTTACGTTCATCCAGAATCAGGATTTCAAGTTGATTCCTTGAACAATCCCGCGATTGGAAGAGGAATTACCGAATATCACAAGCTTGATACGTATCTGTCATGTATTGCTCAAATGAAGTTAGAGCACGATCAGAATAAAGAAAGAGTTGGATGATATGCTGAATTTATTCCGGAACAATCATAAACGTAGAGCAAGGTGGATTGAGCTGTATGCTGATGTAGAATCCCTGCTTCACCAAATGAAGGAGAAGTATAAGCATTTCAAGGAATTAAACGATGAAATTCATGATAAACTGGGTCTGCTATATACAGAGCATGACTTTGCTCCACAGGCAGAGCTCCATGAAATATGGAAGCTGTCTGAATTGACACATGATACTGGGGCTAACCGTACGCCGATGAGGATTTCCAGTTTAATAATGTGTACGGCTGCAGTGATTGGTTCTATTCTGCTGCTTGCTCCTGAAGCTACAGCACAGCACATCGGAGCCGGATTATTTGACTCGGCTTGGGCTGGGGAGCTCGCTGGCTCAGCCTTCGGTGCAGAGGTGAGCGTCGGTCTGACTGCAGGCGCATTGACAGCAGGTACTGTCGCAGCGATGGCGTCCGCTGGAATCCGTACAGTACAGCAGATGATCCTGAGAAATAAACTTCGCAGAAATATTCATCATCTGAATCATATTCGGGCAATGAAGCTATTGACCTTGAATCGACTAGACATCATCATTCGCTCGATGCACTACATTAAGTATCAATTAGACCAAATGCAGGACAGAGGGGATGCTGTTACACGGGTCACGTTGCAGCAGATGGTCGTGAATTTTGTCGAACCGGCAGTAACCAAGGCAAACGCGCTTCAGCTGTCAGATGCCGTGCTTCAATTGAATCAAATGGACGAGGCTCGGGCCTCATGGACGCAAGACGATGTGGTACCTACAGCTTCACCTCAACCTCAGCGTTTTTTCCAAATTGACCAGGTTCCGATCCAATTCTTACCTTCGATTCCAGCGGATCTAAAGGCACTGAGCCTGACTTCACCGGACACCTTTGAACCCAAAGAGGTATATCCTGTCTTAAGATCCAATAGCTATACCTATTGGCCGCTCAGCTACGCAGATCATCGAATGGGGATGGCCATTGTCGTGTTTGACTCGGAGGGGAATTTGGTTAAACGATGGGATAAGATCGGTGCGAGGTATATTGTTGATATCACGGCCAATCCGACAAATCATGCGATGATCTTCAGAGGAGAATCCAATCATTATTTTTCGATGTCGTGGTCAGAACTGGGGGCAATGTAGATAGAAGTTTTTTTGTCGAATAATGGAAGAATACTCCTTCTCACTGACAACGCTTTTACGTATAATGATCTCAATACCTGTGCCATAAGTATAAGTGAAAAGGTGAAGAAGATGAGAATTGGCGAATATTCCGGTTACGAACGATTGAATGACGGGAAGTATGCAAGTGTTTTTCGAGCACGCTCCAGTAAGAATAATCAGAAATACATACTTAAAGTACCGAGAACAGAACCTCCTATTGTTGAAGAATGGCAAAAGTTAAAGCAAGAATACGACATGATCAGCAATCTTTCTATACAAGGGATCGTCAAATCGATCGAGTTAATCCCATACTACAATGGATATGCACTTGTGCTGGAGGATAATGAGGGTGTATCCCTTCAGCAATTGATTAAAGAAAATTCGCTAACGCTTGAAGCGGCTCTAGAGATTGCCATCTCTATTGCTTCCATCGTCGGGCAGTTACACCGACATCGAATTATTCATAAAGATTTGAAGCCTAGAAACATTATCGTAGAGCCGGAGAGCTGCAATGTTTGGATTACAGATTTTGGTATAGCGAGCCGCTTTCAGTCTGAGTACGTTGGATCGACAGCTTATGGGCAATTAGAAGGAACGCTGTCCTACATGTCACCTGAGCAGACGGGGCGGATGAACCGAATGGTGGATTATAGAACGGATCTGTATTCCCTTGGAGCAACCTTATACGAAATGCTCACAGGTGTACCCCTATTCCAGGCGGAATCTCCGATGGAATGGGTTTATTGTCATTTGGCGCGAACACCGATACCGCCTTCTCATCTGGATGCTCGAATTCCTTCGGTCTTGTCCGACATTATCATGAAATGTTTGTCCAAGAACCCGGAGGATCGGTATCAGAGTGCACAAGGCTTGGAGCATGATCTGTCCCACTGCCTTAATGAATTGGAGCAGCATGGATATGTAACCGAATTTGTAATTGGCAAGCAAGATAAGAAGGACGTCTTCTACATACCAAGCGGCCTGTATGGGCGAGATTCGGAAGCAGCAAGACTTAGACAGCTGTACGAGCGCCTTCAGTTTGGAAGCACGGAATGTGCCATGGTAAGCGGGCTTGCCGGTTCAGGGAAGTCGAGCTTGGTTCAGGAACTCATGCTGGATGTAACACTTGGCGGAGGACTGTTTGTTTCCGGTAAATTTGATGTCTTGAAGCGTCAGGTTCCTTATAGTGGTGTGCTGCAGGGGTTGCGTGGAATCTTACGCTCCCTATCATCTGAAACCGAGGATGAGCTTGCTGTATGGAAGGAACGAATTACCCAGAAGCTCAAGGAGAGCACGCGTGTGCTTGTTCATATGCTGCCTGAATTAGAGTGGATTATTGGCTCTCAAGACGCGGCAGAATCTCTAATGGCGCTATCGGCTGCAGAAGCGAAAAATCGTCTGCATTTTGCGGTATTTCAGCTGCTGGAGTGCTTGGCAGAGCACAGGCCGATTGTATGGTTCGTGGATGATCTTCAGTGGGCAGATCCGGGCTCGCTGCAGCTCCTGCACTTCTTAATGACGGCATCAAATGCGCCTTCACTGATGCTGATCGGTGCATATCGGGCAGAGGATTGGGAGAAGGAGCATTTGCTCAGATGGTTCGTTGGAGAGCTTAATTCCCGTATAAAGGGAATTGAACTTATTACACTCGCTCCTATGGATGAAGAGATAATCCATGCACTGCTTGAAGATACATTTGGATTGGGTATACAGCAGCCTCATCGCTTCCAGAAGCTTGTAATGGAGTATACCGGAGGCATTCCATTTGATGTGAAACAATTTATATATAGTCTTATCGAACAGAATTTAATGTGGTTGGACGAGAAATCGGGAACCTGGATGTGGGATGAGGAACAGCTGTTGACAAGGAAGGTATCCGATCAGATGTCAGGCTTCCTCTTGCAGCGAATCGATCAATTGGCAGAATGCGAGAAGGAAACCTTGAAGTATGCTTCATGTATTGCAGATAGATTTGATTCGGAGCTTCTTGCGGAACTATTGCAAATGGATAAGGCACAGCTTCAGCTTCATTTGAATCCGTTAGTTGATCTAAGATTAATTGCACCCTCTGGGCCCTATGAATATATCTTCCTCCATGACCGAATTCGCGGCTTCTTCTATCATCTGTTGCATATGGACGAGAAACAGCAAATTCATCTTCAGACGGCAAGACTCATTGCACGCAGTACGGCTGGAGATAGCGAGGAACGTTTATTTCTATCCGCACATCACTACCGGCTAGGCTTGTCATTGCTGAATGATGAATCCGAGAGGCTGCACATTGCTCAGATCTTTCAGCTTGCTGCGGAGCAAGCCAAAGCCTCTGGTGCATACGACTCGGCTGCAGAATGGTATTCTTGTGGAATTGAGCTTCTTGAGGAGCGGGATTGGGAGCTTTCCTATGAACTGGCATTCCGTTTATTTCTCGGGAGATGGGAGTCCAATTCACTGCAAGGAAGATTTGAAGAAACGGAACAAGGATTTGAAGAGATTCTCGAGCTGGCAAAGACTTCAACCCATCGTGCAGCGGTCTACACAGTGATGATCAATCAATATACGCAGAGTGGTCAGCACGAAAGAACGATATCCATGGGAATGGAAGGACTGAGCCGTATCTTTGGACTTCAGTTAAATGCTGCTCCAAGTCAAGGTTCACTTCATTTGTCTCTACTCGATATTATGTACCAAAGGGTTAGAAAAGGAAGCAGAGAGAAGCGTAACTTACGGGCTCCCCAGATTCAAGATGAGATCAGAAGTCAGATGAAACTCCTCATGGACACAGCGACATCTGCTTACTTCGTTAATCCAACTCAATATTTATACATGATGCTGACGATCGTCAAATATTCGATCCATTATGGCAATTTTACCGAATCGTCTAACGCTTATAACGCGATGGGACTGTTATTAGGCTCAGGATACGGAATGTATAGCCGCAGCTATGAGCTAGGTTGTTATGGGGTGGAGCTTAGCAACCAGTTTAAACATCCAGGACTTCGCTGCAAGACACACTTTACCTTTGCTGTATTTATTTCTCCCTGGAAACGTCACTTACGTCATACTGTCGACGACCTATGGACTTCCTACCATGCCGGAATGGAAGCGGGGGATTTGGTGTACGCAGGCTATGCAGTGACCTATATCCTTCTTGCTCATGATTTTCTCGGTCTGCCTGCTGAGCGATGGATTGAAGAGGCGGACAGGCATTTGCCTTTCTTGAGACAAACGGGCAATCCAGAGACAGTGCATATGATTGAATTAGTACGTAAGACACATGTTCGCCTTACAGAAAGCTATGGCCCAAACGTCATGCTGTCTGATCGTGAGGCCGAGGAAGAGTTATGGATTAAAGAACTGGAGGGAATCCAGAACCAGGTTGTCATTCAGGTCTTTTACATGAAAAAAATGATGCTGTCTTATCTATCAGGAGACTATGAAGCCGCGTATGACATGTCACGAAGATCAAAGGGAGCGCTGGCCGCTTCGTTCGGCTTGTTTCATAAGGTCGAACATGAATTATACACGGCGTTAACGATATATTCGCTGATTGAGGAGGTTTCGAAGGAGCGGAAGAAGCCCCTGCTCCAGGAAGCGCGTCAGTGCGAACGCAAATTGTATCGCTGGGCGCGAGAAGCACCTGAGAACTATCAGCACCTCTATTTGCTGATCAAAGCAGAAAGATATCGTGCTGAAAGTAAGTTGAAGCAGGCTGAGAGATGCTATGAGCAGGCGGTAGAGGGAGCTAGAGCTAACGGGTTTTATCATTTTAACGCGATTGCCGCTGAACGCATGGCAGACTTCTGTTTGGCTGAAGGCCGGATGACGGCAGGCCGTCTGTACATGGCGGAGGCTTACAATTTATATGAGCAGTGGGGTGTCGTGAACAAGGTGAGAAGAATCGGAGATATTTATCCGGAATTTAAATCAGGCTCGTATAATACAACCACGACGATATCAACAGATTTTCTGGATCTGGAAGCCATAATGGGCGTCTCACAAGCTCTGTCTCAGGAAATTGTGCTTCAAACACTACTCGAGAAAATTATGACAATCCTGATTCAGATATCAGGTGCAACCAGAGGCGTACTCGTTGTTAAACAAGCAGAGGGTCTCTATGTAGAAGCCGAAGGAGAAGGCGGGGGCAAGGTTGGAGACGGTACAGCCAGACACACAGCAGCTGAAGAGATCCATACCTATAAGGAAGTTCCGTTGTCTATAGTACAGTATACAGCGAGAACTAGTGAAGACGTAGTGCTTGATGATGCTTCAAGACAAGGATTGTTTGTCAAAGACCCTTATATACAAAATAATGAAGTGCGCTCCATCCTGTGTATTCCGATTTTGCATCAGGGTACATTGAATGCGATTGTTTACTTGGAGAACCGGTTTACTTCTCATGTATTTAACGATGAGCGTAGAATGGTTGTGCATATGCTGGCAGGCCAGGCTGCAATATCCATCGAGCATGCGAAATTGATATCAACACTGGAGCATAAGGTCAAAGAACGAACAGAAGAATTGATGCAGATGGAGAATGATCGGCGGAAGCTCCTCGCTAATATATCGCATGATCTTGGAACACCACTGACCTCGATTCAAGGCTATGTCGAAGCCATCCTGGACCGTGTCGTGACAGAAGAGGAACAACAGCGCAAATATTTAAAGGTGATTCATTCCAGAGTTCTCAGTATACAGAGATTATTCAAAGATTTGGTGCAGCTGAGCCGAATGGAGGCCAAGCAGTTAACGATGACCAAGACTCCAATGCATGCGGGAGTATTCGTACAATGGTTATCACAGAAATATGAGCTCGATATTGAGCAGGCGGGAATTGAGTACATGGTGAGTCTTGACCCTACTATGATGGATGCAGCCCCTGGGGAAGACATGCACATCTTGGTGGATCGGGAGCGGATGGGACAAGTATTTACGAATCTGATCAGCAACGCCATCAATCATACATCTCAGGAAGGTTCGATTGCTTTGTCGGCGGTCATTAGCGATGAAGGTCCCCATTTAGTTGTACAGGTGAAGGATACGGGGGTAGGGATTTCGGAAGAGGATATACCTTATGTATTTGAAAGGTTCTATCGCGCTTCGAAATCCCGCAATTCAAAGTATGGTGGAAGTGGACTGGGTCTTGCTATAGCCAAAGAAATTGTTCAATTGCATGACGGTGAAATCTGGGTAGAGAGCACATTGGGTCAAGGCAGTGCGTTCTATGTTAAACTTCCTTTTATTTCTTGAGCACCTGAAGCAGCCGGCTGTGCGTGGAATTTATAACCTACTCCGCGTACAGTCTGGATATATTGCGGCATCGATGGATTGGCTTCGATTTTTTTGCGTAAATTGCTGATGTGAACCATTACGGTTCTGGTGTCACCGTAGTGGTCTGCGCCCCATATAAAGTCAAATAGCTGCTCAGTTGGAAAAACACGTCCCGGCTGGCATGCTAGCTTATGCAGGATATTGAATTCCGTAGCAGACAGCTGCACGGCTGTTCCGCGAATATGTACTTCATGCGTCGTTTCATTAATTAACAAATCTCCGAAGTCTAGAATATGACGATCATAGATTACCTCATTGCTAGTGACTACAGGCTGAGGCTGTCGATGGACCCGGCGAAGATGTGCCTTAACTCTGGCAACCAACTCTCCCGGACTAAACGGCTTCGTCATATAATCATCAGCTCCTACACTTAATCCACTAATCTTATCCCAGTCCTCACCTTTGCAGCTCAAGAAAAGAATGGGGGCAGGGGTATGATCTCTAATCTGTCGGCAAATTTCTAATCCGTCCATGTCAGGAAGCAGAATATCAAGAATAATCAAATCAGGCTGCAGCTCGTAAACGGCTTGAATCGCTGCCTGCCCTGTACTTACCGTGGTTACATGATACTGTTCTCTTTCCAGGTATAATCGGATAAGTTCACTAATTTCGAGCTCGTCATCCAGAACGAGAATGGATTCATGGGACATGCTAATTTCACCTTCTTGCAATATTTAATAGTCAAATTATACCTGACCTGCGTCAGATGCGAAATAACTTCTGGATAAAATGACCTATGAAATTTGACGTGCTTCAATCCATTCAAGTATAGTTTGATGGTGATAAGGTATGGTAGAGAGGGGTTTTCACTGCAGTTTTACTTTATCTTATGAAGAAGAAACTGTCATGTAGACGTAGAATATTGTCGAAATCGGGTTAGGAGATCTAAAATGTTAAACTCAAGGAAAAATTGGGTGAGTATAATACTCATTGTGGTATTCAGCTGTGTCATCATGGGCTATGTCGATGCAGTACTTAAACCGGATTATGCTGTTAAATCCATCATCAAAATCATGCTGTTTCTCACCTTACCGGCGCTGTACGCCTATTTTAGCAGGGAGGTTTCTTTTCGGGCCTTATTCAAATTCGATAAGAAGAGTCTAAAGTTTGCCATGCTGCTAGGCATCGGAGTATTTATATTCATTTTGGGAAACTACTTTCTCATAGGACCTTACTTTGATTTTACCCTAGTTACGGGAGCACTGCAGAATAATATGGGGGTTAATGCGGGAAATTTTGTATTCGTAGCCATCTATATATCAATTATAAATTCATTGCTCGAAGAGTTCTTCTTCAGAGGATTTGCGTTCTTAACTTTGAAAAAACTTGCCGGCCGCAGGCTAGCTTATCTGTTCAGCGCAGGAGCGTTTGCAGTCTATCACATCGCGATGATGACAAGCTGGTTTACGATTCCTTTGTTCGTCTTACTGATTGTCAGTCTCTTCGTCGCAGGTATGCTCTTCAACTGGTTGAATGAAAGAAACGGGAATATCTATGCTTCCTGGATGGTACATATGTGTGCCAACCTTGCTATCAATACCATCGGTTTCATCCTGTTTGGGATCATATAAAATGAATTGAATTACAAGAAAGACCTTGGGATACTGTATATTCCCAAGGTCTTTCTTGTAATTTAGGTGTAATAGGTGATATATACCTATATACGTTAGATTAAACTTCTAGAGGTTCGCCGCTGAATATTTTGAGTTCCATGGGTGCAGACAGAAGCTCTTTGGCTTTGTGAGTGAAGGCAGTGAAGTGTGCACTTGCATTATGTGCTCCTGCTGCCTCCATATCCTTCCACAGCTCAACCATGGTGTACTTATGTTCTTGCTCCGTTGATTTCATGAGTTCATAGCTGATGTTTCCTTCCTCAGCTCGCGTTGCTGCAAGAAGAGAATTGACTTCTTCAAGAAATACAGCTTCCTGGTCCGGTTTAATAAATAAATTAGCATGAACGATGATCATTATGATGACCTGCCTTTTCTAGTAGTCATTTAGTATTCACTAATATTGCTCTGCATGCGTTGCAGCATATCATTGAGAACGTCGACTTCTTCCTTGCTGAAATCCATCAGCATTTGATTCACGAAAGTTGTCTTTTCTTTCTTGTAATTGACGATATGCTTCCGACCATCTTCGGTCAGTCGAACAAAGGTTACTCTTTGATCAGAAGGGTTGCGTCTTCTGGCGACCATGCCGTCTGCTTCCAGTTGTTTCAGATGACGAGTAATGGCGGCACTGTCAATATTGATCGCTTTCTGCAGGTGAGTCTGGTTGACCTCATCTGCAAGATACAGCTGATATAATAAGTCATAACGAGATGAGCTGATTCCCGTGCATCTTTCAAACTTGGGGCTGATCTGATTATTCAGATTTTTAAGCAGATGCAGAATTTGCTCCTGCTCTGAGAATGAACATTCCATATAATTGACCTCCACTCATTATTTGAGCTATCAATTAATATAATGCAAATCCCCAAAGAGTGCAAGGTAACCATACCGCATATTCCATCTGCTTACCGATTATTTCCACACAGCGACTTTGTCGGCAGGCAAACGATAAGAGGTGAATCCTTCACTTGCTGCTTTACCGATGGTAATTAGCATGACCGGTAGATAACGGTCTTTGTCCAAGCCGAATGCTTCAGCAATCTGATCCTTCTCAAATCCGCCGATTGGGTTAGTATCATAGCCATGGGCACGTGCTACAAGCATGAGCTGCATCGATACCAAACCGGAATCCAGTAGAAGAATTTCACGCATAGCTTCATCCGACATGTTTTCATACATCGGTTTAAAAGCACCAAGCTGCATGTCTTTGACTTCCTGAGGCATATAGCCAAGCTCTACGGCTTTACCATAGATTTCTTCAGCGTAATCAAAATTATTCATGTCCCCGAAGACCGCAATCACTGCAGAAGCGGAAAGTACTTTGTCTTTATTGAATTTTGCAAGTGGAGCAAGTGTAGCTTTGGCCTCATCACTTTCGATGACCACAAAACGCCACGGCTGCATATTAATTGACGAAGGAGCTGTAACCGCCTCTTCCAATATCTCGGTCATTTCTTCTTTGCTGATCTTTACAGCAGGGTCATATACTTTGATGGAACGACGTCCATATACAATCTCGTTAAAATCATTGGTTTGTTGATATTTGCGCATGTCACTAGACACTCCTTAATAAAAAATTAGTTGATGACTCAATATTTGAGTAGTCAATATTTGATACGTCAATTAATATAATGCACTTCTGCAGAATTTGCAACACCTAATTTTCAGCAATAACAGATGAACCGAGGGGAATCCTATGCTCTTCAAGGACTTGATATATCAATTAAGCCGATCCACACGGGATCGGCTTGGTTACTCGGGTCAAGATATAGTCAAGCTCTTTTATTTTCGACCGATTTCATGCGGTTCTGATCATCAAGCTTGCGGTCCGTACTGAATTCCTGTCCTGCTTCTAGTTCCGTATGACCTGATGCACTGCGCGCAAATTTGGTAAACTGTTCTTTCTGCTCATCCAGCTTGTGCTTTTGCTGCAGCAGCTCCTGTGGATCCTGTTTTGTCATATGAAGCAAACCTCCTCTGGAGTCAAAGTGCAAAATACCTTAAGAATGTGACTGATGATCGGCTTCATCCTTAATTTCCTCACGGAAACCGGAAATGCTATGCTTGCGGCGTTCATTTTTCTCTTGAATTTGGGCTTTTTCCTGAGCAGGAATCTCATCTCCGAACTCTTCGAGATAGCCCTCAGCTTCACGGTAGTTCTCTATGGTGTTTTGTACTGCATTTTGCAAATGCTCAACATTATCCTTGCGATTATCCGGCTTAGCCATACGAAATACCTCCCATAAATGATGATATTGGATTGAGATTTGTAGTTAAATCCTTACGTAGGAAGTTTTCCTTAAGACAGAGATGCTTATGCATTCAAGCTTTATTTTTATCATGTACATGTGGAAGGATGAGCTTAAGCGCAATGTGTAATAATAAGCAGGATACAGGAGGATAAGCCCATATAGTTATCATATTCGTTCCATTTACCTATGTAATTGAGAGCTGAAGCAAGTATGATATAAAAACGGGAGATTGAGCTGTCAACCGAATTGACACCAGAGAAAGAGAGTGAAGCTAACCCATGGTACAGGATGAGAATTTGACAAGAGGGTTAAAAAACAGACATGTGCAGCTTATCGCCATAGGTGGAGCAATTGGTACCGGCTTGTTTCTGGGTGCTGGCAAATCCATTCATTTAGCAGGTCCCTCGATCCTATTTGCTTACATAATAACGGGCATCATATTATTTTTCATTATGCGGGCTCTCGGCGAATTGTTATTAAGCAATCTGAATTACCACTCGTTCGTTGATTTTGTTAAAGATTATATGGGAAATGGAGCCGCCTTTGTCACAGGCTGGACCTACTGGTTCTGCTGGATTTCGATCGCCATGGCAGACTTAACGGCCGTCGGTCTATATACTCAATTCTGGTTTCCAGAGATCCCTCAATGGATGCCGGGACTTATTGCGCTTGTGATCCTGCTGATTATGAATTTGGCAACCGTGAAGCTGTTTGGTGAAATGGAATTCTGGTTTGCCTTAATTAAAGTTATCGCAATACTAGCCCTCATCGTCATTGGAATCGTGATGATTGTGAGAGGGTTCTCTACAGATCAGGGTCCTTCCAGCTTCACGAATTTGTGGGCGCATGGAGGCATGTTTCCGAATGGAATGCACGGCTTTTTACTATCCTTTCAAATGGTAGTATTTGCTTTTGTAGGGATTGAGCTTGTCGGTCTGACAGCGGGCGAGACGGAGAATCCGGAAAAGGTCATTCCGCAGGCAATCAACAATATCCCCATTAGAATATTGATCTTCTATGTTGGTGCACTGCTGATCATTATGAGTATCTATCCATGGAATGCGATTAATCCGGATGAAAGTCCGTTTGTTCAAGTATTTCTGGCTGTAGGTATTACTGCAGCAGCAGCAGTCGTTAATTTTGTCGTGCTAACATCTGCGGCCTCAGCCTGTAACAGCGCTATTTTTAGTACGAGCCGTATGGTGTATTCCTTGGCCAAGGACGAGAATGCTCCTGAACGTCTAAGTAAACTGAACAGGAGAAGCGTGCCTTCAAATGCTTTGTATTTCTCTTGTGCGGTCATATTAATCGCCGTCATTTTAAACTATGTGATGCCGGAGGGAGTATTTACATTAATTACGAGCATTTCGACCGTATGTTTTCTTTTCGTCTGGGCGATGATCATTATCAGTCATTTGAGGTACCGTAAGATGAAACCGGAATTGGCACGCAGCAATAAGTTCAAGCTGCCGCTGTATCCGTTCTCTAACTATTTGGTCTTGGCCTTTCTTGCCTTTGTGCTTGTCATCTTGGGGCTGGCCGAAGATACGAGAGTCGCTTTGTTTGTAACTCCGGTCTGGTTTATCATCGTCATCGCAATTTATCACATTCTTAAGAAGAAAATAGCATAACGATATTCTTCACGAGAGCCGAGGCCATATTTGCCTTGGCTCTTTTTGTGGTTCCATTCTATCTGATTAGAATAGCAGCATATACGAATAAATCGTTACTTTTCAGTTTTAATGTTATATTAAATTACTTATAAAGTTATATACATGAATATATTTGTACTAATCCAATAAAAATGCACCCTTATTTTGTATTCATGATCTAAAGACGTGAAGAAATATAACATTTATAATTGCTTCAAGGTACAGATCAATTCCAGAGAAAAGGGTGGAGAATATATGGGAATCAAGTGGCTGGGTAAAAAAGTAACGGGTTTACTGGCAAGTGTGGCTGTCGTCACGGCTTTAAGCGGCTGCGGAGGGACAAATGCTTCTGGAGTCCAAGAAGTAAAGGTCGTGTTGAATTGGTTTGCTGCTCCAGGGCATGGAGGGATCTACGCTGCCAAAGATCAAGGATATTTCGAAGAGAAAGGACTGGATGTGACGATTGAGCCCGGCGGTCCTCAAGTATCTTCCATTCAGATTGTTGCTTCTGGCAAAGCAGAGTTTGGTCTTGCCCATGGAGATCAGGTGCTCATCGCACGTAATCAAGGAATTGATCTGGTCGCACTGGCTGCTCTTAATCAGCGAAGCCCGCAAGCATTTATGTTTCATAAGGGGCATGGGATTGAGAGCTTCGAAGAGCTGAATGGACGAACCGCCTATATTCAGACCGGAATACCGTACTGGGATTACTTGAAGTCACAATATGATCTCAGCAACGTGAGAGAGCTTCCTTACTTAGGCGATTCTACGAATTTTATCAATGACAAGGAGTCCGCTGAACAGGTATATATCTCAGGTGAACCGTATTTCATGAAGGAGCAGGGGATTGAAACGGAAGTTAAGTTTATTTCGGATTCAGGCTATGATCCATATAATTATGTGCTCTACACGACGAGAGAATATTTGGATAAGAATGAAGAAACGGTGCGCGATTTCGTGTCTTCCATGGTAGAAGGCTGGTCTTACTACAAGGATTCTCCTGACGATATTCTTAAGATCATTAATGAGTTCAATCCGGATATGACCTTCGATTCGCTGAAGTTTCAAGAACAAACGTTAAAAGAGTATATTTATGGATTTGACGCCGCAGAGCATGGGGTAGGTTACATGACTGAGGAACGGTGGAATACACTCATTGATCAGCTGCATACCGCTGGCCTGCTGAAGGAAAAATTTGATGCTTCTGAAATGTTCACGACAGAATACTTAGATGCGGAATAAACGAGGACAGAGCAGATAGGAGATTAGAACAGATGCATAAAGCCTATTGGTTAGTCAATATCAGACTTGAAGATGGATATGAGGTGGAGGATAGCACTCCTGTCAGAACGTTAACGAAGCAATATCATTTATTCGTCGAAAATGGAAAGATCGCAAAAATTGTTTCGGCGGAAGAGCAGATCAAAGATCATCATGACAAGATAGAGGGGGGTGGAATGCTAGCTCTGCCGCCTATCGCTGACAGCCATTTTCATCTGGATAAATCATATTATGGAGAGGAATGGAAGGCAGCAAAGCCGGCGGCTCATTTACTTGATCGACTCGAAGAGGAAGCGAAGATTCTGCCCGGCAAGCTAAATACGGTAGAAGTAACTGCCCGTCTGCTGATAGACAAAATCATGGAGGCCGGTACGACTCATATTCGAACTCATGTGAACATTGATCCGTATGTAGGACTGAGACACCTCGAGATTGTGCGGGAGGTTCTAGACGATTATCGTGATCGTCTTACGTATGAGATTGTGGCTTTTCCACAGCAAGGACTACTGAGGACAAATGCAGCAGCGCTCATGCGTGAAGCAATGAGGAATGGTGCTACTCATGTTGGGGGCTTGGATCCTGGCGGCATCGATCGAAACATCGAGCGCTCCCTGGCCGATATGATGGATATTGCGGTAGAAGCGAATGCAGACATTGATATTCATCTGCACGATCCAGACTATTTGGGACTATACACGATAAATAAGCTGCTTTCACTTACGGAGGAAGCAGGGTGGGTAGATCGGGTCGCTATTAGTCATGGGTTCGCCTTAGGAGGAGTCACGCTGTCGGAAGCTCAAGAAACGGCAGAACGGATGGCCTCATGTGGGGTTCGTCTAATCTCAGCTGCTACGATGCGAGCAAGAACGACGCTCCCGCCTCTGGAGGAATTGAAGGCGAGGGGAGTGCAGGTAGATCTAGGCTGTGACAGTATATTCGATTGGTGGGGTCCTTTTGGAAATGCAAGCATTATTGATCGTCTTAGCCTGCTTGCCGAATATAACAGCTGGATTGATGAGCGCTCTCTAGCAGAATCACTAGGTTACATTACGAGAGGTATCACGCCGCTCAGCGCCGCGGGCGATCGAGTATGGCCGCAGGCAGGTGATGATGCGAGTATGATTCTGACAGAGGCACGGTGTTCTCCTGAATTTATAGCCAGAAGATCACAAGCTGTGAAGATCATTCATCAAGGCGTGCTTCAGAATAAGAGGGGGGAATCTGCTTGATATCAACTTGGAATAGAGTAAGAGTAGGCAGCCGGCTGTATAATTTGGAGATAGAGAATGGCTGTTTCTCCGCGATCACTCCTTATCATCACGAACAAGCATCAGCAGGATCTTCGAGAGGAAATACTCATGATGCAGAAGGTTTATTATACATTCCCGCTATGAAGGATATGCACTGTCATCTGGATAAGCATTTTTTGAATGAACCGAAATGGTACTCGCGTCAAACCATTGATACACTGCCTAATCAATTGAGACGGGAAAAAGAACTGCTCGGGCAGCTGACCCAGAGCGTCGAAGAACGGGCCAGAGTCATGCTGGATACCATGCTTCAGTTAGGTACGACCCAGATTCGAACCCATGTTGATGTAGATCATGAGGTTGGACTCAAATCACTGGAGGCCGTACTCAAAGTTCGAGAGGAATATGAAGGCACCATTGATATCGAAATTGTCGCCTTTCCCCAGCAGGGGCTCATTCGTTCACATGCCCTGCCGCTGATGCGGGAAGCGATGCAGATGGGTGCTGACCTTGTCGGAGCCGTGGACCCTGGCGGACTGGATGAGGCAATTGATCCTTGTTTAGAAGAAGTCTTCGGTCTCGCGGTCGACTATCAGGCCGGTGTAGACATTCATTTGCATGATCCAGGTCACCTAGGTGTATATACCATTGAGCGAATGACAGAGTTTACGGCACAAGCCGGACTTAAGAATCGAGTAGCGGTAAGTCACGCCTGGGGTTTGGGACATATCTCGGATGTGGAGCTCAGTAGGCTCGCTGACAAATTAAGAGAGCAGGGTGTAGCCATTATCAGCAGCGTTCCCATTGACCGTCCGATGCCGAATTTGCCCTTGCTTCGTTCACTTGGCGTAGCAACAATGATCGGTACCGATAATGTACTCGATGCTTGGTCTCCATATGGTAATGGAGATATGCTTCAGCGTACCTCCAGACTGGCTGAACGATATCATTGGGTCGAGGATGAGCAATTATTGGGAGCATTTAACTACACAGCAGTTGGAGCAATAGAGCCCAAATTAGGTGAACGCGCCGATTTCATGCTTGTGAATGACGCTATTAATGCAGAGCACGCCTTGTGTAAAGTACCAGAAAGAGAGTGGGTAGTGTCCCATGGCAAGATTGCAGGCGGGATAAGGGCAGGTACAAGGCAGAAGAGAGCGTTAAGCCGATGATAATGAATGATCGGAGCGAGCACAATAAGGTTCAAATCATTTATAATTGCCGACTTCCAGAGCAAACCGGGTTTTTTGACGTTACCTTACGTGGAGAGCATATTGAACAAGTAAGTTCACGGGTAGGTGAAGACATAGCATTAGAGTCCGTATTAGAAGAAGATCTGATCTCCAATGAAAGGAAGATCGATGCTAGAGGCGGACTGCTGATCCCTGGATTAATAGAACCTCATATTCATATGGAAAAAGCAATGCTTCTCCATCGGATGCCAAAGGAAGCTGCCTCGCTGCAGGAAGCTATTGCGATGACGGTCAAGCTAAAGGAAGGCTTTACCAAGCAAGACATGATTGCACGTTCCTTGGATGTAGCTTATAGAATAAACTCTTATGGAGTAACAACTGCCAGATGTCATGTTGAGGTAGATCCCGTCCTCGGTCTATCGGCAATAGAGAGCTTGCTGGAGGTAAAAGACAGGGTAAGTGACCGCATGGACTTAAACATCGTGGCCTTTCCACAAGAAGGCATCTATGCTGCACCAGGAACTGCTGAGTTAATGAAGGAGGCAGTCAAGCTCGGGGCTGATGCTGTCGGTGGAATTACGTATATGGATCCTGATCTGGACGAACACTTAAGCTTTGTATTCAGATTGGCTGCCGAATATGATCTCCCGCTTGATTTTCATGCCGACTTTTCACTAGATCCTTGTGACCGCGGGATCATGCAAATCGCCCGTAGAACGAAGGAATTCGGATATGAAGGCCGTGTAGCGGCAGGCCATGTTACCTCTCTCGGAGCGATGCCTAGAGAAGAGGCTGTACTCTGTGCACAGCAAATCGCTGAGTCAGGTGTTCACATCATTACCTTGCCTGCTACAGATCTCTATATGAACGGAAGGCAGGATACAGATAATGTCCGCCGCGGACTAACTCCGGTAAGACTCCTGCTAGAACAAGGAGTGAATGTCCTCTATGGCGCTAACAATATCCGTAATGCCTTTACGCCGTTCGGAACCGGTAACGTGATGGATATTGCCTGGCTTCTGGCTCATACGGCATATATGGGAAGTGAGAATGATGCCAAGCTGCTGGTCAAAATGGGGACAACACTGGCAGCACAGGTACTCGGAATGTTTAATTACCGCATTTCAGCTGGACAGACTGCAGATCTTGCGCTGTTTCCTGTCGCTTCCGAGAGAGAACTGCTGATTGAACGACCTAAACCCTTAGCGGTCTGGAAGAATGGAAAGATGCTGAGGCCTATCAAAACGGCTGAGGATTACTAGTATACATGAATAATGAGTGTGACAAGAAACCCGCCTGCCAGGCGGGTTTCTTACGCAGTCCCATGTTGTTTCCTGTAGCATGAGCGCGCTCTTCTTCTGTGTTGATTAGTTCTTCCTAACATGCTCCTTATAATCCACCTTGAGGAAATATCATGGATTCTATGGCAAATGCCATTCGAAAGCGGAGGCTGGTCGAAGGGTCCTTCAAACGGAGTCCGGTGATCTTCTCACATTTATCCAATCGGTATACGACGGTGTTTCGATGAACATATAGCTGCTTGGAAGTTTCCACGAGCTGGCACTGGGTATCATAGAAAACCCTTAAAGTACGCAGTAATTCTTCGCGCTCCTGCGGGTCCACCTGATAGAACGAGCGCAATGTGTCCTCATAGAATTGGCGCAGTTCATCATGAGGCAGCATCCGGAACAGGTAGGCTGTGTCCTTGGATTGAAATGATTCGACGAATCGATACATGTTCATCTGATAGCCATACTGCAATGCTTTGACTGCCTCGTTATAAGAAAGTCCGATATCCAGCACACTTGTAACGAGATTCCCTATTCCGATCGATATGCTGATCCCAGCATCATCGAATAAGGCATCAACTCTCCCTCTCAGCTCTTCGATTAGAAGGTGCTCATTCCATGTGATCTCGTCAATCGCAAGCAGGATTGCAAAATTGTCATTCTTGGTGAACATCTTAAATGGATATCGAAGCCCTTGAAGCTGCCATTTAATGAATTCGTACTGCACGTCTCTTTCTGATATGGACAGCTCATTCAGATTCGAACCACGCTTGTGTAAGGAGCGGGTGCGATCAGGCTCGTCTATTCTGGCAGTTACTACAACCCAGTTCACATTAGGAGTTAATCCAAATTTCTTCCCAGAATGAAACACTTCAGCTTCTGTACTATAGTAACCTTCAATTAGATCAGAGAAGAATTCGTTCTTGTATCTCCTCGAGCGTTCCTTCACGGCCTGTGCTTTAGTCAGCTCCATCCCGATGACATTCACTGCCTGCTCCATCGTTAGACCATAACGTCTTGAAGGTGATGGGGATCCGTGAAATGTCAGAAGATACCCTTCAAGTCGGTAAGTATGGACAGGATAGAGAAGTACATGTGAATAATGACGGAACCTGGTTTCCAATAAACAAAACGTACTAGAAGCAGTACCAAACTGAGTAGAATCGAGCGCAGATCCGATCATCCTGGTTATTTCCTCAAGCTGGGAAGAAGGGAGATTCGAGCTTGCGATCAGCTGGCGTTTGTCGTTCAGCAGCACGATTGGGGAGGATAACAGCTTTGCGAGTGCGGCAACGAGGTCAGCAATGCTCTTGCCCTGCATCGACATATCACAGAAGCGCTTGTGAATATGAAGCGCATATTGTAATTCCTCATTTTTGTTGTCGAGTATAAGACTCGTGGACCGCTGCAATATCTCGCCCAGGGATAATTTGGATTCAGAGATCTCAATGATAGGGAACTGCAGCCGTTCTGCTTCAGCAATGACGTCATCCGGAATCGTGATGCCGAAACGTTTTGTTTTGATGGCGATTCCCGAGCACTTCAACTGCTGCATATCGCTGATCAGCTTGGGTAACGTATCCGGCGCAGCCTTAAAAAAGAACCCATTGGTGAGCAGCAGTTCATTTGGCTTCAGGAAATGTATGATATCCGGTGTGTCCATAATATTGACGGTTTCAACCTGACGAGACATGCCTTCTGCTCCGGCAAGAATTTGTGAGCTGTCATAAATATCACTGCGAATTAGTTCATCTAAATGCATAACTCACCTCTATTCCAACGATGCTTCTGTTATCAAAGCTAGCACTATGCTCTGAAGTAGTAAATACATATGTTAGATATCAATTTAGAACGGAACGAAATTGCAGATTATGTAGTCTATACTTTATAACGGAGATCATGATGAAGGAGGTAAGTATGCATAAGATCATATGTCTTATATTATTCAGTGTAGCGCTCATGACGGGATGTGAAAAAGGGGGTTCAAGTCATTCTCCGCTTACAGGGAACAAGCCTCCTGGAGTGCAGATCAAAATAGCAGATCAATTCTACGATACGAAGCTAGGTACATATTGCTGGTCCAGCAATAATCAGGGAATCTGTGTAGATACAGCGGGACCTGTAGAGCTGCTGCAAGATGTAACACCGCTTAGGGTATCACCGGAAGCCGCGATACAGTTTGTAATGAACTATGAGCCTAAGCCCAATCAGTGTTCGCTGCAGCAATATAGCGGGGAGAATATTCATAAGGAAGTAAGTATTGAAAATAACGCCTTTACTGCTCCGACTCAAGAAGGCACTTATTATTATTCATATGGAGTCTGGTGGATGGATGAGGAGAATGAGCAAGTATCTCATGGGGATGCATTTTATCATTTTGTAATAGAGGTTGAAAAATAAACGTTTATTACTACTAAACACAGCTATAAATGTGAGGTTGACGGACCATTCGATTAGGTGATCGAAAGGTCTTTTTTATTATAATAGAACAAACCACTGCCAGCGAGAATATGTGACATCGTGGATCTAGTGGTCTGACAGATTATATGCGATGATGATGTCGAAGGGGCTGCTGAGAAATGTATTCGGATTTTGTACTTGCAAATGAGCGACCGGCTTATATACAGGTCAAAGATTATATGAGACGGCTAATAACGACAGGGGCGCTGCAAGGTGATCAGAAGCTGCCTTCTACCCGTGAACTATGCGGACTCCTCCATGTTAGCCGTAATACCGTCATAAATGCTTACTCGGGGCTTGAAGAGGATGGTTTTATTTATACTGTGAAAGGTCAGGGGCATTTCGTTACTCTGTCTGCTGCACCTTCGGATTCTCTATTTCAGTCACACGATGTGAAGATTAACTGGAGTACGAAATTAAATGACTATGCCAGGCTGGCCGAAGAACATGATCTAATGAAGCATGGTATTCGCGGACAGAAACAAGCCATTTCTTTTACCAGTATTGCACCTGATGAGAAGCTGTTTGATCTGCAAAATGTAAAAAGGGCCTTTATGGACCGAATGTCATTAGAGGGAGACGTGCTTCTGAATTACGGCTACGCCAAAGGCTACAAACCGCTGATCGAATATCTGCTGAGCTACATGGAGAACAAAGGCGTGGACCTAGCGGGTAAGGATCTGCTCGTGACGAGTGGTTTCACGGAGGGACTCAGTCTGGTATTGTCCAGCTTCAAGCAAGGAAGCGGACGGATTTTGTGCGAGAACCCTACTCATCATACAGCGATCAAAGCATTTAAAATGCATGGTTACAAGATTACCGGAGTGCCTATGGAGAGGGATGGAATCAATCTCAAGGAGCTTTCACGTGAGCTTGCCTCACAAGCTTATGATTTGGCTTATCTTATACCCTCTTATCATAATCCGACAGGTATCGTCATGTCTCATCCAAAAAGAAGAGAAGCGCTGCGGCTTCTTAATCAATATCACGTTCCCATTATCGAGGACGGATTTAATGAGGAGCTCCGATATTCAGGATCGCATATTGCACCGCTTGTCGTGAGTGCGGGTAGTGGAAACAACAGTGTAATCTATATAGGGAGCTTCTCTAAAATACTATTTCCCGGTTTGCGTGTCGGGTGGATTCTTGCTGATCAATCTTTGATTGATTATCTGGAGAGCGTGAAGCGTGCACGAACTATCCACACATCAACGCTCGATCAATCCTTGTTGTATCAGTATTTATATAACGGCAATTTTGAGAAGTATCTTAGACGAGCGAAGGCGGAGTACAAGCGAAAATACGAGCTGGTCGTCAGAAGCTGCAAAGAATGGCTGCCTGCACATCAGCTGTCAAGTGATGGAGGGCTTCACGTATTTATTGAGTTTGCAGCCGGCTTTGATACAAGGGAGCTGTTGAAGCTCTGCTCAGAACAAGGGGTTTTATTTACACCGGGTGATATTTTTTATACAGACGGCAGGGGTCAGAATACACTTCGGCTTGGGTTCTCACGTGTATCGGAAAGGGATATTCAGAAGGGAATCCAAATCATTGGTTACTGTGCGGAGAAGCTGCTGTCATAACCGCACCGTATGAATTCAAGGGAGGTATTGTTGTGAAGGTTGGCATTTTGATGGGCGGAGTATCTTCCGAAAGAGAAGTTTCACTCCAAACAGGCAAGCAAATGATGGTTCATCTGGACCAATCCAAATATAGTCCGATACCAATTGAGATTAGGGATAAGCGTGACATGATCACGAAGACAGAAGGGATTGACGTCGCTCTGCTCGCACTTCATGGAGCTTTTGGTGAGGATGGAAGAGTGCAGGCCACCCTGGATACATTGGGGATTCCATATACAGGAAGCAGCGTTCTCTCCAGCAGTATTTGTATGGATAAAGACATGAGCAAGAAGCTGCTGAGGCAAGAAGGTGTTCGTACACCGGACTGGATGAATGTTAGCAGCTTGGAAGAGCTGGCGACCGTAGATTTCGAAACTATTGCATTTCCGGTCGTCGTCAAGCCGAATAGCGGCGGGTCGAGCATCGGAACTCAAATTGTTCGCTCGGCTGAGCTTCTTGAGGAAGCAGTAGCAACAGCATTGAAGTGGGACGGTCATGTCATGATAGAGCAGTATATAGAAGGAGAGGAGCTAACTTGCTCTATATTAGACGGTGAGCTTCTGCCGATCATATCGATTAAACCCAATGCTGAGTTTTTTGACTATGTGTCCAAATATGAGGCAGGGGAAGCGGAGGAGCAGGTCATTCAACTCACAGATGTGCTGCAAAACGAGGTGAGTGACGTGGCATTAAAATGCTGCTTGGCCCTAAAATGCAGCGTATATGCCAGGGTGGATCTTATGCTGAAGGACGGATTGGTCTATGTGTTAGAAGTAAATACGCTTCCGGGAATGACTCCAACGAGTCTGTTTCCGCAGAGCGCCAGAGCAGCTGGCATAGAGTACGAAGAGCTGCTGGATCGAATCATTACAGCCTCCTTGAAGGAAAGAAGCAAAGAGAATGTACGTATTGGGGGGACCGATGATAATGAATCTTAAGAACCGATTCCTATCCCCTGTCGTACAGACGATGCCTCCGTCGGGAATACGCCAATTTTTTAACGCAGCCGAAGCAGATCCCGAGGTGATCTCTCTAGGTGTTGGAGAACCTGATTTCGTTACACCTAAGCGAGCAATAGAAGCATGTGTTAAGGCACTTAACAATGGAAAAACCATGTATACACCCAATGAGGGACTCATGGAGCTTCGGGAAGAAATTGCTGAATATTTGAACGAGTATTTTAACATGAGCTACGATCCTATAGATGAGATTCTCGTCACCGTTGGCGGTAGTGAAGCAATTGATCTGGCACTGCGCGCACTTATAACACCGGGTGATGAGGTTGTCATACCTGTGCCAGGTTACGTGGCTTATTCACCGCTTGTACGTTTAAACGGTGGCGTTCCGATTGAGCTGGAGCTGCTCTATAAGCACGATTTTAAACTGAACGAAGAGTTACTAGAGCAGGCCATTACTTCAAGAACGAAAGCCTTGATCGTCAATTTTCCTAGTAATCCCACAGGTGCAGTGATGAAGAAAGAAGATTGGCTGCCGATTGTACGCTTGGCAATACAGCATAACCTCATCGTAATTACGGACGAAATGTATGCTGAACTCACGTATGATGGTCATCATGAGAGTATCGCATCAATGCCTGGTATGAGAGAACGAACGCTGGTGGTCAGCGGCTTCTCCAAAGCATTCGCGATGACAGGATGGCGAGTAGGTTATTTATGCGGACCTAAGCAGCTCCTGCAGGAAATGGTTAAGATTCACCAATATACGACCTTATGTGCACCTATTATGGGGCAAATTGCCGCAATGGAATGTCTAAGGAACGGACATGAAGAAAAAGAAGCAATGAAGCGTGCTTATAATGAGCGGCGAAAAATGTTCATTCAGAGCTTAAGTGAAATGGGTCTGTCCTGCCGGCAACCGAAGGGAGCCTTCTATGCCTTTCCAGACATTACGTTGACAGGAATGAGTTCTCAGGAGTTTGCAGGCAGGCTGCTCCACGAGGGTAAAGTAGCCGTGGTCCCTGGTCAAGTGTTTGGCAGTGGCGGCGAGGGTTTCGTCCGATGCTCATATGCCTCTTCATTCGCTCAGCTGGAGGAAGCATTGGAAAGAATCAGCCGCTGGCTCAGATTAACACAGGGAATTCATTGACATAAACCGCACTGCCCGTGATCTCGATCGTGTCGCCGCCGGTCACATTTACTCTTACTCGGCCATCCTTACCTAACTCCTGTCCTTGTTCTATGAGCAGCTCGAACGTTGAAGCTAATTCCTTCTTGATATACTTTGCATAGTAAGCCCCCAATACACCAGAAGCTGTGCCTGTAACCGGGTCCTCGATCGTACCTGAATACGGGGATGAGAAATGCCGGGCATGGATATGAGCAGCTTCATCATAGGTCTGTAAGCAAAACGGATGGATAGAAGCACGAGGCATTTCCTTGAGTACGTTTGGAAAAAGATTGTTCTCAGGCTTCATCCGCCTGAACGCATCCAGGGTTTTTACCGGGACTATTAAGGTCCATGTTCCCGTGCTGCCATAGACGATGGGGATATCTGTATCGATATCGCTGACTTCAATTCCGATCGAATTCACCAGTTCTTGAAGGGAGCCATGAAAGGTGTGGAATTTGGGAGCTGCCTGCTTCATCGTAATATATAACTGCTGCTGTTCCAGATTAAGTCTGATCGGCAGGACGCCGGCTTTTGTTTCAATCGTAAAATTCATCTTATCCCCTAGCATGCCTGATGAATGCAGCGCATATATGGATGCCATGGTGGCATGACCGCATAGATTGATTTCATGTCCAGGTGTAAAATAACGAATTCTCAGATCAGCGATTTCCGACTTCATCGGGAACGCGGTTTCATTGAATCCTACCTGCTCAGCCACCTGTCGCATTTGCTCCTCCGTCAGATCAGCACTGTCCAGTACAACCCCGGCTGGATTCCCCATACCAGGAATATGGCTAAATGCATCGTAATGAAAAACTTTTATATTTCCCATATAACCTCCAGTAATTTGTAAGACGTCCGTTATAATCGTTTGTGATCCTAATAATCGACATTTAGCTTAGAGTACCTTTACTACTATGCTCGCTGTCCAAAATGTCAATGGATTTTTGACAGGAGTAATGAATTAGTGTAAAGTGATGTCTGCACACACGGTTTAACGCTTAAAAGCATTTTAGCATTTTAGTGATAAAAGAGGATAATGAAATTTGTCGTCAACCGATGGATTTATTTCGCACCTAGACGGTAACAAGCTTACAGAGAGCAGGAGTTCTAAGTTATTCATCCGCGATAAGAGCGGAGCCTAATGAGTCCTTTCGTCACTAAAGCGAAGGGGCTTTTTTTATGTTGATGTGCATTACGATTTTGATATGGAGGCAAATATGAATCAAGAAAATAAGGTATTAAAGATCCATCCCATAGAAGCGGTAGTGATAACGGCTCTGTTAATGGGACTGCTTGGGTACCTAATTATTGGAGTTAAAGCAGTTCCTCATATGGCAGTAATGTCCGGTATTGCCTTTCTGTTAATTTACGGTGCTATAAAGAGGGTGGGGTTCAAAGAATTGGAAGGAGCCATGGCAGATGGGGCTAAATCCGGGATTGGTGCTGTCATGATCTTCTTTTTCATCGGGATGCTGATCAGCAGCTGGATGGCTAGTGGGACGATTCCGACCTTCATCTATTTATCTGTTGAGCTGGTGTCGGGTAGATTCTTCTATGCGATCGTCTTCCTAGTTACCGCTATTATCGGAGTTAGTCTTGGCAGCTCACTAACGACGGCAGCAACCTTGGGTGTTGGGTTCATAGGTGCGAGTACGGCACTGGATATGTCACCGGTAATCACGGCAGGAGCCATTGTTTCAGGAGCATTTTTTGGGGATAAGATGTCACCTCTATCAGATACAACAAACCTTGCTGCTACGGTAGCGGGGGCGGATCTATTTGATCATATTAAAAATATGGCCTGGACGACAATTCCTGCATTTATTATATCATTCATCGTATTCCTAGTGCTGTCTCCTGAACAAACGAGTACAAGTATAGAACAGATTGAGCTGGTAAAAGAGACCTTGATCCAGTTGAATCTTGTTAACGGATATGCACTTCTTCCATTTGTCATCCTTGCGTTGCTTGCTTTTATGAAGGTGCCTGTTACCGCTGCCTTGCTGGGAGGTACGTTGTCGGCATTAATCATCTCCATCTGGACGGGTAATGGCATGGAAATGAAAGGAATGCTGGAGCTGCTCTATTCTGGTTACCAATCTGCCAGTGGTGTGGAGGATGTGGATTCCATGCTGACTAGAGGCGGAATAGAAAGTATGATGTTCAGTGTGTCTGTTATACTGCTCGCGTTAAGTATGGGAGGCTTGCTGTTCAGACTTGGAATTATACCTGCGTTATTGTCTATCGTACAGCGGTTCTTAAATCGTGTTTCGATCCTCATTTGCTCTACCGCAGGAATGGCTGTAGCCGTCAATTTTATTATTGGAGAGCAGTATTTGTCGGTCTTACTGCCCGGAAATGCGTTTAAAGATTACTATAAGAAGGCAGGGCTTGAACCAAAGCATTTGTCACGTGTGCTTGAGGATGCGGGAACGGTAGTGAATCCCCTTGTTCCATGGAGTGTATGTGGTGTGTTTATTGCTTCTGTGCTGGGAGTTTCCGTTGTGGAATATGCACCATTTGCTCTGTTCTGCTTGCTATGTCCATTAATAACTGTTTTCTATGGATTTACAGGCATCTCTTTGCCGAAATCCATCAAAGATACACAGAAATAAGGAAGTCGTCTAATGGTTAATATATAAGCAGCCGAATACAGAGCACTATTATCTGTTGTGAGGGAATCTACAGCAACGAATAATTAGTGGCTCTTTGCGGCTGCATATATATTAGTAATGTTGAGCTAGTTTACGCGTTGTCTGTTTGACTTAGTCCCAATACTTTACGGAGCCGGAGCCGCTGAAGCTTTCGTATACATAAAATTCTGCCTTTTTGTTGTCACCATCTACATAGCTTCCGATTCCCCTATAGATAAGCGTGTCGCCAGGGTACAACAAGTACTCGTAACCAGTTACAAGCTCGTCAGCATTACTGCCTGGATCATATTCACGTAACTGATACCAAGTGCCACCACTTGGACCGCTGGCAACTTGGAATTTGAAATCACCACCACCAGAGTGGACATAGTTTGTAGGGTTTTGAGAGGATACGGTAGATCGCTGACCGAGATAATCCCATTCGCCTTCTGCCATAGGAGAAATAACTTCACCATTGGCCCGAATAATGGTCACGTTAGGTGCTGCAACAGCAGATTTATCTACTTGTCTGACTTCAGCTGCAGAATCCTCAGCCATAACCGATGAAATGGGAATAGCCACTGTTAATGTTAGAGCTGCAACCGCAGCAATCAACCACTTCGACTTCGATTGGTTCAAATACTTCACATCATCATCCTCCATATCGTAATTTATATTTAAAACCAGAGATAATGTAGCATGTATCGAGTGTCGAAGTAAGTAGAAAATAGCAAAATAATTCCATAAAAACAAAAATAATACTTTAGTCTTATTCTATACTCTAATAGTCTTATGATACAGAGCTTTTCGCAGGAATGAATTGATGTATAGATCACTAATTTCATACCAACAACATGCAAACAACCATAGTCCAGACCTGGACTATGGTTGTAGTCAAACTAAATTTTACACAGAAAAAAGTAGTCTCTATTTAATTTGTGATTGAATTAGCCTTGCGACACGTTCACCTAGCTCAGGAGAGGCTTGATAGAGATAGCCAAGAACGATGCTCGTCGTTTCTTGAGATACAGCTTCAAGATCCGCGGCGAGATTATCTGCTAAATGTTCTTGCTGTACAGGAGGCAGGCTTAGATAGTATTGACCTGCTTGGGTAAAATCATCTTGCTTCGGTATATCAGACCTCGTCAAATGACCCTCAACAAATCTGCCATTGCCGCTCGTAATAAGCTCATCGGTGGTCCAGTTCTGCTGATGGTTAACAGGAACACTGCGGAAATCAGGACCGATCCTTCGGCGTTGTGAATCCCAGTAAATATTCGCACGACCTTGCAGCATTTTATCATCTGAGAGTTCGACGCCTTCAAGCAAGTTTGAAGGGGAGAACGCGATTTTTTCAACCTGTTCCATATAATTATCTGGATTGCGGTTCAATACCATCCTGCCGACTGGTATCAAAGGATATTGCCGTTCATCCCACACCTTCGTGTCGTCAAGGGGATCAAAAGGCAGAATCGCTTCATCTGCAGGATTCATCAGCTGAACGTACAATCCATACTCTATTGTTTTTCCTGCGGCTAAGGTATCATAGAGGTCTTTCCCTGCATAATCTGGATTTTCACATGCAATTCGAGCTGCTTCTTGACGATCGATATATTGCACGCCTGCTAAAGGAATCCAGCAGTATTTAACATAAGTACGTACACCCTGTGCATTTCTCCAAACATATGTATTCACACTGTTTCCCGGTATATGACGGAGACTCTTTACCGTACCGGCGTCGGAGTAGAGCCAAACCAGGAAGTTCATCGACTCCGGCGCCCTTGCTACAAAACTCCAGAATCGTTCAGGATCAATTAGATTGTTAACTGGTGAAGGAAGAAACGCTTTGATTGATTCTGGGAAGCGGATAGCATCTCGCACGGAGAAGACAGGGATATGGTTGCAAATAAGATCAAAGACACCCTCCTCTGTGTAAAATTTAGTTGAAAAGCCTCTTACATTACGGGAAGTGTCAGGAGTTCCTTTGTTACTGACAGCGAGCGAGAATCTGACCGTGACTGGGACTTGCTGCCCAGGCTGCTGTAAAAAATGCAGCTTAGTATATGCCGACATCGAATTTACCGTCTGAAAGTATCCGAAAGCACCGTAGCCTTTGACGTGTACAGGCCTTTCAATAATTTTAGTATGTACGAAGGTTTCCAGAGTTTCATGTAATACATTGTCCTGCTCCAGTACGGGTCCCCGGCTGCCGACTGTTTGAGAATGGAGCTCGGCGGGAATGTCGCCAGCCCATTTCGAGCCTGCTCCTGTATTCTGATATCCTTGATTTTCGTTTGTAGAAGGATTTCGAGAGAAATTTGATTTAGTAGAGTTTTCGTCCATCATTCAAGCCTCCTAATCAAAAGTTGACAAGTGAATAACGAAATAGCGTTGATATATTATGCTTAAATGCAGATTGTCGTTCTTTCATCCTTATTCTTTCATGGATAGAAATAGTACTGCAGATCGGACTCTGCTTACAAAATAATTCGATCTCAATCCAGAAAATATAACGACGATATTATTACAATGAGAAAACGTTTAGAAAATATAGAGTTAATACTTCAGCTTTATATTTTAATAGATTTGATAATTAAAGGAGGAATAATAGTGAACAAATTTAAAAAAAAGGCAATAACGATTACGGCAGCATCTGCAATCACTCTTGGCACAATAACTGCCGGAAGTAACTTACCCATCTTAGATGCAAAGGGGAATCAGAATAATAATAGAAAAGCCGATAATGTCATCTTTATGGTTCCGGATGGTTTCTCTGCTTCTTATGCAACGAATTACCGTTGGTATAAAGGAGAAGAAACAGCACTGGATTCGATATTAGTTGGCATGCATCGTACATACTCTGCAAACTCTGAGATTACAGATTCAGCTGCAGCAGGCACCGCTTTTGCAACAGGTGTAAAAACAAATAACGGCATGATCAGCACTTCCCCTGATGGCAAAGAGCTCAAAACCATCCTGGAAGCAGCTGAGGAAAAGGGCAAGTCTTCTGGTTTAGTTGCGACTTCAACCATTACACACGCTACACCGGCTGTATTTGCCTCTCACGTAGCCAGTCGGGCAGATGAATCGGCCATTGCTCCACAGCTTATTGATAACGATGTTGATGTAATTTTGGGCGGAGGTAAAAAATACTTCCCTGACTCACTTATCAATGAAGCAAAAGAGGATGGATATCAGTACATCTCAAGCAAAGCTGATTTGAAGCGTGTTGAAAGATCGGACAAAGTGATTGGTTTATTTGCAGAAGCTGGCATGGCCCCGGAGTTGGACCGCGAAACGACGAATGAGCCTAGCCTGCAAGAAATGACAGAAACGGCATTGAAAGTTCTCGACAAGGACAAAGACGGATTTTTCCTTATGGTAGAGGGAAGTCAGATTGACTGGGCAGGTCATGATCATGATGCAGCCTGGGCTATGAAGGATTCAGAAGCATTTGAGAAGGCTCTGGAGTCTGTATTGGAATTTGCCAAGAAGGACAAGAACACACTGGTTATCGTCGCAGGGGATCATGATACAGGAGGGATGTCCGTTGGAGGAAACGGCCCAGGGGATGTAGATCTTGAGGTGATTCGTAATGTAACGGCTACCGGTGATTATATGGTTACCAAGCTGAATTCCACACGCAGTAATGTCAAAGAGATTGTGAAGGAATATACTGCACTTGAACTTACAGATGAAGAGGCTCAATTGATCAAGACCTCAGAACAACCGGCGATTACGATAAATGAAGTTGTATCTGCCCGGGCAAATATTGGGTGGACAAGTCTTAATCATACAGGTGTAGACGTACCGCTGTATGCATATGGCCCGGGTGCAGAGCTATTCTACGGACTTCATGAGAATACAGATTTGCCTGTGTTAATGGCAGAAGCGTTCAAGATTAAGTTTACACCAGGAAAATAAACCAGCTGTAATTTCCATTGCTCTGAAAGTAAAAGATCACTTGGGAGGTGAGAAGATACCAATCCCAAGTGATCTTTTTCAATGAAGAGCAGACTATCATCCATTGTAAATAGAAAAATGGCTATTCACAGCACGTAAAATATAAGCGTGAATAGCCATTACATTATGTAGTTCATTGTTGGCAAGGAGATCGTTAATTATTTAGGTCTAAACTCAGAACCGTGATCTAGAAGCTGGATTGAATTTGGTACAAAGTCAGGATAAACTACGAAGATGAACAGACCCAACACTGTCAGAGCGGCTAGAATACCTTTTTTCATTAGGGAGATCTCCTCTCATAAGAATTTTATTGAGTATATCATAACACGTTTTGAGCTGAGAAACAGTACCAAATTTCCTAAGAATTTCAAACAAAGAAATTGCCTTTTTGAAATACTTGTCATTTCTCATTTCATCGGCAGCATCCAGAATATGAAGGGTAATATCAATAGCGGTTGAATGTTCCTCATTCATATTTCGGTATAGTGCGAGCTGGTACTGGTAGGACAAGTAATGTGCTGCTTTTACTTTATCATTGTAATGCTTGTAATCTTCTACGTAGTTTGATAGGTGTGTTATGATCGAGTCCACGTCATAATAAAATTGATTCGCAGAACGAAGGATATTGATTAAGCCTTGAAGTACTTGATCGGGGTTAGCGTCTAGGAATTGTACATATTCGGGAAGCCTGTCCTTCTTGCCATCCAGAATATCCAGCTGTAGCTCATTGGCAGAAGAAAAGAATTTAAAGTGTTCGATCAGATATTTGCCGGTTTCTGTGGAATCATCAAGCCAGTCCAGATTGGCATAGAAGGAGATATACTCTCTTGATTTGGTGAAATCACCCAGCTTCTGATAGGAGAGACCACTCATTAGATGACTGTATCCAAAGTAATAGATGATATGGTCTTTATAAACATGTGACGTGGAGTCTGTCTCTATAAGCTCTTGATGAACTTCCTTAGCTAGCTGCATGAGCTGATCGGATAAGGATAGAACCTCTTCCCAATTCTCGATTGTATAATTTGATTGGATCAAATTTACTAGAGAGTCCAAGTCCAGAGGCTCATCGTAAGGAAAATGTACACTCATTTATTCCTCTCCTCGCCATAATTTTCATAATATTTACTTTATATTACAGGAGAAGAATTAGGAGGTCAATAAAGCTTTCGTAGGGGAAAATTACTTCTTAAAGATTGTGCTCCATAGATTTAACACGGATTTGATTATGATCATGTACTGGATACATAAAGGCATTGTAAGATGGTGCATGTTGAGCAATAATTTGATGTTATCCGCACTATAACGATGCGAACCACCCTTCTCAAAATAATGCTTGACAGTAAGCAATGATATGGTTTTAATTATATAGACCAATCGTTATAATGCTTAAGGATGTGACTCTGCTTGAGTGAGAAGTCTAATGCGAAGGAATGCATCGTAAATACAGCAGCAAGACTGTTTTTTTCACAGGGATATCACGCGACCGGGCTGAATCAGATTATTAAGGAAAGCAATACACCCAAAGGCTCGTTGTATCACTACTTCCCGCATGGCAAGGAAGAGCTCGCCCATGTATGTATCCAAAAAGCGAATGAGGATATTTTGCAGAAATTTGAAGCTTGCTTTGCAGCCAGCGACAATACCGGAGACGCTATACAACTCTTCGTTCATAAGCTTGCCGATGAGACTGAAGCAGCTGGATTTACAGGGTTTTTGCCATTCAGCTTCTGGGCTGCTGTCGAAACATCGTGCATCAGTCATCAGCTGCGAGAAGCTTGTCAAAGCGTATTTGCAGATTGGCAGCAAGTGATTGCCAAGAATCTCATTAAGGATGGCATTAGTGAACAGAAGGCACGAGAAACAGGGTTATTGGTCATTTCCTTGCTCGAGGGAGCACTCATTATAAGCCTCACCAACCAAGACAAACAGCCGATGCTGACGGCTGCAGATTATTTGTCGGTTGTTGCAAAGAACGCGAGGTAGATTTAGAGAGAGATAAATGATTATAGATTAAGAGGAGGATGGAACCGTGGAGGTTACCATGAAAGCTGATACTGTACAAGAGAGGCAGGAACAAAAACAATATAAGGTACTGCCCATTTTGTTCGCCATGCTGCTCAGCGGATTTATCGGTCTATTTGGAGAAACGGCACTTAATGTAGCGATGACTCCGCTGATGGATCTGTTAGAAGTAGGGCCTACAACCATTCAATGGCTGACTACTGGTTATTTGCTGATATTGGGTATTTTAGTACCTGTGTCTGGATTGCTGCTGCAATGGTTTACGACGAGACAATTGTTTACAACTTCATTAATTTTTTCAATTGCAGGTACTTTGGTAGCTGCGTTGGCACCAACCTTTGAAATGCTATTAATTGCAAGGGTGCTTCAAGCAGTGGGTACAGCTTTGTTGCTGCCGCTGATGTTTAACACCATATTGATTATTTTCCCGATTGAGAAGCGGGGTTCTGCGATGGGTCTGATCGGACTGGTTATTATGTTTGCGCCAGCGAGCGGCCCGAGTATTTCCGGTTTGATTCTTGCGAATCTGACCTGGCATTGGATCTTCTGGATTTCTTTGCCGTTCTTTATCATTTCGCTGGTGTGCGGCTTAATGTTCCTGCCGAACATCTCGAAATTGACGAAACCCAAAATTGATGTACCTTCCATTGTCCTATCCACACTTGGTTTTGGGGGCATCGTTTACGGATTTAGTAGTGCGGGCGGACACGGAGAAACCGGCAGTGGCTGGGGAAGCCCCGTTGTTATCGGTACACTGTTAGTCGGAGTATTGTCTTTGCTCATCTTCAGCATCCGACAGCTCAGAATGAAGCAGCCGATGCTGGATCTTCGGGCATTCAAGTATCCAATGTTTACAATTGGGCTCATTCTCATCTTCTTCTGTATGATGATGATGTTATCGTCCATGCTGATATTGCCAATGTATTTACAGCAGGGACTAGCGGTTACTGCCCTGACAGCTGGATTGGTACTATTGCCGGGCAGCTTGCTGAATGGATTTTTGTCTCCCGTGATGGGTCGTTTGTTTGATAAATTTGGTCCTAAATGGCTTGTTCGTATTGGACTCGTTGTAGTGGCTGCTGTCCTGTTTATGTATTCTGGCATTGAGCCAACTACACCGCTCGCTATGATTATTACAATGCATTTATTCATGATGATCGGTATTTCCATGATTATGATGCCTGCACAGACGAATGGACTTAATCAGCTTCCACCGGAGTATTATCCGCACGGAACAGCTATTATGAATACACTGCAGCAGGTGTCTGGAGCGATCGGAACTGCGGTCGCAGTAAGCATTCTGAGTGCAGGTCAGGCAAGCTACTTGAGTGGAGTGACGAATCCGGAAAGTCCGGAGAATCAACTCGCTGCATTTACAAGCGGCGTACAAAATGCCTTTGTATTCGCATTAATCTTGGCTGTCATTGGTCTAGTCATCTCTTTCTTCGTTAAGCGGGTGCAGGTTACTGGACAACAAAGTGGTCAAGGTCCTATGCATTAATCATATAAGTTATATAGAAAGGGAGGCTTCCCGCAGTACTGGAAGCCTCCCTTTTTTGTATAGTTTAGGTTGATTCCATTTCATAATGTTCTTTGGTTTCTGCAAACAAGAGGATGACGATGTGATTATTCCAAGTGAATGATAATGCAGAATATTTTTAAAAAATAGGATTGACTTATTGAATGATATTTCATACACTGAATGCAATGAAAGCACTTACATTTAGGTTCGAAAACGTTACCTCATTTGATTTCCCGAAATGCTTCCTCTTTTTCTCTAGTACACTGCACTGCAATGAACAATGCTCTATTCATTAATTTCATTATGTTCCTAAAGCGCTTTATTTCAAGGCTTACAAGGGTATGTATGTTTCCTTGCTTTTCAATTCGGTATAGACAGGGATGCCTGTTATACATATAAAAAAGCTATCTAAGGGGGATTACAGCAAATGAAACACAAAGCGCCAAAAACGGTTGCCATGCTTCTACTTGCAAGCACAATGTTGTTTACTGCTGCCTGTGGAAATACGAATGATGGAGCAAGTACTGGAAATGAAGGGGCTTCATCGGAATCGAATTCGACAGAACCAATCACCTTTACGTTCTTTGGAGCGGACGCAAGTCCGAACTGGAACAAGATGCAGGATGCAATAGGCCAGAAGATTATTGAAGAGACAGGTGTAACGATCAATGCCGAGTATGATGTATCAAGCGGGGGCGGAGATGAGAAGATCCCTCTGATGGCAGCAAGCGGTGATTATCCTGATCTCATCTATCCTAAAGGTAACTTGTCCAAACTGGTTGATGCAGGTGCGATGATTGATCTTACGGATCTCATTGAAGAGCATGCACCGAATCTGAAGAAGGTTTACGGAGATCAAATGAATCGCCTTAAATACAGTAATGAAGATCAATCCATATATTGGCTTCCAACGAATGCGGGAGTTGGAGAGACCTTGTTCGATGCAGGAGGCGGTTTCTCAATACAGCATCAAGTGGTGAAGGAGCTGGGTTATCCAGAGATCAAAACCCTTGAAGATTTTGAGAATGCGATTCGTGCATATTATGAAAAGCATCCAACAACAGAAGATGGACAGCCAACGATTCCGATCTCACTCAGTGCAGATGGATGGAGAATTATGATAACGGTTACAAATCCAGCCTTCGGTGTAACTGGAGCTCCGGATGATGGCGAATATTACATTAATCCTGAAACCTACGAAGCGATGTTACATTACAAGCGTCCAGAGGAGAAAGAGTTTTTCCGCTGGTTGAACAAAATATACAACGAAGGCTTGCTTGATAAAGAGAGCTTCATTCAAAAGGATGATCAGTACAAGGCTAAAATTGCAAGTGGACGCGTACTTGGGTTACTTGACCAGGATTGGGGATACAGTGACGCAGAGAATGCTTTGAAATCTGCCGGAAAGTATGAACAGACCTATGGTCACTACCCTGTATCTTTGGACGAAACATATAAACGTGCCGATTTCCAAAGCATCGGTCTGGATGCATACGGTATCGGAATCACAACGAGCTGTGAAGATCCGGTTCGTGCCATTAAATTCCTTGACTGGCTCGCTTCTGACGAAGGCCAGGTGCTTCGTAATTGGGGTATTGAAGGAGAACATTACGTTGTAGAAGACGGAGTTCGTAAGATACCGGCAGAGGTTCAAGAGAAAAAGAACAACGACAATGCAAACTTTACGAAGGAATCCGGAATTGGTCTGTATAACATCTTCAGCGCGCGTTATGGTGATGGGGTAAAAGATTCAACAGGTAATTACTATACAACGAACTTCCCTGAGGAAATCATTAAGAACTATAACCCAGTTGAGAAAGAAACCCTTGCAGCATATGGGGTAGATACTTGGAAAGGCTTGTTCCCGACGGAAGAGGATTTCCCTGTGAAAGAGTGGGGGGCAGCATACAATATGCCGGTTCCATCGGATACAGAATACAATGTTATATTCCAGAAAACACAAGATATTATTCGCAAGCGAATTCCAGAAGCGATTGTCTCATCACCGGATCAATTTGATCAAATTTATGACAGCATGCTGGCGGAGATTGATAAAGCGGGTGCGGTTGAGATGGAGCAGCAATACACAGAATGGCTTAAAGAGCGTATTAAATTATGGACAGGAAAAGATGTGTAGTTATATCAAATCTTTGAAGGATATTTATAACGGGAACGAAGAAGACAGCCGAATGTTGATGCTCGGCTGTCTCTGTTGTATTCATCCCAATAGCTGTTACACGGATACAAGCAGTCTCTTTTGTACCTCGTCCGCAATCTTTCCCCCATGAAATCTGCCGTCCTCGATATATACACGATTCGTCGTTCCACCTGTAACAACCCCAGCCAGAAACAAGTTGGGAACGTTGGACTCATACGTATCAGCTCGATAGGAGGGCACAGAGGTCAACGCATCCACTTGAACACCGGCTTGACTGAGCAGACTAAAGTCTGGCCGATAGCCTATTAATGAAAATACGATGTCATTAGGTATGCTGACCAGCTCTTCTGGAGTGCGTATAGAGACTGTACTGTGGGTGATTTCTTCCACATGGGACAAGGGATAAAATTTAATTTTTTCCTTCTCTACAAGATTGCGAATGTCAGGAATTAGATAAGGCTTTATGCCGACATGTGCGGATTCTCCTCGATGAACGAGTGTAACATGGGCTCCAGAGCGATAGAGATCAATAGCGGCTTCAATAGCTGAATTCTTACCACCAATCACCGTAACCTGTCGTCGGTAATATGAATGCCCTTCCGTATAGTAGTATTTTACTTTGTTCAGATCCTCACCTGGTATATGCAGCTTTCTTGGATTATCATAGATGCCTGTGGCAACGACAAGAAATTTACTATGGTATGTATGCTGGTTTCCTTTATCATCCACCGCTTGTACAGTGAATAAGTCAGGGCTTGAAGTTATACCGACCACATTCTGATAACAGTGTACGTTTAGCTCCTCGCGCTCTGTTACAAGTCGGTAATATTTCAGCAGCTCCGATCGGGTTGGACGTGCTTCCTGTGTAAGAAATGGAGTTCTGCCGATTTCCAAACGATCCGAAGTACTGTAGAACCGCATATCGGCTGGGCAATTGACAATGGAGTTAACAATCGCTTCTTTTTCGAGAATGAGATAGGAAATCCCTTTTTCCTGCAATGCTAAACCCGCTGCTAACCCGCAAGGTCCTCCGCCAATAATAATTACATCCACCATGTATATTGCCTCCCTTAACTCAAATGCTGATTTATTGAAATTGCCTTCACTCATATCGTGTTACCTATTCTATCATACGTGCTACTTTTTAGCTCTATTTTTATAAAAAATGGGATGTAAGATCGGTCTGATGTCATAATTAATACCGCAAACGTTTTGGAAATCAACAAAAAAAGAAGATGGACAGCAACAATGGCTGATCTCATCTTCCTCCATTTTTATGAAAAAATGCTATTTAGATAACACCGTCTCTTTGTTCCCTACAGCTTGCTCCGTTATCTGCTTTTGTGCCTTTTTGCCAGGCATGAGCAGCGTCAGTACAAGTGCAAGGATCCCTATAATCATCATAAAATAGTATGCGTCGCCTGAGCCTAATATGGAGGACAAGGTCGCGATGAATTCAGATGAAGCCGTGGGATTCTGACTCTGAACTTCAATCGAATGACTTGCTGCTTGAGCGGTATAGATGGTGATCACAACAGCTGTTCCAATTGCTCCTGCAATTTGCCGAACCGTATTGTTCACTGCGGAGCCATGTGTGCCCAATTGTCTTGGCAAGGCATTCAAACCGGCCGTGTTAAGCGGCATAGTAATAAAGCTGAGACCAATACGCAAACAAATGGTTCTGATCATTAAATACATATAAGAAGTGTCACCGGATAAGTCAGTCACAGCCCACATGGATGGGATAATGAAGAGAAGACCTGTAACAAACAGTGGCTTTGCACCGAATTTGTCATACAGCTTGCCTGTAACTGGAGATAGCAGGGCATTAATCACTGCACCAGGCAGTAATAACAGTCCAGCTTCAAAGGCGGTAAAGCCTTTGCCGCTTTGGAGATACATCGGCAGCAGGATCAAATCCGCATACATCAGCATAGTAACGAGAACATTGATGATAGATGTGAAGGTAAAGATCTTATTCTTAAATACATCAAGGTTCAGCAAAGGATCCGGGGACTTGATTTGCCGCATACAAAATAGAGACGTAAATACGAGTCCGATGATTAAAGATAGGATTACACTTAAGGAATCCCAGCCTTTACTCCCAGCGGTACTAAATCCATATAATATAAAGCCGAAGCCGATCGTAGACAATACAACACTCACGACATCAAGCTTGGCTTTGACGGTTTGAGAAACGTTAGCCAAGAATTTTAATGATAGTAAAATGACAATGGCCGCAAAAGGCACCAATCCAATAAAGAGCCATCTCCAGGAAACGTATTCGATGATAAATCCCGCCAGCGTAGGGGCAATTGCAGGTGCAAATATAATGGCAAACCCGATTAAGCCCATGACACTGCCTCGTTTTTCAATAGGGAAGACAATGAGGATGACACTCATCATGAGTGGTGTAATTATTCCTGTACCTGCAGCTTGGATCATTCTCCCTGTAAGCAGAATACTAAAATTAGGAGATATTGCACATATGACGCTTCCGATTAACAGCAGCAGCATGGAGCTTACAAATAATTGTCTGGTGGTGAAACGCTTCATGAGGTAGGCCGTGGCGGGAATCAACACACCGTTAACCAGCATAAAGCCAGTTGCAAGCCACTGTATGGTTGTAGCCGACACTTTGAATACATCCATCAGATCATTTAGAGCTACATTGAGCAAGGTTTGATTCAAGGTCGATAAAAAACAACCTAAAATTAAAATAAATAATAGTATTCCTTTTTTTACATTTGGCTTCTCTTGTTCCATTAAGATACTCCTTCCAAGCATTGCTTTATCAACACCGTATCAATAAAATAGATAGTACCACAATGAAAATGAATTGACTATTTGCAATATTTTTCAAACCGTCGTTTAATCAACAGGGAAGGAGAAACCGATTATAATCATCGATTTAATCGACAAAGGAGAAGGAAATGTCTATGAGGAAAAAGGAAGATCCACGAGCGACTCGCTCTAAAAATATGTTTAAACAAGCTGCGCTTTCGCTTCTGATCGAGGAACCATCCATGACACAGGTCACGGTACAGAAGGTAGCCGACCGTGCTGAATTAAATAGAGCCACATTTTATTTGCATTATGAAGATATTCATGATCTGATCACCAAGGTAACTAATGAAATCTTTGACGAGCTGTCAATAAAGATAGAACCGCTTGTCCAGTCGGAAATCATGGATAACGAAGAGGACCTTACACGATTTTTGGATTATATATACGATAATAGGAAACTCTTCGCTGTACTGTTTGAGCATAAAAGCTATGAATCGAGGTTATTTAATCTGTTCAAGAATTTGATTGAAACGAGAAGAGATAAAGCATTGATCACGAGAGGGTTACCAGAACACTTGGTATCGATCGAGATTCTGACAGCTTCCATTATTGGGGTGATCATGTGGTGGATTCGAGACGGAATACACTTTAGCTCAGAGCATATAGCGAATCAAATTTCAATGATTTACAAAAGGTCACCTATAAGTTAGCCATAAATTCAATATTGAACATGAAAAATCCCTCCATGGGGAGGGACATTTAATCTACTTATTATATATTGTGCCAATCATTTCTTTGAGAACGGAGGCAGAGTGATTGAATTTCTCGGTTTCTGTCTTGTCCAGTCCAATTTCGATGACTTCTCGAATTCCACCGCGGTTGACTATTGCGGGTACGCCGATATATACATCTTCTTGGCCATATTGGCCTTCCAGCAGACAGGATACGGTAAGAATGCTGTTCTCGTTTCCAAGAATGGCCTTAGTGATCCGAACGAGGCACATTCCGATCCCGTAGTAGGTAGCTCCCTTTCGCTCAATAATATGATAGGCGGCATCCCGTACATTGACGAAGATCTCATCAAGCTTGGATTGGTCTTGTGGATTATTACGGCGCTCCAGCACTTTGGACAAGCTTTCAATTCCGATGGATGCTTGGCTCCATACCGCAAATTCGGTATCCCCGTGCTCCCCGATAATCGCTGCATGTACATTACGAGGGTCGACCTGCAGGTAATCACCAATCATGTAGCGGAATCGTGCCGAGTCCAGGGTTGTACCGGAACCAATGACGCGCTCCTTCGGCAGACCTGATTCTTTCCAGGTCACATAAGTGAGTATATCTACGGGATTGGTAGCTACGAGAAAAATCCCGTCAAATCCACTGTCCATAATCTCGCGTATAATGGTCCGAAATACTTTCGTATTCTTATCAATGAGATCGAGTCTAGTCTCGCCAGGCTTTTGAGGAAGTCCTGCTGCAATAACGACAAGATCTGCAGAGTTGCAGTCTGCGTAAGTACCGCTCCACACTCGAGTGGGTGTTAATGTAAAAGCCATTCCATGATTCAGATCCATGGCTTCACCTTCTGCTCTGCTCTCGTTAACATCAATTAGCACAAGCTCTTCTGCCAAGCCTTGATTAATCATGGAATAGGCATAACTGCATCCTACTGCTCCTGTTCCAACAAGTACAACACGGTTGACATTATTCTTCAAGACAGTCACCTTCCTTTATATGTTTTATTAACCATATCATAGAAGTCTGTTTCATTTTATCAGCTGATGAACATTCATGAAAGCTTGTCATGCATAGTACAATCCAGAATCGTCATCATAAGGAAAACGAAGGGCGAAGGAGACAGAAATAATTTGCTATGCCTTGTTCAAAAGAGCAGCCGATAGGGAGGAGGGATCGCAGAAGGGCTGAGACAGTCAAGGAATCAGCAGGATGTGTTATTTCATTGTTCGGTTTCTGGGCGAAACTTTCAGGTTATTGTTATAGAGGAGCTGTTGAATAAGTTGAAATGATAGTAACTGCAATCATAAAAGACTGCCGACAATACATGCCAGCAGTCTTCTTCAGTAATCGCAGTAAGCCCATCTCTTACTCGCTTGACAATTCCTTGAGCGATTTTACTTTACCATGTGGATGCTGTTCTTGCTTGCGTGACTTCCAGGCAGCTTCTTTTCGTCTCTTCTGGTTGGTCATAACAGTAATCCTCCTTAGGCAAATGAGATGTATACTACTTCTTTAGGGTGTCATTGCGCGGTGAATTTCATTCGTCTATATCAAGTTAGGCAGCTCCAATATAACGAAGTTTGTTAAATTTTTTCTGATAACGAAACGAAATGGGACTTAATGTCGTACATAAAAAAGGAAATAAGTGAAATCATGTAAGTATTCATTTCCTGTCATGATGAGAATCATGAGGTATGTACTAGAGTCATCAGCAAGAACATTTTAAATGGAGAGAGGGTAACACGATTGGAGTCTATTTGGCTGGAGTATGCATGGGCGCTGCTAATTCTTATTGGATTGGAAGGATTGTTATCAGCGGATAATGCCCTTGTTCTGGCGGTAATTGCGAAGCACTTGCCGGAAGAGCAGAAGAAGAAAGCGATCAATTATGGAATTATGATGGCCTTTGTGTTTCGTTTTGGTGCCTTATTCGCCATCTCGTTTATTGCAAACGTTTGGCAAATACAGGCCATCGGTGCAGCGTATCTTCTATACCTCGGATTAAAGCATGTTATCAAAGCAAAATTCGGGAAGAAAAACGAGAAAATTCGTGAGGACGTCAAGGAAAAAGCTGCCGGAAAAAGCTACTGGGCCACTGTTGGTAAAATCGCGCTTGCCGATATCGCCTTTGCGATTGACTCTATACTGGCTGCAGTAGCTCTTGCCCTCGGACTTCCGGATTCACCGCTTGGCAATTTCGGAGGAATGGACGGTGGTAAATTTATCGTTGTAGTGCTCGGTGGTATCGCTGGACTGGTACTCATTAAGTTTGCTGCCACATGGTTTGTGAAGCTGCTTGTTGACCGCCCGGCACTGGAAACGACAGCCTATGCAATCGTTGCATGGGTTGGTGTGAAGCTGGCTGTAATTACCCTTGCCCACGAGGACATCGGAGTGCTGGATCATCACTTTCCACACAGCACAGGCTGGACGCTTGTATTCTATGGGGTGTTGGTTGCTATTGCACTGTGGGGCTGGTTTGCTCCAGCGAACAAGAAGCAAGCGGCAGAAGATATTGTATAGTTTCAACCTGCTGTCAGCAGAGAAATATAACTTGTCGTTGACAATATGAGCATGGAATTCCAGGAGCTGCGAATGACGCGGCTCTTTTTATATTTTATATCCGCTTGTTCTTACCCTATGTAGGGCTGATTTGATATTATACATAGTGAAACAATTAATAACTCAACAGCAATTCACTTCATTTTTTCTATAGTATTGTGAAATTAACTCAGCCTTAATAGAAATTGGGTATCATTAGAGTTGGATCAACTAAGGAGGAAGTGTACTATGAAAATTGCGATCATAACAGAAACATTTCTGCCTTCTACTGACGGAATAGTGACCCGATTAACAGCGTCGATTCGCCATTTTCTCGCCGAAGGTCATGAAGTGATCGTTATTGCGCCGGATCTGGGAGTCACAAGCTTTGGTGAAGCGAGAATTTATGGCATCCCAGCACGTCCACTTCCGTTATACAGAACGAAAAACTTTGCAATGCCGAGCCCTAAAGTAGGTAAGCTGCTGAAAGAGTATGACCCTGATGTTGTGCATGTTGTCAATCCGGCTCTACTTGGGGCTGCCGGAATCTATTACTCGAGAAAGTATGGTTACCCATTACTGGCGTCGTATCATACCAACCTGTCGCAGTATCTTGATTATTACAAGCTCTCTTATTTAAAAGGATTGATGTGGTCCTATATACGATCACTTCACAACCGGGCAGCCGTCAATCTGTGCACTTCCCATACTGTACAGGAAGAACTAACGTCGCGGCAGTTTCGGAATGTACTGCTCTGGAAACGCGGTGTCGATACCGAATTGTTCAGCCCGACTCAATACAGTCCGGTTATGCGTGAACGGCTGTCTCAAGGACAAGAAGGCAAGAAGATATTGCTCTATGTAGGCAGATTGGCAGTAGAGAAGGAAATAGAGAAGCTTAGAGATCTGTTTGATGCTTCTGATCAATTTGTTCTGGCCATTATCGGAGATGGACCGCATCGACAGGCACTGGAGAATCATTTTAAGGGTACTCCGACACTCTTTACGGGCTTCCTGTATGATCAAGAGCTGGCACAGGCGTTTGCATCCTCCGATGTATTTGTTTTCCCATCAACGACGGAAACGCTGGGACTTGTCCTCCTGGAAGCCATGGCGTCCGGTCTTCCTGTTGTTGCTGCAAGAAGCGGGCCAACAGTTGAACAGATTAGACACGAGCATTCAGGATTATTGTATGATGCTAACGATCACAACGATTTTATCTCCGCTGTCTGTCGGTTTGAAGATGAAGCTGTAAGAAAAAGGATGGCAGAGGCTGCTTATCAAGAAAGTATAGGCAAGGGGTGGTCAGAGGCGGCAGAGCAGGTGCTTGGCTATTACAAACAGACGATCTTAGAAAGGAAGCTCAAGCATAACGAGGAAATCTTGAATTCCAATTAGAAGGAGAGATGACGGCTTGAATTCAGCGGTGAATGATATTGGACTTATCCTGGAAGGCGGGGGAATGAGGGGGTTATACACGGCAGGTGTATTGGATTGCTTAAGCGATTGGGGCATCGAATTTCCGATTGTTGTATCTTCATCCTCCAGCGCGCTCATTGGAAGTTATTATATTTCGAATCAGAAAGGGAAGATATACAAGGCCTTTAATCAACTGCTGGATGGTCGTAGTCTTGTTTCACTGAAGCGGATGCTGACCCATCAGGAGCTTTTTCATATGGATCTGATATTTAATATTCTGCCGACGCAGCTGGCACCCTTTGATTATAATACCTTTTCTCAATCGAATGCATTGTTCCTGATCACGACGACGGATATGGCAACGGGATCTGCAATGTATCATGATCAATATGATTCGGCGGAGCATCTGTTCAACCTGGTCCGTGCTTCAAGCAGTCTACCTGTACTCTCTCCAAGTGTATTGTTCCAGGGTAGACGTCTTCTTGACGGCGGCGTAGCAGATCCAATTCCGATTCAGCCTTCCATTGATCGAGGCTACAAACGTCATCTTGTCGTTCTAACCCGAAATAAAGGGTATATAAAAAAGCCTGAGCCTTACGGCTGGATGTATTATGGATTGTTCAGACAATTCCCTCATCTCCAGCATCAGCTGAAGAAAAGACATCATTACTATAACCAGACAACAAAGCGATTGATCCGAATGGAGAAGGATGAAGAAGTATTCATCATCCAGCCTGAACACCCTTTGATTGCAGGGAGAACGGAGCGCAACAAGCGAGTGCTTATGCAGCTATACTGGCAGGGCTACCGTGAAACAGAGCAGCAGAAGGATGCCCTCTTCCGATTTTTGTTTAATTCACATAATAAGAACAGATTGAATGCGTAAAGGATGGGTTAAAGATGACAAACATGGATGTACATAAAAAAATAATTGTATTTGGCGGCGATGGCTTCTGTGGTTGGCCGACCAGCCTTCACTTGTCCAGTTTAGGACATGAAGTGATTATAATTGATAACCTATCCAGAAGAAGAATTGATGAGGAGTGCCAGACCAATTCTCTTACACCAATTCAGTCCATGGAAAATCGTCTTGAAGCCTGGAAGGAAGTATCAGGCAAGCACATCCAGCATTATCTTCTAAATGTCGCCGAGGATTACGATGACCTGTTAAATGTCATAGTGGAGGAAAAGCCGGATGTAATGATCCATTTTGCAGAGCAGCGATCTGCGCCTTATTCTATGAAGTCCTCTCGTTTGAAGCGTTATACAGTGAACAACAATATTAATGCTACTCATAACATACTCAGCGCAATCGTGGAGAGCGGCTTAGATATTCACTTGATTCATTTAGGAACGATGGGTGTCTATGGCTATGGTACGGCAGGGATTCCGATACCTGAGGGGTACCTAGATATTGAGGTAGTTACTGAAGCCGGAGATCGTGTGCAGCAGCAAATTTTGTACCCTACCCATCCGGGATCTATCTACCATATGACCAAATCTCAGGATCAGCTGTTGTTTGCTTTTTATAACAAAAATGATAAGCTTCGCATTACTGATCTTCACCAGGGAATTGTATGGGGAACGCATACCCGAGAGACTCAATTAGACGAAAGACTGATTAATCGCTTCGATTATGACGGAGATTATGGTACAGTTCTCAATCGATTCCTCATGCAGGCAGCGATTGGGCATCCGATTACCGTACATGGGACCGGTGGTCAAACGAGAGCCTTCATTCATATTCAAGATACCGTACGATGTATACAGCTTGCGGTTGAACATCCTCCTGCAACAGGTGATCGAGTGCTCATCATGAATCAAATGACCGAGACACATCGAGTTATTGATCTGGCTGAGATAGTGAGTCGGTTGACCGGCACTGAAATTGCTTTTGTTCCGAATCCAAGACAAGAGGCGGCTGAGAATGATCTCCATGTCGAGAATGGTCTCTTTCTATCCAAGGGACTGGTTCCGATTACGCTCAATGAGGGGCTGTTGTCGGAAATCACGGAGATTGCGAAGAAGTATGCCAATCGTGCCGATCATTCGAAAATTCCTGCCATGAGTACGTGGACGAAGCAGCAGAAGCCGGGATTGCTGTAATCTATTGAATTATAGTCTATAGAACATGGGTAGAAAAGGAGCAGCAGCCGTTCGTGCAGACGCTCCTTTTTGGCTTAAAAGAAATTTTAAGTTCCTTATTTTTATATGCAACAGTATTAATCTTATATTTATAACTCGAGCGGTTCGGTCTAATATATAGCAGCGAAGGATATTGTCTAACTCGTGCAATATCGCAAAGTGAGTACATAAGGAGACTTCTTAGAGTGAATAAACGTACAGGAACATTCAACAAAATTTATGCGATGCAGCTGGCAACGATATTTATTGGCTTCATCATATTCGGCTTGTCAGAGAACATTAAAGGTCCCGCCATCCCCCGCATTCAATATGACTTCATGCTGGATGAATCTCAGCTCGGTACATTGTTATCTCTAAATGCGCTTGGCTATTTAATTGCCTGCTCATTCACTGCTTATCTAACAAGATTATGGGGGATCAAGGTCATAACGGTGTTATCCTTTGCTGCTATGGCGATCTCGGGAATATTTATATTCCTATCACAGCAGTATGCCTTATTCTCAGCCTCCTATTTCTTGATGTATATCGGTAACGGCATGCTGGAGATTGGGCTCGCCATTCTTGGTGCTCGTATATTTGTGAAGAACACGGGAACGATGATGAATTTGACCCATGGATTCTATGGCCTGAGCTCGACAGTGGCTCCTCTAATTGCAACAGGACTTATGGAGGTTACAATTAACGGATATACGCTGGATTGGCGAGGAATGTACCTTGTCATGCTGCTTTTGTCTGTTATTCCTATCATTTTTGCCCTGTTCAGTTCTTTTCCTGGTGATGATGTCGCACAGGAGGATCGTTTGCCGCTAAAAGTTCTCCTGAAGGACCCCGTGCTATGGCTTATGGTGCTGGTGTTATCATTCGGAGTTGTATCTGAATTGGCTGTCGGAGGGTGGCTCGTTAACTTCCTTGAGAAGGCTTACGGCTGGGATACTGTGTCGGCTTCAGGTATGTTATCAACCTTCTTCCTATGCTTCGCTCTGGCGAGATTGATCTTAGGTCCTGTTACAGACAGAATCGGATTTACCCTATCTTTAATTATTTTCTCTGGAGTATCTGCAATCTGTACATTTATTGCTATATTTGGCGGAGAACAGCTTGCATTTCTATTTGCGGCTTCAGGGATCGGTATTGCGATGATCTATCCAACGGTGATGGCCTTCATCGCTAGACGATATCCAAACGGAAGTGATACCGCCATTACGTTTACCGTCACGCTTATGGGAGTAGGCAGTGTGATCGGGAACTATCTTATTGGAGCTATTACAGAGTGGACGAAGAGCTTCTTTGGCGCAGATACCCAGCTCGGGCTATTCCGGGGACTGCAGGCGGGTTATGGATTCATCGGATTATGTGCCGCATTATGTGCAATTACAGGGGTCATTCTATATATTTATTTGTCCAAACGTAAGCAAGTCATATAATGAGATCATACTCTTTGATGAAAGGATCGTAATTTACATGTATTACAAAGGTGCGCTTCCAGGAGTTGATAATTTGATCTATTTCAAGAGCGACGTTCAATTGAAAGAAAATGACGTCGTTGTCTTGAATGATCAGAAATATTTCATTCAAAGTATAGAGAATGGATTGCTGCTGCTTCTGAGAGTTGGTTCGATTGTTACGGTAAGTGTGTAACAGCATGTGATAGATATTAAGACTAAGTCGCCTGATTTGGCGGCTTTTTTCGTGTGATTTGGTTATCGGTGATTCACGTTGACATGACCTGATTGGAGTCTTATAATCGTTTCGTCAACAAACGGTTTTTTTAGATGTAAAGTGTGCATATATCGAAAATGATGATAAAGGAGTGTAGGCATGGCAGAATGGAATCAAGAGTACATTGTACTCTCCGGGGCAAGGGAGAATAATTTGAATGATGTGTCCCTGCGCATCCCGAAGCGAAAGATTACCATCTTCACCGGCGTGTCGGGATCGGGCAAGTCATCTATTGTATTTGATACAATCGCCGCAGAATCTACTCGCTTGCTGAATGAAAATTTCAGTATGTTTGTACGCAATTTTCTCCCTCGTGTGCCGCAGCCGGATACGGATTCGATTGAGAATCTAAGCATGGCCGTTATTGTGGATCAGAAACGACTGGGGGGAGGGTCGCATTCCACGATGGGTACAATTACTGATATTTCTCCGATCCTGCGCCTTCTGTTCTCTCGAGTCGGTCAGCCGCATGTTGGGGCAGCGCATATGTTCTCTTTTAACGATCCGCAAGGGATGTGCCCGGAGTGCAGCGGCTTGGGACGGAAGCTGGGTGTTAACATGAATAAGGCCATCGACATGTCCAAGTCCCTCTCGGAAGGAGCTATTATGCTGCCTGACTATTCGGTGAACGGCTGGGAATGGAATATGCTGATGCAGTCTGGAGACTATGATCCAGATAAGAAGCTGAGTGATTATTCGGAGGAAGAGCTGGATCATCTGCTCTATTCCAAAGCACGGAAAGTGAAGATGGATTTTGCCGGAAAGCCAACAAATGTGACGGTAGAAGGTGTCATTGAGAAGTTTACCAACAAATACATCAAGCAGGATGTAAAGACCAAATCCGAACGGACACAAAAAACAGTCGCACCCTTTATCTCTGAAGGCCCTTGCTCGAGTTGTCACGGTGCGAGACTCAGTCAAGCCACTTTAAGCTGCAAAATTAATGGGCTTAACATTGCGGATCTGTCCTCTATGGAAGTGGGAGAGCTGCTTAATGTGATTCAAAATATTGACGAGCCGATTGCAGCTCCCATTGTTAAATCGCTGACAGAGCGGCTTCAGCATCTTGTCGATATTGGACTCGACTATTTGACACTGGATCGTGAAACAGATACCTTGTCCGGGGGTGAGTCTCAGCGGGTCAAGATGGTCAAGCATTTAAGCGGGAGTCTGGTTGACGTAACTTATATTTTTGATGAGCCCAGTGTGGGTCTTCATCCAAGGGACGTGCATAGACTGAATGAATTACTGCAGAAGCTGCGCGATAAGGGCAATACGGTGATCGTAGTTGAACATGATCCTGATGTCATCAAGGTCGCGGATCATATTGTGGATGTAGGTCCTTATGCCGGAAGTCGCGGCGGGAATATCGTATATGAAGGCAGCTACCAAGGTCTGCTTGAGTCGAATACGCTCACGGGCAACCATATGAAGCTTCCGCTTCAATTGAAGCAGGAATCGAGACGCCCCTCAGGACATCTCTCGATCAAGGATGCATCGCTGCATAATTTGAAGAACGTGAGTGTTGATATTCCAGCAGGCATTCTGACCGTTGTTACAGGAGTTGCTGGTTCGGGCAAAAGTACGCTGATTAACGATATATTTCTCAGCGAGCACCCTGATGCAATCGTGATCGATCAATCCGCAGTTGGTGTCTCAACACGTTCAAATCCGGCTACCTACACGGGGATTATGGATGATGTGCGCAAAGCGTTTGCTTCCGCAAACAAAGTAAACCAAGGCTTATTCAGCTTTAACTCCAAAGGGGCTTGTGAGAATTGCCAGGGGCTGGGGGTTGTATATACGGACCTTGCATTCCTTGACAGTGTGAAGCTGCCGTGTGATGTGTGTGGAGGCAAACGCTTTAAGGAAGAGGTGCTGGAGTACAAGCTGAACGGCAAATCGATTGCCGATGTACTGGCAATGACGGTAGAGCAGGCCCTGGAATTCTTTGAGCTTAAGGAAGTCGTCCGTAAGCTGCAGGCGATGAGTGATGTAGGACTAAACTACGTGACACTGGGACAACCCCTCAGCACATTGTCTGGCGGAGAATGTCAGCGTATCAAGCTGGCAAGCGAGCTGCATAAGAAGGGCAGCATCTACGTTATGGACGAGCCGACAACGGGTCTCCATATGTCCGATATTGGCCACCTGCTAGCGATCATGAACCGTCTCGTAGATGCTGGCAATACGGTCATTGTCATTGAGCACAACCTTGAAGTAATCAGTCAAGCGGATTGGATTATTGATCTGGGGCCTGATGGAGGAAGCAAGGGCGGTCAAATCGTGTATGAAGGTCCCCCAGCACAGATTCTTCATGCGGAATCGTCGATTACCGGACGGTACCTAAGGTAAAGGTGGTACTTTCTTCGATTATTGAACGATGTATGTTAGAATAACAGCTTAACTTACTTCTGGAGGATATAGAATGAATCAACGATTTCGAATTACAAGATCGATGCAAGATGCTGCGGAAGCTCTTGAAATTTCATTAGATGAGTGCAAAGCCTATTTTGCAGAGAAGGATGATTTTACTTATGAGACTGTACTGACTGTCAAAGGTCCGGAGAGCACGATGTCAATTAAGGGTGATTTCTTCATGTGGGAGCTGAGAGAGATGCGGATTCCGTTCCGGCATTATAATGGGGATATTTATGTAGCCATTTCTCAAGAAGAGGTTGTACCTAAGATGATGGAAGTCGCGTCAGATCTACGTGCAGACATTGTGGAAGGTTAATGAAGTTCACATCAGGGGTTAATGAGTAAATAATAAATACTTTAAATCAGAGCCACCTAACAGGGTGGCTCTATGTATTATAAAGGGAGCGTGTTAGACACAGCAGAAGCTGGAGTATACAAAAAAACAGACCCGACTGGCTGCCGAGTCTGTTTATAAATAAAAAATGATTTGCACACAAAAAAGCAATGTGATACTATGTTGAAACGAATGTCTCAATACATTGTCACAAGGCATAATGAACCTATTTTTTATCTCACACTATTATTTTATCATATGCCTTGTGGATTGTCAAATCTCGAATGAAGGGCGGATCTGCAAGTGATGAATACTAAAGAATGGAACCTAGAGCAGGAACGGTTAAATCAGGTTGTACGGGAGCTGGAAGCGAGAATCATTGAATTGGAACCGGAGGTTACTGGGCTGCATGATCAGGTAACAGGTATTCGCCGTCGTTTCTGGGAAGAAGTGACCGTCAACACCAATACGCATGAGGACTTTGAAGAAACGTTTTACAGCATAAGGCAGCAGGAGGCGCTATTGTCAGAGCGGGAGAGAAGCCACAAGCTTCGCTTGCAGCAGTTGAGGAATATGAAGCGATTACTGAAATCGCCTTATTTCGGCAGGATTGATTTCAAGGAAAAAGGGATGAGCGTCACGGAGAAGGTTTATATTGGCGTTTCTTCCTTTGTAGATTCGGAAGGGATGGATTTCTTGGTTTATGACTGGCGCACGCCCATAGCAAGCATGTATTACGATTATGAGCCTGGAGCGGCCAGCTATGATACACCCAGCGGACAGATCGCGGGTATGATGACGCTTAAGAGACAGTATCAAATTCGGCAAGGTGAGCTGTGCAATGTGTTTGACACAAGTCTGACGATCGGGGACGAACTATTACAACAGGTGCTTGGTCAAGGTGCAGACCATCAGATGAGGAGTATAGTAGCCACAATACAGAAGGAACAGAACGCAATTATTCGTAACGATACCAGTCGATTGCTGATCGTTCAGGGTGCAGCAGGCAGCGGCAAAACTTCAGCAGCGCTTCAGCGGGTTGCATATCTTCTCTACAAGCATCGGGAGAGATTAACCGCAGATCAAGTCGTTCTATTCTCGCCCAATCCGATGTTCAACAGCTACGTGTCGACTGTACTGCCTGAGCTCGGCGAAGAGAATATGCAGCAGGTGACCTTTCAGGAATATCTTGATTATTCGCTCAGCGACACATTTCATCTCGAGGATCCGTTCGATCAAATGGAATATGTATTGACAGCACAACGATCCCATGAAGAAGAGTACGCAGCAAGGTTAAGCGGTATAAAATACAAAGCTTCCGAGGGATTTCTAAATGTGATACAAAATTATGCAAATTGGCTTACGCACGAAGGGATGAAGTTTAGAGCCATTCGGTTTCGTGGACGTGATCTAATCTCAGCAGAGCAAATAGAATCTAAATTCTACAGCTATGATGCTTCCATTCGACTTGCCAATCGGATTGCTCTGTTGAAGGAGTGGCTGCTAAGTGAACTTCGTATTCTTGAGAAAAAAGAGCTGGAAGCTTCTTGGGTACGAGATGAGCTTGATTATCTTGATCAGGATGCATATGCCGAAGTATATCGTGAATTGCATAACGAGAGGGCGGTCTTTGACTTTGCCGAACAATATGAAGAGGTCAGAGAGAGATTAAATAACCGGCGCAGGGCGGATGAAGGGGATTTTGATTTCGCCGATCGAGAGGAAGAGCTGCTGCGAGTAATGGTTGTGAAAGAGAACTTCTCACCTGTAAAACAAAGTGTAAAGCGGTTGTCATTCATTGATCTAGCTCAGATATATTCGAATTTATTTGAGGAAGAGCGTGTGTTTGGACAGATGGGGGATCAAGCAGATATGCCGTCATTATGGCCGCAGATTTGTCAGCAGACGAGGGATAAGCTCGGGCAGCTTGAATTATTTTACGAAGATGCTACACCCTATTTGTTTTTAAAAGAGCTCATTGAAGGCGTGCGGACAAATACCCAGGTGCGGCATGTGTTCGTAGACGAAGGACAGGATTATTCGATGTTCCAATATGAGTACCTCAAAAAAATGTTTCCTCGTGCTCGAATGACGATTTTGGGTGATTTCAGCCAGGCCATCTACACGCAGGCAACGGAGCTGCATGGTGTTGACTCCCCCCTCATTCGGCTATATGGTGAAGCAGACACCAGTGTATTTCACCTGGTTCGGAGTTATCGTTCGACGAGAGAAATTGTTGAATTTACCAAAGCGTTGCTGCCCGAAGCCAAAGAGGTCATCCCTTTCAATCGCAGTGGCAGGAAGCCTGACCTATATAGAATTGAAAATGGAGAGAATCGGATCATTCGTATTGCTGAGCACCTCACTTCTCTTAGGGAAGAAGGACTAACCTCGATTGGTATCATTACAAAGACGGCAGCCGAGAGTAAAGAGGCATTTGAGCTGCTAACTGCAAGTGGCTGCCAAGATGTGAAGCTGGTAACGAAGGGTACGCTCACCTTTGAAGCGGGTGTGTCGATCATCCCTGTCTACTTGGCAAAGGGTGTGGAATTCGATGCTGTCCTTATCTATGATGCGTCTGCTGATAGTTATCAACAGGAGAGCGAGCGTAAGCTCTTCTATACGGCCTGTACACGTGCGATGCATCGGCTGCTGCTCTATTCAACAGGAGAATGGACACCGTTCGTCCAATCACTGAATGCAGATTTGTTTGTGATGACCCAGGCATAACGAGTGCTGTTCGTAGCTGCTTTGAGCCATCCCAAAAGATGACTTAGCCTTAAAAAATGACCACTTACCGTAGATTGGCATCTATTTTCCAATCTACGGATTAGATTATGTATATAAATACATGAATCGAAAGGTGGTTCACACGTTGAGAATTGTCATTAGCATTTTGGCAGGCATCGTCATTATTGCTGTATTAGGATGGGTCATATTAGCTGTGATGAATAGGCCGTTGTCAGAGGAAGAAGCCAGTGAACAGATCCGCAGCCATTTATCCAAAATCGTCAATAACAACCGTGATTTATCGAGTGTCTTACTAACGATTTACTCCAACCAAACGGGATACCATGGACAATTTGCGGTAGGAACAATAAACCGTTCTTCACAAAAACCTGTTCATGCTGACAGTCCGTATCATTCTGCCAGTATCGGTAAAACGATGTGCGCTGCTGTCTTTGGTTTACTGGTGGATGAAGGCAAGCTTGAATATGAAGATAAGATCAATAATTGGCTCGATCAGGATATACTTGAGAGATTATTTGTGATAGACGGCATAGATTATAGTGATCAAGTAACGATCAGACACCTCTTGAACCATACTTCAGGAGCTGCAGATTACTTTGAGGGTCCCGTACTGCACGGGGAACCGATGCTGACAAGAATCTCATCAGATCCAGATCTTGCCTTCACTCCCCAGGAACTCATCTCATTCACAAGAGATTATCAAGAACCCGTGGGAATTCCGGGTCAACAATTTTATTATTCGGATACGGGCTATATTTTGCTCGGACTTATCCTGGAAGCGGTGGAAGGTCGGCCTTACTCGACAATTTTAGAAGAAAAAGTATTTAAACCATTAGGCATGGATCATAGTTATTTGTTCACTAAGGATCGACCGGCGGCGGCTGAATTACTTGGAATCTACATCAACGATATTGACTTTAGCAGAAGAGATGCATTATCGGTTGACTGGGCAGGCGGAGGAGTGGTCACAACGATGAATGATCTATTAAAGTTCATGCGAGCACTAGAGGATGGAGAATGGTTGTCTGATGAGGTATACCGTCAGATGACGAGCTTTGATCAGCAATATGAAAAAGGGATTCATTACAGCATGGGCATGATGTTATTTGATTTTAGTGAGCTGTCCTTTCTGCTGGGCTCAATGACCGATCTGTATGGCGGTGTCGGCGCTACTGGGACTTATATGCTCTATGATAAACAAAAGGATACGTATTTTATTGCGAATTTCGGTTCTCTGGAATACAAGAAAAAAGGGATTGAGGAGTTAATAAAAATCAGGATGATCTATGATAGGATGGTTGTAGAATAACGAATTTGGTATGCTGTCAATAGGAGACTTCGGATGGTTCAATTGATATGTTCAGATAAGGTTCGGGATAAATTAAGGCAAGAATTGATCAAGTATCAGATAGAAGTCTCGCAGGACAGCAGTATTGTACTCGTAGAACGAGGTCATGATCTGCCCAAGGAGAAGCTCAGTATTGTTTTTGATGCACTGGATTACATGGATGTAATTAAGCTGCTCGTGTCCGGTATTCGTGATGATTATCAGATCAGGAATACACTAACCGGATTTCTGGATAATAAATTTGCAGTCATCGATCCAACAGATGTCTTATATCTAGAAGCGGGATCGGAGGGGATTATGGCCTATACGGTCAAAAATCAATATAGTATCAAAGAGACGCTGCAGTATTACGAGAACCTGTGGGCTGTAAAAGGATTTGTGCGAATTAATAAATCCCAGCTCGTGAATTTGCTGCATGTCAAAGAGATTATTCCTTGGTTTAACTCCAGATATGTCATTCGTATGGACAACAACACAGAACTAGAAGTATCAAAGATGTTCTCGAAGAAGCTTAGGAACACACTTAAAATATAGGAGAATCACGATGGAAAAGATTCATTATGCAAACATTATAAAGTCATTTTTTCTGGGCCTCTTCATGGGTGTGATTCTCCAGTTTCTAGACACATCAGATACAGCGTTCACCTATAGAGCAATGGTTGTACTGGCCAGCGGAAGTATAGGGCTCATCATTGGGTTCCTTACGGAATGGGTCACAGCTCTTCTTCCGATTAATATTGCAAATCCTCGAACCTACTTTTTCATTAACAATCTGATTGCCCTGCTGGTGACAGCATGCATAATGATTACTTTTTATATGTTAAGCAGAGGCGAAATAGAGAGCAGAGGAGAATTCACCACGTCCCTGCTGATAGTGCTTGCCATCATTTGTATTGCGAATGTATTGGATTATGTAATGTACCGACGAGCGCAGAAAAGGTTGGAGAGGTTTAAGAATGTAGTTAAGAGGAATAACCTGTAGCTGAGAAGCGTTATGTCATAAATAGGGCATGGATCGACAGCCCACTTCACTAAAGGATATCTAGTGGTTTGTTTTTGTATTGAGCATTACAACAAAACAGCAGCTTTTGGCTGCTGTTTTTACTTTATATCAGGAATACAACCTATACTGCCTTTTCAATCTCGCCTAAGACCACGCCTTCTTTTACCGATCTCGCTCTGTTAATGGTATACAATATGAGTCCAAGTATGATCCAGCCAGATCCGAGCAGAAGAGAAGAAAGCTCAAGCAAGGTGATCAGATAGAATACAAATCCAGCACCAATAAGCGGGAATGCAAGGCGGAATACGAGGTCTTTAGATTCTCGCTGCTTATTCCGGATTATGTAATGGAATATGACAGATAAGTTTACGAACAGGAAGGCGGTTAGTGCTCCGAAGCTGACAAACATGATGGCAGTTTCAAGACTGATAAATATAGCGAACAAGGAAATGATGCTGACGAGTACGATGTTAAACACCGGAGTCCGGAATTTGGGATGAATGGAGCTGAATTTGCTTGGAAGCAGGGAGGATCTGCCCATGACCAAGAGAAGGCGTGACACCGTAGTCATGGAGGCCATTCCTTGCGCAAGTATGGAGAAGATAATAACAAAAGTGAAAATTGATGCAAGTAAACCCCCGCCAATCATCTGCATGAGTTCGAATCCGGCAGCGTCGATATGACTAAATGTGAGGGAGGGATATAGCTGCTGTATGAGGTATGCTGTCACAAAATACATGATTCCTGCAGCGATCACAATAATCATGATGGCACGAGGAATGGTCTTCTTGGGGTCTTTGGTTTCTTCCGCCATTGTTGTAATCGAATCGAAGCCAAGAAATGAGAAGCAGACAAGGGAAGCGCCGGCCAAAATAGAGGAGAAAGAAACTCCCGTCGTGCTGCTCAGTGGATTCAATCCGGCAGTAAATCCTTCAGTTACTGCTTTGTAGGCAAGAAATGCGCAGAAGCTGGCGATAAACAAAATTTGCATCATTACAAAAATCTTGTTTATGTTTGCAGAGGTCTTTATCCCAATTATATTAATGGTCATGACGACAAGCGTCAGCAGGATGATCCATACATAAGAGGGTACAGTCGGGAACTGGGCATGTAGATTAATGCCAAACATCAGAACCGCGACAATACAGGAGAACAAGTAATCCAGCAATATGACCCAGCCGACAATGAAGCCCATAAAAGGATTCATTGCTTTGCTTACATAGGTATAGGCAGAACCGGATACAGGAAATGCTCTTGCCATCTGACCGTAGCTTGCTGCGGTAAATAAAATCGCTGCGAAGGCCAGAACATAGGCTGCCAGCAGCATCCCTCCTGAACCTTCATGAAGCACGCCGAAGCTTGTGAAGAAAATCATGGGGGACATCCAGGCAAGTCCCATGGTCACAACATGAGTGAGTGATAGGTCTCTTTTTAGTGTTATGGTTTGTGACATATACATCCTCCTCCAATAGCTTATTTATCCGCAAATTCTCGCATGTCATTTCTCCTCACATTGTTTCAGGGTTTTTTTCAAAAATCAAGCATTATTTTTGATGATAATAGAATCATATGTTCTGATTTAGTGGAAAACACAAGAGTAATAGTACTTTAATGCAAATAAATTTGAGGTATTTCTTTATTTTCCGGAAATATATATTGCATTATCGGATATTTAGAGTTAGTATTTATGACATCAACAATTACATACCAAAGTTTTCTAGGGTTCCGGGTCGTATAATCGACTGGCTGGTCCGAGAGAAAACGCATCAGCAGCTTATCTACTGATGTACACGGCGGGAAAAAAGCCCGGGAGAATCCATCAAAGTGTTCTTTGATGTTTCTCCCGGGCTTTTTTATATTTATATGCACACAGGAGGAATGAGATCATGACAGCATTATTCTCAATTACAGTAGAGCCGGGCGGCAAATGGTCAGCTTATGTGGGCAGAGGTAAAACCATTACCTTTACAGCGCAAAGTGACAGGGCCAATCTGTCTACATTATTGTTTCACGCACCTTTTCCATCGGAAAGATACAATATGCCAGATACGCTGAAAGCTCAGCATACTGCATTTTTGACACAAGGACATGTGTTAATGAGTGATCAGGGCAGAGTACTTGCCTCGATTACTGAGGATTCGGTTGGTTGGCATGATCCGCTCTCCGGATATACAACAAAGCAAATGACGGATGACAAGTATGGTGTCACAAGTTATCAGAAGGATCGGAACCAGCGGCTGCGAAATGGGGAAGAGAATTTGATTGTGGAGATGTACAGACACCATTTGTCTCCGCGGGACTTGAGCTCCCCCATCAACTTCTTCTCGAAAGTCATCTGTGAGCTGGACGGAACGATGAAGTATGTCTCTCAATCCACGGCAGGTAGATCGGTGACCCTTCGAACGGAAATGGATGTGCTGCTGGTCTTGTCGAACACGCCTAATCCAATAGACCCGACGACCGAATATCCTGCATCGAGTGTTCAAGTGGATGTCGCGGATGCGGCGCCTGTTACTGAAACCGATCCATGTGTAACGCTTTGTGATGAGAACAGACGAGCGTTTGAGAATACCTGGAATGCTTACGCATTGATGAAGGGAGCGAACGAATGATGAGTACAATTAATCCTAATCCCGTAACAAGCAGTCTCAAGCCAGAAGATGCAGTATACAAACAGATCATTCCGGCAGGTGAGGGCTGGCTCTATGATCTGAAGCAGGGGCAGGTGCTGCGAATCGTTGATGTGGAAGGGAATCAGGCCGTGGACACCCTTTTTTATTCAAGTGAGAATCCAACCGATCATTATAGTGCTGTACGCACCATATCAAATCAGGGCAATATTTATCTAACAACAGGCTCCACATTGCTGGCTGAATCCGGACAGGAGCTGCTTCGCATTACGGCTGATACTTGCGGCAGACATGATACGATCGGAGGCGCTTGTTCGGCGCAGAGCAATACGGTACGTTACGCACACGACAAGCTGCCGATGCATAACTGCAGAGACACCTTCATGCTGATGTTATCTGAGCGGAGTGAGTACACCAAGCGGGATCTGGCTCCTAACGTAAATTTCTTTATGAACGTACCTGTTACACCGGAAGGTGAGCTGACTTTTGCAGATGGAATCTCTGGTCCAGGGCGATATGTAGAGCTCATTGCTCTTGTGCCCGTAACCGTGCTGATCAGCAATTGTCCGCAGCTGAACAATCCGTGCAATGGCTATAATCCTACTCCGGCGGAGGTTCTAATCTGGGAAGCGAAAGGGGAGCAATTCGATGTTTAAAAAAGTACTTGTTGCCAATCGCGGTGCTATTGCGGTTCGAATTATTCGCACATTGAAAAAGATGGGGATTTCATCTGTGGCTGTCTATACGAAGGCAGATCGCGACAGCCTTCATGTCGAGCACGCGGATGAAGCTGTTCTTATCGGGGATGGACCCGCTAAGGAAAGCTATGTGAATGCAGAGCTCATATTGAATACGGCTCTAGAGTCAGGTGCGGATGCCATCCATCCGGGATATGGGTTCCTAAGTGAGAATGCGTCCTTTGCCCAAGCCTGTGCGGATCATGGGATTGTCTTTATCGGCCCATCTGCAGAACATATTGAGCTCTTTGGTCTAAAGCATACAGCACGTGCCATGGCAGAGGAAGCTGGTGTTCCGCTTCTTCCGGGAACCGGGCTGATCGATACAGTTGAAGCAGCCGCTCAGCAGGCAGCAGCGATCGGTTATCCTGTCATGCTGAAATCTACAGCAGGCGGCGGAGGAATCGGAATGCGGATCTGTGAGGATGAGTCTGTGCTCCGAGCCGCCTTTGATTCGGTAACTCGCCTCGCGATAAGCAACTTTAATGATGGCGGCGTTTTTCTCGAGAAGTACATTGCAAGAGCGCGTCATGTGGAGGTACAGATCTTCGGAAGCTCGAACGGTGAAGCTGCAGCCCTTGGCGAACGAGATTGCTCTGTACAGCGACGGAATCAAAAAATCATTGAAGAGACACCAGCACCACAGCTTCCTGAACATGTGCGGTCAGCGATGCTGGACAGTTCACGCAGGCTTGCTGTGACAGCAGGTTATCGGAATGCGGGTACGGTTGAATTTTTGTACGATCCAGAGCATGAACAATATTATTTTCTCGAAGTGAACACTCGTCTTCAGGTAGAACACGGCGTCACGGAAGAAGTGCTGGGTATAGATCTGGTGGAATGGATGGTAAAAGAGGCAGCGAATGAGCTTGATTTATTAAATACAGATATGCCTCAGTCCAAGGGTCACAGCCTTCAGGTTCGTTTATATGCCGAGGATTGTGTCCATGATTTTCGTCCAAGTGATGGCCGGATTGATGCGATTCATTGGCCGGAGGGTGTACGTGTGGAATCCTGGATTCAAAAAGGGGTGGAGATCACGACGCTGTATGATCCGATGCTGGCCAAGATTATCGTCCATGCAGATACAAGATCTGAAGCCATTGCGAGAATGACAGAGGCTTTACAACGTCTTCGTATATATGGAATCACTACAAATCAATCTTATATTGAGGCGTTCCTCCAAACCGAGCTCTTTCAAAAAGGTGAAGTCTACACGCGCATGCTCGGCGGATTCATGCCTGATGAACGTGCGATCGAAGTGCTGGACGGTGGTGTGCAGACGACGGTACAGGATGTTCCGGGGAGAACGGGATATTGGGATATTGGTGTACCCCCTTCAGGGCCGATGGACCGTCTTGCTTTTCGGATCGGCAACAAGCTCCTTGGTAACAAGGAGGAAGCGCCAGGTCTTGAACTGACCCTTCGAGGTGGAGAATATCTGTTCAGAGAGAAGATTACATTCTGTATCACGGGTGCAGATATGGGGGCAGAACTAAATGGTGTGCCTATAGAATTGTATACACCGACGGCAGCACCTGCAGGGGCGATTCTTAAATTTGGTGAAGCTAAGAAGGGGATGCGAGCTTATCTGCTCGTAGCAGGCGGTCTTGATATGCCTCTCACATTAGGTAGTGCATCGACCTTTACACTAGGCGGCTTCGGAGGACATACGGGGAGCGCTCTGAGAGCCGGCGCTGTTATTCGTGTATCCAGCCAGACCGATGGAGGAACGCTGCAGCCACTTGCTGAAGGTTCGCGTCCGATGTACACAAGAGAATGGACCATTGGAGTTATACCGGGACCGCATTGTACGTCAGAGTATCTGCTTCCTGCATATTTGGACCAGCTGACAGGAACAGAGTGGGAGGTTCATTTTAACAGCTCAAGAACAGGTGTGAGATTGATAGGCCCTGCGCCGCTGTGGGCGAGAGAAGACGGGGGAGATGCAGGACTGCATCCTTCAAATATCCATGACAATGCTTATGCGGTTGGTGCGCTGGATCTAACGGGTGATATGCCTATATTACTCGGACCGGATGGCCCAAGTCTAGGTGGATTCGTCTGCCCGGTAACAACGGCATCGGCAGAGCTGTGGAAGATCGGCCAATTAAGTCCAGGGGATAAGGTACGATTCCAGCTGATTACGGTAGAAGAAGCAGAGCAGCTAAGATATGAGCAGGAGCAGTACTTGAATTCTCTATCACGAGACTCCGTATTGCCATTGCTGCCAGAGCATTCTACGGGAGAATACATACCTGTACTGGCATTTGATGAGGAGCATAGACGGTTTCCAATTACCGTCCGTTGTTCCGGGGATGAGAACATTCTGATTGAATATGGAGATCGTGAACTAAATCTTCTCTACCGCTTCCAGGTGTATGTGCTCATGCAAGCACTGCAAGAAAACGGAGAAATTCCTTATATTGAAATGACACCTGGCATTCGTTCCTTGCAGGTTCATCTGGATGCTTCAAGGATGACCGTCAAAGAAGCTGCAGCTCGAATTATGGAGATTGATCTGCAGCTTCCGGAATTAGAGTCCATTGAAGTGCCTTCTCGGATCGTGAAGCTTCCTTTATCCTGGGATGATCCGGCGACGAGGCTGGCCATTGAACGTTATCAGCAAAATGTTAGACCGGATGCACCTTGGTGTCCGAGCAACCTAGAATTCATTCGCAGAATGAATGGACTTGGTTCCTTGGAGGAGGTTGCGGAGATCGTATTTAATGCTTCTTATCTGGTGATGGGACTTGGAGATGTTTACTTGGGAGCCCCTGTTGCCGTACCGCTAGATCCAAGACACCGGCTAGTCACGACGAAATATAACCCGGCGAGAACATGGACACCGGAGAATGCGGTAGGAATCGGTGGAGCTTACCTCTGTGTGTACGGTATGGAAGGCCCTGGAGGATATCAATTTGTCGGTCGAACCGTTCAAATGTGGAACAAATTCCGGGAAACAGACAATTTTGAACAAGGCAAGCCATGGCTGCTTCGTTTCTTTGACCAGCTTCGCTTCTATCCTGTATCCGAGGAAGAGCTGCTGCAGATGAGAGAGGATTTCCCGAGAGGTGAGTTCAAAGTAGAGGTTGAGGAGACGACCTTCAAACTGGGTGAATATTTGCACTGGATCGAGAGCATCGAGAATGAGTCAGGTGAATTCCGTCATCAGCAGCAATCGGCCTTCCAGGCAGAGAGAGCTTATTGGAAGGAGCTTGGTATTGCTGAGTATGTAGCTGAGCCTGAGGTGCATGCTTCATTTGGAGAGGAGGAACTGCCCGAAGGGAGTCTCGGAGTTAACAGCTCGATGTCGGGTAGTGTATGGAAGGTATTAGTGGAAGAAGGGCAGCAGGTTAAGAAAGGCGATACCATTATAATAGAAGAAAGTATGAAAATGGAGTTTCCACAGACGGCTCCATTTGACGGAATCATCTCATCTATTTACGTAACCTCCGGTGACCAGGTTCGCTCCGGTGACTGTATTGCTGCAATTACACCGATTGAACAGGAGGCGACAGCATCATGACATGGAATGCCGTACCGTTTAACATGACATTGGAATCCTTACGGACAGGGTATTTGAACCAGCAGTTTACACCGCTTGAGGTTATTGAGGTCATTATTCAAAGAGCGGAAGAAGACAAAGACAAAAATATATGGATCTTGCCGCCATCCATTGAACGGATATCTTCATATATACAGCAGCTGCAGCATTTAGATGTGGCGGAACACCCTTTATGGGGAATCCCCTTTGCCATAAAGGACAATATCGAGGTTGCCGGCTGGCCTGTGACGGCCGGGTGTCCGGACTACTCCTATACTCCAGCTGAGCATAGCGAAGTCGTTGCGAGATTGATTGCAGCCGGAGCTGTTCCTGTCGGCAAGACGAATCTGGACCAATTTGCGACCGGTCTCGTCGGTACAAGAAGTCCCTATGGAGAAACACATAACGCACTGAGGAAGGAATTGATTAGCGGCGGCTCCAGCTCAGGATCGGCCGTAGCTGCTGCCCGGGGGCAATGTGCTTTTTCACTTGGAACGGATACGGCTGGATCGGGTAGAGTTCCAGCGGCATTAAATGGATTGGTAGGCTATAAGCCGGCTGTAGGTGCATGGCCGTCTGCAGGCTTGATTCCGGCTTGCCGAAGTATTGATTGCATAACCGTGTTTGCCCACAGTGTTGAAGATGCTGAGAAGATCGATCACTTGGTTCGCGGTAAAAAACAAGGTGATGCGTATTCCAGAGATCTTCCGCTTGGAAATTCCGTGCTGCCTGAGAAATGGCTGCTTCCCCGAGGAGAGCTTACCTTCTATGGCCCTTTTGCTGCAGCATACAAGAAAGCATGGGAGGAAGTAAGACACAGCATCACTTCATCCGGGCATCTAGTGGAGGAAGTCGATATTTCCATCTTGCAGGAAGCAGCTGCACTGCTCTATGAAGGTCCCTTGGTCGCAGAGAGATGGTCTGATCTTGAGTCATTTATTGAAGCCAATCCAGACGCTGCCTTCCCCGTAACAGAGCAAATTCTTAGGTCTGGAGCCAGAGAAGATTTTACTGCCGCCGCATTGTTCCGTGCACAGCATAGATTGGCTGAAATGAAAGAAATAACCAGGGGAATGATGACAAATGGTGTCTTGGTTCTTCCTACATGCGGAGGCACGTGGACACGTGAGCAGGTTCGTATCGATCCGATTCATACCAATAGTCAAATGGGACTTTATACGAATCATTGCAACCTATTGGATCTGAGTGCAGTTGCTATTCCAGCAGGGGAGGCGGAGGAGGATTTACCGTTTGGAATCACGTTGTTCTCACTGCCTGAAGAGGAATCAAGCATGGTCGAGGCAGCGAAATGGTATCAGCAACATGAGGAGCATGTCACAATTGCAGTGTGTGGACTTCACATGAAAGGTATGTCGCTGGAGAAACAAATGACCGCACTTCGTGCCGAGTTTATTAAAGAGACCTATACCTCTTCACATTATCAGCTGTATAAGCTGGATACATTGCCTCCGAAACCGGGTCTGGTTCGAGTGAATCATAACGGAGCGGCGATTCAGCTTGAGCTGTGGAAAATGCCTGTGGCCTCGTTCGGTCGATTTACGGCTTCTATTCCATCTCCCCTTGGAATTAGCAAGATCGAACTCGAGGATGGGAGATGGGTATCTGGATTCATATGTGAAGTAGCGGCAGTTCAACATGCGCTGAATATAACAGCTTCCGGCGGCTGGAGACATGCTGTCGTTCATAACTAACCTAATGTATTGGAAATAATGCCTATACTCATGATGATTTCATGAGTATAGGCCATTTTCATATTGATTATTATAAGGTGATGTATCTGTTGCTATAAATTGTAAATTAAATATTTATTGAATTTAATGATAAAGTGTGTATAATTCTAACCATAAGTTAATAACCAAATGTTATCTAGGGTTCCGCGATGATGTATCGGCTGGTCCGAGAGATAACTCACAGCCTTACGGTTGTGTCACGGAGGGATAAAAGCCTGGGAGATAAACTGTCTGAATGACAGTTTGTTTCTCAGGCTTTTTCATATTTTAGCTGCATTTGAAAAATAATATATGCAGTGTAATTTTAAAAAGGAGTGTGATACACATGAACAAAACGTGGTTGTCTGTTATTATCGCCGCAGTGTTTGAAGTAGGTTGGGTTATTGGGTTGAAGCATGCGAGCGGGATCCTCGAATGGGGGGCTACCGTGATTGCCATCATCGTAAGTTTTACCTTGATGATCAGAGCTTCCCGCTTCCTGCCAGTAGGTACGGTTTACGCCGTATTCGTTGGGTTGGGCACCGCAGGTACCGTGCTGGCTGAAATTATACTGTTCGGCTCTCCTGTGCAACTGGAGAAGATGGCGCTGATTGTATTGCTGCTGCTAGGTGTCATTGGACTTAAAATGCTGAGTAAAGAAAAGAAGGAGGCAGCGTAAATCATGGATTGGTTTTATCTTATATTAGCGGGTCTCTTCGAAATGTTCGGTGTTCTTATGATTAACAAGCTCAACAAGGATCGGAATGTCGTCTCATTTCTACTGCTGGTCGCTGGATTTGGACTGAGCTTCTTGTTCTTATCTCTTGCTATGAAAACTCTGCCGATGGGAACAGCATATGCGGTATGGACAGGAATAGGGGCATCGGGTGGAGCCATTTTGGGTATGATTTTTTACGGTGAGCCAAGGAATATTTTAAGAATTGTGTTCATTGCCATGGTACTGGGATCAGCAGTTGGATTAAAGCTGGTCAGCTGACCCGATTTCAGATTCTGATCTAGAAGCGGCCCATTCTTGGGTCGCTTACTTTTTGTACCTATTAGGTTTTGAAACCAAATCAACGCATGATTATTTCAACATATGAAAAATTCACAATAGTAAAACGCAAAATATCTATCACATTTACATATTACCAAACTTATATCGAATCTATATCCTTATCATTAGAAAAAGGGATTGCACAAGGTCTAGATAAAATGCAACTGTAATTTTGCAGCGAAGTACGTAAGTTTACATAATATTTACTATGTGTCTACTTAAGCAGCTGCAATAATGTACTATAGGCTCAATAATCCAAGATGTATGATATGAGGACCACATATGGAGAGAGGTTCTTGTGAATATGACATCTTTTCTGATCTATTGCATCATCGCGACATTTACTCCGGGGCCTACCAATATCGTCATTATGTCGACGGTACAGCAATACGGAACCAAAAGAGCAATCCAATATACGTATGGGGCGACGATAGGTTTTGCCTTATTACTGCTCTTATCTGCTATATTAAATTCAGTGCTGACAACAATACTGCCTAAAATATTGATTGTCATGCAAATCATTGGAAGCTTGTATATGGTGTATCTTGCTTATCTGATCTGTATGAAGAAGTCATCTGACGCAGGTCCCAGGCAGCTGGCTACGTTTTGGTCCGGCTTACTTATGCAATTTCTCAATCCTAAGGTAGTGCTGTTCACACTGACAGTTATACCGACTTTTATCATGCCCTATAATAACTCAGCAGCGGTAATGATGTTTGGTATTATGGTTATTACACTCGTCGGATTTGCGGCATTTATGACATGGGTTATCTTCGGAACTTTGTTTAAAGCATTTCTGCAGAAACATCAGAAGCTCGTTAACTTGATCATGGGGATCTGTCTCATGTATGCAGCATTCATGATATGGATATAAGCAAGTGAGGAGGTATGACGAATGGATCAGTTTATATATAAAAAATCAGCAGGCATTACAGTGTTATCAGAGAATATGACCGAGTTTAAATATAAAAAACATGCACATGAGGAGTATGCCATTGGTGTTACCTTGAGAGGTATACAGCATTATACTTTGGATGGAGGCTTACAATTATCGTATCCGAACGGGGTCATGATATTTAATCCGGAACAGGCACATGACGGGATGGCTCATGATCATTCGGGACTGGAATATGTGATGCTCTATGTGGAGCCCCATTTATTTTTGGAGGCCGCTCATCAAAAAGATGTTGTACAGTTCTCACAGCCTATTGTGTATGATCGCATGCTAAAGCAGCAAATATTAAGCCTGTCTTATCACGTGTTAAATGAGAAGGATGAGGCACTGTGTAACGAATTGTTTCTCTCCCTTACAGATCGTCTATTTCAAGTCGATTCTATCGCTATCGCTGATGCCAAACAAGACAACAGGTTCATCTCCATTGCAAAGGATATGCTTCGTGCCAATCTAGATCAGGTTCTCATGCTGGATGATATATGCAGGGAACTGGAGTGCTCCAAATTTCAGTTTATTCGGATGTTCAAAGCCCATACTGGCATTTCACCGTATCAATACTTTCTGAACTGTAAAGTAGAACGTGCGAAGCAGATCATTGAAGCGAGCAGAGATATTTATCTCGCCGTAGCTGCCTGCGGATTCGTTGATCTCACCCATTTGAACAGGCATTTCAAAAGTGTGTATGGCTTAACCGCATATGAATATATGACTCATATACATAGGTGATGGCCTAATAACTATAGCTTAGCTTGAAAGCTGTGCATTAATGAACATGATCTATATGCGGTATATTCCTAGCCTTTCCTCTATCTCGATTGAAATTGCAGCAGGCACTTCACGCAGCTTAATATCCTTACCTAAGAAGAGCAGCCAATCTGTTATCTCAGTGAGCTCTTCCGGGTGATGAGTATTTACGAACATCTTAAGCAAGGCCGTGGTTTGATATGGATTCGTGTAGGATATGGAGACATGGAGCGGATGATATTTTTTATACTGCGTAATTGCCTTAGGACCAAGCTCAACAACAAGATTATTGACTTCCTCCTGCTTATTTAATTTCCCAAGGATTTTTTTCTTGCTTTCTCTTCTCTTCACAGGGTAGGTCACCACGTCAAGCAGATGATCGACAGGGATGATCTGCCTATTTTCTTCCTCTAAATTAAACCCTTCGATTAGCCACACACTTTTCTCACGGTACAAATGCAAGAGATAAATAGGGTAGGATCTTATTTCCGTCGCTTCCTTAACGGTAACCAGCAAATAACAATCGGACAGCAATATTTGAATCAGCTTCTCTAATACAGGATGCGGCAGATCCGACAGATCAAGCAGGTCAGGATTATGAGGGTTCGTACCTTCAAATCGCAGTATTTGATTCAGAACAACAAGATCCTCCTGCAGGTTCTGGGAGAGGAGACCGAGTAATTTTTCAGTTAAAGAGTGGCGGCTCTTTAGATAAGGAAGCTGTTGGTTTCTTGTTGCCATAAATGCGATAAATAGAGCTTTGATCTCATTATCAGTAAAGCGAACCGTAGGAAGCACGGAGTTATTCATTACATAATATCCCCCGTCTCTTCCAACCTCGGCGACAAGCGGCATGCCCATGGCTTCAATCTCTTTAATGTCCCGAATCGCGGTTGAACGAGAAATATTAAATTCTCGCATGATTTCCGAAATCGTAAATTGGGCTCGGTTGTTGATATATCGCATGATGATGTTTATTCGTTCTACTTTTTTCATCCGGCACCTCTAAACAGTATCATTTTTTGACATGATTAAAGTTTATTATAAACCCATCAAGTGAAAACTCAAATTATAACAAAAAAAGAAGAGGAAGGTGCTTAACATGAGCAACTATGTAATCGAGGAAAAAGAAAGCTTTATCGTATTGGGAATTGGCACTGAGCTAAAGAGTGACTATACGGATTATGCTGGTATTCATAAGGAGAAGACGGAATTCTGGAGCACGATTGAGCAGGATGGCAGATTTGAACGTTTAAAATCAGTGCTGAGAATGAGTATGTATTCGCTGTAAACGAAGCCGTAAATAACAAAATGATGTACTATGCAGGCGTGATGACAGAGGCAACGCTGCCGGAACAGACCCGAATCATCCAATTTCCTGAAGGTGAATATCTGGTTGTCAGAGGAGAAGCGAACACACCCGGAGAACTTAGCAGCATGCTCACAGGCATTGCCTTCGGTCAAGTACTGCCGGAAGTGAACGAAGTTGCTTATGTCGGAGGCCCTAATGCTACGGTTGAAATGGGAGAACGAGATGGCCATGTTTATGGAGAGATGTGGATTCCTGTCGTTAGAAAATAAATAAAGTGAGGTGGAATAAATGTCCTATATTGTAGACTATACCCATGTGTCCAAAGCTGGCTTGGAGTCTTCAACCGCAGCTGAAGCGCTTGCCGGGCTGCGCGCCAATGAAGCTCGATATTTTATGAACAAGTATAAGCACGTGTTTACGGTGATTCCTGCCAGCGAGAGCCAAGACACACTGGATTATGTGAACCGTATATTGCGTGAAGAACGTGATATTCGCTTTGCAGCTAAGCCTTTGGAAACCTCGCGATTCCAGGTGGAAAATATGAAGTTTGCTTATGTATTTTACGACAACGGTCTTTCGGTCAATGTAATGTATGCAGTCGATGATCCCAAGAAGCGTGCGGTTGGATTCAAGCTGTCGGAAGGAATTGAAGTGCCAGAGGAGCTGGAAGGGAAGTTCAAGTTCGCGAGGCAAAAATCGAAACTGGCCGGCACCATTCGCGGATCATTCTTTGTCATCAAGGGAGAATATGAGATAGAGAATATGTAAGATACAACATAAAGATTAGCTCAGCTCACAGTCTGCTTGCTTGCAGGCAATTGGGTCTGGGCTGTTTCTTTTTATTTTGGATTTGATAGGTGTTTAATGATTTTACAATAAGCGTAGTTTAATAAAACATTCTTCATACAAATCATCGTTATGATGAATTCATAGAACTTACATACAAGTTGCATACGAAATTAAACTTAAGAGGTGTATGATCATGTCGATGATATTAGAGCATTATCCGAATAACCGTGTACTTCCGTTTGAAGGGGTATTGAACTTTCGTGATATGGGTGGATATGAGAGCATGGACGGCAGGAAGGTGAAATATGGTTTGTTTTTCAGATCGGCGGAGCTTACCGGAATGACAGCTAAGGATGTAGAGCTGTTTACATCACTTGGTATCAAGACGATTTTTGATTATCGAACAGATAAAGAAGCAGAGCAGAAGCCCGATCCCGAGTTTCCAGGCGTATCCAATCTGCGGTTTACGGTGCTGGAACAAGAGGTTCCTGTAGATGATAAAGAAACGTATCATGCAAGCTATCTAAAGAGCATGACACCCGAAGCTCTGGAAGCGATGTATATACAGATGGCAATCAAGAATGAATCCTACCGAAATCTGATGACGACGATCATGAACACAGACAATCTGGGCATTCTTCATCACTGCGCAGGTGGACGTGACAGAACCGGTGTGGGCGGAGCACTCATACTGTTGGCACTAGGTGTCCCTGAAGAAACGATTATCGAGGACTACCTGATCTCTAACACCACGCTTATTCCGATGAATAATAAGATGAGAGAACAGCTTGCCTTCGTCCTATCACCAGAAGAAGTCGATGAGGTCATTGCCAATCTTGAGCTTCGCCGGGAGTTTATGGAGGCTGTATTTGCAACGATCAAGAATAGCTATGGGACCATTGAGGCATTCCTGGAACAAGAATTTGGTATGACAGCAGAGCTGCGAGCACAGCTGCAAGATTTCTGCCTAGAGTAAACGATTAGAACCATTCGTAGAAAAGGATTCGTAAAACAGCTCAATTCCAGTTCACTGCGGTTCAAGCAGTTAAACGGAGTTGAGCTGTTTCTCATTTTTTATATGGGGTCCATTCGATAACTGGTACTCTTATCCTCAGCATCATCATGTAATCTGCGCAGTCGGTAAGCATTCATAGCGAATTCACGGAGCTCTTCAAGGATTGTATAGTTCGCCCATGCCCCTGCAATAGCACCGATTCCAGGCACCATCTGCAGCATTTTTCGAAAATCAATCGCATCTCGGTATTCCTTCTGAAAGGACTCCCAGTCCATATTCTTGGAATAGTCAGCGTCAGAGAGCCATTGCTCCTTCTCGATATGCCAATGCTTGATGGAATCGAGCAGATCGGCACGGTTCTCAGCACCCGAATAGGTCATCTGAAATACCTTGAGAATAAATATTCTCTCGGAGAACTGCTTGGTGTCATAACCGTACACATGCGCGGTTTCGAACAAATACTTCATTTTAATGCCGATAAGAGCCGGAAAGTCTACCATACTGAACATAATTCCGCCCGCACCGGTTCCAGCACCTTCAGCTACCGCGATTTTTTGGTAGAGGGTAAACAGTTCCTTGGCTTCCTCATCCGCAGTTGCTAGATCTAAACCATGCTGAACTGAACGTCTCGGTGTATATTCCGCGCCAAAAAGTGCTGTACGAACAATGGATTTGATGGTCGTCGTTATAACGGTGTGCACCTTCGGAGGGATGATGTGGTTAATTCGAGTACCGATTGTTTTCGATGTTTTTTCGAGCCATCCTGGTGGTTTAAAGAGCTGGCGTTCCCATTCTTCTACTTCTTTCTGAAGTTTAACCTCATCATTCATTCTTAATCGCTCCTCTAAAAGTCTTGGCTCTATTTTAATGGATAATTCGCTGCAGGGGAACAGACCATAGCAGGTTAGCAGACTCGACTAAAGTCCAGTCTGGCATGACATAGCACCTCTAATTACTTGTCTTGACCATAATCGTTGCTCCCATGCGTTTATCCGGTTATAATTTTCTTACATTATTTGAATTGGGGGTTATACCGTGGCAATGCTGGCAGCAGTGCTGGATTGCTCGTTCACTAGAACGCCTTACGCAAAGCCTGAATAGGGCGAGCTTTGTGTAGGGCGCAATCAGAATCGTAGCTAGACCGCCCTTGTTATCGATATGCTTTGCCCGCATTTGGCTTTGCACCTTATTCATTTACGACTATATAATAAGGGGCTAAAGACGATGCAAACACCATTTATTCAGAATCATCAATATAATGAAATTAAGAAACAAGTAAACTTCCTGTTGAAGGCAATGCGCACCGTTGCGGATCGGAAGGTGCTGGATACAGTCAGAAGTACGACAGTCAGCAACGCAATTGCGGCTTTTGACGAATTGAACGTTGAAGAGCTTCATCTTTTGGAACAATTGTCTAACCACGAGGCGGCACATGAGCTGCAGAATTATTTGGATAGCCTGAAAGCCTATATTGTGCCATTTCCACATGTGACACAGAAACAGATACAGAAGCTGTTCCCGAAAGTGAAGAAGCTCAAAGTACCGGATCTGGAAATGATCGATTACAACCATACCACGTACTTGAGATGGATTGATATCGCCACGAACCGCTTGTTTATCGTGTATCCTTATAAAGGACAATTAGTCGGTCTCGAAGGTTCCATCACACCGATAAACAAGAAGGGGTACTGTATGTTCTGTAACAGGCAGCATGAGCTTGGATTCTTCAATGTCAAGACAAAAAAAGGCGGATCGCAAGACAATTTCTCATCGATAGGCCAGTACGTTTGTATGGATGGGGAAGCGTGTAACCATAACATTACAGATCCTTCTGTCTTAGAAAGATTTATTCTTACGGTTCAGAAATAGAATTTGATATGAAGTGGAGCAGAGTGCCGATCGGTAATGCTCCACTTTTTCATAAAATAAACCACTTCATAATTTAGGCAAGCTATTATCTATTACTTGATCTATACATACAAACAACAAAGATAATGAAGGGAAATACAGCGAGTGAATATTGTTGAAGAGATGATTACCAAGGGTGTAAGTATTCGATATGAACTTGGAGTGGAGTCTTTAAAGGATGAGGAATATCGTATAGAGTGTATCCATCGTGCACATACGATATTGTGTTCGATTTTTAACCCGGAGGATGATGTGACCTTCATACATCGCACATTCCATGATGTAAAGGACAAGCCAACAGATAAGATTCGCTTAAAGCGATTCTTCAGAACGCAAATAAAACAGCTGCGGTCTTACACCACGTCTCACTGGTATGAAGAACCAGATGATCAAATGTATATACGACAATGGGCTGTGGATGTCAAAATGAAAGATATCCGTATTGCCTATGTCATTGAATGTATCTACAACTCAGATTTTGCGCGAAAACCAACTTCCGATGGTCAAATCTATCTTTATAATAAGAGAAACGGCATACTGTTTCATATGTATGATGATCGCGGATGTGATGTTTGCAGCTTGGATCAAAATGTCTTGTTACCGCTCTATCACCTGCATCGAAAATGGATCTTGGATTACGACCGATACGACATCGATCAGCTTTTTAATGAAGGACTAACGGGTATTACTGAGACAAAGGAAGAGAGAGAACTTCGACAGAAACTGAATGACCAAAAAGTAGCTGACTCCAAAATGGATCTTACTATAGATAACACTTCAAATGTATCTCATCATTTTGAGATTCCTACGGCTCATGCAACTAAGTTTGCAGAAGAAGTTTCTTTAACTGGTTTTACAGTTCGTCAGATTTCTGAAGAGAATAAAAGGACTAAGTTTGAAGTAAGCAAAGTTGAAATGATCACTCTTATTGATTATCAAACCCATCTTATGAGCATGTATGGTAAGAAATATGGAGCCTATACTGGCTGGAGCTATCAACAAATGAAAAGATAGAACGAAGGGGTGAAGGGCCTTGAATCCACGTGCCAATGCGCTTGGTATTGTAATTCGAAATACACAGATCCTTGTTGAGGAGCAATGGGGTAAGCATTCCCAAGGAACAGGTACTTACTATCGTCCCATTGGTGGAACCATTGAATTCGGCGAATATTCTCAAGATACCATTGTAAGAGAGTTCCTTGAAGAAATCGGTGCAAAGATCAAAGTGAAGCAGTATTTAAAATGCATAGAGAATATATTCTCAATTGATGAGAATATCGGACATGAGATTACCCAAGTATATGCCGTTCAATATATTGATCCGGATCTGTATGAGGTGGAGCAATTTCAAGTAACTGAGCAAGATAAGATAACTATCGCAAAGTGGATATCCATATCGGAATTTATAAATGGAGAAAAGTTCTTATACCCTAACGGTTTAACCGAGTTGCTGACATTGATCAACTTAGAGAGTGGTGAGTAAAATGAATAAAGCAGCTAAGATCTTGACTTCATTGCTAATATTAAGTGTTCTTATGGCTTGTAACAAGGATGAGCCATCATCCCCTATTAAGGTGCCGTCTGATCGTTATTCGGATAGCGAGGGGCGAGGGGTTAAAACCATCTTTCCGAATTCGGAGTATGCCAATATCATTACGGTAGACACAGTGAACACAGAGGGCACCATTAGAGCACGAAGCAGTACTGCATTAGGAGAACTAGTCGTCATAGCAAGTGGACAGGAAGAGGAAGGACATCTAAATACACCAAGTACGGCAGGTGTAGAAGGAGATTACACTTTTCAGGGGAATTACAAGGTGATCAACAAAATTAATGGGAAAGAGCAAGTGGTAACTGAACTAAAAGAACTGTCTTTTATTCAGACATCCAAAGAACCTATTAGCTTTGAAAAAGTAAACTTTGCAGAGGCGGATGTTTATTTCCTGACCCCACAGTATACAGGCGGTCACGGTTTATCTGCTTATGCATTTGTGGTTAACAAGGATAATGGAGAGGCTGCACCTCTTAAGTTTGTTAATCATGGAACAACAACTGACACTTTAAACTACGCCATGGATCATTTTCCACTTAATAAGAATGAAGCTTTAGTAGTCACTCCAGGAACGTCGGCTGGTACATCCGAAGCTAAAGCGGAGACAGTTCAATATAGATTGGATGTGGTCAACCAGTATTTTATTGCAGACTAGAATAGGGTTGTTGGAAGGATATGACTTGTCATAAATGTAAGCGTTATATTATTCTGGTTTAGAGCGGTTATGAATAGGTGAAACCGAGTTCATGTAGATGATTTTTTGTGAGAGGGGATTGTTATAATATGATTTATCGCGAATTAGGAAATACCGGTATGAAGATCAGTGAAGTAAGCTTTGGAACATGGGCAATTGGAGGCTCCTGGGGAAAGACAAGTGATATGGAAGCGTTAAGATCTCTGGAATATGCAATGGAACAAGGGGTGAATTTCTTCGATACAGCTGATGTATACGGAGATGGTCACAGCGAACGGTTATTAGCTAAGGCAACAAAGGGCAAAGAAGATCAAATATATATTGCGACCAAATTCTGCCGCCAAGGAGATATTGCCGATCCAGCGAATTACAGCTACGAGCAAGTATCTGCGTATTGTGAAGATAGTCTGCGCAGGCTAGACAGAGAGGCGATCGACTTATTTCAAATTCACTGCCCGGCAACAGAAATCCTGAAGGATGGACATGTATTTGAAGTGCTCGATCGTCTCAAGGAACAAGGGAAGATCCGGCACTATGGCGTAAGTGTGGAATCGGTAGAAGAAGGGCTCATATGCTTGAAGTATCCTAACATGAAGAGTCTGCAAATTATATTTAACATGTTCCGGCAGAAGCCATTAGAACAACTGATTCCTGAAGCTTATCAGAACGGCGTCGGACTTCTCGTCAGGCTGCCTCTGGCCAGTGGACTGCTGACAGGTAAGTTTACTGCAGACTATACGTTTGAAGCGGATGATCACCGCCGATTCAATGAGAACGGAGAAGCCTTTAATGTAGGGGAGACCTTTGCCGGACTTGGATTCAAGAAAGGGGTGGAGCTTGCAAATCAGTTACGGTGGATTGGAGAAGGCCGTCCATCTATGGCTAGTGCTGCGCTGCGCTGGATTCTGGATCATAAGGAGATCACTTCTATTATCCCTGGATTTAAAAATGTCCAGCAGGTGAAGGATAATCTCACGGCACGGGAGACCCAGTCATTTTCAGAAGAGGAGCAACAGAAAATACAGCAGTTCTACCAGGAGAAAGTCGTTGATTTCATTCGAGGACCATACTAATCAGACCGTTCTTATCCAATGAATAGAGCTGAGAATAAGGGAATGATGCGATGAATGAACAGCAGGGTTCTATTGCTAACATAGCTGGGTTAGATGGCAGTAAGATTCTTATTATCGGCATTGTCGCGAGTGGCAAGACTACCTTGGCCCAAAACTTAGCCCAGCAACTCGGTATACCTTGGTATGAGCTCGACTCTATTGTCCATCACCTGACTCCTGCAGGCAGATCTAAACGCACGCCAGCAGAACAAATGGAAGTGATCCGGGAAATTGACGCGAAAGGAACATGGATATTTGAAGGAACCGACCGGGATTCTTATCAAAGTCTATATGCGATCGCGGACAAGATTATATTCCTGGATCCTCCCCTATGGAAGCGAAAAATTCGGATCATGACGCGATTTGTTAAACAAAAGCTTGGAATCGAACGATGTCACTACAAGCCGAATTTGTCGATGCTCAGAAGGATGTACATATGGACGAGGGAGTTCGAACAGAACCGGGAGCATTTTGAATCAAAGCTTCAGCGATACGATGAGAAAGTGATCCGGTTGAGAGATACGAAGGACATCCTCCTCCTGCGCTAGCCTTCTTAAATTGGCCTCATGTGTGATACAATCAGGTCATTGTTGTTGAAATCATTAGAGGAGATGAACTTAAGTGCAAATATTGATTGTACTTGGAAGTATACTGATGGTTATAGCCGTGGCTCTGGGCGCATTTGGTGCGCACCTACTTAAGAGTAAATTCGAAGAAGGGAAACAGAAAGTATACGAAACCGGTGTCCAGTATCATCTAATTCATGCGTTAGCGATCATCATAGTGGGAATTCTGGCGGGTCAGTATCCGGAAGCAGGACTGCTCATAACAGCAGGGTGGTTGATGGCCGTTGGAATTCTGTTGTTCTCCGGAAGTTTATACATACTCAGTCTGAATAAGATCCGAATTCTCGGTCCCATTACACCACTGGGCGGGCTTTCCTTTATCGTCGCCTGGATCCTTGTTGCCATTGGCGTAATGTAGAGAATGAAGAAGTTGTAATAAGATATCATATATCATCAACTAGGAAAGTACCTACACCAAACCGCGGAAACCGCAAATTGATTTCACAAGAACAGGTGAACCAGGATTCGTACTGGTTCACCTGTTCCACTGTTAAATTGCCCGATTTTATTAAGAAATACCGACTGAAATTCGAATGATGAAGTTGTTATGATCCTTTTCGGTAACATAGTTTAACAGATCCTCCTCATATACCTGTCCCGTTATCCTCCTGTTTTGACTCGTTATAAACTCTTTTAACCTCGAATATGTCGTATTCATGGTTTCATAAGACCCAACATGATCCATAACGGCATATAAGCCTTTCGGTTTAATGATGGTCTTCTCTCCCGGAATCGGCTGCTGGATCTTGTTCGCAACATAATTCGGATAATAGTTCCCTGATATAAACGTCTCTCTCCGCATAATGGTCCAGGCTGAAAATGAATGTATTATATAATGATCTTCACAATATTTACGATGCTCGCTTAATTTTATCGCGAAGTTTGTATCACTATTTTCCTCTATACTAGTGGCAATATAATATTCTTCCTCACAATACTCTTCAATTGGAATTCTTCTAAGTCCCTTTTTCGCTTTTTCCGTCATATGCAGAGCATCTTCCAACAAATTTTCCATTTGCAAAATCCTTTGGAGCTCGATCTTGAGATCCTTCTGTTTTTGCTGTATAAGATGAACGAACTGATCTGTACTTTGATTGTGCAAGAATGCCTTGATCTCCTGCAGAGAACTGCCTGTCTTCTTTAATACATCAATAATATCAAGGGTATAGCATTGCAGAATGGAGTAATAACGGTATCCGTTCGTATGAACGTATTCAGGCTTCAACAGTCCAATCTCATCATAGTGAAACAAGGTATGCTTGGTGACGCCGCAGATTTTGGCAATTTCACTAGTGGTAAAATATTTTTTCTGGATTTTTGACAACGAGGCAGCTCCTTTGGATTTACAATTATTCTTCTCTAATTATAAAGATCAGCAGGGCACTTGACTATAGGGTTACCCGATAGTTTATGGTTTAGTATAGTGTGATGATTTCACAACTTAGAAGAGAAGGTAGTCAGAGGTGGAGTATGAATTCTTTAATGAAAAACAGAGTATTTCTTATCGTGCTGACAGCGGATCTGCTACAGCAGATGGGGATATGGATTCGCAATATGGCACTACTTTTTTACATCATGGACCAAACGAACAATAATCCGACCGCAGTTTCGCTGCTAACCGCCTTAGAGTACTTACCGATCTTTATCTTCTCCCTGATTGGTGGTACCTTTGCAGATCGCTGGAATCCCAAGAAAACAGTAATATTAGGCGACACGCTAAGTGCTTTATCCATGTTAGCCATCCTGTATCTGGTTTCCATCGGGGTATGGCAGGCGGTATTTGCAGCTACCGTTGTCTCGGCGATTGTCAGTCAGTTCTCCCAGCCTTCATCTGCCGTATTATTTAAAAAGCACATTCAGAATGAATTGGTGGGTACAGCTGTTGGATTTAACCAGAGTCTTATGGCTTTGTTCACCATTTTCGGACCGATGCTGGGAACGTTTGTGTATACGCAGCTGGGCATTACATCTTCGATCACCGCATTGATTATGATCTTTACCTTAGCGGCATTTATACAGCTGTTCCTTCCATCATCAAACCGAACCGAACGAGTGAGTAAGACATCACCGCTAAAAGATATCAAAGAAGGATTTACGTATGTAATGAGCAACACAAATTTGAAGCTCATTGCAATTATGTTCCTCATATCGGGTCTTGGGTGGGGGATAACGCAGCCGCTGGATGTGTTCGTAACCATGGAGCGCTTGGGACTGCCTAAAGAGAATGTTCAGTGGTTTGCAGCATCGGAAGGTGTGGGCATGCTGGTCGGCGGAGCCATCGCAGCTGTGTTAGCAGCGAAAATTAGCCGTCATCGCAGAGTCATTATATCCGTCACAATGGCTATATGGGCTTTCATTACCGTGGTTGAAGTCCTCTCTGTATGGCCGCTGGTTACAGCAAGCGCGAGAGTACTCTCCGGTGTGGCGACCGCTTTCTTTCAGGTCACCTTCAGTGCGATGATGATCGAAGAAATCAAGGAAGAGTATATTGGAAGAACGAATGGCATTATGATTCCGCTCATGATGGGAGGTATGCTGCTCGGAAGTGCATCCTCTGGATTTATTGTGAATCATTTAGATCTTATGGGTACCTACTTCCTGGCAGCCGGAATCACCTTATCCTGTGTCATTTTTACACTTCGCTTAAAGACCAATCCGATGAAGGATGATGTTGTGAGTAATGTATGACCAAAAAAAGCGCGGGAACGATCCCGCGCTTTTTTGCATTTTCGAGGAGCTTCCACGGTCTCAGCACTCTTTGTGAAACTTTGCTGTACCTTCCAAGATCGTATTCAAATATTGCTCAGACCGGTTCAATTGATTCTTAAGGTCATTGATTTCTTTGACTTTTTGCTTAACGAGCTTAAGCTTGTCCTCATATGATAGGTTAATCTCGTCATTAACTAGCAGGCTCAGCTCTTCTATAGAAAAATCTGCAGATAGCAGTGCCTTCACATCGTTCAGATACTCCACAATTTCCTCTGAATATACACGGTAATTATGTATATCTCTATACATATAGCTGCCCGGAATCAGCTGCTTGCGCTCATAAAATCTCAAGGTAGATATCGGCAGACCCGTTAATTTCGATACCTCATTTATTCTCATAATGATCCCTCTTTAACTTCTTGCTATAAACCTAGGTTCATAGCTCATAATGTGATCATGATAACGAACGGCATATCAAATGTCAAAAAAATCTAACGTTATCACGAAGGAGAGAGTCATATGTTCAACCATATTCAAAGTAATGATTTCACGGATATCGTGAAGGGACGTCGTTCAGTTCGCAACTATGATGAGAATTATATAATTCCGAGAGAAGAGATTACTGAAATAATATCTGAAGCCAGCCTGGCTCCTTCCTCAGCTAATATGCAGCCATGGCGAGTCGTCGTTGTGGACACTCTGGAAGGGAAGAATAAGCTTACACCCTTAGTTCGGTTTAATACACTTCAGAATAGTACCTCTTCAGCGATGCTATTAATTTTTGGAGACACATCAAGTTATCTATATGCAGAAGAAATATACAACACGGCAGTAGAACAAGGATTAATGCCTGCGGATGTGCGAGATCGGCAGCTTGAAACCATATCGTCGATTTTTCCAACGCTGACAAAAGAAATGAAAGTGGAAATTGCGAAAATAGACAGCAGCCTCTTCGCGATGCAGCTTATGTTAGTCGCCCGCGCACATGGATATGATACCAATCCAATGGCAGGCTTTGAAGCAGATCGGTTAGCTCGAGCGTTTGAATTAGATGAGGAGCGTTATGTTCCGGTCATGATCATCTCCATGGGTAAGGCCAAAGAGGAGGGATATGAATCCATTCGATTAGATGCCGAGAAGATTACATTTTGGGCATGACCTCTGATATGTAAAAATAGGGCTGCTGATGATTCAGCAGCCTTATTCCCGGGTGCAGGATTGTTGACTGATAACATCGAATTACAACATTTGACGATTGATTTTTTCGGAAGAGGTGGCAACTCCTATGTCTAGAATGATGAACAAACGAGAATTTATTGAGATGACCGTGAAAGAGGAACGCTCTGTTGTCCTTAGAGTTAAAGATCATGATGAACTTGTCCGTGGCGTTTCCAAACATATGAATGATCACTGCTTGTTCATAGACTCAGAAGAAGGTAACCGTCTGCAGTATGAGATGGATGATATCATTGAAGTCTTCGCGATCCAATCATTGACTCCTTCTCAAATGTCGGTACAAACTCATCTTGCCCAGTCTACCGATAGCGATGATGAACTAGAAATTCTGGTGCAGGAGTTCAATGGTTTAACTGAAGATCATCAGCTTCGGCTAACGACCAGATTATCTCAAATATTTAAAAAGGATGTGCTTATCTCAACCTCGGAGCTGGAAACCTACAGTCCTGCCGAGATTTGCATGCTTACGGACATCATCAACGGATATATCCTTACTGTAAGAACACCAGATCTATTCCCTAAATCAATCCATTCGATGAATTTACCATCCAAAATAGAGTTTGGACATCGCCCACCCATGGTAGAGGAATAAGTTAATTGCCAGATTCCACAAAACTTTGAATGCGTGCTTTAATGTCATCACGGACAGATCTGAACTCGCTCATGATTTCCTCTTCCGTTCCTGTCGCTTTTGCCGGATCCTCAAATCCCCAATGCCATTTGATAACCTCTGGATTGGATATTACCGGACAATGCTCATCTGCGTGACCGCATAGCGTTATGACATAATCAGCACGGTTAAGAATAGCTGGATCAATCACATCGGACGAATGACTAGTGATGTCAATTCCTGCTTCTTTCATCACTTGCACAGCTCTAGGATTAAGACCATGAGCTTCTAATCCGGCACTCTTCACTTCATACTTGTCACCGCCAAGCTCCTTCAAAAATCCATCGGCCATTTGGCTGCGACAAGAATTTCCTGTACATAAAAAGTATACGAGTTTTTTCTCCATATTCATTCTCCTTTGGTAATCTTCATTTGTATTTGCAATCAATAAATTAGGGTCAGCCATAGGAAGAGGCCAAATAAGGTAATTAAGAGTACCGGCAAGGTAAGTACAATTCCAACCTTGAAATAATATCCCCATGTTATTTTGACGTTCTTCCTAGCCAGCACGTGCAGCCATAAGAGGGTAGCGAGTGAACCGATAGGCGTAATTTTTGGACCGAGATCCGAACCAATGATATTGGCATAGATGAGAGCCTCTCTTAATACACCTTGTGTATTGGTTGCTTGAATCGCTAGAGCATCAATCATGACCGTTGGCATATTATTCATTATGGAAGAGAGCAAGGCAGCTACAAAACCAGCACCGATCGTGGCAGTAAGGAGTCCTTGATCCGCAAGCCATTGAAAGAGGTGGGCAAGCTCATTTGTCAAACCTACATTGCGGAGACCATATACAACCACGTACATGCCGATTGAGAATAACACAATTGACCATGGCGCTCCTTGAATTACCGATTGAACGTTGACTACCCGGCTGTATCTAGCTCGTACAATAAATACAATTGCAGCAACTCCAGCCATGATGGATACAGGGACATTGATAAATTCACTCAGCAGGTAAGCAGCGAGCAGCAGCGCAAGAATGAACCAAGATAACTTAAACATACGCGGATCTTTAATGGCTTCTCTTGGATGCTTAAGCTGTTGCAGATCTACCGTTTTGGGAATGCTCTTTCGAAATAGCAGGAACAATACGAGCAAGCTGCTGCCAATGGAGAACAATGTCGGTACGATCATTCTGCTAGCATACTCGACAAAACCAATGCCGAAGAAATCCGCCGAAACGATATTTACTAAGTTACTGACGATTAGAGGAAGGGATGCAGTATCTGAGATAAATCCGCTGGCCATGATGAAAGGTAAGATCATTCGATCATCGAACTTCAACGCTCTAACCATAGCTAGTACAATCGGAGTTAAGATAAGGGCTGCTCCATCATTGGCAAAAAATGCAGCAACAGCAGCTCCCAGCAGAATCACATAGATAAACAACACTCTTCCATTTCCTTTGGAGAAGCGGGCCATATGAAGGGCAGCCCATTCAAAGAATCCGATCTCATCCAGAACGAGAGAGATCAGTATAATGGCTACGAAGGCAAGCGTCGCATTCCAGACGATGCCCGTCACATCCCATACATCCTGCAGACTCACAATGCCGCACAGCAGTGCTAAGACAGCACCACCTATGGCAGAATAACCGATGTTTAATCCTTTAGGTTGCCATATTACTAAAATAAGAGTAACAAGAAATATAAGGCTTGCTGTCAATAACATCATTTCCTCCTAAGCTACCGGCAACAATCAGGGTCCAGATTATCGATTTGCTCCTTCATTGAAGGCATCTCATCTAAAATCCCTTGTAGATAAGGCTTTTCATCCATATTGAGAGAATAATAAACCCATTGCTTCCTTTTGGTCTCCGTCACAAGTCCCCCGTTCTTCAGTTTTCTAAGGTGCTGACTTACATTGGGCTGTGTCGTTTGCAGAAGATCGACCAGATCACACACACATAATTCTTTTTCCTTGAGAAGTGCCAAGATCATTAACCTCGTCCCATCAGAGAGCAATTTAAGAGTGTTTGCTATCGCTTCTATATCTTGAGACAAATGTATTCCACCTCACGATCAATTCCATCTTGTATTCGTCATGACTTCATTAATTATACATAGGATTGAATATAAGTAAACAGTTATATAATCAAATGATTATATGTACTTACGTATATTATATTTAAGAAATGAGAGCTGCCTAAGACAGAAGAAGATTAAGCATAGAATAAGGAAAGTTCATCGACCTTGGTCTCTCTTCAATGTTTCATTAAATTATTAAAAATATCCTCTACGTTATAAATATCATTATTCACTTTCCATTCATCATCCTCTTTTAGCATATAGATGGTTCCTTCGAGATCAAGTGTTTCTTCTGCCAATGAAATTGTCCCTGTATAATTCAGTTCAATTTGTGTGTCTGCTACGTTTCTTTCGGTAAATTCAAGGTCGGTCAGTCGGACCTCACTTTCTTTCAATTGTGCTAATTGAGATCCTCGGATAAATACACGGGAACTAACCGATCTTTCATAGAAGACTTCCGTTGTTAAAGGCTCCATCTCCTCGTATTTTTTGGATATGATCTGATCCGTAACCTCATTAATTTGAGGACTTTCTAATTCACCAAGCTTATATTTCTCTGCCACTTCAGCTGCTCTCGGTACATTCGAATTAGCGCAAGCGGAGATTATTAATAGCATTGTGAGTAATACAGTAATCATTATTACACGGGATTTTTTCATAATTAGCTCCTCTCTGGATCGTTAAAAGCATTTTACCATATTTAGGATAATTGAGACATGCAGACACCTCGTGCTGATTCCTGCTGTTTGATATACTAAATAGAGCAAAAAGTATACAAGGAGATGGACCAATGCGGGGGAACCTCTGCAGGAAGGGGAAGTCTTATGTGGAGAGCAGCACTTTTACTCAAAATGATGTCCGTTTATACATGTATGTCGGCGAAACGGAGGGAGTAGGGCGGGATAATTTGCAGCAGTATATGGTTCCGAATACGAAGAAGGTTTATCGCATTTTAACAGATAAAATTCCCGGTGGAGCAGATCAAATAATGCTGGAGACGGACCCAGAAGGTGTCCACAGTCACCAATATTTTAACAAGTATTTCCCGCGTGGAATGAGATTTGCGTATCCGGGTCCCTCTGTAATTCAGCGTGCGTAGTATACTTCGTATTAGGATTAGAGAAAAATTGATAACATGAATAAATTTAGATTAGGAGCGTGTAGAAGATGGTTGGAGTAGAACTGGATATGGTTGTAACAGACAGTTTAAAAGCACTGGAGTTGTACGAGGGTATATTTGATATTGAGCTGGTGGAAGCATCAAAGCTTCCTCGAGGTGAAAATGAAGTGGTTTTTACTCTATACGGCGTCCGCTTTCATCTATTGGATGAGAACCCGCAATTTCATCTGATTGCACCAACTCCTGAGCATCCTCAAACGAGCTGGGTAAATGTCTCGGTTCCTAATATTAAAGAGACATATAGCAAGGCGATGGGTTTGGGCTGCGCTGAAATACAGCCGGTAACGGAGCTGCCCGACTACGGAGTAGCAAATGCTATTTTTACAGATCCGTTCGGTTATGTATGGATGCTGCATCAAGTATATAAAGAGGTTAGTCATGAAGAACGAATCAAGCTGTGGGAGGAAAAAAAGAGAGAGCTAACCTCTGATTAAGCTCGTCACAATGGAAGTCAAAAGCGATATACGGTTATAAAAATAAAACAGTCGTACAAGCCTCCTCCAGTGCATAGGATATAACGATGTAATGTTGTTATCTAAGGAGGAGGCATATGTTAACAAGTGCTTATTTTGCCTATATGCTGCTTGGGTTGTCGCTTGCCGCTCCCATTGGCCCTTTGAATGCAGCTCAATTAAATATTGGGATCAGACGGGGCTTCTTTCACTCCTGGGTATTCGGTCTCGGGGCTGTGCTGGCAGACGTCGTCTACATGCTGCTTGTGTATTTGGGTGTAGTTCATTTTCTAGATACTCCGTTTGTGCAGACGTTTCTATGGTTATTCGGCTTCTTTGTATTAGTCTATACCGGTGTTGAAAGTCTGCTGAGCAGCGGTCAAATTAAGGAGTCAGAAACGTCAGAGAGAGAGCCGCTAGGCAGATCATTTCGATCCGGATTTTGGATGTCCTTGTTTAATCCGATGTCCATTTTGTTTTGGCTCGGCATATTTGGCTCCGTACTTGCACAGGAGACGGCGGCCAAGAGCACTTCGCAGATTGCACTGCTCAGCCTGGCCATTGTCGCTGGGATCCTTGTGTGGGATGTTACAGTCGCTGCGACATCGAGTTTTTTCCGTAAAGTGCTAAGTGCTTCCCTGTTAAGAGGAATATCTATTCTATCAGGTCTTTTCTTAATCGGTTTTGGCATACATTTTGGTGTACAAGCCGTTAAGGTTTTGTTCTTCTAGTATTATATTTTGTTTATTTCTGATCAATTGGTTTAATTACAAGTTAGTAAAATTGTAAATAAAACCTCTAAATTAGGAATGATATGAAGTTCCGTCATCAGAAAGAATTACAGTTTGAAGTTAAAGTGGATCGTCCAGATCCGATGCTGGCACGTCAGGTTCAAGAAGTTCTTGGGGGTCAGTTCGGAGAAATGACAGTCATGATGCAGTATTTATTCCAAGGCTTTAATTGCCGTGGTGAAGAGAAGTACAAAGATATGCTAATGGACATTCGCAGGGGGGACTAATTACGTCTTAAATCCCCATTCACTGGTCATTATCCATGTCGTGAGGTTCATTCGGTTGTTATCAAGAAGGGGACACCTATTAACCATTATGTAGTCGGATTCGATCAAGAATTTATCACTGCTGCTGTGGATCGTCCGACGGTGGAATAGGGAAGGGCTCCGTATACTGTCCGGCAAGCAGCATCGTAAACAGGATTATTCTAGCCTGGAGAGAGCCCTTATGTACGTCAACGCCAACTTCAGCGAACGGATTACCGTTCAGGAAATGGCCAAGCTCTGCTGTATGAGCGAAAGATACTTCATGAAGTTTTTTAAGTCGGTGATGGGAAAAACCTTCATTCATTACCTTAATTATGTCCGACTGTCTGAGGCAGAAAAGCTGCTTCTTTCCTCGGAGCTTACGATCACAGAAGCTGCACTTCAGTCAGGTTTTAACGACCCCAGCTACTTTGTCTTAGAAAGGCAACTGACAAGATACGGTATAGATAATGATATGGTAAGGAGATTTAGGACAAGTCGACAAATGAAGAATAGCCCCTAGTGCGGGGATGCAGAAGTCTGCTTCCTTGATCAGGGGCCATTTATTTTTCGAGAAATCATATTATATTTTTTATTCGCTGATCATGACATCATTATGGACTTCGTAATTATGGTACTTGCTAGATATTCAAGTGAGTACTTGACCTGTTGTCACTTCCTCAAATAATCGGATGGATTACATCCCATAACCTGCTTAAACAATCGGCTGAAATAATACACATTGCCGAACCCCGTATGCAAGGCGGCTTCCGTCACGTTGCATTCTCCACTTAACAACAAATCCTTTGCTTTCCCCAGCTTAATCTGGTTTTGATAATCCAATATGGACTGGCCAGTCACTTTTTTAAAAACCAATCGAAAGTGAGAGGTACTAAGGCCTGCCATGACCGCCAACTCCTGCACGCTATAATATCGGCTGTAGTTTTCTTGCATTAGATTAATAATGTTCTCAATTGCTGGCGTATGTGGGGAGTTGGGGAGTGAGAAGGTACGAGTTCGGATCATGTGGTACAGAATTTCCATGATGATGCTGCGGCAATGCAGTAAATAGCCGGGCTTCTTGCCGGCCCATGCAGGGCCAAGGGTTTGAAACAATTCTATTAATTGGTGGGGGTAAGAAGAAGGATTAACTCCTGAATAAGACGGGGGAAACCCCGGTTCTCCCGAAGGACTCTCCAAATCGAATGCAACCATAATCCCCAAGGTTCTTCAGGATCACTGAAGCCGGAGTAAACCAATTCCTTCGGGAAATAGAGCAGGTCTCTTTTTTTATGTTATATTTGTTCCTTCAATATTATAAAAAGCTCTGCCCCTTTTATTCGTATCCAGTATATGGTGAGTCTGGTTGCGGATTTCTCCAGTTCGCCAAGTGGGGTCAGGTTGCCTCTCTAGAACATAGCTAATATCGGATACGATAAAATCATACATCAACAAATAACCCCTTTGTCCACTTGTTCATATTACTCATTATAACATTCCTTGGACAGAAACGAACATAAGCGAATCGGATAAAAAGAACCTTGTAATGTGCATGGATGAAAAGGCTTTCTCTGCTTATGATTTTTAATAAGTGATCAACTCCTTAATATGAGATATGGAGGCATGGCTATGAATTTGGATGAATTAACAGCATCAAAGGAGCAGCATCAAATCGTTAAACTGCCTATAACAGATAAGCTATGCGATCGGTATTGTCGGACGGTTCGGATGCTGGAAGAGATCGTAGAAAATCAGCAGTATGATCTGGAGAGAATGATCAGCGATACGATGCCAATGGAAAAAGCAGAAGAGGCTATTCAGAAGATGATCCGCGGAGAGAATCTTGGGAAGATACTGTTAACTTACTAATTGATGAAAGGGGTATTGCGAATTGAGATCCTTGCAGAATAAAGTAGCCATTGTTAAAGGGGCAACAGGAGGTTTGGGTACGATATTGACGGAGGAACTAGCCTCCCAAGGTATGAAAATGGTATTGGCCTCCACTAATCCTAAAAAGTTAAATCTAATGAAAGAAAAATATGAATCCGAGGGAGCTTCGATCACTGTATCAACCGTAGATGTCACTAACGAGGAAGAAGTAAAAACATTGTTTCATCTTGCACAACAAACATACGGACAAGCGGATATCCTGGTCAATCTGGCTGGACTACCGTCACCTATGAGAATAATGAATTTGCAAAAGAGCATGTAATGGTCTATGCCTTCGCGATGGACGATATTGATACTATCACTGGCTGGCATATCTATAATACGGCTCCCAACGTGTATTTTGCTGAACCACCGAGCAAGGATGGGGGCCTTTCCGTAGAACTGGAACCAGATGGGGGACTTATTATACAGGATTACGGTACAGGACGAGTCTACGGACTTCGTGATGGCGAAATCGTGTTGAAAGATGATACACATCGTTCACAATGATTGGGAGATCAAGGAACAATGAAAAGCAAATTCCTATAAGGAGGTCTGAAATGTGAATAACCTGCCTCATGTATGCAATTTTACAGAAGTATGCAATTATATCCGACGCTATTCACCAGATTACATTCAGAGAACGATGCACTCCGCCGATATGGCTCTACAAGGAAAGCTGATTTTGTCAGGCACGCGCGGACAATGGCTTGTGGTAGGAAACCCTCCCGAATGGCATGACAACAAAGTGAATAACAACGGTTATATATGGATGTTAAATCGGATGAATCATTGGTTGATTTTAACTTATGCTTATCTGTTCTCTAATCAACGAAAGTATATTGATCGCGTACTCCTGGAGCTTCTGGATTGGATCGAATCATGCCCGGCTCCTGCCCTGACGGTAGATGTAAAGGAAGCCCAACGAGTTTATGGTTCAGTCGATCCCTGGCGCCAGCTTGAAGTCGGTGAACGGGTGGGGAATGTTTGGCCCTTCGTGATTAGGGTGATGGACCAAATTCCCGGCATGCTGGATTCTGCTCGTCCAACGATCCTTAAATCCATACTAGACCACGGGCGAATTCTACGTGAGGTTTGTCCGAAGTTTTGGCCCAATGCTGACCATAATTACTACCTAACCGAGATGTGGGGGTTGTACTCCATCGCACTGAACTTTCCGGCTCTTGAGGAGTCGGCGGAGTGGGGGGCATTCGCTCAACAGGAGCTTGAGCGTTGTATGTCCTCTCAGTTCTCTAAACAGGGGGGCCAATTGGAAGGCTGTCCAAGTTATCATAACTTCACCACGATTTACATGGGCAAGGTCGCTTTGCTGGCTCGTAAGAACGGAATTTCCCTCTCAGAAGCCTTTGTAGAAAGATTCCGTCAAGCAATGAATTACTGCATACAGACATGCCGGCCTACCGGCCAGGTCGTGCCTTGGGGTGATTCCGATGCAGATTACAAGGCAGCGGTAACGCTATCTCTAGGTGCTCTATTCTTGGGGGAGAACAATCTAGTGCGTCTTCTTCAATCTTTAATGGGTGAGCAGAAGTTTGTCAATGCGATTATACCTCTCTTATTTGATTACCCCGAGTTATTAAGCTTGACGGGGTTGCTAAATAGCTTGAATGTACCGGCAGCAGAGGAATTGGATGAACCTCCGCGTGTCTTTTGGGACAAAGAGCTGGATCAGGTCTCGATTCGCTCTGATTGGTCCAGGCAGGCATTTAGCGTGTTTTTCGTATGCCGCACTCCGGTGTATAACGGACATGCGCATATTGATCCATCGTCGTTTGATTTTACGGCATGGGGCCAACCGTTGGTGGTAGATCCAGGACGTTATAATTATTGGTGGCTGGAAGAACGCCGCAAGTTCAAGTCGGCTGCCTGGCATAATACCCTAACGATTAATGGTAAGGATCCTTTCGAATACCTCTCCTCTTGGGAGTATGGCCCCCAAAAGCAAGGGAAGATCGAGTATGTCGTTGATAGCGGAGATTGGATCCGGGCATCGGCCGTTCATCATAATTACGAACCTATAATCCATCGCAGGGACTTAGTTATGTTTACCGGTCAATTTTTGCTTGTCTTGGACGAAGTTTCAGGACTCACTGAGCAGGATACTGTTCAGTTGAACTGGCACCTGGATGCCGTTCAGTCCCATTGGAATGAGGATCGGCAGATTGCATACACACAGAGTAATGAAGTAAACGTAGCGGTATGGACTGCTGGAAGAAAAGTATATGGCGAACGAAAAGAAGCGAGCATTTCCGATAAGATGGACCATCTTAGACCCTCCACACGTGTTATCATGTCGGATTATGGGGGTATGGCCGGTGTCAGGAGATATGCTACGGTACTTTTCCCTTTCCGTGGTAAATTTCAGCAAGATCAACTCAGATCACTCGAAGTTTATGAAAAAAATGGACAAGCCTTTTGTCAAATGAAGTTGGATCATTCAAGCTATGAGGTTGTCTTCAAATATTATGGCAAACAGGAGGGCGAAGCATGAGTGAAGGGGAGTCCTATCATTAATGAGATGCCGCCCATCCGATCGGGTTCTAGAATAAAAACCCCGAATACTGAAGAAAAACTCTTCTTATTATGACACACCAGGTAAAGTATAGAAAACAATGCTATTCCTTTAGGGATAGCGGTGTTTTCTGTGGGAGTTTGATAATCTCCGGATAACTAGCAGCAAATAACTCCATGTGATCATGCCAAATAACTTTTAGACTTCGGTTTGCCTACAATAAAGAATTACATTACTAAGAAAACATAATTAATATTAAATCTATCTTCTATAACTAGGCCAATGGCACATGTTAGATTGAATGTAGATTAGCCATACTTTCGTACATCTAACTAAACCCATGGTCACGAATTCCAGTGATCCTCTTAGTTTTCTTGTAAACGCTTAACCTATGATGATTCTGAAAGGATCTAGATTTGCAGGGTGTAGTAAAGGGGGATAGTAGTATTCGGAGCAATTACCACAGACGATTAGTCGTGCAATAAACAATCGAAGGAGGATGAAATCATTGAAATTCTTTAAAAAAATGAATGTCTGGGTGTCAGAGATTGGATTGGAAAAACAATCAAGCTCCGCTTTCGGTATCCATCGATTATCAACCGACACCAGAGCAATTAAAGAAACCTGAACACATCAAGGTTTATTATATGGATGGGGATGGCAAGGTTATTAAGGAAACCGCCGGGAAATACGATGCTGCAACAGGTAAGCTGACCTTTACCCTGACTACAATGTAATGTAAGTAATAGGCTCCGCATTAGAAATGAAAGATAGTCGCGCGGACCGGGGAGTAATGAGGTTGTTATTCCCCGGTTCTTGTTCATGGTAAATTGTAAGCGATATCAATAATGTTTTATAATTGGAGGAAATTATGATGGATTTAGGATTTGGGAGTCGTACATCAAGATGGCTAATGAGTTTGTTCTTATTTCTGCTGGCAGCCTGCTCCTTGATTGTTTTTGCAAACTCAGCACATGCCGCTTCGCAAACGTATTACGTCGATATCGATACAGGTGTGGACGGCAGTGGTTACGGAACTTCCCCTGAAAAACCGTTCAAAAACATTCAATATGCAGCCAATCAAACCAATCCAGGCGATACAGTCTATGTCATGGATGGAACCTACTACAAGACCGATGATCAGGCCGTATTCCAAGTTAATCGCTCCGGGAATTCCAGCTCAACGGGTGGTTACATCAGCTACCTGGCTTATCCGGGACATCATCCTAAACTCAAGGCCATTGATGCTTGGAATCACATCGTCGTAAACGCCTCCTACATCAAAATTGAAGGGTTCGAAATCGAAGGGGACAACGCCAACCTGACATTAAGCGATGGCGAAGCGAGATATAACCATTTTATACAAAATAAACCGACCAATACCATTGATTGGGCTTATGTCCGCAAAACCCAAACGAATGGTATTTATATTAGACCCGAAGAGGGGAGCACCTCGTATCCTCATCACATTATTGTGAAAAACAATATCGTTCATGATGTACCTGGCGGAGGGATCAGTGCATCGGATGCTGATTATATAACCATCGAGAACAATACCATCTATAACAACTCTTGGTATACGTTCTATGCGACCAGCGGCATTTCGATCCTTACCCCTAAGAATATCGATTCGAATACAACAAGCTATAAAAACGTGATTCGCAATAATCGGGTGTATAATAATAAAACGTTGGTTAAATGGGAAAAAACGCAAGATTATTCGGATGGTAACGGAATTATTATCGACAGTACCATGAATGATCCTGCCTATACAGGAAAGACCCTAGTGACCAATAATCTATCTTATAATAACGGGGGTAGCGGTATTCATTCGTATAAAAGTGCGAACGTAGATATCATCAACAACACTGCCTACAACAATTCTTCCCAATTGAACTACGGGGAAATTTTCGCCCAATCTTCCAATAATGTCAATATACTTAATAATATTATGGTTGCCAGAACAGGGAGGAATATCAATACGAACTATAGCAATACGAACGTTACCAATAACTATAATGTTTACCATAATGGAAACCCTGTGGTAAGCGGGCCGAATGACATTTGGGGCGATCCTCTCTTTGTAAATCCTGCCGGAGGAGACTTCCATGTAATCATCGGATCCAAGGCGATCGATACTGGAACTAACAGCTTGGCGCCGAACAACGACTTCAGCTATAACCCAAGGCCAAGAGGTTCAGCGTTTGACCGAGGAGCCTATGAGAACCAAAACTTGATCGGCAATCCAAGCTTTGAGTGGGGCAGTCTAGGTGGAGGTTGGACCAAGGAGCAAAACACTGAAGGCATCACCATCCAAAATACGGGAGCGTACTCTGGAACCTATAAGGCTGCCTTCAGTACGAAAGACGCTACCAAGATGTCCCAGACTTTAACAGCACCAACGACGAAAACCTACACCATAACCGCATATATCAATACAAATATTGCAAGCAATGTGAAACTCGGGGCGGATGTTGCCGGAGTGAACAAAGCACAGCAGAGTGTCGTATCAGGGGGTTATAAGAAAGTGACACTCACCGTGAGTGCCACTGCAGGGGAATCGATCAAGGTGTGGATCAGCGCACCGCAAACCGCCAACGGCTGGGTAGCTATTGATGATGTTTCTGCAGAGTAATTAAATATTTGACTTGTATCAAGTAAAACAAAAACAAATTACAAGGAGCGATTCCGCTTTCACAGCTTTATAAGCCATAATGAGTTATATTAATTATAAACCAAAGCTATCCCTTGAGGGGGATGGCTTTGTGTCTTTTCAGCAACCAAACCACAACATTGACTTCCATTTGGTTAGGGGTGGAGGTCGACCTTTCTGACGCAACAGGTCGAGGGAGCAAACCCTGGACCAATTTTCGACTTCAGGGGGGCGGAATACTGCTAACTTGCGAAATAGTGACCAAATTTGTTCTAGTCGAGCTAATCGATGTATGCATGTGAATAAATATGCAAATGAGGCATTGCGCGAATTCTCACTAATACTGAAAATAAGCATTATATCCGGCGTTTACTAAAGGAACCCTTCTCATTATATATGAAAAAGCGCCTTGATCTATCAACATTTTTTCGTTGGTTTTTCTCACTAAATATGACAACACACAGGACATCGGTACCGAAGAGATTGGACATGTTGAAATGCTCTTGTGCATTGATCAGTCAGCTGCTTGACGGCACATCTCCAGAAGAACAGGATGAGGCTGCAAAAGATCCAGTGACCGCAGCGATTATGGGCGGGGTTAACCCGCAGCATTTACATCATGAGTATGTTAAATATGCTAGTTCATGGCAGGATCGTGTGATCATCTTGATCGTACTGTTCCCTTGCAATTCAACTACAAGAAGGTGATCGGTTATTTCATCGGTTTCTATATTTCGTTTTTGAATGCGAGAGTTCAGCGCAGATTAGCTGAGGGTCCCAGCACCCCATTTCAGGATCGAATGGGAAATATGGGTGTTATCTCTTTATTCGTGCTGATGTTCTTGATCGCAGGGCCTTTTTTCCCGAGCTTGGATCGGCGGATGATCTGGCTGGGTACATTTCTGGCAACAGGTATTCATTTCTTCCTGTTTTATTATGTCCACGGTAAGTCGATGCTTGTCATCGGTTCGATGGGCACCGTGATTGCAATAGCGGGGATGGTTCTCGAATCGATACCTTTTTTCTACTTTGGAATGGCAGATGGCCTCGCCAAGCTAGGAGTAGGACTATATCTATTATTCTATTCCAAGCCAAGCCGTCAGAGCAGGGCACATCAGCTTTCAGCATAAAAAAACTAGCAGCATTTAGGATTATAGTATTGGAGACATAAGTAGTTTCCTTCAAGCAGAAGTACATAGACAGATTAGCCGTCGTCTATTCGTTCCTGATCAGAATCGTTCTACCCTTGATATGATATAATCATGGCAAAGTTCTAGACGAGGAGATGTGAACGGATTGTCTGGCGTTATTAACAAAGTAGTGCAAATCTTGGACCTGTTACTTCCGCAGGGTACTGAAAAAGAGATGAGTGTAACGGAGATCAGTAAAGCGTTGAATATGCCGATACAGAGTGCACATCGATTACTCTCCTCTCTTACTGAGCATGGTTTTGTGTCGCAAAATGAGAAAACGAAACGGTATAAACTGGGCCTGTCTCTGATGAAGTATGGCTTTCTCATGTGGGATAGTTTGATGCTGCGCACGATTGCAAGACCGTTCATGGAGGAGCTATCGAAGCGTACTAAGGAAACCGTATACTTATCCGTTCGTGAGAATGCGGAAGGGATCTACATTGATTCAGTGGACTCACCGCAAGTTCTGAAAATATCGGAACCGATAGGGCTGCGCTTGCCATTATTTATCCGAGCATCGAATAGAGTGATATTAGCCTTCCTAAAGCCTGAGCTGCAGAAGTCACTGCTGGAATCATTTGATTGGGATGACGTCCCATCGTTGAAGCCGCTGTCCCGATCCTATATTGAGCAGGAGCTTATAGCAATTAAACAGCAAGGATATGCAATGACGACGAATGAGGCAACAGAAGGGACCACAGGAATTGGAGTCCCGATCTTTTCCTACGAGAATACAGTTATCGGGTCTTTGAATGTGGCAGGTCCTTCGATTCGTTTCAGTGAAGAGAGTATTGGTAAATATTCAAGTATGGCTCGAAAATATGCAGCCCTTATATCTAACGAGCTTGGGTATCGCGGACGTAACCTTCAATGATCTCCAGGTGAACTGACATCCTATGAAGGATAACCTTTTATTAAAATTGTAGCAGACCCCTGTCATTTTATGACGAGGGTCTTTTTCTGTTCCAGTCATCTCATTATTCGGGATAGATATAAACAATACTCAATATTTCTCAATATTATCTCACTATATGGGATAATAGCGTTGCTATCCTCCCTATTTGAGATACTATAGATTTATTCATATCATTCGAGGTGAGCCTATTGAACATCATTGTTTTCCGTCATTTTTCATTTGATGATCCATCCGTAATCGTGTCGTGGTCCAAACAAGCCGGGCATGATCTTATCCTACATGACCCTGCCAACGGGATACCGCCGGAATGGCTTCATTCATTAGACCTTCTCGTTATTCAGGGGGGACCCATGAGTGTCTACCAGGAAACGGAATACCCTTGGCTTATTCAAGAGAAGCAATTTGTAAGAGATGTCATTGAAGCGGGGAAGAAGGTGCTTGGGATATGCTTGGGAGCACAGATGATCGCAGAAATCTTGGGAGGAACGGTATCTCCGATTGGAGCAAATAAGGAGATTGGATGGCATCAAATCTACAGAAATAAGGAACATCATCCTTGGCTGGCTCAGCTTCCGGATCGTTTTATTTCTTTTTCATGGCATGGTGATACCTTCTCATTGCCTGAAGGTGCCAGACATCTGATGTACTCGGAAGCTTGCGGTCAGCAAGCATTTGCCTATGGTGATCATGTCTTGGCCTTGCAGTTTCACTTAGAGTCAACACCCGATTGCATCGAGGAAATGCTGTCCAGATGGTCACATGAACTGATCGATTTACCATTTATTCAGCAGGATGCAGAAATTCGCGAAGGCATGAATCATAGTGAACCTGCGAACAGGCTGCTGAAGGGAATATTGGCTCAAATTGCGTTGAGCATATCAGAAAGTGCAGATGAAAGCGTGCTTTCATCATAATGACGAAGAAGTCGATTTATGGAGAGGCCTCTTAACCTATGATAAGTGTAGGTTTGGAGGCTTTTTTTGACCCTAAGATAGCAATCATCAGAATCGAGAGTACAACGTATGATATGTAGAGGATAACGTTTAGTGAAGGAGAGCGCTATATCTTATGGATCCACTTTCGAATAATCACTATTCTACGAACGATAAATTAACAGACCATACTTATCAGCAAGCAAATCTAAAAATAACAGGGATGTCGTGTTCCGCATGCTCAGCTCGAATCGAAAAAGGCCTCAGCAAACTTCCCGGAGTGAAGCGAGTAAATGTGAACCTTACTTTAGAATCAGGACATGTTGAGTTCGTATCAGGAACACTACAAGCTTCAGATCTTATCCACCAGATCAGGCAATTGGGATATGAGGCGTATATTCAAACAACAGATGAAGAATCGCTTACCTTGAGAGAACAGGAACTACAACGAAAAAAATGGAAGTGGATCTTGTCAGCGATACTCTCTTTTCCCTTATTGTGGTCTATGGTTTCTCATTTTTCATTTACCTCTGGAATAGGTGTCCCTGACGTGTTATTAATACCTATTGTTCAATGGTTATTGGCAACGCCGGTACAGTTCTATTTTGGCGCGACTTTCTATAAAGGTGCGTATAAAGCGTTGAAAAACCGAAGTGCTAATATGGATGTGCTAGTCGCCCTTGGGACAAGCTCGGCTTATTTTTATAGTGTGTATTTTATTTTGATGACCAGTACCGGGGGGTTACTGGGTCATATTCACCAAGCAGTAGATGGGGCCGGCCAAGCTCCACTCCAGCTTTATTTTGAAACAAGTGCCGTGCTGATTACGTTAATTTTGTTCGGCAAATGGCTGGAGGCTCTGGCTAGAGGAAGAGCTGTAAGGTCCATCCGCAGTTTGATGCAGTTAGCTCCGCAAACGGCAAGAGTCGTTCGAAATGGCAAGATTATTGAAATCCCCTCTGAACGTGTCCATTCCAATGATCTTGTTCATGTAAAGCCAGGCGAGAAGATTCCTGTGGATGGAATCGTGGAAGAGGGAGCTTCCTCGGTAGATGAATCCATGTTAACCGGAGAGAGTCTACCAGTGGACAAGAAGCTTGGCGACACTGTTGCTGGAGCAACACTTAACATCAATGGCCGCCTCGTTATACGTGCGACACAAGTAGGTGCTGACAGCGCCTTGGCAAGGATCATTCATATTGTCGAGCAGGCTCAGGGATCAAAGGCTCCCATCCAGCGTGTTGCAGATACCTTATCAGGAATATTCGTGCCTGTCGTTATTAGTCTGGCTGCTATTACATTTTTATTTTCATTATTATTTGAGAGCTTAGGCAGCTTGAGTACCGCTCTGGAAAAAGCGATTGCTGTACTGGTCATCGCCTGTCCATGCGCACTGGGTCTAGCGACTCCGACATCCATCATGGCTGGCTCGGGTCGTGCCGCTGAATTCGGTATCCTGTTTAAAGGTGGGGAGCACCTTGAGAATGCAGGTTATATTCAGACCGTGATATTAGATAAAACCGGAACCGTCACTCACGGGAAACCGATGCTGACCGATGTAATTACTTCGCAGGGCTGGTCCTCGAACGAAATGTTAAAACGAGTAGGAATTGCAGAGCTCAGCTCGGAGCATCCCATTGCACAAGCCATAACGGAAGGGATAGAGGACAGAGGTATTAAGATGCTGCTTAGACCAGAGCAATTTGAGAATATGCCGGGGTACGGCGTTCGCGCCCGCGGTTACAGCCAGGACATTCTTGTGGGAACGCGGCGGCTGCTCACGGATGCGAAGGTACGGATTCCTGCTGAAGCAGGGGTTCAAATGTCTGAGCTTGAAGGTCAAGGGAAAACGGTGCTGCTCGTGGCAATCAATAATCAATGGGCAGGAATGGTCGCTGTCGCTGATACCGTGAAAGAAACCTCTGCACAGGCCGTCAGCCGTCTTCAAGCAATGGGGATTGAAGTGGTATTAATGACGGGAGACAACGAACGTACGGCTCTGGCTGTTGCGAGTCAGGTAGGGATCTCCAAAGTCATTGCAAATGTCCTTCCCGAGGAGAAAGCGGCAGAAGTAAAGCGACTGCAGCAATTGGGACATAAGGTAGCTATGGTAGGAGACGGGATTAATGATGGGCCTGCACTTGCTGTCTCTGATGTAGGCATATCTGTAGGCACTGGCACGGGAATAGCCGCAGAGGCAGCAGAAGTTATATTGATGCGCGGAGATCTAAATCAAGTTGCTGACGCGATCCAATTAAGTAAAAGCACGATGCGTAATATCAAGCAAAATCTATTTTGGGCACTTGCCTATAATGTAGTGGGCATTCCCATTGCTGCTATAGGTCTCTTAGCACCGTGGCTGGCTGGTGCAGCGATGGCGTTCAGCTCTGTTTCGGTTGTGCTGAATTCCCTGCGTCTCCAGAAATTGAAGCTGTGAAAATGCAGCTGCCTCATTTAAACAACAGTTAGCTGCTCTTTCATTTTAAATAGAAGAAAAGCGATATCGAAGTGCAAATATGGAATGATAAGCCTATATAGAAGTTTATGCAGAGCTGAATACAGAACAAGGGCGGGAGATAGGTCAAAACCTGTTCCGGCCCTTGTTTCCATCGAATTACGGTTCAATGCCCCAGCTAAGCTGATTGTTCAAATATCCAGTAACTTGATTACTATTAACATACTGTGTGCTGGTCGAATCGAAGGAGTAATCGTTTGTTTGCGTGTAGCTGGACCAATTGTTTTTCGAGAAGCGTGTTTGGACTTCTGCACTCTGACCTGGGCTTAATGTTCCAGCCGCACTAGAGAAACTAATTTCCAAGTAATGATCAGCCCCGTTAACCGGAGTCGTCAGTTTAACGAAAGTACTGCTCACATTAGCACTTCCTACGCTGGCCCAATCAGACCAGAAGCTCTGCCCTTGTTCCCCGTCAATGGTGTAGTAATACCGAATCTTGACATCACTCAATGAAATGTCGGAAGTCCCCGAGTTAACTACTTTGAATTTAGGCGAGATTCCGTTGGTAGATGCACTTGTGTTGCCATTATAAGCTTGAATCGCAATGGCCCCGTCAGGGGAGGGAACGGTTACGCCGCTGTCAGCAATATTCACGGTAAGGACGGCTTGACCACCTCCGCTGAATTGGAAGTTGATCGTACTCTGGCCAAGCGGTAGAGTGGACAGATAGGACTTGTTCAAAACGACAGAAGAGCCTGTCACCGTATAATCCTGACCCGATATAAGCGCATAACTACCATTATTAATACTGATGAGCTGCAGTCCATTCAAGGAAAGAGCAATTGTAATATTTTGCTGAAGATTGGCGGCTTTATCGAATGTGGTATTTACGGGTGAGATTGACGCAGCACTCGGTGTTGAATTGACGACCTTAACTTTAAGTGTAGGATCTTGGCCTTGGCTGAAATCAAATGTGAAGGTATGTTCGCCAACTTGCATCTGTGACAAGAATTCTTTTTTGAGTACAAGTGTGTTACCGCTTAAGGTATAGTCCTGGCTCGGGGTGAGTGCCTGAGTACCCACACGGATCGCAGTTAACGTATGGCTGTTTGAATTTAGGGTGATGGTTTGGTCACTCTGATTAGGTGTATACTTGTCGAATTCAATGTTGGAGGGTGATAGGGATGCATTTGGAGTTGGATTATTGGATTGCAGATTCGGAAGCTCATCTAACGTAATGACATAATCACTTTGATATAGAGTTGTCAGTGTGGCAGGATAGTTGAGGGCAGAACTCATCAGATGCTCACCATACCATGGACAGAAGTAGAGCCAGCCGGATTTTTCCTCAACTAAATTCTGTAAGCTCGGAACGGTATCATTCTCGGTCATGGCCACCATCTTTGTTCCATTCGTCAGATCAACCAGCTTATAGAAAATCGAAGTAATGGCGTCCTCGTTCGGAACGCCGGACAATCCGTCATCGCGATTGTAGACCGTATTGTATTTATCGTAGCCTACAAGATCGACCTGATCATCTCCTGGATACCATGCGGGAGAAGTACTGTACACATAGCTGTTATAAGTCCAGATCAAGTTGTGCAAGTCGTACGTTTCAGTTAGTTCGGTATAGAGCAGATCCCATAGATCTTTGTATACTTCTGCACCTGCTGAAGCCCACCAGAACCATGCACCTTCTCCATTCAAGCCCCCGTTTCCTTCGGCCTCATGATAAGGACGGAATAGAACGGGTACATTGTTATCCTGTAAAATTTGCAGCTGCTCCGCCAGATCCTCAATCGTCATCATGACGTATTGATACTCTTTCGTACCAGGTATGACCGCATTTGCTGTATTAAAATTGGTTTCGGATGGCTTATAGGTGGCATCCTTCCAATCTACAACCTGCCCAAGCTGATAGGTCGTGAAATTCTTAGGTACATTGATATGCCAAGCGGCTGTCGCAATACCGCCTCGATTGTTTACCCAGTCGATCATCCGATCAGTCGTGCCGTCTTCCCAGCCGTACAGTGGATTATAGTTCATAAAGTCAAAGCCGCGAATGGCTGGATACTTGCCCGTTAGATCATGGATCCATTCAAATTCGAGCTCATAATCGCCGTCATTACCGCCTCCATAGATCTCCTGCTGACCCGAGATAATATGGTTACCATACACATCTGTTAAATAATTCATAAGAAGCTGAGTCTCAGGTGTCGCTTGAGCATCTGTAAGTACAGGCTGTACTTCCAAGGGATCAAGATCAGCATAATCCACAGTGAAGGAATCAAAATATGCATATCCCCAGCCGGCCTTCAGTTGGACAGTATTGCTGCCTTGATTCAGCTTGAAAAAACCAAAATTGAAATCTGACCATGTTGTTGTGTATGGCAGCATAGAGGAAGCCTTGGTCACACCATTCACGGCCAAGGATTGCATTCTTCCGTCCGGGCTAACCTCCTGCATGTAACGGGTAAAGATTTCATACATACCTGTTTCTGGAACAGTTACGTTGAAGGTAATCGTCCCGGAACTCTGCATCCAGACAAATCCATCACCTGCGTATCCAGGCTTAGGCTGACCATAGATTTCCGTGACCACTTGCAGATCAGAACTGAGCTGAGCATCTTCGCTTTCAATAGTAAAGAGTGTGGCGTCGTCTGCTTGAGCAGGGACTGTCATTAACCCAACGAGCAGAGCAAATGCCAGCAGTATTGCGCTTGACTTTTTGAACAATTGTACCATTACCATCTTCCCTCCATAAAAGATATGTTGAAGAATGGATACTCTGCTCGGTCATGGATGCGCTTTCAAAGTAAACATATCATAATTACCATTAATTGTGAATGTATTGTATTTTTGTTATTTTGAAATTCTCAAATTGCAATTCAATATTCAGAATATTGCAGTAGTCTAAATTCCCGATAATAAGCGAGTATTGAATCATAGAGTCGGGTAATACATACTATGGAATCTAAGTGACTGGTTGAAAGGAGAGCTAAAATTGAAATTGAAAAAGAAGAATCGCTATTGGATAGCTGTTTCCCTCTTCATTCTGGTGATTATGATTTCCGCTTGTTCAGCGGAAATAGAGCCTGAGACGAAACCGGCAACAGGAGTAAGTGAGGATCCATCCTCTGTGCCTCCTTCATCTGAGCAGGAATCTCCGGAAGAGAAGAAGCGGGAAGAGACCAAGAGCTTTGAGATGCTGACATCCGAAGGAAATCAGTCAGTTGAAGGACGCTTGCATTACGCTGAAGGATTTAGTTTGTATGTCTTTGAGAAGTTTACATTTGATGCAGATACCGGCCGCTTGTCTTTGACGAGCAATCCAGATTACTATGTGGACATTAAACCTTTACCAGCTGATTATGATTTAGACCAGCTTAAGGCTGCCGCTAAGGAAGACTTGAGTGAAGCAGGAAAAGTGACTGATTATAGTGGCGAGTTGGTTGAACATCCACTTGGGTTCGCTGAGCTTTACCTTCAATCTTCCGGAGTGGAAGGCATCAGCGATTATATGGTGTGGACATCAGAACAAGGGGATGCTTTTGAATTCCGCCTTCATAATCCGAAGAGTGAGGAGGCTTCCAATTTCGCAGGACCTGTCCTCGTTTCCCTATCGACTGTACAAAAAAATAGGTAGTGTCGTCATTTACTTCAGAGTCGCATCCTTCGTGCGGCTTTTTTTGTGGTGCTTTGGTGACCTTGAACCTGTCTAACTCCGCATATGCCCAGACCAGATGCTGATCTTATTCATACATTAAATGGTGTCTGCCTACGAAGTTGAAAATAAAGGAGCAGGATCATGGATGAGTTCAAAAATTAAGCTCACAGGGCAAGTTATTTTTAAGGGAGACCCAGGTTACGAAGTTGCTCGTAAGAATTGGGACCCGCATACGGATCGATTTCCTAAGGTCTTCGTCTTTGCTCAAAAAACACAGGATGTGGCCAACGCTATTCGATGGGCACGTCAAAATCATGTTCCACTTCGCCCTAGAAGTGGAAGACATGCACTAGAAGGCAATCTTTCACAGATCAATGACGGCATTGTCATCGACGTAAGTGAGATGAAGAAGATTTCCTTGGATAAGAAGAATGGAACGGTCATCGTTGAGACAGGTAATCAGGTAGGAAGAATTGTGGATACGCTCGCGCGGCAAGGGTATATGGCTCCATTCGGCGATAGCCCAACGGTGGGGATCGGAGGTATAACGCCAGGAGGGGGAATTGGACCTCTGCAGCGGACAACAGGCCTCATCTGCGACAATCTCATCGGACTTGAAATGGTTGACGCGAAGGGACGAGTTATTCGAGCAAATCACAAACAAAATTCGGATCTACTGTGGGCTTCCCGTGGCGGAGGCGGAGGGAATTTCGGCATATATACTAAATATAAATTTAAAGTGCTGCGTGCCCCAGCCAAAGCTACCGTATTTAGCATCACATGGCCTTGGGAGCAATTCGAGAAAGTCGTGAAGAAATGGCAGGTATGGGCTCCTAATGCCAGCAGTAAATTAGGCAGTGAGTTAAGCGTCGGTCCCAAAAAAGGTGGAAATGTCAGCATGTTAGGGATCTATCTTGGTTCGAAGATCAATGCGCTTCACCAGCTGAAACCCATTCTTAGCGTTGGCACACCGACTCAAAAAGTTATCCGTTACCTGCCTTATACGGAAGCTACAAAATTCATGCTTGCCCCTGATCCGGTGCTTACTCAAAGATACAGTAATCAGTTTTCCAGTGGTTTCGGAAGACAGCCTTTCCCTGATAAAGCCTATAAAGTAATGCGCGAATTTCTAGAGAAAGCTGAGGGAGGGACACCGGCAGGCTTCTTTTTCCTGAACTGGGGCGGGGCCGTAAGCAGAGTAGCTCCTCAAGCGACGGCTTTCTACTGGAGAAAAGCTAAGTATTACGTGGAATGGAACAGCTCATGGGTTAACCCATCCCATGCAGCCAGAAATATTGCCTTGGCCCGGAACACAAGGAAGAAATTAAAGCCTTATATTGTAGGTTCTTATATCAATGTTCCAGACCAAGGGATTAAATATCCAGGACCCGTCTATTACGGGAAGAACTATGCTAGATTGAAGAAAATTAAAGCGAAATACGATCCGAAAAATGTATTTAACAATCCGCAGAGTATTCCTCCAGCTTAAAGAACAGAGAGCCGCTGATCCCATCGGATCAGCGGCTTAATTTATCATGCGATAGTTGATTGATGTGCATAGCTTAGGGCTGAAACAGCCAGCGGTGCGCATCCGGGAATAACAGACTCCAGGTAGATTCATGATGTGTTCCTTCAGGAACGGCATCAAATCGGACCCGGTCCTCCGGAACTCCTGCGGCAATCAGCGTCTGACGGGCAAGTTCAACATGCTCGTAAGCGGTCTTATTAAATTCGGGATTATCAGTTTCTAGTTCTCCAATGCTAAGGTAGACCCGCAGACTAGGGGAAAGCACGGAGTTCTGTATTAATTGAATCATTGCACCGTTATCGTGCCACATAACGAAGGAAATCCCGCCTACACGGCTGAATTGTTCTGGATAGCGAATGGCCGTATACAATGCGATATAGGCGCCAAAAGAACTCCCGGCAATCGTCGTATGCTCTGGTTCAGGGCGTGTCCGAAAGTGCTTGTCGATATAAGGCTTGAGCGTCTCCGCCAGGAAAGCAGCGTATGCCTCACCCTTGCCGCCGAAACCATACTCTTCGTTAACTATAAAATTATATTCATGGTTACGTTCCTTGCCCCCGTGGTCAATCGCGACCACGATAGCCTCTAGAGAAGGATCCTCAGTCCCCATCTGTGAAAGGGCTTCATCTACACCCCACTCGGTGCCCCAGGATGTCGCTTGATCAAATACATTCTGTCCATCTTGCATATAAATGACCGGATATCTGCGTTCTCCAATGTTATAGCTGCCAGGCAGATATATCCAGATTCTGCGCTCGATTTGCAGCTGAATTATCGGAAATGCGTTGAATATTCGGACATCCCCCGTTATAGTATGCGTGCCCTCGTTAGTAAGAACATCTCTCCAAGGTAAAGGATCACTAATCTTCATCCTCATTCTCCTAGTACTCATATTTACTAGAATCTTATCGTGCGCTACTAATGAATGCAATACAGTATGAATTTTAGATCGTTTATTGACAATGTTAAGAAGTAGTTATAGTATCTAATTAATTGAAAATTCGATCGAGGAAGCACCTCGCACTTACTTTGTTAAGTGTGGGGTGCTTTTTTTGCAATGAAATCAGACAGCGTCATCTAACGCGATGAACCTGGGTTTGTACAAACATATATTGAGGAGGTTGAACTAAATGTTACTTAAAATATGGAGAACGAAAATATTCTGTATGCTGCTGCTCACATTATTTGCCGCAACGGCTTCTGCTGCAGATTTTAATTTGTCGATGAACATCACAGACAAGAAGGCTAAGACATTAGCGGGTGGCTTTCATGCGCAGGTGCAACCAGGGTCTAAGCAAACATTTACAGTTACTGTCACGAATCACAGCAAAGATCGTCAGTCCGAATTTTATCTATATCCTGCGGATGCTGTTCCTAAATTAAATGGAGGTAAGGATTTTACTAATTATGGAGAAGAATTAACAGGGCCAGGTAAATGGATAAAGACAAAGCCCTTAAGGGTAACCCTTCCGCCTTTAGAATCTCAGAATTACTCTTTTGACGTTGAATTTCCTGAGCACTTGAGCTACGGCCAATATATTTCTTATATTGCACTACAAGAATACCCGGAGGCTGTGAGAGCAGATACTCAACAAGAAGTGAATTTTCAAACGGAAGCATTAACCAAAATCGGAATACAGATAATTGCTGATTATAACCCAGGTCAAGCACGTACCCAATTTTCATTTTCTGATATTAAATATGAATACTTACATAACGGCTTATTAAGCGTATCTCCATATATTAAAAATGAGGGGACTATACTCGGTAAGCCTGAAATTGAGATACAAATGGTTGATACCGACACGAATACAAGCCTCTATAAGAACAAACTGAGTATGGAATCTGTCTATGGAGGCACAGAGGCGGAATCAAAATTTATATTAGAAGGGCTGCACCTTGAACAAGGGGGTTATAAAGCGGTATTAACAGGACAGTGGAAGGATGAAGTATTTACGAAGGAATATGAATTTGTTCTAAACCGGGCGGAAGCTGCTAAATCCAAGCAATCTCTTGCTGATCATCATCTGGCTAAGGTGCTGCCTCAGAATAATAATGGAGGGATCTCCTTCCTAATGATCTGGTGTTTGCTTGCTATCATCTTCTTGTTACTGAGCCTGCTTATACGGATGAGATTCAAGAAGAACGATGAAAGGAGGGATTAAAGTGTAACATCCGAGGGAGGTACAGAAGCAACGAAACACTAAAGGAGAGATTATAAAATGTCAATCATGAAGAAGTTAGAGACAGCTCTACTCGGCTTAGTATTCATCATGTCAGTCCCACTGACAGCCGCAGCTGAAGAGTTAGATGTACAAAATCCGGAGAGTCAGTTTAGCTTAATCGGAGGTCAGCTCACATTCTCGGCAGATCCAATCATTTTTGCCGCCAAGGAAATCAACAACAAGGACTGGAAGGGAGCAACGGTAACCAGCAATATTCTTCTCACAGACAATACAGGCCGAGGGGACGGATGGACCATTACTCTAGCTGCATCAGATTTTGTAAGCCAGCCGCTTACGGATCCCACATCCGGAGGAAATGGGACATATACACTGTCCTATCCTGCCTCAAATGTTGAAGTTAGATCCGGACAGATTTATGTGAATACGGGGCAGCAAGTAGATACTACGTATGGTCCCTTATCCAAGAGCTTCTATCTATCATCTACACCACAAACCATTTTCAGTGCTGATCCAGGTTACGGTATGGGAGATTATCAAGTTAGTCCAACTTTTTGGATAAATACGCCAAAAACCGTTAACGTCAGTGAGCTTCATGGCACAGGATCTTCTTATGCGATCGGGGATACGGTGGGAGCAGTGGCAACTACATATACAAGTGTGTTAACGTACACACTGGCAAGCGGAATTTAACGAACAGAACTTAGTCAAAGCTTGAACGAAAAGAAAAAGATGCCTGCAGAAGCAGGTGTCTTTTTTAGCAAAAGAGCATTTTAAGATTGCTGCTGAATTGCCTACCTTCATATACATCCAGAGACCGATTTATAATTGGAGCTGTATGGTATACTCACAGAAAATGAGTACTGCACTTGCTTTCTATAACGGTTATGAGGGAAGGGAATATGTGCGATATGATAGGTAAACTTGGTAAGAAGATAGGGGAAGGTGGATGTGCAGAGGTTTTTGAATGGGAGGATGACAACAAGGTTATTAAGTTAGCTAAACCCAATACAAGTGTCACTGCACTAAGACGTGAATTTCATCATTGTCAAATTGCATGGGATTGCGGTCTTCCCGTTCCTAAACCAGTTGAGTTGATTAATGTTGATGGCCGTTCAGGGGTTGTATTTGAAAGAATTTATGGAGAATCCATTATGGAGCGTTTTATTAATAGAACTACAGAAGTCGCTGAAAGTAATGAATTGACACAGAAGATTGAAGATTATATTGACGCGAAGATGACGGCGCGACTTCTTTTTCAGATCCATTCTCATTCAGTTTTAAGCCTGCCGTGTCAGCGGGAAAACATCAAGAATGACATATTATATTCACAACACTTAACTGAACACGAAAAAAAGTCTGTTATCCATCACTTGGATCAATTACCGATGAAACAGCAGCTATGTCATGGAGACCCTAATCCAGGAAATATACTTTTTAGAGGAAACGAAGCCGTAATTATAGATTGGAACAATGCATCGATTGGGAACCCTGAAGCAGATTTGGCCGAATATATCATCATGATCAGATATGCCATATTACCTCCGAATCTTTCCAAACACACCAAGAATGCTTTAGATAAAACTCGTGAATCCAGTATTCGTGTATTTATAGATGAGTACGAGAGACTGTCGGGTATTGGTTATGCTGAAGTCGAGTCCTGGATCGTCCCTATGGCTGCGCGGAAATTGGCTGCTGATGGAATTACAGAAGAAGAAAAGTCCTTATTGGTCACAGAGATTCGAAGATCGCTAAATAAGAGCATGTGAATAATTGTAGTGAGAAGGACCATTCTTATTTATGTTCAAATATTAAGCTGTTAAAGGAGGTCTTAGCTTGATTATACGTATATTAGAAGAGAATGACGCTAAGGCATATCAGGAGCTCCGGTTAAAGGCACTGCAAACCAATCCGGAAGCATTCGGATCAACTTATGAGCAAGAATTGAATTATTCTGCCGAGCAGGTAGCCCAGCGTATTTCTTCAACAAATACCAAGTTTACACTCGGTGCATTTATAGAAGATAAATTGATAGCTATTGTGACGTTCATACGCGATGGCAACTTGAAGACAGCACACAAAGGAAATATTTATGGGATGTATGTATCATCAGAACATCGCGGAATGGGCGTTGGCAAAAGGCTGCTCAAAGAGCTGATTGTATTTGCAGGGAAGCTAGAAGGATTGGAGCAAATGAATTTAACTGTTGTTTCAGATAATATCGCTGCCAAAAAGCTATACGAGGAGCTAGGCTTTACTATATTCGGCACCGAGAAAAGAGCATTAAAATATTCGGGAGTTTATTATGATGAAGATTTGATGGTGTTGGAGTTTAATAATTTGAGAGGCGGGTAATCAAATAACGTACCGGAAGTAAGACAACTTCCTATACTAATCTACTTAAGGAGTGAATTCAAATGGCAAACAACCGTGGCAACAACATGAGTCGTGAAGAAGCAGGTCGTATGGGTGGGGAAGCAACCTCTAACAATCACGAGAAAGAATTCTACCAAGAGATTGGGAAAAAAGGTGGAGATGCGACTTCCCGGAATCATGATCAAGAATTTTATCAAGAAATCGGTCGCAAGGGTGGAGAAGCCCGTGATGACTCCAACAGTAATGGTAAAATGAGCAGGGAAGAGGCAGGTCGTAAGGGTGGACAGGCCCGCTCTCGTCAAAGGGATTAATCTTCCTCTGTTTTGATAAGACATGAATGGATAAACATGATTGAATCTTAGATTTTAACAGGTTCAGCAGTTGTATACTTTGTTTAATACAAAAAAAGAGAATGATTCCGGAAGAATTCGGAGTCATTCTCTTTATTTTTGCAGGAATATTACAGATAAATTCGATTGCGGCCGAGAACATAGCTGCCTTGATTATCTGAGTATAGTCTATTTATTTCTTTCTAAAGCGATCATTTATCGATAAAGCTTGATCTACTGCAGGAAGGAGGATGGACATCGCGAACTTTCTAATCCATTCATTCGTAAACCGACGCTGCCAAAATAAAGGAGGACGTGCTTCATCGATCGCTTTCGGAGCATATTTCAGCATCGCCTTCTGGTACATATGTAATGCTGTGGGGATATCTTTTTGCTCATTAAGCATTTTGGCTAAATGTACAGCATCTATAATCGCGGTGCTCGCACCTAAACCGCCCGTCGGCGGCATGGGATGAACCGCATCCCCAACTAGTGTAATCCGGTTATGCTTCCAGGCAGACAGATTGCTCGGGAACCAGAATTTGAAGGCGGCTGTTTCTCCTTCAACCGAATGGTTGACGAGCTCCTGATATCCTTGATCCCAATCATGTAACAGCCTTAAAGATTCCAGTTGCAACTCACCGGAAGTCAATTCTTTCAGGTCAGTATAAAAGGTTTCATCTAAGGCAGCAACGGACCAGATCAGGTAAGGCTCCTCATGGACAATTAAGGAGTTAACGAATTCCTGCGGTCCGTCATAAACCGGGTCATGTACGGACAAGAACATCCCGATTCCCTGTGGTCCAGCCGCAAATCCAGGTCCTATGAACAAATCCTTGTACAAGGATGATCTGAAATGATTCGTCAGCCGCGTTTTGCCTGCGATCGCGGTCACTCCAGCACTTTTTGCGGTCTTTCTATTTAATAACTGTCTTGCAACAGCAGAGTTTACTCCATCTGCACCGACCAGGACATCTACAAGCTCACTTTCTGCATTGGCAAAATGAAGCCGGATGCCGGTGTCTGCTTCTTCATAGCAGGTGAAATGTGTGTCCCAGCGAATCTGGTGCTCCAGCTGAGAAGCTAATATGGTACGCAAGGGCAGTCTTCCGATCATAAGCGGGTCGCTATGGTCGGGTTGACGAATACGCAGCTTCGTCTGTCCTTGATGATCAAGGATCGAAAATTGCTTGAAGGTTTCCTTGCCTGTGCCGCTTTTTCTAAGTGCATGTTCTGTTTCTGCAGGCAGAGCAAGGTGTAGGGATTTGAGGGCTTCTTCACTGAGGTGAAGCCGATATCCGCCTGTACAGGAAGAGGCAGGATCGCGGTCGAACAGAACGACTTCGATATGTTGACTCGACAATGCATGAGCTAAAGTAAGCCCGCCTATTCCGGCGCCAATGATCCCCACCCGCATGATCGTGCTCCCCCAATGTCTTCATTTGTGAATTGTATTCTCTCACTTCGGACGTATATGGACGCAAAATCAGGATTTATATCCTCGAAAAATATCTTTTTTAATATGCCCTTTTTTAATGTTATTGGATCTTAGCAAATCGGATATGGAACCCACCATCGCTTGAGAACCGGCAACATAATAATATCCTTGATTGCCTTGATAGGTAGCGTAATTTGAGATGTCTTTATAAAGTATGTTTCGATCCTGATAATATTGCACACGAATAGAAGGGTGCTTGCTTGACAGCTCATCCAGTTCATCCGCATATAAAAACACTTCGGAATGGTTTATATAAAAAAGATGATAAACCGCTTCATAAGTATTTCGGTTCGCCAAATCTTTCAAAATCGCCCGAAACGGGGTGATGCCAAGCCCGGCAGCTATAAATAAAATAGGCTGTTGAGGTGTATCAACATACATTGGTCCAATGGGCCCACGCATGTCCATCTCCATTCCGGGTTCCAGTTCCAGCATCGCTTGCTTGAATTCGCTGGGACTTTCAGAGATTTGCATGGACAGCTGTATTTTATTCTCAAATGGGGCTGAGGCAATACTGAATGGCCGGGTTGGATTCGCTACTTTCCGGTGCGTGATATTAAATACGCCGTGCTGGCCGGCTTTCCAGTTTAGCGCATCACTTTTGTCGAAGATAAAGGTGTAAATGTCATTTGCCTCATGAATTTTGTCCCTCAGCTTGATTTTCGTTTTGTTGAAGACAGGCCTTATATCTTGAATAAATCCCATAATTATTTCTCTCCCTCTTCTAAAGTATAATATTTAATATAAACAAATGATCTTTTGGATGAGTTGTGGTTTCAACAGGTAACGGCTAGAGCCAATCCTGTTTGAAATCCTCAATATATTGCCTGATGGTTGTAGGATTCTTTCCAGTTACCTTCATATAATCATGCTTGATTCCTTTTGCAAGTCCGAGCTTAGTAGGCATATGAATTCCAGCAACGACATTAACGAATTGTGCATCTACACCTGACTGTGTCATATATTGCTTGAATTCTTTGATTGAAGGGTTCGTGTATTCAATTTTTACGCCAAGCACTTCCGTCATTAGAGCTGCTACTTCATAAAAATCAAGTGCTTCATTGCCGGTGATGACATAGATTTGGTTTCTATGCTTTGCTATCTCCGTTAACGACAGAGCAGAGACTTCTGCAAGATCTCTAGTGTCCACAAAGCTTGTTTTTCCGTTTCCTGCGGATACAAAAATTCGGTGTCTTTCTTTAATTTCCTTACAGAGAAAATCACTCAAATTTTGCATAAAATAGCCCGCACGAACGAATGTGTAAGGTATTTTACTTTTTTTGATCCACTTTTCCATCTTGTAATGATGAATAAATGGCATAAACTGCACATCTTTTAGTGATAGATAGGTAATATGCTTGATCCCTTTTTCCCTGGCTTTCTCTAGAAATACATCGAAATGAAGATGTTGACCAGGCGGATACATTAAAAAAATCCGGTCAACCCTTTCAAGTGCCTCATCAAAGGTACTTATATCTGAAAAATCAAGACGAACGAATTCATAACCACTACCATATTTGGCCATCGCTTGTTCAACATTTCGCACCGCACATACGGTTGGTATATTTCTATACTTCAAATTATTAGCAACCCAGAAGCCGACCTTTCCGGTAAATCCCGTTACTAATATTTTCATTTCGTATCCTCCATGAAGTAATTTTCTATTGAGTTTGATATTTTGTTTAGCATTCGAATGGTGTTCAATAGTTCTTCCTCTGAGAAGTCACGCAAAATATATTGGTACAGTTCAACGTGCTCATTTTTCTTGTCTTGTACAAGTTTTTTCCCTTTCTCAGATAATGCCAAGGTAACAACTCTCCGGTCTGTATCACTGCGGTGTCTGTCAATCAAGCCTAAGGTCTCGAGCTTGTCAGCAATGCCTGTTGCTGCACCGGAGGTCACACCAAAGTACTCTGAAACTTCACTAGTCTTGATTTCACCTTTATTGTTGATCATAAAAAGAAATATCATCAAACTATGATTAATTTCTCCTATGTCTCTAGGCTTCATAATCGAAATACTTACTTCACTTGCTTTTTTTAAGGATATAAGTAAATTTTCAAAGATGTTCATCGTGTCCTCCTCTATCAAATATCTTAGGGACTAAGATATTTCAATTGAAGTATATCAATAACTAAAATGATTTTCAATATTTCAGCAAGTAGGAGCTCGTTTCGTTTTCTAAAGTGTCGGACGCAAGCCCGCATATGAAGTGTGTAATGGAATGGTTTGGGCAGGTAGGCTTTGAGAGTCTGGTTCGAAAAAAAACGTAGAAACGACCCGTAGAAGAAGCACTTAAGAAAAAGCGACGGGTTCTACGGGTCGTTTTTTAGGTTGCAGGCAAACTGTCTGGAGCATGAAGTGTGGAATCATGTTTCACTTCTGAATCGATACTGCCTTGGTGAGACTCCAATGAACTTCTTGAATTGTCTCATAAAATGGGTGTCGTTCTCGTAGCCGCATGAATGGGCAATGTGAGTGACTGACCACTCGCTGTGATCTAATAGATACTTCGCATGCTCCAGCCTGGCATTGATGATATCGGTCATGACAGAACAACCAAATAGCTCCTTATAGATGTGCTGGAAATACGATTTACTTAAATTCAAGCTCAGTGCGAGTTCCTGCACAGATCTGTACTTCTGGGGACTGCGGTACAGTTCGCTTCGAAGCTCGGTGAATCGGATGTAATGGTGTGGAGCAGTTCGTTCCCGCAGGTCCGTCAGTTTCATAAAAAAAGACCGAAGATCACTATCAATAATTCGCTCGCGCAGACGACCGTCGAGTCGATGCCTGTTCGTGAGCTCCATAATGCTTCGGGATATCAGCATCGGATCAGAGGCATCAACCGGCATATCCACAGGGAAACGGATATCCAGGAGGAATTCCTGAATGCCATCGCCATTACAATGAAACCAGTCGTTAACAAACGGGCTTTCCAGCTCGCGATAATAATGGGGCGTATGGGGTTGAAAGAGAATAAACGTATTTTTCTCTACCGTCAGGGTGTCGTCATGAAGCTTGACTTCCGCTCTGCTATTAAAAAATACAAAAATGTAGTTTTCTGAACCATTCGGTCTGTTTCGCACAATACCTTCACGGTGTATGGTATGGAACCCACAGGATAACAGCTTAATCATTCGCTTGCACTCCTAAGCACGATAGGTCAGTTTTTGATGATTATAGTTTATTGAATGGCCAGAGGCAACCGTCTATACTTTTTTTGGAAGCAAGGATATGAAAAAGGAGGCTACAGCGATGTCCGTCGATCGAAAGTATTGGGTGGATACTCTGGTTCGCATTGCTCATCCTGTACTGTATTCATTATCAGAACGTCGGCTTAAGATGGATATGCCTGTTGAAGCAACGGCTCGTGATCGATCCGATTACACTTATCTAGAAGCACTAGGGCGCACACTTGCCGGGATTTCGCCTTGGCTTGAGCATGGTCCTCGTACAGGAGAAGAAGGAGAAATTCGGGCGAGGATGGCCGATATGGCAAGGCGTGCCATAGATATGGCTACAGATCCGGAATCACCAGACTTTATGAATTTTGCAATAGGCGGACAGCCCGTCGTTGATGCTGCCTTTCTTGCAAACGCGGTGCTTCGCGCTCCAAATGAGCTGTATGTGCTATTAGATGAAAACGTGAAGCAGAATTTGATCTCCGCTCTGCAGGCAACACGCATTATACGCCCTGTATTCAGTAATTGGCTGCTGTTCAGCGCGATGATTGAAACCGCTTTATTCCGAATGGGAGTCAAGGATTGGGATCGAATGCGTGTGGATTATGCACTGAGGCAGCATGAGCAGTGGTATAAGGGCGACGGAGCTTATGGGGATGGGCCTGCATTTCACTGGGATTATTACAACAGCTATGTCATTCAGCCTATGCTGGTGGACATATTGAATGAGGTTGGAGATCAGTATGGGGATTGGGCGGAACTCCGAGCGAAAGTATTAACGAGAGCTGAACGTTATGCCGCTATATTGGAACGATTCATTTCACCAGAAGGCACTTTCCCGCCTATTGGACGATCACTTGCTTACCGCTTCGGTGCATTTCAGCATTTATCGTTAATGTCCTTAAGGGAGGAGCTTCCGAAAGAGCTGGAACCAGCTCAAGTTCGCTGTGCGCTTACGGCGGTCATCAAGCGGCAGGTACAGATGCCGGGCACTTTCGATGATAATGGCTGGCTTCGAATCGGATTTGCCGGACATCAGCCTGATATCGGAGAAGCCTATATTTCGACAGGCAGCTTATATTTGTGCACGACTGTATTTTTGCCGCTCGGGCTGCCTCCTGACGCTGCTTTTTGGCAAGGACAGGCCGAGTGGACGTCACTTAAGGCCTGGTCAGGTGGGAACGTTTATTTGGACAAAGCCATTATAGGATAAAGCATAGAGTTCTTGAGAGGAGCATGTAATATGACAGTTCAACCGGATTGGGTGCAAGAAGCTTGGGATCAAACGGTAACAAAAGTGAAGCGAATTCATCATCGAATTGGAGACCGCTTTCCACACGCAAGTGTGAACGGAGAGTATCAGCTGGAGCGGGCCTCGTGGTGGACGGCCGGCTTCTGGCCAGGCATACTGTGGCTTGTTTATCGTGATACCAAAGACGAAGTACTCAAGGTAACCGCAGAGTCCTGTGAAAGTCAGCTGGATTCATTACTTACGGATGCCCATCAGGTAGATCACGATATCGGATTCATGTGGACTTTGACAAGCGGGGCAAGATATAAGCTTCTAGGAGCAGAGGACTCGAAACGAAGAGCGCTGCTTGCTGCCAACCTTCTGGCTGCGAGGTTCAACATTCAGGGTAATTATATTCGAGCGTGGAATGGAGAGAATAACGCTGGCTGGGCCATCATTGACTGCTTAATGAATTTACCTCTGTTACACTGGGCATCCCGTACGACGGGAGATCCAAGGTACAAGCACATTGCTGTGAAGCATGCAGATACGGTGCTGAAGCATTTTTATCGTCCTGACGGCTCGGTTGCTCATATTGTCGTATTTGACCCTGAAACTGGAGAGAAGCGGGAAGTGATGGGAGGACAAGGGTACGCACCAGAATCAGCTTGGTCTCGTGGAACAGCTTGGGCGATTTATGGAATGAGTCTAAGCTATCATTATACTGGTAAGCAGGAATATCTGGATGCAGCTAAACAAACCGCGCATTTCTTTATAGCTAATTTACCGGAGGATCATATTCCGTATTGGGATTTCCGATCACCTGAAGGAGTGCCTTCGATTCGAGATTCCTCAGCCGGCGCCTGTGCCGCCTGCGGACTTCTGCTTATCGCAGATCAGGTTAACGGACTGGAGGCGGAGATGTACCGCAAATGTGCAGAGCGAATTCTCTACTCCTTGTACACCAATTATGGAGCATGGGAATCGGAGACAGAGGAAGGACTCATCTTGCATGGAACGAGTCATTACCCAGGGAAGAGCAATATTGATGTCCCACTAATCTACGGAGATTATTACTTTACAGAAGGCATTTCACTGTTAATGGGACACCACGATAGGTTCTGGTAAGATCTAAGTTCATAGAATAAATATTTCGACCTTTATCATATTCTGTACGATCAGCCGCCAATTGGCGGCTTTTCTTTTTTTAGCAGATACAAATTTAGTTGAATACAATAAGGGTTCCACGATGTTCAATGCGCTGTGGTCATTTAAGAAGCGACTCTGCTCCATCAATATAAATTTCGGTTCCGGTAATATGTGAGGATAAGTCGGAAGCGAGAAATGTCACTAAATCCGCAATCTGTTCAGGTTGGCCCGGTCCGTGCTCCAGAGGCTGATCACCTTCAGGATATTCGACGGGGATCTCAATGTCTTTTAGATCCGTCGAGCTGTGTATGGAATCTCCAATATGGGTTTTAATCGCGCCTGGGCAAATCGCGTTCACGCGTATTTTGTACTGTGCAAGTTCAAGCGCAGCCATCTTCATGAGTGCAATTTGTCCGGCTTTAGATGTGCTGTAAGCAGTATAACCAGGCTGAGAGAATATACGGTTTCCGCTAACAGAGCTTGTAATAATAATACTGCCTCCATGCTTTTTCATGAAGGGAATGGCATGCTTAACGGTCAAGAACGTTCCTCTTAAATTCGTATGGATTGTGCGGTCCCAATCCTCCTCATTCATCGTTTCGATAGGCGCCATTTCCCCGGCGATCCCCGCGTTGGCAAACACAATATCAAGTCCTCCCCAATGTTCGCTTGCCGTTCGGATTCCCTGCTTGATGTCATGAGAAGAATTGATATCACACTTCAGAGCTATGGCTTCGCCTCCGGATTCCTCAAGGTGAGCCTTCACGCTGTTCACATGATCCAGATCAAGATCTAATAGACATACCTTCACACCTTCTCCTGCGAATTGCAGTGCTGCAGCACGTCCTATACCCGAGCCAGCGCCAGTGATTACAGCGATTTTACCGTTTAGGTTAGGATGCCTTAACATAGCTTTGGTCCTTTCGATTTTAGAGTTTTTCAAGTATTTTAAACCAGTCATCGATACAATAAACTCCGAAACATTTGATTTTTTAGAAAAGAGGGCGTTGCTTGCTCCATTTATCTAGAAATTGATTAAGCACTTCACTTGGAAGAAAGTTTGGTTTCGCTAACTTGGGACGGTTGGTGGAATAATTAATGAGAACTCTAAAGGAAATGCTACAATCCTTAACATGCAAATGTTAAAGTTCGTTGATAGAACTCACCTTAGATCTTCTATAAGATGTAACTTACAAGGAGATGAAAAATATGATTGATATGAATATTCGTACTTTTCGCAAAAAGCTAAAACTTAGCCAGGAACAATTGGCAGAGAAGGTAAACGTGTCACGACAGACCGTAGCAAAGTGGGAGAATGGAGAAGTCTTGCCTGATATATATAAATGCAAATTACTTTCTGATATTTTTCAAGTCACATTGGATCAGCTCTCTCGCAGCATGAGCGAAGAAGAGGTGCACCAGGTTGCTCCTAAGGGGAAGCATTTTTTTGGTGTGGTAAAGGTCGGAGAACGAGGTCAGATTGTGATTCCCAAGCAGGCACGAGAAATGTATCAAATTCATGCAGGTGATAAGCTGGTGGTGTTGGGAGAAGACGCAACGAGAGGTATTGCTGTTATGAAAAGTGACGGTTTCCTGCAATTTGCAGAGATGATTAGGACATCCGAAATCACGGAGGAGGGAATAGAATGAGTAAAATTGTCTTTTTCTCGATACCCGCTCATGGTCATACCAATCCGACTATTCCCGTTGTCAGAGAACTAGTCAATAGAGGACACGAGGTATGGTATTATTCGTTTCTGGAATTTCAGGAGAAGATCGAAGCCGCTGGTGCTGTATTTATAGCCTGTGATGAATATTTGCCCAAGCTGTCACCTGAAGAACTGGATCGCAAGGCGGGCAAGGATTTTGCAGCATTGATTGAAATGGTTGCCGATACGACCATAGCTTTAGATGCGAAGGTGTGCAAGGAATTACAGGAATTGCAGCCGGATTGTATTGTATCCGATTCATTATGCTTCTGGGGGAAGCTGTTTGCCAGTAAATTAAAAATTCCCTATATATGCTCGACAACTACTTTTGCGTTTAATCAACATACAGCCAAGCTGATGAAGCGCAGCTTCAGGGAACTATTAAAGATGGCCTTTGGTATGCCCCGAATCAATAAAAAAATTCAGATGCTTAGGAATCACGGTTATGATGTGAGAAGTTTTATATCCATTGTTCAAAATGATAATGATACTGACACAATTGTATACACGTCAAAGGAATTCCAACCGATGGCGGACACCTTTTCTGAACGGTATGCCTTTGTTGGACCTTCGATTAGAACGTTGTCGCCACAGGAGAACAATAAAAAGGATAGACAATTAATCTATATTTCCCTCGGAACCGTTCTTAATAATAATCGTGAGTTCTATGACAATTGCATCAACGCATTTGCACAATCCAATTATACGGTTGTCATGTCCGTGGGTGAGAAGACAGATATTAAATCACTCGGCATTATTCCGGAAAATTTTATGGTGAGGAACACAGTGGATCAGATATCTGTATTACAAACCGCAGATGCTTTTATTACACACAGCGGTATGAATAGTGTGAGTGAAAGCTTGTATTTTGGTGTTCCCATGGTGTTATTTCCACAACACAGCGAACAAAAAATGGTTGCCAATCGGGTAGCTGAACTGGGAGCGGGCGTATTGCTGAAAGGGAAGAAGCGAGCAGATCTGGCAGCATCAGTAACGGAGGTGCTGACAAATGTGAAATATGAGGAAAACGCGAAGAAGCTATCAAAGTCCTTACGAAATGCAGGAGGTGCGGTAGAAGCGGCGAATGTGATTCTGAAGCAGACCCAGGAGTGACATTATGGTGATCTATGCCAAAATTTCGTTTTGTTCAGGTTACCCCGAGATCAGAGTATATCCTGAATAAACAAATAAAGAACCTCGGTAGCCAATACCGGGTTCTTTTGTCTTGTATATGAACAAAAACGCTGATATAATAAAATAGATTTTCTATCGCTTTAAATATGTAGGCATAATTAACTCATCTTATATATTAAGAATATCATGCCGGCATATGGTGTGTCAAATGTTTTTTCTCAATCTAGTAGTAAGGGGAGATATGGATGGATTATCCTTTGGTTCTCGGTTTTCAAGAAATGGATAGAACGCAGTTATGGCTTGTTGGTGGAAAAGGGTTAAATCTAGGAGAGTTGTCCAAACTTCAAGGAATTGAAGTGCCAGATGGATTTTGTATCACAACTAGAGGATATGAAGCAGCTATCGCACAAAACAAAGTGTATCAGGAACTGCTTAATCGACTTGCTATGCTAACTGTAGAGGATCGGGATCAGATCGGTACAATCAGCGAGGAAATTCGGCACACCATCAGGGCTGCAGGAATCCCTACCGATGTTAAGGAAGCGACAGCTCACTATCTCTCCAAGCTGGGTGAAGAACATGCCTATGCCGTGCGTTCGAGTTCGACTGCTGAGGATTTGCCGCAAGCTTCTTTTGCCGGTCAGCAAGACACATACTTAAATGTTATTGGCACAGAAGCGATATTGCAGCATATCAGTAAATGCTGGGCATCTCTATTCACAGATCGTGCGGTGATGTACCGTATGCAAAATGGATTTGATCACAAGCAGATTAAAATATCTGTTATCGTTCAAAGGATGGTGTTCCCGGAAGCCTCGGGAATATTATTCACTGCAGATCCCATGACTTCAAACCGAAAGCTCCTCACCATTGATGCCAGCTATGGACTAGGGGAGGCACTCGTTTCTGGAATCGTATCTGCAGATGGCTATAAAGTGTGTGACGGAGAAATCGTCGATAAGAAGATAGCAAAAAAGAAATTGGCGGTATATGGACAACCAGAAGGCGGTACGGAGACACAGAGGATACATCCCGATCAGCAAAAGAAACAGACCCTGACGGATCAGCAAATTATGGAGCTCGCTCGGCTCGGTAGACAGATTGAAGCTCATTATAGTGCTCCACAGGATATTGAATGGTGTTTGGCTGATGATACATTTTATATTGTTCAGAGCAGGCCAATCACGACGTTATATCCAATTCCACATGCAAGTGATCAGGAGAATCATGTGTATGTATCTGTTGGTCACCAGCAAATGATGACAGATCCCATCAAGCCGCTGGGTTTGTCATTTTATCTGTTAACGACACCTGCACCTATGCGCACAGCAGGCGGAAGATTGTTCGTCGATATTACGCCAGTACTGTCTACAGCTGCTGGGAGACATCACATGATCAACACGCTGGGACATTCCGATCTTCTCGTTAAGGATGCGCTTATAACCCTCATAGAGCGTGGAGATTTTCTTCCCGCATTAGATCCGGAGAACAAAGAGCCGAGTAGAAATGCAGGCAGTGAGCGCGCGTCGTCTATTCCAGCTGAGGCTTGGGTTGAATTCGATAAGTCCATTGTATCAGAGCTGATCCATAAGACTCAGAATTCCATCGCAGAGCTGAAGCATACGATAAAAGCGAAATCAGGAAGCGATTTATTCGATTTTATTCTGGAGGATATGAAGCAATTAAAGAAGATCTTGTTCGATCCACAAAGTTCACAAATAATTAATGAAACGATGAAGGCTTCAGCCTGGATCAATGAACATATGTACAACTGGCTTGGTGAGATCAATGCAGCGGATACCTTATCCCAATCGGTACCACATAATATTACTTCGGAAATGGGTCTTGCTCTGCTTGATGTTGCGGATACCATACGTCCTTATCCGGATATCGTGAACTTTTTACAAGAAGCCGAAGATAATCGCTTTATAGAGGATCTCGGTACTTTTGACGGCGGACAGAAAGTGCAGGATGCCATCTATGCTTACCTGGACAAATACGGCATGCGCTGCGTCGGGGAGATTGATATAACGCGAACGCGTTGGAGTGAGAATCCGATGACGCTCATTCCTTTAATCCTAGGGAATATTAGAAATTTCGAGAAGGGCGCAAGCGAGCTTAAATTTGAGCAAGGACGTCAGGAGGCACTCCATAAAGAGCGAGAGCTTCTGGAGCGACTAAAGCGGCTGCCGGATGGTGAGCAAAAAGCCAAAGAGACCAAACAGCGAATCGACCTCATTCGGAATTTCAGCGGATTTCGGGAGTATCCTAAATATGGTATGATCAATCGATACTTTATATATAAACAGGCGCTGTTGGTAGAAGCAGAACAGCTTGTGCAGGAAGGTATTATTCAGAATAAAGAAGATATTTACGATTTGACTTTTGATGAACTTCATGAGGTCGTGCGCGCCCATACACTAGATTACGAGCTGATTAAGAATCGAAAAGCAGAGTATCGTCGATACGAGAAGCTGACGCCACCACGCGTAATGACCTCTGATGGAGAAATGATAGCAGGCAGATACCACCGTGAGAATCTTCCTCCGGGAGCGATTGCGGGGTTGGCTGTGTCTACCGGAATTATTGAAGGACGTGCGCGCGTCATTATGAATATAGAGGATGCGATTTTGGAGGATGGAGATATATTAGTTACCTCTTTCACTGACCCTAGCTGGACACCCTTGTTTGTATCTATAAAAGGTCTTGTCACTGAGGTTGGCGGACTGATGACTCACGGAGCCGTGATTGCTAGGGAATACGGTATACCAGCAGTGGTCGGTGTAGATGATGCCGTTAAATTGATTAAGGATGGGCAGCGAATTCGTGTGAATGGAACAGAGGGGCATATCGAATTGCTGTAATAGGATGCATGTGAGTGCTTGTTAGGAAAAAGCGTGATAGTAAAAAAGATTCCGACAGTTAGATCTATCCGTCGGAATCTTTCTTTTGTTAATCCCAGCTTCTCTGCAATTTGGCTGATTGGTTCTTTTGTGGTCAAGAGCAGGTTCTCAGCGAGATCCAGCAATCGGGATTTAATGTACTCCTGAGCGGTTTTACCTGTTTCTTTTTTTAGCATATCGGAATGATAACTGTGCAAGACTCTTTACACTGGGTGTACCTGAAGGTGTAATAACTTCTATTGTACAATGTTCATTCAATAGCGTTTCAAACTTTGATAATAAAAGAAAGCAGGGGGTAATCCCCTGCTTGGCTACTATAGCTTTCTTGCTTTAATTACAAAAGTAACAGGAAGCAGCTTGGCTCTGTGTGCAAGCTCACTGTTATCTGTCCGGGAATGCAGCAATTCTTCGTCAGTTTCCTCAATCATTTGTTCAATGACAAAGCCCGCTTTTGATAACGCATTCACAAAGGTTGATAATTTGCGATCCGCTAAGGTTAGCAGGCCTTCATCAAGAGGTACCGGATACCAAGCTTCATCGAAATAAATGCTCCATAGTGAGGAAGCACGATGGCTCTTAAGAAGTCATTTCCAATAGTATCCCAATAGTAGCTGTTTGTTTTATGTATTGTAGTAATGTTCATGCAAGACCCTCCTCGACCATCTTAAAATTTAGTGCCAATTCAAGATTCAATTCTACCAGATAACTTCCACACTAATGAATAGAAATAATTAAGGATAGCGCATCTATCTCAGCTGCTGATGCATGAATTTCTCAAAAGCTTACCATAATACCAGAAGGACTGTTATGGAATCGATTGGGGAAGGAGGCAGACGCATTTGAAATGGTTATCCATCATGGTCCTGTTTGGACTGCTCACGACACAGGCAAATCCGGCGGATCTATTAACTGTAACCCAAGATGGTAACTCACTAAGCACACTGGATCGGAGCGAGTATAATATTGGCGTGTTTCCGCTCATTAACACGGATACCTATGAACAGTGGGTGGACAAATTGGATCGTAAGACGATAAAGAAGCCTGAGAACGCACGAATTGCATTGGATGGTCATATTGAAGAGGGACAGAACGGATATCGCTTGGATCGACGTAAAATGCGGGTACTCTTCTACAACTATTACTATGGAAAGGGGCCGGCAACGGTCGAGCTGCCAACCTACATACTACATCCCAAAGTAGATAGCGAGATACTGACTTCAATCCGAACGAAGCCGATCGGGTATTACGTTACTTATTTTAATTCTAATAATAAAAATCGCTCGCATAACATCGCATTGGCGGCCAAGGCGATTGACAGCGCTGTTGTTTTTCCGGGAGAGACCTTCTCTTTTAACGAGGTTGTGGGTATGAGAACGGTAGAGAAGGGTTACAAAAGAGCAGGCGTCATCGTCCGGGGTGAACTATCGGAAGGTGTAGGTGGTGGAATATGTCAAGTATCCTCTACTTTGTTCAATGCCATTGACAGAGCGGGGCTGCAGATCGTGAAGCGGTACTCTCATAGCCGAAACGTACCTTACGTTCTGGCTGGAAGGGATGCAACCGTCAGTTGGGGAGGGCCGGATTTCGCCTTTGAGAATGCCTATAATGAGCCGATCCTTATTCGGGCTTACAGCAACGGGGGACAAATTGCAGTGGCTGTGTATTCATCGGAATTTATTGAGTATCAGCCACGGCACGTACCAGGTATGTCCAAGCAGCTGCCTGAAGAGATCATCGACCGACGGGAGACCTCCGTGAATGGAGACTAGCGTTCTTGTTTCGTTGATTCTATGAGTTTGCGCGATCTGAAGAGGCCTCTTTATTAAGAGCTAAGTAGATCACCACGATCATGATGCAGAGCGTGCCCATCCATTGAAATCCTCCAAAGGATTCCTTCATCCAGAATACGGTCGTCAGCACGGCTGCGATTGGCTCAAGGCTGCCCATCAGACTGGACTCCTTTGGAGACAAGCTGTTTAAGCTTTCAATATAGAACCAGAAGGCCATTGTTTTTGATCTGTCGAAGATCTCAAATATGTTTCTGCTGTCCTTTTTACAACAATGGACGGTAAGAAGGAGTATTCCTGCAATCAGTAATCGGACAGTTACGAACGATCCCATATCTATTCCGTATTGAAAGAGCTTTTTTGCAACCGTTCCGCCAATCCCCCAGAATAAAGCTCCCAAAATAATTAGAATTAAACACATGCTATCACACGACGATCATTCACCATATTAACGGATATATCCCATTGCACTGGCATGAAGAACTCCAATTTGTACTTGTAGTCAAAGGGCAGGCTGTTTTTCAGATTCAGGAGAAAAAAGTGAACTTGTCTAAGGGTGAAGCGTTATTTATCAATAGTGGCTGCCTGCACCTTGCCAGAGATAACAATAATTCGGGTTGTGTCTATATTTGTTTGAACGTTTCTCCGAGATTCATGTTGTCCCAAGAGTTATACGGAACTTATGTGAAACCTTATATAAAAGCAACGAACAGACTAGCAGTGGGTGACAAGCATTATAGACAGCATCCTTGAGATTGACCGTTTGATCCAGCAACGTCCACCAGTGCTGCCGCTATTTTCAAAGATTTATAAAGGGAATAGCCCGTTTATCCATAAATATTTAAATAAGTGATAGATGTGGTAAATTAGATACATTAGTTAAATGGAGGGGCTTAGATGACAATAGGATCGCAAAATGATATTGAAGGTCTGAAGGAAATAGGCAGGATTGTTGCCTTGACGATCAAAGAAATGAAAAATCAGGCACGTGCAGGAATGACAACAAAGGAGCTTGACGAAATTGGAGGGCAGATTCTGGGCAGGTATGGTGCTGTATCGGCACCAAAGATCACTTATGATTTCCCTGGAAATACCTGTATTAGTGTTAACCACGAAGTGGCTCATGGTATACCAGGTAACCGAATTATTCAGCCAGGCGATCTAATCAACATCGATGTTTCTGCAGAAGCGGGGGGTTATTATGCGGATGCGGGGCAATCTTTTTTGATTCCTCCATATGAGCCGTCATTAATGCAGCTGTGCCAATACACACATCAGACAATGATGAAAGTAATCTCTTCACTGAAGCACGGAGTAAAATTGAACGAAATTGGAAGGATTATAGAAATCGAGGCTAAAAAAGGCGGATACAACATCATTAAAAATCTGTGCAGTCATGGTATTGGAAAATCACTGCATGAGTCTCCGACTGAAATTCTGCCCTTCTACAACAAACATGATAAACGCGTATTGAAAGAGGGTATGGTTATAACGATCGAGCCTTTTCTATCTACAGGCGCAGGATATGCCGTTGAGCAGCCAGACGGCTGGACATTAGGTGTCCCTGACAATAGCTTTGTAGCACAGCACGAGCATACTATCATTATTACCAAGAATCAGCCTATTATCTTAACTGCAGTATAGTTGGTTATCTAAGTCAGAAACGTAAGATCGGTGACATCTCAGAGCGTACTACGGCCGCTATAGCGGCCGTAGTACGCTCCTTTATAATTTCTGCCATTGATGAAATTTAAATGAAGTGTTAATTATGTTTAGCATTTGTGTGAATCCGGTGATCTCCTTAGCATCAAAATCGTTAATTGACTGAAGAGCTTCATTGCAGGTGTTTTTCGTTCATTTATTTTACGTGTTTAAATGAACGATCGCATGATAACCTTTCTCCAATATAGGCATTAAGCACTAAATATCATTGGTAATCCCTGTTTTTGCCAAGATTGGTGTAAAACGATCTTATTCAACACAAGTATTTTGACGATATTATATTTGATCATCTGAAGCAGTCCATAATTAGAGGAGGAAGCATATGAACTACATAGAACTAGGGAAACAATTTATAGGTGGTGACTGGAGAGAGGGATCCAGCGAGAAAGTGCTGCATGATATCAATCCATATAATGATGAGATTATCACGACTTTTCAAATAGCCAGCGTAAATGATATTGATGAAGCATACAAATCAGCTCATAAAGCCAAGCTCGAATGGGACAAGGTTAATCCTTACAAGAAACGCGATATTCTGGAGAAAGCTGTTACATACATAGAAGCAAATGAAGATGAGATTACATCCCTTATCATTCAAGAGCTGGGTGGTACTCGGATGAAGGCCGCGTTTGAGATTGGTCTTGTTAAGAATATGATAAAGGAAGCGGCTACCTTCCCGCTCCGCATGGAAGGAAAGATTCTTCCATCTACAGAAGATGGCAAAGAAAATCGTCTATATCGAATTCCTGCTGGAGTGGTTGGGGTTATCAGTCCATTTAATTTCCCGTTCTTCTTATCCATGAAATCTGTTGCGCCTGCCCTCGGTGCGGGAAATGGTGTGGTGTTAAAGCCGCATGAGGATACACCGATTACAGGTGGTACACTGATTGGCAAGATCTTCGAGGAAGCAGGTATTCCAAAAGGTCTATTAAATGTTGTTGTTACTGATATTAAGGAAATTGGAGATGCGTTTGTCGAGCATCCGATTCCTAGAATTATTTCCTTTACGGGATCAACTCAGGTCGGTAGCTATATTGGCCAGCTGGCAGTCAAGAACTATAAGAAGCCTCTTCTGGAGCTGGGTGGAAATAGTGCATTCATCATACTAGAGGATGCTGATCTTGATTATGCAGTTCAAGCGGCAACTTTCAGCAGATTTACACATCAAGGTCAAATCTGTATGTGTGCCAATCGTATTCTCGTACAAAAATCAATATATGAACAATTTATCAGCATGTTTAAAGAAAAAGTAGCTGCGCTTAAGGTGGGGGATCCTAGCGATCCAGAGACGGTCATTGGTCCTGTCATTAATAGACGCCAGGCAGAAACACTTGAGAAGCTTATTGCGAAGGGAATTGAGGAAGGAGCCGTTCCTCTCCTGCAAGGCAAGATATCAGGAAGAATGGTAGAGCCGACGATTCTCATTGATGTCAATCCTGAGATGATCGTTGCTCAAGATGAGCTGTTTGGTCCGGTTGTCTCCATCATTCCTTTTGAAACAGAAGAAGAAGCCATTGATATCGCAAACGATACGAGATTTGGACTTAGCGGTGCAGTCCACACTTCCAACCTGGAGCGGGGGGTAGAGCTGGCGAAAAAAGTGCATACCGGCATGATCCATGTCAATGATATTACGATAAACGATGAGCCCATCATTGCGTTTGGTGGAGAGAAGCAATCCGGGTTAGGTCGTATGAATGGAGCATGGAGTCTGGATGAATTTACGACGATGAAGTGGATTTCGGTTAACTATGGACAGCGGAAATTTCCGTATTAAGAACAAGGAGAGAAGAAGATGAATACATCAATGGAACCCAACACACAGCACGATCTTATCAAATCATTTATAACAGTAGCTCCATTCTTGAATAGCCTCTCAAATGATGACATTACCATTGGAATCTATGATACAGAGAAGCTGATCATTAATATTCCGGGGAAGACTTTCTCTCTTAATGTAAGCCCGGGAGACCCTTTAATGGAAGGGGATATTGTAACCAATGCCATTCGAAATAATACGGCTTTATCCGCGATTGTACCAAAGGAGCTGTTTGGGTTTCCTCTAGCGGCTAGAGCGATTCCACTGCATGACGAAGAAGGCAGAGTGATTGGTGGAATTGGTATGGGGACTAGTCTTGAGAAAGCGAGCAAGCTGTTTGAGATGGCGGAGAGCTTCTCCGCCATTGTCGAGGAGTCTACGGCCTCAATTGAGGATATTAGTCGTGCTGTGACTCATCTTAATGATCGTGTGACAGGCATGACTGCACAAATGCAAGACATAAGTTCAAGTGCTCAGCAGATTGGCAAGATCTCGGCCGTAGTTAAGGAGATTTCGGATCAAAGTAACCTGCTTGGTCTGAATGCTGCTATCGAAGCTGCTCGAGCTGGTGAAGTGGGAAGAGGCTTTTCGGTTGTTGCCGGAGAGATTAGGAAGCTGGCTACGAGCTCCAAGAGTAACGTAGATCAAATTAATGGTATCACACAAAATATCCAAGAACTGCTGCTGCGTTTAAACCAAGCTTTTTCCGATATTCATACACTTGCTGATACCCAATCAGGTACCATTCAAGAATTTACGGCTACGATTCAAGAGATCAGTGTCAAAGCAGAAGAGTTAGCTCAGGTTGCAGAACAAACTTTGTATTCAAACGATAGTCAGTGAGTATATACATGCTGGTAATGGACAACCCTTAAGGTAAAAAATTATTGGGAGGAGTTCAACTCTTGAAATTTGAACTTGGACGTTGCTTACTCAATGAACGATTAATGGTATCCGATAGGTCAGTGGAATGGCTGGCTAAAGAGCTGCTGATTAAACCGGAACGAGTATACGACTTTATCGAAAACAAAAGAGTGATGCCCCTCAAAATGGCGATATCCATCGCCTATACTATCGGTTGTGATGTTGCTGACTTGTATGAACGGATACCGAGCTTATCTGAAACAAAGAGAGATTAACAGATGAATCGGCGGCCTGCATAAGACTTATAAAAAAAGATCGATTCATTAAGAACCGATCTTTTTTTTATATACGAATTAGAACGGCCGATCACCAGCAATAGATACGCGCTCTGCCACCCTGCGATGCGGGTAATAATCAGAGACAGCATAATGCTGGGTTGCCCTGTTATCCCATAGTGCGACGGAATTGGCTTCCCAATGGAAACGAACCTGATATTCTGGAATGTGAGCCTGACGGAACAGGTAATTAAGAAGCTTCTCGCTCTCTTCCTCCTCAAGTCCGACAATCCGGATGGTGAAGGCGCCATTAACAAATAGTGTCTTGCGCCCCGTTTCGGGATGAGTCCGCACGATGGGATGCTCTGCAGCAGGAAACTCTTCCTGTTTTGCAGCAAGGATCTCCGGCGGCATAAAGCGTCCGAACGTCGTCGTAAAATCATGTATGGCAGTAAGACCGTTGATTCTTTCTTTTATTTCATCTGGAAGGTTGTCATAAGCTGCTCCCATATCCGCCCATATCGTGTCACCGCCGAAGGGAGGGACTTCGGATAATCGAAGCACAGAGCCAAGGGCAGGGTCAATACGCCAGGTCACATCTGCATGCCATACATTTTCATTGCCAGTCATATTTGCGTTTTTCTCAAACCGCGTAATTTCTTCTGCACTTCCCCGGGGGAGGAAAGGATGCTTCTCAAGTTCTCCCCACTCTTTGGCAAAAGCCACCTGCTGTTCGCTCGTAATGTGCTGGTTCCGGAAGAACAACACTTTCCACTCCAGAAATGCGCGATGAATTTCGGCCTTGATTTCAGGAGTCAGCGGCTTTCCAAGGTCAACACCTTCGATTTCTGCTCCAATAATCGGACCAAGCGGTTTTAATGTGAACAACGTATAAGGACGATCCTCTAATCCTTCTGCAAGTCGGTTCAAATGTCTCGCTCCTGCTTTAAATTCCCGGACAGGTGCGTAATCACGTGACAGATAAGTGGTTTGACTCATGGATATTAGCCTCCTCAATTATAGTATTCCTACGTTTTTAGTGGACTTTAGAACGAAAAAAAGACGCCAGAGAAGTCAGACACGAAGAAGATGCATTACATCCCTCGTATCCGAATCTCTGGTCGTCCAGTTGATCCGTTCATCGCTTACAGACTGATTTATAGTTCAGTGTGTGATGGAGCAAATCTTATCAGCAAGTATCGCAAACTGTCAACCTGTATTTATCTAAAATATGTAAGATTTTTTCGCGGTTTAGTTTAGTCTTTTTTACTTACTAATGTAATTCTACCTGTTTAATCGGGTATTGACAATATCCTCCCAGCTCTGCTAAGATGAGCCACAACAACGAATGATTTGGATTTCTTAACGGTAATTTAAATCGATATGTGTGAATCGACTGGAACGACCAGAGATTCGGCTGCACCCCTTTTTTTCAGAAGGTGAGCCGAGTCTCTTTTTTATTTTTCACTAAGAATGGGGGAGCCAATATGTCCGAAGAACGAAGATCAATTCTCGAAGTGAACGCAGTGAATAAAACCTTTAGAGGAGACCAAGGCTCTAATCATGTGCTGGATGAGATCAATCTTACAGTGAAGGAAGGGGACTTCACGACCATTATTGGGCCGAGCGGCTGTGGGAAGAGCACACTGCTCAAAATTGTTGCAGGCCTTGATACCGATTACGAAGGGGATGTATTTCTCAAAGGGAAGCGGGTAGAGCGTCCATCTCAGGAAAAAGGCTTTATCTTTCAGGAGCACAGGCTGTTTCCGTGGCTCAGTGTAGAGCAGAACATTGCAGCGGATTTATCACTAAAAGATCCGGAAGTTCGAAGCCGAGTCGACGCGTTGATTGAACTGGTTAAATTGAAAGGTTTTGAAAAGGCATTTCCAAGAGAACTCTCGGGTGGGATGTCACAGCGGGTTGCCATTGCACGGGCACTGCTCAGAAATCCGGAGGTCATGCTGCTCGACGAGCCGTTTGGTGCACTGGATGCTTTTACAAGAGGCCATATGCAGGAGGCGCTGCTCGATATATGGCAGACCAATAAGACTGCGATGGTTCTCGTCACCCATGATATTGATGAAGCGGTATTCTTGTCCACCAGGGTGGTCGTGATGGACCGGCGTCCAGGTCGAATCAAGGCGATCGTGCCGATTGATCTACCCTATCCACGTAAACGAACCAGCCGTTCCTTTACTGAGCTGCGTACTTTGGTATTGGATGAGCTGGATCACCGGGAGGAGCAAGAAGCATACAGTATTTGAATTCAATATTATATTAACGTAATAGCGTTTAATATAATACATAAGAACCCCCACTAGTAAACAAGGTTAGAAAGAAATCGGGTAATTTAGATTTCTCTTGTTGAATGATGGGGGTTTTTATGTTGTATACAACACTCGTTAGGCTTACATGGAGGCGGGTGATCCCAATAACGTACCGCGCAAGAAGATTTCCACGATCTCCTTGCCTAAATTGGCAGAGTAAGTCTCATTTTTATTACCTATAACCATCATGGTAGAGAAAGTTTGAGCCAGTAGCATTGGATTATTCTTTCGAAGTATATTACGTTCCATGGCCTCTCGAAAATAGTCAGCTAATTCCTCGTAAATTTGATTTTCAGCTTCTCTAATCTTCTGGATCTGTTCCTCACTCAGAAACTTCTCTGCTTCTCTAAGAAGCGTCTCTATTTCCGCATGGGGATTGGCTAATCTTGCTTCTGCAACCTTTAGTAATCCTTCTTCCAGATGCTCTGCATCTCTTAATAATCCTGACGTATGTTGATGTACATTCTTGAACATAGTCGTAACCGCAACCTTAAAAAGTTCAGCTTTGCTGGTGAAATGATAGTAAATGGTCGGTTTGGTCACATTGCAAGCTTTAGAAATTTGCTGGAGCGACACGGGCTCATAACCATGACTCATAAACAGCTGTGCAGCCGTTTGAAGTATAACTTCTTGTATGGATAACTCATGTTCAGCTTGTTTGGGTCTTCCTGGTGAACGTTGAATATCGATATTCATCAACATAACCTCCGTGAATATTTTATGACAAATAGTCTATTTGAACAAATGAATCGTGCAGTGAACCTTGTAATTATACTTAACGGTAAATATAATTTACTAGAAATGTATCAGCAATTCAATGACAAGAAGAAAGCGAGCGGGTATTTTATCAGCAGCTACACTCGTATTAATTCTTTTGTACAGCCAAAAACGGAGAGACTTACAATTTTTTGCGCTGCTCACGTTAATATTTGTAAGTATTCAAGGAGCAATGGTTGCGCTCTTGGTGGTATTTAGCAGGCGCATGCTCTCTGATTTCCGCTGTGTAATGGAACATTATTGCCAGAACTATCAGGAGGAGTGGGAATTGCATGAGTATAAGAATAATAGAGAACTGAGAATCTTAGGGAATAGCGCACTTACTCTTATTCTGTTTCAAGTTCTTTCCGGGGCGGATTAATGCTTACCATGGATCGCCCTGAAGTGTATATGTTTGTTGTGCTTGCTCATATGACAAGTATGGCGGTGCTTTTTGGCCTGTTATCATACATGAGCTATATCGTTTGGAGACTAGCCAAGCCTGCAGTTTAACATTTCATTGATAAGGAGTTTTAACTTTGACAAAAAAAACAAAAAGCAGTAAATGGAAAAAAATATTATTATGGGGATGCTTAATCTTGGTGATTGGTGCCATTGGTTTATGGATGTATCTGAATTCGATCACCTATAATCCTACCCAGCAAGCAGAGCTAGCTTTTCAGAGCGATAGCCAGGTGAAAGTAACAGAAGTTAAAGGCGGCTTCAAATTCGAGACTGAAATGGGAAATATCAAGGAACCTAATATCATTTTTTATCCAGGAGGGCTAGTTGAACCCGAAAGCTACTCGCCTTTTGCGAGAGAACTAGCTAAACTAGGACATCGCACATACATTGCCGACATGCCCCTGAACCTGGCCATTTTCGGTCAAAACAAAGCCGACTCCTTCCTTAAGGAATACCCAGACGAATCGTTTGTTATTGGGGGGCACTCCTTAGGTGGTTCGTTTGCAGCCAGATATGCTGCTGAGCATACTGAGGAGCTTGAGGGTGTGTTTTTCTTGGCTTCTTATGCTGATGAGACGGGTTCATTAATAGATACAGATCTATCTGTGCTGCAAATTACAGGTACATCGGATGGAGTCCTAAATAGAGAAGTGTGGGAAAGCTCCAAAACCAATCTGCCTGCACATACTTCTTATGTCAGTGTAGAAGGAGGCAACCACGGACAATTCGGATCCTATGGGAAGCAAAAAGGGGATAATGATCCAGCTATTGATGAGGAGGAGCAACGACAAGAAGTAGTTAATGCTATAGAGGAGTGGATCACGGAGATCAACAGTCAACGATAAACGTTTTTTCAAAAAGAATTGGAGATTAAATGTTAGTGTGAACGGTTAGTTCCACACGACCGGATGTAACCGCAGCTATAAATTTAGCTGCGGTTACTTTTTTGGCGCGACATTGCCTATAGAGCATATTTCCAAATAAACCAGCAGATAAGAGCGGACGCCCAAGAAATAAAGCCAAATACGATGACAATCTTATTCTCGCTCCAGCCATATTTCAAGCTGAAATGATAATGAATAGGGGCCATCTTAAAAAGACGTAATTTTGTGCGTTTAAAGTACCAGACTTGCAGTATGACCGAAATTTGTTCAGTCAGATAAACGAAAAATAGAATCGGGATTAATATTTCAACTTTCTCTATAACAGCTAGGATAGAGAGCGAACCACCGATTGCTAAAGATCCGGTATCCCCCATGAAAGCTTTGGCAGGATGAATATTATAGAAAAATAACCCGAGCAAACAGCTAATCATTACGAGGGTGAATATTTGAACTTCCTGCTTGTCCGAAATCAAAAAAAAGAAAAAGTAACTAGGGATCGCAACATTGATTAACAGTCCGTCCAGACCATCAGTAAAATTAATCGCATTCGCTGATCCAACCACAAATAGTGACATGATCACTATGTATACGTAAACGGGCAGGTGTATTTTAAAACCATATAATAATGAAATATCGCTCGACAAATTAAATGAATGAATTAGAGTAATTAGCAGAATAAAGGTAAATGCGAATTGAAACATAAGCTTGGTTCGTCCGGAGATGCCTGATGGATCTTGCCATACTGCCTTTTTGAAATCATCCATAAACCCAATAAAGCTGAATAAGAGAAAGGTAACGCACATAAAGATCATCAATGGTGCAGGAGAAGATTGTAAAGATATGACCACTCCGACAAGTAAAATGAGACCAGCCATCAATGGAGTACCTTGCTTAGCTTGATGATCAGGGGGTAACTCGGATCGAATGGGCTGTGTTAGCTTCAGATTGCGTAATCCCCATATGAGTATGGGAGCACAGAGTGCCACAAGCACAAACGAAAGAGCAGATATACCTAATATGCCAAACATTTCGGATAGGCCCCTTTCATATCATAATATAAATCTCCCTTTAACGATTAAATGATCATTTTAGATCCACTATACATAAGGGTGAAGAATCAATAAAGCGAAATTTAGCTTCAACATTTTTCCTGTTTTAATTGCTCCTTGTGATCAATAACAGGATAGAATACATCATTTAACATTGGAATAAATTGAATTTGAAACTTCTAAATATTTACAGCGTATGAGACGTTTGAAAGTGAACTCTTTGGTGTGATCGAATGGAGAATGATGATGAGAGAAAGAATGGATAACAATGGATTGTCCGGCAAGCTGGGTCCCTCCTCCATGAATGCTTTGGTGTACGATACCTACGGAACACCAGAAGTTCTCCGTTTAGAAGAAGTAGCAGTCCCCGTACCCAAGGGTAATGAAGTCTTGATCGAAGTCTATGCGACCTCGGTAAATTCCTGGGATTGGGATCTTCTTCGCGGAAAACCATTCGCAAACCGTATCGGTGCATTTCGGCAGCCTCGTTACCGAATTCTTGGCGCAGACGTAGCAGGAAAGGTAATCGCAGTGGGAGCGGATGTCACCAGATTTAAACGAGGAGATGAGGTGTTTGGTGATCTTTCTAGTTGTGGCTGGGGAGGATTTGCGGAGTATGTTTGTGCTAACGAAAATGCCTTAACACCAAAGCCTGCTGCAATCAGCTTTGCGCAGGCAGCCGCTATCCCACAGGCAGCCGTTCTAGCTTTGCAAGGTCTGCGTGATAAAGGAGATATAAAGCAAGGACAACGTGTGCTCATTAATGGCGCCGGTGGTGGAGTAGGAACATTTGCCATTCAATATGCCAAATTGCATGGGGCAGAAGTGACGGCAGTTGACTTGGCTGAGAAGCTGGAGATGCTGCAAGCTTTAGGCGCGGATCATGTGTTGGATTACTCCAGTGAGGACTTTACTACAAGAGGATACAAATACGATTTGATACTTGATGTCGTCGGAAATCGCTCCACATTTGCCTTAAAGCGCACCCTAAAAAAGGGTGGAAGATATGTTATGATCGGGGGCACGATGTTACGCATCTTCCAAAATCTATTGCTCAGCCCCTTCGTTTCTAGGCTAGAAAAAAAGAAAATGATGCTGCTCATCCACAAACCAAACAACGGAGACCAGCAGGTGTGGAAGGAACTTGTCGAATTAGGGCAGGTCTTGCCGGTTATTGATCAGGAGTACCCACTGAGTGAAGCAGCTCAGGCGTTTCGAGATATTGGAGAAGGCCGGTTAAAAGGAAAAGCCGTCATCTCCATCAAGAATTAGATGTTGTAACTCTAAGGAAACAGCCGGATTAATCGGCTGTTTTTTCAATGCAACTGCTTGATTGCAAGTATATCTTATATAAGCTATACTTTACTGATATTTTGTTATTGATTAGTTACTAATTAAAAAAGAGGTGTAGGAAGTATGGCAAGAGATGAGAAGAAAAGCGTGAACCGTAAAGCCGAAATCATATCGGCAGCAATTGAGGTCTTTGCGGAAACTGGATATTACCGTGCAACGACAGCACAGGTTGCAGAGCGGGCAAATATTTCCCAGCCTTATGTGTTTCGTTTTTTTGCAACAAAGGAAGCGTTGTTACTCAGCGCACTGGAGCTTTCGTGGGAAAGGATCCAACAATCGTTTAAGCAGGTCGTGGAAACCGCAGCTGGCCCAGAGCAATTAGAAAGTGATCTGATTGAGGCGTATAAGGAGATTCTATCTGCACATACGAATGAAACCTACTTGCAAATGCAAGCCCAGACAATGCGAGAAGAGCCTATTCGGGAAGCCATGCGAAATGGGTTTCGGGAAGTGCATCGAATTGTACTGGATGCTTTTCGCCAGAAAGGGCTATCGAATCCAGGGGAACGAACCTTTTTGTTTCTGGCGAGAGGAATGCTCTGCAATATTTCGTGGGCTCTCGATATGCCAGAGCTTATCGATAGAGGGGTGTGATATGGCGAAAGCCATAATTTGAAATTTAGTTATTGACCAATCACTAACTGGGTGATATAGTTTGGTTATTGAATAAGTAATTGATCAATCACAAACTAATTTGGGAGATGACGAAGTATGAAAAAAGCGATAGTAATCGGTGCAACCGGCGGTACGGGTGCTGTTATTGTGTCTGAGCTGGTGAAGCGTGGGGTGCCGACAATTGCATTCGGGAGATCTAACACAAAGCTGAAGGAGATTGCTATCAGACATGGCAATCCTGCTCATTTGTCGCTGGCAGTTGGAGACGCATGTCGGCCGGATGAGATTGTGGCTGCGGTGCAAGATGCAGATGTCCTGTTCCATTGCGCGAATGTCCCTTACAACGAGATGGCAAGTAAGCTGACTCCTCTGGGTGAATCTATTATGGAGGCAGCTGATCGACTTAGTATGAAGGTCGTTGTCGTAGATGGGATCTACCCTTATGGAAGAAGACAGATGGATTTCGTAACTGAAGAGCACCCTAAACAACCTCATACGAAGAAGGGAAAGGTTCGTCTTGCCTTTGAGCAAATGGTCTTTAGCAGCAGATGGAAAAAGGCGCGTCCGATGATTGTGCGCCTTCCTGATTATTATGGACCAACTGCCAATCAGGCTTCCTATTTAGGTGGAACACTCGAAGCGATTGCAAATGTAAAAATGTCCTTTTTCATAGGTAATATGAGAACTCCCCGCGAATATGTGTATCTGCCTGATGCAGCCCATATGATTGTTGAGCTTGCGAGAAATGAGCATGCCTATGGGGAGAACTGGAATATACCAGGCTCGGATATCATAACTGGCCATGAGATTGTCCGTATCGCACAACAGGCAAGCGGCACTAAAAATCCCGTCATTGCGCTAGGCAGAATTGGTTTGTCACTGTTAGGCTTATTCGTCCCGGTTATGAAGGAGGTTGTTGAAATGCTGTACTTAACAGAAGAGCCACTGCGCTTAAGCGGTGAGAAGTATAAGCGTCGTATCGGAAGCTTCTCATCAACCAAACCGGAGATTGGAATTACCGCAACTATTCGCGAATTGCAGAATAAGAAATAAACTATGAATATTTGTGATTGATTAATCACTAATATGTTTGCTAGCTTGCTTATTCTTTGTTTGATCGTATTTTCTGTATTGTGGATGTATTATGTGAGAAAATTTTAGGGTTAGATCTAGGCAGTTAAGCATAATCTGAATGACAGAGTAAAAGTAAATTTGTGTTAACTGGAAATTAGATTAAGCATTACTTTGCTAAAATTAGATATTTGTGCACTAGGAGGCAAGTCATTTAAATGATTTGCTTCTTTGTTGTTAATTCGGGGTCCATTTCATTCCTACAAATAAAAAATCTTCTTGTAAAATTTCTTCTTTTCAATTAGCTTAGTCATGCTAGGACTATTGAATTAGAGAGGCTGATCGATATTTGATAAGGCGACTAAAGTTGGAGCGATTGATCGAAAAGTTGGGTGAACGTCTGCATAGTGTTTCTTTTAAACAAAGAGTTCGTGTGTCCTTCCTAGTTATGATAGCGCTTGCAATAGGGGTATCTGGCATGATCACGTATGGGATTGCTTCTAAGGAGCTTCAGAGAAATGCCTTTGAATCGAGACAGGAGACGGTCAACAAAACGATCCAAATTCTTGACGATAAGCTGACTGGGATTTCTAATTCTGTCCGTTCCCTTATGTTCAGTTACGCTTTTAAAGAAATGATGCTGGATGTACAGAGCAATGACATTTCGAATTATTATGTTCATTTGTCCGAGCTTCAGTATGTTTTTTCACAGGTTTCCTTTAATGAACCTCTGATTGAAAGCATTCTTATTGCTACGCCAATCGGGGATTTCTATCCCGTGTCACAGCGTCGATCTCAGGTACAGTCCTTTTATGAGTCGAGTATGTATTACGATGTCAAAGAGAACTACGGCGGAATTTGGATTAAGGGTCATATCGACAAGTTTTTTACTGGAGATAGTCGTACTCTTTCTTTTATTACGAAGGGAACGCTGGAGAATGTAACAAACAGCAATGTATTCATTGTCGTGAATGTGAACGAAAGCCAATTGATTGGAACCGTGAACCAACATTCTGCGAATGATGACAGCGATTATTTTATCATCGATGCCAAAGGTGAGGAAGTGATTCGGACAGCGTGGTCATCCCGACATAATCTTATGGAGGACATCCCTTTCTTGCACAATGTTTCTGAACGAAATGAAGGTGCTTTTTTTCATCAATTTGATCATACCGATTATCTTGTGAACTATGCAAGATCCTCTATAGTAGAAGACTGGAGCCTATTCGGTATCCAGCAGAAGGATACGCTGCTTAAGCAAATGAATAGCGTAAAACGTACCACCTTCTTTATTATGTTGTTTTTTCTGCTAGTCACCTGGATTATATCCACAAAATTAACCACAATTTTGCTTAATCCGTTATATAAACTCCAACGACTCATGAGGGAGGTCGAAGACAACCGTCTTAATGTCCGGTTTAAGAGCCGTTCTCATGATGAAGTAGCACAGGTAGGTTACCAATTCAACCGCATGCTGGATGAAATTAATCGGCTTATCAGTGATGTAAGACGGATCGAATCGGCAAAACGTCAGGCGGAGATGAGAGCTTTGACTGCACAGATGGAACCGCACTTTTTATACAACACTCTAAATACGATATATTGCAAGTCAGTATTAGGCGAAAACGATGAGGTCAATGAAATGATCTTGTCCTTGTCCCAGATGTTCCAGTTAGGATTAAGCGGGGGCAAAGATTGGAACACACTGGAGGATGAACTGCAGCATGTGAAACAATATTGCCTGATTCAACAGAAATGTTATGAAGGATTGTTTGAGTATGAACTTACTGTAACAGACGAATCATTACTTAGCTGTCTCTTGCCGAAAATCCTCTTACAACCCATTGTTGAAAACAGCATTCAACATGGCTTTAAGGAGATTCGTTCCGGGGGGCGAATTGACTTACATGTTAGTAGACAAAACCATCTGATCTATCTAATCATAGAAGATAACGGGATAGGGATGAATGCAGATGAAGTGAGCAAGCGGATGCTGGAAGAGCCCGTTTCTAAAAAGGGTTATGCCTTGAATAACCTCGTTAACAGGCTCCAGCTCTTTTATGGTGAAGATGCCAAGATCAAACTGACCAGCATTATTGGTGCAGGATCAAGGACGGAAATATGGATTCCGATGAAGGAAGGAAGGGTTGAATCATGATGAAACAGCATTCATTAATTCGGTTATGCATCATTGATGATATTCGAAGTGTGGTAGAAATGATCGCACGAAAGCCTCCTTGGGAGGAATTCCATATTGAGGTAATAGGTACGGCGCTGGACGGTGAAGAAGGCATTCAATTGGTTAAGGAAATGAAGCCAGATATCGTACTGACGGACATCCGGATGCCGAAAAAAGATGGTCTTGCCATGACACAAGAGATTCTAGAATATTCCCCTTCTACTAAGATTGTCATTCTCAGTGCGTACACCGATTTTTCTTATACGAGACAGGCTATTCGTCTAGGCGCATTTGATTTCATAAAGAAACCTTTTTCAATAGATGAAATTGTTCAGGTCGTTTTGAAAGCAAAGTCAGCTTATTTAGAAGATCGGCAGAAGCAAAGCCAGGTGATGGAATTGAAGCAGAATATGTTTACAAGTTTACCGGTATTGCAGCAAGAATACTTGTCATTGCTGGTTCATCATCATACAAATTCATCTGCAGCTTATCTAAGATGGCAATCTCTTGGTATTACGTTAAAGCCTCGATTCTTCAATCTGTTTATCGTGGAAATGGATCGATTCATGGGCAAATATAAAGATCAACCTGCAAGGGAAGTAGAGTTGATTCGATTCAGTCTTCGAAACATATTAGAGGAGACGATTAAAGGTTTTACCCAGGGAATTGTTTTTAGTGAAGCCTTGAACCGATTTGTATGCTTGTTCAATTGCGAAGATATGAAGGTCGCAGAACAAATAGCGGGAGCCTGTCAGAAGAACATGTACCAATTCACACATTCCACCATTTCCATTGGAATTGGCATGTGCGTGACTTCTATTGATGAATTGCCAAATTCATATGAGACAGCTCTGAATGCTTTAGAATACCATTTCTACGCTAATGGAGTGAACAGTTACCGTTCGGATGACGAGAAGACCTTCTGGAGTTACACGGAATCGACCGAGCAAGAATTACTATTTGCGCTGCGTTCCGGGCATCAGGAGAAGTGCCGACTCATTCTGGAGCAAATTTTTAATGATATCTTGCAGCTAGATCCACTCCCTAAGCCGCAGCATGTCGAAAATATATGCTATGAGCTCTCATCCAAAATATGCAGGGTCATGTCAGAGCAATTCTCACAGGATCGGGTAAAGAGGCTTGAAGAAAAATGGAATGCGGTTAAGCGTTCAGGCTTGGTATCGTTCCAAATCTTACGGGAAACGGTTAAAGAAATATGTCTTGAAGCCTGTTCCTGGATTGAAGAGGAACGTTCAGATGAATCCACTAAATTAATCTATCAGGCTAAGGAATTTATATGTTCTAATTTACATAAAAACTTGACGCTCGATATTTGTTCCAAACAGTTTAATATAAGTCCCGGCTATTTTTCAAATCTTTTTAAAAAGGTGCTGAATATCACTTTTCAGCAATTCGTGATGCATCAGCGTATGGAAAAAGCGAAAGAGATGTTAATAAATGATTATCAGGTACAGGAGATCGCTCAGGAGCTGGGGTATGAGCATCGACGCTATTTTAGCGAGGTATTTAAGAAGCATACCAATATGACTCCATCAGAATTCAAGTTGTATAGCACAGGGAGAGTTACTCAACCTATAGAACAGTAGATATAGCAAGCCTTGTTTCCGTTTATGGATACAAGGCTTGCTTTGCGAGAAGGGCCAGTTTGAATATAAAACCTGCCCTTAATGTGTGGTTACCCGCATTATGTGAGTAAGAAGATGCCTTTATACTGAGAGAGCAACAACGATATTTCGCTCATAAAAGGGAGGTTCTATGGATGAAGAAGAAAAATAAATCTTTCGTATTTGCGATGTGTTGTATGCTGCTTGCCGGAAGTCTTGCCGCTTGCAGCAGCCCGAGCTCTGAGGAGCAGGGATCGGATTCTGAGACCAATAGTAAGACAAAGATCACTTATTGGACGGGAGATCGTCATGATTCTGAATTCGTTAAAGAGGTCATCGATACGTTCAACCAAACGAATGAAGATAACATCGAGGTTGAACTCGTTATCAAGGGTGACGATTTTGATCAAGCGCTGGATATGTCCTTTCAGACCTCAGATCCGCCTGATGTGATTCGCGTGAAAGAGAACACCATTCAGACCTTCTATAAAAAGGGATTTATTGCCCCCATCGACGAGTTTCTAACAGATGATATAAAGGAGAAATTCCCATTGATGGAGGATCTGAACAGCTTCGATGGACAGCGCTACAGCCTGCCGAATTACGGTACAACGATGCGATTGATCTATAACAAAGAGCTTTTCGCCAAAGCGGGTATTGAACAACCACCTACCACGTTGGATGAGTTAGTGGAGACGGCAAAGAAAATAACGGAAGTGGGGAAAGAAAGTGGTGCTTATGGCTTCGCCCAAAATTTCAAGAATCCATCTAGTGCGTTCGGTCGTTCTGCGCGCGTGATTGCCGAGGTGAGCGGTTATGGAGGCTTTGGATATGATTTCAAAACGGCTCGCTATGACTTCACCGGATTCAAGCTAATCATAGAAGCATTTAAAAAAATGAAGGACGATGGGAGTATGCTTCCAGGGGTTGAATCTCTAGATATCGATCCACTGCGTGCTCAATTCGCGGAAGGAAAGATTGGAATGTACTTATCCTTTTCCGCTGAGGCAGGAGTGTACCAATCCCAATTTCCTGCAAAGATTGACTGGGCAGCAGCACCGGTTCCTTCCATTGACGGTCAATTTAATGGCGCGTCAGGTTTCTTAGGAGGACAATGGCTGGCCATTAGCTCGGAGTCGGAACATAAAGAAGCGGCATGGAAATTTCTAACGTACATGTATGACGAATCTATCCTTCAACAGTACCAGGAAAAAGGGTTTGGGATATCAATGGTTCCTTCGGTTAGTGCGGTTGCTGCGAAGCCTGAAGTGAATGGAATTGACGGATTCCTGCCTAACAAATATGACGGTGTCTGGCCGGTATACCCGACGGTTGCCGTGCAGGGAACGAAGTCTGATGACGCTTTTTTCAAATATATGCTAAGTGGCGGAGATCTGGATGCCATTATTAATGATTTGAATACACGCTATAACGCCGCCTTAGATAGCGCTATAGCCAGTGGGGAAGTAAAGGCGGAGCCGATGGCAGATTTTAATCCTCTCGACCTAGCCGGACAATATGCTGAATAACTTTTTTCTTATGGGGATGGTTCACGCTCCATCCCTTTCTAAATCTTATTGTAATGCAAGGAGTTGAGAGGATATGAATAAAGCAAAGGGTGTTGCTTTTTCATACAGCTTTCTGTTGCCGAGCTTTATTCTAACCGTGGTCCTGGGCATCTACCCTATTATGTGGGCTATGAGATATATGTTTTATGATTATAAGGGGTATGGAACCGAGAAATTTGTGGGACTGGCTAATTTCGAACGTGTCATAATGGACCAGCAATTCTGGGAATCTGTAACCAACACGTTTATCTATGCCGGAGGCAAACTTCTGATATCCATTCCGCTTGCTCTGATCCTGGCAGTTATTCTGAACTGGAACATTAAAGGAAGAAACCTGCTTCGAGCCATCTTTTTTATGCCGACCATTATAAGTACATCCGTAATGGCTGTCGTATTTTTTACCATATTTAATTCCTATAATGGGATCCTCAATCAGTTTCTGATGAAGTTTGGTCTCGTTAAGAGTGCCATCGATTGGCTCGGTGTCGATTTTGCGATGTTAACCATTATTATCGTATCCGTCTGGGGGGCCGTTGGGAATTACATGCTTTTATTTTTGGCAGGGCTTCAGAACATACCTAATGATGTTTACGAAAGCTCTGCACTGGATGGGGCAAACAAATTTCAGCAATTCCGATACATTACCATTCCCATGCTAGGACCCGTCATGCAGATGATCATTATGCTGGCTATCATTAATGCGTTAAAAGGCTTTGAAAGTATCATGGTACTGACCGATGGGGGTCCAATTGGAAAAACGAATGTCATGTTCTTATATGTGTACAAATTATTTTTCCCGCCAGCAGGTTCAACAGCATCCACTCAAATTCAGGAGTTTGGCTATGGCAGCGCAGTCGCTTTTGTTACAGCGGTGATCGTTGGCATGATAACGATACTTTACTTCTATGGTTCAAAAAGAATGAACCAGTATGAATAGGGGGGACGTTCATGAAAATTGTATGGAACACTATATTGTGGACGTTTTTAATTTTGGTCGCATTTCTGACACTGTTCCCCGTTGTAATCACCTTCCTTGGTTCTTTTAAAACGAATGCTGAACTTACCGCCGGAGCCACTTTTCTTCCGTCTGACTGGCAGTTTGAGAACTATCTTGAAGCATGGGTTCATGCCAATTTTTCTACATACACGCTGAACAGCCTATTCGTTGCCAGTGTCACAACGATCGGCACCTTATTGGTAGCTTCGATGGCGGCCTATGTAGTGAACCGAATGGAGTTTATCGGTAAAAAATTATATGTCGGCCTTCAAGCGTTTACGATGTTTGTAGCCATAGGGGCAGTCGTATTGCGTCCTCAATTTGACCTCATGGTAAAGCTTCATTTACACGAATCGCTGTGGGGTGTAATTCTGATCTTAATTAGTGCTCATGCTTCTGCATTTTTTATCTTACTCAGTTTTATGAACGGGATTCCGAAAGAACTGGATGAAGCAGCTCGGATTGATGGGTGCTCACTTGGACGAACGTTTTGGAGAATCGTTATTCCTTTGCTTACTCCGGGACTTGGCGTTTGCGCGTTGTTTGCTTTTCGAGGTGCGTGGAATGAATATCTGCTTCCTTTTGTGTTTACGCTCAGTAAACCCGAGCTGCAGACACTCACCGTCGGTCTTGCTAATTTGAAATACGGTATAGCGGCCGCTTCTCAGACCCACTTCATGATGGCAGGTGCCTGTCTGTCTATTCTTCCCATTCTTATTGCTTATATCTTTGCCAACCGATCCTTTATGCAGATGACAGCCGGCTCCTTAAAGGGCTAGTTAAAATTCATTGAACAGGAGGCTCTTCACATGAATTCTTTTTCGATTGGGAAACTCATCTCAAGTCCCGTAATTAAACGGCATTCGGATAATCCAATATTGGATGCATCCCGTGTTCCCTATTCAACCGCTCTCGTATTTAATGCTGGCGTCACCAAATTTAATGGAAGATATGTCATGGTATTCCGCAACGACTACGGTTGTGTAGAGAGCCAGATCCTTGAGCCACATCACACAACCGACCTTGGCGTTGCCTTCAGTGATGACGGAATTCACTGGGATGTACGACCTAAGCCGTGTTTTAAGCTGCATGATGAAGAGAACATTCGTGTGTATGATCCTAGGCTTACTGTGATTAACGGTCGGTGTTATATGTGTTTTGCCGTTGATACACAGCATGGCATTCGCGGTGGTGTTGCAGTTACAGATGATTTTGAGAATTTTGAAATTTTAAGCTTGTCGACTCCGGATTTGCGAAATATGGTGCTGTTTCCCGAGAAGATCAATGGGAACTACGTGAGGCTTGAGCGGCCGTTTACGGTGTACAGCCGAGGGGGAATCGATCGATTTGATATGTGGATTTCGGAGTCGCCTGATTTGAAATACTGGGGGAATTCGGCTTTGCTGCTTGCAGTGGAAGATGTCCCATTTGCAAATGATAAGATTGGACCGGCAGCTCCGCCAATCAAGACAAAGAAGGGATGGCTTACGACATTCCACGCCGTAGATCTTGATCCAGCAAGAGGAAAAAACGGGTGGGAACCTACTTGGAAAAAACGTTATACAGCCGGTTTGATGCTGCTGGATCTGGAGCATCCTCAAAAGGTCATCGGCATGTATAAGGAACCTTTACTTGCACCTGAGGTTAGTTATGAGACTGATGGAGGTTTCCGTAACAACGTGATCTTTCCGGGCGGAATGATATTAGAAGATGACGGTGAGGTAAAAATTTATTACGGTTCAGCAGACGCGGTGGAATGTCTGGCGACGGCACATATTGATGATTTGATTAGGTTATGTCTAGAGGTATAGGGGAGGTGGAGAAGACAATGACCGTATGGAGCCTCCTTAAGAGTCCTCCTGCTCGTTACCAAACGATACCCTTCTGGTCCTGGAATGACGATCTAAATGAGAACGAACTTATGCGACAAATCGAAGAAATGTATAAAGCCGGTATCGGAGGTTTTTTTATACATGCCCGCGGGGGCCTTATGGTACCTTACATGGGTGAGGAGTGGATGGAGGCGATACAGCTATGCATCAAGAAAAGTCAGGAGCTCGGGATGGAGGTGTGGCTGTATGACGAAAATGGCTGGCCCAGCGGTTATGCCGACGGAAAGGTACCTGCAATGGGGCCCAATTATCAGCAAAAGCGGCTGACCTGCGAATGGGCACCATTTAAGCAAGAGGATATGGTGACCATCGCCAAGTATGTTCAGGTTAGTGATGAACTGCAATTACTTGCTCCGGATGACGCAACCCAGCCTGACTTTCGAATAGGCTACGAGGTTAACCCTTATTACATCGACACACTAAGCAAAATGACAGTGAATGCATTTATTACAATCATCTATGGAGCATATTGGGAGAAGTTTGGCAAAGAGCATGGCTCCATACTCAAAGGCATTTTTACAGATGAACCCCAGTTTGGACGTGGTCATATTCCATGGTCGTTAGAATTAACAGAAGTTTTTGAAAGTCATTATGGATATTCTCTTCTTCAAGCACTTCCGGCACTTTTTAGGGAAACCAAGGGTTGCCGAAAGATAAGGTATGATTATTGGGAATGTGTTACCAGGATGTTTACGGAAGCGTATGCCAAACAGATCGGAGCGTGGTGCAGGGACAAAGGGTGGGTTTCTACCGGGCATGTTGTAGACGAGCAAACCCTTATGAGTCAAGCCACTTCGGTAGGTGATCCACTCCTCTTTTACGAGTATCTGCAAATACCCGGCTGTGACTGGCTCGGACGGTTCGTTAGTGAAGAGCCGATTGTTCCGAAACAGGTGAGCTCCGTTGTCAGGCAGCTTGGCAAAAAAACAGCCATCACCGAAAGCTTCGGTTGCAGCGGATGGAATGTCAGCTTTCAGGAATTAAGGAGAATCGGAGAGTGGCAGTTTGTTCATGGAATAAATCTGATGTGTCAGCACTTGCAGGCGTATTCACTTCGAGGCATGCGAAAACGGGATTATCCGCCATCCTTATTCTATCAACAGCCTTGGTGGAAGGATTATCATCAATTTAATGATTACTTTTCCCGGTTGTCCATGCTGCTATCAGAGGGGACGCGGCAAGCAGAAGTACTTCTGCTGCATCCCATCAGAACAGCCTGGGTGGAGCAAGAAGGCCTAGATTCAACAAGGATTGAGCCTTATCACCATTCTTTCGCACAGTTATCCCGCTGGTTGTGCCAATCATTTATCGAGCATGACTATGGGAGTGAAGGCATCATTGAACATCATGGCAAGGTAGTAGATGGACAATTTGTCATTGGAGAGGCTGGATATCGAGTAGTTATTATCCCTCCTAGTATTACATTAGACAGAATCACGGTAAATTTACTTCAGGAATTTTCACTTCAAGGTGGAAGATTAATCGCATTTGAACCTTATCCATATCTAATGAATGGAGAGCCATGCGAACATATCGATTCTTTAATAGCTGCGGCATTAAAGCCTGCCCGAGAACGCAGCTCTTTGGCTAAGACGGTTTCTTGTACAGTTTCACCATCCATTTCTGTCCATAATAATCAGGGGAAGCCAATGGTGTCGGATATGATTAACGTGCAAACACTCCAACTGGATGATTGTTACCTCTATTACATCGTGAATTCTGGAGAAGAACTTTACCCAAATGTGAAGGTAACAATTCATAAGAAGGGCAGGTTATCCCTTATAGATCTGGAGAGCGGGGAGATACAGGCTGTGGATCAAACCGTCGTGGAGGAGGGCACCCAGCTAAATTTGACTCTCTATCCTGCTTACTCATATATGATCCGGCTTGAACAAGCGGATATTCCATGTGATCTCGTTACGGCTACGGAATTACAGTCTCGTCATGAGGATAGTCATATTCAGATCTTGGATGAGCGATGGAGAATTGATTATATGGATCTTAACAGTTTAACGCTGGATACATGTCGTTATCGAGTAGAGAATGGAGAATGGTCACCCTCTTTACCCATTATTTTTATCCAAGAAGAGCTGCTAAGGATAGGCTATCCGGTAAAAATCGATCTGGAATTTGACGTTAATCTTGCTTTTGAGCCTACAGATGACAAGGAAATGTATCTAGTTATAGAGAATCTCGAAAGCACGAAAATCGTGATTAACGATAAAGAGGTACCTTCTGTTAGCTGTGGATGGTGGAGAGACATTGCTTTTGAGAAGGTAGATATTCGAGGTTGCCTTCATTATGGCAGGAACACCATCATTCTGAACCTTGAATTCTGGAACACACCCGAAACTTATGAAGCTATAGAGCGGTCTGCACAATTCGAAGCTGAAGCCAATAAGCTTAAGCTCGATACAGAGCTTGAAAGTATCTATATAATTGGAGATTTTGCTGTCGTGTCAGAAACGGAATATGTGGATGATGAACATGGAGTTATATATACGGATGGTCCTTTTACACTTACGGATTCACCTGAGTATATTTCGCTGAAAGACGATTTCATTAGGCAAGGATTCCCCTTCTTCGCGGGGAGTATAAGGGTAGTACAGACTGCTAATGTGAATTTAGATCATGCTGCTTTATGGCGATGGCAGTTTGGCTCAAGGCCAGATGCGATTGTCACCCGATTGGTGATAAACAATATAGAAATTCGGAGCTTTATATGGGAGCCCTATGAAGCAGATATTTCAGAATATCTCCTAACAGGAGTTAATGGAATTGAACTCGAGTTAACAGGGAGCTGCAGGAACTTACTCGGTCCGCATCATCATGTAAAGGGAGAGCCTCTTAAGGTAGGACCAGACAGCTTTAAGGATAAGCCGGGCTGGACGGATAAGGACCTTCAACCAGATACCTCTATTTATCAGGATCGATATGCTTTTGTCCGGTTTGGATTGTCAAATATTCCGGGTTTGGTTTCTATATCTACCCGTGAACCAAAGGAGGCAAAATGCAATGACATGGGCAAAAAAATGGTTTAATGCAACGGTTGGATTAACGCTTGCTGCGGTTATGCTGTTACCGCTAACCTTAAACCCTCAAGCTAATGCATTAGCGAGCGCAGAGTTCCTTGAACACTCGGCTCCAGCCTCAGTCATAACCTATGAACCCTCAGAACGTTACGAGGACTCCGCAAACTATACACTTAAAGCAAATGGGGTCTCGGTTCCAGTGATAAAAGGGTTCAGCGACTATGATTATGCACATTTTTCGATGTCCGAAGGCCCAGTAACTTACGAATTAACGATTCTGAATACGGATAAGGTACATGAATATTCGATCAGTCCCAAAAAACTTGGGATACAAGCAGACAAAATAGAGGGAAGGACACTCACCTTTACGACCCAATCGGATGAATATTTAATTGTCATGATGAACAACCGCAAGACCCGAATGGTCATCGCTGCAGATCCGCTGGAGAGTGATGCTCCAGCTTCAACAGGAGCGGGAATATTCAACATTACTTCTGCTCCTTATCATGTTACACCTTCAGGAACCTCCACTACGGAAGTCTCGGCAAGAACTGCAGCGATTCAGCATGCGATTGATGAGGCGAGCGAGTACGGAACCTCTGAAGGAGACGGTAAACAAGGTATTGTCTATATACCAGCAGGTACTTATTCTATTGGCAATTTGGTATTACGAAGCAATACGGCCATCTATTTAGAACCGGGAGCCACTTTGCTGGGGACAGGAAGGACGGACCATTATGCAGAACACTGGTTTAAGGATTCGATGGGAAGGCCGGCAACGTGGTGGATCTCCACCGAATTTCAATCAGAGAACATTCGAATATATGGGAGGGGCACCATCGACGGAAATGGGCAAGTCCTCCACAATGACAAAGAAACAAATGGTAAGGGCATGATCAACAATTTAGTCGTTCCGATTGATACTTCCCGATTTGTGATGGACGGCATTATTATAAGGGAATCTTCGGGATGGGCAGTCGTGACAGTTCGATCAAACGATCTTACTTTTCGAAATTTAAAGCTGTTTAACAGTTTGGGCATGGGGGAGAATGACGGTATTGATATTTGTGAATCTCAAGATGTTGTCGTACAAAATGTGATAGGCATTTCTCTGGATGATCCGTTCTCAACGAAAGCCTGGCAAGAGGATACTGACATTGCTTCAGGTAAAGTACCTTGGCCGGGAAACCCTGAACCTGTTCAGAACGTCCTGTTTGAGGATACGATCGCTTGGACATTATGCTACGGATATAAAGTGGGTCAAGGTGTCATGCAGAATCAATCTGATATTGTATTCCGTAACGGCGTTGTGTACAAAGCCGCCGTAGGATTCGCTATTCATCACAAATACGGGACCGGCACAGTGAGTGATGTACGATTTGAATCCATGGACGTTGAAGATATCAGTGGAAAGAATGAAGACAATAGTGCCTGGATGACTTTATTCATTGTGAATGGCAGCAATCACGGGGTGGGACCTATTCATGATGTTAAAGTGAAGGATATTACGGTACGTGACGCGGGTGAAAGTTTTGCCAAAATTAAAGGTATGGAAGGTGCATTGATTACTGATCTCACGTTTGAGAATATTTTTATGCCTGGTGAAAGCGAACCGGCGACTACGCTGCACGAGATGAATTTTTTGAACAAAGAACATTATGGAGATGTCACCATTAGACCCGTTCAGAATAACGAACCGCTCCCGAAAACTAACCTGGCACTGCACCGTCCAGCGGTAGGCTCATCCCAAGACGGATTAGAGGATACCGTTCCGTACGTAAATGACGGGAATTTAGCAACACGTTTTGGCACAAAGCGGGGTGTAGATCCGGGTTGGGTTTATATTGATCTTGGAGAAATTAAGAAGATAAACGAAGTCAGGCTCTACTGGGAAGCAGCTTATGGAAAGAGCTATCAAATACAGGTCACTGATGATCCAAGCCAAGAAACCCATTGGAGAGATGTGTTCAGTACTACAGCAGGTAAGGGTGGACTTGAGGTCATTACTTTTGATGAAGTAGAAGCCCGCTATATACGAATGCACGGAACCGTCCGGGCCACAATATATGGCTACTCTATATGGGAATTCGAAGTTTATGGTCCTCCACAATAAGGGTGCGATTTAGCGGTTATGCCCGGTGATCAACCGGGCTTTTTTTACGAAGAACACGATGTATAAATATTTTCTTGACTGATCAGTCCGTAATTATTATAATAACGATCAAGGAGGTGAAATATGGAAGGAAATACATGATAACGGATTAGTTTCGGTAAATTCAGCTGAGCTTAGCAATAGATAGTGAGTAGGTAAGGCTGATGAGGGTGTACATCTTCATTTTTATTTCTCGATTTTAGACTAATTGTTCTGGAAAAGGGATTTCATTTATTCATTATTTTTTTTGATCATTCTAGACTAAAAGGTCCGAAAAGAAGGGGAGATTACTATGAATAACGGAATTTTAACTGAGACAGAGGCAGCTGAAATCTTAGAAACATTTCATAACAGCATCATAACCCAGGATTTTGAAAGCTGGTTAGAGCTGTTCAGCGAAGATGCGATCTTTGAATTTCCTTATGCCCCAGAAGGTTACACTAAGCGTTTGGTTGGTATTCAAGAAATTCGAAATTATATTTATGAGCTGCCTAAGCTGATGAATGTGCATGCCTTTTCAAACGCGGAGCTGACCATTACGAATGAGAAAATTGTTGCCGAGTATACGTGCGATGGAGTGATTATAGAGACACAAAAACCATATCAACAAACGTACATTTCCGTAATCCATACTAAGGGTGGAAAGATTACACGCTTTAAGGATTACTGGAATCCGGTAGTGGTTCTGAATGCGGTGCAAAATTAATTACGGCTACTAGCCAATAAGGAGATGACTCTGATGATGAATCATAACAAAATACTTATAACCGGAGGAAGAGGTAAGACGGGAACGAGAATAGCGAATCGACTAGATCAATCCGGATACCCCTACAGTACGACACTTCGAAATAAACAGGATATTATTAATCCTATGAAACAAGTCCATTTTGACTGGTATGACCGTTTAACGTTTCTTCCAGCTGTAGAAAATGTAGAACGCGTATATTTGGTTGCTCCGGTAGGCGATCCAGAACCAATTGAAGTGATGCAACCCTTTATCGAAATGGCATTGGAACAAGGCGTTCGTCGCTTTGTATTGCTTAGCAGTGCCTCCATTTCAGAGGAAGGACCTGTATTTGGACCGGTTCATCAATTACTGAAGGAACGGGCCCCTGAGTGGACTGTACTGAGACCTTCTTACTTTATGGAGAATTTTACCGAAGGTCAGCATGCTAAGACGATTCGTCAGCAGGATTCAATTATTAGTGCCGCAGGTCACGGAAAAGTAGGCTTCGTATCAGCAGAAGATATTGCAGAAGTCGCTGTGAGAGCACTTGTTGATGTTGAAGCTCATAATACGGAGCACATCATAACTGGGCCTGATTCACTTTCATATGAAGATATCAGTCAAATTATAACAAAAGTAATAGGAAGAAATGTGACTCACCAATCCATATCAAGTGAAGAACTTACCCGTAGCTGGTTAGCAGCAGGACTCAATAAGACCTATGCAGAGATCATGACGGAGCTGGACCGTAGAATCCGTGAGGAAGGGACGGAAGATTTAAGGACTGACACGGTGGTTAGGTTGACTGGAAAGGAGCCGATTTCCTTCCATAGGTTCGCGGAAAAACATGCTTCCCTATGGAACTCTGCTATCAGCGATAAACAGCACCAATGAACATAGACTGAACACTTAAGAATAGGGGTCTATAAGTCCTATTGGGATAAGAGATGAATTCCTTATATCTTAATAGGTACGGTTAGTATATTTGTTATTATGCTTGACTGAGAGATTCTATGAAAGATAGGATGAAGAGAAGGGAGGCGGGCTTTTTGGCAAGAAATAAGGAGTTTGATACGACGATTGTGCTGCATAAGGCTATGGAAGTATTCGGCCATTATGGATACGCAGGCACATCACTGCAAATTTTACTCGATGGTCTCGGGATAGCCCGGCAAAGTTTATACGACACTTACGGTACGAAACGTGACCTTTTCATTAAAGCAGTTAAGTACTATGTTAATGAGAAATCATCTTCAGTTGTGGCTTATTTGGAGCAGTCAGCACACGTTAAGGAAGCCATTAACCATATATTTGGGACTATTGTGGAAGCACTAACAGATGAGAAGCGCCGAAATGAATGCTTTATTCTAAATAGTGCAATTGATCAGATTCCACATGACCATGAAATCGCTGAAATCTTCGTACAGGATAAGCTTCTCTTGGAGCAGGCGATTTATGAAGCCTTGATCCGTGGACAAAAACAAGGAGAATTTGATCCAAACGTCGATTTGCGAGAGCTGGCTGCTTATCTATATCACGCTCGGTATGCCTTAACTCAATCTGCTAAAATGACAAAAGACCCTATCGTGATTACACAGATTGCGAAAATAACGCTGGATATACTTAATAGATGAAATATATGGACGAACGATTCTCGTCGGCGGCAACGACGCCAACAGCGTGCTGACCTCGAAGGAGCTTACGCTTACGGATGATTCGAAGGTTGTATACAACTTTCATCATTATGATCCGCTGTTCTTTACCCATCAGCTTGCTCATTTCAGCGAGGATATTCTGGGGTACAACAAGGTCATTCATTACCCGGGGGAAATGCCTGATGTGCAGCAGTATCTTAACGAACGGCCGAAATACTTACATAAACTGGGTCGCCAAGCCTGGGAGACGAACGACAAGCAGCTGATCAAAGCATTGTTTGGATAATATTTATGCAACTAAGGAGAGCAGTCTACCGATGGGTAGCTGCTCTTTTTTTATTTGAGCTAAATACAATTGCTCTATGTTTGGTTTATAGAGGATTCCCCCGCGATCTTTTTGTTCCTGGAGCGGGTTCCGAGCAGGAAGCCAACGATTGAAGCCAAGAGCTGCTGGAATACCATCCCGAGCACAACCGGTACAGCGACCGGAGGAGGAAAGTATGAAACGGCAAGAACTGCACCTGCGCTAATATTACGCATGCCTCCATTAAATAGAAGAGCGACTTCGTCTGCTTCATTCCAACGCAGGATTCGGGCCGTAAGAAAACAAAGGGCGTATCCAGAAGCCGCCATAGTCACAATAACGACAGCAAGCCCAACTAATTGCAGGTTAATGTCAGTCAGGTATGGAGAAATGACAGATCCATTAATCATGATGACAACAGCCATAAAAAGTTTGGAAAATGGATTTAGTCTGGGACTCCACTTAGGAGCCACCTTGCCTTTGCTCCATTCATTAAGCACCATGCCCAGTAGTGATGGTACCACGATCATCCAGAACAGACTGCTCATCATGGCCCAAGTGTCCAGCTCAACGCTAGTTCCGATCAGCAATGATAGAACACCTGGTACGACAAAGGGAGCTAGCAGTGTATCAATCAAAATGATGGATAGCGTAAGCGCCGTATTTCCTTTGTAAATACTGACCCATATAAAACTGCTAATTCCGGTCGGAATAACTGCAGCTAGCACAAGTCCGGTAATTGTATAATCTTCGGAGGAGTAGAGTGCATTCCCGAACCCAAGGGCAACCAGCGGCATTGCAATGTGAAGAATAAAGATACAGATGAACAAAGGCAGCGGATTTTTAAGCACATTCAAAAAATCTTTAAATCCAAGGCTGATGCTTCCGGTAAATGTCATAAAAGCAAATAGCCAGGGAGTCAAAGGAGTATAAGAGGAAAGCGCACTTCCGCAAAGCACACCAATCAAGACACTGAGCGGAGTAATCAGCGGCATCATTCGGTTAAGTATACGGTTTATAGTAAGCAGCATGACATAACTTCCTTCTTCAATAAGTTCTTTACATTATACACCTTTTATGGGGATAGACGTTTCCAAATCAAGAAAAGTCATGCTGAATGTAATGTAGCGGTCCGTCTTCTCAAATGACTATCCAGGTATGTTAATGATTATACGGTTTCGGCAAACCCTTGCTGCATCTGGATTTTTTTAACTTCTATCGGAATGACTATATACGGCAACAGGACGATTCACCTACAATTCGGAGGAATAGAAACGGCGCCGTTTCGTATTTGGAAGAGAGAAAGAGGAAGAAAGGAGATGCCATATGAAGAGCGAAGTGATTACCCCACATCCGTCCTCGGTCGGCAAAGCATATCACCGTAACAGGCTGAGGCGGATGGTCCGTAACAAATGGCTGTACATCATGCTGCTGCCTGGACTGATTTACTTCATTATTTTTAAATATATTCCGATGTATGGAGTCTTGCTTGCCTTTCAAAATTACCAGCCTTTTCTCGGATTTTTGAACAGTGAATGGGTGGGCATGAAGCACTTTGACCGTTTTTTTGGGGATCCATTGTTTTGGATGCTGCTTAAGAATACGTTCATTTTGGCAGCGTATAATATTTTCTTCTTTTTCCCGCTGCCGATCATTGTAGCGCTTATGCTGAATGAGCTGCGGATTGAGGTATACAAGCGATTTATCCAGACACTTATCTATATCCCTCATTTCATGTCATGGGTTGTAATCGTTTCCATTGCGTATCTGCTGTTTACGACGGAGGGCGGGGTAGTCAATGAAGCCATTGCTGCGTTTGGGGGAGAGAAGATACAATTTCTCGCCAGCCCGGAATGGTTCCGCGGCTTCGTTACCGCTGAGGTCATCTGGAAGGAGACCGGTTGGGGAACGATCATATTCCTCGCCGCCTTGGCTGGCGTAGACACCCAATTGTATGAAGCAGCGAGGATGGACGGAGCGAACCGTTTCCGCCAGCTATGGCACATTACGCTGCCGGCAATCCGATCCACCATTATCGTGCTGCTTATTCTGCGGCTTGGCAATTTTCTTGATACGGGCTTTGAGCAAATATGGCTGATGCTGAATCCGCTGAACCGTGAAGTTGGGGAAGTATTCGATACGTACGTCTATTCAACCGGCATTGCGCAAGGGCAGTACAGCTACAGCACCGCCGTTGGCTTGTTCAAGTCCGTCGTTGGGCTAGCGCTTGTATTTGGAGCCAACTATTTGGCGAAACGGTTTGGAGAGGAAGGTATTTTATAACCTGGTGAAGAAGGGAGGTGTATTTGATGGTTCGGGACCGCACATGGGGCAGCAAAATGTTTGATACATTGAATGTTGTTCTGCTCGGATTGTTTGCTCTGCTTACCATTATTCCTTTTGTTTATGTCGTAGCGGGCTCATTCGCGACCCAAAGCGAGCTGCTTGAGAAAGGATTTATTCTGTTTCCTACGGAATTTACTTTAAGCGCTTACGAATTTATATTCTCAACCAGCACGCTGGTCAAAAGCCTTGGCGTTACCATATTCATTACCATATTCGGAACCTTAATCAATATCGTTGTTACCTGCCTGATGGCATATCCGCTGGCGCGAAAGGATTTGGACTTTCGCAAGCCGATTCAGCTTATGGTGATTTTCACGATGCTGTTCAGCGGCGGTATGATTCCTACGTTTCTAGTCGTCAAGGAATTAGGCATGATCGATACGTATTGGTCGCTTCTTATTCCTGGAGCGGTTAGCGCATTTAATCTCATTATTATAAGAAGCTTCTTCCAGCAGCTGCCCGAAGGGCTGGAGGAAGCAGCGAAGATAGATGGCGCAAGTGATCCGGGCATTTTGATTCGAATTGTGGTTCCGTTATCGCTGCCTGTAATTGCTACATTCAGCTTATTTTATGCGGTAGGGCATTGGAATACCTTCTTCAGCGCTGTCCTGTACATTAACGATTCAACCATGTGGCCGATTCAGGTTCTGCTAAGGCAAATCGTTATTTTGTCCCAAGGCGGTAATATCGGTGATACGGCCGCGTTCGAGTCAGACTTTGTTCCGCCTGAGCAATCGGTGAAGATGGCGGTTATCGTCGTTTCCACCCTGCCAATTCTGCTTGTGTATCCGTTTCTGCAAAAGCATTTTGCCAAGGGAGCCTTATTAGGCTCTGTGAAGGGCTGATAATGAGAAGAGGAACATTGAATAAATTTGTTTATGAATAGGGAGGTAAACGGCTTATGACAATGGCAAGGAAACAAAAGCGAATTAAATGGGGGGCTGCCTTCTGTACAACAGTGCTTGCTGCAAGCTTACTCGCCGGTTGTGCTGGCGGCGGATCGGCAGGGAATACGGGGCAAGAAGGGACAGGAACGGCAGCCGGTACAGATGGGCAGAAGCCGTTCAAAATGTCTATCATGCTGACGAGCTACAATCCAGAGTTTCTTGATCCGGAAGGCGAAATCTATAAACGGCTGGAGGAGCGCACCAATACGGATTTAACACTTACTTGGGTGCCGTCGACCACTTATCCCGATAAAGTCAGCGCGACGGTTGCATCAGGAGAATTGCCTAGCGCCATCCTGGTATTGAATCAGAAGCTGCCGTACATTTTGAATGCCGTCCGCTCAGGGATGTTCTGGGAGCTAGGGCCTTATCTGAAGGATTATCCAAATTTAAGCCGGATGGATCAGATCGCTCTTGACGGTATAGCCATCGACGGGAAAGTATTCGGCATTTACCGGGAGCGCGATCTGGCGAGGGACGGCGTTATGCTACGCAAAGACTGGCTGGAGAAGCTGGGCCTGGAGATGCCGACGACGATTGATCAATTCTATGAGGTGCTGAAGGCCTTTGCAAATGGTGACCCAGACGGAAATGGCAAGGCCGATACAATTGGGCTTGCTGAATCGGCAGAATCAGGCAGCTGGCGTTCGATGCTTGTATGGCACGGAGGTCCGGTCGACTGGGAGATCGTAGATGGCAAGGCGATTCCGGCGCATATGACTCCAGTATATAAAGAGACATTGAAATTCTATCAGAAGCTGTACGACGAGAAACTAATCAATCTGGACTTCGCTGTAGTGAAGGATGGCAAGCAGCTGATTAACGCCAGCAAAGCAGGTGCATGGGTTGCCAACTTGAACGATGCGCAAGGTATTGAAGAAAGCGTCAAAAAGATTGTGCCGACCGGCACGATTACGATGACCAATGCACTGGAAGGACCTAAAGGACTTCGCAGCGCAGGCGGCTCGGGTTCTTATGGACTATTTATGATTCCGAAGACGACGGTGAAAACGGAGGAAGATTTGAAGGCGGTGCTCAACTTCTTCGATAAGGTGTCGGATGAAGATATGCAGAATATGCTGGTGAACGGTCTAGAAGGACGTCAGTATGAGATCGTAAACGATGAATACGTGAAGACGACCGACTCCAAAATGCTTGTAGAATACGGTATGGGCGATTCGTCTCAGCTAGCTGTATTGCGCGATAAGGTTACAACATTTGGCGGACCGCTCGTTCATATGCGCAACGAAATGTACAACAAAAACAAGGAGATTGCCGTCAGCAATCCGGTACTCTCTCATATATCCGATACGTACAGCGAAGTGGGCTCTGAGCTGGACAAAATTATTGTAGATGCAAGAGTCAAGTTCATTATGGGCGAGATTACCGAAGCGGATTTTGACGCAGCGGTTGCCCGATGGAGGGAGGAAGGCGGAGACAAAATTATTGAGGAATATACGAAAGCCTATAACGATAGTGCCAAATAGTACGATATAGGAGTGCTGCTGACCCACATTATTATGATAAGATATCAACCAACTATATCGAGCATGTGCTCTAAAGGCGCCTGAATGATGCAGGCACAATAACGTATACCGGGGGTAGTGAACGATGCGCACATCCAGCTATTTATTGAAATTGGTTATTCTCACATCCATGATCGGGATATTTCCAATTCTAACATTGGGATGGTATTCGTATCACTACTCCTCTATGTCGGTGCTGCGGCAAGCGGAGGATAGCAATGCTCAAGTATTACGGCAAAGCCAGCTCCGTGTAGAGCAAGCACTGAAGATGATCGATAATTCCACCACGCAAATATTAAGCATGCCCGCCGTAACCGGCGCATTTCCAACTTCGCTAAGCATCAGCGACCGGGAGCTCATTCTTGAGCTGTACGATGTAATCGCTGCCATTCAATCCTACGAATTGGGCATCAAGGACGTTTATCTGTACAGCCTGGAGAAGGACTGGATCATTACGAATGCAGGCATGAACGAATACAACCCTCCCAGCCTGAAGGAAAAGCTTCACAACTATTCAGACTTTCCGCAAGGCTCAGTCTGGATCAGCGGCAGCTCGGCTCCGCTGCAAGGCCCGGAAGGCACGGTCGATTTGGACAATGCAGTCCTTAGCGTGAAGAAGTGGCCGATCAATGCCGTTAGTCCGCGAGGTCTCATTGCAGTCGTATTATCACCACAGCAGCTGAATCAGTGGATTGCAAGCGACTCCTTGCCTGGGCGTATCTTCATTATGGATGAAGATCATCGCGTCATCGCCGATTCGGACGATGCCATCATTGGAGCGGATTTGACAGACCAAGCTTATATCCAGAATATAGTACAGGTTTCCGGCTCAGAAGGCGTCATTCAGGAGGAAGTGAACGGCGAGCAGGTTTCGATATCCTTCCGCAAATCCCCTTATAACAGCTGGACCTATTTATCTGTTGTTCCCACCGCTTCAATCACGAGCCAGGCGAGAGCGATTGGCTGGACCTCCATTTTGATTAGTGTAACCCTGCTGGCCGCTACCGTTCTGTTTGCCACGATTGGCTCACGGCGGATGTATAGTCCTGTACGGCGCATTTATCACAAGCTGCTGGACGGGAAGGAAGGGCAGGCGCGGGATGAGTTTCTGGCTATCTCAGAGCGGATCGAGCGGATTCTATCGGATCAGTCCCGTCTTAGATTTGAGATGAAAGGACAGCAGGAACAGCTGGTGGAGCTTCTTGTACGCAAGCTGCTGCTGAATGAGGGCAATGGCCAGGATCTGCGGGAGCGGCTTCACTATTACGGCTATGAGCAAGTGGAGCAATGGAATACAATGCGGGTTATCCAGATCCAGATTGAACGACTGAACAGCGGTCGTTTCTCGGAGAAGGATCTGGAGCTGCTGTTGTTTGCGGTCAGTAATATAGCTGCTGAACTAATGCCGGCAGGTGACCGCCTCCCGCCGATAATTGTGCAGGACGCGGTAGTTGTACTGGCTGGGGCTGGTGCCTTGTCCGATCAGTCGTTCAAGGAAGCTGTATTCGAACGGTCCAGCCAGGTACAGGCGTCAGTCAAGCATTATGTGTATCTGCAGACGAGTATCGGGATCAGCCGGCCTTTCGGACAATGGGAAGCAGCGGGAAGAGCATTCGCAGAAAGCGGGCTGGCACTCAAATACCGTGCACGGCTTGGCGAGGAAGCGATTCTGTTCATCGAGGACGTCATGCCGGATAAAAGTAAGGAAGTAATTTATCCGAGAGAGCTAGGAGAAGAATTGCTATCTGCCATCCAATCGGTCGACGAAGAGCGGGCAGGGGCTGCACTTAAGGTTCTGATGGAAGCTCTGGCCAAACAAGACGGTAATCATAATGATTACCAGCTGGCTCTTGCCAGGCTGCTGATGGATGTGGTCCGGTTGTTCCAGGACGCCGGCATATCGTCTCAGCTGTTCAAGTTTGGCGAAAGCTCCCTGCTTGGCGAATTTCAGAAGCTTAATACGGCAGCCGAGACACAGGAATGGTTTCGAAGCCATGTACTTATACCGGGCATTCGTCTGCTGGATGACCGCAGGCAGGCCCAATTTGATACGATCTCTCAAGGCGTTATCCGTCTGATTGAAGAGGCATTTGATACCGATCTTACGCTGGAGAAATGCGCCATGCGGCTTAATTATCATCCCCAATATATAGGGCGCGTCTTCCGCCAGGAGACCGGCATTAACTTTGCAGATTATTTAGCTCAATACCGGCTGAAGATGGCGAAGCATTGGTTGAAGGAAACGGATATGACGATCACAGATATTGCCTACAGGCTCAGCTATAATAATCCCGCAAACTTCATCCGTTACTTCCGCAAGATGGAAGGGATGACGCCGGGCAATTACAGGGATAAGCTGGGTTAACGCGGGGAAATCACTTCCATCGGAGGAAGGCTCCTTTTACAGAGCTGCGGTTCATATAAGGAGTTACTTGCTTGAGAGATAAATTGCCGCCACCATATTCAGGTTGGTGTAGAGGATAGCGTAAATAACGATGTGGAGCATAGGAGGGAACCAAATCTATGGTAAATGGAGGAATCCGGCACACATGAAAATGTACACGACTGGACTACAAGGTGCAAAATTATTCAAAGTGCGCTTATCGAGGCTGATGGCAGCTGTTATGGCCGTAACCGCAGTACTCGGACTATCGCCGACATCATCAACAGGAGGGGGAGTTGGCCATGCAATGGCATCCAGCTCTGCCGAGGTGGAATTGGCAGCCGATTACGCGATACCGGATGGCAAGCTGATCCGCACGGAGCAGTTCAACAATACGAACTATACGCCGCTCCCTGTTCATGTCGTCGATGAACTGAAAGGAATTCGAACTAAAGTCGTGCGGGATTTTGTCAAAATCAATTGGTATTACAACAAGGATGCAAATAATCCGGATTACTTGGCTTATTCCATCAATGATCCGGATAATTTGGCCACGAATCCGGACCTGAAGCATGGCAGGAAGGAAACGTACGATTTCATGGGGCAGTTCTCTGAATCGTTGATGCTGACACTTGGCTATTCGTATGGGGGCGCTTCTAATCCCGGTAAAAATCGGCTCATAGCCGGTGAATCGGAAATGAACTGGTCTGAATTTGATGCGGCAATGAAAACAATCATCATGACCTTAAAGCAAAAAAATCCGAAGCTGGAATATATCGAAGTTGGGAATGAGCCTAATCTCGAACCGGCCTTTTACGGGCATGAGCTGAACGTCATGGAGCATACCGATGATAAACCCGGCTATATGCGAATGTATCAAGGGATGTCCGAAGCGGTGCTGTGGGTGAACGAGCAGCTTGGGCTCGATGATACATTCCAGGAAGGGCAGGGAAAGCGGATTAAGGTTGGCGGTCCCGTGCTTTCTGGCTATGATTTTGCGAAGCAAAAGGAATTTGTCGATATCGCCTACCGGGAAGGCTATCATGTCGATTTTGTCTCCTGGCACCGCTACCGGACACAAACGTCGGAGAATGAAACGCAAGAGCTGGAGATGAAACGGTATTTGCGGCAGTATTATCCGGAAGCTATTACTGTCGTCAGCGAATACGGCTGGAAAGGGGGAGGGGGATTAAGCGATTCTACTAACAATATTGCCTTAGCCAAGCAAGCGGCTTTCATGACGGATTCGGCGTATTACTACGAGAAGGGCGGCACCGATATACCGATGAACTGGGTGGCAGTCCATACGCTGAATGCTTATTTCAAAAACCAGTTTGATGTGGATTACGCCTTAAGCAGCGGGAATACCGAAGCGTATCAAAGCTTTGATTCCGGCTACGAGGGGCCGGTGCGATATATGAATTTGCGCGGCTGGCGCGAATCGGCAACAACAGGGGAAATGACAATCAAAGAGCTGCGCCTCTATGATCGCGATGGTAATCCGGTTACCATTCCAAACGCAGCTGGCGATCCATCGGTAGCTTCCGTCATCGATAATGACTCCTCCACTTTCTTCAGGCAGGCCGATTATTGGTCGTGGCTGAAGCTTGATTTAGGCGCACTGAACGAGGTCGCCCGTATTGATATATTATGGGGAAATCCGGACATCAATAAGTTTCAGCTTGTCGGCACGCCGGATAAGCTGCGCTATTACGAGCTTCTTGGTCATACGTACATGACGCCCTACTTCAACACGATGCGAATGTTCGCCCGGCTCGGAGACGACAAGGTTCATACGGAGGGAGGACATACAGGCAATACCGGCGTAAGACTGCTGGCGACCCGGAACAGCGATTCTAAAGTTTCGATGCTGGTATGGAACCATCAGCTGGATGGAACGGTCAGCCAGGATGTTAGCATTGCGGTGCGCAATCTTCCGGCCGGTTTCGAAGGGAAAGCGATCAGGTACAGAAAATATATTGTAGATGCGACTAGCAGCAATTATGCCTACAACAAGCAGGATGAGCTGGAGCTTGCCGAGCAAGGCTCGATGAATGTGACTGGGAATGAGGTACTCACTCAGACTTTAAGCCCAAATGCCGTCATGCTCATTGAACTGGAGGCTGTTGACTCCAGCATAAGCAATATCGTATCTGCAGGTAAAGAGGTAAAGCTGGCGGAAGGCAGCCTAAAGAATCTGCAGGCACTTGTAGACGGTGATTCTATATCAGCTGCGGCGGCGGAGAGCAGCGATTACCCGCAAAGCGTCGTGATTGACTTAGGGAAGGAATATCATTTGTCCGGGACGGAGGTGGAATGGACTGATTCGTCCTCCCGCGGCTTTCAGTATACAATTCAAACGAGCAGAGACGGCCAATTCTACTCCACCGCCGCTGAAGTTGAATACGAATTAGGCAGGTCGCTAAACGGGTTTGAGAATAACCCGAGAGCCCGTTACGTCAAGCTGAATGTTACCGGTTCCACGGCGAGCGGTGCATTATCCATTAATGGGATCAACGTTTATGCGGATGCTCTGTATAAGAACAGCTTTGAGACGGCAGAAGAACAGGCTGAGGTTGAGGAATGGAATAAGAAAGGGAATAGCAAAAAGCAAGCGAGATGGCTAACTGTAACGGATTCCGTATACGGTGATACTTATGTGATGTCAGAAGGCGCATCCGTTAGTGAAACGCCTGTGGTTGCCATTTTTACTGACGCTCAAATGAAGGATACGCGCGACCTTGGCATGGAAGCCCGGCTGAAGTTAGCTGCTTCTCTTGAAGGTAGCAGTGCAGAGATGGGGCTGCTTGTGAGGACGGCTAATGGCGGCAAACACTATTTCTTTTACTTGGAGCATTCCACTTCAGGTACCCGTGTTGTTCTGAACAGGCATCATTCAAACGGCAATAATGAAGAAGAGCTGGGCAGTGCGGAACTGCCGGAGTCCTTTGATCCTATGGAGTGGCACACCCTTAAGCTTGAGGCAGTGGGTGATCGTCTGACCGGTTATGTAGACGGCTCGAAGCTAATCGAATATACGGATACAACTGATCAGAAGCTTGCCTCAGGGAAAGCAGGGCTGCGCAGTAATCTGGCATCGGTTCAATTTGACGAAATAAAGGTGTATCCGATTATGCCGCTGCTTGGCGATATACAGGTTAACGGCCAAAGCATTGAAGGATTTAGCCCATACATCAGCCGCTATTCGCTGAAGCTGCCCGTTGCTCAATCCGATACTGCAACGGTAACCGCCTCGGTTTATGACGGAGCGCACGCCAGGGTACATCCATCGGAGGAAGCTTCTGTTCCACTCGGTGGTGTAGGTGAGGAACAACAGTATACGGTATCCGCTATGTCTGCGGATGACAACGGAGCAACCTACTATACGCTGGCTATGGCCAAGGCAAGCGAAGACGCTACGCTGAGCAGTCTGAAGCTGTCCGTTATCCCGGACAGCGGACCTTATAACCCGGGAGCACTTGCCGACAGTGATATTATACTCATTCCGGGTATTTACGAGTATACGGTCAAGGTGCCGTCACGGACGACGTATGTGGCCGTAACCGAAGCAGTACCGACAGCAAGCAATGTCGCAACAGCGCAAATTACGGATGCGGTGCTGACAGAGGGAAGCGGGACAGCATCTGTCAAGGTGACGGCTGAAGCAGGCAATGTTCAGACCTATACTGTTCACTTAGAGGCGAATCCGGATGCAGCGCACGGAGCAGTGCTGTATGAAGAAGACTTCGAGAACGGTATTTATAATCAAGATCCATCAAGCGGCTGGAAGCTAGGCACGGCAATCGATACGGCGAACCTCCGTGTCGTCAACGACGGCGGTGGAAAGGTGCTGGAGAAATATACGAATCCTAACATGGCGTTTACCGTTGGCTCCGGTGCATGGACGAACTATGAGGTGAGAGCAAGGTTGAAGGCTGTGGCTAGCCCTGCTCTACCGGGTATTATCGCACGTGCCTCCGCAGACGGCCGAAACTTTTATATGCTCCGGATTCATGATGGAGAGAACGGGCTGGCAGGCGGCAGCAAAGGGTATATCTCGTTAGGTCGGTCTGTAGACGGTGCGTTGAAGGAATACACGGTGAAAATGCCATATCCATACGTCGTTGGCAAATGGTATCAGCTTCGCCTCGTCGTAAATGGAAGCCGGTTGATGGGGTATGTGGACGATAAACTTGTATTTGACGTTACAGACAATGGAAGCCTGTTCCCGGGCCAGCCGCCGGCGCTTTCGCAAGGTAAGGCAGGCATTCGGTCGGCAAATCAGGCGACCCGGTTTGATGATTTTGCGGTTTACGAGCCGGAGAATAATTAACGAAACAAAATGGGTCGGCACTGTCCATGAGGGATTACCGGTTGCGAGTGAGCTTCAGCCGGTAATCCCATTTTATATGTGATCATTAAATGCGCTTTCTTAAAATACTGCAAGGATTTGTTTATGCGGTTTGTGGTTATCCGCTGTATGATTGCCATCCTGTTTGACAAACTGGCTACTACGTGTTACTTTATAGTAGTAGTAAGTATTACTTCATACAAGTCATACAGAATAGTGAAGGTGATTGTGCTTGGAAAACCTAACTGAAATGCTCAAAGGCGTGCTTGAGGGCTGTGTCCTTGAAATTATAAGCCGCAAAGAAACCTATGGATACGAAATCACACGGAAGCTGAACGCGCTCGGCTTCACCGATGTTGTGGAGGGAACGGTATACACCATCCTGATCCGACTTGAAAAGAACAAATTAGTGGAGATTACGAAGAAGCCTTCTGACATCGGACCCCCGCGAAAATTTTACGCAATCAACGATGCGGGGCGTAAGGAATTACAGAAGTTCTGGGTTAAATGGGAGTTTGTATCCTCAAAAATGAATGAGCTAAAGGAGAAGATAGAATGAATTTTTGGGAGCAAATTACAGGCAGCGATATGACGAAAGAAATGAAAGCTTTTGATTCACGAGTAAAGAAGCTGCCGTCTGACTATCAAGCCGCATGGGAAGAGATTGATACCCATCTCTGGCCACACTCCGATTTCACGGGCCGTAACCTTATGCCCATTCTTGATGGTGTGCTTGGCCTGTTCGAAGAAACAGCGGCAGAGGGTCAGAGTGTCCAAGAGGTGCTTGGTGGAGATATAAAAGGCTTTTGTTCAGCACTGGCCGGCGAAGAAGGGGCAAAGTCTTATCGAGATAAGTGGCGCGATCAGCTCAATAATAATATTGCCAAAAAATTAGGTAAATAGGAGGGTAAAATGCGAATACAAGATATCATCGAAGGCAAAAAGGAATGGCGAGCCCACGTTGCACGTGTCAAAGCGCTCCCGCAGGATTATCAGATCGTCTACAAAGAAATTCAAAAGTATCTCTTTAAGGTGGGTCCTGTAGAATTGACCGAAGAAACAGGTTTGCTCTCGGGGATTGTCGATCTTTTTGAAGAGGGTGCGGCCGCGGGAAAAGGTGTGCTCGAAGTAACGGGCCGTGACGTAGCGGCTTTCTGTGATGATCTGATCAAGGATTCAAAAACCTATGCTGATATTTATCAGGAGTCTAACATTACAGATTGAATTAAACGATAAAGATCTAATACCTTGCTTAGTGGATTGGACTGGAATGTCGCCCCTTAGATTTAACCGGAAAACATTTGGTTTCTCCGGCTAAATCTAAAGGGGATTGAGGTCTCACGTTAATTCCCTTTGTCTGAATTGTTTGGGAGATATTCCATAAGTGCTGCGAAATCTTCTTGTGAAATAATTACTGTCGTTGAACCCGGATTGATATGATACTTGAGTTATAGGCAGCTGGGTTAGCCTTAGAAGATTGCAGGCTCGTTCTAATCGCAAACGTTGAAGGTATGCGATGGGTGAAGTCTGATAGTGAGATTTAAAAATTCTGTTGAGATGTCTTGGAGAAATATTAGAATAGAGCGCTATATCTTCTAAAGAAATCTGATCCAGATAATGATCCTCAATATAGGATAATGCTGTCGCCAGATGCCTTATATGCTCTTGTGTGGATTTTCGAGTTGATTCACGTTGTCTTGATAGATAAGTAACAAGTTCAGTGAATTTTGAAGTTAGCATGGTCTTATAACCCGGCTGTCTTATTTGATACTCATTTATCATGCCGTCAATGAAGGCTTCTATATACTCCAGATCGGTTAGAGACATATATAAATGATTCTTGGTCTTATTACGATAAAGTGGTTCCAACACGAACAATTCATGATATCCATTGAAAGAGATGAGATCAGCTCCAATATGCTGTAACATCTCGGGCTGATACATAATATTGCATATTCTAAAATCACAAGGATCTAGATAAGCGTGGGCCGTTTCGCCATTGATTACAAAAGCATGTCCCTTCTTAATAAACGAAATTTCGTCATTAACAATATGGGTTGCATGACCATTCAGTACGATAACAAGTTCTGAGAAATCTGTATGATAGTGCAGAGGAAAATCTTCGGTATGACCACCGTATTGAATGAAAAATGGAAATTCTTTATCATCCGTAAACCATCTTAATCGAACCTTCTTCATGAGTGTCACCATTCACCTTAGATTATTGTTTATATCATGCGATAATTGTTTCCATAATTCAAGTATACGATGAAGAAGCTAATTAGGGCAGGAAATCGGTGTCACCTATCGAATTAATAGAACAATTTAGGAAAAATTGAGGGGTATCGATGTATAAATTGATGATTGTGGATGATGAGATGCTGATGCGAATCGGAATCCGTTCCTCGTTAATGTGGGAAGAGCATGGATTCCGCATTGTGGGAGAAGCCGGGAACGGCAAGGAAGCTCTAGAAATTGCGCTTAGAAGTACCCCTGATTTAATCATTACGGATATCAAAATGCCACTTATGGATGGCCTGGAGCTGATACGGGAAATATCGAAGGCACTACCGTCCTGCCGATATGTCATTCTTAGTAATTTTGATGAGATCGCCTATGTTAAGGAAGCGCTTAGGCTGGGAGCCTTGGACTATTTAATCAAGAGCGAAATCTCGCCGGCATCACTTACAGACCTGCTGACTAGAATTCGTGGAAAAATGTTGTCCGAGATGGGCAGCCAGGACAGCTTGTTTGCTGCGCCGTTTCATTTTACGCAGAGCTTGACGCATCTGAAGGAAAACTTCTTTAAGGATTTAATAAGCGGTCTTCCAGTTGGGGAAGAGGCTGCCTTCAAGGCCGAGCAGCTTCAGGTACGCTTGAATCCACATCAGCTGGTGCTCATCAAATTCAAGATGGATCAATTCGAAGAAGTGAAGAAGAAATACAAGGAGAAGGATGAGAAACTGCTTCGTTTCTCGATCTTGAATGTCATTAAAGAGGTGACTCCGACTAGAGAGAACTGCGAAATTGTTGTGGAGAGCTCTTCCGAGTACCTGGTCATCAGAAATGCAACCCAAGTGGAGGAAGGGGCTTGGCGGAAGGAGATCGAGAAGTTGTGCGGTAAGATTCTCAGTACCATGAAGGACTTCATGAATCTAACCTTTTCTGTCGGAGTGAGCACGATTGTTCCGGATCTGTTATCTCTGAAGAGGGCTTATCGAGAGGCAGATGCTGCATGGCGGCATCGTTTCTTTACAGGCGGCAGCAGCATTCATTTCTTCGAAGATATGACATTCACAACCGATTGTGCAGGCGTTCAATATACATTGAGCAGAGATCGTGAGAATAAGCTGCGACTCCTTCTTGATCGTCATAATGCGGAGTGGATGAGTAACTTCTTGGATGAATTTCGTATAGAACTAGAGGAAGCGTGGGCTGACGAGCAAGCTATCCGCAAGGCCTACGTTCTGCTCTTGGAGATCTTCAATACCCAATTTTCCCAAGCCTCCAGGGCGCTTCTGTTATCCGAAAGAAAGTCTCCTTACGAGTCGGTCTCAGCTGCCGAGACATGGTATGAACTGCACCGGATTGTACAGGATTATGTGCTGGAATGTTTACAGACCAAAAGCCGTACTATGCAGCAGCTTACCTATGCAGACATCGCCGTCGATATCATTCACCAGTACTACGCGGAAGATATCACACTCCAGAGCGTAGCCAGCCAGATTAATGTGAATCCATCCTACTTGAGCCGAGTATTCAAACAAGAGAAGAATGAGAATTTTGTCTCGTATTTAACTCGTATCCGCATCGAGAAGGCGAAGTCATATTTAGAGAATCGAAGATTGCGCGTATACGAGGTTGCGGATAAGGTCGGATATCACAATTACACGTATTTCAGCAAAATTTTCAAGAAAATCGTCGGTGTAAGTCCTGAAGAATACAGAGGTTAGTATATTCGTAATTTTTGAAAGCGGTTGCGAGATTACAGGCGAACCGTTATATGATCCTAATCGACACGCCCGCGTGCAGCAGCTCTTGTGGCTGCCTGACGGTACACCTTATTTTGGAGAGCCGGGCTGGACACTTGAAACGGCAGGCCACACAGCAAAAGCGGAGATTACGGTTCGTGGAAAGAATAACTCAGACTAATGAACAGGAGGAATAGGGCTGTGAACCATGCTGTAGATGGCTTACAGCCCTATATTTATAAATAGGATGAATCATTGTATAGCTCACTGTAATCACTGAATAGAGGTGCATGATGTGGAAGCGTGCTTCACTTTTTCGAATCAAGAACAAGATCATGGTTATTTGTTTGACCGTAATTATACTTCCGGTACTTGTGATGACCATCAATTCGTATTATTCCTCCGAGCGGTTATTGGTCCAGAACTACACGAAGCTGATGAACGATCTAGCCAAACAGACGAATATTCGCATTGACGAGTTCCTTAAAGAGATTGAGAAAATTTCGTTACTGGCCAGCAACGGACTCAGCAGCAGTGTATCTGCAACTCATGAAGGAAGCTTTCCAATCCAAGATTACCTAAGAGATGGCGGCAAACAGAACAAGAATGCGGCCTACAATATTTTGATGAACTACATCATGATGAAGGACCGCGTATTTTCCATTTATCTCTACAATCTGAACGGAGGAGATGATCTGTTTGTCAGCCCCAACCAACCCATCGACACAAGCTACAATGTGGAAAGCGAATTGTGGTTCAAAAAATTCATGCATTCGAATGATCGCATCATCACGCTGACGACAAGGATCGACAATCAACTGAAAAATAAAATATTGGCAGTATCACATGCTCGAAAAATTTATGATGTGGCCACGGGGAAGCTGCTAGGGGTGATTGTTGTCAGCATCGATATTAAGTTTGTTGAGATCGTGAATCGTAACTTGCAGGAAGGGCTTCGATCGAGGTTTATGATCGTCGATGAGGATGAGAAAATCGTATATAACGTTAACGACCAGCTCATCGGCACGTTATTTCGGGACAACGTAAGACCTGACGAATCCTTAAACGTCGTTGCGATTAATCCGCTAAGTCAGCAGAAATGGACAACCTATTTGTATATGCCTATGGAAGAGCTGACTGCGGATGGCGCGATATTAGGAAGCAATCTTGTGACACTGGCAATGGTCATGTCGGTTTTTGCGGCCATTATTTCCATCTTCTTATCCCATGTCATTACACGTCCTATTAAGAAGCTCATACGGAATATCGGTTTGGTTGAAAAAGGGCATTTCGAACAGGTAGAGCATATTCGCTCTCGGGATGAAATAGGTTACTTGTCTATTCGATTCAATAAGATGTCGTATGAATTAAAAAGGCTGGTTGAGAGAGTGCAGCAGGAAGAAATCGACAAAGCAGCAGCGGAGATGCGTGCACTGCATGCCCAGATCAATCCCCATTTTCTGTATAATACACTCGGATCGGTTAAATGGATTGCGTCCATGCAAAGAGCTGATAAGATTGTGGAAATGACAGAGGCACTGATCTCCATGCTCCGCTATGCAACAAGGTCCGATGGAACCTTGGTATCAATTCGCGAGGAGTTAGATCATATATCAAATTACATTACCATTCAGAATGTCAGGTACTACGATTCTATCCAGATGAAATATGAGATTGAGGATAATATGCTCGATTATTATATGCCAAAAATGATTCTGCAGCCGATCATTGAAAATGCGATTTTTCATGGTTTTGCCGAACTTGAAGAAGGGGGAATCATTACGATCCAAATTCAATTCCAAGGAGATGACATTGCTATCAAAGTTTACGACAATGGAGCCGGTATGGACCAGGAAACGATCCAAGACTTATTGGAGATGAGCAGTGCGGGTGCAGATGATGGAGTCAAGGGGATCGGGGTACAAAATGTGCAGCGGAGGATACAGCTTCATTTCGGTCCGTCATATGGTTTGCAGGCTGCAAGCATACTGGGAGAAGGTACGGTATTTACCATTCTGCTGCCTGCTATTTCGAATCAACCAGAGGCGGTAAAACGTGCAGTTAGTCAATAGTCGCTACCTAATCCATTGGTTTGAAAGAGGCTCACCATAAATAATAAAAGGCTTGCAGCCAAATACTGCAAGCCTTTTATTTACCCTTTGACGCTGCCGAGTACTAAGCCCTTGGTAAAATACTTCTGCAGGAACGGATATATGATCAGAATCGGAATGGCGCCTAGAAACATTTGTGCTGCTCGCCCGGTCCTGGCGTTCATCATAGACAGCAGCTGCGTATAATCGGTTCCCGATTTCAGCATGATTTGCTCAAAGCTGAGCAAAAGGGTCTGAAGATAGCTTTGCAGCGGATAATTGGCAGGATTGTTCATATAGATGATCCCATCGAACCACGAATTCCAATGTCCAACGATACTAAATAAGCCGACTGTTGCGAGAGCAGGCTTCAAGAGAGGGAGCAGAATACGGACAAGCACCTGGAGAGGACCTGCTCCGTCAATGATTGCCGATTCTTCGATTTCCTCCGGCAGCCCCCTAATGAAATTCATGAGGATAAGCATGCTGAATACAGGAAGGGCACCAGGTAGAATCAGCGACCAGATGGAGTCGATCAGTCCCATTTTAACCACGACGAGGTAGGTTGGAATTAACCCTCCATTAAAAAGCATGGTCACGATGAAAAAAGTCATATACACATTGCGGCCCATCAGCTTATGTTTCGATTTGGCGAGCGGGTAAGCAGTGAGCATCATTAACACGAGATTTACTGTTGTTCCGAGCACGACCCGTTTTATGGCTACCCAGAGGGAACTATAGAACTCCCCCCCTGTCAATGCAAATTCATAAGCCTTGGTCGTAAAATCGATAGGCCAGAACGAAACACTGCCGGCGGACACAGCCGCACTGCTGCTGAATGAAACGGCCAGCAGATTGATAAAGGGGAGGATACAGAGTAGAGAGATTACAATCAAAATCGTATAGTTAAAGATATGAAATAAGCGTCTTCCCATGCTTTTGTCTTCAATCATAATGGCAGTGCCTCCCTTAGAAGATACGATAGCCCGCTACCTTGTAGGCAAGGAAATACGACAAGGCAACCAGCACGCTGGAGATGACGGACTTGAATAATCCGATGGCTGTACCGATGGAATATTGTGCCTGCTGAATTCCAAGACGGTAAACATAAGTGTCGATAATATCGCCGGTCTGATAGACGACAGGGGAGTACAGGTTATAAATTTGGTCGAAGCCAGCGTTGAGCACATTTCCTAGCGAGAGTACAGTCATCAAAACAATCGTCGGCATAAGGAGAGGGAGAGTAATGTAGATCGTTTGCTTCCACCTTTTGGCCCCGTCAATGACGGCTGCCTCGTAAATTCCCGGATCGATACTGGTAAGGGCTGCTAAGTAAACAACGGTGCCAAAGCCAAATCCTTTCCAAATATCGCTTAAAATCATTGTCCATGGAAAGAGGGATGGTTTGCCAAGGAAGGAGATCGGCTCCATCCCGAGTACACCCAGAAAAGTGTTAACGATGCCATCAGAGCTAAGTATGTCAAGCATAATACCTGCCATGATTACCCAGGACAAGAAATTTGGAATATACACAAGTGTCTGAAAAGTACGTTTAATGGCATTGTGAGCAACTTCGTTCAGGAGCAGGGCGAAAATGACGGGTACAACGATGCCGCCGATAATTTTAAAGGCGGACATATACAGCGTATTCCAGATCGTCCTCACAAAGTTAGGCTGACTAAACACGTGAGCAAAATTGTCCCACCCGACCCAAGGAGAGTTAAAGCCCAGGCCAGGATTGTACTTTTGAAATGCAATGATGAGTCCGTAAAAAGGGATATAACTAAAGATGAACACTAAGATAATGCTTGGTAACAACATCAGATGATAGGTGCTCTGCTGTCTTAATTTTCTGAACATTCCTGATCCTCCGTTCTTGAGGTAATAAGGATGTATAAAATAAAGGAGAGGAGAACGTACGCATCCTCTCCTGGCATAAAGCGGTTATTTCCCGTATTTATCGTTAACTGCCTTGGTGGCTTCATCTCCACCAGCTGCCCGCCAGTTCTGAACAACTGTATCGAAGTAGTCAATATCGCTGCCCATAATGATCTTCGTAAAGCCCTCTGTCAGGATATCGTCAAGTGTTGTACCGTAGCTCGCCAGTTGTTCTGGCATGGCTCCCCACATTGCCGTCTTTGTGTAGTTCCCGCTGTCCAGGATATGCTTAGACAGGCCGTAAGCCGTTTTTGGAGCGCCTTGCTGCAGATAATCGCCGACGGCTCCCGGTGTTGCATTTTCCATAAATTCTACGCTGTTGTTATACTTTTGCCACATCCCTGAAGTCGTCAGACCGCTGGTATCCTTGGATTCAAGTGCTGCCGATACGGCCTCGTACTGCTCGTAATCCGAATTCGGATTAAGCACCCGGAACGCGCCGACAACGTGGGCAATATCATTGTCCAGCAGGGCTGACAATTCTTCCTCGGATTCCTTACCCACACCTTCGTCCACAATGTAGGCATAGTCATTTAGTATCTCGATGACTTTCTCAGGGTGTTCGAATCCTTTTTTCATAACAATATAGTTGCCGTTCGCGAAGAAGATCGATTGCTTTGCTTCCTTTCCGTCCACTGTAGGGATGAGATACGGGTAGAAAATGGCATCCTTACCCAGATTCGATACGGTATCGACACCAGGGTTATAGCCCCACCACTGGTAATAAGGCTGGATACCAACTTTGCCTGCTACAATATCCGCGTTCATTGCGTTGAAATCCTTGATCGCAAATTCCGGATCGATGATACCTTGCTTATACCATTCCGCCCACTCGGCCAGCGCAGCCTTCATCTCGGGTTGAATGGAGCCGTAAACGAGTTGTCCACTGCTATCCTCAATCCACATATCCGGATGAGCATTCCAGGCAATGGCAAGCAGATTCAGATAATCCAGCGTCTGGTCTACGGCTATGCCGTAACCGCCATACTTTTCCATGAATTTCAGGGCCATATTCTTGATATCATCAACAGATTTCGGATCACTAAGCTGAAGCTCTTCCTTCCAATCGTTTCGAATCCAGATAAAGTCCGGTTGATCGATCAATCCCCAGTGCATCTGCGGAATCCCATACAATTTACCGTCCTTCTTGCCAGATTCGTAGCTGTCTGCATCGGCTTCCATGTAGCCTTTAAGGCGCTCTGATGCATTTTGATCAAAGACCTCCGTGAGGTCCATCACCATATCTGCTTCGATCAGCTGCTGCAGCTGGGAAGGATTGACCCTGAACACATCGGGGAGGTTATTCGATGAAATAGCTAGATTAAGCTTCGTATCATACTCATCACTAACCCAGTCTGTTTTGACGTCGATATTAAACTTTTCTTTGTACCGTCTGATCCACACGTTGTCTGTAATATCGTCTCCTGCGGGGTATTTTGCGGAAGTGTATTCGGACGTCACGGTGTGAATGGTTACATTCCCCGAATCCTTAGTTCCTGAATCCGTATTGATCGAATCCTTTTCCGAGCTGCTGTTATTGCTACAGGCTGCCAACAAAGCGGTTGAAATACATAGAGATAGGATTAAAGCTGCAGTCTTCTTAGCCATACTTTGTTTCCCCCTATTCACAATAAATTCATGAAAGACTTGCTCAAAAATATTGTAAAGGAGGAAGAAATAAAGAGATATCAAAGTTATTGACGAGAAGCCGCAACTTTTTTACCTTTATCATGAATAGGCCTAAAGACAAAGCGTCAAGCGTGCACAAATTTTACTTTGTACATTCTTTTTTTTACTGAGTGAACTTAACTCACTTTGATTCATGGAGAGGTAGAAGTCATATTTCCTATACGGTTGTTATTCTATAATTCATTTCTGCTTGCCTACACGGGCTCAACCCTTCTACCATATGATAAAAAATCATGGATAGAAGAGAGGTTAAGCTTTGAAGAGAAAAGGAAGTAAATATGGCGTTTCTATTGTTGTATGTACGAATAGACCGCAATTTTTTAACAATATCCTGACAAATTTTAATAGGCAGCAATACAAGAACAAAGAGCTAATTATCATCCTGAATCATGACAGCATGAATCTAGAATCCTATCGCAAACGTATTCGAGAGTACGCCAATGTAAGTATATTCCAAGTTCCCGAAAGGATATCATTAGGACAATGCTTAAATGCAGGAATTGAGCGTGCCCGCTTTCCGTTAATTGCGAAGGTTGATGACGACGACTATTATTCCGCCTATTATTTGAAAGAACAAGTAGGAGCACTGAAGAGGACCAACAGTGATATCGTAGGAAAACATTCTTGTCTTGTATATCTAGGCGCTTCAAAGAAGCTCCTGATCAGATCCCCTGATGAGGCAAGCAAATTTGTTGAATTTGTACAAGGCGGAACGATACTGTTCAAGAAGGAAGTTCTCAGAAAGGTTCGATTCACCGATCGGTCAGTAGGGGAGGATGTTACGTTTCTGAGACAGTGCAGGAAGAGAGGATTTAAAACATATGCTACCTCACCTTATAACTATGTGTATCATCGCAGGCAGAACAAGAAGAGCCATACATGGAGAGCCGATGACGAGTTTTATCTAAGAGGCAGCAAATTGATTACGGTCACAGACCAGTTTCGTCCGATTGCAGATAAAGAGTTCTAATCGTATTTACTTCAAGGAGCAGATTGCCACAGCAGTCTGCTTCTTTGTTATCAATGAATACCAGATAACGTTATTGCTGCAGGGATTATAGAAATCGAATTGCAGTTGCAGTTGAAAGGCAGGTTCCCTTCTCTCATTGATAAGATAATTTCCTTTACTTAAGCGAGGATCGAGGCGTATAATTCGTTCTGACATCGGAGCGAGGAGAAAGGGAAATAGATTATGAATAGTGGTTTGGTTAACGCGATTATTGCGTACATTATGTGGGGAGTGCTCCCACTGTATTGGAAGCTGTTTGACAATGTACCGGCAGGAGAGGTCTTGTCACATCGAGTTGTCTGGTCATTCGTCTTCATGGGTATACTTGTCGCGTTGCAGCGGCGCTGGGCTGATATGAAGCGGATTGCGGCCAGCAGAACGCTTCTCCTGTCACTTACTGCCAGTGGATTACTGATTGCTGTGAACTGGCTGATCTTTATCTGGGCGGTTAACAATGGGCATGTCGTTGAGACAAGTCTTGGATATTATTTGAATCCGTTACTGAATGTGCTGCTAGCCGTCGTCTTCCTTCGTGAGAAGCCAAACCGAGGCCAATGGCTTGCGATTGCGATTGCTGGTGCCGCAGTGCTCATCATTGCCATCGATTATGGACGGTTTCCATGGATTGCGATTTCTCTTGCGGTATCGTTTGGATTATACGGACTCGCCAAGAAGAAAATCGCACAAGATGCTTCGGTAGGCTTGCTGTCAGAGACGGCTGTAGTCCTGCCTATCGCGCTTGGCTACTGGGTCTACTTGGCCGCAACAGGAAAGACAACAGCATGGACACTGCCTGCCCACACGTTCATCGAGCTGCTGCTATCCGGTGTGGTTACGGCGCTGCCACTGCTCTTTTTTGCACGTGCAGCTGCACGGATGCCACTGTCTACACTCGGTTTTGTTCAATACATCGGGCCGACGATTATGCTGTTACTAAGCGTATTTGTATTCAAGGAATCGGTCTCACCGATTCTCTTCATTGGTTTCGCACTGATCTGGGTTGCACTCGTTGTATACGCTGCAGCATCGGTTCGAAGCGCAAAACTCGCGAAGGCGAGCTGACAGCATTCTGGTAACATCAATACGCCCATTCCCATACGATGAGCAGGGAGTGGGCGTTTTCTTTTCTTCATATAAGATTAATGCAGGATAAGCTTAATTTCTTAATAAGGCGAACGCCGATCCTGGCGATTGTAATTGAGTTTCACTAATCACACACGCTAGCATCATGGATTCTTGTAATCTGCTTTGTCTAATATCACCTAAGTCAACAATGGTGGACCAACCCAGGTCCTTAAGAAGAGCGTTGACCCGATCTTTGGATGATGGATTGTTCCCAGATATAAACATAATGGGAGAGCCTTCCTTGAAATGAGGATGAATCATGATTTTGTCACTGACCGTATTTAGTGTTTTAACAACATGACTTTCCGGTAACAGCTGTTGAATGATTTCTCCTGCTGATGTATCGACAAGCTGCAAGCGTGGACCGTCATCAAAATATACCGCATTGCTTACATCAATGACCGTCTTATTTTTGAAATAGACAGGATTAATTGTTTCTATTACATCCTTTAAGCAAGACCACGGAAGGGCCACAATAATGATCTCACCAAACAGCGCGGCTTCATGAAATGATGTAATATTCCCTGATTTACCTACTTCAATCTTCCATTCAAAATGCTTTGGATCATGTGAAACACGACTGCTGATGCAGACATCATAACCCGCACTAATTAATCCTTTGCCTAACATTTTACTTACGTTCCCCGCCCCAAGAATACCAATATTCATGTACATTCTCTCCCTTCTACGAGTGATTATATGAGCTTTAATTCTTTTGTACAATTAGGCACTTTTTAGTATCCAATCTGTTTTCATATGCTTTAATATATAATTGAACCCGAAGATAAATGAGGTGAGAGAATGCCTGTCCAGCCGAGTGAATGTCCCGTAGAGTCGGTGATATCTATACTAAGCGGGAGATGGAAAATCCCTATATATCGGTACCTATTTATTAATAACAAACCAGTACGTTACAGCGAATTGCACAGACATCTTCCATCCATTTCGAAGAAAATGCTAACAGAACAGCTGCGTGAGCTCGAGCGTGACGGAATTATTGAAAGAAAATCTTATCCGGAGCCAAGGCCAAGAGTAGAATATACATTGACCTCCTCAGGAAGATCCATGATTGTATTCCTTGATCAGATGAGCGATTGGGGTCAACATCATAACCAAAATAAACGAGATGAGAGGGAAGATATTATTTGAGTTCCAGATTACAATCCGATTGTGAGAATTGCTTTGGAATATGCTGTGTGGCCTTACCCTATGCAAAATCAGCCGATTTTTCTTTTGATAAAGAAGCGGGAGTCCCTTGTCGTAACTTGCATTTAGATCATCGTTGCAGCATCCATGAGCATCTGAGAGATAAGGGCTTTCATGGATGTGTCTCCTATGAATGCTTTGGAGCAGGACAACATGTTTCGCAAGAAATTTATGAAGGCAAAGATTGGAGATTAACTCCAGCGTTATCGAATGAAATGTTTGCGGTGTTTCCTATTGTTCAACAATTACATGAAATGCTTTATTACTTAAATCAAGCCTTGGATTTAGAAGACACTCAAACCATACATGATGAGCTGAGCAACGTTTTTGAGAGAACTTTATCCCTAACGAGACTTAACCCTAGAGATATTTTGGATTTAGATGTACCGAATCATAGGGTAATCGTGAATGATCTATTAGTAAAAACAAGTGAATTCGTTCGAAGAGATTTCATTCAAAATAATAAAAAAAGAAAAGTACGCAAAGGGCTGGATTATTTAGGTGCAAATTTGAGAGGTATTGACTTCAGAGGTGCAAATCTCCGAGGGGCATTATTAATTGCCTCTGATTTGAGAGATGCTGACTTAAGAAAAGTGGATTTTATAGGGGCAGATCTAAGAAACGCAGATTTGTCTGGTGCAAATCTTACGGGATGTATCTTCCTTACTCAAGCACAAGTCAATTCTGCAAAGGGGAATCAACATACTAAATTACCTCGTTATTTGAAATTCCCTGCTCATTGGTTAACTAAATCTTAGGCGGAGTTGGATTCATTACTGTCAATTAAACGGATGATTAATCCATCTTTTACGATACTGGAGCGGAGTAACACCCATATATTCTTTAAATAATTTGCAAAAATACGACACATTCATTAAGCCGATTTCCTCTGCAATGACCAGGATCGGCTTGTTTGTCGTTGTTAACAATTGAACAGACTGATGTATTCTGCGAGCCGCAATATATTGAGAAATGCTGACTCCAGTTGCTTCTTTGAATAAGTGAGCAAGGTGGTAAGAAGAGAGGTGTAAGGAAGCGGCTAAGTCATCCAAACGATAAGGAATATGATAGTTCTTTTCGATCCAGCTTAATATTTTTTCCACCTGGTGGTTTTTGCGCTTAACAGGAAGAAATGCCGAATTACCTTCCCGTTTCATCCACAGGGGATGAATAAAATGAAACAAGTTGACAAGAAAGAGTGAAACCTCCTCTGAGCGGTTGGACTCGTCTATATTAGGGATACGCTCTTGGAAGGATTTGAATTGGTGAATGAGGATATGCTGATCGTCAACTTCATACAGGCAGGGAAAGGGCAGATTACCTTGACAAATATGTTTAAAAAAAGCGTGAAGCGCAGGCCATTTTTCGAAATAGGTTTCATATAGACTGGGTTCAAAAATAGCCATGGATCTTTCAAAACATTGATCATTTGAATAATCCAATGTTAGATGATGAAGCTGATAAGGCTGAAATATACAGAGCATGCCGGGTTTAATATCGTAGCTTCGGTTATTTACGATCATCGTACCGCGCCCATCGTGGATGAATAGCAGCTCGATGCCCAGATGGGAGTGAAATGTTTCCCTATGTTCATTATTAATACTTTTGCGTCTGTAAGCAAAATGAAGGTTTTTTTCACTAAATTGATGAAGATCATATCGCATATTGCATCATCCTCCAAGCAAGTATCTCCAATGCTACCAATATATCGAACCTCTTACAAAACCGCAATATAGCGTTATTTTATCCACATTACAGCATCACATCGAATCTTCTTGTTGAGGTATGATCATGTTGAGAATAACGTTAGGTATAGGGAGGAGCTGCAATGCAGAAGGTTGCGATAATAGGTGCTGGGGCAATTTCCAGAGCGCATATTGATGGTTTTTTACAGTTTAAGGATCGCTGTCAGATAGCAGCCTTATGTGATATATATCCTGACAAGGCTGAAGCCAAGAAAGAGGAGTATGGACTGGACGCTAAAGTTGTTAGCGATTACAAGGAACTGCTTCATGACGGAATTGATCTCGTCTCCATCTGTTTACCTCCATATGAGCATGCACGGACAGCGATTGATTTTCTGAATGCAGGAACTCATGTTTTAGTGGAAAAGCCGATGGCTTCATCGCTGGAGGAATGTGATCTCATGATCGAAGCCGCTCAGAAGAGCGGTAAAGTCTTGTCGGTTGTGGCTCAAAACCGGTTCACCAATCCAATCATGAAGCTTAAAAAGATGCTGGACACCGGGCTAGCAGGTCCAATCCTGCATGCTCAGGTAGATTCCTTCTGGTGGCGCGGACACTGTTACTATGATCTCTGGTGGCGTGGTACCTGGGAGAAGGAAGGAGGCGGATGTACGCTGAACCATGCGGTTCATCATATCGACGCCTTGCTCTGGATGATGGGACGTCCGATTCAGGTTCAAGCATTCATGAGCAATGTTGCCCATGACAATGCGGAGGTGGAAGATCTATCGATTGCGATGCTTCGTTTTCCGAATGGGGCACTCGGACAGATCACCAGCTCGGTTGTGCATCATGGTGAAGAACAGCAGTTTATTTTTCAAGGAAGGCATGCTCGAATTTCGGCCCCTTGGAAAATATACGCTTCCTCTTCAAAGTCGAACGGTTTTCCTGAGAAAAATGCCGAGCTCGAAGAACAGCTGCAACAAGCTTATGAGCGTCTGCCTGATCTGCCGTATGAGGGGCATGTTGCTCAAATTGATAATGTCCTGCGTGCTATTGAGACAGGCGAACCTCCGTTGATTGACGGAGTTAGCGGACGTACGACCTTGGAAATGATCATGGCTATCTATACAGCTGCCAGTACTGGAGAGGTTGTTAGTCTACCGCTGGTTGCGGGTGATCCATTCTATACGCAGGCAGGAGTTAAACAGCATGCCATTCATTTCTATGAGAAAAGCGGTCATATCGATAATTTCGCTGATCAAGAGATTACTACAGGTACGTCATTGGAATAGTTAATTCCAATGATAGATGAGGTGAATCAGGAATAAGACGGGATGAAGTGTCTATTAACCCAAAAGGAAACAGGTGCTATCCCGTTCAAAATTTGATAAATGCAAGGCCAAAAACAGCTCATTTATGATGCCATTATCGTAATGAGCTGTTTTTTTCATGACTTATAGTAAAATTTTAAGAAAAAATTAAACATTTCCCCACTTTCATGTTAAACATTCTCCCTTATCCTTAGAGAATCACATTGAAATACAAGGGAGTTACTTGGAATGAAAAAGTGGTGGATTTGGGTATCAATGTTTTTGGTTCTATCGGGCTGCGGCTTTGGGGAGGAACAGGATGTTAAAATAACGGTTGATGCAAAGATACCTATAGATGGAACGTCCCCTTCTCTGCAATTGACGAGGAAGCAAGTATATACTGGATCACTGGTGTTGGTGAACAAGGAACGTAAGCTTCATAAGGAGGCAGTACCGAACGATATTATCGATTTAGGAGTAAGGGACGAGTTAACGAAAGGGTTTGAATTACTCGAATCTTCTATACTCTTGTCCGAAAAGGTTGCCCGCAAGTTCGGAGAGATGGTTGAAGCTGCCGCTAAAGATGGTGTGCACGACTTTCGTATTAGTAGTGGGTATCGGGATATGTCTGATCAAGAGCAGCTATTTGAGGAAAAGGGGGAGGATTACGCGCTTCCGGCTGGGCATAGCGAGCATAATCTCGGGCTGTCACTCGACATCGGATCCACGTCCGGACCCATTGATCAGTCCGCAGAGGGTAATTGGCTAAAGAAGAATGCTTGGAACTACGGCTTTATTCTCCGTTATCCAAAGGACAAGACAAATATAACCGGCATTCAATATGAGCCTTGGCATTTCCGCTATGTAGGTCTACCGCATAGCCTCATCATGAAGGAGAAAGATTTCGTATTAGAGGAATATCTTGCTTATCTGAAGGAACAGGGTTCCATTCAGGTGGAAGCTGGTGGTGAAACATACCAAATTATTTATGTACCAGCCTATGTTCCCGTTTCAAAGCAGCCGAAGGTTTCTATACCATCAGGGAGCAAGTATGACGTATCCGGAGATAATATTGATGGTTATATAGTGACGGTGCTTCTGACAAACATTTTGTAATAAACTAACAAAACAACATATTTAAGCGTTTCCATAATTATGTTATTCTGTTAGTGTTACAACTCTATTTTGTTTGTTTAATTGTTAGTGGGAGGAGGATAAATGTTATCTAAATAATGTATTTGAGCTTGTTATATGAATTGTTTGTTAAAACAAAAATATGATAATCGGAGGATTCGTTATGCTAGCGCAAATGAAGAGATTTGGCGTTCTCAGCTTAGCTCTTGTATTACTTGTGACTGTTGTCCTTACAGGGTGGAGCACCCGCGCATCCGCAGCTAATTTCAGGTCATTGTCAGCATCTCAAATCGTGCCTGAGATGGGTGCGGGTTGGAATCTAGGCAATCAGCTTGAAGCATCCATAAACGGCACCCCGAATGAGACCGCTTGGGGCAATCCGGTCATTACACCGCAGCTGATTCAAAAGGTGAAGGCTGCCGGTTTCAAAACGATTCGAATCCCTGTGTCGTATCTTAATCATATTGGAAGCGCTCCGAACTACACGATCAACGAAGCATGGCTGAATCGCATTCAAACCGTGGTTGACTATGCTTATAACGAAGGCTTGTATGTCATCATTAATATTCATGGCGATGGTTACAATTCCGTTTCTGGCGGATGGCTGCTGGTGAATGGAAGTAATCAAGCTGCTATCAAGGAAAAATATCAAAAGGTCTGGCAGCAGATTGCTACTAGATTCAGCAGCTATAATGAACGTCTTATTTTTGAATCAATGAACGAAGTGTTTGATGGAACTTACGGCAATCCGAATGCAGCATACTACGCGAACCTAAACGCCTACAATCAAATCTTTGTGGATACGGTCCGCAAGACCGGAGGCAATAACAATGCCAGATGGCTCTTGATTCCAGGCTGGAATACCAACATTGATTACACGGTAGGTAATTATGGCTTCGTTCTTCCGACGGATAATTTCAGATCGTCCGCTATTCCAAGCTCGGAGAAGAGAATCATGATCTCGGCGCACTATTACTCTCCATGGGATTTTGCAGGTGAAGAATCCGGCAATATTACACAGTGGGGTGCAACGGCAACGAATCCTTCTAAGAAATCCACTTGGGGACAAGAGGACTATCTGGAATCGCAAATCAAAGCGATGCATGATAAGTTTGTAACCCAAGGCTATCCGGTTGTCATTGGTGAATTCGGCTCTATCGATAAAACGGCGTATGATTCTACTAATAACGTTTACCGTCAAGCTTTTGCCAAAGCGGTAGCAGCAACCTCTAAGAAATACAAATCGGTTCCGGTTTATTGGGACAATGGTCATAACGGACAGCATGGATTTGCTCTGTTTAACCGCTCGAATAATACCGTTACCCAGCAAGGCATCATTAATGCCATCATGCAAGGTATGCAATAATTGAGTGCCTGCGTTTCATTGTACAAACGGCGTGTTCCCGTAATAGGGGACATGCCGTTTTTGTTGCTGTATGAAGTTATCCAAAAGACATCGTCGCAAATGATAGGTGTGCTTATCAATTGGAGGAAGACGGAAAACCGGTCATTCTTGACCAGGATAAATACAAGAACGAAGTAAGCTGGGCAAGTGACTTTACAATGCTATACAGAAAATCAAGTCGATGAAGAAGTTCCTGCACAGAAAGAAGCACTGAGACTATTCCAGGAATCCATTGATGCCTATATGAACGATCTCCCAGTAGGTTAAGGTTTGACCCATTCCGAGCATAAGCGTAAGGGAATATAAGAATATAGTCCATTAAATACAGAGGATTATCAATTGTCCGCTGGCTTTGAACCCTGTAATCTTGAGCTAAGACATGTAAGCAGCTTAAGAAGGACCAAAGGAGTGATTGAGTTGAGTACTAGAGTATTAAAGGCGTCCGTACGGGAAACGATCGTGCAAATTCCTACATATGGCGTGGGTAAACCGGATAAGAATCCGATGTTTTTAGAAAAAAGAGTATATCAGGGCAGCTCTGGCCGCGTGTATCCGTATCCTGTCATCGATAAGATCGAAAATCAGAAGAAAATTCAGGAGTACCGGATGATCATCCTAGAAAATGAGTATCTGCGAGTTGAGGTGATGCCAGAGCTTGGCGGACGAATATACCGTGCCGTGGACAAAACGAACAATTACGATTTCGTCTATCATAATCAGGTAATCAAGCCGGCACTGGTAGGATTAGCAGGTCCGTGGATCTCGGGTGGAATTGAATTCAACTGGCCGCAGCATCACCGTCCGAACACGTTCGGACCCGTAGAGTTGAAGCTGGAGGAGTGCGAGAGTGGAAGTGCGACCGCGTGGGTAAGTGAAATCGATCGAATGTATGGTACGAAGGTTACCACCGGATTTACACTACATCCAGATAAAGCTTACATTGAAATCAAAGCTATCTTATATAATCGAACGAGCCTTCCGCAAACCTTTCTCTGGTGGGCCAATCCGGCAGTAGCGGTGAATGAGCATACACAGTCGGTATTTCCTCCAGATGTTAACGCCGTGTTTGACCACGGTAAGAGGGATGTGTCTCGTTTTCCGATTGCAATGGGCACTTATTACAAGATGGATTATTCAGAAGGTGTGGACATTTCACGCTACAAGAACATTCCGGTGCCGACCTCTTATATGGCTTACAAATCGAATTACGATTTCGTTGGGGGCTATGACCATAAATTGAAGGCTGGTCTGCTGCACGTGGCTAATCACCATATTTCACCGGGCAAGAAGCAGTGGACATGGGGCAACGGTGAATTCGGGCAAGCATGGGACCGTAACCTGACGGATGAGGACGGACCTTATATCGAGCTGATGACCGGCGTATTCACAGATAATCAGCCAGACTTTACTTGGCTGGCGCCATATGAGGAAAAGTCGTTCACACAATATTTTATGCCTTATAAAAATATTGGACTAATTAAAAACGCTTCCATTCATGCAGCGCTCAACTTAGAAACCGATCGTAATCGAGGGATTGCAACGATACAGGTCTATGTCACTTCGGAACAGAAAGGGGCAAGCATTGAGTTAAGGAGCAGCAAAGGGACGTATTTGCTAGAGACAGTGGATTTGTCACCTTCTGTTACCTTTATGAAGGAGGTGCCAATTCCTCCAGACGTTGAAGAATATGACCTAGTCGCTTCCGTTATGGATGGCACTGGCCGCAGGCTGGTGAGTTACCAGCCTCATAAGGCCGAGATCGAGCAAATCCCTGATGCTGCACGAGCGCTTCCAGAGCCTGAAGAGCTGAAAACCAATGAGCAGCTGTACTTGGCAGGCCTTCATCTAGAGCAATATAGGCATGCAACATTTGAGCCGGAAGCTTATTATTTGGAGGGATTGAAGCGGGACAAAAATGATATTCGGATAAATGTCGCTTACGGTACCTTGTTACTTCGCAGAGGCGAGTACGAGAAGAGTGAACAGCATTTTCAAAAGGCAGTATTATCATTGACCTGGTTAAATCCCAATCCATACGATAGTGAAGCATATTATATGCTTGGCTTATCTCTCCAAGCTCAAGGCCGCAAGCAGGAGGCATATGCTGCATTTTACAAATCGGTATGGTCTTCCGCATGGCAGGATGTTGGCTATTTTTCACTCGCTCAGATCGCATCCGAGGCAGGGGAGTACGTTGAAGCATTGGAGCTGGTAGAGCGTGCACTTGTACGTAATGCACATCATTTTAAAGCAAGGAATTTGAAATCTATTTTGCTTCGTAAGCTGGGACGACTGGAATCTGCAATAACTTGGTTAGACAGCACCATCGCCATTGATATAGCTGATTTTGGCGCTTACTTTGAGAAGTACTTGTCATTAGAAGCGCTTGGCCGAGAAGCCGAGGCAGCAGCAGTCAAGGAAGAATACCATAAGCTGATGCGGGACGAAGTCCACAATTATTTGGCATTGGCATCAGATTACGCGGCGGCGGGGATGTATTCAGAAGCAGCTGTAATCGTAAACGGTGCACCAGAAAAGGCAGCCCTGTATCCTATGATACATTACACTAAGGCATACTTATACGAGAAGCTTGCAATGGAGGAAGAAATGAGTTTGGCGTTAACATCTGCCGCAGCAGCAACACCGGATTATTGCTTCCCTAACAGTCTGTTTGAGTTCGATGTACTAAATTTCGCTGTTCAAGTCCGTCCTAACGATGCCAAAGCTCATTATTACTTGGGAAATCTATTATATGATAAAAAACGCCACAGGGAAGCGATATTGTGCTGGGAGACTTCTCGTGAACTGGACGACAGCTATTCTGTTGTGCACCGAAATTTGGCCCTTGCTTACTACAATAAGCTGGATCAACCAGACGAGGCTCTCGATTCATTGAAGAAGGCATTTGCTCGTAATCCCGGTGATGCCCGCGTATTCTATGAGCTCGACCAGCTGCACAAGAAGCTGAACACTCCGCCAGATATTAGACTGGAATTAATGAACGCGAATACAGAACTCGTCGTTCAGCGGGACGATTTATATTTGGAATTTGTTACACTGCACAATACGCTCAAACGGCATGAGGATGCACTAAGACTGATCGAGGAACGAACCTTCCATCCTTGGGAAGGTGGTGAAGGTAAAGTTACCGGGCAATATGTACTGGCAAAGGTGGAACTAGCCAAAAAGGCAATCGCCGACGGACAATATGTGAAAGCAGTAGAGACTCTGAGAGAGGCAACCGTCTATCCTCTTAACCTAGGAGAGGGCAAATTAGCTGGTGCTCAAGAAAACCACATTTATTATTATCTAGGATGTGCCTATGAATCCCTTGGCTTGACTAAGGAAGCGAAAGAAGCTTTTGCTGCTGCATCTTATGGCCTCGATGAGCCTGCGAGTGCGATGTATTATAATGATCAACCGCCAGAAATGATTTATTATCAAGGACTGGCGTGGAATAAGCTCGGAAATGTTAAAGAGGCTGCACGGCGGTTTCATAAGCTGATTGATTATGCAGAGAAGCATTTGTTTGATGATGTGAAGATCGATTACTTTGCCGTTTCGCTGCCTGACTTTCTAGTCTTTGATGATGATCTGAACCGGCGCAATGTCATTCATTGCCGATATATGAGAGCATTAGGCTTACTAGGATTGAATAGGGTACCAGAAGCAGCCGAGGATTTCCGGAAGGTGCTGGAGCTGGATCCCAACCATCAAGGAGTATTGTTCCATGGGGAGGTAAATATATGAAACTGCTTACACTCAAGCTTAAATCGGAAGCGAAGCCGATCCATTCAGGCAGGCTGGGAGATTGCAAGGGAATTAATCCCAAGGGTGAGAGTTTTGGTTTTACGAATTACTATATGACAAAAGACGGGCGACCGGCTATACCTGTTGTCGGTGAATTTCATTTCTCGCGTTTCTCCTCTCTTCACTGGGAGGAGGAGCTGCTTAAGATGAAGGCAGGCGGCATAAACATCGTCGCGACCTATGTGTTCTGGAACCACCACGAAGAGGAGGAAGGTGTCTTCGAATGGGGAGGCCAGCGTGATTTACGCCATTTCATTGACTTGTGTTCAAAAATCGGATTACCGCTCATCATCCGGATTGGTCCTTTTTGCCATGGTGAAGTGCGTAATGGGGGGATACCGGATTGGGTGTTTCACAAGCCGCTTGAAGTCCGCTCGAACGACCCTCAGTATATAGCACTAGCGCGCAGGCTGTATCGTGAAATCGCGAAGCAGGTGAAAGGCACCTTGTTTCAGGAGGGCGGACCGATTATCGGGATCCAGCTGGAGAATGAATATATGCATGCCGGAGCTCCACTAGACGCATGGGGATATAAGACAGGCGTGTTTCTGAGCGCAGGAAAAGAAGGCAATCAGCACCTTGCTGAGCTCCGCAGGCTCGCTGAGGAAGCAGGCTTGAAGCCGATGTTCTTCACGGCCACAGCGTGGGGCGGGGCTGCTGTTCCGGAGAGCGGGACGCTCCCGATGCTTGCTGGTTATGCATATACACCGTGGATTCCGAATCAGCCGCCTAGCGGAGAATACATATATCGGGATTTACATGAGAGTCCTATGGAGCCCGTGGGGTATGATACGCTCCAATATCCTGTTGCATACTGTGAGATGGCTGGGGGAATGCAGGTAAGCTACACGGCCCGGCCGAATGTGTCTCCAGACAGCGTGGAGGCGATGACACTGGTGAAGCTGGCAAGCGGAAGCAATATTCTAGGCTATTATATGTATCATGGTGGATCGAATCCTAAGGGTAAACATACGTATTTAAACGAACACGGACTTCCCAAAATCTCTTATGACTATCAGTCTCCACTAGGTGAATTTGGCAGAGTGGGAGAATCATACGATCGTATTCGGACACTTGCACTCATGCTGGATGCCTTTGGCGAGAATATTGCCCCCCTTGGAACGGAGCTGCCCCCAGGTCAATCCGAAATCCTACCTCAGGATATAGAAACGATTCGTTGGTGTGTACGACAAAAGGATGGCAGCGGCTTTCTGTTCTTGAACAATTTTCAGGATCACGTGGAGACGAAGGAACATTCCGATGTACGTATTGAGCTCGTCACGGGCAGAGGCATTGCTGCATTTCCTCGTGAGGGCGCGCTTACGATGAATCGTGGGATGGGCGCGGTCCTTCCGTTTCATATGGCCATACATGGCATCCGAATTGTAACCGCTACCGTACAGCCGCTGACCAAGCTGGATAACGAAGCGTCACCGCTGGTTGTCTTTCAGGCACTGAATGACATTGAGCCAGAGCTCGTATTGGATAAACAGACAGCAGTTCGCATATCTGCAGAAGGCGGACAAGTAATTGAGGAGGAATCGGTTTGGATTATAAGGCCTGCCGTAGGCAAGGAATATACGATCGATGTTCTGAAGCCGAATGGAGAAACCGTTAAAATTGCAGTATTCTCCAGGGAAGAGGCGCTTCAGACGTATAAGCTTGACCTATGGGATCAAGAGAGGCTTATAGTCAGCAGCAGCCGATTGTATGTAAAAAACGGGCGTCTCGTCTGCAGCTCTGAAGGAGCAGAGCATTGGCAGGTTGCCGTCTATCCTGCATTATCGTCTGATCTGCAAACTACGGTTGGCTCTATTAGCTCTTCCTCTCTAGGCAGCTTTGACCTAATTGAGGTGAACGTACCCTCTTATCGTCCGATGGTCGAGATCACTTATCCATCCGACAAGCATGCCGTATTACAAATAAATACCGATTGGCCAGAGCAGATCGGTGACGTGTTCTTATCTATTGATTACAGCGGCGATGTAGCAGCAGCATATCTGAAGGATGAATTGCTTACAGATCATATTCAATATGGTGAGGCGTGGCCTATTGGGTTAAAACAGTTTCGTAATGAGCTGGAATCCGCTTCTCTTACACTGTCCATAACGCCTCTGCGAGAAGGCACAGTTCATACCTTTGTTAATCAAGCGCTTGTGGAAAGATTTGAAGGAAGGGAAATCGCTGAATTCCTTCATATCGAAGCGACTCCGATTTATGAGGCAGCCTTGTCTCTTTCATTTCATCGTTAAGGAGGTGAAATCAATATGAGTAAGATTAGAAATAATCTGCCTCGGAAGCTCACGATTACAATGTGGGATTTCTCTTGGTATACGATGACGATGCCGGGTGAGCCGTATAACGACTTAAGTGCGCGTTTTAAAGAAGCGGTGGAACGGGGATACAACACGATTCGGATCTGCGCTATGCCGTTCATGCTGTTCACAAGTGAAGGGAAGCGTCCTGGTCCATTGAAATTCGGTAATCTAGGGAAAGTCGGTCAGCGCACGCGCTGGTACAATTGCCGCGGTGGAGCTGAGCTGGACGGTCATGCTCATCTGCTGGAGCTGTTCAAGCAGGCACAAGCTCATAACTGTTATATTATGTTATCCTCCTGGGAGTATCAACAGAGCCCTAGCTTTCTAGCCCATCCCGAGCTGCGGGATGAGCTGGCTGCGATACCGCCAGAGAAACGGTTCATGGCTATCGCTGCTTCGATGAATCAGTTAATTCAATTCGTTAAGAAGGAAGGCTATGGCAGCCAAATTGTCTATGCAGAGCTGCATAATGAGGTGGAGTTCGGACAACTGACAGCGATTGGAACCAGCCAAGGGATATCAGATACGAATACGCCGGAACTTGTCGAAGTGATGCAGCCATACATTGAAGAGGCCGTAGGTTATCTACGAGAATGTCATCCTGATCTATTGATAACCGCAAGCTATACGCTGAACGAAGCTTATCCAAAAAGCGATGTTGCGCGTAACCTTCAGGTCGCTCATTTTCATTTATACATTAAAGGCGTGCTGAACGAGCTGATGGACTTAGCCGGACTGAACGAGGACAAGTCGTTTCCGAATCCTTTTGTACAGTCATTGCTTAGAGAAGATGCTCCACCCATTGAAGAATGGACACTTCCGGTAGGACAGGAATGGCGGATGGATGGTAATCCGGTCGGAATGAAGCTTATTTATCTGCATGACTGGGCGGATCCAGACAAGTGGGACTTGTTCTTATATGAGCGCTATGCGGCACATAAACTCGCAATGCTGCAAAAAGTGGATCTTCGATTTGAGGAAGTTCATGACTGGGTACGGCGTAACCGTATTCCGGTTGTCATTGGAGAAGGATACGTTGGATATACCCCGCTGTACGCAGGGTTTGAAGAAGGGCCGGTTGGGAAGTTTATCGCCGAATATGCAATCCGCAAAGGAATGGAGCTTGGCTTCTGGGGAATGACACTATGCTCCAATTGCGCACCGCATCATCCGTTCTGGGACGACATCTCTTGGCAGCAGAAATGGAACCGGTTCATTATGGAATATAATGAAATCCGTTAGATTTCGTTAGATACTCTTGAACATCTTGAACGTCTTGGCAGGGATAAACTCTCTCTTTGGCGAATGTTTTTGGAAGCCGGAGGGGGTGACTTCATGAGTATTGACGGAATAGATGAGTTAAGCAATAGCAGGTTAAATGAAATTAAAGAAAATGTTCGGAATCTTGAAAATAATCGCTCTGTTTCTTTTGATGAAATGTTTAACTCTTATTTCATGACGAGATTCACAAATTTTGAGAGTATAGATGAATTCTTCAATAGAAGCGGATTTAATGCTGACACAGAGGAGGATTTCGAAGCTATTCATCGAGAAGAGCTGGATGCTTATGTATCGAAGCAAACGAAATTTGATAGCTGGGAAGAGATGGTTGGCAAAGCAACGGAGGAATATATTTTTAAGCTGTTAGGCTTCTGAAACGGATGTCAGATGACTAATTAACGGTTTCGGCACAACGTATAAACGTATAAGTAGACCTGTTCATACAGAATAGGTCTTTTTTTTATGGATTGTAATCTTTGATGCAGTGGGATAATATGTTAATTGTATATCTTAAAGATATATGATGTGTGAGGAGGGGCATATGAAAAGAGTCAATACTAGCTATTTTGCGATTCTCGGCTTACTTCGGATTAAACCTATGAGCGCCTATGAACTGGTCAAATTCTCGAAGGAAAGCATCGGCCTATTTTGGAACGAATCCTATGGACATATTCATAAGAGCATTAAGCAACTAGAGCTAGAGGGTTTAGTGTCGGTTGTGGAAGAAGCAGAGACAGGTAGGCGCAAAATCGTCTATGGTATAACGCAAGAGGGATGTGATCAACTTGATTCTTGGTTAACTCAACCTCCGATGGAGCCTGTGATGAGGAATGAATTACTGATGAAGCTCTTCGTCTCCGATGAACGGAATGTTCCCCAATTAGTCACTTTTCTGAAGGAAGAATTAGAGGCGAGTGAGCGATTAACAGCGATGCTTGCAGGAATCAAAGCGAGTGTTCCTGGAGCAGATCGTAAACAAGCCCAGCTCTGGTTATTGACTCTCGACTATGGTGAGCGATATCTGCAAATGACCATCGAATGGTGTCACCACGCACTTTCAATATTAAACGATCCACACAGGAGGCCTATAGATGAGTAAGAAACGTAGCAACTGGATGCCCATCCTGTTGATCACCATCGTGGTTGCCGCTTGTGCCCCTCTATTGCTAAGTTTCAGAAGTAGTCCGCTCCTCGCATTTGAGATATTCGATAGAGCTGTATACAATCTGGAGATTAGTTATCAAATTACTGTATTATCATTAGCTATTATCGTTATAGGTATTGTATACGGAATCGCGGGTAAAGAAGGTCTTACGTATTTAAATCTTAGAAGGCGAGATGGAATAATTCTGCCGGAACCATGGATAGGAATTAAGCCAAAAGAAACGGAGTCATGGAAAAACTTAGGTTTTAACTTCACGATTGTGATTACACTGGTAACCACTGTGGTCATTTACTTCCAACTGGGGTATGGGGAAAGCATAAGTTTAGAGCTATATCCTGGATTTATATTCATTCTTATCTTTTCGCTTATGAATGCCTTTTCTGAAGAAATCATCTTCCGGTTCTCATTTGTATCCATCGTTAGCAGATATGGCTTCTCACCGTATATAGCGCAGGGATTAGCAGCATTGACCTTTGGTATTGTTCATTATTTCGGAAATCCAGGGGGAATAGCGGGTGTATTAATGGCTGCTTTTATCGGATGGTTTTTGGCCAAATCGATGTTAGAAACGAAGGGATTCTTCTGGGCGTTAACGATTCATTTCTTACAGGATGTCGTGATTTTCACTGCTTTATTTATAAAATAATGACTGCAATACCGAAGATCTCAAAAGGTAATCATTCCATTGTAGCAGATGGTTCAATAGTTACAAAAAAGGTGCCAGCTTAGGGCAGGTATATATTATAAGCGTTGCTGCATTCAGACGAAACCTGCGAACAGATCTAATAGTACTATGCTCAACGGGTTTGTTTATAAATAAACAAGGACCTCTCACTAAGTTCGGTGAGGGTCCCTGTTTCTTGCCTTGATACATTAAAAGAAATGCCATTAAGTGATTGTAAGACCTGCGCTTGCATATCCCGCAATGGTTGTAGCCACATCAATTCCGGCCGTTACGGATGCTGAGAAAACCATAAGCAGTCGGTCATTGGAGGCAACCGGAATACTGAGCCCTGTAGTTAATCCGCTGGATATCGTGCCCAGTGCCAAGACGCCAGTCAGTGGTGGAGCGAGGGTTACCAGTGCACCCGGTACAGCCGTAAATGTGTTATCAGGTGTAGTAGAACGGAATAATTGAGCAGTTATGGTTACTGTAGATCCAACCAAGCTAAGTCCAGCTGTCGTACTGAAATAAGCGGCCAGTGAAGTAATGGTTCCTGCACGGGATGCCGAGAAAGCAAAGTTAAGTAAAGTTCCTGCAGCCCCGGTGAGATCAATAATTCCTCCGTTAACACTTATTCCAGTAGCACTGTTGCCAAAACCAACTAAACTTGAGGTGTTCAAAAGTCCACCCAATACCGTAGTCAACGCAACAGGAAGTCCTGATGCATAAGGAATGATGGCTCCAGAACCTGCAGCACCCGTGGCCCCGGTGACTCCTGCTAAGCCCGTGGCACCCGTGACACCTGTTGCGCCCGTAGCCCCGGTGACACCTGTTGCACCTGCTGAACCCGTGTCTCCGGTGGCACCCGTTGCACCTGCTGATCCAGTAGCCCCAGTGACACCCGTTGCACCTGCTGATCCAGTATCTCCAGTGGCACCCGTTGCACCTGCCGATCCAGTAGCCCCAGTGACACCTGTTGCACCTGCTGAACCTGTGTCTCCGGTGGCACCCGTTGCACCTGCTGATCCAGTAGCCCCAGTGACACCCGTTGCGCCTGCTGGTCCAGTATCTCCAGTAGCCCCAATGACACCCGTTGCACCTGGTGATCCAGTGTCTCCGGTGGCACCCGTTGCACCTGGTGATCCAGTATCTCCGGTGGCCCCTGTTGCACCTGGCGATCCAGTGTCTCCAGTAGCGCCCGTTGCACCAGGTGAACCCGTAGCGCCCGTGACACCCGTAGCACCTGGTAAGCCTGCCGCTCCCGTAGCTCCGGTTGCGCCGGTGGCCCCGGTGATGCTTGGGATTTCACCAAGCAATTCGGAAGAGACCAAACGATGCGCTGTTACCAAGGAACCTGTGCTGCTCTTACCCCATACGGATACTTGTATAGGATCATTCACCATCGCAGTTGTTGTAAAAGTAAACTCGAACGCATCAAAATTGGCAAAATAGTTGTTGGTTATTACTTGATTTGGTTCAATGTTAATTGACTCACTGACATACAAAGTCCTTATTCCACCATCCATGTAATACCCTTGTATTTGTACAGATGAGGCTGTCGAATCGCTGCGGTTATCGATGCTGATAGTAACTGACTGAGTCGGTCTTACACCGCTTACCGCATTATTTTCAATCGGTCCTGTTGATAAAAAGCTCATCGCTACATCTCCTTTTTTGAGGATTTATTCGCTAGATGTTCTTTATTGTCTTCTCGTGCGTCACCACACGATGTGTTTCAACCAATTGTCCGGACGCTTGTTTGCCCCACACTGAAATACCTACTTCTTCCACACCTTCTGCGTTTGTTTCAAAAACAAACTCATAAGCATCCAAATCTGCATAATAATTTCTGGTCACTACTTCATTAGGTGCAATACTGATGACTTCACTAATATACAGTGTTCTTGTTGTACTAAGCGCGTATCCCTGCACGGATACGGTTAGAGTGTCCATAGCAGCACGACTCACCAATCTAATTGTCACCTGTTGCGTCGGTCTAACTCCCGAAACGGGAATGTTTAGTATCGGCCCAGTTGATTGAATCGCCATTTTACCCATCCCACCTTTTATGATCTAATACTCGAGCAATATTTGGCATTGAGCCACAAGACAGTAGTATTCAAACACTAAACCAGCGGTGTGGACTCTAATACGGTGGCAAGTTAAAGCACTAACAAAAAACAATCCCCTTGTACACCATGGGCTGAAGCTAAACAAAAACCGGAAATGTTATGAGCAGCAGATTCCTTTTTTTCTTAAGCTAACATGCTGGTTTACTGAGATCGTTAGGTAGAATGTTGGTGACCCGAAAGCCGCATATTTGCTGCTTTTTCTTATTTTATGTATAACTTACTTGTAGCTTGATGTCTTATATATAGTATGTAAGCTTAAATTTTATGTAATCTTTAGATTCAGTTAAGACTTTATAAAGATCGCACAGATTATGGTCCTAATATATTACACCAAACCTACGAATTTTTTCGACAACTGATTTTTTTAGTGTGCATTTTTTGTAACAACAAAGAGCCGCATGTCGGCGGCTCTTTGTGTTTTCTCGAGTGAATGGATTATGAGGGAATGGCATGTGCCTTTGTTATAATTAATGGAAGAAGCTCGTTGATCGGGTTCAGGCACTTCAAGTCCACGTCCTTTATTCTTTGAGTGCACCAATTCATAACGCCGTGCGCAAAGTACTTCTGCAAGAATGGATATAGGACCAGGATTGGCAATGTAGATACAATAATCGTCGCATACTTTATTGTTATCCCGATATCTAGGCGGTCGCCTGTAGATGCTCCAGTCATCATACTATCTGTGCTGTTGGAGATAAGAATTTCTCTAAGCACTAGCTGAAGCGGGAATAATTCCCGATCACGTAAATAGATCAATGCACTGAAATATGAATTCCAATGTCCAACAGCGTACCATAAGATCATAACGGCAATGACGGGCAGGGATAGAGGGATAATAATTCTGATCATAATGACCCAATCATTTGCCCCGTCAATTCGTGCCGATTCCTCCAAGCTTGGCGGAATACCCTGATAGCGGACACGGAGCAATCGATTACAGCAAAATACAGGCCGTGCCTGTATTTAGTGATGAAAGAAATGGGCGTAGCTGCTCGTACGGTTTATTATCAGGGGAGATTCGTTTATGGGAAGAAGAACAGGGGAGTCGAACCACAGCACTTTTTAAGCTTATGGTAACAGTAACCAGTGATGATGGCTCCATAATTTCAGAAAAATGGGAATTGGCTAGCAATGCAGGCATGTTACGTTTTGATAATTTAAAGGTGGTGGAGAGCCCCAAGCTCTGGCATTTTGATCATCCTCATTTGTATAAGGTTAATCTTGCTTTGTACATGGATGATTCGCTTTCGGATGAGGAATCCATAGAGGTCGGCTTCCGAGAAATTCGATCAGATGGTCATACATTGCTACTCAACCGAGAGCCCGTCCGACTTATGGGGGTTGAATGGATGCCGGGATCTCATCCGGATCGAGGCATGGCTGAAACGCTTAGCGAGCTTCAGGAAATGCTCCGACATATGAAAGAAGCAAATTGCGTAATTACCCGTTTTCATTGGCAGCAAGATAACAAGTTACTAGAATGGTGTGACCGCAACGGTCTATTGGTACAGGAAGAGATTCCGCATTGGCAAACGCCGTATGATCCAGACGACGAATGGCTTCAGACGTCTATGCAGCATGCCCGTGAAATGATTAATCGACACTATCATCATCCATGTATTTATGCATGGGGACTGGGTAACGAGATAAATGGACAATCTCCCATCACAGTTCGTTATTTTGAAAAATTGAAGACGCTTGTCCGCGATTTGGATGACACCCGATTTATTAACTACGTTTCCAATACAGTACATGAAAATCCTTCTACTGACGCAGCCGGTGTAGGTGATGTTATTATGTGGAATGATTATATTGGGACTTGGCATGGGGATTTAGATAGACCGGCTGTAATCGAAACGATTACAGAAGCTTACAAGAATAAACCGATCATTGTTGCCGAATATGGACTATGTGAACCTGCTTATGCGGGAGGTGACGAACGACGTAAGGAAATTCTAATAGAGAACACGCTGGAATACCGGAAGCACTCTGGTATTGCTGCATTAATATTTTTTAGTCTGAATGATTATCGGACACAGATGGGTGAAGCCGGTGAAGGCATACTGCGACAGCGTGTACACGGTTCCATGTATTTGGATGGTACGCCTAAGCCATCATATGAAACCTTGCGTCAGTTGGCTTCACCGATCAATGTATCCATAAATTTAGAAAATAAAGAAGGAAGTATGGCAGTCGTTATAGATACTTCGAATGACATTCCGTCTTACAGAATATCCGGATATACAATTAAGCTTACTGATCCATTTGGTAACAGTTACAAGAAAGATATTCCGGCATTAGAACCTGGAGAGCATTGCGTGTTACATTTTTGGGATATACCTCCAATGGAAACGGAAGAATTCATTCTAGATGTTCAGAGACCGACCGGATTCTCGGTAACAAGCGGTCCATTGAACAAGTTTACAGGACATTTTACAGATCATCATTTAGTTCAGTAATACAGTCTCTTAACTATTTACTATGATCAACCTTTTGGGATGCTCCGATATTCGGTCGGCGAGCATCCCATTATTTTTTTGAACAATCTTGAGAAATAATAAGGGTCCTTTATACCGACAGCTCCGGCTATTTCCTTCACGCTTTTATCCGATAAAGATAACATTTGCCCAGCTCGCTGCATCTTGAGTCTGAGATAGAACTCAATGGGAGGCACGCCTGTTTCCTTGTTGAACAAGTATATCAAATGTTGTTTGGATAAGCCTAAATGATGTGCTAATTCTGGAAGCGTCAGAGATTCAGTCATCCGATCCGTCATGTATTGTACAGCCTGTTCTAAATAACGTTCACTTTTATTATCTTGAAGTGTATGCATTAAACTGAATCCTACATGACTAATTAAGTGCCGGATGCACTGGGACACATAAATCTGATTGTTCATGGCGTACGGTTTATCTGATAACATGTCATAGCATTGTTCAAAGTCATCGATCCACCTAGAATGCAAGTTTAATGTAAAAGGGAGAGGGCCCGCGTCTAAAGAGTAAGTTCGGATAAGAGATTCTGCGTCTGCCCCTGTAAGGTGCATCCAGTAAATGGTCCAAGGATTTTCATGAGATGCGCCATATCGATGCGGAATTTCCGCTGGAATAACGATAAGCTGTCTGGGCTGAATTTGAACGGATTTATGGATTTCCACCCAGCCTTCACCCTTGACACAATAGATGAGGATATGAGATTGAGATCCCTTGGGTCTTTGTCTGTAATGATATTTTGCCGCAGGGAAAAAGCCGATATCGCTTATATGGAAATGACTTGTTAATGCATTATTTTGTAATTCTTTGAGCATAAATTCGGGTTGTATAAAAATCTTTTCCTCTTCAAATCCATCTGACTTCAATTTCCGGTCCGTATCTATCATAAAGTATCCTCTTCTCTAAGCATATTGATTAATATTATCACATGTGGATACAATGAACCGACAGCCCCTGTTACTCAAGGAAGTGAATTTCAAGAATATACTCCATCAATGGAGACTGATATATCAAGTGAATTGAAATCCCAGTTTCCGGATAATGGATACAGTATTGAAATTGACACAGTCCAAGAAGAACTCTCAGTTCGAGCCCAAATTAACACAGATCACGGAGTTCTTTCCGTTGTTACAACAGGCACAGAAGAAGTCGGCCATATAACAACGCCGAGTGTTTTTGGAGCTGAAGGAGATGTTACCTTTAGAGGGAAGTACAATGTTGTGCTAAGTACCGACGGATCTGTACAAGTGATTAAAGAATTTAAAGATCTTATCTTTGTACAGAAATCCGATGGGCCAATCACGTTTGATGTAATTCCTTTTGAGAAGGCAGATGTATACTTACTAACTCCTGAGTACATGGCAACGAGAGGAACGAATTCATATGTATTTGGAATACCTTGGATTTAGATAATAAACAATTCATCTTAGAAACGGATACATAGCTATTTTAACAAACGCCGGACTAGACTAGCGTACGATGAAACTTTGGATTTAGCATATTGGGGATGATGCGAAAAGCCGGATAAAATTCTGGCAAAATATAAGTTTGCGAATGCTTCTGGACCATGGTTTATGAAGTTATCGAAGACTGACAATTGACAAAGGTTATTCCTATAGATATAATTACCAATAATTTCAAATCATTTAAATGTGCTGATTAGAATTAGTAGAAGCCATGAGACCTTTCAGAGAGCCGTTGGTTGCTGCGAAACGGCAGTGTCGATTGCTTTGAACTCGTCTATGAACAGTTTTCCTGACATGTAGGGGAAACCGGGTTTCCGCCGTTACAAGGATAGATGGTGATGGCCATCGAAGGAGTTCATTTCACCCCAGTGTAATGAAATTAGAGTGGTACCGCGGGTTCAACCTCGTCTCTATTGCAGAGACGGGGTTTTTTTGTTGGCGAAATTCCGGGTTTCGCCAACCCCGCTTGATATAGATATTCCATTAGATTAAGAGGAGGAGCTCAACTGATGAAGCGTAACATTATTGTATTAGACACCACTTTACGTGACGGGGAGCAAGTGCCAGGAGCCAAATTGAATATGCAGCAAAAGGTTGAATTTGCACAGCAGCTAAAGCGCCTGAAGGTCGATATTATCGAAGCCGGATTTCCGGCATCTTCCCAAGGGGATTTTCAAGCGGTGAGGGAAATTGCCCGTACGGTGGGAGATAGCGTGTCGGTCACGGCACTTGGCAGGGCAGTAAAAAGTGATATCGATGCCGTCTACGAGAGCATCCGCATCGCGCAGCAGCCGCTCATTCATATCGTGCTGGGATCCTCGAATATTCATGTGGAGAAGAAATTCAACCGCTCCAAGGAAGCCGTCCTGCAGATGGGCGTAGACGCGGTTCGTTATGCCAAAACCTTGCTGCCGCAGGTACAGTATTCAACCGAAGACGCATCGAGAGCGGACTATGAATATTTGTGGACGACGATCGAATCGGTCGTAAAGGCAGGTGCAACGATCATTAACGTGCCGGATACGGTCGGATATGCGGAACCGGATGAATTCGGCGAGTTGATCCGCAAGCTGAACGAGCGGCTTATGAATCTGAATCCTGAGGTCTTACTTAGTGTGCATTGCCATAATGACTTGGGATTAGCAACTGCCAATACACTAAGTGCAATCAAGAACGGCGCCGGCAAAATCGAATGCACGATCAACGGCTTGGGCGAACGGGCGGGCAATACATCGCTTGAAGAAGTTGTCATGGCACTCAAGGTTAGAGAAGCGCGTTACCAATGCGGCACGAACATCCAAACCACCGAGCTGCTGCGAACGTCGAGGCTGTTGACTTATTTGACGGGACTGGATGTCCAAGTAAACAAGGCTATCACCGGGGAGAATGCTTTCGCCCATTCCTCGGGTATTCATCAGGATGGCTTGCTGAAGGATAAACAGGTATATGAGATCATGTCGCCGGAAGAAGTGGGGGCAGATAGTATGGAGTTGATATTAACGGCTCGATCAGGCCGCCATGCATTCAAGCATGCGGTGCAGCAGCTGGGCTTCGATCCCGGTGAAGGCGAGGAGCTGGAGCAGCTGTTTCAGCGTTTTCTTGAATTGGCTGACGCCAAGAAGGAAGTATATGATCATGATCTGTTCTATTTGGTATCGGAGCATCGAGAGCAATCGGCAAGCAGCCGGCAGCTCTTTGAACTGCTATCGTTCCAAGTCGTAACAAATGATGAGTGTCCAACCGCAGCATTCACGCTGCGCAAAGGCGATTCGGTATTAAAGGGCAGCGCTGTCGGCGATGGTCCCATCGACGCTTTGTTTCGCGGGATAAAAGCACTGGCAGAGCTGGACGTCAGCTTGAAGCACTATAAGATCAACAGCATCTCTAGAGGCACCGAAGCGGTTGGAAGGGTCAACATTCAGCTTGAATATGGCGGCAAGACCTATGCCGGCCGCGCGATGGATACTGATATTATCAAAGCCAGCGCTCAGGCGTTCTTGAACGGCATAAACGCTGCGCTGCTGGATACGGTATACGCTCAAGAGGATTCCGCGAGCGGTGAGGTCATGTTATGAAAATATTTGTAGCTGGCGCTGCAGGTGTAATTGGACGGTTGCTTCTACCCAGATTAGTGCAGGCTGGACATGAAGTCATTGGAATGACCCATAGACCGGAGCGCAAGCCATTTATTCAAGCTGTTGGGGCGAAATCTGTCGTCGTTGATGCATATGAACGGGATGCTATTCTCTCTGTAATTGAGGAAGAACGTCCCGATGTCATCATTCATCAGCTTACTTCGCTTAGCAATTGGGATCTCGAGGAGAATACCAGGATACGAATAGAAGGGACTAGAAATTTGGTGGATGCAGCCAAGGCTGCAAATGTTAGCCGATTCATTGCACAGAGCATCTCTTGGGCTTATGAGCCAGGTGATCTTCCGGCATCGGAAGAGGTTCCCTTGGATGTTCAGGCACCTTTGCCGCGGAAATCAACTATTGATGGTATTGTTGCACTTGAAGAGGCCGTAGCTGAAGTGCAGAACCACGTAATTCTCCGGTATGGAATGCTCTATGGACCTGGAACCTGGTACGACAAAAAGGGAGTTATGGCAGAAAAAGTGCTGCAAAGGCAGGTCCCTGCAACCGACGGAATTACTTCCTTCCTGCATGTGGAGGATGCGGCAAATGCAGCTATGCTGGCATTAGAATGGCCTAGCGGCCCGGTAAATATCGTGGATAATGAGCCTGCTGCTGGAATACAGTGGCTGCCTGTTTATGCTGATGCTCTGCAAGCCCCCTCCCCGGAATATCAAGCGAAAATCGACATGGGCGCGCGCGGGGCATCGAATACCAAAGCGAAAAATGAATATGGCTGGGTTCCTAAATACCCGACATGGAGATCCGGATTTGCACAGAGCTTAAGATCACGATCGTATTAAAATCGTGCTAGCGGGGGAAACGACTTCTTTTTCTTTTTGGTAACGGATTGAAATTGCTCCTCTGAGTAGATCCCTTATAGCCGTGAGGTTTCAAAGCGAAGTATTTTTCGTAAAAGTTTTAATTAATAGAAGCACCCTGACATAATGTTGTCAGGGTGCTTCCATTAATATGGGGATATAAACAAACCCATTTTAAGGAGGATGTTCGCATGACAAGAGCAAGAACGATTAATTCCGAGGGAAATGCAGAAATTCAGTCGTTTCGTATTTCCGTTGCGCAAAATGATCTTGAGGATCTTCGATACCGCTTATCTCGGACTCGTTGGCCGGAAACGTTAGGTGAAGCAGGCTGGAAATATGGGGTTTCGCTGGATTATGTGAAAGAATTGGCAGTCTATTGGGAGAAAGAATACGATTGGCGTACATTCGAAGCTCGTCTAAATGAATACCCACAATTCATTACGAATATCGATGGTGCTAACATTCATTTTTTGCATGTTCGTTCCCCAGAGCCTGGCGCATTTCCACTACTGCTTACTCATGCATGGCCTAGCTCTATTGTCGAGTTTTTGGAACTTATAGGCCCGCTCAGTGATCCGCGCAATCACGGCGGAGATCCGGCTCAAGCATTTCACCTTGTCATTCCTTCCGTGCCTGGATTTGGTTTCTCAGGACCGGATCTTGAATCAGGATGGGACATTGCCCGCATATCGAAAGCGTGGGATGTCTTAATGAAGCGCTTGGGATATATGGAATACGGAGCGCACGGGAGTGATTGCGGTGCACTTGTGTCCAGACAACTCGGCATTCAGAAGCCAGAAGGACTTCGCGGTATTCATGTACTTCAGCTGTTTTCGTTCCCTTCCGGTGATCCGGCGGAGATGGCTGACTTATCGGAAGAAGATCAAGGTAAACTTCAATTCCTGGCTAATTTTCATCAACGGGCGGGTTTTAACTCGATCCAGTCCACACGTCCGCAAACACTCTCTTACGGGCTGGCAGATTCGCCATCAGGTCAGCTTGCTTGGATTGCCGATTTATTTTGCGGTTTTGGCGACCATGTGGATTTTATTGACCGGGATGCATTTCTGACTAACGTCACCTTGTATTGGTTGACCAATACGGCGGAATCATCTTCTCGCTTGTATTATGAGAATGCGCATAACCACGGGCAGGAGACGCACGGACCGAATACGATTCCGACTGGAGTGGCTGTGTTCGGAGATGATTTTAAATCGATAAGGCGCTTTGCTGAACGGGATAACACGAACATTGTGCAATGGACGGAATTTAAGCGTGGAACCCATTTTGCCGCGATGGATGCGCCGGATCTTCTCATTCCTGAGCTTCAGTCTTTTTTCCAAAGATTCCGTTAACACTATATTCAATAAGGTTAACAAGATGGGAGCTATAACATGAGTAATCTAAAAAAAACACAAATCCGAGAGGCTGCAACCGATAATGAACCTTGTAAAATACTCAATAAACTTGAGCTGAACCGTTCACTGCTGGCAAGGCAAATGCTGCTAAGCCGTGAAAAGCTCCACATCTTGGAGGCCATTGAGAAGCTGGTTGGGATGCAGGCGCAATCCCAGAACGCCCCGTATTTCGGTTTGTGGTCGCGGATCGAAGATTTTCGACATGAAGAACTGTCTGGGCTCTTAAGGGATAAGAAGGTCGTTCGTATGGCGCTGATGCGTTCGACTCTGCATCTGGTCTCGTCCCGTGACGCATTGAAGCTGCGTTCCTTACTGCAGCCTGTTATGGACCGCAGCCTGAAGGGTGCTTTCGGTAAGCAGCTTAATGGAATAGACCAAGAAGTACTTGCTGCTGCTGGAAGGGCAATGGTCGAAAAGGAGCCAATGACGCTCCGTGAAATAGGTTTGCGACTAAGTGAACATACGCCGGTGCTCGATCCGGAAGCAGCGGCTGGAGTAGTTCGGAACAAGGTGCCGTTAGTCCAAATTCCACCGCGGGGGATTTGGGGGGAAAGCGGTCAAGCTGTGCATACATCAGTTGAAGTATGGCTCGGCCAGCCTTTATTCTTATCGCCCGAGCCAGAATGGCTCATACGGAGTTATTTGTCCGCATTTGGGCCTGCTACAGTCAAGGATATACAGGTGTGGTCAGGCCTTACACGTATTCAAGAGGTTATAAAATCCTTGCGTCAGAATCTGATCACTTTCCGAAACGAACGAGGCGAGGAATTGTTCGACCTGCCAGATTCACCTCGCCCTGATGCCGATACACCAGCTGAGCCAAGGTTTCTTGGCGAGTTCGATAATATGCTGCTCTCCTATGCGGACCGCAGCCGAATCATGGATGAGGTGTACCGCAAACGAGTATTTACATCGAATGGAATCATTCGTGCAACCTTTCTGGTCGGCGGTTTTGTCACCGGAACCTGGAAGCTGACAAGCGGGAGACATGGCACGGAACTGCACATAGAGCCTTTTCGCAAGCTTACTGAGCAAGAGCGGGATGCGTTGTCTGGGGAGGGGGCTCGTATGCTTGATTTCGCCGCTTCAGATGCGGCTGCCTCCGCTATTATTTTTCACTGACTCGTTATGTCATAGAAGGCTTGGTTGTTCAAATGTAGAATAAGGAAAGGATGAATCTGACTTTTGCAAGGTGCTCGGATTACCATATGGGAGGGTGCTTCTATGAAACTGGATCGTTTGCTCGCAATTACGATGATGTTATTAAATCAGCCTCGCGTCAGTGCTACTGACCTAGCCAAGCGATTCGAGGTTTCCCTGCGAACGATCTATCGTGACATGGATGCAATTAATCAAGCAGGTATCCCAATTGTGTCTTTCGCCGGATCGGAAGGCGGGTATGAGATTATGCAGGGCTACCGATTGGAAAAGCAGGTATTATCTTTGGAAGATTTCTCATCAATCTGCTCCGCCTTGCGCGGAGTGCGTTCCGCGACGGATCATTTGGAAATCGATCGATTAATTGAAAGAATCGGTGCGTTAATGCCTGGGCAAAAAACAGCCAGAAATCAGACTTATGTGGATCTCGATTTCAAGCCGGCACCAAACGATAAAGCGCACATGGGCCCTATACATCAGGCAATCAAAGATCGACAATACGTTTCATTCACATACTTGGATAATAAAGGTACGGAGACGGAACGCAAGCTGGAACCGATGGGTCTTTTTCTCAAGGGATATACTTGGTATTTGTACGGCTATTGTCTGACTCGAATGGACATCCGCATATTTCGACTGTCCCGTATAGGAGACCTGAAGATCTTAACAGAACATTTTGTGAGACGAGACTTCACGTTGCAAGATGTTGAAGAACAATTTATGAGCAGAGTCGATTTCAAAAAATTGCAGGTGGTACTCATTTTTCAACCCGAGATAAAAACCCGGGTGCGTGATGAGTTCGGCTTCGACCAAATGATTGTAAGTCCTGATGGAACCTTGTCATTAACCACCTATTTTTCATCAATGGAACGAGCGATTCAGAAAATTTTAAGCTACGGATGTATGGTAAAAGTGCTGGAGCCCCCGGAATTAATTTCGAACATACAGCATCACATTCAGATGATGGCTCAGCTTTATGAGCGATGAGAATGAAAAACCTCCTAAAAGAAGCTGTTAGAATGAACAGCTAATTTTGGAGGTTTTATTTATTGTGAGGTACAAAGTTACGTGAATTGTATGGTATGAAGCAGATAGCCGTATTTAGCGATAATGTCCAATTGTCTTGAAATTAATGGATAAGGATTTCCATGGGTGCCTTTACGGCTTCAAGGTAACTTTCTGCAATATGTTCCAGTTCAGCATCGGTAGCTTGCATTACGCTGTATCCAACGAATACCGGAAGAAAGTTACCTTTGCATCTCGTCAGTGTTCTTTCGATTGGACGCATGAGCTCGCTGATTGTATACTTGTTGTCACCGCCTGACCTGTAGCTTGCTTCCGATCCTCCTGTCGTCGTGGCGATCATGAACTCTTTGTCACGCAGATTGTCTCCCCCTGGACCATAAGCCCAACCGAACGTAAGTACATCGTCGAACCACTTTTTGAGCAGCGGCGGACAGCTGTACCAATAAAAAGGGAACTGAAACACAATCCTGTCGTACTGCAGCAGAGTCTGCTGTTCTTTCTCAACATCGATTTGCCAAGTGGGATACTCCAGATACAGGTCGCGGACGTAAATATCCACGTTTTTAAGTTTCTGAATTAAGGCCTTATTGACTCTGGATTGATTTAAATCGGGATGCGCAGTAATCACCATACTATTCATAAGATCATCCTTTTTATCGATTTTGGCAGCATCGCGATCTGCACTCTCTATTATTGGGGAGTAAGAGCATCTTGCAAAGTACGCTCTTTTTTCATACTAAGTTCTGTCGAACATACTGTGGATTTCCTGAAACATTTATTAATAGTATGGAAAAGTGTACTAAGTACGGTGAATGGGTGTACTTTCCAAATTTCCAATACTCTGATAAAGTGGCATTACTAATTAGTTAGTAGTACTTGGAGGCGAAAAGCGTGTATGACGAAATACGAGATCCAGATCATCGAACACAAGGTATTATAGCGATAATGCATGCAATAGGTGGAAAGTGGAAGCCGTTGATTTTGTTTATTTTGCTGCATGATGGGACGAAAAGGTTCGGGGAATTACGCCGACTTCTCCCGAACATTACTCAAGGAATGCTTACGAGTCAGCTCAGGGAGATGGAACAGGATGGACTTATCGTGCGTCAAGCATATCAGGAAATTCCTCCGAAGGTTGAGTACTCGTTATCCGATCATGGCAAGACACTAAGCTCGGTGTTAAACGATATGTGCAAATGGGGCTTCAAGCATATCGAATTTACGAAACAACCGGAAAACGATTGAATAACATAGGGAAGCGGATATATATCCGTTTCATATCTTTAAGCAAACAGGCGCATGCACTTACTTACGAAAGCCTCGTTTTAAGATAATAACACAAAAGGCAGCGTAGCTAGGACAACTGCCTTGTGTGTATGAATATGACGAACATTTAATGAGAACAAGCTTCTAATCCATATTAAGTAGCCGTCGTAACCGGCAGGCTTCCTGCTGTATACACAACACTGTTGCGGATCAATTGCCGGAAGGGCTCTGGCTCGAATGAGCGAGCGTCATGACCTGGCTGCAGGTAGACAATTTTGCCCAATCCAAAACCATTCTCCCACGCTGCGGGATATCGACGGCCATGATATTCGTATTCCAGAAATACCTTCACAGGAGCAAAGGGGTCGAACTCAACGACGTAAGGCTCCTCCGCCATAACAAAATTCGGTACTCCTTCAAGCAAAGGATGTGTCGGTTCTATGCCGTGGTAGCTCAAAATCTGATAAGGTGGATGGGTAATGAATTTCGCCCCTATCATCTGTGCTAATTCAGAGCTCCGCTGAAGGGAGATCCCGTTATGAATCGCCAGTATGCCTCCCCCTCCTGCAACGAAGGTGATTAACCCTGCGGTTTGTTCGGTTGTCAAGTTCCGCAGCCAGCAGTCCGTATAGGAAATAACGACGTCAAATTCATCTCTCGACAGCTCCTTCAAGGAATCATAATCCTCCGTAACGGTAAGATTAGTGGATTCACCGATAATCTGCACAAGCTGCTGACGAGCCGGCTCTAAAGGATGCCAAACATCCACACCGTTATCACCAATTAGAAGGGCATTGATTCTTTTGTTCATTGTATTTATCTCCTTTTCATGTCTAAATAATTAAAATACACTAATGATGTCGCAGAACATCATAAAAAGACGCAGTTATGCTAGATTTTTTTTTGGAGGAATAATTATGGAGCTGGAGACGTTGTGGATAGATTATCATGAGCAAATACGTCACTTTGTTCATAAGAAGATTCGTGAGCATAACGATGCTGAAGACATCGTACAGGACGTATTCATCATGGCTTCTCAAGGCTTAGCGCAGCTTAAGGACGAAGAAAAATGTCGCGCTTGGATTTATCAGATCGCTCGTAACCGAATCGCGGACTATTACCGCAGGCATAGAAAGACCGAGGAGCTAACGGACATGGCAGAGCCGGAAAAGGATGAAGCCTGCTATAGCGCCCGGGAGGCGATAGAGGGAATGAAGTCCATCTTAAAGAAGATGCCTGACAAATACCGAGAAGCAGTCGAGTTAGCTGACTTAAAGGGAATACCTCAAAAAGAGCTTAGTGAGTTTCTAGAACTCTCATATTCCGGGACAAAATCAAGAGTTCAGCGGGGCCGTGAGATGATTAAGGCGATGATGACCAGCTGCTGCGAAATTGAAACCGATCGGTACGGCAATATTATCGAGTACCGTGTTGTGAAGGACGAACCTGTGCCGGCAAGAAGAACGACAAGAACTTAATTGCTCCGCTGATAAGATAATTATCCAACTAATGGACCGTGTACAATATCTAAATCTTGCTGTCTTACTCCGAATTTCTATATCCCGTTAAAGGTGTGTGATAAATTAATGAAAAATAGATCTTAGAGGAGATGTGAGTTTGTTATGCATACGGTAATTGAACCCAAAATTCTTTACTTTGGCACCTCAGTCGTACTCATAAGTACGATGAATGAAGACGGAACGTCCAATCTTGCTCCGATGTCCTCTGCCTGGTGGCTCAATCAATCGTGTATGCTCGGTATGAGCAGCAAGTCTCAAACCGTTCAGAATCTGATCCGTGAGCACGAATGTGTGCTTAATCTTCCTTCCATTGACTTGATTCCTTCGATTGATCGGCTCACCCTATTAACAGGACGTAATCCGGTACCCGAATCCAAAGCATTGAGGGGCTATACATATGAAGCCGATAAATTCGGCGTCGCAGGGTTAACCCCGCTTCCGTCGCAACTTGTTCAAGCACCACGTGTGAAAGAATGCCCCGTCCATCTCGAGGCCAAATTTGTGATGATACATCCATTCGAACAACCCAGCTCCCTTGTCGCCATTGAAGTGCATATTGAAAAAGTTCATATCGAAGATTCGCTTCTAATGAATGCGAACTCAAACTATGTCGATCCTTCAAAATGGAATCCAATGATTATGAATTTCTGCGAATATTTCGGTCTGGGCGAGCAACGATCTGCATCAAAATTAGCCCCGGTATTTGGACCTGAGTCTGTAGAGTAGGCTTGTAAATAAAGTCCGTACTACACGCATTATCGTGTTATGGTTGAACGGGCAGATTATACGCTAATGCACTAATGCTGTTGGTATATAAGATTCTCTCTTCAATGACTTGACCCTGACGTATACTGTAGGGTTTATAGTCAAGGGAAGGAGGGAATGGACATGAAAAAAAGGAACATTTCGGAATCAGAAAAAGGCTTGGATTTTAGCAAAGGGCTTACCCTCGAATTACTAGGCTGGCTGTCGATGGTAATCGCGCTATTTACAGCAACGCTCATAGGACGACAGATTGAACAATCGGGTTATCCATATTGGGTTTCGGCAGGGACGAAAGGTATAATTACCTCATTTATCGTGGTTACTGTGGTATTCTGGATACGAAGACGTTACCCTAATCAACTTAAGCTGACACCATTGTCTAGGGTCGGTTTGCTTCATTTGTTAAGTGGTGCAATGCTTCCTTTACTGTTGGTAATATGTGGTTTTATTATAGCTAGTCAATTAAATTGGATTGAGATTGTGGAGTGGCATTTCTCCTATTCACTATTCTTCGGTATCATTCTAAATGTATGTTTTGCTTTTTTATACGAGGCACTGCCCGAGGAATTGACGATGCGGGGGTTGGTATATAGTGGCTTAAGAGTGAAACTCCCTGCCTTTCTGGCCTATGCCGGGCAAATCTTTTTGTTCGTACTTGTGCCTGTCACCGTAAATTTTCTGCAGCAGCTGGTCGGTATGGAGCCTGGCGTTGAAATTAATACTGATTATATCCTTCTGCTAATAGCCTTTGGAACAGTACTGCAGCTGTTGCGAAGTACTACAGGATCTCTATGGGCGTCTATAGGATTTCACCTTAGTTACTTGGAGATATCCAGATTTATGGTCGCGCAGAATGATCTGCGATTATTGACGTATTCCGAACTGCATGAAGGTACAGGCAGCTTGTTTATTTTATTTACGATGGTGATATTGGTGGGAATCTTGATCGTCGGAGCATTCTCTATCTGGCTGAGGACAAATGGAAAGAAAGCAAAACGTTAAAAGGATGGATGTTTAAGTTGTATACAGTCGGACAGTTATCGAACCTGACGAAAATATCGATTCGCACGCTGCATTACTATGAGAAGCTGGGGCTGCTTAATCCGATCCGGGATGAGATTAACCAATATAGACAATACAGCGACCGAGATATTTTGATACTTCAACAGATCGCAATTCTAAAAAGAATGAAATACAAGCTGAGCGAGATTGCGGTGTTTCTAGATCAAAACGGACCTGTGGTTGGTGAGTCATCTCATCATGTTGTGACGGCATGGATGCAGTCCTTAGAAAAACAACTTAAGATTGTAAGAGAGCAAAAGGAAGATTTGAAAAGGGTAGAACAGCTTCTGTTCTCTACCCTCTATTCAATACGTGTTACTGATGAGGTTAATCTCGATGAGATGCTGAACTTTATTAAAGAACTGGATCAACCTAAGGACCTTTCTAGAAGTACACTGCTACAGCAAGTTTTTACGCCGGAAGAGTTGAAGGTTCTGCCAATAGACAAATCGGGGACTGTAGAGATGGAATGGGCGGACATCCTAAAAGAAATTAACAAACACATGCACGAAGCGCCGGATTCCGAGGCCTCTCAGAAGCTGGCTAAGCGAATCAGCGAGTATGCTTCCGTGTTATTTCATGGTGACGAACAACTTGCTGAGAAGTACTGGGAATACATTACTCCGGAAGATGGACAGTCACCACGAGCGTACGGTATGTCTACGGAAGTAATGCGGTATATTGAAAAAATATTAGAGCGGTAGGACTAGAGCTAGCAATCGCTTGGACGATATCTTAGGAAGGGGGCTGTCCCGATTACAGGGATAGGGTAGACGCAATATAAGTTATGGGAAGAAGCGGAAGACCTTACAGCATTCCTTCAGACTAATGATAGGAGATAAAAGCGATGAGGAGATTTGAAATTATAAAAGCTAACTCTGAAGATGGCAAAATAATATCAGCGTTAATAAAAGAGTCCTTTAAGCGACAAGCTGAGTTATTAAACATATCAGAGTCAGAATACCCAAATTATGTTGCTTTCGAGACGGAAGAAATGGCAAGAAATAGAATTGTTAACACGCAAGTGAAAATTTTGTTTGTAGATGCAGAGCCTATAGGTACTATCGGTTCGTATAAGGAAGATGAAGTCGGATATATTGAAAGGTTAGCTATTCTTCCAACATTCCGCGGAAATGATTATGGTAAACGCTTGTTGGAGAAGACAGAAACGGAACTATTCAATAATGGATGTAAGGTGATCCGTTTATCGATTGTTGCAAGTTTTGAAAGATTACAACAATATTATGAGCAACATGGATATCGCTGTAATGAGAAAAAGAGCTATCCATTCTTACCCTTTGAAGTGCAATTTTTAAGTAAAAACATCGAATAGTTGAGGCATTCTAATTCGGAGTGAGGAAGGGGAATGGGCGTTTGCAATCCAAGGGCAGCTGTCAATGTGTAGCTGCTCCTTTCGTTTTTTATACGTTCTTCCGAGGCTCAGATCCAGCCCTTGCTTAGAGCAATGGCAACGGCATCGATCCGATTCTTCGCCTCGAGTTTCTGAAGGATCTCTGAGATGTAGTTACGGATGGTAGCGGGAGACAAATATAATAGCTTGCTGATTTCGCTCACCGAATATCCGTCTCTCAAATAGGATAGAAGCTCTGACTCCCGATTCGTTAAAGGATTCACTTCTTCGCTCATGGAGAAGGTGAGGAGAGGACTGAATACGCGACTGCCCTTATAAATTTTGCGCAAAGATACGGCAAGTTCCGATACGGGAGCATCCTTTAGGAAATAACCCATCACTCCAGCTTGAACCGCTCGCTGATAATATCCGCTTTTGGCAAAAGTCGTCACGATGGCGATCCGGCATTTACTGCCCTCTGCCATAAGCTGTTCAGCTACGTCCAGTCCGCTTAATAGCGGCATTTCAATATCTAGTACGGCAATATCCGGCGACAGCTTTCGGATCAGCTGCAAAGCTAGCTCGCCATTGTCGGCTTCTCCGACGATTTCGATGTCCGGTTCCATACCGAGGAGCCGGCTGATGGCGCTTCTTAACATTCCTTGGTCCTCTGCAATGACAATCTTCACCCTGTTTCCTCCTTGGCCCGCGTTCGGTGATGAGGTATGGTAATCTTCACTTTCGTGCGATTCTCAACATCAGAAGCCAGTTCCAGCGTTCCTCCTATTAAAGATAACCGTTCCTTCATGCCCAGCAGACCGGCACCCCATTTCCGCGTTTGGTTCTGACCCTTCGCTATGCCGATCCCATTGTCACAAGTGAGTAACAAATAGCGTTCCTTATCTTCCAGGAGCTGAATGGAACATTTTCCTGCCCCGCTATGTTTGACGACATTGGTTATACATTCCCGCAAGCACATGCCAAGAACATTCTGAACAATAGGCATCATTCTTTCCGCGTCCATCCGTATGTGCGTTTCTGCCTCAATGCCGGCAGTTTGAAGAATATGCACAGCACGATGAAACTCATCTCGGATATCGATGGATTGCATATCATTAACCATTTCCCGGACCTGCAGCAAGGCCGTTCTAGAGATCCGCTGGATATCACCGACTTCAATAATAGCCTCATCGGGACTAGATCGAATAAGTCTCTCCACCAGCTCGCTCTTTACAGTAATCATGGAGAACGTCTGGCCAAGCGTATCGTGCAAATCTCTTGCAATGCGTGCTCTCTCCGCATATTTCACATTTTCTGCGCTGGCATGATAAAGCTTCATCTGCATCTCGTAAGAGACTTGGTACAGTTTGGACACATAGGGAAGGACAATCAAAGCGATAGAGATGGGCAGCCATTCGAACCGAAGAGGTTCGCCGGACAGGTAAGCGGACAGGCAGACCGCGATTGTAAAGCAGCCTGCCATGAAACCGACCAGCCAGGAAATTCTGCGATACGAGACAAGCATCGACATGGCTAAGGAAGGGTAAAAGCCGAAGCTCATATGCCAAGGAGTATGAACAAGGATGAAGTAGGAAACGACAATAAGCTGAATGCAGATATTCATCTCACGGTGCTTCGTATATAGCAGGCTCCTCCAATAACAGAAGGCAAGCAGCAAAAATAGGAATTTATCCAGCCATGCTTCTTGAAGCGGTGTGAAACCATATAAATAGACTGCCGGTATAATCAGAGGTACGAAGGCAAGCCATTTTCTTGAAATCGTATTCATGACACGTTCCTATCGTTTTAATTTGGAGAGCGCCGGTTAGTAAGCCAGGTTGGAATCCACGCAATCGACAGGGAGGCTGTTAGCGCATGAAGCGTGTTTGCAATCCCTGCAATATTGGGTTCAGATGGATAAGCCCAGTCATACAGCGATAGAAGTAGTGCCACCAGAACGGTGACTAGCCCATAGTAGAACCTTGGTTTAGAAGTCCTATCCTGGATCTTGTTATAAATAAAGGCGCCTATTACATTGACGACGATTGACGCAATCATGATTGAGAAGGGATTCAGCTGTTCAAACCGAAGATCCAGCAGCGCACACAAGACATAATATAGAATAATACACATGATCCCGGAAAGGAATCCTACACTTATACCAACCTTAAAGATTCTGTTCATTTCGTCACCCACTTCATAAGGTTTTGATTACAACCTTAGTGTATCAGCGTCAAAAATCGGTTAGTAGTTATAAATATCATTTTTTGAATCAGCCCTAGACAGCCAGCGGATTATACCCGAATATAATAACATATATAACTGACGCAAAGGAGAGATCGTTTTGGAGAAGAGTTCTATCGACCGACTTGAAGGGTTTGTCCAAGCAATTCCCGCAATAATCGAACAATTGGGCTGTGAGCATATTAGGGTTCCACGGTCCGAAGGGAAATGGTCCAGACTGCAAATCCTGGGTCATCTGTGCGATTCGGCCATTCATAATTTGATTCGGTTCATTGACGCCCAGCATACATCGGGAAGATATACGGTAACTTCATATAACCAAGATGCTTGGGTTTCGGCGCAACGATATGAAACGGCTTCGGTGGAGGAGGTCCTGGCGCTCTGGGAGAGTGTAAATCTCTCTATTCTTAGAGTCGTTTCCTCTATCCCTGAAGAATCGTTATCTTCAAGTCAGGTGCTGCTGCCGGATGGGGAGATCCGAACCTTGTTGTGGCTAGTGGATGATTATGTCGAGCATATGAATCATCATCTCCGGCAAATTCTCCATGTCGACTGATTCTGAGATGATAAGGATTCAGGAAGTTTAATATAAAAATACAACAAAGGAAGTGTGATCTTTATGGATGTAAATCGTGGAACCTGTGTTCCGCATGGGGTGAATCAGAAAGAAACCGGGTTCGGTTATACGCTGTCCGTTATTGGTGGCAAGTATAAAATGACCATTCTATATTGTCTGGCCGAACACAATGTTCTGCGCCCCAATGAAATGTTGCGTAAAATTAACGGCATTCCTTTTAAGACGTTAAGTATGATGCTAAAAGAGCTCGAAGCGGACGGCTTAATTCTCCGCAAAGATTATGCCCAAATTCCCCCGAAGGTTGAATATTCCTTATCGGAACTAGGGCAATCGATCATTCCAATTTTACATATGATGTGTGAGTGGGGAGAGAAAAACAGGAGGCTTGATTAAACCTCCTGAAGAGTGTATGCCTTACAGAGTGTCTATAAAGCGAAGATATTCATGTGCTCTCACTTCCAATAGGTTGGTCGTCGGTCTATTGTCTTCGACTGTTGACGCTTCGTCGCCCTCCTTACCATAAACAGCAAAGAACGAGCGGTAGTCTGAATTGCAGTAGTGGAACGTTGTTTCAAATGGTGCTAGCAGTTGCTCTAACGAATATTTGTATTTCCCGTCAGAACTATATTCCTCTCGTCTTATCCCGGTTGACACGGCTAGAGCGACTTTTCGATGTTTCATTTGGTTACCGCTGCTTGAACCATAGCCCCAGCCGTAAGTCAATACATCATCAAGCCATTTTTTCAACAGTGGCGGGCAATTGAACCAGAAGATCGGGAACTGAAATACTAGATTTGCATGCGATTCTACCAATCTCTGTTCGCTCTTTACATCAATGTTCCCGTCGGGGTATGTCTTGTACAAATCGTGGACGGTATACTTCTCCGGAAACTTATTTAATTCTTCTACCAGCCGTTTATTAATCGTTGACGTTTCTAAGTTTGGGTGCGTTACAATCACCAGGGTTTTCATGTGACCCCTCCTTTATTCATGAGTATAATGGCGATTGCCTCAAATTATAAGTACGCACATTTTTTTCAGGTACTTACCAAAAGGTAACCGGCGGCTTTACAAGAACTGATAAAAATAGGAGGACTCCGGCCAGAGTTCAGCTTATTATGCTCAACAGCGTTAAGGCGAAGAAGAACTTGGTGCAGCAAATAAGTCGCGGATATCGCGGCTTTTTTGTTTGTGTTTAATAAAACCGAATTACTGATTTATAAGCAGACATGACAATTGTCATGTCAATTCATTCCTCTGTTCACTGTGAGCACGTTCTTTACAAGAGTAAGATGATTTCAGATACAAATAAGAACAGAACAGTGAGGAGTAAGAGGGATGATCATAGAAGTAAAAAATCTGATTAAGCGTTATAACGATTTTTTGGCACTGGACCATATCAGTTTTTCGATAAGGGAAGGGGAAATCTTTGGTTTGCTGGGTCCCAATGGAGCAGGCAAATCGACGACGATCAGCATCCTTTCAGGATTGACAGGATTTGACGGCGGAGAGGTTCTATTTCTGGGGAAAAAAATCGGCAGAAATGAGATGGAGGCCAAACGTGAGCTGGGGATTGTCCCCCAGGATATTGCCTTGTTTGAGGATTTGACCGCACAGGAGAATTTGGACTATTTCGGACGCTTATATGGACTGAAGGGTAAACTTCTTAAGGAGCGGATCAATGAGGCGCTGGCATTCACAGGCCTTACGGAACGGAGAAAAGACCGGCCAAAGGGTTTCTCGGGCGGGATGAAAAGAAGGCTCAATATCGCCTGCGCGATCCTGCACCACCCCAAATTAATCATTATGGATGAGCCAACGGTAGGCATTGATCCCCAATCAAGGAATCACATCATGGAATCGATCAAAGAACTGAACCGTATGGGTTCGACGATCATATACACCTCGCATTATATGGAAGAGGTCGAAGAGATTTGTACGAAAATTGCTGTTGTAGACCGTGGACGGGTCATTGCTCAAGGTACAAAGGAAGAACTGAAATCACTTGTATCATCGGAAGAAAAGATCACGATCGAGTTGTCTTCCGTTAATTTCACCATGGTAGAGGGCATCAAAAAAATCGAGAGCATCAGCGAATGCGTTGTAAACGGAAACCGCTTAGATGTAGTAGGCAGGAAAGGTGAAAATAATGTTAACCGCATCATACAGGTCATCTCCGAGTCGGAAGCTGATATTTTGTCCTTAAATGTTGAAAAACCAAGCCTGGAGGCCGTTTTCTTGACGCTGACCGGCAGGTCGCTCCGAGATTAATCAAGAGAGGAGGGAACGGAATGAAAGTTTGGACAATTGCTTATTATACCGCTTTGCGTCATGTGCGTGATGTTAAAGCGATGGCTGCCTTTCTGCTGCTGCCGCTGATCATGATGCTAATGCTCGGCACGATGCAAAGCAGCAAATTTACGCCAACCAAGGTAGAGCCCGTGAATGTGGGGTTCCTGAACAAAGACGAGGGTAGAGTAGGTGTCGAACTCGAAAAGTATCTGCTTTCTCAGAAGGTCCAGGGACTGGTTCAACTGATTCCCGTTTCGGATATTGCCGAAGGAAACGAATTTATGAATACGGGTAAAATCAACAGCTTGATCCATGTGCCGACTCATCTGTCCAATCAGCTCTTGGATGGAGAGGAGGTACAGGTGGAATTTTACGGTAAAGAGGATCACCCCTTCATTCAGCCTATCGTTGAAAGCTTTATCCGAACGCAAAATTTACGAGTAGTCGCAGATCATGCAGGGAATCCGGCCGCAGGGACAGAGAGCGAATCGAGCATTCGTGAGGTGAAGCTGGAAACGGAAGGGAAAATACCGACAGGCGTAGATTATTATGCTGTTACGACCATGTTCCAATTCCTGCTGCTTGGCGCATTGTTTGGCGTGTTTGCCGTAACGAAGGATATCGGCAATCATACCTACTCGAGATTTTTAGCCGCCCCTGTATATGGCAGTCGGATAACGTTAGGCAAGCTGTTGGGTAGTTTGATCACGCTGTACGGGATTTCAATGTTTCTATTTCTAGTATCCAAATATGTCTTCCGTGCGAATTGGGATACAAGTTTATGGATGATTATGCTGGTTCTGCTCTTGTTCGCAGCCATTTCGGTCTCGTTGGGGATGATCATGGCGTATTTAACCAAAAGCACGTTGATTTCTTCGCTCTCGCTCTTTATACTTTCGTTCGTATTTACGCTGATCTCCGGCGGCATTACGCCGATTGATGGAGCCGTATTTGATACGCTGAGCCGATTTGCGCCTAATTCATATGGTCAAAAAATACTGTTTGGCAGCATATATGATGGAACCTTCATGTCATCAGCCATGCGCGGGTTGGCCTTGTACACGGGGATAACGATCATACTGGCCATGGTTTCTGGAAGGAGGAGAGTAGCTTGAGCATCTTCAAACATACGATAAAACGAATCTTCCGGAATAAGATTCAGCTGATCTTCATTATTCTATTTCCGCTTGCTTACATGTCGCTTGGGTTAATAGACGATCAGCGGCGGCTCAAAGCGGCAATCATCGATCATGATCAAACGGAATTAACAGAGCACCTTATTCAAGGCTTGGAGACAATGGCCGTGATGAAAGCCGTGAAGGAGGAGGATATCGAACGTGAACTAAAAGATTTGAAGGTTGATTACGTTCTTGTGATCGATCATGGGTTTACAGAGCGTCTCATCCAAGGGGAGAACGGCGGGCTAAGTGAGTACTCCGTTAAGGAGTCGAATCTGTCGCAGCCGCTAAGCATCTATTTGAGACAGTGGGCAGATCAAGTTGGGATGATCGCTGCTGTCGCCGGACATCAATCCGATGCCTTCTATACTTCTTACAAGCAATATGAGGAGCATACTCCTCTCAAGCTGGATAATCGTCCTATTGAAAATCAGCAAGAGGACAAGTCGCGCAAGGTACTCGGTTTTCTTGTCATCCCTATGCTGTATACGTCATTAATTGCAGGCCTGCAGATTATATCCAACCGAAATAATCATACGCTGTACCGGACACTAGCTGCGCCAGTCCGCATTCGCAGCTATATGCTCCAAATGATCGGCAGCTTTTTATTTGTGGCCGTCATTCAACTCACCTTTGCCATGCTTGTGTTGAAATGGGGCTATCAGGTTCCGATGAATGATTCAGAATGGGGGATATATGCACTCCTGATCTTGTTTTCGGTGGCTGCTGTCTCTTTCGGAGTGGCCGTCAGTTCCATCTCGAAATCAATCCTTCAAGCCTGTCTGATTGGCATTTGCCTTATTGAACCAATATCCATGCTGGGCGGGGCATACGGCCCGCTGGACTGGGCTCCAGATGTCGTCAGAACCATAAGCCAATTTACCCCGGTGTATTGGGTAATGGACGGTATTGATCAGCTTCTGCGCGGCCAGCCCCTTCTTGGACTTGGTAAAGAGGCGGTCATGATCATTCTGTTCGCGATTATCTTCTTCCTATTCGGGACTATAAGGAAAACAGATATCGCCAAATAGGATCATTTGATATACTGTGTCCAAAAGCGCATGGAAAGGTCTGACATGAACTATATTGTAAAAACCGTTATTTTCGGATTTCTAATCATCGAGTTGATCTTGGGAGGAAATATTCCCTATGAACAGCTCGTGATGGTTATGATTGCAATTGTTCTTCAGCTCGTAAAGGAACGATATTACGATTCCATTTGGTTAACCATCGCAATGCTGCTGCTTACTTGTGCAGGCGTTGCGATGGACTTTCATTTCTCAATATGGTTTGCGATCGTTTTCTACGATTTTATGTTAAAAAAAGGATGGGGCGGGCCGTTGGCCACACTAATATGTGTCGTCATTTTTCTAGCCTATGCACCGCAATTTTATTGGCTGGTTGCATTCATCTCCCTATCCGGTATGCTGGCTTATCAGATCCGGAGGAAAAGGGAAGAGGCAAGTCATTTTACTCTAACACTTGATAATGAGCGGAGATTACGTTACGAATTGGAGCAGGCAAAGGCCCAGCTGCTGCATGCTTCTAAAGAAATTGCCGGAATCACCGAGGTGAAAGAGCGCAACCGGATCGCACGCGAAATCCATGACAGCGTTGGCCATAATCTGGCGGGGATTTTTATTCAACTGCAGGCAGCCCAAAAAATTCATGCCAAAGATGAGAACAAGGCGATGAGCATTGTCAAAGCATCCATCGATGGTCTGGCTAATACGATTGAAGTGCTCAGAGATACTGTACATAATATTAAGCCTCGGGAAAGCCTCGGAGCAGATTACTTTCAGGAAATTATTAAAAACTATCAATTTTGTCCCGTCGATCTGCAATTGAGCGGGGACTTCAATAGTGTACCGTCTGCACACTTTGAGCTTCTAAGTGCCACGATCAAGGAAGCATTGACCAATACAGCACGATATTCCCAAGCGACGAAGGTAGAAATAAAAATTGATGTAAATATGAACTATACCCGATTGTACGTTAAGGATAACGGAATCGGCAGTGCAAACATTAAGGAAGGGTTAGGACTAAGCGGGATGAAGGAACGTACCCGTAATTTGGGCGGAAGCTTCAGTTATCACTCGCTAGACGGATTTATGATCGTATGTGTTATTCCAAGGCAGAGGGGCGGGGAAATGCTTGAAGGTGCTTATCGTGGATGACGATGCATTAATTCGGGATAGACTCAAAATTTTGATCGAAATGGAAGACGATTTCGAAGTAATCGGTACAGCTGCCAACGGGCAGGAAGCTTTTGAGATGTGTCAGCTGAACAGGCCGGATTTGGTGCTGATGGATATACGCATGCCTGTTATGGATGGCGTTCAGGGAACCCAACTGATCAAACGTCATTTTCAGAATATGAAGGTCGTTCTATTGACGACGTTTAAGGATGACGAATACATTAAAGAAGCTGTGAAATCCGGAGCGGAAGGGTACATATTGAAGAATCAGTCCTCTGACAGCATAATTGAAAGCCTTCGTGCAGTAGGAAAAGGAAACACCGTATTTGAGAAAGAAGTTGCCCAAGCCTTATCCGGCTTACTGAAAGAAGTTAAGAAGCCTGTATCAACGGCAGGCTTGAATCCACGTGAACTGGAAGTGTTGGAGCTAATTTCCAATGGATACTCCAATAAGGAGATTGCTGAGCTCTTATTCCTAAGTGAAGGAACCGTGCGAAATTATGTAACCACTCTGCTTGAAAAACTTCAGTTTCGCGACCGCACACAGCTGGCTATATTTTATCTTAAGCATCATTAGACTTAGACATATGGCGAATCTAGAAAAAGGGACTTTCCTTTACTTTGTCGGTGGATTAGCCAAATCAACGAATAGAAGTGTAAGTGACGATATCGTTAAACAAATTCTTCCTGCTGGCGAATATGTAGTATGTAGAATTGAAGCAGAGTCCTTCGAAGAGCTTGTTACCACCGCATTGAATCAGGCAAATAAATATTTGTTTGAAACATGGCTGAAGAACCATGAAATCGAAATACATCCGTTCTCTGCCGAAAAATATGACAAGGAAAATCCAGAAATGAATTGTATGGAAATTTGGGTGCTTCCTTTGTGATATTTTTCTGAAAAAGCACTAATATTCACGATACGCTAGATACTGAAATAGTTACAAAAAAGTTAAGAAATCAAAACAAACTTTCAGTATTTATATTTGACACTTCAGCATGTGGTAAGTAAATCCAACTAAAAAGATGCTAAATGAAATATAGATATATTGACCTAATATAATTCAGGCTGATATTTGATGTTAATGATATATTTAAATCTGATATTTAGCTAATAATCAGCGTTAGTATATAAAAAAGATATAGTTCATAGATTTATTTTGTAATAGCTGTTGTAGTTATATTCTACTATGTAAAGTGCGGGTGTTTTAAGTCTTAAGTCCGATGAAATTTAGCTATATACTAGAATACAATGAGTTCAGTTTATGGCTTTTGAAGGATTTAAAAATTAACAAACCTATTACATCAGGAGGATCTACAACATGAAGGTTACAAAAATGATACTATCTGGAGCTGTTGCATCTGCATTGCTCTTCGGCTCAGTAAGCCTGCCAGTATTCACAAGCCAAACTTATGCAGCAGCAACAACCAAAGAGGTGCTATACGGAGTTAACCTGCGAGAGAAAGCAAGTACTTCTTCTTCTGTTATTCGATTGCTTAAAAAGGGCGAGACCGTTACCCTGCTAGGCACTTCCGGCTCTAACTGGATTAAAGTTAAGGATACAAAAGGAAACACGGGATATATTTCGTCCTCCTCTAAATATACACAAACCGTAAATGGAAGCAGCTCTTCAAGTAATGAAAGCAGCTCCAGCGAAGGCTCTGTTTCAACTAACACCAGCTCAACGGTAGAGAAAGTCATTTCTGCTGGCATGAAATATCTGGGAACACCGTATGAATACGGTGCATCACGCAGCAGCACAGATACATTTGACTGTTCTTCTTTTGTGAGACAAGCATTCATTGATGGAGCAGGAATTACCCTGCCTTCAGATTCTCGTAAGCAAGGAGCTTACGTCCAAAATAAAGGAAATGCAAAATCCAGTATTTCTTCCTTGAAACGTGGAGATCTGATGTTCTTTATGTCTTATAAAGGGACAAGCAAATCTGCTTATTCCGAAATAAACAAGAGCTCAGCTACAATTACACATGTTGGAATTTATCTTGGTGATGGCAAAATCCTGCAGACTTATTCAGCTGAATCCGGCGGAGTAAGAGTCGACTCCATTGAAGGCAAGCATTGGGAATACCGGTTCCTATTCGGTGGCAGCGCATTGTAATCATGATCGTAGCATCCTAGCCTTTTCCTTAGGGAAATGGCTTTTTTTGATGGTTTAAGGAACGGAAGCTGTTCATCAGTTGTATTTTCTTATTGCGTATCTTAACATTGAGCATAACAAAGACTTCAATTTCATAGCTGACTTCATTGGAGAGTGGATCATCGTGAGTATATCTGAACCTATTTATGGCAGCACAGAACGATTGTTTTTAAGGCAATTCTCAGAACAAGATATTGAGCCCTTTTATTCGTACCGCACTAATCCGGTTGTGGCTAAATTTCAACCATGGGGAAACTATCAGTATAACGATGCAGTATCGTTTGTTAGACAGCAAATAACAAATGTGCCAGGTCAGCCTGGTACCTGGTTTCAGTTTGCCATTGTTTTGGTTGAAACGAATCAATTCATTGGAGATTGCGCTCTACACACACTCTTGGATGAGCCTCGAATTGTTGAAATTGGATTTACGCTCGCTGAAGAGCAACAAGGAAAGGGCTATGCCAGTGAGGCGGTTAAACTTTTATTCAATTTTGTATTTGAACAGCTTAATAAACACAAGGTTATCGCGTTTACCGATGTTAGAAACGAAGGCTCAATTCGTCTACTTGAACGGGTGGGTATGAGGAGAGAAGGTCATCTTTTGGAAAACTATTACTCAAATGGACAATGGGTCAACGAGTATCAATATTCCATACTTCAGTCCGAATGGATTAATTTGAAAAAATAAAAAAACGCTACCTAAACTAATAATGTCATAAACCTTTAATTCATAACAATTGACCGTGAGCAGATCAAAGATCCGCTGACGGTTTATTATGCCTTGGGAGCAGGTTTATGTCTCTGTGCGTCGTAAAATGATTGAACACGGTTTTATGGACCGGACGGATGATTGCAGCTTGTATTGGATAACAGGATAACAGGAGGAAAACATGCTGACACTAGTAGAAATAAGCGAAAATTTGCTGCAGGCAGAAATGGAGATTTTGAACTCGGATCCGTATTTTAACCGTGTATCGTTCGATTCCGAAGTAATGAATCCGGAGGATCTGGCACGCGATAAAGAAAACGGAGCGAGGCTAGGTGCTGAACGGTTTCTCGTTCGGGAGGAAGAGCGGTTTGTCGGAATATTGGAGTTTATAATGTTAAACCCCAGCGATAACTGCCCTTGGCTTGGGCTGCTGCAAGTGGACAAAAAGCTGCAAGGTCAAGGATACGGTTCTCGAATACTGAGGCTTTACATGGAAGAGATGAGGAGACGGAACGTCGCTGTATTTCGAATCGGTGTTCTGGAAGGAAATGATTCTGCGCTTGGTTTTTGGCGGCAACAAGGCTTTGAAGACGTAAGCACGGCTAGAACTGTGGTCAATGATCGTGAGAAAACAGTATTCGTAATGGAGAAAAAAATAAATGAACAAGGACAATATTAGACCCATTGAAAGTATGTTGTTAAGCGTACTATTGGAGATTCGTTTCAATGACCTGAAAAGGTCTGCAGGCTGGTCATTCAATCGCGAGGTCATCAAATGAAGCCCGTATTCTTTGGTGTTGCTTCGGCCTTCTTTTTTGCTTTTGCATTTGTTCTTAATGCTTCTATGGAGCTATCGGGCGGAAATTGGGCTTGGAGCGCTTCGTTGAGGTTTCTTTTTATGCTCCCCATATTACTGTGCATCGTATTGATTCAAAAAAAATGGCACCCTCTATGGGCTGAAATGAGGAGACAACCGAAAGCCTGGCTTTTGTGGAGTACGGTAGGTTTTGGATTGTTTTATGCACCTATATGTTTTTCAACCGCATTTTCTCATGGATGGCTTATAGCAGGCACATGGCAAGTGACCATTATTTCAGGTATACTGCTTACTCCTCTTTTTAGCGAGAAGGTATCCTCTGAAAAAGGATTAGTAAACATTCGATACAAAATCCCTATTCAAAGTCTCTTCATGTCGCTATTCATCTTGTTGGGAATTATCTTAATGCAAATCGATCAAGCTAAGACCATATCATTTCATCATCTCCTCCTTGGAACAATCCCTGTTCTGATCGCGTCTTTTGCTTATCCTTTGGGGAATCGTAAAATGATGGAACTATGTGAAGGGCGCATCGATACGATTCAGAGAGTACTGGGAATGACGATTGCAAGTCTGCCTGTCTGGTTGATCCTGTCCTTGTACGCCCTGTCTAGCACAGGATTGCCGAGTTTGGAGCAGAGCCTTCAATCCTTACTGGTTGCTCTGTTTTCCGGTGTTATCGCTACCATCTTATTCTTCAAGGCTACCGAGATGGTGCGAAAAAACATGCGAACGCTGGCGGCAGTTGAAGCTACTCAGTCGATGGAACTACTCTTTGCATTAATTGGAGAGATATTGTTTTTATCACTTCCCTTACCTTCTCTGCTATCTTGGTGCGGTATAATCATTGTTATGCTTGGAATGATTTTGCATAGTTTTGCTGCTAATAAAATGAAGTGAAGGCTATAGACAACTAAATCAGCTTAAGAACTCATGCAGTACCTGAAAAATACAAGCAGGTACTGCTATTTTTTTCTTAACTCTTACTTCGTGGACTTAGATATTACGAGTAAAGATGCGTCCCCATTGTGGAATAAAGGAATAAATGTCTAACGGATACTTAATGCTAATTTCATGAAGATAAATCCGTTGTTTAAATAATGAAAAGGAAAATAAAAAAATTTTTATACTCAAGTGAACGAATTCGTGAACCTCTTCGTAATATATTTGATTCTGCTGATGTGGTCATATAGCAAACATAAATCAAGGAAAGGAGCAGTGACTGCAGTTGGATGAGCTTAAGCAAATAAAACGCGCGCAGCGTGGGGATCGTCAGGCGATGGCACTTCTGCTGCAGACCCACTACTCCTTTTTAACAAAGTATCTCATTAAAATGACGATGAATCCGGAGCAGACCGAGGATGTGGCGCAGGAAACCATGCTGAGGTGTATTGAGAAGATTCATCAATATAACGGAAGATCGAAGTTCTCTTCCTGGATGATTACGATTGCTACCCGGATTTATATCGACCAGATGCGTCGCACAAAGGTAGAGAAGCAGTGGAGGGACCGGGAGCAGGCATTCCGGCGAACGGAGTGGCAGATGAAAGCTCAGCAGGAGGAATGGACTGATGCGATGCAGGCTTTGTCCAGACTGGGGTACGAATGGCGGCTGCCGATCTTGCTCAAACATTATTACGGTTATGCCTATGATGAGATTGCCGTCATGATGGACATTCCGCCGGGGACGGTTAAGTCCAGAATCCATCATGGATTGCAGCAGTTAAGAAAGGAGATGGCGACTGATGAAAAGGAATAAAGGAACGCAGGAACGATCCGCCAATCTGAATGAGCAGGATCCTACGTATGGCGAAGGCTTCCATGAAGTATCGGCAGAGGATCAGGCTCTGATTGCTGAGCTAGTGCATGGGTTCGACCAGATGGAGCTGTCCATTCGCAAGCCGGACCCCCCTCCACTGCATGAACTGGAGCAGCTTGTCGCAGCTGAGCAGCAAAGGCTCCGCAAACGCACAGGACTGGAAGTTGCCCTGTTTTTGATCATTGCTCTGGCTTTAATAGGAAGCAATATGCTCTTGGCATCCATGAACATCGTTGTATTTGTCGCCATCCAGGCACTGGTCTTCGTCGGGGCGATCGCGTTTGCTGTACGATTTTTTTATCGTTCAAAGAAGAAGGTGAGATCCGAGCATGCATAATACGAATCTCGAAACGATTCCTGTGTGGGCTCTATTACTCGTCGCCTGCATCTTGCTGACTCAAAGCCTATTTTTATTCATCCATTCCCGCCGTCATACGAAATACTACTGGATCTGGGGAATCGTGGGGCTGATCCAGGCTCCGGGACCGCTTATTGCCTATTGGTTTGTTCATATTTATTGGCCTAGGAGAAAAGAACACCTGAAGAGAGGGAAAGATCGGAGTAAACCAAACAAGTAAAAGGGGGAAACACTCATGGATACAATGTCAAGCATACCTTGGAATCTGATTATGCCTATCATCGTCCTGCAGCTGATTTTGGCTGTGGTAGGATTGATATCTTTATATAAAGCGGAAGCAACTCGCGGACCCAAATGGTTGTGGGTCATCATCATCTTGTGTGGTAACATTCTGGGCTCTGTTGCTTATTTTGTCTTCGGAAGGAAGGATGTCTCATGACCCAAACATTGCTGCAGGTAAGGGATTTATCCAAGCGCTTTAAGGAGCGTGAAGTTGTCAAAGGAATATCGTTCAATATTACGGAAGGCAGCTGCGCCGCTCTGCTCGGTCCAAATGGTGCCGGCAAAACAACCACGATCAATATGCTGGCTGGATTACTCCAACCGTCAGGAGGTTCGATTGAGCTGCTGGTAAACGGAAGCCCGACTACGGATCGGCGTCCATACATCGGCTTCTTACCTCAAATGCCTGTGTTTTATCCCTGGATGACCGGTGCTGAATTTCTGCTCTATGCTGGGGAGCTTGCCGGTTTGACAAGCCATGAGGCCAAGAAGGAGACGGGAGAATGGCTTGAGGCAGTAGGCATTCGGGATGCGGGGAAGCGCAAGATCGGCGGTTATTCAGGCGGCATGAAGCAGCGTTTGGGGCTTGCTCAGGCACTCATTCATAAGCCGAAGCTGCTCATTCTTGATGAGCCCGTGTCAGCGCTCGATCCCACAGGACGCAAGGATGTACTGACTCTGCTTCAGCGCATTCGCAAGGAGACAACGGTCTTGTTTTCCACACATGTGCTGCATGACGTTGAAGAGGTTTGTGATGAAATTCTCATGATTCGGAGTGGCGATATTGCCCTCCAAGGAAGTCTTGATCATGTCCGCCAAACTTACAGCGAGCCAGTGATCAGTCTGGAGGTGGGTGGAGACGAGGCATCGCGGTCCTGGTTAACCGCTGTCTGCGGCAAGGATTTTGTCATCCATTCCGAGATTTCTGGAGGGCGTGCAAAGATGAGGGTCGCGAACGTGGAGCAAGCTTCCCTTGCACTCATGGCCGATGCAGTATCCCACCGCATCATGATTCGTTCGCTAGAAGCAGGCCACAGCACACTCGAAGACTTATTTATGAAGGTGGTGCAATCATGAGGCAGTTCTTATTGTTTCTTCGTAAAGAAATGCTGGAGATGGGACGCAGCTATAAATGGCTGTGGGTGCCGCTCGTGTTTCTGATGCTGGGGATCATGCAGCCTTTGGTCACACGTTTTTTGCCGGTCATTTTGGAATCTGCCGGTAATATGCCTAAAGGCATGATGATCAACATCGAGCTTCCTTCTGGAACGGAAGTGATGGGGCAGACGCTTAGTCAATACAACTCTGTCGGGCTCATGATTCTGGTGCTGTCCCTCATGACGATGATTTCAGGTGAGAGGCAAAGCGGGGTTTCGCAGATGATCTTTGCAAAGCCGGTGTCTTACGTATCCTATGCTGCGGCGAAGTGGGCGAGCATGCTGTCTCTCGTTACCGTATCATTCGTGTTAGGCTATGCGGGTGCCTGGTATTATACTGTTCAGATAATTGGAAGCGTCGAGACCGGGACAGCCCTAAGAGCAGGACTTCTCTATTTGCTGTGGCTCTGGTTTACCGGATCGCTTACGCTGCTTATTAGCTCTCTCATAAATTCTGCGGCAGACATCGCCTTCATCAGTTTAGGGTCGGCAATACTGCTGTCCGTAGCTTCGGGGTGGCTGCCACGGTTTACAGCTTACAGCCCGGGTTCCTTGCCGCAAATATCGATGCAGTGGCTGCAGGCAAGCAATGAACCTACGGGTGCCTTGGGCGCGGCAATCCTCTGCTTGATATGCATGATATTCTTTTTCTTCGTCGCAGCTCATCAAGTGAGGATAAGAAAATCCAAACTATAACATAAAAAGGAGCGATATTTTGAATTCATCCTACATCGAAGTTCGTGACATTAATAAAAGCTACAATACACAGAAGGTATTAACAGGAGTCTCCTTCTCGATTGAGAAGGGGAGTATAGTCGGACTGCTTGGTCCAAACGGCTCTGGAAAAACGACGCTCGTTCGCTTGATGAATGGCGTCATCCTTCCCGATCAAGGCACGATGTGGATCAATGGTTTCGATCCGGTCACCGACGGAAATGCTATCCGGCGTCTTAGTGGCGTAGTTACGGAGGGAGCAGGACTGTATCATGAGATGAGCGGTATAGATAATTTGCGATTTTTCGCCAAACTTTACAACTGCTATGATGAACAAAGAATTCGAGAATTGTTGCAGCAATATGGCCTGGAAAAAGCTCAGGACAAGAAGGTTGGAAGCTACAGCACCGGTATGAAAAAGCGTTTGGCCTTGGCGAAGGCACTTCTCCATCAACCGGAGATATTGTTTCTGGACGAGCCGACAAACGGTCTCGATCCGGAAGGCATCAAGCAAGTTGTAAGTGACCTGAAAGCGATGAATGAAGCTCATGGCACGACGATCATCCTCTGTTCGCATGTGCTGCAGCAGTTGGAATCACTGTGTCATTCCTATATATTCTTGAGCAACGGCACCGTACTGGACATTGGGACGAAAGAAGAGCTGAATAAGAGGCATTTTACAACGGTTCAGCTTCGTTTAACCACAGGATTATCCGTAGAAAATAATAGCTACCATGGTTATCTCGTTCAACGACTAGGCCCAAGTGAGATCCTGCTGGAGCTGCCTTCAACCGATTTGATATCGGTTTTACTACGTAAAATATTGGAAGAAACATGGGTGCACACTGTCGAGATCATGAATCATGACCTGGAATCTCTATATTTTCACGTGAGGGGGGAGAAATCATGAATTGGATCCAGATTAGAGCCATCGCTCAGAAGGATATTAAAGCAATCACAAGCAACGCGCAGGTATGGATCGGGATTATAATACTGCCACTTGTATTCGGTGTGCTGTTACCAGGAGGCTTGATCCTCGCAATGAAATTGGTGAATATTGTTGATTCAGATTTAGTCAACATGGTACAGAGGGTTGTTAATCAGCTGCCTACTGGAGACAAGAACGCATTAATCACCCAACTTCCCACGATTAATCATCAAATCATCTACATTTTCGTTAACTACATGCTTGGACCCTTCTTTATGCTTATCCCTGTGCTGAATTCGTTAATGATTGCATTGAACAGTCTAGTCGGAGAGAAGGAGCGCAGAACGCTGGAAAGTCTACTGTTCGCTCCGATCGAGGTAAAAGACCTGTTTATGGGCAAATTGGTCGGGACCTTCATTCCTACCTTTATCGTTACGCTCGTGAGCTTTGTTCTGTGCGGTATCGTCATTAATGGGCTGTCATACTCCATGTTCGACGGTTTGATCTTCCCGAATCTATCCTGGGGCATCATCCTGCTGTGGGTGACGCCAATGTTCACCGGATTAGTTATTCTGATCAGCATCTTTATCTCCGCGCGTTCCAAAGGGTTCCAAGAAGCTCAGCAATTAGGAGGCGTCGTCGTACTGCCCATCGTCGGAGCTGCAATCTCCCAAATCACGGGAATCGTGTTCCTAAGTCCACAGATCCTGCTTATCACTGGTTTATTGTTGTTCATTATCAATATCTTTTTATTGCGCCGGCTAACAAAAATGAATCAACGGAATGTGTTATTTGAGCGCCAAGTCCATTAAAATTAAAGAACCAGGAACGGCTGCCTTTTGTGTTGATGAATAAAAAGAGGACTTAGATGAAAGCTTCGCTTCTAATAGGGGGGATGATGACAGATATGAACTTATTGGCTCGCAATAAAGACTTGTTCAGTCAAATCAATAGTCTTACAGAGATTGTTACGTTGAATCCTATTACAAATCATATTCTCATGGAAGCACCTGACCTAAAACTAACAGATTATTATATAGGTGCAGGATGCATCGCCCAAAGCATTTGGAACTATGCATGCGGGTTACCTGTAAATTATGGGATCAATGATATTGATTTTGTTTATTTTGATTCTGATCTTTCATATGACAAGGAATGCGAGGTTATCGATAAAGTAAAACAAAGGTTCGGAAATCTTCCTATAAGACTCGATATAAAAAATCAATCACGTGTCCATTTATGGTATGAGAACCATTTTGGGTATCCCATAAATCCATATTCTTCACTTGAAGAAGCCATAAACACTTGGCCGACAACTGCTACATCGATAGGGATGCGAAAAGATGTGAATGGAGAATGGAGCATATATGCACCGTTCGGTTTGAATGATCTATTCTCTTTAATTGTAAGAGCAAATAAAGCCCAAATCACAAAAGAGATTTATGAGAAAAAAGTAGATAGATGGAAGGGAATATGGCCAGCCCTTACTATTATTCCTTGGGATTAATCGGCTACAGATGAGCTGGCTAGAGAGAAGCTTTATACTAAGCTGCGTGGAGTACTTAAATTTTGGTGTGGCCATTTATAGAAGCAAACTGGTGTCGATACTCGATCGGCGTCAGTTTGTTTATTTTATGTAGTGGCCGTCTTGGGAAATTCGCAATATTGAGTCAAGTTGGATGACTATAAATTTCGATCTAACAGAATTCCAGTTTGCTTGGCCATAACGCGAGGAGGGATGGTTAATCCATTCCTGAACCACCATTCCACGGCCCCTACAACAGCTGCTGCAAAAAATTGAAGAATAACTTCCTCATTTAAATCTTCATTTATTCCTTCTGTTACATTCACTTCAACCCGATATTCTTGAACAACTAACTCAAGAAACTGTTTTCGAAAATAAGCCGCACTTTTAGTATTCAGCATTGTTGAGAAGAACAAGTGATTATCTGCAAAATATTCAAACCAGACGTAATTTCCTTCTTGGAAGCTCATTTCAGATGCCGAATGACAAAGTTCACGGAGATTGTTGATGTGTTCTTCAATGATCTTATCCAGTAAATCGTATTTATCCAGGTAGTGAAGGTAAATGGTTCCTCGGTTCACGTTGGCTCTATCAGCGATATCTCGAATGGTAATAGCGTCAAAATTTTTCTCAGTCATTAATTCAAGAATGGCTTTCTTTATGGCTTCTTGAGATTTAAGAACCCTTCGATCTACTTTAGTGTTGGTCATTTCTATAGTCTTCTCCTTGTGAGATAATGGGCAATTCCTGCAAAGCTGTTGAGTAAACCACACATCGTGAAATATTGATTATTGAATCGCTTTTGTTTCTGGTTAAAATTATAAACGATTGTTGATTAATCGATCAATGTTCATTTTATCGCTAAGGTTTAAATTAAAATCACTTTAATTATTTAAAAAGGGTGGAACAAGTAGATGTATTATACGAAACTTGGTAATACAGGATTGGATGTATCCCGAATTTGTCTAGGGTGTATGGGGTTTGGTGATGCTTCAAAAGGGCATCATCGCTGGGTACTGAATGAAGAACAGTCTCGTCCCATCATAAAAAAAGCATTGGAAATGGGAATCAACTTTTTTGATACAGCAAATGTTTACGCTGAGGGGACCAGCGAGGAAGTTCTTGGAGCAGCGTTAAAGGATTATGCTGACCGTGATGAGATTGTCATTGCAACGAAGATACATGGAAGAATGCACCAAGGACCTAATGGCGCTGGGCTTTCCCGCAAAGCGATCATGAGCGAAATCGATAAGAGTCTTAAGAGACTGAAGACCGATTACGTGGATTTGTACCAAATACACCGTTGGGATGCTGACACACCCATTGAAGAGACAATGGAGGCTCTTCATGACGTAGTTAAGGCGGGTAAAGCACGATATATCGGTGCTTCTGCCATGTGGGCATGGCAGTTCCAAAAGGCGCTACATGTAGCAGAGAAAAATGGATGGACCCGCTTCGTATCCATGCAAGATCATTTGAACCTCATTTACCGCGAAGAGGAGAGAGAAATGCTGCCGCTTTGTGCGGAAGAGAAAATCGCGGTTATCCCTTACAGCCCGCTAGCAGGAGGAAGATTGGCGCGGGAGGCAGCTACACATCGTGCTGAAACAGATGAAATTGCCAAACAAAAATATGATGCAACAGCGGATGCTGATCAATTGGTGATCGAACGGGTCAATAACCTTGCCGAGAAGCATGGCGTTCGGAGGGTCCATATCGCACTTGCATGGCTTCTCCACAAAGATCCAGTTACCGCTCCAATTGTCGGTGCGACTAAAATATCTCAACTCGAAGATGCGCAAACCGCCCTTTCCATTAAACTAACTTCCGAAGAAATTTCATTTTTGGAAGAGCCCTATGTACCTCATCGAATCGTTGGCCATGATTGAGAAGGATATTTGACCAACTGTACAACCAAGAAGAAGGTTAACATAATGTGTAGACAACGGCAGCCGATTCTTCGGCTGCCGTTACTATAGCAGGGTGATGGAATATGGAACGACTATGTATGTAAAAGAACTATAATATATCAGGTTTTAACCCCGAGAATTATATTGTAAGATTTACAAAAAATAATTATTTTGTTTTACATTTTATGCAATACGAGAGGAAGTGGTAAGTATACCTTTGATAGACGAAGAAGCTTCTATTATTGAATGCGTTTTCATTTCTAACATTAGTTAAGGAGAGTGAAGATGATGAAAGTGAAATTAACAAAATCGTTCCATATTTTGTTGGCCTTATTAACCATTCTGCCTCTAGTGTTAACCCCGACAAATGTATCAGCCGCTAGTGATGCCAACATTAATCTGTCCTCTGAGAAACAGCTGATCAAGGGCTTCGGAGGAATTAACCATCCAGCTTGGATCGGCGATTTGACGCCAGCTCAGCGTGAAACCGCATTTGGCAATGGACCGAATCAGCTTGGTTTTTCCATTCTGAGAATCTATGTCGACGAAGATCGAAATAACTGGTACAGAGAGGTTCCTACCGCAAAAAGAGCGATTGAGCAAGGTGCACTTGTATTCGCTTCACCGTGGAACCCTCCGAGTGACATGGTCGAAACCTTTACCCACAATGGGGATCCGAACGCCAAACGACTGAAATATGACAAATATGCCGCGTACGCGCAGCATCTGAACGACTTTGTAAATTATATGAAAAACAATGGCGTAGACCTGTATGCTATCTCGGTTCAAAATGAGCCGGATTATGCCCATGACTGGACCTGGTGGACACCACAGGAGATGCTCCGTTTCATGAAGGAGAATGCTGGGTCCATCCAAAATACAAAGGTCATGGCGCCTGAATCGTTTCAATATTTGAAAAACATGTCTGATCCGATCCTGAATGATCCTCAGGCACTTGCCAACATGGATATTTTGGGAGCACATACGTATGGAACCCAGTTCAAAGACTTTGCATACCCGCTCTTTAAGCAAAAAGGAGCTGGCAAAGAGCTGTGGATGACCGAAGTGTACTATCCGAACAGTGATAACAACTCATCGGACCGCTGGCCTGAGGCATTGGACGTATCTTACCATATGCACAATGCCATGGTTGAAGGGGATTTCCAGGCTTATGTATGGTGGTATATTCGGAGACAATATGGTCCGATGAATGAGGACGGGAGTATTAGCAAACGTGGATATAACATGGCACACTTCTCCAAATTTGTTCGGCCAGGATATTACAGAGTAGATGCAACCAAAAATCCGGATACCAATACTTTTGTGTCAGCCTACAAAGGCGATAACAAGGTGGTCATTGTTGCGATTAATCGCGGCACCTCCGCTGCAAGCCAAAGATTTGTTCTACAAAACGGTAACGCCTCTACCGTATCCTCATGGGTTACAGATAGCAGCCGAAATCTTGCAAGCGGAACGCCGATTACAGTGTCAGGTGGAGCCTTTACGGCACAACTGCCAGCCCAGAGTGTAACGACATTCGTAGCCAGTATCTCCGGTAGCGGTGGTAATAATCCAGGTAGTGGCACAACTTACGAAGCGGAGACAAGTACGACTCTTACCGATGCGGTCATTGAAACCCTCTATCCTGGATACACTGGGGCCGGATACGTGAACTTCAGCACTTTGACGAATTCGGCCATCCAATGGAATGCCATTAATAACACGATTACAGGTACCAAAAACGTGAAGTTTCGTTATGCATTGGAAAGCGGAACTCGTAACCTCGATATATTCGTTAACGGAACCAAAGTCATCAGCAACGAACCTTTTCCTGCAACCGGAAGCTGGTCGACTTGGAGTGAAAAAAACATTCAGGTTCCCATGAACGCGGGAACCAATTCGATTAAAGTGGTCACAACTGGCTCAGAAGGACCGAATGTGGATAACATTACGGTCACAGCTGTTCAATAATCATGCCATATACATTGAAGCAATCCATAGCCGCGTAATCCGCGGCTTTTTCAGTTTCAATAATCTCTTCAAGACAATAAAGTAGCTATTGTTTCAAAAAAAAAAGACTTTGCCGTCCAGTTGAGACGGTAAAGTCTTTTCTTATCTTTACTAGCAATGATAATTTTGTTCTTTTATTGTACAATCTGCCAAACACCTAGTTGACTAGGCACATTGCCTTGCGTCCACCACTTCGCTTGGTATGTAACGCCTTCATATAGGACACGATCTCCACCAAAGTAAGATTTGCTCGCACTCCATACTGGTGTTATGCTGCTGAGCAGCTTCCATGCATCCGAATTATCGGGTTGATTGCCTTGCGTCCACCATTTCGCTTCATATTCATTGCCTTGGAACACAACAAGGTTACCGCTTGTATACACTTTTGAAGGATCCCACGCTGGTAATTCTCCGGCTTGTTGTTCTTTTGTTTTCAATGTAATAGTATTACTCGCTTCCGATACATTGCCTGCCGCATCAACTGCCTTCACAACGTATGTGTACTCTGTGTTCGGCTGTAAGCCGCTGTCTGTTGCCGATGTACCTGTTACGGTCTGAACTTTAACCCCATTACGATAGATTTCATAGTGCTTCACCCCTACATTATCCATAGAGGCGTTCCACATGAGATCAATCGTCGAGGTCGTCTGTCCCATCGTGTGCAGGGAGGTCGGGACCGTTGGGGCCGTTGTATCTTTAGCTGGGATTGGCTTGGTTGTCACTGTAATTGCAGTGCTTTCCTTGGAAACATTACCTGCCGCATCCACAGCCTTTACCGTATACGTATAAGAGGTATTTGCTTCCAGTCCTGTATCGACAACGGAAGTACCGGTTACCGTCTGTACCTTCACCCCATTGCGATACAACTCATAATGATTAACACCTACGTTATCGGAAGCTGCGTTCCAGCGCAGTTCAACTGTGTTCGTCGTTTGTACAGGAGAGGTCACTGCAGTAGGGGCCGCTGGTGCCGTTGTATCCTGTAGATCTGGAGTTCCGTTCGTATCGTTAATCAAATTCACATCCACTACCTGATAAAAAGCATTTGCGGTATCCGCAATTTCCCATACACCCAGAATTACATAATAGCCGCTGCGATCTGTCGGCAAGTTAATTTGGTGCGAAACCGAGCTTGACGGCTTGGCTCCGCCATCGTTAAACGTCTGAATAAGCTCAAAATCAGAGCGAGCTAAAGGCTTATTTGGGTTCCAGTCCTTCTTGGTTATGTAATACTTCCATTCTTTCGTTGCGTGTTGGGCAGTCAATGTCCAATTTATGGTGTTCTTCCCGCCATGCATCGTTACTTTACTCCAACGAGTAGCTGTCTGCTCATCAAGCTGTGGGAACACACCACCACCTGCGATATGGCCATCAGCAGGTCCACTCGCCGGGAAGCCGCCCAGACCTTCCACGCTTTGCGGTTCGTATTGCACGGGTCCGCAGCTTGTGTTCTTCTGCTCCTTACATAGAGCCGCACGACTAGAGTGAATATAACCATGAGCAGATACTTGATCAACGAATAACATTGATCCGATGACTCCACATACGAGTAACGATGCTGCTTGCAGTGCCTTTTTCCTCTTAACCCCTGCATTTAAGTTTAAATTGTTAAACATTTTACTAATCATCATCTCTCTCCTTTAAATGTATTGACAACTCTCAGAGACATCAAAAATTATCGGATATTGTAGAAAGATTGTGAAGACACAATCGGAAAATAATCTAAACGACTCATCTGCTAGTCCTATTCATTCAGGTATAAGGGACTACGACTTTTTTAAATCTAGCACAAACGACATGCGTCTGTTAACGATGAAAAGAGCCGCTAATTAAGAACAGGCAGGATAATCCAATTTTTTCTAGAATGTTTTAGATTTAAAAATTACGTATTTTCTAACCGCATCGCGGCCGGCATGTTCGTGCAATACATAAGTCCGGCAGCTTAAAGTGGCGGGCGTCGTGAATATCGTAATAAGAGGAGGAATTCAAATCAAATACCAAACGATTAATCTGTCGGAGAAATTGTCAAAGTTTAATGAACATTGGTCTCCAAAAGTCATTGGGGAAATGAATAACTACCAATTTAAATTGGTCAAGATTGCCGGTGATTTTGTATGGCATAATCATACAGACACCGATGAGGTTTTTATTGTGATCGATGGGGAGATGTTCATTGATTTTCGAGATGGTCAGGTCAAGCTGTCCAAAGGAGAAATGTTTATTGTACCAAGGGGAGTAGAACACAAGCCCTTTGCCAACAAGGAGTGTCATATCATGCTGGTGGAGCCTAAAGGCACAATAAACACGGGCACAGCAGACTCAAACTTAACAGCACTCAATGATGTGTGGGTTTGAGCTGAAACGTTTGGTAAGATATGTAGAGTAAAGATATGTAGTGTAAAGATGAAGAGATCAACAAATTGTCATATCCTTTGACTGTATTACTAAGTTAACAAGCGCATGGAGGAGCACATTGATACAATTGTCGTAACATCTAGCCATTTCCTTACGGAAATGGTTTTTTGATGATTTAGGAATGAAGTTGGTGATTCAAAAACAAACTGGCAGGATTTTTATTAAAAATGCTACACTATGGGCAGAGCATAAATGAAAATAAGAAGGTGTGAATAAATGAGGTTTGGAGAATTTTATATTGGACAAGAATTTAAAACCAAGTCCTTGAGATTGTCCAAGGATGATATCATCAGGTTTGCGTCTGAATTCGATCCCCAATATATGCACTTAAACGAGGACAAAGCGAATCAGGGAAGATTCAATGGAATTATAGCCTCAGGAATTCAAACCCTAGCGGTTTCGTTCAAACTATGGGTTGAAACAGGTAATTATGGTGATGAAGTCATTGCCGGAACTGCTATGAATAATATCAAGTTTATAAAACCTGTTTATCCGGGGGACGAATTATATACTCTTGTGAAGGTCACTGAACTGAGGGAAAAACGCAATGAAACCGGATTAGTAACTGTTTTACTAACAACGTTTAATGAGAAAGAGGAGGTCGTTTTTGAAGGAGAACTGACAGTACTAATAAGAAAATAAAAAACAAACAAAGCTGATTTGCTACGTACCATTTTTGAAGATGTTAAACCTGGTTATCACATGAACAAAACGCACTGGAATACGATTATTTTGGATCGTAACATGAAAGAGGATGATATCTTCGAGATGGTGCATCACAGCTTTGAACTTACGAAGCCGAAGCCAAAGATACAGACGTAGTCGATTGAGGTCAAGTTAATCAACTACCCCATTTTCTAACGATTAGTGACAGTGAACATCTGTGATTATGTTGATTTGCATCATAAACGGACATAAAGTAGTAGACTTTATATTTATATATTGCCTATAATATGTGTACAATCCTAATCATCCAAAAAACCAACATTGCAGTGATTTTGTTGTGGAAGCGCTTCAATTCTGATTTTGCCGATGCTTATCGTCAGTTACGATGAGAAAACAGGAGTGCTTGAAGGAAAAATTCATGAGATTTGGGGTGAAGAGCAGCGAACGAATGTGTTGATGAAAATGCCAGGAATCTTAGCAACGTTAAGGTTAAATGTATGGAATTACATATTCATATAAGGTCTTTCTGAAGCCATTCATTCTTATCAACTTATAGGTGCCTCTGCTGTATGTGGAGGATCCGGAAATGGAGGATTTATGAAATTAAATATTCCTAACTCTGCTGCCGATTTAAGACAAATAGCGGATCGTGTGGTGGATTACACATTTGGCATGGATTTGACTTGGGATTGGCCAGGCGGGGTTGCCTTCTACGGCGTAAGCCGGGCATTTGAAGTGACTGGTGAACAGGTCTACTTGGAACGAATGGCAGATTGGGTAGATGAATATCTGGAAGCAGGTCTTCCGCGATGGACGGTAAACACGTGCGCTATGGGGCATATGTTAATTACTCTGTATGAGCAGACAAATGACCAGAAGTACCTCGATCTTATTCTCAGTAAGGTGGATTATTTGGAGAACAAGGCATTGCGTTTTGGGGATCGTGTACTTCAGCATACCGTGTCCTCAAAAAATGATTTTCCAGAGCAATGCTGGGCAGACACCCTATTTATGGCCGCCTATTTTATGCTTCGTGTTGGCGTCAAGCTGAAGGAGAAACGATTAGTTGACGATGCTCTGCATCAGTATTTCTGGCATATCAATTATTTGCAGGATGAGGACAACAGTCTATGGTATCACGGCTATAATCATATCAACAAAGACCACATGTCAGGAATTCATTGGGCGCGTGCTAACGCTTGGGCCGCTTACACGATGTCTCGTGCAGCAAGAGGGGTGCCTGAAGGTTATCTATATCCTCCGATGATGCATATCTGGAGTTCACTTCGAGATCAGCTTGCGGCAATTAAAAAGCTGCAGAAGGAAGACGGACTCTGGGGAACTGTACTTGATTACCCGGAGGCGTATGGTGAAGTATCCGCCACTTCGGGTATCGCTGCCGCCATGATAATGCAAGATAATCCGCTTCATGCGAAGTACGTTCGAAAGGCCTTAGACGGCGTCCTTGCCAACATCTCCGCGAACGGACGAGTAATGAACGTCTCGGGCGGAACAGCTGTTATGAACGACATTGAAGGGTATCTGCGCATTGACCGGAAATGGGCACAAGGCTGGGGGCAAGGGCTGGGTCTCGCTTTCCTAGCGGCAGTAATTGAGATGGTTGAATCACAGGAGGAAGGCTCAACTACTCAGGAAGGATTGAATCTAAGTCCTACTAAGTTAGAGAAAGAGAAGGGAATTGAAGCAAAGTGATTTCTCAGCAGATTTTGAGTATATGATTAGCGGATATTACGCTAAGTTGGAAAGCTCTTATTTTAATGATATAGATGTTGTTATATAACAAATGCCCTAGGAAGATTCCTAGGGCATTTTCGTTAGATCTCTATGGTTTAATGAAAACTTCTATCGCATACCAGTGTATCATGTTACCGCTCAGTTCCCTTTCGTGAAACGAGCGGCTTTTTTTACTTATCAATGAAGTCTTAGGAGGTACCAATCTGTCTAGTGTTAACATGTTAAGATCGGAAGCTGTTCCAAGTGATTGTTTGTTCAACAGGGAAGCGGCTGGATGGGTGGGCACAGACAGTTCCCTTGCCGATGGCCACCAGCAGGATCGGAATATACCGAGATGGAACCGCAAACTCAGCATTGAATGCATCGCTATCAAATCCGCCTATAGGACAGGAGTCGAGCCCTTTGGCCTTGGCTGTCATGATTTCTTGCTTATTTAACTTATAGTTAGAGTCGAAATGTTTGACGGCATGGCGATTCCGAACCAAAGCGAAGAATTCCTTTTGTATAATATCTGACATAGTTCTATCCGCTCCTTTATTTATATTAATCTTTATCCGGCTTTTGCACGATGAAGAACTTGCTCCTCCCATTTGTTCCCTAGCAGATTGGTTCCCATGACACCGGCAATAATAAGCGCAGAACCGATTATATGGTACATTCTGACTTCCTCGCCAAGCAAAAGCGCTCCTGCAATGATAGACACAATCGTCGATAGATTGGAGAATACGCTCATTTTGGATGCTTCGATTCTGGACAAGGCAAAGTTTGAACTAAGCGCCGTAACCAGTGTGGACATGATGCCAAGATAGAGGATGGACACGATAAACGTACCGCTGGCAAGCGGAGAGAACAATTGATCAATCGTTCCTGCCGCTGCATGCCCGGTGAGTGACACAGAAAGGAAGGAAAGAAAGGCAATGCCGAGTATGAAATACGTCATCTCCGCAGGACTGAATGATTTAAGCAGCCGTCTCGCGAGTACGTTGTACCCTGCCATTATCAAGCAAGACAAGAATAAGAGAATGATCCCCGTCATGTTGGACCAGTCGATTCGGCTGCCCTTCATGATAAAGATAAACAGGACTCCGCTGACCGACAGACAGATGGATAGCTTTTGCAAGAGAGTGGTCGTTTCTTTTAAAAACAGGAATGCCAGCAGCACCGTTAAAATCGGTGTGAAAGCAAACAGAATCCCCCCTTCGCTTGAAGTGGCATACTTCAGGCCGTATGATTGGAGCGTAAAAAATCCCAGCGGATACAGAATGGCCAAGAGCAGTACCTTGTGAAGCTTCTTCCTACGATAGTTTAAACGGACCCGGCCCAGCAGTACAGGGATGGATATCACGGCGAATGATGCGGCGAAGCGGAATGTCAGTGTATCTAGGGGTTCGGCGAATTCGAGTGCAATCTTGGTGAATACAAATGAAAAACCTATGATCAAAGCATTCAGAACCGCGCAGAGATAAGCAAGTTTGATTCCGGAAGAATTCATTCAAGCATTTGCCTCCTTCAACAATTAGTGTCATGTTCGCGAACATGGAAGTGATAATTGAAATGGTAAAGCGAAATGAAGATGCCAACAACAACAAATTTACAAAATTGTATCGATACAGTTGTTCGTATCAAGTATGATGAAATGGAAGGAAGAGGTGAGCAGCGTGAAAAGATACTTGTCTATCCTTACCGATATGGAACTCAAAATAAATGATGGGCACTACCACCCAGGACAAAGGCTGCCTTCCGTCCGTGATGCCGCAAAACTGTACGGATGCAGCGTCAGTACCGCCGTCCGGGCTTACGCTGAACTGGAAAAGAAACACGCCATCTATTCCATTCCCCAAAGTGGGTACTATGTCGTTGCCAAACCGGAAGACCTATCCAGTGGCAGAGATGACAACAAGATTGATTTTTCATCAGCACTGCCGGATATTAACGTATTTCCTTATATGGACTTCCAGCATTGCTTGAACAAGGCAATTGATACGTATAAGCAACAGCTGTTTACGGGTGGCGATTTGAGAGGGTTGACGAAGCTTCGACAGACGTTAATGTCCCACTTGGCGAATGACCAGGTGTTTGCCAAAATGGAGCAAATTATGATCACTTCGGGAGCTCAGCGGGCATTGGAAATTTTGGCTAGAATGCCATTTCCAAATGGTAAAGAGACCATTCTGGTTGAGCAGCCAAGTTACGATATCTACTTGCGATATCTTGAGGCGGAGGGCATTCCGGTCGATGGAATTCCGCGAAGCGCAGCTGGCGTTGATCTGCAGGTGCTGGAACAGAAGTTCAAGTACGGAGGAATTAAATTTTTCTACACAATGTCCAGATATCACAATCCACTAGGAACCACGTACAGCGCGGAAGAGCGAAAGACAATTGCCAGGCTAGCGGGAAAATACGATGTGTACGTCGTCGAGGACGATTATATGGGGGATTTAGGAGAGGAAAAAGGATTTGATTCAATTTACACGTATAACCGGACATCGCATGTCGTTTACGTGAAGAGCTTCTCCAAGATTATTTTCCCGGGTTTGCGCTTAGGTACGGTCGTGCTGCCGGAACGGCTATTGGATACATTCCTCGCATACAAGGGGCATGCCGATACTTCGCTATTGTCGCAAGCGGCGCTTGATGTATATATCAGAAACGGCATGTATGAACGGCACAAATATAAGATCAGAAGCCAATATGCAGCGCGGATCAAGGGGGTAAACGATGCGGTAAGCCGTCAAAATGACGCGGGATACGTGAAATTATCGGGGGTCGACTCCGGCCTGTATATTCAGTTCAAGCTACCGCAAACCGTTAACTTGGATCGGCTGATGAAGCGGCTGTCGGTGAGGAATGTGAAAGTCATGGCCGGAAAGCAGTTTTATTTAACAAACTGGCTTGAGCGGGAAAAGTTTATGCGAGTCAGTATCTCGCTGGTCAAGCCGGAGAAAATTGAAGAGGGAGTGAGAATAATTATGGAGGAAGTAGGGAGGGAGATGGGGACATAGATATCGCACGTGCGTATACAAAGTTGAGGGACCAGGAAGAGGATCAATAATTTGGAGATTAAGGAGCTGAATAAAATGAATGAAAATAAAGCTACCGAAATAAAACGTTCTTCAAAAGCAGAAAGCATTCTATCCCAGTTTAATAGTAAAACAAAGCTAGGCGACTTACGAAAAATCGCAAAGGACATTAAAAAAGATCACGAGCTAGCGATGGAACTGTGGTCAACCGAAGAGTTTTTGCCCAGACTATTAGCAATCTTAATTATGGATAAAAAATTACTTTCACAAGAAGTGCTAAATCTGCTTGATAAGGATATGCTCACTCACACTTTTGATGAGCGAAATAACTTAATGGATTGGCTAATGGCTAATCAGCTCACCAAAGACAAGAAGACGATTGCAATGATGGAGTCATGGGAAAATAGCCCTTCTGCTCTTCAAAGACGAGCTTACTGGTATTATCAAGCGCGATTGAGATGGACTGGACAAACACCGCCTGATAACACCGCAGACTTACTATCTACATTAGAGGCTAATATTACGCAGGAGGAACCGGAAGTTCAATGGGCTATGAATTTCACCGCAGGCTGGATAGGCGTTTATGATGAGAAGCATCGTTCACGTTGTATTAAATTTGGTGAGAAAACGGGTCTTTACAAAGATGAGATCGTATCAAAAGGATGTACTCCCAGCTATCTACCGGAGTTTATCACAATTGAAGTTAGCAAACGACAAAATAAATAGTTCCTTAGAGATGAAGATTATTCCATTTCGTGATCAGCTTCAATATCAAATTCAAAGAGAGTAATGAGCTTAGACTATGAGCTTTCTTCAGCAGAAAACGAAGTTATTTGTTCCCGATAAGCTGAAGGAGAATGACCTATCGTTTTCTTAAATAATTTTGAAAATAATAGTGGATCCTCGTAGCCCACCGAGCGTGCAGTATCACCAATCGATAAATGCACGTGATGTAAAAGGTCGCATGCTCTGTTCATTCGATACTTGATGAGAAAAGCTTGTATACTAAGACCCGTGTACTCTTTAAATACACTGCCTAGGTAATTTCGCTGCAAACCAATGCTCTTTGCGATGCCTTCCACCGTAATTCTACTGTCATAATTTAATCTAATAAAATCGATGACTTGGTTTACGTATTTTTCTTTTGGGTTATGAGAAACTACACTTTTAATTTCAGTGCTTCTTTGTGCCAGCTCACCAAAGTACATATACAATAGTCCATTTAAATAGATGCTGCGTCCCTGAGCACTCGAATTTGTCCTCAACATCGTTTCAACATATTGAGTTAAGGAGCCGTTATTCATATGAAATATAGGCACTTCGTTTGAAAGTCCTGCTTCAAGAAGCAAATTTTCAACAGATGTTCCATTGAATCCAATCCAGCAATAATGCCACGGACGTTCATGATCTGCTTTATAAAAAGCGACTTTCTCAGGACAGAGAAGAAATCCGTCACCTTTTTTTAGATTGTACCTTCTTCCTTCATATTGAAACACACCTTCACCATCAAGAATATAATGTATTTTGTAGTATTCACGTATGGACGGGCCGAAGGAGTGTCCAGGCTTACAGGATTCCATACCAAATTGGATTAAATAGAGATCATGCAAATGAGGGTTCGGTGAAATAAATTCGGTCATGCAGATAACTCCTTTGCCGTAAAGCTTAAACGTTTGATATATAAAATTAACAGTACCACATTACGAGCATGATCGAATAGATCTCGCATCTTATCCCTAAGAGATAACATACATAAAACCATAAGAGAAACACATTGTGACATTATAAACACTTTTCTTTTCTTGTAAGATCTAACTAGTAATACGAACCTAATATTTGTTAGTTTAATTCTTACTCAGAGGAGAAATAGTCATGATATATCAGGCGAATGATCAACGGTACAATAGGATGGAGTATAGGCGATCCGGTAAAAGCGGTATAAAATTTCCTGCTATTTCACTTGGATTATGGCAGAACTTTGGAGGCAATAAACCCTTTGAAGAATCAAGGGCGATGATACGGCGTGCATTTGACCTGGGTATCACACATTTTGATCTAGCCAATAACTATGGTCCCCCTGCAGGATCAGCTGAGGAAACATTTGGAGGAATACTCAAGAAAGACATGATGCCATATCGCGATGAAATGCTAATATCAACAAAAGCGGGGTATTACATGTGGCCCGGGCCATATGGAGAATGGGGCTCTCGTAAAAATTTGCTCGCGAGTTTGGATCAAAGCTTGAGACGAATGGGAATCGATTACGTTGATATTTTTTATCACCATAGACCTGATCCTGATACTCCCTTGGAAGAGTCGATGAGCGCACTTGCACAAGCGGTGAAACAAGGGAAAGCACTATATGTCGGTTTGTCCAACTATGGTCCGGAAGAAACAAGACGAGCTGCTGAAATTCTTAAGGAGCTTGGAACGCCCCTCCTTGTTCATCAGCCTAACTATTCTATGCTGAATCGGTGGATTGAGGATGGTCTAACAGAAGTGCTGCAGGAACAAGGCGTAGGATCCATCGCATTTTGTCCGCTTGGTCGTGGCCAATTAACAGGCAAATATATAGACAAGTTGGAGCATGAATTGAATTCCGGCGAAATCACGTTGAAGCCTCAGGCGGTAACTGCAGAAAGACTCTCTAAATTTCGTGAACTAGAATCCATTGCAGCTCACCGCGGACAAAGCTTGGCACAAATGTCACTTACGTGGGCTTTGCGAAAAGGTGGAGTTACCTCCGTGTTAATCGGAGCAAGCAAGGTAAGCCAGATTGAGGAAAATGCAGCATCCGTATCTTTCCCAGCATTAACCGAAGACGAACTTAAAAGGATTGATAGTGTGCTAGAACAAATAGGGAATTTCCCTTGGTAATGAATTGAACATGTGCTTTAATAGACGTGTGTGAAACAAAATAAAACACTTTCAAGGGAATACCTCTTATCGTAAAGATATGGAGAACAACCTTGGAGGTGTTTTTCATTTGTTCACAAATCATGCCATAGATCTAACGGGTGGTACTTCCCTTTCTTCAATTCGTTTGTTTTAAATTTTGTTAGGAGGAGAGTAGCTTGCTTATATCGAAAACAGAAAGGTTGGTTTTGCACTAATTCACTTAGGACAATCAGTATATATAACAGGAGATCAGCAAAACAGCTTGTATGTAATTTATGACGTATTACAGGGAGAGGTGCTACGGATGGTTAACCGATTAATCGAGCGTGATTTTTGTTGCAGAAGAGAGGGGCTGATGATTCGAGGAAGAGAATTCCTGCCACAAGGAGATCATTTACCAGCGATCATCATTAGTCATGGATTTGGTGGAAATTCAATGAACCTGGAATCATACTGCCGAACGTTTGCAGGATGGGGATATGCGACATACTGTTTTGACTTCTGTGGCGGTTGCCCTGATGAAGAGGGAAGAAGTGACGGAAAATCAACGGAGATGACTGTACTGACCGAACGTGACGATTTGATAGCCGTTATGGACTATGTTAAAGAGTTACCTTATGTTGATGACAGCAAATTGACATTAATGGGGTTTAGTCAGGGCGGATTTGTATCGGCGCTTGCCGCTGCCAAACGCGCAAATGAAGTACACTCAATAATACTTATTTACCCGGCATTTTGTATTCCGGACGATGCCCGAAGAGGTGCATTAGCGAACTCATCCTATGATATCAATTGTGTTCCTGAAATTATAGATTGCGGGAAAATGACTATTGGCAAGATGTTTCATGAGACTGCCGCAGATATGGATCCTTATGAAGAGATCATTCCTTACAAAGGACCTGTACTTCTGATCCATGGCACCTCAGATGAGATTGTACATTACAGTTATTCTGTTCAAGCCCAAAATTCTTATGAAACAGGTCAATGTCAACTGCAACTCATCAAGGAGGCCGGACATCATTTTACCGAGGAACAAACGGAAAGTATGATTGTTTCCATACATCAATTTTTAAAAGGAAAAAAGGAAGTGTTAACGATTGATGTTCAAATTACAGGCAGCGAGGTGAGGAAAGATACGGGAACGGATAAGCAGATTGCTGTCTTTTTTACAGGAAGCAGTGAAAGCCCTTTCTTCAAAGGTGATATTGTCCAGGGGGCTGAGGACGTGCAGGATTATTATGAAGGTAACCTGACTAACATTCGAGCAGATTATGCGCTGGAGGGCGTTGACTATGTGGGGGATCACTGCCGAATACATATTGTGAACCAGCGTGTTAATGGAGAGCTGAAGCCTGTTATACATACAGATAGCAGAGCACTTGATTTTCTTAATCATGCAGATCTGACGGCCAGCATTGAAGGTTTTACAGGTGGACTTACAGTTCGTATTTTCTCATAAGTAGAGTGTGTTGAGGCTAGGGTGCCTAAAGGTGCTCTAGTTCTTTTTGATAACGAAACAAATCCGAGCATTTAAGCCCGATTACTGCTCATGCAATAATAACGTTACTGTCGAAATAGCTTAATAGCTAGGGAGCAGTTTGTTATTGCAACAATCGCTCCCTCCGTCGTTAAGCCAAAGAGTAGATTAGTGCGGTATCCTGTTTAAGATCTGTGCTTCAAGACACGAGAAATTCGTGTTCATAAATCGCTTGAATCCTTTCCAGAACGTTCTGCGCCTGGTCTTTAAACTTTAGTTCTACGACCCGTCCTTTTATCAATAACACGCCGCTCTCATGATGATGATCCCCGAACGCCCCTTCGTACAGCTTGTTAGCACCAAGAGTAGGAGGCGAGAAAAATAGCTTCATCACTACTTCAATCAAAATGGGCAGTCCGGATTGTTTCCCTTTTCTTAACGTATTATTGCCGCCCGGGTCAACGCTAAGGATCTTGATGTCGTCCTTCGCGAGCTGTGATGCGATGGCCTGAGTCCATAGGGAAAGAGCTAGCTTTGAGGTCGCGTAAGGACCAATTAACTTGCGAAAGGTTTTGGGATGTTCCAGAACTTCGATCGAAAACTCTTTTGTAAATTTTAGAGCTGAAGATGAGGTATTGATTACCGTTTTTAAACGACTGATACTAATGAGTTCCTTCAATTCCATCAGAATAATATAAGGAACGACCGTCATCAGTTCATAATGCTTCTCGCGTCCTTGTTTCGAATAACTCAGCTCGTGAAAGGAGCCTCCGGCGTTATTGAATAAAATATCGATCCGCTGCTCCTTGCTTTTGATCTCATCCAAAGTAAGTTTTAAGCTCGCAAAGTCGGAAAGATCATCTGTTTTATAGATCCGAAGCGATCCCCTCCTAATCGCATTGTGAATGCTCCTATCGTCCTTAGGAAAGTCAGAACGGTTTACGGCAACCACATGCCAGTTCTCCGACAGTAATTTCCGTGTTAATTCCAACCCGATCCCGGCGCTTGCGCCTGTAATCAATGCGATATGTTCACCTTGGTCCTTGTTCATTGTACATCTCCTTTTTATATCGGGGTAATTGATTCGATAGCGCACATTCTATAACTTGAAGTCGACTCCAAGTCAAGAAGCGAAAACAAAGATTTTCTCCAATAAAAATAGATTTGACTTGGAGCCAGCTTCAAGTTGTATAATGTACAAAATCAATCTCAGGGAGGGAACGGGATGAAGGAAGAGCAATGCTTTACGATAAAGCAAACCGCTGAGCAAACCGGAATGACTGAGGATACAATCCGTTACTACGAAAAGATCGCGCTGCTGCCTCGCGCAGAGCGGAAGGATAACGGGCATCGCATTTATCGGCAGGAGGACATCAATACGATCCAGCTGATAGCATGCCTAAAAAAAACGGGGATGCTGCTAGAGGAAATTCGGCCTTTTTTGACGGTCTCGGCTGATACTGATCCCGCGGAATATCCTGAGCTTGTGGAACTCTTAAGAAGTCATCGTAAAAATATGATCAACCAAATCGCTTCTCTGCAGCAAGTTGTAGATTTTATTGACATGAAGTTGGAAGAGGGGAGATATAGACGGAGCTGCACGGATAGAGGTCTTGATGGCATACCAGAAAAAAAGGTGCTTGAACCGAAACCAAAGCCTGTCTCACCCGGCGAGATGAGGTATTTTTCCGCATCGGTCAAAGCAGGCAACTCATAGCATTCTGTATCGCAGTGAGGATATTGAGAAACTCTTCCCTTAAGAGTAGTCAGAAGTAAAAGATAACTTTCCCGTCGGAAGTCGCATGAAGTGCGGCTTTTTATTTTTTTTCTGGTACATGAGAAACCAATATGCGGTCAAGAGTCAGATAGAACACATGTGAGTAATGAAGAGATTAGCAATGGGCAAATTGCAGAAAATACAACTGAAACAACAAATACAACCACAGATAAGATGGGTAGTACAACAATTTAAGTTCAAAAGGAATTCAGGGAACAAGATCCGGATCTTTTAAAATTCAAAGAAGGAATTTCTTTTGACTTAACTGACTATGTAAAGGATTTCTTCACTCAGGATATAGCGGATAAACTTCAAAATAATATGGAGTCAATTGTGGAGCACAACGAGGCTAAATACTAAAAGAATATGTATTATGTATCAGGATAATAATCCGAATCATAATCTCTGATTTTAATTTTGTCCACATCACCCTTACGTTTTAATGAGACGTTGAGATTGTATCGCATAGCCATGTTGTAAGTACATAAGAACATTGATGAATTTATTTTTTGCATACTTTTATCTTAGTTGTTAAAAATGAGTAAGGATAAATTCATGGGCATCTAATGACTAAGTACAAATAAATAAACGGGTATATTACTTATAAGGCTATTCGCTTAAAGGAGTGTTATCAAAATGAAGGCAGTTGTAATTAATCAATACGGTAGCAAGGAAGAGTTAGTTGAGCAGGAAGTAAATATACCAAATCCAGAAGCCAATCAAGTGGTTGTAAAACTAGAGGCTACATCCATCAACCCAATTGATTGGAAATTAAGAGAGGGATATTTGAAAGAAATGTTCGATTGGGAATTTCCAATTATCTTAGGATGGGATGCAGCTGGAGTCATAACAGACATTGGTTCAAACGTTACGAAGTGGAAAGTTGGGGACCGAGTATTCAGTCGTCCTGAAACAACACGTTTCGGGACGTATGCTGAATATACAGCAGTGGATGAGCACCTACTGGCAAAACTACCTGATTCAATCTCATATGAGGAGGCTGCGGCTGTCCCTTTAGCTGGTTTAACAGCATGGCAGGCATTGTTTACTCATGGCCATTTAAAAGAAGGTGAAACTGTACTTATTCACGCTGGTGCTGGTGGTGTAGGTATCTATGCCATTCAACTAGCAAAGTATGCCGGCGCTCATGTTGTAACGACAGCAAGTGAAAAAAATCATGAACTTCTCTATTCATTAGGTGCTGATCAAGTCATTAATTACAAAAAGGAAAACTTTGAAGAGATTCTAAAAGATATAGATTTAGTGTTTGACACCATGGGTGGACAAGTAGCTGAGAATAGCTATAAGGTGCTTAAGCCAAATACCGGAAGACTGATTACCATAGTTGGTGAACCCAATCATGATACTGCTCAGTCTCATAATGTATCAGCAAAGGGGATTTGGCTGCAGCCTGATGGTGATCAATTACAGAGAATAGCAGATCTGATGGAAGAGAAAAAGATAAAGTCGATTGTAGGGGCAACATTCCCGTTCAGTAGGCAAGGTATTTATGATGCACATGCTTTGAGTGAAACTCACCACGCTGTAGGTAAAATCGTCATTACATTCTGAAGAGAAAATAATTCAATGCCTTCTTTCAGGGAGTAAACGTCCAAGATTGGTGTACTGGTTTTCACCGTTATTAATTAAAGTGAGAGCTCTTTCAGTATTTCGCAGGAAGGCTCTGATATAGGATGATCATGTTTACGTTATGAGTAAAATCCGGGGGACTAGTATAGTCATGAGCAATACCAAGGCCGAATCAACTGACCTTGGTATTTTTTTATTTTCAAATTACTGCTGTGACTGTTCTCCAATAGATTGTCGTTCTGATTTACTTAAAAAATGAACATTAATTCTTTAATGTTTACTATAGCTTGCTTATCCTAGTCCATATAAAATGGAGACACCATCTATGAAAGCGCTTTATTATTGTGGATGGAATTAGAGATGGAGGTGTAAGATGAGAAGGAAGACCTGGTATACATTGATTGTTTCTGGATTAGTGTCTTTATTCTTTTCAGTAAGTGCTTTTGCGGGGTATGTGTTCTGGGAGCCATTGAGTTATTTCAACTCCAGTACGTGGCAAAAAGCCGACGGTTACTCCAATGGATCCATGTTCAACTGTACTTGGCGAGCGAATAATGTTAATTTTACGAGTGATGGTAAACTCAGACTCGGTTTGACAAGTTCAGCATACAACAAATTTGATCGCGGTGAATATCGGTCAACGAACAGCTATGGGTATGGTTTGTACGAGGTGAGTATGAAGCCTGCGAAGAATACGGGAGTGGTATCTTCTTTCTTCACTTATACCGGGCCTGCTCATGGCACGCAATGGGATGAAATTGATATCGAATTTCTAGGAAAGGACACGACGAAGGTCCAATTCAATTACTATACGAACGGAGTCGGTGGTCATGAGAAGATCATAAATCTTGGCTTCGATGCTTCCCAAGGCTTCCATACGTATGCGTTCGATTGGCAGCCTGGTTCGATTAAATGGTATGTAGACGGTGTTCTGAAACATACGGCAACGTCCAACATTCCGAGTACGCCTGGCAAAATCATGATGAATCTGTGGAATGGAACAGGCGTTGACAGCTGGCTTGGACCGTATAACGGGGCTAATCCGTTGTATGCTGAATACGATTGGGTGAGATATACGAGTAACTAAACTTACATGCAGAAGCAGCCGCTGTTCAGGCTGCTTCTTTTGTATCCTGTGAGGATTGCATTTTTACAAGATTCATATCCATTTTTCAATATCCTAAATTAATACAATAAATGTTGTAATATTAGTATGGGCATACATATGGATCTTTCATTATGATGGACTCTGTAGACAACATTACTATATAGACAGGGGGAGCAAAAGTTGGAAACTAGCAAAAAAAGAAAGATCGGCGGTCTGGCACTCGCAGGAATGTTCGTGCTTTCAACAGTTCTCAGTGCGTGCAGCAGCAGTGGGCAGAGTAAGGAAGCTGCGCCGAGTACACCAAGTGTTGCACTGGAGATGAAGGATGGAAAATATGATCCACCTGTAACCATCACTTATTTGCGGCCATGGGGTCCAGATGTGAAGTTCAAGCCGGGAGAGGATCAAGACAACAACGTACACACGAAATGGGCTAAAGACAAGCTCGGTATCGAATTGAAAAATCAGTGGGTCTCACCTTCCACCAATAATGCCTTCGAAACCAAGCTTCGTTTGTCACTTGCATCCAACGCAGAGATGCCCGATATTATCTCCTATCGTGGAGAGTTCAATCTGGTACGTGAGCTGATCGAAACCGGCAAGTTTGTCGATGCTGGCGAGTTATTCGATAAATATGCGAGCGACACTTGGAAATCCGCAGTAAATGAAGATCCAACTGTATGGTATCCTTATATGCAGGACGGCAAACGAATCGGTATTCCGATTCTGGATTATGCCTATAATGGAGATCCGGTGATGTGGATTCGGGAAGACTGGATGAAGAAATTCAATCTCGAAGCCCCTAAAACACTGGATGATCTTGAGGTTATTATGGAAACGTTTACAAATCAAGATCCGGATGGAAACGGCAAAAAAGACACGTATGGCCTGACGATCGGATTCAAAAACTGGCTGAACACCTGGATGTCTGATGCCGGCTGGATTTTCGGAGCTTACGGAACCATGCCGAATCAATGGAATCTTGACGCTGATGGTAAGCTTGTGTATGGCTCCGTTACACCAGGCGCTAAACAGGCACTGGCTACATTGCAGGACTGGATGAGCAAAGGATATATTCCAGAAGAAGCGGGCGTCTATGACGAGACCAAAGCAGCTGAAGAGTTCACGGCTGGAAAAGCAGGTATTGTGGTAGGACCTCACTGGATGCCATCATGGCCGCTCGAGGATGTGAAGAAAAATAATCCGGAAGCGGAATACAAAGCTTATCCTATTCCGGCTGGACCAGACGGTAAAGCAGGGCGACACGGTACATCCAACGGTAACGGCGTGATCCTGATTAACAAGGACATGAAGAACCCGGAAGCATTTTTTACCTATCAGAACTATCTGTTTGACCACTACGCGAATCCACAGGAAGGCGATGAATTCGAACACGGCTTCGCGGAAGGATATGACTGGGCTATGGTTGACGGCAAACCTTCTACAGATGCCAGTGTAACGCAAGGTTATGCGCCTGAGAAGTACACGTTGACATTTGACGGTGCGCGGATTCCAAGCCTGAGCATGACGACACTAGCCAAACTCGCAAGCGGGGAAGAAGCAACAACACCTTTCGAGAAGAAGATAAAATCCGGTGTGCCGGAGCCGATGCTCGCAGCAGCCAAAATTGTCCTGGATCAAAAAGACATTGTCTACAACCAAATGTTCACAGGCGCACCAACGAAGACGATGCAGATGAACAACGATATTCTGTCCAAAATGGAGAAAGATTTGTTCTCACAGATTGTTTACGGCAAAGCTCCGGTCGATGCATTCGACGATTTCGTAGAGAAGTGGAAATCTTCCGGCGGCGATCTGATTACGCAGGAAGTAAACGAGTGGTATGAGTCTGTATCGAGTAGTAAATAAACGACGGAAATAAGTACTTAAAAGCAGCTCACGATTAAGCTGAAGTCCATTCATCAGGGCGGCCACACAAAATAAAAAAGGCATTGCTGGGAAAAATTCCGGCAATGCCTTTTTGGCTGTAAGGGCATAGTACATGATTTTGTTATGTGTGACAGCGGTACAGCCAGACTTTGGTTCCTTGTTGTATCAAACGGGCAGATTCTCTCTGTATTCTTGCGGTGTTACGTCATAGAACTTTTTAAATACTCGTATAAAATAAGCGGTATTGTTATACCCGACAAGCTCAGCAATTTCAAATACCTTTGCACTGGATGAACGTAAGTAGTAGGCCGCTTTCTCCATTCGTAACCGATACACATAAGCGGTAAGAGCTTCTCCGGTTTCTGCTTTGTACACCTTGGACAAATACACCGGGTGAAGGTGAACATACTCTGCTATAGCGGGCAAGGAGACATCACCGTCGAGATGTTGATCCACAAAGCTTTTGACACTGCGGACAATCGTACTGTGATTGTCCTTCAACTCTTGTTCGGCATCCTGACTGATCGTATGGAGCGTCCGGATGGACCAATCCTTAAGCTGCTGCGCGGTCGCGTAACTCGGTGCCTGAAAGTATCGAAACTTATCTGCAGGGAGGACGGAAGAGATCTGCTTGCCGTTCTTATGAATGATATAAGCAAATGCACCGGCCAAGGCATGGTACACTTCGATGGTCGTTTCCGCAATATCATGATACTCTCCAGATTGCAGCAGTTCTTCAAAAATTAACTCAATCTTCTGCTCTACATCGTCGAAACGTCCCGCTTCAAGCAGGCTGATCAGTGTAGGTGGCTTGTACAAGGAACGAATTGCTGGTATCGGATGAACATCCGGATCATCCGATGCGGTCACGAACAGGCCTCGTACCTGACCCATGCGTTTGCGCATGGAGCGCACAGCGCCCTCATAGATCTCCCCGATTTCGTGTGGGAATTTGCCCCAATGAGAGACCGAAATGGAAATGGCTCCTTTCAAGTAGAGCTGTACATTGGTTTGAATCTGAGCTGCATAATGCTCTAGCAGGGCTTGCGGTTTCTCATCCTTGGTCGATCCCTTCGGTGCAGCTTGTTTAACACTAGCCAGGACGACAAGATAATCATGGACATCCTTTGTGTGCCAGATATGAAAATGATGCTGCATCACTTCGCTGATAATATTGCATATCGCATATTCCATTAAAGACAGATCCTGGTTTCCCATCTCGGTTAAATGCTCTTCCATACGAATCACCATCATACCTAGCTCTTCACCGACAGAGTAGGGCAGTTCCAACAACTCAAGCTTGTCTGACAGTGCTTGCTCAGAATAGGTTTTGCCTGTGAGCAATTCATGGAGCATGGTCGATTGCAGAAGAGGAAGGTTTTCTTGAAATGCATGCATAGCACGTTGATACGACGCAGCTGTTTCCCATTTTTGTTTGATGCGGTTCACGAGGCGCTGCACGGTCTCAATCAGGTCTTCATCACTGACGGGCTTGAGTAAATAGTCGAAACTTTCCTGTGCCATTGCCTGCTTGGCATATTCAAAATCGGCGTATCCCGATAACAGAATGGTCTGTACATGCGGCCAGCGTTCGTGAATGGCTGTAATCAGTGCAATGCCTGACATTTCCGGCATGCGAATATCGGTCATGACGATATCTATATCGTGATTTTCCATAATTTCCAATGCGACTGCGCCAGACAGTGCTTCATGAACAGTGCCGATGCCGCAGCTTTCCCACGGAATCGTTTCGGCTAACGTTTCGACAACGGATTTCTCATCGTCTACCAATAAAATCTGTAACATAGATGTCACCTACTCGTTATTATTGTCTTGCCATTTGATGTGTACCTTCACTCCGCCACGGGTTGAATGTTCATATTCTAATCCAGCACCTTCACCATACAAAAAGTACAAACGTTGATGTACGTTCCAGGTACCGCAGCCCATATTCTCATCCAGTGGTTTCAGCAGGTTGTTCCTGAGTTCATCCAGCTGTTTATCCTCCATGCCACGCCCGCTGTCTTCAACGGTTATCCTGTACCTGTCGTCCTTGTAATCCGCGCGAATGATAATATGACCGTCCTCGGAACGTGGCTCAATGCCATGGATAATAGCGTTTTCCACGATAGGCTGAAGGGTGAGCCTAGGTACGGTTTTGCCCAAAATTTCATCAGGTACATCAATTGTAAAATGCATTCGCTCTAGCCTCAGCGCCTGGATCTCCAAATAATTTTTGACCATTGTCAGCTCTTCCTCAATCGTGGCATGGTCCTTCTCCGACCTGGTTATGTATCGATAATACTCACCTAGATTTAGTGCCATGGCAACAACCGCTTTTTCATTTTTCATTCGGGCCATATTCTTGATGTAGAAGAGGCAGTTATACAGAAAATGCGGATTAATCTGCGATTGCAATTGTTTTAGCGTGGCCTCACGTCTTCTCAGTTGCTCCTCGTAAACGTTCTCAATTAACTCCTGAATTCGCTGGGCCATGATGTTAAATCGTGCAAACAGCAAGCTGAACTCATTCCGGGAAGAATCATGTAAACGAACGGAAAAGTCGCCGGTAGATAATCGATTCGTACCTTTCACCAGCTGCAGAAGCGGGAGCTGAACACTCCTGAACAAGACATATAATACCACGATGCTCATGGCAATCAGTACAGCAATGGAAGCAAAAAAGAGATTCCGACTGCTTGTAATCGGCTTCAGAATCTGCTGCATCGGAACATAATCCACATAGTACCATCCAAGACTGTCGGATTGGATATAAGACACATAGTACTCCGTCTGGTTCAGGTTGGCGGTGAAGCCGCCTTTGTCTTGCAATTCAATCTCATGCAGCTTGGATTGCACTGCATTCAAGGTGTTGCTTCCGCTGCTATTACTGATCAGGCCAAGTTCTGGATGAAACATGAAGGGGTCACCCTTGTTATTTAACTTGTTCTGATCCAGCATCGCCGTTAAATGACGTACCGGAAAACTGATCTTGGTAATTAACCGGGCTTCGTCAGGCTTGATGCTCGCTGTGGTCGGGTCGGTCGTGTACCACTCAAACTGGTCATGTGTATACGTCCATGATTTCGATAGCGGCTGGCTGAATTCGTCTTCGCTATACGGAATGTAGGCATAATAATCCGTCGAGATGACTTTTTGCAAACGTGGAAAATACAACGTAATGGTCGAATGCCATTGGCTTGCCGCATTGTACAGATTCATCTTTTCCAGAATGGCACTGCCGACCTTGACACGTTCATATGGAATATCTTTGTAGTCCGGGCGCTGGTATTCCTGAATGCTGGAATCTTGTCCCATGGACATGCCATAGAGAGATAGTTGGTAAATATTGGATTCCACAGATTCGGCAAAAGTGGATAGTTGATTCATCGTATTATTCTGGATTTCTTGTTCAATTACACGTACGCTTTCTCTATTTGAGTATGTATACAGAAACAGTACCAGTACCAGCAGCACAACGAACAGCAACGTAATTTTAGTAAAGATATTTAGACGGGCAAACAACGCACCACCTCCTCAATTCATTAAAATATTGATATCGTTGTTGCAATATTAGGATATAGATTGCAAATGACCGTTGCTATAATTTTAATATACAAGTTCATGTGGACTTGTAAAATACAAAATTTAGAACTTGGGGGATGTTGGGTGAAGGAACATACGTTAGAAGCGCCGATAGAACGGCAGGCTATCAAGAAAAAACAGCGCTGGAACATGCAACGAAATTGGTCCTTGCATTTGATGCTTATTCCGGCGGTTTTGCTGGCGATCATTTTTCAGTACATACCAATGGGAGGCATTGTCATTGCTTTTCAGGATTTCAAACCTTATCTAGGTTTTACCGGATCGGAATGGGTAGGATGGGATAATTTCAAATACTTGTTCCTCTATCCAGATGTGGGGCAAGTCATCTGGAACACGCTGGTGATTGCCTTTTTCAAAATTGTTGCAGGATTAATTGCTCCTTTCCTGTTCGCTATTTTGTTAAACGAAGTACGGCTCACTGCCTTTAAAAGAGTCAGTCAGACACTCGTTTATCTACCACACTTTTTGTCCTGGGTTATTCTAGGCGGCATTTTGCTGGATATCCTTTCTCCGCAAGGAGGCCTAGTAAACCAAGTGATCGTTGCCATGGGCGGTGAGCCGATCTTTTTCCTTGGGGATGGAACCTGGTTTCGGATAACACTGATTGTCAGCGATGTATGGAAGGAATTTGGCTTCGGTACGATCGTATTTTTGGCTTCTCTATCCGGCATTAACCCGGCACTGTATGAAGCTGCAGAAGTGGATGGAGCCAACCGTTTCAAGCAGACGCTGCACATTACGATTCCTGCGCTGATGCCGATAACTATCGTACTCATGACACTTTCCATCGGCAACATTCTTAATGCAGGGTTCGATCAGGTGTTCAATCTGTACAATCCGCTTGTGTATGACAAAGGCGATATCATTGATACGTTTGTCTATCGACTAGGTATTCTGAACGGTCAGATGAGCTTTGCTACAGCGGTAGGATTGTTTAAATCGGTCGTAGCAACGATTCTAATCGTCATCTCATACCGACTTGCTTACAAATGGGCTAACTATCGAGTGTTTTAGAGAGGAGAAAACGGCTTGTATTACAAAACAAAAGGATATCGAATATTCAGCGTTGCCAATTATATTTTTCTCGGTGTATTGTCACTGCTGTGCATACTGCCTATCATTCACATTTTGGCTGTCTCGTTCAGCAGCATGGCGCCGGCTTCATCCAATCTGGTCAGCTTGTGGCCGATCGGATTCACTACAGATGCCTACGTGAAGACGTTTGGCAATTCAAATTTCATTAACTCCTTGCTGGTCTCGCTCGAACGAACAGTCATTGCAACCGTCCTTGGTATGGTCATTATGTTAATTACAGCGTTTCCACTCTCGAAGGAAGACATCAGCTTCAAGGGTCGTTCCATATACACATGGTTCTTCGTATTTACGATTCTATTCAGCGGAGGTCTGATTCCGAGCTATATTCTCATTCAGAAGCTGGGGCTGATGGATACCATCTGGGCTCTGATTCTACCGGGTGCGCTGTCCGTATGGAATGTAATTCTCATGATGAACTTCTTTCGAGGACTGCCCAAGGAACTGGAGGAAGCTGCCTATCTGGATGGTGCTGGTCACATCAAAACACTCGCGCTGGTCTATGTTCCGCTGTCTCTCCCGGCGATCGCCACACTGTCACTTTTCACGATGGTAGGTCAGTGGAACTCCTGGTTTGACGGCATGATCTATATGTCTGATGTAAAAAATTATCCGCTTGCTTCCTTACTTCAGACCATTATCGTGCAGCAGGATCTTAGTAAAATCAATGTAGATCCGTCCATGCTGGAGAATGTCTCCCAGCGTACGGTCCGCGCAGCACAAATCTTTATCGGAGCATTGCCTATTTTGCTGGTTTATCCATTTTTGCAGCGCTTTTTCGTAAAAGGTATCGTGATCGGGGCAGTGAAGGAATAGCTCTGCCTTGAAAGCAACCATACATTTAGGGAGGAATATGGATGAAAAAAGGTTTGGCTTGTCTCTTGGCAGGAAGCATGATGATTATACCGATCGCTCCGGCATCAGCCGGAGCGGGGAGCACAGCGAAGCAAGTAGAGACGGGACAGATGCAGGCGGACAACCTGCATTCTGCCCCATACCAGGACCTTGCGGGTCATTGGGCGGAAAAAGCGGTAGTGCGAATGCAGAATCTGAACTTAATCAAGGGATACTCGGACGCCACATTTAAACCGAATGAACCGATGAGCCGGGCCGAATTAGTTGCGCTGCTGGACCGGATATTCGGCTTTGCCGGGAGGCAAACAGCAGCTCCAGCTTCTTTTTTAGATATGAATGAAAAAGACTGGTATTACGATGTCATGGTACGTGCACATGGCTCCGGGGTCATCCAGGGAACCGATGCTGAACATCTGTCGCCAGAACGATTGGTTACCAGACAAGACGCGGCTGTTATGATCGATCGGGCGTTTCAGCTGTCGACAGGTAAGGAAGAGGGGCAAGCCTTAACCGGTTACAAGGATGCAGGAGATGTGGCAGGTTACGCACAGAAAGCATTCAGTTATTTTGTTCAGCAGCAAATTGTAAACGGATACAGCGGCAAGTTAGCTCCAAAATCAGAAATTACACGTGCAGAGGCAGCCACCATAATCTCCAACCTGATCTCGGATGTGAAACATACGCCGGGTACGTATGAATCTAACGTTGAAGGTAACCTGGTCGTTCGATCAACGGATATCACCCTTCGAAATATGACGGTCAACGGCAATCTGTTACTCACCGAAGGAATTGGAGAGGGTACAGTGACCCTGGATGGTGTAACCGTTACGGGGAGTGTCATAATCACAGGGGGAGGAAGTCAATCCATTGACATCCGCGACTCCAAACTGCAACAGGTTAACGTCAATAAAGCTTTTGGTACGGTTCGTGTAAATATCGAAGGGACCAGCGTGGTCGATGAGATGACCATTAAGCGCCAAGCAACGGTTGAACTATCAGAGGAGAGCATCATTAACAGGTTACGCGTGAACAGCACAGCCCCTCATACCCGCATCGATGCCAAAGGTAAAATCAAGCTAATGGTAGTGGAAGCCGGAAACGTACTTGTTAACGGGGAATCCGCTGCAATCGGGGAGCATCATGTTAACACAACAGAAGGCAATGAGGAGTCCGAACAACCTAAACCAAACCAACCTAGTAGTGGAAACGGTTCAGATACCACACCGTCCAATCCTGGCGGAGGAACACCATCCGTACCTGAAACGCCATCAGGTGAGAAGCCCGTTCCTGCGACTACTATACCGAACGAGCAATGGGAGCTTATCTGGAATGATGAATTCAGCGGTTCCACTGTAGATACCACCAAATGGACCGTTCAGGATACCGGACTTGTCTATAACAATGAGATGCAGTATTACAGCCCTGACAATACACGCATCGTTACAGATGGTGAACGGAATGTATTGCAAATTGAGGCCAAGCGAGAGCAAAAGGACGGGAAAGAATTCACTTCAGGGAAGCTGATCACCATGGGCAAAGGAGACTGGACCTACGGAAAAGTTGTCGTTCGGGCGAAGCTTCCTGTTCAGCAGGGCATGTGGCCAGCGATCTGGATGATGCCAACGGACGAAGCTCATTATGGGGGATGGCCGGCTTCAGGCGAAATTGACATTATGGAACTGATTGGTGGCAAAGACAGAGATCATGAAGTCTACAGCACGATCCATTATGACTCCGTTAGACCTGACGGTTCACACGGACATGATCAAGGCAAGTTCTTCCTGCCACAGGAGCAATCTTTTGCCGATGAATATCATGATTTTCAGGTGGAATGGCTGCCTGGCATGATCCGATTCTATGTGGATGGCAATCTGCATCATCAGGTAAACAATTGGGAGACCACAGCGGCAGGGCAGCCGGAAAGCTACACCTTCCCTGCACCGTTTGACCGACCATTTTATCTGATTCTCAACCTGGCGGTAGGTGGAGACTGGCCGGGATCACCGGATAGTGAATTCGTGTCGGAGAAGATGAACGTTGATTTTGTGCGAGTGTATTCGTATAAAGGGCTAGATCAATGGCCTGATGTAACCTCCAATCCGATTGAGCCCGAACTTCAGCGCGAGCCGCAAGCGGATGGGAACCAGATATACAATGAACAATTCACGGAAGGTGTAGATGAAGCAGGTGTACCGAAGGAATGGAAGTTTATTACCAATGCAGGTGGCGCCGGCAAGGTTGAAGTTGTTGATGATGAACAAAAAGGCAAAGCCGCGAAGGTGACCATTTCAGAGGCAGGAACTGAGAATTATTCAGTTCAACTGACACAAATGCCAATCTACATGAAGAAAAACAAAAAGTACAAGGTTCAGTTCGATGCAAAAGCTTCCGATAACCGCATCATTCGTTCGAAAGTGACGCAGTTTGAAAAGAGCTGGACGAATTACTCCGAAGAGAAAGAATTTGCTATAACGTCCGATTGGCAACCGTACGAATACACATTCAACATGCGTAATGGTTCCGACAACAACGCAAGGTTTGAATTCAATCTAGGATTAGTTGAAGGAGAAGTTACACTGGCGAATGTGAAGCTGATCGAGATCGGTGAGGCCGATCCTCTCCCGGTGGAACGCAAAGTATTGCCGGACGGTAATTACATCTATAATGGTACGTTTGATCAAGGAAAAGAGCGTCTCGGCTTTTGGGAGAGCCGGATTGAAACGGGTGCCGAAGCTCAAGTATCCGTGAATAACTTCTTGAAGTTCCCGATTATGGAGCGGCAGCTCGTGGTTGAGGTGCAGCAAACGAATGGGGAGCCTGATCAAGTCGCAGTCGTCCAGCCGGATATAATACTGGAAGGTGGTACGACCTATGGATTCTCTTTTGATGCCAAAGCGGATGTGTCCCGCACCATGGATGTGAACTTATCCAGCGCTGAGGGTCATGAAGTGAAGGTAAATGGGGGGCAGCAAATTCAGCTTGGACAGGAACTTCAAAATTACACAGGTGAGATTGTCATCGGTGAGGGAGCGGCTGAAGCAACCGCTGAATTAAAGCTTCTCTTCGGCAGTTCTACTGGCAAGGTCTATGTGGATAATGTCAGGTTGACCAAGTACGGAAAGCCGATATCGATCCAAGGTTATGCCCATATTCCTGCAGGCGAGGCGTGGAAGATGCAAGGCTTACAACTGGAGAACTCCGATGAAGGCGGCAAACATGTCGGCTATATGGATGAAGGTGATTTGCTTCAATTTAAAATGAATGTTACGAGTGACGGAGTCTACGCATTCTCCACACGTATGGCGAGTGCCGCGGCCAATTCAACCGTCCGATTCAGTGTTAAAGACGAGCAAGGAATAACCGTAGCAAGCTCGGAACTAATGCTCGGAGACACGGGTGGATGGCAAACTTACAAAACCGTACATCTGCCAGCAGTTCCATTGAAAGCCGGAGTTACTTATTACGTTAATTTTGAAGGGAACGAATACAACACACGCTGGTTGGACGTTTCACAGAGCCAGGTGAAAAATGGCGAACTGACTGAAAATGCGACGGATTGGACACTGATTCCTAACGTTTTATCAGCAACGTATGGTCATGATCACGGCATGAGCATTACTGTGCCGGGTACAACCGAGAATTGGTGGGAGGTGTTGTTGCAGCAGGGGCAGCTTTCTCTTGAGGGGGGTAAAACGTATCGTCTGAGCTTTGAGGCCTCAGCATCCGCTCCAAAGTCGATACAAGCGGTCGTCTCACAAAGCAGCGGCGGAGATATAAAGTATATGAATGAAACCGTACATCTGACGGAAACCAAGCAGCAATATGCTTATCACTTTACAATGGGGGAACAAGGGGATGCTGCGGCCTTACTGAATTTTGGTCTGGGTACCCCTCCAGCAGGAGAGCATAAAGTCTCTCTTCAGAATGTGATGTTATACGAGGTGAATCCGAATGCAGATCAAGGTGGACAGCCGGTATATGTCAATCTGATCCCGAATGGAGATTTCTCTAAAGGCAGTGAAGGATGGTTTAAACACGCTGACGGGGTTGAGTCAGAACTAATGATGAGCGTTGAGAATCAGAAGCTTCAAGCAGTAATTGGTCAGGCGGGGAATAATCCTTGGGACCGACAAGTTATTAATGAAGGATTTGCGATACAACAAGGTTATAAATACCAGCTGAAGTTTACAGCCAAAGCTGACAAACCACGTAAAATGGGACTTGGCATCGGTTGGCTTGATGTTCCCGCTGGATATGTGTGGCATGGATTCTATGGTGAACGAGTAGATTTGACCACTTCTGAGCAGGAATACACCTTCACATTCGATACCACCGAGCCGAGCTATGCAAACAGTCGTATTGTGTTTGATATGGGTAACATCAGTGGGGCCGAAGACGGGAATACAACGATAACATTATCTGAAGTGAGCCTCATTAATATGGGGCCAGCCCAATAAAACGGCATAAATTTATCAAAATAAATCCTCAAAAAAACCTCTAAAGCCATGATGGCTTTAGAGGTTTTTTGATCTGTCGTTATTCGTTCAAATACGTATTAACTTTGCTAGCGACAGCAGCTGCAACTGCCTCAGCCGATTTGCTGCCTAAGAAAAAGGAGGCTGTTTCTTCTTTTATCATGGCGATAACCTTATCGTCCTTGTGTTCATAGTTGCCTACGGAAGGGAGCAGTTTTAACCCGTCGTTAATTTGTTCATCTGTGGCGGACAAGGATTGAGCGGCACCGTTCTTATCTGTGAGCACAACAGAAGCCTCGCCGCTATTTAAACGTTCGGTGATTTGCTCCACTCTCGTTTTTACGGCAGCCTGATGGACAGGAAGCACAGTCAATGACGGGGACGATTGGATTTCCTCCGACAGCAGAAATTTAACGAATTCCCAAGCAGCCGGCTTCACCTTGGACTGCTTGTTCAGGGCAAAAGCCAAATCGGAGGTGAAAGGGAGTCCTTCGTCCGTTCCCGTTCCCGGAGGCGTCAGCACTTCTGCGATGCCGTTGCCCAGCGTGCTTGGCAGCGTAGCTATTGCCAGTGGATCTAGTATGTCCATCGTGGAAAAAACTTGATTCATAATGCCAAGATGATCCTTTGAAGCGGCGCCACTGTCGTATAGCTCTTTGATTTGTTCCATATAAACGCGGAATGCCTCCTCATCGAACGTGCGGCTGGTGCCTTCCTTAAGAACAAGCTTTTCATATATCGTTTCCGTCAAATAGCCAAGCAGCTCTTCCGGCTTCATGCCCCCAAATACAGAGGTTTTGGTTCCGCTTGCTTGTGCTTGCGAAGCGAATTTCTGGGATAACGCCATGAATTGCTCCCATGTCCATGTTTCATCATCGATCTCGCCACCTTGGGCAATCGCTGCCTTATTTCCAAGCATAACTTTAAGGGAGTAGCTTATCGGGATGGCGTACCAGCCGTTATTCGTATCGGATATTCCTTTCAGAACCCGCTCGTAATAGTCCGCAGTCTGAAATTCGCCATCCTGATCAGCCAGCTTGCTCCAGTCCGAGAGCAATCCTTTATCCAAATAACGGTCTACCGGGAGATAACCCACCGAGATGAGGTCGGCGGCATTGCCAGACATAAGCGCGGTATTGACCGAGTTGACATATTTCTCAATATCTTCCGCAGCAGGGACGATATCATACATTTGCGACTCCATGTTAGCGATAGGCTCCGTGGGCACTGTCTCCTGGATTTGCACGTCAATATTCGGATAAGCTTGTTCGAATTTGTTGACAGCTTCCTCGAGGAATCGGTCCTCCGTGAACACGGAAACTTTAAGTATCTGCTTCTCGCTTACATCAAGAGAGGTTGGTTCCTTGGTGACTGCCGGAGTGCTGCCGTTACCTGAGCTGCAGGCCGCTAATGTCGAACACAGCAGCGTTAAAGATGCCGTTATGGCCCATTTGGTCATCCATACCTTTCTCATTGCTTATTCCTCCCTAATAATTTATTCCAAGCGTACGCGGTTGCCGTCGCTAAGCGGTTCGCTTGTATCCGTAATAAATAGTTCCTCGGGCAATAATCCGTTCGTAATAACAACCGTTTCGTTGTTTTTGGCGCCTATATTGACATATGTTTTTTTGGCAAAATAGGATGATCCAAGCGGCCCCTCCGTGACGGATACCGTAAACAGGTATGTTCCGTTTAAATCCGATTGCATTACATCTGCCGGAACCATAAATCCAGGCTGTTGGCTTTCCTGATGAATATAAGCGGTTGCTTTCAATCCTGGCTTCAGGTCGGTTCCGTTTACGTCAATTGTGACGGCTCTCGAATCCGGGTCCGCTGCTCCGCTTTCGGAAGCTGAAGCTGAAGCTGGATCCCCCTGATTTTCGATGCTGGAAATGATCCCGTCCAGAACGCGTACGCCGCCATCGTCAATATTTACTTTAACTTCACCCCCGATCCGCAGGGTTGAGGCTTGGTATTCTGAGACGATAACATCCAGCTTGTAGCCTGAATCGTCGCTGGCTATTATACATACCTGCTGCGCTGCGGACACGGTGATGCCTTCCTTGGCTGTTAATTCGGTGACAACTCCGTCGTATGGCGCGCGAAGTACGCGGCCATCAAGGATTTGCTGCTCCAAATCCTTGAGTTCACGCTGCTGGATGGTCATATTCAGCTTCTGGATCTCGATTTGATGCTCTTGATTGGCTATCGCTTCGGTATCATCCTCGCGCAGCAGCGGCTTTAATGCCTCCATTAATTGGTTCAGCACAAGCTCATCCTTCTGATACCGCGTTTTTGCATCCTCCAGCGCCCGTTCCGTAACGCCGAGATCAAAGGTAATCAGCGGATCGCCCTTGCTTACATGATCGCCTTTTTCGGCATGAACCTTTAAGATGGTCCAATTGCCGGCCGACATTAGCGGAGTGGAATAAGCGGGCTGCAAATACCCTTCCTCGGATACGCTTAAGTCAAGGCTGCCCATGGCCGCCTTCTCTACTGCCACTTTTGGCAAAGTCAGTGATTGAATCGTATTGGACAAAAACGTTAGCAGCAGCAGTACTGTGAAAAATAGGATGATGATAAGACGCAAGGTTCTTTTTTTGGTGGACATTTCTTTCCCCCTTTCTTGCATAATGCAGTAAATGCGAAATTATCCCTTAACTCCGGACCGCTGAATGCCTTCCACCAGACGCTCTTCTCCGTACAGAAACAGCAGTACCATCGGTGCCATATAAAGCGCGGAGGATGCAAAAGCGACGCCTTGCTCACCAGCGGTTATGCGAGCGAGGTAGACGGATAACGGCTGCCGCAGCTCTTCCGTTAAAAACAGCAGCGGCTGCTCCACCATGTTCCAATTGTCCGCAAAAGCCAGCAGCAATAACGCGGTCATGCCCGGCTTGACTTGCGGCAGCACGATATGGAAAAAGGCGCGAAAATGACCGGCTCCGTCGATTTTGGCCGCTTCCAGGTACGCATCGGGAATAGCGGACGTGAACTGACGCATCAAGAATACGCCAAACGCTGCAAACACGCCGGGCCAAATAATGGCTCCATACGTATCCAGCAGCCCCAGCTTATCCGCCACTATGTAGTTGGGAACCAGCGTTACTTGGTACGGCATCATCATTGTCAGCAGATAAACAAAAAACAGCTTGTCTCTTCCGGGGAATTTCAGCTTGGCAAAAGCGTAGGCCGCAAGTGTTCCTACCACCGCTTGCCCGATAAGAATAGGTACCGTCAGCCGAACCGAATTCCAGAACAGCAGCAGGAAGGTTGGCTTAAAGATAAGCACTTCTGCAAATGGCTTCAGCGTGACCAGCTCCGGAATGAAGCGGATCCCTACGTGCTCCTTGGGCATGGCCGCCGCATCCAATCCATCTGCCTCGGTGTCGTACAACGCGCCGTAATGATGCCCAATTTCCCGCTCCGACATGAAAGCATTTGTAACAGTCAATGCAATAGGAAACAGGACAATAGCGGACAGCTGGATGAGAAACGTCAGCTTGACAGCGATGGCAAGCCGGCTAATAGCTACCTTCTTCATTCCATCCCCTCCCTAAAACGGCGTTCTGCTCGAAACAGCACATACACAACAGCCCCGATGGCAAGCGCGAGAAGCACCGCCGCAGACGTCAGCTTTGGATAATCCAGATTGTAAAATTGATTGTTCATGAAGTGCTGCAGCGTATAGATGGCATCGTGGGGATAAGCGCCGGCTACCAGATAGGCTTCACGAAACACTTTAAACGAGCTGACGATTGACATGATGATAACAAAAAAAGAAACAGGAGCCAGTCCCGGCCATACAATGGACCGGAAGCGCCGCCACGTGCCGGCTCCGTCAATCGACGCCGCTTCATGCTGCTCCGCCGGAATGTTTGCTAGGCCGGCCATAAACAGCACTAGGTTGTAGCCGGTATTTTTCCATACGAAAACAGCCATCATCACGACAAATGACCAGCGGCTGTTCATCCAATCGATTGGGTTAAGCCCGGCGTTCGCCAATAAACCGTTAAACGCCCCGTTGTAATGGAATAACGCCTGCCAGACAAGCACGACCGAAGCGACTGGAACAACCAGCGGCAGCAAGAGAGCTGTCCGGAACGTTTGGCGAAGCGGCATCGCTTTGTTCAGCAGCAGCGCGAGGCTAAGAGATACGGCGAATAAGACCGGAACACTTGTGGCTGCGAACAGCAGCGAATTCATAAACGCTTTGCGGAATGATGAGCTGTCCCATAGCTGACGGTAATTGTCCAATCCAACGAAATTTCCCTGCATAGGCGAGTCAACGAAAGAGTAGTAGACAACAGCCCCAAATGGAATGAGAAAAAACAGCAGAAAGCCGGCCAGACTTGGCCCCAGAAATGCCAAAATGGCAACTGCCTCCCGAATGCGAAGCTTCGGCGCCTTAAATTTGGTCAAGATGCTTCCTCCTTTCCTGATTTTGACGTCCCTAATCATAACCCGGCTTTGTTACAGCTGTGTGACAGCTTGGATGTGGCAAATGAGAAGTTATCCCGTTACAATGGAGCTACGTCTATTTTGATGCGGGAAGGAAGATTCAATTGAACAAGACTGTGCTGATCGTTGAAGACGAGAAGAAGCTGCGGGAATTGATAGCCGATTACCTGGAAGCCGAAGGTATCGCATGGCGCGAAGCCGCTGACGGTGACGAGGCGGTGGCGGTGTTCCGCGAAGCCTTGCCGGATCTGGTTATTCTCGATATTTTGATGCCGGGTCTCGACGGGTACGATGTGTGTGAGGAAATCCGCAAGGTGTCGGACGCACCGGTATTATTTTTGACGGCCAAAAGCGAAGAGGAAGACAAGCTGCTCGGGTATGATCTTGGTGCCGACGATTATATGACCAAGCCCTTCAGCCCGAAAGAGCTGGTAGCAAAAGTGAAAGCATTGCTCAGGCGCGCCGACAAGGCGATGGCTGAACAGGCGACAACGGAAGGGGAGCCGTTAAGCTTGGACAGCATCCAGATCGACGTATCCGGCAGGGAGGTGCTGCTGGACGGACAGCTGCTGGCGTTGTCGCCAAAGGAATTTGATCTGCTGCATTATTTTGTCAGCCATAAAAATATCGTGCTCAGCCGGAATCAGTTGGTAGAGCAAGTGTGGGGTTATGATTACGAAGGCGACGAGCGAACGGTGGACACCCATGTCAGGCGGCTCCGTCAGAAGCTGGGCTCGCGGGCGGATTGGATAACCACGCTGCGCGGCAATGGCTACCGGTTTAAGGTGACGCCATGATTCGTTTTCGCCACTCGATTGCATTCCGCCTTTTTGTAATCACATTTGTTGTGATGATGGTCTTTGTTGGATTGCTGCTGGTATTGCTGGGGAACGGGTTTTCCCGTTTTTATGAGCGGCGTCAAGTCAGTGATGTTACGGAAGCTATGAAGGGGATTGGCCAGCAGTATGGTTTGGATTTGAAGCAAAATATCGAACCAGGCTTGCCAGCTTATATTTCGCAATTTGAAAGCAGCTACTTCGCCAAAGTTGCAGTATTGACGATTGAAGACGGCATTGCCAACCAATTGCTAACAGGCGGCGGTACGGAAAATTCGCAATTAGTATTGCAGCTGCAGGCCCCCAGCAATTCTGATTTTATTGTGACGCCAAAACCTTCCGTGGAATCAGAGGTGTCAGGCTTAATGGCTGCACTGCAGGAATGGTTAGGTGATGAAAACTCGTTCCAGCAGGTGATGGAGCAAGGCCAAACGCTCACTTACAAGTCAGAAGCAGCTTCCTCTGCTGCCGGCACCGCCGTGAGTCCGTTAATTGCCATAACGGCTGCTTCAACCGATGGCAGCCAAAGCGGTACCATTCTGCTGGCGGTTTCCTCTTTGCAGCCCATCACCCATGCGGCCAGTGTGTTCAGAGGCTTGTCACTGTATGTTTTTGGCGCCGCTCTTGTATTTGTGCTGCTGCTGGCGTTTGGATACGCTCAAATGATTGCTAATCCTTTGATTCGGCTGAATGCATTTGCCGGCCGCCTTGCCAATTTGGAGTTCGATAAACGCATCGGCTGGAAACGCAAGGACGAAATCGGAGAGCTGGCGCGTACGTTTGACTTTCTGACGGATAATTTGCAGCAAACACTGGAGCAGCTGCAAACGGCAAATGAGAAGCTGCGGCAAGATATTGAACGGGAGAAACAGCTGGAGCGGATGAGACGCCAATTTGTAGCGGGAGTATCACATGAGCTGAAAACACCGCTGAGCCTAATTGGAGGTTATGCAGAAGGGCTGAAAGACAACATTGGCAAGGGAGCCAAACGCGAGAAGTATGCCGAAGTCATACTCGAGGAGACCGGAAGGATGGCGGCGATTGTAGCCGATATGCTGAATTTATCCCATTTAGAATCGGGACAATATGCGTTAAAATGGGAAACGTTTGATGTGGCGGAGCTGCTGAATGCGGCGGCGGATCGGGCGGACGGGTTACGTGCGGGAAAAGCGGGATTGCACGTCAAAGTAAATGTGACGCCAGCGCCTAATGGCGAGACGGCCGCTGTTGCGGACCGCTTCCGGATTGATCAGGTGCTGACCAATCTTGTTTCAAATGCGGTGCGGCATACGCCGGACGGCGGGATAATTGAATTATCGGCATCTGCAGGAGAAAAGGAGTGGACGGTCACCGTCTATAATGAAGGTGATTCGATCCCGGAGGAGGAGCTTACGCGCATTTGGGGTGAATTTTACCGCATCGACAAAGCGCGGAGCAGGGAAAGCGGCGGCACAGGCATCGGTCTGGCGATAGTGCGCGAGATTATGGAGCTGCACGGCAGCCGCTGCGAAGTCCGCAACGAGCGGGGCGGCGTTGCGTTTCGGTTTAAGCTGCGCCTCGCGGGCTCGTAGCGGGTCAGCAGGTTAGCAGCTCTAAATTAATATATCCTTACCACCATATTAGGCCACCAAAAAAAACAAATCAGTGCTGCCGAATTAATGCAGCGCTGATTTGTTTTATACGAGCACTTGCTATCGTATTTGCTGACGGAAGAATCTACTCTACATTGTACTTGTCCACACATAAAATATGGGATATAAAGATGGGATAGTATATTAGTAGGAGGGATTACAATGAAAAACAAAAAGCTGCGCATCTATACCGAACGTCATATGTTGCGAAACCCTGCACTTACTGTATTGATGAAGATAAGCGTTGATGGACATTTTGATGAGCCGCGTTTTGAAAAGGCATTGCAAAAATTAAAACATGTTCATCCGTTACTTTATTCGTCCGTTGTCATAGATAATGACGGAGAGGCTTATTATCGTGAAAATGCCGTCCAACGACTTGAATTGCATTGTGCAATGCGTGAGCGTAAAGATCAATGGCTGGAGGTTGCCGAAACCGAAAACAAGCATCCCTTTCATTGTGAAAAAGGGCCACTTGTTCGTTTTTTTGTGTTTTACAGTGAAACGGACTTCGATATTCTGGCCATTGTACAACATTTGATTGGTGACGGTGACGCTATTGCCCGTTTGTTGCGGGACGTGGTAACTGCTTATGCGGGTATTGATTTGTCACATAAAGAACAAATACTCATTTCAAGTCAAAATGATTTTCCGCATACCGCAACACCAACTTTTCTTGTAAAAGCATTTACCCGAACAATGAATAAAATGTGGGATAAAGGTGAGAGGCGACGTTTTGGAGAACATGAATTTCAAGAAATGTTTTTTAACTATCATCAAATAGCGGATATTGGATTATCTTATTCAACGATAAACTCAAGTGAGATGAATGACTTATACATAGCATGCAAAGCACATGGCGTAACCGTAAATGAAGCAATTGTAACAGCATTAATTGGGGCTATGCAAGAAATTTGCCTACACAGGAGCAATAAAAAAACGGTTGTAGGAGTTCCAATAAATATGAGAAGACAACTTTCATTACCCACGGATGATTGCTTGGGCAACTTTGCTTCAGCTGTTACCATTAAAGAGCTCTACGATACAAAAAAAGATTTTTGGCAAAATGCCGTCCAGGTGCGAAGCAAGTTGAAATCAAAGTTGGAATCTGCTAAAGCCCCGTGGGTGCCCTTGAATCTTTTTGCACTCTTGAATCCTTTGCTTATTGACGCTATGTATTTTGCCGCTTATGGCAACTGTGATGATATGGCGGCAAAGAAAGCGGCGGCTATGCTTTCGATTGATAATCCTTCTTCTACGGCAGTATCTAATCTTGGACGGTTAAATTTTGATTGCCAGATAGGTTCATACCACATTCGTGATATGGTATTCTTTGCACCCAAAGCCCCCGGCAGTTATGTTGTGCTTGGAGTGGCCACATTAGCAGATAAAATGCAGATTGGATTTAGCTATGATCGAAAAAAAATATCATCTGATACTATGGAGGATGTAAGTTCAACGATGCTTGAGTTGCTAATCTCGAGATCACAGAGGTAATGAGGCGCGTCAAAGTTGTGAGAGAGCGGCTGCCAATTGTAATGTTAAGCTGGTGGAATCGCTCGTGATTCGTGACTTTACATAGGAAAACAATTATGCTAAGTTAATCAATGTTAGTCTCAATCAATAAGAAAGAGGTGAAAGCAATGTTAACCGTTTTTGGAATTATGTTTGGTGGTAAAAAAGCAAACGTGGATATAAAAACAGTTATCGGAGCTTATCCTCTACGACAAATTCAATGACATCATGTCTTGTATAGTTCTGAGTGATTTGTATTTAAGCGTAACACCGATAATTATATCGGTGTTTTTTTATGTTTTTATAATTCAAGAAACCAATTGGAAATCCTATTGAAAAGGAGAGATAACATGGCTATAGAATTGGATGTTACGCATGTAATGCTCCGTATAAGTCGATATACTCCATCAAACTTATACGGAGTAAAGTAATACGGATGGATATACCGACTTTGTAATCATAAGAAAGGATGATATACAAAGGAGGATTTAAATATGTCAATAATCCAAGTTCAAAATTTGTCTTTCTCATATCCGAGCAGTTTCGATAACATCTTTGAAGATGTAAGCTTTCAGATCGATACAGATTGGAAGCTAGGCTTCATAGGCAGGAACGGACGAGGGAAAACAACTTTTTTCAATTTATTACTCGGGAAGTACGAATACATCGGAAAAATAAGTTCTTCGGTGGAATTTAATTATTTCCCCTATCCCGTCAAAGATAAAAGTAAATATACCTATGAAATTCTTGAAGAAATCTGCCCTCAAGCGGAAGACTGGGAATTTCTTAGAGAGATCGCTTATTTAGATGTTGATTCAGAAGCGATGTACCGCCCGTTTGAGACCTTATCGAACGGTGAGCAAACCAAGGTTTTACTTGCCGCTCTTTTTTTGAATGAAGGACAATTCTTGTTAATTGATGAGCCCACAAACCATTTAGATACGGAAGCTCGTAAGATGGTCTCTGATTATTTAAGGAGAAAAAAAGGATTTATTTTAATCTCGCATGACCGTCAGTTTTTAGATGGCTGCGTTGATCATATTTTGTCTATAAATAGAGCAAATATAGATGTCCAAAGTGGGAATTATTCGTCTTGGAAACTGAATTTTGATCGCCAACAAGATCATGAAGAAGCAACAAATGAACGCTTGCAAAAGGATATCGGAAGGTTAAAACAATCTTCAAAACGTTCAGCAGGCTGGTCTAATCAAGTCGAAGCTTCAAAAAACGGAACAACGAATTCAGGATCTAAATTAGACAAAGGATTCGTTGGACATAAAGCTGCAAAAATGATGAAGCGCTCAAAAAATCTTGAAGCTCGGCAGCAAAAGGCGATTGAAGAAAAGTCGAAGCTCTTAAAAAACGTTGAAAAGACGGAATCCTTACAGTTAGAACCTTTGGAATACAAATCAAAGGAGCTTGTTCAATTAACTGATGTGTCTGTCATGTATGACGGCCAAATGGTGAATTCACCCATAAGTTTTAATGTCGAACCAGGAGATCGAATTGTATTGGACGGGAAGAACGGCAGTGGGAAAAGTAGTATTTTAAAATTAATTCTAGGCCATTCAATTCAGCATACAGGCACGGTGAATATAGGTTCCAGCCTCATCATTTCTTATGTTCAACAAGATACCTCGCATTTAAAGGGGATGTTATCGGATTTTATTGAGGAACATCAGATTGATGAAACGTTATTTAAATCCATTTTAAGAAAAATGGATTTTGACCGCATTCAGTTCGAAAAAGATATATCCAATTATTCAGGTGGACAGAAGAAAAAGCTGCTTATCGCAAAGAGTTTATGTGAAAAAGCGCACCTGTATATATGGGATGAACCATTAAATTTTATTGATATTTACTCACGCATGCAGATTGAAGAGCTTATCCAAACCTTTAAACCGACGATGGTTTTTGTGGAACATGACCATGCCTTCCAAAAGAGAATTGCTACAAGAACAATAAAAATGTAACAAAAAAGGGCCGTGGGCGGCATGATGTAATAAGTCATCAAAAAACCTGAAATAATAGTAAACAAAAGACTCCCCTAGAGGGAGTCTGGTCAAGACCCCTTCTAACAAGCTGATTCCTGTACTCAACAGGGGTCAGCTTATTTAGTTTACTTTGCGCTCGTTCTTCATTATAAAAACGGATAAACTCTTCAATTCTTCTTTGTGCTTCCTCGATTGTGACATGCTGATTTGGGCGCCAACCTGTGGCAGCATGTCGTGGTATGCATGAGACGTCACGTGAATACATTATCGCTGTTTGGATAACTTAGTTTCATGAACTCATTTAAGGTATTTGATTGAGTTATCAATTTCTAGGAGGTAACCATGAAAATTCAAGCAGCTGTTACTCACGGTAAGGGAGAAGAATTCAAAATTGAAGAAGTAGAATTAGCAGCTCCAAAAGCAAATGAAGTGTTAGTGAAAATCGTTGCTACAGGTGTTTGTCATACAGACGCAGTTGCACGTGATGCAGCAATCACACCGCTGCCGGCTGTACTTGGACATGAGGGTGCAGGTATTGTAGAGGCGGTTGGTGAAGGAGTTACACGTTTAGCAAAAGGTGATCATATTGTATTATCATTCGCACATTGTGGCCATTGTGATAACTGTTTAACAGGTCACCCAACAGTTTGCGAAACGTTTAATGACTTAAACTTTGGTGGCATGCATGACGATCACACACATCGTTTATCAAAAGATGGTCAACAACTCTCAACATTCTTCGGTCAATCTTCATTCGGTACATTTGCCGTTGCTCATGAGCGCAATGTTGTCAAAGTAGATAAAGATGTGGATCTAGCATTACTTGGTCCTTTAGGCTGTGGGATTCAAACAGGTGCAGGTACTGTTTTAAATAAAATTAAGCCTGAATTCGGCTCCACAATTGCCATATATGGTGCAGGTGCAGTAGGTCTAAGTGCTATTATGGCCGCAAAAATTGTAGGATGCAAAACGATTATTGTCGTTGATGTACACGATTCACGCTTAGAGCTAGCGAAAGAGCTTGGTGCAACTCATTCATACAACGGAACAAAAGTGGATGTTGTGGAAAAAATTAAAAAATGTACAAACGGTGGTACAAATTACGCTGTCGATACAACAGGCGTTCCACCCGTTGTCCGTCAATGTTTACAAGCATTACGTCCACTAGGCGTTGCTGCGATTGTTGGATTTACACCAGAAATGAACATTGATGTGCATAATGATCTAATGGCCGAAGGAAAAACAATGATGGGTGTAATCGAAGGCGATTCAGTGCCCAATGTTTTTATTCCACAATTAATTGATTACTACAGAGCAGGTCAATTTCCATTTGATAAATTAGTAAAATTCTATGACTTCGCAGAAATAAACGAGGCATTTGAAGATTCTAAAAAAGGTTTGGCCATTAAACCCATAGTAAAAATAAGCTAGAGCATAACCGATATGGAGCATCGAAGTCGCTATTTTAGCGGCTTTTTTTGTTTTATCGGCACAAGTTCTTGTCCCAGCATAAAAGTTGACAGGAGTTGTATGATTAAATATACTTAATATAGTAACTAACAAAAATATATTAACAAAGATTTATTAATAGAACATAGATCTCACAAGAGCGGAGAAAAGAGGATGAACATGGAACAATACCGGATTGATATAAACAACGGTTTAGAGTTTGGACTATATACATTGGGGGATCATTTAGCTAATCCTGAAACGGGTAAGCGGATATCAGCCAAACAGCGTATACAGGAAATCATTGAATTGGCGAAGCTTGCAGAACAAGCAGGCATTGAATTTTTTAGTGTTGGAGAGAGCCATCAGGAATATTTTGCAACTCAGGCCCACAGTGTTGTCCTGGCAGCCATAGCACAGGCTACAACTACAATGAAAATAGGCAGCTCATCTACAATAATAAGCACCTCTGATCCAGTCAGGGTGTACGAAGATTTTGCAACGATTGATCTTATATCGAATGGCCGGGCTGAGATCATTGCAGGTCGTGCCTCTCGAGTAGGGTTATATCAGTTATTAGGATATGATCTCAACGATTATGAGGAGTTATTCGAAGAAAAGTTTGATTTGTTATTGAAGATAAACGAGAATGAAGTGCTGAATTGGAAAGGCGAATATCGTGCTCCTCTTAACCAAGCAAGAATTCTCCCGCGACCTGAAGAAGGCTATCTACCTATTTGGAGAGCCGTAGGGGGAACCCCTGCCAGTGCAATTAAAGCAGGTGTTGCAGGAGTTCCTATGTTTTTGGCTCATCTAGGTGGACCAGCCGTGTTATTTAAAAGATCCATTGATGCTTACCGAGAAGCTGCACGTCAAAATGGACATGATCCGTTGAAATTACCTGTAGCAACCGCCGGATTCTTTTATGTAGATGAAACGACACAAAAGGCTCAAAGAGCCTATTATCCTTATATTAATGAGGGAATGAAATTAACCAATGGACGTGGGTTTCCAAAACAGGCATTTGCACAAGGAGCTGACTCCCGTGATGTTATGAATATTGGCAGCCCACAAGAAATCATTGAGAAGATCCTATACCAGCACGAACTCTTTGGGCATCAGAGATATATTGCGCAAATGGATTTTGGTGGAGTTCCTTTTAAGAACTTAATGAAGAACATCGATATCATTGGCAATGAAATTTTACCAGCGATAAAGAAGCATACAGCTAAAAAATAAGACATTGGAGGTCAGTAGTATGAAAGTTGTCGTATTGTCCGGTTCGAAGATCGGCTCCAAAACCAGAATCGCTATGAATTACACCGTAAACTCGATTCACAATAAGTATCCGGATGCTGATGTTACATTATTAGATCTGGCTCTCTTTGATGTTCAATTCAGTGATGGACGGAATTATATGGAGTATGAAGGAGACACGAAATTCGTCATTCAAACCGTTATGGAGGCAGATGTGATTGTGATTGGAACTCCTATTTTCCAAGCCTCCATTCCAGCGACACTGAAAAATATATTTGATTTGGCACCTGAAAAAGCCTTCCAAGGGAAGGTAGTAAGCATGATCATTACGGCAGGCTCTCAGCGACACTTCCTCGTTGCAGAACAACAATTAAAGCCCATTTTGACTTTCATGAAAGCTCAAATGGTATCAACCTATGTTTTTATTGAAGAAAAGGATTTCCTTCGCAAAGAGATTGTGAATGATGATGTCTTATTTCGTATAGACCGCTTAGTGGAAGATACCTTCGTATTAGCGGAGACTTACACTAAGATCCTAGAGGCTGAAGAAGCGAAATATGGATTTTAAAGGAGCCAATGATGATGACTAATAAGGAGATTACGATTAAGAAACCATTGACGCCTGAGAATCGATCCCTTGGTGAGCTTGTGATACAGGGGGATATGGAGAGAATTATACAACTGTATGGACACCCATATACGATTAAAGGGACCGTGGTACATGGTCAAGCACTGGGAAGAACGTTAGGCTATCCAACCATAAATCTGGGAGGGGAAGCTGACCTCTATGTATCTCCAAAACCTGGAATCTATTTCGGGACTTCAGTAATATTTGAAGGAGATCGGGAGACTGAGCAATATAACGCCATAATAAGCGCTGGTTACCGTCCTACAGTAGGTGGAGAATCTTATTTTATTGAAGCGTTTTTATTAGATTATTCTGGCGATATGTACGGTCGGAATGTATCACTTCAATTTTTAAAATATGTGAGGGAAGAAATTACGTTTGCCAATCTTGACGAGTTAATCATACAAATGAAATTAGATGAACAGCACGCAAGAGATTACTTTAGCCATAAAAACTTACTGAATAAACAGTGATATCATGAAGAATCTGCTAATACGATAATACGATTCTCATATATGTGACAGTAATCTTTTTAGAAACAAATGGAGGCTCTCTACGAACTGAGAAATAACCTTCTAAAGGGCAATAGCCTGTTTCCCGTACTTAAAGACTCGGGAGCAGGCTATTGTTGTTTAGCATCATTTTTTAATGAAACTGCTTAAACAAACATAGTCAATCTTAAGATTATAATATGTGATTATTCGAGCACACGAAGTATGATGAAAGAGTCTCGTCAGAAATCTATCCGGGAGGTGAGAAGAGTCATGAGAAGCACAAAATTGTAAGCGGCATCATTTGATGGCGCAGCAGGCTCAATCAAAAAGGAGGAATTCATGATGATGAAAAAAAGTTTGGCTAAGCTATTCACGGCAGCCATGTGTTTGATAAGCGCCAGCCTATTAGGGGCGTCGCTAGACAAAGCACATGCGGATACGGCGTATTATGTGAGTCCGACAGGCCAGAATAGCAGCGGGTATGGTACGAATCCCTCGACTCCTTTCCGGACGATCCAATATGCGGCCGACCGGACTAATCCGGGTGATACCGTCTACGTCATGAATGGAACCTATTCCGAAACAAACAATGAAGCCGTCTTAAAAGTCACTCGATCCGGGAATGAAAATGCCTACATAACGTACAAAAATTATCCCGGACACAGCCCGAAACTGACAACGGATTCTGCCTGGAATCACATCCTCGTAGCAAGCGCATCCTACATCCGGATAGAAGGCTTTGAAATTGCCGGAAACAACGCCAACCTTACCGTTAGTCAAGGAGAAGCGCGTTATAATCATTATCTGCAGAACTATCCATCCGGCACGGTTGACTGGGATTACATGGCTGTAACGAATACGAACGGTATTAATGTCAAGCCTGCCAGTACGACAAGCGCAAAACCCAGTCATATCATTATCGAAAATAATAGTGTTCACGATGTGCCCGGCGGAGGCATCCTCACAGAGGAATCCGACTATATTACCATCCAGAACAATAACGTCTATAACAACGCGTGGTACGCGGTTTATGCAAATAGCGGTATCAGCGTCTTTCACTCTTATAATTCGGATAACAATACCAGTAATTATAAAAACATCGTACGCAACAACGAGGTGTATAACAACAAAGGGCTTGTTAAGTGGGTGAAGACGGAAGATTATTCGGATGGCAACGGTATTATTATCGATGACAACAAAAACACGCAGCTGAATGGCAGATTGGCGCCGTATACCGGGAAGACGCTGGTGACCAACAATATTACGTACAACAACGGGGGTTCGGGCATTCACGCCTACTCCAGCGCAAGGGTCGATATTATGAATAATACGTCCTATCAGAATGCCTCCCAGCTTAACTACGGTGAAATATACGCGCATGACAGCACAAATGTTAACTTGTTCAACAATATCATGTATGCACGCACTGGGCGACATATAACGTCGAACTCCAATAACAGCAATGTGAATTATAACTACAATATTTATTACAATGGAACCCCTGCCGTAAGCGGGCCGAACGATATTACCTCTGATCCGTTATTCTATAATGCGGAAGCCGGAGATTTCCGTGTCCATATCGGTTCGAAAGCGATCGACAACGGGACTTCTAGTCTAGCACCGAACCATGACTTTAGCGACAATTCGCGTCCAAGAGGATTTGCGCCGGACCGTGGCGCCTACGAAAGCCAAAATATAATCGGGAATCCCAGCTTCGAGTGGGGCAGCTTGACGGGCTGGGACAAGGAGCAGAATGCTGCTGGGATAACGGTCGTCTCAAATGGGACTTATAGCGGAACCCATAAAGTGGCGTTCGACACGACTGCAGCCACAAAATTATCGCAATCCAGAACCGCACCAGCAACTAAAACATATACCGCAACCGCTTATATAACCACGAATATTGCAGATAACATCAAATTGAACATCGAGGTCAACGGTGTAGCCAAAGGTACGCAGACAGTTGCTGCAGGCGGCGGGTACAAGAAGGCGACGGTTACCTTCTCAGCGAATGCGAATGACACGATAAAAGTATCCATTACCGCACCACAGACTTCAGGCGGTTGGGTCGGAATTGACAATATCTCAGTAGAATAATAGTGCCGAACTTCTATAAGATCATTTCAATACAACAGGAGGTTGACGAAGTGAAGAGGATAGTAGGACAGATCTTGATATTCGCGTTGTTTATTAGTTCATTTTATTCGGCTGTGCCTGCGGAGAAGGTGTTCGCCGACAGCGGGTCCAAACGATACGAAGCGGAGGCTGCAATACTAGAGAATGCTTCTGTAACAGATGCTGTTTACGTGGACATGTCCAATGAAGCATCCAGCATCACTTGGGATACAGTGAGTGCTTCCGTGTATGCGAATTATAATTTGAACATTAAATACAGCAGCAGTGCAAGTGGTATTGTAAAGCTCCATGTCAACGGTCAAGAAGTTGCCTCATTTACAACGGGACAAGAGGGAACACAAGAAAACTCGGTGTGGAGCGATCTGAACGCCATTGTTACGCTTCATCCCGGCACTAATGTCATTCTACTGACATCGGAGGGGAAAGGCGGTCCTCTGGTCGATTATCTGGATGTCACACCATTCACGAAATTTATTGAAGGTGAATCGGGTCATGGCACAACGCATGTGAATCATACTTTTGGAGCCAACACAGCTGCTGCGCCAGGCTTTTCCGGTACAGGCTATGTCATTATTCCAGGCGGCAGAACACCGCCCGCATACTTACTATGGGATAACATTTCTATTGCAGAAACAGGAAGCTATACACTTAAATTCAGATATAATAATGCCGATAACGGAGCCAGACCCGTAAATCTTAAAGTAAATGATGTAGAGGTTCCAGGTTTTACGGGAGCAAGTACAGGCGCTTGGAGTAATTGGCAGCTTCAAGAAATCAAGAATGTTACCTTAAATGCCGGAACGAATTCGATAAAAATAGAGCCTAAATTAACAGCAGCAGGTCTAACGGCAGCTATGCCCAATATTGATCGAATTGAAATCCATCCGGAGTCCATTCCGGTCATAGGTGATCAAATCTTTCGAACAACAACCTTCGAGGCAGATGATGTAGATCCTGTCATTGCAGCGACTCCTGTTGGAGCAAATCTGGTTACTCCATTATTAGATGGCAAACCGGTGGATCCTTCTTCTAATACCGCTGTTACTTTAACTGAAGAGAATGGCAACCGGATGGCGCAGGTTACAATCCCTGCACGAAGTACGGGAACCATTGGATTTCCGTTCCATAGCAGCTGGACAACCCCTGTTTCCATGAATAGCTACACCATCGAAGCTAACCTGATGTTTAAAGATCAAAAGGCTAATTATTTGTTTAATCTCGTAAATGGTTCCGATTCGCTTCATAATCCAATGCTCGTATTTGGTATGGACGGAAAGATGTACGCTCGTTCAGACAACAGCGCAAATGGTGCGTTGGCAGCTAGGACGGACTGGGAAATTAATACTTCCTATAAGATAAAGATGATAGCTCATGTCGATACAAAAAGCTATGATCTCTACCTTAATGACACCCAAATTGTAAATAATGAACCTATGAAAAATGAAAATTACTCTAGCGGCCTGAAAGCCTTTTATCTGCAAGTAAAGGACGGGCCGCATGAGGAGACTGCCGTAATCGTCGATAACATTAAGCTTTCTGGTTCCAATGAGGCTGGATCTGCGCCGGTAGTAAATCCGAATCCTGGAGAGTATTATATTGACTTTCCTTATATTGGAGAACCTGTGGATTATTATGTTAGTCCCTCGGGTTTGGATACCAATGATGGTTTGACGCCAGAAACCGCATTCAAAAACATTCAAACGGCCGCAGCATTAACAAACCCGGGAGATACCGTATATATTATGCCGGGTACCTATACAGCGAGTAACACGAGCTACGGAAGTGAATGGTTAAAGATTACACGCTCAGGCGCCAAAAATAAAAATACGGGCGAAACAGCTTATATTACGTACAAAGCCTATGATTTTAACAACAAGCCCAAGCTTAAGCTGGCCGATAACGTTCCGGGCATATGGAATATGGTCGATATTCAAGCGAATTACATTATTATTGATGGACTTGAAGTCGAAGGCAACAATATGAACATTTCGTTGGAGCAAGCAGAGGCAAACTATGAGCACAAAATAGCGGGCGGCTCGAACTGGGCCGAATATGCAAAGACCAACACCAATGGGATTAATGTTAAAGGACATCACATCATTGTCAAAAACTCGTATGTCCATCATATGGCTGGCGGCGGCATTGGCGGAGCAGGCGACTATATGTGGTTTGATCATAATATCAGTCACAGCAACAGCTGGTACTCGATGCATGCAACCAGTGGCATGGGTTCGATAAACAATGTGTCTTTCGATGATAATACGGCGGATTACAAAATTATCATGAGCAATAACATTATTTATGATAATGAAGCTAAAGTGAAGTGGGAAAAAACCAAAGGCTATTCGGATGGCAACGGCATTATCTTTGATGTTGATGACGGCTATTACGGAAAGAAATTAGCTTTCAATAATATTGTCTATAACAATGGCGGCGGTGGTATCCACATTTATAGAAGCAATAATGTTCATGTCATCAACAACACGATATATCATAACAGTAGAAGCCCGCATCTGAAATATCCCAATATGGATGCTCAATCTAGTGACAATTCCATCTTGATAAACAATATCTCGATTGCTAGGGATGAAGAGGGTGAATATGCCAATCTAAACAGTGGCTGGAATAATATGTTTGCCAACAACATTTACGGCGGCAATGTTCGGTTCTTGGATCAGAATGAACAGGTTATCAATCCCAAATTCGTAAATGTTTCTCAGGCAAATGGCAGTTTTGATTTCACATTGCAAGCAGATTCACCAGCAATCGATACCGGTACACGCGAGATATTCTCTAAATTGCCGCGGATTGCTGAAGGTTTTGGAGATGAAGTGGGTATCGATTCTCCATTCTCAAAGGACTTTTTAGGCAATGATCGTCCTTATGCCGGAGTCGGATCCAATAATAGAATTGATATCGGAGCCTATGAAACTGAATATAATAATCCAGAATACTTGGTAGATGACTCTATTGAATTTAAGACGCCGATTCCGGATGAAATTCTGAAAGCAAAGGCATCGAAAGGAACACCGGAATTAGATGGCGAGATTGACGAGATCTGGTCAACAACAGAAAGCTTCCAGGCGATGAAGATCAGTGACCCTACCAAGGCAGCGCCTATGGCAACTATGCGTTTGCTATGGGATGAACATAATCTTTATGTTCTGGCCGAGGTTGAGGATGACAACCTAAGTGTCAGAGGTGCGAATTTGTGGGAACACGATTCCATGGAGTTCTTCATGGATGAGAACAATGGAAATTCGACAGCATTTCAATTAGATGACGGTCACTATCGAGTGAATTACGAGAATCTGAGAACGGGGGGATCCCGCGGTAAGGGCATTAACGCGAGCAGTTTCTCCTCAGCAGCGAAAGTAGTAGATGGCGGATACATTATTGAAGCTAAGCTGCCGCTTACAACCATAACAGGCTCCGTCGGGAAAGTTATTGGTTTCGATGCTGGAGCAAGCGATGACAACAATGATGATGGCATCCGCGATAATGCAACCATGTGGAGCAACCAACGCTTTAATTCCCATGAATCCACGGAGTGGTATGGGGATGTAACCTTTGTTGAAGCGGGGGATCTTCCGACAACGCCGGGGCCAGCACCGACGCCGGTTGTGGAGGGTTCTATGATTCAGTTGACACCAACCCTCACAGGTAATACGGCCAAGGCGGAGCTCTCACAGGAACTGCTCGACGACCTGCTCAAGCAAGCGGAAAGCGATGCAAGAGGCGAGAAAAACGTAAGAATTAAGCTCAACCCGATCGCTAACGCCAAATCGTATAGTCAAAGCCTGCCGGCACAAATGTTCAAGGAAGGCGATGGCAAGATCTCACTGACGGTACAGTCGGAGCTTGGTACGATTACATTATCTAACGATATGCTGAAGGCGAATGATTTAGCAGACGCTTCAAGCGTACAGATTGTTATAACAGCTACAGATACGTCCGGCCTGAAGCAGGAATTGAAGGAAAGAATCGGCAGCAAGCCCGTTCTGGATCTCTCCGTACGGGTTGATGGTCAATTAATCGCATGGAAAAACAACAAGTCACCCGTAACCGTATCCGTCGATTACGAGCCAACAGCTGAGGAATTGGAAAAACCGGAGAATATCTTCGTGTGGTATATTGACGCCAAGGGCAAGGTTGTCAAATTACCATCTGGAAAATATGATACCGCATCCGGGAAAGTTACGTTTACAACTTCTCACTTTAGTCTGTTTGCAGTTGCTTATTAGATGAACAGCTTCGTGATGCTTCACACAGGATCGATGACCGTTACAGTGGAAGGCGATTCCTATAACGTGGTTTATACTCGAATATCAAGGACAGACACAATAAGGTGAATTGCAGCCATTGTTCGGAAGTAGGCGTCGACGTATGCTTAAGGCATGAAAGACACCAAGCGAACAAAGGAGACAATGAGATGAACACGACATTTATTCCGCCGCTCAAGCCTTTGACGGATGAGCAAATCGAGCAGTTCCGGGAGCAAGGATTTATTCTGTTCAAGAAAGGCATGTCGGAGGATTTAATCGAGGCCTTTAACGGACACGTCTACGATATTCGGAACCAATCGCCTATGCCGGAGTTGGCAGCTTGCGAAGAGAGCAAGAAGTATTCCCTTCGTCTATTTAACCCGCATAAACACGACAGCTTCTCGAGGCAATTGATGAAAAACGCTATCGTTCGCGGAGCGCTGGAGCAGTTGATGGGCAAGGAAGCCGTATGCGTGCAGAGCATGTATTTCTACAAAGAGCCGGGTTCCCCGGGGCAAGCTGCTCATCAAGATTACTATTACATTAAGAATGATCCGATGACGATGATTGCGGCATGGATCGCGATGGAGGAGTCGGTGGATGTCGAGAATGGTTGTCTGTGGGTTATGCCCGGCACGCACAAGCTTGGCCTGCTTCCGCATGGTGCTGTAAAAAATATCGAGGAGCACGAGCATTGGACGGAGGAGACCGAAGGGGTAGATACAACAAAACAGGTACCGGTTCTGATGGAGAAAGGCGATATCCTGTTCTTCAGCGAGCTGCTCATTCATTCCTCGAACAAAAATAGGAGCTTAAATCGTTGGCGGAGGTCATACGTGTGTCATTACATTCGCGAAGATTCCAGCGTGCTTCATCGTGAAGATTTGCGTCAGAAGTATCCGCTTTATTAGGAGGCGGCGAAATCGACGGCCTTAGTCCATTGGTATCGGGGCTAAGGCCGTCTTTTTGTGCCAAATATTCTGCTGTTACTCCTCAAACGAAGGAATCAGTACTTCCTTTCCGCCTTTCATGGCAGATTCGTGTGCGCAAATGCCGGCAGCTGTCCAGTTGGCGGCAGTCACGGCGTCGATACGAGGCTTGCGATCCTCGACGATACTCCGTATAAACTCATGCACCAAATGCGGATGGGAACCATGATGGCCATTTCCCTGGAGTACGGATTGATGCGGGTTGTTCGGATCCAGCTCATCTTGATTCGTAATGTAATAAGCTAGCTCAGGAGGCAGCAAATCGGGACGGGCAGGCGGAGCAACACGTTCCGTATGAATGTTACGGCCCCTGCCTTCCTCCAGATCGCCCATCTTGAACAGGATAGGCGCTTCATCTTCCATATGCCATTCCATTGAAGCTTTCTCCCCATAGATATTGAAGCTCTCCATATACGCTCTTGCCGTGTGGAACAAAGTACGTGTGACCTCTGCACTGATCGGCTCCTTATCCAGTTGGAAAATCGCCGTCTCCACCGGATAGGGGTTGCCATATCGCTGTACAAGCTCCTCACGCATCGTACCGGAGCCAAAGCAGTGCACTTTGGTCGCACGCGCACCGGTTATGGCCAGAAGAGGAGAAACGGCGTGTGTTGCATAGTGCATCGGGGGAAGACCCATCCAGTAGGCAGGCCAATTCTCCATGTCCTGATAATGGGCGCCGCGAAGGAATTGTATCGGACCAAACTCGCCGCGATCCATCATCTCCTGTGCATACAAAAATTGATAAGTATAGACCGCAGTCTCCATCATCATATAATTTCGGTTGTTGAGCTTCTGGGCCGCAACGATAGCCTTCAGTTCATCAATGGTTGTGGCCATAGGAACAGTGCAGGCGCAATGCTTGCCCGCATTCAATACAGCTATGGATTGCTGCGCATGCATGGGAATCGGAGTAACTAAATGGACGGCGTCATATTCATCGGAACGAAGTATTTCTTGCAGATCCGTGTAACGGCGCTCGAAGCCGAACTTATCCCCGTACTGTTGCAGCAGCGTTTCGTCCGGATCGCATATGGCTACATGCTCTACATCGGGATGTGCATGATAGATCGGGGCAAACGCACCTCCAAACCTAAGGCCTGCAAGCGCGACCCGTAATTTTCTGCCTTGTTGGTTGTTCATATAGGTGATCTCTCCTTTATTGATGTTATGAATAATTCTATTATTACGAAACGTTTAACCGTTGAGAATGAACCGATTCGCAGAATAAATATACTTTGTTCAGGTTTTTAATGAAGTCGAAAGAAAGTAAAAAAAACAGACTCATAGATTGGGGGTGGAGTCTTGCACGAGGTTATACTTCTGGGAAGCGAGTACCCGCTTGTTCGCGACATAGGTACGACGTATACCCAAGGCCGATGGATACATCCGGAACGTGTTGCGGACTACCATGTATGTATTTATTGCATACAAGGCCAAATGCAGGTTGTTGAGGATGGGAAGGAGTACATTCTGCGAGACGGAGATATTATGTTTTTGAAGAAAGGTGTTCATCATTGGGGTAGCGAAGGAACGCTTCCCGGTACTTCGACCTTATGGATCCACTTCTACGATTCACCGAATAACCAGGTTGAATTGCCGGCAACGGAACAAACATCTCTTCATCAAATGCTGTTCGCTCCTACTGATCAACTATTCTCAAAAAGTCAGTACGAGTGTACAGTCGTTCTGCCGAAGCTGATGAATATCAAAGGATTCCCGCACATGAACAGAAAAGCCCGAGAGCTTTATGAGCTATATTCGTCATCACGGCCATTTCGTCATCTCTATGTATCCCTGGAGACGATGTCTCTGTTCCTGGAGATCTACCGCATCTCACTCATGCGTCATATTCCCGGCAAGTCTGATGCGCTCGTTCAGAAATTGGCTAGATATTTGGAGGAGCACTGTGAGGAAGAACTGGATATAGAGCGAATAAAATCAACATTTCAACGTAACTACAACTACCTCAGCACTTTGTTTAAAGCCAAGCTCGGGACGAGCATCTTCTGCTTTCATGAACGGCAGCGTATCATGAAGGCGGCCGAATTGTTGAAGAACACATCAATGAATATTACGGAGGTGAGCTATGCTCTTCAATTCAATAGTCCTTATTATTTCAGTCGGGTGTTCAAGAAGGTGATGGGCGAGTCGCCGACCGATTATATTAAAAATATTTACCGGATGAAGTAGGACTACTTGGATAGTTTCATGTTAGAAAAGATAGGGTCTGGAACGAGAAGATAATTGACCATGTTTTATAGAGGTTTCTCCATTGAGGCCATGCCACAAGAGAGTATAATCATAGGTGAGCGAAAGTAAATCATCCATATGTTTGTATGGGAAGAAGGGTGTGATAAGGTTGCATCAGATCGAACAGGTATCAACGGTGATCATAGGCGCTTCATTCCTAGGTTTGGGGCTTGCCTCTCGTCTTGGCCCAGATGTTTTGGTTATCGAGCCTTCTAATGGTGTGGGGAACGAATTCATTCGCAGCTTCCGGCTGTCGGACCGCAAGTATACGCCTGTGACTGCAAGCGGTGTTGAACTGCTTAGGGAGCTTATCCTCAGGAATGTAACGGATAAGGAGGGAAGGCTTCATTTGCCGGGGATGATGCCGGTGATGATCCAGCATATCACTGGACAGAAGCTGCATGTGAGAATGCAGACGCAAGTTGTGGAGGTGCACCTTCGTGACGGAAAATTCGAAGTCGTGTGCTATGATGCCTCGGGATTTCGTTATTTCGTTGCTGACCGTCTGGTGGACACGACTTCGCAGTGTGTCACTAGGAATGGTCAGGGCTGTGTAAAGACCAAGAGCCTGAATATGATGCTGCTCGGTACCTTCGGCACTCATCACTCAGAGGAATCTTCAGCGTACACGATATACCAAGGGCACTTCCCGAACGAAACGGTGTTGAAATTCGCTGTAGATCCAATGGATGACTGGATAACGGCAAGAAGCAAATTGTTCGATTTTTGGCTTAATCGTCCGGAGCCATTGCGTCACTGCTCATTCGTGACGCACGCAGATGAGTTCGATATAGAGCTTGATACGATGCAAGCATCGATTCAACCAGGATGGGACTGGCTGCCTTCCGCCTATTATGCGAATCCGCTGGAAGCCTATGATCAGGGATACAACTTTGAGATTGGGGGTAGACGATGATGCGTTTAATGGAGAAACATGCTGGGGTGATTACGCCATCTGCTAGTAAGGGCGTATTCGAGGATCACTATGACGTTATCGTAGTAGGCCTCGGTACGGCGGGATCCATGGCCGCTATTCGTGCAGCCCAAAGAGGATTGAAGGTGCTAGGGCTTGAGAAGCTCTCTTGCATGGGAGGGACAGGGACGACAGGTGGTGTTGTAGGCTATTACTATGGCAATCGAGGCGGGGTTTTTGAATCCATAGACAGTCAAGTGGCTGCTTACCAGAGGCAAGATGATCTCGTACCTTTCCTAGGTGTGCATTCCGAGATTAAAAACTGGGTAATGGATTCCGAAGCGATGAAGGCAGGCGTCGATGTCGAATACGAATCTTATGTTATAGGAGTGTACCTGGAGGGCCAGGCGGTGAAGGGTTTGCGTTGGGTATCACCGAAGGGTGTTCATCAGACTTCAGCTAAGTTCATTATCGATAGTACCGGAAATGCGGAGGTTTGTGAGCTGGCTGGCTGCTCCTTCGATATGGGCAGGGAAATGGATGGGACCTGCCAGCCTTTCTCCAATGTGCAGATGAGATTGTACCCTAATCATAAAGTAGGCAACTTCTATACGGATTCAGGCTACATGGATATCAGTAAGGCGGAGGATGTGACCCGTGCGATCTTCGAATCGAATCTGTTAGGTACCCATTTGCAAGAGCGTTATGATGCAGAATCAATGCTGCTGAAGATCTGTCAGCTGCTAGGTATACGTGAAAGTCGCAATATCGTGGGGGAGGAGAGAGTTACCTTCTCAGATTTTCTTGAAGGCCGGGTGACAAGGGAACCTGTATTTCAAGGCTTCTCCAACTTGGATAACCATGGGAAGGATATGGCGTTCGAAAGCAATACCCAGCAGGATTGGCTTGTCGCAGCAAGCTTGTTCGGTCCTTGCTTCAACGTTCCAATCCCTAGAGAGGCCTTGATCCCAAGAGGATTTGACGGGTTGCTGGCCGCTGGCCGCTGTATTTCGCTTGATCATGACATCGCCTCTGCCATAAGGCAGAAGCGGGATATGGAGAAATGCGGGGAGACCGCTGCGAATATGGCCTATCTGTCCATTTCGGAGGAAGTTCCAATCAGAGAGATTTCCTATGAACAGCTGGTAGAGCTGCAGCTCGAGACCGGGTGCATGAGAGCAGGAGACCGACCTGAATTCAAGGAGATGACACCGCAAGAATCGAATGAAGAGCTAGCTGTCCCCGCTATGAAGTGGCTGAACGATCCGCAAGAGATAAAGGTTGCCTTAAGTTCGGATAAATCGGGCTTTGCTATCTGGTCTGCTAAGCGGTTGGGAGATCAGATGAGGGGAACCTTACAGGAGTGGATGGGTGAGCAGGATTACGGCTTGCTTCGTAAAAACTGTGCGTTGGCACTTGGTTTGATCGGAGATTCTGTTTGTTTGCCTGTGCTGCGGGAGATGGTATATAGCCGAGATCTCTATGTGCCAAAGTCTAGCCGTAAGTTCAATCAACCTCATGTATTTGCAGCCATTTATTTGTTGGGCCGGCTAGAGGATCAGGACATCATGCCAGAGCTGCTCTCTTTCATACGAAGTGAGGCTTTCATTGATAAAATGGATGTAGATCGAAGCAATGATGAATTCATTTTTGATCTCAAGGAGTTATATTTCCAGTTCTTCTCTTTCTCCATGATAGCTGCCATTCGAATCGCGGATGCTTTCCCGAAATGGAGAAGTCAAGTGACTGAGTTGTTAACTAATCGGCTCGCCGACCCTGAATTAGAATTAGTCATTACTCTAAAAACTCATATTAAAGAAGCGAATGGATTTTTGAAGAAAAATATGAATGACCGGGTTAATTACATTTACGAAAAGCGAGTCCAGCATTGGATTTAATAGGAATCAAATGGCTTTATCTCTTATAATAGGGAAAGGCCATTTTTCCTATTAAATCAGGGTTGGAGGTGCAGGGATGGATCAGGATTTCATGAATCGGTTTATGCCGAGAGTTATCGATGTTTTGATTCGGGATAAGGAGCACTGGAGCAATCACCAATATGAGGTGGAAATCCCTTTGACACGAATGTGTAATATGGGGTATGTCTTCAACGGCGAAGGGAAACTGGAGATTAATGATGAGAGCTATAAGCTGCGCAAAGGGTGTTTTTATCACGTCTCTCCGCCTGGTGTCCGATTGAAGTTTACTACGGAGTCAAGTAATCCGCTATTATATATTGCTGTGCATTTCGATTATCGATTAATGGAGTGGGAAGGACGAGAGTTAATTTCCAAGGTATCTCGTACTTCTTTGCGGCTTCCGCATGTGCTTGAGTTAGAGAGTGTGACGCGGGCAGAAGAGCAGTTTCGGCAGCTGCTTCAGCTGTGGAAGGATAAGGGGCCGGGGTATGAGTGGCGCTCCCGTAATTTTCTTATTCGTTTATTGGATCAACTGGAAGGTATGCAGGCGTCTAAGCCATTATCTGAATTAAGGGCAGAGCACTCGATTCACCGTGCTATGGAGCATGTACATGAACACTTCAGAGAACCATTAAACAGAGAAGAAATGGCACAATATTGCTCCTTGTCGGTCAGTTATTTTTCTCTATTATTTAAGAAATATACAGGATACAGCTATGTTCAATACCTACATAAAGTGCGCCTGGAGAAGGCCAAGATGCTTCTGCGCAATGGATTCGCTCCTGTTTCGGAGATTGCGCGTGATATTGGCTATGAAGATCCGCTATATTTCTCCAAGCTCTTTACGCGGGAAGTGGGCTTATCACCGAGGGATTATCGCAAGGGATAAAGGGGTTGATTAAAATGAAGCCTAAAATCTTTATTACAAGGAAAATTCCATCCAGTGCACTGGACAAGCTTGCATTGATATGTGAAGTGGACCTGTGGGACGAAGAAGAGATCCCTGTTCCCAGAGATGTGTTAGAGCAAAAGGTTAAGGATGTCGAAGGCTTGCTGTGCTTGCTTACCGAAGCAATAGATCAGCCCTTGTTAGAGAAAGCGCACCGTTTGAAGGTGGTTAGTAACATGGCCGTCGGCTACAACAACATTGATGTGGCCGAAGCCAGCAGCAGAGCCATTATGGTCACGAATACCCCGGGTGTGCTTACGGAGACTACGGCGGACTTAACCTTTGCTTTATTAATGGCGACCTCGCGAAGGGTTGTGGAGGCTTCCCAATATCTACGGAAAGGCGAATGGAAAACCTGGTCTCCCATGCAGCTGACGGGACAAGATATATATGGAGCGACCATGGGAATCATCGGGATGGGAAGGATTGGCCAAGCGTTGGCGAAACGGGCGAAGGGATTCGATATGCGGGTGCTCTACTTTAATCGGAGTCGCAAGCTTGATGCAGAGCAGGAGAACGGCATAGAATACGCAGAGTTGGATGCTCTTCTAACCCAGTCCGATTTCGTATGCTTGATGACTCCGTTGAGCGATGAGACGTATCATCTTATTGGGAAGCGAGAACTGGAGCTGATGAAGTCCACGGCTGTCTTGATCAACACCGCGCGTGGAGGAATCGTGGACGAGGAGGCCCTGTATGATGCGTTGACGCAGGGCGAGATCTGGGCTGCCGGTTTAGATGTATTCGAGCAAGAGCCCATCCGGATGGATCATCCGCTGCTCAAGCTGCCGAACGTAGTCACACTGCCCCATATTGGCAGTGCTTCCATTCGCACCAGGACGTTAATGGCTGAGTTAGCTGCGGATAATTTAATTCGCGGATTACTTGGACAACGGCCGGAACACTTGGTGAACGATTAACACCGAGTAAACTACTGCTTTAGCTTGGGGAAGATTGATGCACCACGAGAATTCCACATTAATTTGACCGCTATGTCACAGTTAACGGGAAACTTTAGCCTAATATACAGGGAGCAGATTGCCGCATGGTAACTGCCCCCTGTTTTCATTCACGGAATCGACTGAATTATATCATACTCTTCAAGCTCAGTAGGAGGCCGAATTCAAATCGCTTGTTTGGCACAATGGTCAAATAAAAGCTTAAAAAACGGAATTTGGGTACTGGAAAAAGGTATGGAGGGACAAAAAAATGTTCCGATCAGCGATAAGGTATATAACTAATCGGTTTCTGCATGTTATATTAATTTTAATGAGGGCGAATTTGAGGAGGAATACGGATGAAAGAGGAAGAAGATATGGCCCCAGGATGGGATGCCATTGAAGATGCGATGACCAAGCTATACGGAGATCAGAAGCCTATGCACTACGGCTCGTCGCTGCCTGCTATGTTCGGAGGTGATCCGCTGGACGGCATCAGTGTATATAAAGCGGAGCATCCTGCGCCGCATTGGCATATGGTGACTTTTGGATTTACGGAGCTGTACGGCAAGGAGAAGGAGGATAAGGAGCATAGCGGTTTCGGCTTTGAGCTGACCTTCAGGCTGAAGCGCAGCGAGACGGAGGAGCAGCCTCCGGCATGGGCGCTTGACCTACTGCAAAATATGGGAAGGTATATATACAAAAGCGGAAACCGATTCCGGTCGGGTGATTACTTGGATACCAATGGTCCAATCTGCTTGGGTTCGGATACGAAGCTTAAAGCGCTATGCTATACGGAGGATCCGGAGCTGCCTTCGATAGAAACGCCAAATGGGCGTATGGAGTTTATCCAAATGATTGGCATTACAGGGGATGAACGAGATGCAATGCAGACGTGGAATTCGCATGCCATGCTGAAAATCTGCGAGCCATATATGCCTTACTATATAACGGATCTCGAGCGGTCATCTTTGCTGATGCTGCCTGCGGTTGCCACAGCGGTGGAGGAAGGCTTGAAGCGTGACGGGTCGAATACGGGCTTCCTGTATGTCAGCCAATTAGGCTGGGAGCCGCCCGTGAAACGGCTGTTAAGAAAATCGCCGGCGGTGCTTACGCTTGGTGCCAAGCAGGCAGAGATTATCGGCAAGATGCTTTCGGGCCGCATTTTGAAGCAAAACCCTCTGTATCTCTCAGGTCCGAACGTTCGGGTAGCGCTGGAGCCGGGAGATAATCCGGTGATTGAAGAAGGTCCGGAGCACATTCGTATCGTGCTGGATGCGGCAACCGTTGCCGAGCTGTCAAGCAAGCTGCGGCCGAAGGAGGAGCTGATTAAGCTATCCTCCTTTAAGGGTCTAACCGTTCAGGTAGCCAAAACGTATATTAAAGACCAGCAAGACAATGTGGTAGAGACGATTGGTTGAAAGTTAACTTATTAAGGCTAAGAATAGGGCTTCTCAAAGGTCATCACAATGAGAGGCTGTATTCCTTTGTTAAGGGCTTGTCTGCATCGGCATTATGGACTTAAATGAGCCTCTACATTAATCTTTCCCATTCACTGTGGGACGGACGGCATTCTGCACTAAAACTGAATAACTTAAAAACACTTAAACAAGCCTGTCTTTATAAATAGACAGGCTTGTTTATACTTTTAATATATCAAGTTAAACGAAGAGCTTCTATATGTAGAAGAGCAAACGAAGGCATGAAAGTCAATTGTTATATTGACGGTTCACCAAATTGAATAATAGGAGAATACGTTGTACAATCTCTATTTTAGAGCATGGGACAAAAACATGATTAGTGTTTGATTACAGAAGATGACAAAGAGCTTTGCGTTCTTATAAAAAAATGTGTAGAGCAGGAAAATCTAACTGCTGTGACTGCTACCGGTGGTGCAGCCGGGCTGAGGTTGGCTGATGAAAAACGCGATACCTCTTTCGCTTGTCATTCTTGATGTAATGATGTCCGGCTTGGATGGTTTTCAAGTGCTTCAAAAAATTAGAGAAACCAGTAATGTTCCTGTTCTAATGCTTTTGTCGGCTATATGGAAACAATCGAAAACGGATTAGTACCCGGGCAGGAAAAAGACAAATATGTTCAAGTAGCTTCTGTTAAATTCCTTACATGTAAAATATTCTCATATTTTAGTAGTGAAAGTTCGCAGCACGGCAGTTTGTTGTGTCGGCTGTGATATTCAATAAACGAATGAAAGAATAAGCGGATTAAAGGGCACAAATGAGAAGTTGTTATAACGTTCATTATGAGACGGACAGATGACGTTGATGGAAATATTCAAGTTGGTTTAGTAAAAAGTGCAGGAGTGTGTATGCGTGGCAAATATTATTGATATTGCAAAGCTAGCAGGAGTATCCGTATCCACCGTATCAAGGGTAATAAACAATCATCCTTATGTCTCGGAGTCGAAGAGGGAAATGGTACAGCGAGTAATTGATGAGCTTGACTTCACTCCAAACCGGTTAGCTGTTGATTTAATCCGTAAGGAAACAAAATGCATCGGTGTGATCATACCATACAACAACAATCAAGCCTTTGATCAACTGCTCCATGGCGTACTCAATCGATCGGTTGAGCATGATTATTCTGTAATGGTGCTTCCTACGAAATATGATCCTGCAAAAGAGCTTCGCTGCTTAAACATGCTAAAAAATAAACAATTGGACGGAGTCATTATGACTTCTCGTTCCAATGATTGGAATTCGATCCTTTCGTATAGTAAGTATGGAACGATCGTTGCATGCGAGTTCACTGATCATCCCCAAATTGGGTGCGCCTATATTGATCGTTATGCATCTTTCGTGGACGCGTTCCAGTTGTTGAAGGACAAAGGTCATTCACGCGTCGCGTTTACAACAGCAAGAGGCGAAGAGAGTAGCAGCACACAGCTGACAATAAAAGCATATAAGCAAATATTTGGAGAATTGTCACCAATGTATCATTTGAATGATTGTCAAACGATGGATGACGGGTTTATAGCAGCACAGCGACTGCTTAATATGGATAGTAGACCCACAGCTATATATGCCAACGGTGATGAGGTCGCGGCAGGGATGTATCAGTGTGCAAAAAACATGAATTTAAGCGTACCGGAGGATCTGGCAATTATTGGCCAAGAAAATCAACCGGTTGGTATTGGACTGAGCCTATCTACAGTTGATCATCAGTTAGTAAAAGTTGGTGAACAAGCCTTTGATCTTACAATGGATAGAACCAACAATAAGGTAAAGATTCCCTACCAAATCATTATACGTCAGTCTACTTAGCTATTGACCTGAAAAGGATTTCATACTTTAGCATACGAATAGGAGTTCATTACTTATCATGCTAAGGAGGATGAAATGATGTACAAAACCGTTATTTTTGATATTGACGGAACATTAATCAACACAGAACAAGCGGTGTTAGGCTCATTACAGAAGCTGCTGGAGAAGAACTATAATCGGATAATGAAAAAGGAAGATCTCGCATTTGCACTTGGGATACCGGGAGCCGTATCTTTGGGGCAACTCGGTATCGAAGATATTGAATATGCGAATAAATGCTGGAATGATCTGATGAATGATTTCCGGCAAACCATTCACGTATTTGAGGGTTTTCAACAACTGCTTGCTAACCTGAAGAAACAATCCGTTGCAACGGGTGTCGTGACGTCCAAGACTAAACGAGAGTATCAAGATGACTTCGTTCCTTTTGGTCTCGCATCTTATTTGCCTTATGTGGTATGTGCAGATGATACAGATCGGCACAAACCTCATCCTGAGCCATTAGTTAAATTTCTAGATATATCTGATGCAAAGGCGGAAACCTCCATTTACATCGGTGATACGATCTATGATTACGAATGTGCCAGAGACGCCGGAGTAGACTTTGGATTAGCATTGTGGGGATGCAAACAACCTGATGCAATTCCGGCAAAATATAAGTTCGCGAATCCAGAAGATATTCTTGTTCTTTGGGATGACATGAAGTAAGTAATGATACGTAAACAAGGGAGATGAAATGATGAGTTTTAAAGTGACAGAGTACGTTGACGAGAGATTGGAAGAGATTGAAAAATTAAAGAGTGAAACATTCAATTGGTTAAAAAATGTAACCAAGACTGTTGATGAGCTGACAAAAGAAGAGGAAATAGAAATCTTAGAGAAAAAAATGATTTATTATTCTGCTTCTGGTGCGTTAGAGGAGCTAAGCAGATTAAAAGAGAAATTGGATGAATAGTCGTTATTGAACTAACCTCATTAATAAAGGGGAATCGAAATTGAGGGAAAAGATTAAATTATTTATGTCTTTACTATTTGCAGTATTTTTATTGAGTGGTTGTAATTCATATTCGAATGATAATGATGTTGATTTATTCCAATATAAAGGTTCATATGTAGGTGATAACAGTGCAGTATTTAATTCTGTTATTAATATAGAGGGAGCAAAACATTTGAGTGGTTTAGAGCTCAAAACAAAAGAAAAACCATATGGGATAATTGTAAACTATGATTGGTCAGATTCGGAACTAAATGGCAAAAAAACAGCTATTAACAATGCATCATACCTATTTGTACTATTACAAAATGTGGAATGGATAAACTTTAATTTTGAAAGGGGCGATGGTATAGAAGAATATAAAATTACAAGAGATAATTTACAAACATGGTACGGAAGAAATTTAGATATGATTGATAAGGAAGATCAACTAAAAGTCCTTATAACAGAATCTTTAGAAGATGAAGAGAAGGTAAACCAGCTTAGAACTAAAGGTTAGTGACATTCTTTTACTGATCGACTCCCCCATCGAAGAAAAGCTGATTGAGATGTTAACAAATGCCAAGGAAATAAATATTGGGCTTGGTTATAAGAATGTACTTTGGAGCAGCTTCATTGGCCGCTTATTTAGTGTGAAGAAGAAACCTATAGCCCCTCATTTGCTCCCGAAACGGACGATCGGAGGATCAGGAAGATGTGGGATACGATGAATGGATATTTTGGATAGGTAAAACTACTATGTCGGGGGATAAGAACATATTGCTATTGAGAGTCGCAAATTTTGCGGCTTTTTAGTTTTATATCCCCCTCTACAATCTCATATCGAGACACAAACACAGCAAAAACAATTATGCGATACGATGCCACATTACCTCATACATGAGATCGTATGGCATTTCTTAATCTTAATACACCTTCCTTTAATTCCGAATCAGATAAATGTGCAAAAGATAAATAAATACCATGTTTCGTGCTTAGAGCTGTGGAAGTACTGACTTCCGAGTATATAACCCCTTGTGTTCTTGCTAAAGTCCGGAAGGTATCATAACTCGAGGAATCCCCTTTCCACCAACCAAAAACATGAAGTCCCGCTTCGTTTTCCACCCAATCAAACCAAGTCGAGAGCTCCTGTTTTAATAGTTTAAGTAACAGATGAAATTTGCGACTATACAAGCGATTCATCCTACGCAGATGCCGCTCATATTGACCACTTGTCATAAATGCTGCTAAAGCTCGCTGCTCTAATAAATTTACTGGTCTAGGTTCATATAATGCTTGAGCTTTTCTAAATGTATCAGACAATGATGGAGGAAGAACGACATAACCAAGTCGCACTTCAAATGGCAATGTTTTGGTAAAGCTGCCAATGTAGATTACGCGTCCATCTTTATCCAGTGTTTTCAGAGGTTCTACATGCATTCCGCGATATCTGAATTCACTATCGTAATCATCCTCCACAATCATAGCATCATGACGATGTGCCCAGTCAAGCAAGGTTCGTCTGCGTTCAAGGCTAAGCATTTCACCAGTAGGAAATTGCCTGGATGGCGTGACAAATAACATACGAGCATCCCAATCTTGAGGAACAATTCCTTGACCATCAAGATTGGCTTCAATCAACTTCGCACCCGTAGCCAATACAGCCTGAGAAATTCCGACGTAACAAGGGCTTTCTGTCACCACATGATCACCAGGATCTGCAATTAATTGCGTAAGAAGTGCTATAGCTTGCATGGAGCCTGCAGTCACAGCGATCTGATTCGAATCGACCTGGATTCCCCTCATCCTTCTTAGGTAGGCAGCAATAGCTTCTCTCAATTTTGGCTCTCCCAATGAGTCCACAGTTGCGTAAGTTGTATTGGAGTAATGCTCTCGATGCCGTACCTCCGCATACAGTCGATTGTTCCATTCATCGTAAGGAAATTTGGTTAAATCGGGTTGATATTTGCTAAAGTCAATTAATGCTTCACTTGTTAAGCGGGTAACTGTTGATTGTGTATGTCTTTGAGGTGTTGTTTGCACAAGCTGCTCTATACGATTTCCCCAAGCGGATAAGTGCTGCGGGCTATATTGGGTTGTATTCTCCACCTTGTTAAACTCACTTTGATAAGCAACAAAGGTACCTCTTCCATGCTGTGAATGAAGATAACCTTGAGAAGTTAACATATCATAGACCTGATTCACGGTTCCTCGAGAAATTTGATACGTTGCAGCTAATTCTCGTGTAGATGGCATCTTCTCACCGTGCAAGAGATTCCCCTCATGAATAGCTTCGCGAATGGCATGATACAGAGCCTTCATCTTGGTATAATGGCGGTTTAAATATGAGCTATAAGCGGCATGAAATTGCATATGACCTCCGTAATTAAGAAAGTGGTACAATGAAATTATAAATTATTGGATCTTTTTAATTGTCAGTTTCCCCTTTATATTAATCCATAGATTCAAGTCAATCAAGAACTGAAAAGAGCTGTGATTAGATTGTTAAACATGGTATAGGGGGAATAGAAGTTATGAGAACAGGTACAGATCGTGTCAAAAGAGGGATGGCTGAAATGCAAAAAGGCGGCGTCATCATGGACGTTATGAATGCAGAGCAAGCAAAAATCGCAGAAGCGGCAGGGGCAACTGCCGTTATGGCTCTTGAGCGCGTCCCTTCCGATATTCGCGCAGCCGGCGGTGTCGCTCGCATGGCAGATCCAACGATCGTTGAAGAGGTTATGAAGGTGGTCTCTATCCCAGTGATGGCTAAGGCGCGTATCGGTCATTACATAGAAGCAAAAGTACTGGAATCCCTTGGCGTAGACTATCTGGATGAAAGTGAAGTCCTTACACCTGCGGATGAAGTGTTCCATATTGATAAACAGGAGTTCACCGTACCGTTTGTATGTGGAGCAAAAGATTTGGGAGAGGCTCTTCGCCGTATTGGTGAAGGGGCATCCATGATTCGTACAAAAGGTGAACCAGGAACGGGTAACATTGTGGAAGCAGTCCGCCATATGCGTCTGATCAATGGTCAGATTCGTAAAGTGCAAAACATGTCCAAGGATGAGCTCTACGCTGAAGCTAAAGTTCTGGGTGTGCCTTACGAGCTTCTGTTTGAAGTTCACGAGAATGGTAAGCTTCCTGTCGTTAACTTTGCAGCCGGCGGTGTTGCTACTCCGGCAGATGCTGCACTAATGATGCATTTGGGAGCAGACGGAGTCTTTGTTGGATCTGGTATTTTCAAATCGGACAATCCTGAGAAGTTTGCTCGTGCCATCGTTGAAGCCACAACACATTATACGGATTATAAACTGATTGCCGAAGTATCTAAGAACTTGGGTACCCCTATGAAAGGGATTGAAATTTCTAAACTGACTGCAGCAGAACGCATGTCTGATCGCGGTTGGTAAGAGGAGAATTAGAGTCACGCATACCCAAAAATCAAACTATACCCTTGGAACTCGTTTCCGAGGGTTTTTTCTACATGCACTAAAGAATCATTGTTTGGATCTAGATCATGATCGGCAGCGATTAAAGGAAGGAAAACCACCACAACAAAGACCGATATTCAACCCTTTTATGAAGGAGGATGGTAATCGGATACTTACATAAAAATGGAGAAATTCGAATCATATACTTGTAAAATGCAAATATATATTGTATAACTGAAGCAAGAGGTGAGCTTAGATGGAAGAAAGTCCGAGAGAACTACTACAAGTGACTGCACGCCGATTCGGCCTTCTGAATAAGAATTGTTGTAGTGTAGGGACTAATGAAATATCAATGATCCAAAGCCATATTCTTTATGAAATTGATCGACAGCATGAGCCATCTATGCAGCAGATCGCAGATTCACTCGGTATGGATATCACTACATTTAGCCGTCAGGTGCAAACGTTGATTAAAAAGAATTTAGTCAAGAAAACAACACATCCCGAGGATCGTAGAGTATATATTCTACATCTTACGACCGAAGGGAAATTCGTGGCTACAACGATTGATGAGAATATGAACAGTTACTTAAATGAGGTTTTCTCTTTTATGAATGAATTTGAGCGTGAAACTGTTCTGCGATCGATTAAATTATTAAATGAAAGTATGCTTAAATCAGACAAATGCTGTACTCCTATGGGGTGATCTTGAAGATCACCCCATATATAAAATATATACTTGCATATTACAAATAAAAAATAAGTGAGGTATGTGAAATGAAGGAAATCCAATTCAAACAGGTTCAGAACAGTTGTTGTGCTCCTGAAACCAAGCAAGATTTAGTGAAACCGGACAGTAACCTGTTCACCAATCTTCCTGTTGCCATCATTGGAGCCGGTCCGATCGGACTTGCTGCAGCTGCACACCTTATTGAAAGAGGAGAACGTATTATCATCTTTGAGTCGGGATCTGAGGTTGGAAGTCATATTAAGGAGTGGGGGCATGTACAATTATTTTCCCCTTGGCAATATAACATCGACAAAGCAGCGGCTAGATTACTCGAGAAAACGGATTGGGAAAGACCAAATGATGATGATTTACCTACAGGTAAAGAGCTTTTGGAGCAGTATCTATATCCATTGTCCCGATTGCCTGAAATAGAGTCCAACCTAAAGCTAAATGCAAAAGTAACAGCAGTCAGCAAAAAAGATATGGATAAAATGAAAACCTTAGGGCGTGAAAGCCAGCCATTCATTGTATTCGTGGAGGAAAACCAATTAACAACCCTGTATGAGGCAAAAGCAGTTATTGATGCGACAGGCACGTGGGGGAAAGCGAATCCGATCCATAGCAGCGGGATATGGACGAAAGAAGAAGGAGACCTTAAAGAACATATTTTTTACGGAATTCCTGATATTACAAACAGAGATGGAGAACGATTTAATGGTAAAAAAGTGGCTGTAATTGGAGGAGGGCATTCGGCAATCAATTCAATGCTGGAACTGTCTGAAGATCCAATTACGAAAATTTTCTGGATCATGCGGAAGAGTAAAGTAGGAAATGCGTATGGCGGGGAAGACAATGACCAATTGAAGGCTAGAGGTGCACTCGGAAGTCGAATTCATCGACTTGTAGATCAAGGTAGAATACAGGTCTTTACACCATTCCGTATGCATCAGTTGAAACAAGTGGATGGTAAAATCAATATTATCGGCATGAGCCTTGGTGGAGTAAAGCAAGTTGAGGGCATAGATGAAATTGTTGTGAACACAGGAAGTCGTCCGGATTTCTCGTTCTTAAGCGAGCTGCGACTGAATATCGATCCAACTACGGAGAGTGTAGAAACGCTAGCTCCACTTATTGATCCTAATGTACACAGCTGTGGAACGGTTCGTCCACACGGTGAAAAAGAACTTCGGCATCTGGAAAAGAACTTTTATATGGTAGGCATGAAGAGCTACGGCCGAGCCCCAACCTTTCTAATGGCGACAGGCTACGAGCAGGTGAGATCCATTGCTGCATACCTGGCAGGAGATTACGAAGGCGCCGAAAAAGTAGAGTTGGAATTACCAGAGACTGGCGTATGCAGTATAAATAATGTATCCGATCAAGCTGAGGAGAGCTGCTGTTCTACAACACCTGCTGCTAAAGTGTCTTCATGCTGTAGCTAAGCTAGTGAAACTCAAATATATAAGATAATTTAGATGGGCCCGCCGGATGACGGGCCTTTCTGATGTTCATTAGATTAGATTTTCGGAGCTCATTTTCTCGACTATCACGGCATCGAGCCACTCATCCCCTAACATTAAAAATTAAGGAGAAAAGCTAAATGAACTATGACTATAAAGCTGCTTTTTCGCAGACGGATATTACTCCCGATTTTCCTGTAGAAATGATTGGCCGTTCGCCTGAGAAGAATAAAGTAAATGGTATTCATTATCCATTGAGTGCTCAAGTAGTACTGTTTGAACATCAAAATGACCGCTATTGCTTGATTGCCATAGATAGTTAGGCCTTACCACAGCTCTATCAAATGAATTACGTGAAAGGGTTGCGGAAGCATTGGACACTACTGCCGTTAATGTTATGCTCAATTTTTCCCATACCCACTCGGCACCAGATCCTTTTTCGCCGCTTAATGGACAAAAATATTATTCGCTCCTATGTGATAGAGTGGTTTCCTGTGTAAAGGAATCGCTAGTAAATTTACAGCCATGCCTCGTCTCCTGGTCAGTTGGTGAAACAGATATAGGTGAAAACCGGCGGGACGGGAGCAGCGTTGTGGATAAGCGACTTGGAGCATTGCAAATTGTTAATGCTACTACTCAAAAATCGATTGTGATGCTATTACGGGTTGTGCACATGCCATTGCCTGCGTTTGTAGTGAAGGCGAAAAAAGATGGGGCTTCGAAGGCCGCAACTGTTGTTTCGAATGGTCCTTTTAAGATTAAACAAGGGCAAAAAGGGAAGCTCTCGAAGGCCCGCCGCATGGCAGCCCTTCGCTATGCAATCGAGAGACGATAGTTCAGAACAACAAAGCGTCAGCTGATTAAGGATCAGTTTGAAGTAAAGGGAGGATAGCGGGGCGATCACTCCTGCTGGAATAATGCTTTTCCTTGCCTTTCTACCCAATCCTCAAAATTCATAAGCTTTGGGTGCAAATTACGCAGTAGTTTAATATCCACTTCATATCCTTCACCATTTAACCATTCGTATAAATCGGCTAATGTTTCATTATTTTTCCGAACTGTCTCAATAGAAAGATGAACATAGCTAATAGAACGACCGGTTGCCTTAGCAATTGCTGCGGCGATATTGGGTGGAGTTAGAGCATCACCGGCAATTTCGATAGTCTTTCCCAAAAATACATCCGGATGCCTGAAGGAAATTTTTACGAAAACGCCAATGTCTTCGACAGCAATAAGTTTGACAGGAATATCTGGTTTAATCGCTTCTGTTAACGTACCATTCTGAATCCCAATCAATGAATTTGCATAATTTTCCATAAAACTTGAAGGTCTCAATATTGTTGCAGGAAGACCCAGTTTTTTTATATATTTTTCGATTTCCCACTTGGCGAGATAACGAAAGCGAGCCTGTTTGTCTGCACCGCTAACCGATGAATAGACAAAGTGGCGAACTTGTGCAGCTTTCGCCGCATCGGCAACGTTTTTACCCATTCGTAATTCTTTTTCGGTAGCTGCATCGCTCGGATTCCATTCAGGAGGCTGCACACTGAAAACTCCGTACACTCCTCGCATAGCTTCATCTAAAGAATTGCGATTCTCCATGTCCCCCTGGAAAAGTTGTGCTCCAGCCTGAGCTATGATTTTGGCTGTTAAACTTGAGGGGTCCCGGGTTAATGCTCGTACTTGCCAACCGTCTTCAAGTAATTGTCTCGTAGCTGCACCACCTTGTTGACCAGTAGCTCCAATCACTAAAATACTCCTATTATAACCAGACATAAACTTCCTCCTAAATGAATTGGTTTGGGTGTGAGTAAAGCAATATAGCATCTAATAAGCCCTGGTGAAATTGTAATTCATGAATTATAATTTTATAAGGAGGCACTTTTTTTAGTTCTACTAACAAAATGTAATTAGCTTTATTATGAAAGAGTGTGATTGCTTGAGGAGAAATGAAGAGCAAAAATGTTTTGTCGCGGTTAATGAGGCATTACAGGTGATTCATAATAAATGGGCATTTCAGGTTATTACTCAACTATATTATAGCCGCCAACGATTCAATCAACTGAGACGAAATGTCGGAGATCTAAGTGTTAAATCTTTAATCGATACTTTGCGGCATTTGGAACAATTGCAAATCGTTAATCGCGAAGTGTACCCTACAATACCCGTAAGCGTGGAATATTCCTTAACGGAAAAAGGTAAGGAATATAGAAAAGTACTGCTTCAAATGCGGGAGTGGGGAGAAAAATGGATGCTTGATTCTGAAAATGCAGAAAGACAGTAAGAGACCCCCTTTTGGTAGACCAGGAAAACATGAAGGCATGGCGAAATAGAAGGGGAAGTTTCCGTCCCATTCCATCTATACTGATCGCATTCTCCATTAACCAATAATTATTTCAAGTGCTAATATTTACAAAATAAAATATTTAATCAGTAAGTATCTATAAGGGACTTTTTGATTCCTTATAAAATAAAATGCCGATTACTGTAGCACCTACTGTCCCAATTCCAGTCCATACTGCGTAAGCAACAGACAGTGGGATTTGTTCTAGGGACATACGTAAAAGCGACAAACTGATGATAAATCCTCCAATGAGAATGATGTAGGTAAACCAGCTACCCTTTTCTGATACCTTTTTTAATCCAACAACTCCAACAATTTCAATTAAGCCTGCTAGAATCAAATATACCCAACTCAATTATTTCTTTCAAAAGGCTGATTGTTTCTTGAAACAATGCGAAATCAACAACTACCATCCCAAATACACCAATACCCGAAAATACTGCATAGGAGGTACCAACACCTAATTCCTTTACGGATTTAATGAGCAAATCAAAACTAATAATTAGCACAACCGATATCTCTTCGGTTACTGACTCTTTTTTAGATTCTGCACCTGCTTTTTTCTTTTTTGGAAATATAGTCTCTATTATCTCTAATATTAGATGAATAATTAGAATCGGTTTCCATATAGCACTAATGTTGTTAGCTATGCTATTTTTGTAAATGTTTACTCCGTGGTTCAAGAAGTTATCCTTTATTTATTCCTTATAATCCACATTTCCCAATTCAGAAAGTGGCATAGCCCAAAATTCGAACCATCAAAATTTGGATTGGAATATACGTATGCTGCTCATAGTTATTCAAAATAAAAGAATCCGCTAGTAATGTGAAGTCAATCTACTTTCTTTAACAAAACTCCTGGGATGCTTCCCCACCAAACTACATATCCTGTTTGTAAAAACTAAGCCCTTTTGCTTTCTAAAGGAGAGGAAAGCTGAAGGGAAGCTCCTAGTTATTAAAAAAGCATCACTTTCACAGATCATAAAATAGCTAATGGCAATTTTCTTATTGACAAAAATTGGTACAAAATCTACTATATTTATTGATTGATCTTGTCAATCAATAAATTATTCCAAAGTGAGGTGCTTGGTTGTATTGAAAAAATGAATCCACAGTGAAAGAACAGAAGCAGAATTCTTTATAAAGGAAAACGCCAAGCCGGGAGAGCAATTGTAGTTTGAAACAATAGGATTCATAAAAAGTAAAGTGAGGGAAATTAAATGAAAACGTTGATGGGACAAAGCAACGTAGGCTTCTCCAAAACAGGGCTGCAAAGAATGCGAGACGTGCTATCACGACATGTCGAGTCCGGGAAGATTCCTGGGTTTGTCGCCTTAATCAGCCGGAACGGTGAGACGCACGTCGAAGCAATAGGCACGATGTGCCATGACGGTGGCGCTCCAATGCGCCGGGACACGATCTTCCGGATGGCATCCACTTCCAAGATGGTTGGGGCCGCGCCAATAATGATCCTGCTTGACGAGTGTAAGTTGCATCTCGATGACCCAGTAGACCCATGGTTGCCCGAACTTGCTAACCGGCAGGTGCTGAAACAACCCAACGGTCCGCTAGACGACACGGTGCCGGCGCGGCGGCCAATCACCGTTCGGGACTTGTTGACCTCTACGTTCGGGCTCGGAGTGGATATGACGTTAATGGGCTCTCCGATCCAAAACGCGATCTTCGAAAATGGATTATTTGACACGCCAGGGCAGGAGATGCCTGAGTCAGATGAGTGGATGCGTCGCTTGGGTACTCTTCCGCTATGCTACCAGCCCGGAGAGCGGTGGCAGTATCACATGAGCAACGAAGTGCTCGGCGTACTCGTTGCCAGGGTCACGGGTCAGACATTCGAAGGGTTCCTGCGCAAACGCATCTTTGAACCGCTGGGGATGAAGGATACCGGCTTCTACGTTCCCGAAAGCAAGATTGACCGGCTGCCGCCCGCCTACGTCCCTGATCCGCAGACCGGTGAGTTCATAGTGTGGGACGAGGGTGCAGGCGGACGCTACAGTAAGCCTCCGGCATTCCAAGCAGGTGGAGGTGGGTTGTTGTCAACCGTCGACGACTATCATGCGTATTTACAGATGCTGCTAAACCAAGGGATGCACGGGACCGAACGGATCCTGTCCCGGCCTGCTGTCCAGCTGATGACCACTAACCGCCTTACGCCCGAGCAACAAGCATTCCGAGACGACTTAGCAAAAAACAATGTCCATTTGTCACATGGCCAAGGGCAGCACGGCGGCTGGGGCTTCGGGATGGCGGTACGCACCTACCGCGGCGACTATGCATCCATCGGTCAGTTTGGCTGGGACGGCGGAACCGGCACCTCGGCTTATGCCGACCCGGATAAACAACTCACAGGAATCCTGCTTACCCAGGTCGGTATGTCCACCCCGGATTCGGCGCATCTTATCCACGACTTCTGGACCATGGTCTATCAGGCAATCATCGAAGACTAGCACCGTGACCTCATGTGTAGTTTCATAATTTAGCAAATACAATACTTATTTTAATTTATAATGCTTAATATATATTCCTCAAATTTCTCAATGAAGTTGTTCCTTCATCAATCGCAACTAAACAAATATTTGCCTTTATCAATGAGCACAAATTCCTTACAATATGATAAGATTTCATCATAAAAGGCATTTAGTAAGATAGAGAATTTTTGAATCAATAATACATTAATTAAATTTTATAAGGTGTTATTAAACTAACGGGACACGTTAGTTGAAAACAGTGTAGAGCAGTTTGCCGCCGGGCAGCTGCTCCTTTTTTTAAGAGTGTGCCCAGCTAAGCACGCATCTTCGGAGAAAGGGACGTTGCAGACGACCTACTTGAAAAGATACTAAGCAGAGACAATCTGAATAAAGCCTACAAGCAGGTCAGAAGCAATCATGGGGTGCCGGAAATTGACGGGATGACCGTCGAAGCGGCACTGCCGTGGCTGCGAGAGAATAGAGACGAGCTCTTGCGAAGCATCCGGGAAGGCAATTCAATCCAAGTCCAGTGCGGCGTAAAGAGAGATTTCCAAACCCGATGGGAGCGGCGTAAGGAAGCTAGGCATCCCTACCGTTCAAGCGATAGGGAAAGTGAAAGCTTTGCGGAAAAGGGTTCCAGCCACGCGAACGGTTATGCAAGTATTGATATATACACATGTGGGAGGTATGTTCAACCAAAGTTAGCAATTCAGCACCTGTATTCATCTTTAGAGGCAAAATATAATAACTGTAGAGAACTCATAAGAGGCATAAAATCTAGTAAGTTGTAAACAACCAGTACTTTTTATCGAACAAACATTAACCCAAGGTCAATTAGGGCACGATGAAAATGATCAAAGTTTTTCGAATCAGATAGTAATCGATGTTATTCATATTGAGAGTTTCATTGACAAGTAAACGATCGTTCACTATAATTACAATTAGTAAACGATCGTTTACTACAATGGAGGTTGCATTAATGATTGATACAAAAGAAAAAATACTGATTACATCATTGCACCTGTTTGCAAAAGATGGCTATGAGGCTGTTTCTGTCAGTACCATAGCAGGAGAACTAGGAATGTCAAAAGGTGCATTATATAAGCATTATAAAAACAAGCGAGATATATTTGATTGTATTGTGGATCGTATGTACCAAAAAGACATAGAGCGTGCACAAAAATATGAATTACCAGATGAAACCTTTGATAAAGCCCCGATGACTTATCGCAACGCTTCTATCGATAAAATAAAGGGATTCATTGAATCTCAATTTCACTTTTGGACAGAGGATGAATTTGCAAGTGATTTTCGGAGAATGCTGACACTTGAGCGATATCGAAGCCCTGAGATGGCTGATTTATATCAAAAGATCTTAACGAGTGGCCCAGTCAGCTATATTGAAGACTTGTTTCAAGAAATGATGGATCAAAGTATTTTAAATATCAGTAACCCAAAGCAACTTGCAATTGAGTTTTATGCTCCGTTTTATCTACTAATAAGCATTTCAGATGAACTCACTAATAAAGATGAAGTAACGGTTCTCTTTTTGGAGCATGTGGATAAGTTTTTGAAAAGAAACGTTACGTAGCAGGATAAAACTAAGCTGCTATAAATGGGGTTAGGTATGCTACTCGACGAATATATAAGACAGGATTTGAACCCAGTGAATATAAATTTGAAAAACTACGGACTAAATGAACGCTTTGAACAGGAAGGTGCTACGTACATCGATTTATTTATTGCCAGAGTGACTGAACAACACCGGGAGTTATACAAAGTTATCAGTGAGTGCGGCGAGATCGATGCCAGTGTATCAGGAAAATTCGCTTACAACGCAGATGACCAAACTAGCTTTCCCGCCGTTGGGGATTGGGTGATGATTGACCGAGTAGATGCAAAGGGCGGCAAAACAATCATTCATCACATCCTGCGCCGCAAAAGCGTTTTGTCACGGCAAGCTGCCGGTACCGAGAACGCCGGACAGATTATTGCAGCCAATATCGATACCATTTTCATTTGCATGTCGCTCAATGCAGATTTTAATATCAGGCGAATTGAGCGATATTTAACGATTGCTTGGGATAGTATGGCAACTCCGGTTATCGTCCTGACGAAGTCGGATTTGTGCGATGATTTGCCACAGAAATTGGCGGATATTGCTTCCGTGAGCATGGGCGTGGATGTAATTACCTGTTCGTCGGAAAACGGGGATGGGCTGGATGAAATTAGCACTTATGTAGGGCAAGGAAAGACAATCGCGTTTATCGGTTCATCAGGCGTCGGCAAATCTACGCTCATTAACCGCCTTATGGGGCAGGATGTGCTGAGAACAAAAGCGATACGGGAAGATGACGCAAAGGGCAGACACACCACAACGCATCGACAACTGCTGCTATTGCCGAACGGCGGCATAGTCATAGATACGCCGGGTATGCGGGAGCTACAGATCTATACGGGGAACCTGTCAAAAACCTTTGAAGACATTGAGGAAATTGCTGCCCGATGCAAATTTGGCGATTGCTCTCACGAAACAGAGCCGGGTTGTGCGATCAGAGAAGCTCTTAAAAATGAGACCCTATCCGAAAAACGGTTTGCGAGCTATAAAAAGTTACAACGAGAAATGTCCTATAGTGGATTAAGTGCCCGACAGCTTGAAAACGAGAAAATCAACAGAATGTTCGGTGGCAAGGATGAAATGAAACGATTCATCAAAAATGTAAAAAAAAGATGAGATAGCGAAAGAATAAGATGGATCAACTGAACTGTCTTACAGAAGGAGGAACAACTATGATTAACATACGTAACGAACAACCTAAGGATTATCGGCGGGTCGAGGAAATCACCCGCAAAGCATTCTGGAACTTGTACTTCCCCGGTGCAACTGAGCATTATCTTGTACATTCCATGCGCAGCCACGAGGACTATATGCCCGAATTGTCTTTTGTCATTGAAGAGAATAACGAAATCATTGGCAGCATTCATTTTACTCAAGCAAAGGTGATAACCCCTGGTGGTGAAGAAATCCCTGTTCTTTCCTTTGGGCCCGTCTCCATCACACCGGAGCGGCATCGGCAAGGACTTGGTCGCATATTGATAACCCATGCTATAGGAAGCGCAAAAAAACAAGGACATCGGGCCATCGTGCTTGGTGGATTTCCCTATCATTACAAACCGTACGGGTTTGTTGGCACAAAAAAATATAATATCTCGATGCCGGATGGAAAATTTTATACGGGGGTCATGGCCCTGCCCCTTTATGATGGTGCGCTGGACGACGTGACCGGCACAATTAAATTCAGCGATGGTTTGTATCCAGATGAAAACGGGCTGGAAGCTTTTGAAGCAACTTTTCCACCGATGGAAAAGCTTTCGCTTCCCCATCAAAAAGCATTTGAGCAAGCAGCCAGTGAATTGGATGAGCAGGAGTACAAATAAGTATAGAAGATCTATTTTAAGAGCCCGCTCCCTGAGCGGGCTTTCTGTTTAGGCGGCCTAACGGACGGGCAGAAAAACAAGGAAATGAAGTGATCACTGCATGAAGAAAAAACCTCAATATACTCGACTAGGTGGGGCTCGCTAGCTATGGTTATGTGGGAAGAAAGCTTCATCAAGTGGTATACAGAAAAAATTATCAATGAGATTATAATAAAACATATGGTTAAAAAAATCAGGTTTTCATGATGGAGCTACTACGAGTCAGATCACTGGGCAAGTGAATTAGACTTGGAGTTGTGCAGCACGGAGTAAAGCTCTATACAACGAACCATAATGGATATTCCCATTGTATCTCCTATGGTTAGATAAACAAGAGTAAAAAATTATGTACTGATTTTTTACTAATTGTTAAACTAAAAGGGCAGTAATCTTGAAATAAAGGCAAGGTAAATGTTCCATCCCACGCTTGATACATAATAATATCCAAATATTAAAAAGAATACAGTCAGGAGGTAGAGATTGTGCAGGATTTACAAGGGAAAATTGTTCTCATTACGGGAGCCAGTTCTGGAATTGGTCAGGCGACGGCGCAATTAATGGCTTCTAGAGGGGCAAACGTTGTCATCAACTACAATACAAACGAAAAGGGAGCAACAGAAACAGTTACTGCGATTCGAGAATTGGGTGGTGAATGTATAGCTGTCCAAGCAGATGTTACTAAGAAAGACCAAGTTGAGGCAATGGTTCAAGAGGTTATTTCGATTTATGGAGCCGTTCATGTATTGGTAAATAACGCTGGTGGAGGCATTAAGCAGAGCACATTCATGGATATGACCGAAGAACTTTGGGACGATACCTATGCGTTGAATGTAAAAAGTATCCTCTTATGTTCACAGGCGGTATTAAGAGACATGCTTCCACGAAAAAGTGGTAAAATTATTAATCTTTCTTCGGCAGCGGCTCGTATTGGAGGTTCAGGCGAAAGTATCCACTACGCCTCAACAAAAGGTGCAGTAAACACGATGACAGTTGGAATGTCTAGGGAGTTTATTGAATATGGGATTATTGTAAATGGAGTCGCCCCCGGAATGGTTGAAACACCATTTCATGATAAGTTTGCCCCTAAAGATAACCGCCTCGAACGATTAGTAGCTTCCGTCCCAATGAAACGTGCTGCAACTCCACTGGAAATAGCAGAAGTCATCTGCTTCCTCGCATCAGATGTATCAAATTATATTTTGCGAGAAACCATTACCGTTAGTGGTGGTAGATGAGTGCAAGAACTTATACCGATTACCGTATTGGACAAGAGTGCTTAAGGAGATATTCAATCGATGATATCGTACACTCACACCACAAAAAGTTGCAATGCTAATCATGAACAATCCAATGGATATGATTGAGTCTGGAGAAAAATGGGTGATGGTCAATCATTTTGTTCAGTGTCCAGTAGGAGTCGGGGATAAAGGTCGAACCGAAAAGCTAATAGAGATGGTTCGATCTTATGTTATGAACGATCTGGGATTGCAAAAACTATTCTTGTCGATTCGGAGCTTATTCATACTTGCTATTCGGCGGGATTGCAGGCGGTATTGTTTAAGTCGGGATTTACAACGATCTCATGATAATTGTCGAGCTTGTAATCAATAATTCTTTGCGTCTCTATCAACCGTTCAATCTCTTTCTGAATTCTTTCCTTGTGTTCCATTAGTATGGAGACTCTCTGAGGAATAGAGGCAGCGCCTGCTTCGTAAAGATTGCGGAAATACTTCATCTCCTCCAGCGTCATGCCTGTTGCCTTGAGCCTCGTTAAGAAAACCATGCCCGCCAATTGGCTTTTGCTGTACGTTCGGTGTCCGTTTGCTTTGCGGTCGGCATGCGGAAGCAAGCCAATCTTCTCGTAATAGCGGATCGTATCCTCGGAGAGCCCCGTTAATTCGGATGCCTGTTTAATGGAGCTTACAGATTCAGGAATTTCGATCACTATGCCGCACCTCCTTATCTTCCTATTCTAACTCAAGCAGAGGCTGGTTGATACAATTCTAAGCGTTCTCCGTCCGGCCCTTGGAAGAATATGAATCTGGTTCCGTCCGCCAATGTTACTATTTTTTCGTTAATAAAAGCTACGCCAAGCTCTGCAATCCGAGCTGCTTCCTGTTCGACATCCTCAACCGTAAAGGCAATATGGTTCACGGTTCCTTCGTTTGGCAGCTCTGAATTTGTTCTTTCGACCAGCTCGATGATGAGATTCGCTTCCCGGGGAAAACCTAAAAATCCAAGACGTACGTTAGGGTTAGGCTGACGGATTTCTTTAAGCTCCATGCCAAGCACTTTCTCGTAAAATGCTGAGCTTTCGTCGATGCTTCTCACGACTACGCCTACATGCTCCAGTTTTTGAACTCCCATTATTTCGCGCCTCCAAGAAGTGGAATTTACTTGCATACTGATAATGATACAACTTGGAGTACACTCCAGATCAAGAGTGAAATTTTCGAAACCGTTACTCGTCAACTTAAAAGATTCGCTCAAGTTACGTGAATTAAGTGGTATTCAATGCCGGACGACAAATGTGAACTCAAAGAGATGTTCGAAGAATTCCGTGAGAAGGTTGGAACAGGTCATTTTAGTTCATAAGTTTCTCATATAATTGCACCACTTGCGTTGCTAAACCTTCAATATCACTATCTATTTCTTCCAGTACATAAGCCTCCAGTACTCCCATGGTTGCTGTTCCTAAAAACTTCAAGAAAACATTCCTATCAATAAGGGGACGCGAATCCTTATGAAGCTTGTTGTCTATCTCACCTGTAGTAAACGATAACAGCTTACTGCGAATTGAAGAAGCGTATTTACTTTTAAACAAAGAAGCAAAGAACAATTTATGCTGCTCAAAATAAGAGAACCATATTATCGAACCCTCTATAATCCCCATATCTTTTTTTTGGTCACATATTTCTCGCAATTGAACAATATGGTCATCTACAATCTTATCTAACAGATCATACTTATCAACATAATGAAGATAGAATGTCTTTCGACCCAAATTGGCTTGTTCCGTAATACTTTTGACCGTAATCTCGTCGAACCCTTCCTTAACTAACATTTGCAAAAAGGTCGTTTGAATCGCCTGTCGAGACTTTACAATTCTTCGATCTATTTTCTCCACACTGAAAGCCTCCTTCAGTTTGTACACACATAAAACATAATGTAAATTAACACCCATAACTCACAATGTGGTTATTGGATCAACTCTTTATTTACAATATTATAAATAAACACAAGGCGCTTAACACGCACAAGTGTAATAAAAAATGAAGGTGGTATGAAACATATGACAGTTATTAAAAAGAGAGTTTCATTCCCGGCGCATGGACTAAAAGTAGCAGCGATTTTAAATATACCAAAGCATGCTGAAGAAAAGAAACAAAACCCAGCTATTGTCTGTGTTCATCCGGGTAGCAGTTGTAAAGATCAAACGGTAGGAATTTATGCGCAGAAACTTGCTGAGCTAGGGTACGTAACCATTGTATTCGATGCATCCTATCAAGGAGAAAGCGAAGGCGAGCCTCGTTATGCCGAATACCCGGCTGCCCGTGTTGAGGATATTCGGTCTGCGGTTGATTACCTAACTACACTAGATTATGTCGACGAAAATCGTATTGGCGTGTTAGGTGTTTGTGCAGGAGGCGGATATGCTGTAAATACTGCAATGACAGAACGGCGCATCAAAGCAGTAGGTGCGGTTTCCGTCGCGAATATAGGTCGTGGATATCGTGAACTCGATCCCATCAAAATGTTGGAGCAAGTTGCCCAACAACGCACTGCTGAAGCACGCGGAGCCGATCCTCTTATTACACAATGGGTGCCTAGCAGTCACAGAGAAAGAGAAGCGGCCGGCATAATTGAATTCGACATAGTAGAAGCTGTTGATTACTACAGAACACCAAGGGGTCAGCACCCTAACTCTCCGAACAAATTGAAATTCACAAGCGTAGACTCAATCATCGCCTTTGATGCCTTCCACTTGGCAGACACTTTACTGACTCAGCCTTTGCAAATCATTGTCGGTGGCGTACAAGGAGCGTTTGGTTCATACAAGGACGGTCATGACCTTTATAACCGAGCAGCTTCTGAGAAAAAAGATTTGTTCGTTATAGAAGGGGCAGGCCATTATGACCTGTACGACAGACCAGAGCCAGTAAGTAAAGCCGTTGAAAAATTAGGTGCTTTCTTCAAAGAAAATCTTTAATATTCATGCAACACAGCCATAATCATAAAAGAAAATCTGCTCGTTCGTATTATGAGGTCAGCTAGTTTTTACTGGTTGACCTCTTTTTTCTTTAAGGGGGATGTTACGGGGAGCCGGGGTAGAACGTCTCAGCCCTTGGGGCTCAGAACCCGTGAGCTAAACTGGCGACGACGATTGGAGCCATGCCAAAAAGGCGACTACCGATGCGATCGAAAGTCACCTCTGACCAGCTGAACCTCTTCTTGGATTAGAAAATGGAAATGCTTTAGATTGATAGATTTTCCGATATCCTTTATCATGAAAGCGTTATCTGTTAGGTGCTATACCGATTGTACAATCCGGTCACTTGACCAACATATCAAATCATGAGGTGAGAAGAATGAAGTACAGAAGATTGGGTAAGACCGAACTGGATGTATCCGTTGTAGGCGTGGGCACGTGGCAGTTTGGCGGTGACTGGGGCAAGGATTATACCCAGAAAGAAGTCGATGACATTCTCTACCGGGCCAAAGAACTGGGCATTAATTTGATTGATACAGCCGAATGCTACGGACCTCACCATATGTCAGAGAAATTTATCGGCGATTTTATGTCCCGGAACCGGCGTGAGGATTGGGTGATTGCAACCAAGTTCGGTCACCAGTGGCATGCGCAATGGACAAATGCCTGGAGCGTGGATCAGATTCGTGTTCAGCTTGAAGAATCCCTCAAAGCCCTTAGAACGGATTACATCGATTTGTATCAGTTCCATTCCGGGTCGGATGAGGCGTTCGATAACGATGAGCTGTGGACTATGTTGGACAAGCAGGTGCAGGCTGGTAAAATTCGCAATCTCGGTATCTCAATCGGAAGTAACGATAATCTGTATCAGACAAGCAAGGCTACCGAGTTGAATGCGAAGGCTATTCAGGTTGTGTATAACCGTCTGGACATGAAGCCGGAAGAGAGGGTATTCCCATCATGTCAGGAGCAGGATCTTGGTGTGTTGGCGAGAGTCCCGCTGGCCAGCGGCTACCTGAGCGGCAAATACAAGCCGGGCATCGTGTTCAAAGACAATGTCAGGAAGGGCCACGAGCGTGAAGAGATAGACGAGAAGCTGAAGTTGGTGAGTGAAATCCAGAAGAACGAAGTACCAGAAGGTGTCGACATGGCATCGTGGGCTCTTGCCTGGTGTTTGAAGCATCCAGCCGTTAGCTGCGTCATTCCGGGATGCAAAAGTCCGGAGCAGGTTGAAGCGAACGCCCGGGCGGCAGATCTGGAGTTGTAAGGGAGCTTAATAGACATAAGTTAAAACACAAGATAAAAAGAATCCGTATCTAACCGGACTGACCCTCGTTTGAGACAGGGATCAAAGCTCCTTTCAAGTTATGCAGCCAGTCGTCGATAATGAATCGGCGACTGGTTATTTAGTTTCGTTTGAATGCGATCGAATAAAAAGATGTTTCTATTGACCATGCGACGATTCTACTGGCGAATCCCTGACTCGATATAGACGAATGATTCATTTGAGATTTGTTGTCCCAAAAAAGACTGGTTATGTGTGGAGATTCGGGTGAAGTTTCACCATTCACACTAAATTGTCCACGTCCTCTTCGATTCCGGTAATCCGCGGTTTTCCAATCAATCCGTAGTAAAAAAGGCGAGCCATATCTTGAAGCATCGACGTGCTAGATTGTGCTATAAATCCTGGTCGAGCCAGCACTTCTTTAAACATTTGAATATAAAACAATACCGCTTCCATTGAAAGATTCGGGTCGATACAACCTTCTTGTTTACCTAATTCGATCAAATTAATAAAAAAAGGAATCGTCCTCTCCTTGTAAAACTCCTCGACACCTCGATATGTACTTGTTCATGGTTTTATTCATGAGATCGATAAGAGTCATTCGGACAAGTTCATCTTTGCTACCAAATGGAATACCGGGAGCGAATCCGGTCCGGCAAGCGCGCAGATTAAGTTCGCCTGCTTCGGTCCGATTCATAAGAAGGAAGCCCTGCTCATTCGCGCGGGGCTTCCTTCTTCATGGATATGTCCGGATGCCGAAGCTTGCTCGTGCGCAGTCCCTGCCAGGAGTTGTGGCGGATTTGGGTAGCGGTCAGGCCGGTCGCTTGCTTCATATGTCTGGAGAAATGATGGCTTGTCTTGAAGCCGCAGCGCTCAGCGATTTCGGTGACGGTCAACCCTGTGTGGACAAGGAGGTCCAGCGCCCGTTTCACTCGCAAGTTCCACAGGTAGCGCATGGGGGTGTCGTTCTCGTATTGCCGGAACAAGCGGACGAGATGCTCAGAAGAGACGCCGGCTTGTTCCGCCAGATCGGACAAGGCGATCTCGTCGGCATAGCGTTCTTTCATCCATGCAATGGCTCTGTAGACGGAGGCATGCTTCTCGCGGTCGGACAGGAGCCTGCGTTCCGTCGGATATAGCTGCAGCGCCGCCAAGCCTAAGGTGCGAAGCAACGGATCGTCCGGCAACGCGCTGTGCTGAAGTGACAGCAGAAGATCGGTCAGCCGGTTCATCTCCTCGGATAAGGGAAGGACGACGGGCAATTGGGTCACGAACGCCAGCGCTTCCTCCGATAAATGGTGCACATGGACGGCAATCCACCGATGCCACGTTTCCTCCTCCTCCGCGAACTTAAACGTTTCGTGGTGTCCGGGCATTAATTTGACGACGTGACCGGGCTGAATGCGCAGCGTCCGATCGTCGACGACGACCTCCATCGTACCGGTGTACAGCATGACCAGCTGAATGTCCTGTTGCATGCGCGGACCGAAGCGGCCGCCAGGCGGATAGACGACCGTCCCGGCAATGACCGAACAAATATGGTCCAGTTGAAGGGGAAGCTCTTCAGGCATCATCGACGCTCCGTTCGGTTGAAATGTCGTAAATGGGGTGCATGTTGGCTTTATTCTAGGGCCTCGGAACGATCGATGTCAATATCAGACACATAATTGATAATTGCAGTCATTGTTGCGACGGCATGGCTGCGGTAAGCTGTTCCTAGCAAGAAAACCTATTGCTCATGGAGGGAATCGCGATGAATAAGACCTATGCGCCGCCGCTTCAACCGTTAAGCCAGGAAGATGTCGAATTTTTTAGGGAGCAGGGGTATTTTCTGTTCAAGAACGGCATGGGCGCAGATCTGATTGATGCCTTTAACGGACACATCTACGATATTCGCAACCAATCCCCGATGCCGGAATGGGCTGCCGTGGTAGAGAGCAAGAAATATTCGCTTCGCCTGTTCAATCCGCACAAGCATGACAGCTTCTCCCGACAGCTGATGAAGCATGCCGTCGTCAGGGGGGCGCTGGCGCAGCTGATGGGGAAGGAAGCGGTATGCGTGCAGAGCATGTACTTCTACAAGGAGCCGGGTTCCCCGGGGCAAGCGTCGCACCAGGATTACTATTACATCAAGAACGATCCGATGACGATGATCGCGGCGTGGACGGCGATGGAAGAATCGGTCGACGAGGAGAACGGCTGTCTGTGGGTCATGCCCGGAACGCACAAGCTCGGCCTGCTGCCCCATGGCGCAGTCAGAAACCTCGAAGAACACGAATCGTGGACGGAGGAGACCGAGGGCGTCGATACGAGCAGGCAAATTCCGGTCGTCATGGAGAAGGGCGACATTCTGTTCTTCAGCGAGTTGCTCATTCATTCCTCGAACAAGAACAGAAGCCTCGATCGCTGGCGCCGCTCGTACGTGTGCCACTATATCCGCGAGGATAGCAACGTACTTCACCGCGAGGATTTGCGGCAGAAATACCCGCTATACTAATTGGGCCCAAGGAGAGATCGTGCATGAAATTATTAAGCTTCAAAGCATTGTGGGGGATGGAGGGCAATTACGAGGAGCAGTTCGCGCGGGTTGCCGCGGCGGGCTACGCCGGCGTGGAGGCGGCCTTACCTCCTGCCGGCATGGAAGAGAAGTTCCAAGAGCTGCTCGACCGTTACGGTCTCGCCTACATCGCGCAAGTCTTCACGGGCGAAGATCATGCCAATTCGTTCTACAGGCAGGTGGAGCAGGCTGCCCGGTTCGGACCAGTTAAGATCGTGTCCCACAGCGCGCGCGACTGCATGAGCGAAGACGAACAGGACCGGTTCTTCGCATCGGCGCTGGAGACGGAGACAAAGTTCGGGATTGCGGTCGGCCATGAGACGCACCGGCAGCGGGCGATGTTTACGCCATGGACGACGGCCCGGATTCTGCGGAAGTTTCCGGAGCTTAGGATCACGGCCGATTTCAGCCATTGGATGAACGTCTGCGAATCTTATCTGGAAGACCAGGAAGAGCAGCTTTCGCTAGCGATGGAACGAACCATTCACATTCATGCCAGGGTCGGCTTTCCCGAAGGGCCGCAGGTGCCTCATCCCGGTGCCCCTGAGTATAGCAAAGAACTGGAACTGCACTTGGGATGGTGGCGCACCATTCTGAACCGCCAGGCAGCGGAAGGCGCTGCGCAGGCCACGTTCACCGCGGAATTCGGCCCTCCGGGGTACATGCCTACGCTGCCGTTCACGAACGTGCCGGTCGCGAATTTGTGGGAGGTCAACCGTTGGATGTCGGAACGGGTCCTCGAGCATTGCGAAGCGAAGAAAATGGTTTCGAAATCTTAACTTGCGTACAAAGCCCCGGCAGCGGTCATCGCTGCCGGGGCTTGCCGTTTCTCTAGTCGTTCGCGCGATAGCCGGCCGGCTCCCGCTATTGGAGCGCCTTGCGATAGCCGACCGGCGTGATCCCTTTATGCTTCTTGAACAGCTGATTGAAGTACGATGGATGGAGCTTCCCGACACGGTCGGCAAACGCTGCCGCCGCATCGGCCTTCGGCGCAGTCGGCTTGACGTTGGACGACGTGCCGTCGCCGTCCTTGACGAAGATGAGGCTGTTCGTCTGCTGGCCCTCCGGCAATGAAGCCGCCCGACGCGGTATCCTGCATCTGTAGCAGGAAGTCCAGCTCCTGCTTCATCTCGTCCAGAATATCCGGAATGCCGTTGCCGCTCTCGGGAATGTTCATCTGGTTATCCGAGAAGGAATCGGGAAACGTCTCGTAGGCCCACAGCAGATATCCGTAGCGCCGTCATTGACATATTTGCCGAAATCGCCTGCATCGTAGCATCCTGCGGAGACATCGCGCGTGACAGACGGATTGGAGGACATATAAGCGTTGGCCGCTTGCGCGTGCCAGGGCGGATGCGGATAGTCCGGCGCATGAGCCGGGCTCAGCTCGCTGCTTGCCCGCTGGTAAATAAGGGGAAATAAATATGGGAGCAAACTTCACTGCTATATTCAAAAATAATATGATAAGTTTTGATCATGTAAATTCTTTTAAGGATAAAATGTTAAAAGACTGGAACGAGTATACATTGAGCCATTCAGCTCTAGATTGAGTCTCAATTTATTGTGATGAGCCAGAGGTACATTATAAAGAATATGGTTTTGTAGGATTAATTGGATTAAATGATATTGTTATTCTTATAAGTCCATATCTTTGTGAGATTCAAAGAAATGAAAGAATGGGTAGAATTTTTAAGAAATCCTGACATTCAAGTAGAAATAAGACGAGATTGAAGAGAATTCTCAAAATTCTTGGGAAACCCTATATACTTATCAGATTCATATGGTTACTCAGGATATATATATGATGGTAAGAGTTACAATGAACTGCTGTCATCATTAAGATGTAAGTTTGGTGAGCCAGTGCAAAAGATAAAGGATATGTATATACAAAGAGAGTTCTCGTGGGAAACACAAGGATACTATATTAATAACGTAGCCTTAAGCTAATATTCACAGAGGAACTGAAGAATCATTGAGTGGTTACATTAAGTTTGGAATTTTGGTTTAGCTTATGTGTCGGGGGCAAGAACATATTCCTATTGAAGTCGCTATTTTAGCGTATTTTATTGGTACAAGTTCCTATTGCCGATTAGTTAAATATCTAACGGGGGATACATCAATTCGATACTTCATATTCATCGCTTCTTGAATTGAGATTTGAAAGGAGAGACGGGGATACATAGTTAATCTTGCGCAACTGGATGCAGCTTCACGAGGAGAGAGGCCATGCCTTATGCGAAAAGAACGGGCAAATGACTCAGGTGAATCATATCCATACATTAGCCAATCTCGATGCCTTTGACCTTTCCACTCTGAAGATCTAACACGGCTAGTGATAGACGAGGGTTTCGAATATATTCCGTTAATGGAATACCAACGACTAAGCAAAAACCCGCCCGAACTGGTGCGCACTACAGCCTGTGAGCTCCGCAACATTGTTAAGATCAAAAGTCCTCTGTCAAGTGCTCCTCAATATACGTGACCTGAAATTTCTTGCTTGAACCTAACGTAGCGTGATCCCTTATTGGGGTACCGTCAGGAAAATGCGGATTTACAACGTTAAGCCTATTTTCCTGACGATTCCCCCATTTTTAACAACGTTAAGAAAGTTTTAGTGGTCTTAAAGAATCTAATGAGATCACTTTCTCCGAATTAAAATGATATTCTCCTAGCAAATTAATATGTTCCCAACCTAAAGGTGACATATGGTGTAACAAATCTTCATTAAAACTACCAGTCTGTTTTTGATATTCAACTGCTTTTGTTAGATGTAAGGTATTCCATATACTGATGGCATTAATGATTATGTTTAAGGCACTGGCCCTTTGCAATTGATGCTGTATGGTTCGCTCCCTAAGCTCACCTTGTTTTCCAAAGAAAATAGCTCTTGCTAATCCATTCATGGCTTCTCCTTTATTCAATCCTCTTTGTATTTTTCTTCTTAATGATTCATCCGAAATGTAATTCAAAATAAAGATCGTTTTTTCTATTCGTCCCATCTCACGCAAGGCTGTGGCTAAGCTATTTTGTCTTGAATAAGAGCCTAGTTTCCCCATAATAAGGGGTACGGAAACGATTCGAGGATTGAGGGGCCACATGTGTAAAAATTTCCAATTCCTATAACGTATCTTTTTCGATTTCCTTTAACTTCCGATAAAACGCTGCCTGACTAACTCCTGTAATTGCACAAATTTCCTTTACAGTTTTATCGGTCGTTTTTCGTAATTCAATAGCATGGTTCATTCCTGAATGCTTATCTGTATATTTTTTTACTCTTCCTCGATATTTGCCCTTTTGTTTAGCCAATTTAATTCCTGAACGCTGCTTCTCCTTTATCATTTCACGATCCAGTTCACTAAATGCTGCCATAACTGTTAAAAAGAATTTACCAGTAGGTGTTCTTGTATCAATTCCTAAGTTTAGGATAACAAAATGTATGTTTCTTTCACGAAGCTGTTCAACCAGCTGCAACAACTGAACAGTGTTTCGACCAAGACGATCCATTCGAGTTACAACTAAGGTATCACCAGTTGTAATCTTGGAAAGAAGTTCATCCAATTGTTGCTTCTGTTTAGAAACACCACTGATTTTCTCCTTTACAATTTCGTCTACTCCGAATTTTGTAAGTTGTTCGATTTGAGTATCAAGGTTTTGGTCTTGTGTACTTACCCGGGCATATCCATAGATCATATTTCGTCCTCTTTTAATATGTATTTTTGATAGGTGTTATTGAGAGCCTATCAACCTAATAATATCAAGGAGACAAAATCTTATCAATAGGGTGTACTCTATTGATACAAGTGTAGGAGACTGATAAAATCATAGTTAAGAGCGTCTCATAAGACTTGTCTCAAAAAATGAGGTGATATTTTGCGGAAAATTGGTTATATACGTGTCAGTTCAACTAGCCAGAATCCTTCAAGGCAAGTTCAGCAACTGAACGAAATCAGAATGGATATTATTTTTGAAGAAAAAGTTTCCGGAGCAACAAAAGATCGTAAGCAACTTCAAAAGATGTTAGAGGATATACAAGAAGGCGACATCATTTATGTTACAGACTTAACTCGGATCACTCGAAGTACGCAGGATTTATTTGAATTGATTGATTTAATACGAAGTAAAAAGGCGAGCTTAAAATCACTCAAGGATTCATGGCTAGATTTATCAGAAGATAATCCTTACAGTCAATTCTTAATTACGGTAATGGCTGGTGTTAATCAATTAGAGCGAGATCTTATCCGTATGCGTCAACGTGAAGGGATTGAGCTGGCTAAGAAAGAAGGCAAGTTTAAAGGCCGGTTAAAGAAATATCATAAAAATCACGCAGGAATGAATTATGCAGTAAAACTATATAAAGAAGGCGGTATGACTGTAAATCAAATTTGCGAAATTACTAATGTATCTAGGGCTTCATTATATAGAAAGCTATCGGAAGGAAACAAATAGTTTGTCCTGATTCTATCAAAAGGTGTATTTTTTCACCAACATTTTTAGGCATGAAATGTCGGCAATTATTATCTATTTTGTTTTATAGTAAATATTGAAAGGGATTAAACTTATGGATTGGCTAGAAAGAATGAACAATGCGTTAAACTACATTGAAAATAGTCTGGATGAAGAAATAGACTACAAAAAGATTGCAAAAGCAGCTAATTGTTCTGAGTTTCATTTTTCAAGAATGTTCTCTTCAATCTCTGGTATATCGCTATCAGAATATATTAGACGTAGACGGTTAACACTCGCAGCATTTGAAATTCAAAAAAGTGATATTCGGATTATCGATGTGGCAATTAAATATGGTTATGTTTCTTCTGATACTTTCTCACGTGCCTTTCAAAAAATGCATGGAGTAACCCCTTCCAATGCTCGTAATAGAGGGGTACAGTTAAAAGCCTTTCCCAGAATTTCCTTTCAAATTTCTATTAAAGGAGATAACGAGATGGACTACAGAATTGAAAACCTTGATTTTGATTTAAGAATTGTTGGAAAAAGTAAGCCAGTAAAAACAAGCAGAGCATTTAAAACAATCCCTACGCTTTGGAACACTGCTAAAAAAGATGGATTTATGCAAGAACTAGTAGATATGTCATGGGAAAATCCAAAATGCACGCTTGAAAGCCTTCTGGGGGTTTGCGGAAAAGAAGCCGCCATAACAGATGAACAATTTTCCTATTTCATGGGCGTAAGATACGATGGGGAATCCCCAGAAAATATGGAGACGCTTATTATTCCCGCAGGTACATGGGCAGTTTTTCCGAACATAGTGGATGCATGGAAACGTTTATATTCCGAGTGGGTTCCTACCTCCGAGTATGAACTTGCAAATTTACCGTGTATAGAATGTTATTACGGTCAGAAGCATAAACCAAGACACGAACTCTGGGTCCCTGTTATCCCGAAGTAATATACATATTCTCCAATAATAGAAGACTTTTATGGAGTGACAAAAAAGCCAAATTTCTCAATTTAATTGACGAGAAATCAGGCTTTTTATATTGGAATTTCCTTATTGTTGTAATCGGCATTTTCATGACGCTACCCTTATTGCAACAAAAAACAAATAGACTTGATGAAAATGGGTCTAGATTAAACTCCACGTGAACCAAAATAGCTAATCCGTCGATAGATTTCCTCATATTCGTACTACCTCGTTCGAGATAGACACTTTCAATCATTGAAGGTCTCAACATACTGATTGAAGCGTCCTTACTACATCTGGAAGTAACTTTGGATCGCATTCAGGTTCAACATCTAAAGAAGCTTGACCACCCCCTACCACTAATCTTGATTTTCGAAAGAATCGTCCATTTCTAATGTCAACCATATAGGTGAATTATCACTTGTATCCTGAGTCATTTTAAGCTTTATTTCCAATACCAGAACTGATGAATGCTTCCTTCATTAGAAGCACACCATTTTGAAGCACTTTGTCCGCTGGCCAAACAGTTGGTAATCCGTTGTCCCCATTCCATTCATAATTGAGATTTATTCATCGCAAAACCTCCTTAGAATTCGATCTTTAGGAGATTATCGCATATAAAAAAATGCCAAACATGTGGGTAAGGTAGAGGCTTACACTTATAATATGAGGTGTTATATGAATAATTTCTTAATAAATGGAGAAAATACCGTTTAGTATCCTTGCCAATTAGTTTTGATGTGATTAGTTTATTCTTTATAAAATCCAACTAAGTTAGTAGGTTTAACAATGCAACAACATAAAGCGAATTTTTCACAAGTATTTGTTTTGTTTATGATGAGTATTGGCTTAATGAATCACGTTATGGTGATTCCTATGTTATTAGCTATCTCGAGGAGAGATTCATGGATTTCTGTCCTCTTATCTGGGGGATTCATTCTGGGATGGTTACTTTTTATTCGATTTATTATGAAAAAGTTAGACCACACACATCTGTATTCATGGTTAAATAACCACTTTGGGAATATTGTTGCAAAGGGATTATGTTTATTAATGTATATGTTTATTCTCTTATTTATTGGAGTTACCTTAAAAGATATGATTGTATGGACAGTTACATCCTATTTTCCACAAAGTCCTGCGCCCATTTTAGCTATTTTATTTTTAGTTATCTGTTTTTTTGCTGCAACATCTAATTTTACAACCTTATCTATTCTGTCAGGTTTTTTATTAGTATTTGTTGTTGCATTGGGCTTTTTCGTTATGAGTCTTAATCTTCCTCATAAGGATTATTCTCAAATATTTCCTATCCTTGAAAATGGATTGACACCCGTTATTAAAGGAATCGTCTACAGTTTAGGTTCTCTGCTAGAAGTGACTTTAATTTTTTTTATTCAACATAATTTAAAAATGAATATCAAGTCACGGAGTTTTATTATTCTTGGGTTAGTGTTGATCTGCTTAACGCTTGGCCCTTTATTGGGCTCTATTGCTATTTTTGGACCTGAAGAGGCTGCTAATCAGAGGTATCCTGCTTACGAAGAATGGAGATTATTGAAAATAGGAAAGTATATTGAACATGTAGATTTCTTTTCAATTTACCAATGGCTATCAGGTGGATTTATTAGGATAAGTTTTGGTTTATATATTATTGGACAATTATTTTCATTTAAAAACGAGAAAAAAAGGAATGTATTAATAGGAATCAGTTCACTAATTACATTTGTGGCTGTTCTTCTTCCTATGAGTGATATTGAATTTGTTCGTTTTTTACAAAATGTTTATTTTCATTTATCTTTTTTATTTCTGCTTTTCTTTTCATTAGTATTAGGATTTTTAGTTTTTCTAAAAAGATTAAAGGAGAGATAATCCTTGAGAAGAGGGGAACAGAATAATAAAAAAAATGGGAATGGAAAATATACTATCTATAAACCTAATCCAATTATAAATGAGGAAAAAATACGTTCAACATATCAAAATAGTGAAGATGTAAAAGTAGTTCTCCATAAAATCGGGAGTGAAGATAGTGATATAGAGACCTTTTTCATTTATTGCGAGAGTTTAGTGGACAAAAAACAAATTAATCAATTTATTATTCCTCAATTAGAAAAAATAGCTCAAAAACATCAATACCGTTTCTTAAAAGAAGAAATTGATAAATATCAACAAGACCTAGAATGGACACCTTTAGAAGTGAGTGAAGGGTTCGAGTCTATTTCTTTGGAAATATTTAATGGAAATTTAGTTCTGTATTTTCCTAAGTCGTTTACCTTTTTCTCTGTTAGTGCATCAAATAAACCAAACCGTTCTACCGAACAATCTAATTACGAAACATCCATTCGTGGGCCAAGAGACAATTTTATTGAGGATATTTCAACAAACGTGGCACTTATTCGAAAAAGATTAAGACATCCCACCTTATCTTATCAAACATTGACGTTAGGTAAACGGACTCAAACTCAAATAGGGATATTATATTTAAAAGATGTAGTTAATTTAGAGATACTAAATAACATTCTAGAATGTCTAACTTTAATTGATATTGATGGCGTAGTTAGTTCAACTCAAATTCAAGAGATGGTATCGAAACAATCTTTATCTATTTTTCCTCTTTGTGGTGATACAGCCAGACCTGATTTTGCAGTGGAATGCTTATTGCAAGGTAGAGTAGTGATTATAATTGATGGCTCCCCAATTGTTATTATCGCTCCTGTTACTATAACTTTTTTAATAAAAGCTGCAGAAGATTCCCACTTTAATTTTCTAACTGTATCATTTGCACGCTTTTATCGGTGGGTTGGATTTCTTTTAGCTGTCTTCCTACCCGGATTTTGGATGGCATTACTTGCTTATCACCAAGATCAAATTCCTTTCCCTCTTCTTGCGACTGTGACTGTTGCAAGATCAGGTCTACCATTTCCAGCACCACTTGAGCTTATAATTGTTTTGTTTCTTTTTGAGATGTTCCGTGAAGCTGGTCAAAGATTACCTTCCCCACTTGGTCAAACCCTTTCAGTAGTAGGCGGACTAATCATTGGGGATGCTGCAATCCGTTCGGGTTTTATTTCCCCATCTGTGATTGTTATTACTGCTTTATCTGCTATTGCGGGATATACCCTAGTAAACCAACTACTAGCAGGAGCAGTATCCATACTCAGAGGCTTTGTACTATTATGTTCAATTTTAATGGGGTTATATGGTTTTATGCTTGGGGGATTTGTAATCGTTCTTTATCTTTCTAGATTGCGTTCCTTTGGGATACCTTACTTAGCTTTGGTTTTCCCAAAATCTAGTTCTGATTTTTTCAAGGCATTATTTCGCTTACCGTGGAGAAGTTATGGGCATAGAGTAAGTTACCTTCGGACCAATGATAGTTCTAAAACTGATGAAGGAGAAGGGAAAGAGTGAAGCTGAACAAACTAAAACTAATAACCATGATACTCTTGTCTAGCACAATATTATCTGGATGCTGGAATATTAAAGAAGTACAAGATATTTATTATGTAGCAGCTCTTGGTATAGATTTTAAAGAAGGAAAATATATAGCCTATGCTCAGTTACTTGACTTTTCTAATGTTGCTAAGTTAGAAGGGGCAAGACCTGATAAACAACCACCAGTTTGGATAGGAAGAGGGGAAGGCATTACAATTACGGAAGCATTAAATCAATTATATAAAGATGCACAACAAAGACTTTTTTGGGGACATGTCTCTACGCTAATTTTGAGTGAACAACTCCTAAAACAAGATATTAAAGATTCGATTGATTTTATTAATCGATACCGAGAAATACGCTATAATATTCTCTTATATGCTACAAAGGAACCCATAGAAGATGTACTTAAAACAAAAGCGTTTTTTACATTGTCGGGATTGTCAACCATTCTCCATGAACCATATGAAAGCTATAAACAGAGATCTTATATACAACCTAAACAGTTTCATCAATTTATTAGAGATAGCGATCCAATGGGACAAACAGCTTTAATTCCATCAGTTAAAATTTCGACGGAAAACTGGAAAGAAGAATCAAAAAAATCACCATTATTAAGAAATGATGGTGCTTTTTTCATAAGAAATAATCGCCTAGAAGGCTGGCTTTCTGAGACTGATTTAAACGGTCTAAGATGGATGGATGAAAAAACCGTTCGATCTCCTGTGTGGATTGTTGAGAATGATAGCGCTGTTGTTTCAGTAGTGGTAGAGAAACCTAAGATTACCATTACCCCTATTATGAATAGTAAACCAATACTTTTTAATATTACAGTTGAGGTGCAAGCCGGAATCAATGAGAAAATCAAGGAAATTAATGATAAAGAGTTGGTTACAAAAACTGAAGATATTATAAAGTTAGAAATTCTAAACTCCTTTGAAAAAGGAATAGAAATAAATTCAGATATCTACAGATTAGGGGAATCATTATATCGCCAAAACCCAAGTAAATGGAAAGAAGAAGTGAAAGCAGGCTCGTTTTACTTAAATAAACATAGTATAAAGCATTTAAAAGTTAAAGTTAATTTAGTTAACTCAGGAAAGTTGAAGTACCAAGACGGATATTAATGTTAAACTTATAATTTTAGGGTGTTTTAACACATTCAAACTAGGTGATCCCTTATTAAATGATGGGTGATATACAGAAAGGCTTGTATATCACCCATTACTTCCAATTACCAATTAGGGAAAGCTCACTACTAAATATAAAGGAGCTCGCATACAAAAAATGACTTCTGACTTAGTTCGTTCATACCGAGGTGAATCTGCTGTATGATAAATTTTTATGATACTGAGAAATTGGACTTTTTTCTATTATAATTTCCTTAACGTTGTAAATCTGCATTTTCCTGACGGTACCCCTATATACACTGACGTCGCTTCTGCTAAAGTAATGAAAGAACCAGCAAGAGCCGATTGGGCTAGAACAACCCCTATTTCATGGACTACTACTGATCGCAACAAATACAAGGATTGGTTCAATAAAACATATCCCAATGTTTATGATTGGAGCTTGAATGAGGTCCATCATATGAGACCTAGAAACTTGGGTGGAACCAATGACTATTCAAATTTAATACCCATTCCTATACATCATCATCGTTCGGTAGTTAGCCCATGGTTTGTGGCTTACTAGATCTATTAAATATGTAAAGGATGTTGACTTAATGAGCACATACAATACTTTCAACAAGGGGCTTAAAGGTTTGATTACCCGAACAGGAGACATCAATTATAGGGAACGTGCCTATAATATTGATGGTATTGAAGAGATGTACACGTTTAAGTTCAATAGTCCTGTAAGTACTGATATAATCGCTTCAAAGCTTTTAGTTAACTTAGAATTTAAGCTGCCGCTTGACTACGAGGATTTTCTAAGTACTACTGATGGTTGTCGTCTTTTTGAGCATTCTCAAGATGGCTCTGAACATGATATATATGGCTTAAATGAAGTGTTAACACAGAAAGAAATTATTGACTCAACATATGAGAAACCTGAACTACTAAATGTCGCTTATATTCTACAGGATTATATCTTCATTAATCTTAAAGAAGCGTCTGAGGGCAAACCAACCTACATGTATGTTAATGATTGTTATTCACCTTTAGAATATATGAGAAGTTTGAATTGCGACTTTCAAACATGGTTAGATCGCTTTATAGTATGCCAAGGAAATAAATATTGGGATTGGTTATAAGATTGGAGCAGCCATCATTGGCTGCTCTTTTAATTATTATGAAGCGAAGGATCAAAAAAGATTGAAAATAATCAACTATAATATGTAGGAAAAAAATTTTAACGATATCTAGAAAGATGTAATTAATAAAGAATACATAAATTTTATTGTGTGATATGCAAAGATTAAAACCTGTAATACTTACATCAATTATTTTATTGCGGAGCAGCTCCGGATCTCATTAAATACCGTATACCAAAATTCATTACTGTTAAGAATGTGAAAGGTAAGACATCATGGAAATGAGGAGGAGATCGACATGAAAGTTGTAAGGACAGGTCTCATTAAAGGTAGTGAGTTTATAGGTGCAATTGGGGAACTGGATAACGGGAAATGGATGGCATCTCTCGCAGCAGTAGCTACAACTGAAGGTGGTTTCAACCAGCACTACACTAAAGTATGTGACGATGAGGACACAGCAGTAAGAGCCATAAACGATACCTGGTCCGAACTGGAGAAAATTTAATTATTCAAGTGACACTATAAAGAGATGGGTATCCAATGTAAAGAGTCTGGCCGGGCTGTGGTCATGAACTTGTAGAAAATGAACACAATTTATTTGCTTGTATCTCAGAATGTGATTATTTGGATGAAGACGACAATGAAGCTATTCATGAACCTGAAGAAGCCTGGCATGATTAATGCCAGGTTTTTTAATTCCGATTGGCCACACATGGAATTTGTACATCGCTGCTCAGTATTAGGGGTCCCGCCAACATTTTAACGAAAATATACGCTAAGCCCTTGGATGTCACCAGTTTTGCGTTTTTTCTTACTCTAAGTATAACAGTCCGGGTGGCATAGCCCGGACCACTGGTCATTCAACTTCCTGTTCCTTCAGCGGCCGTAATGAACTAAGAGACGTATTCTGCCTGAAATTGAACTTGTATTCGCCTAAGAAATTGATATGCTCCCATCCAAGCGGAGAAATATGGTTTAGTAGCTCTTCCTGAAGCTTTCCTTGCTTTTTGCGGTGTTCTGCTGCCTGCTGTAGATAGACGGTATTCCAGACGCTAATTGCATTGATGATAATATTCAATGCGCTGGCCCGTTGGAGCTGGTCTTGTAGCGCACGTTCTCGCAGCTCGCCGTGTTTGCCGAAGAATATCGCTCTGGCCAATGCGTTCATGGCTTCCCCTTTATTTAACCCCCGATGGATTTTTCGCCGCAGCGCCTCGCTCGAAAGGTAATCCAGGATGAAGATCGTTTTCTCGATACGTCCCATTTCTCGCAGTGCCGTAGCCAAACTATTTTGTCTTGCATAGGAACCGATTTTCCCCATAATTAGTGATGCTGAAACGGTGCCTTCCCGGATGGAGTGAGCCAGCCGAAGTACATCGTCGTAATTATCTTGAATGATCTTTGTATTAATCTGTCCGCGCAGCAGCTTCTCCAATTTTGGAAAATCGGAAGGTTTTCCGATAGCGTAGAGTTTGGAATCAGCCAAGTCGCGTAAGCGCGGCGCAAAGCGAAATCCAAGCAGATGCGTTAAACCGAAGACTTGGTCGGTGTAACCGGCTGTATCTGTATAATGCTCCTCAATGGCCAAGTCCGTTTCATGATGGAGCAAACCGTCGATGACGTGTACGGCATCCCGAGCGTTCGTATTGATAACTTTTGTATAGAACGTGGAAAATTGGTCGCTCACAAACCGATAAATTGTAGCTCCTTTTCCGGTACCGTAGTGGGGATTCGCATCTGCGTGAAGCGACGAAACTCCGATCTGGACGCGCATTCCATCAGACGATGAGGTCGTGCCGTCCCCCCAATATGAGGGCAGCGCCAGCTTGTGATGAAAATTAACAAGAACAGCCTGCGCTTTATTCATTGCGTCCTCGTACAGCCGCCATTGCGCTGTATTGGCCATTTGCCGATATGAAATGCTCGGAGTGGCTTCAGCCATTTTTGTAAGCCCAATGTTCGTTCCCATTGCCATAAGGGTGGCCATAAGAATTGTCGTTTCTTCCTCATTCGGAGCTCGGTTGCTGGAAGCATGAATAAACTGCTCATGAAAATTCGTCCAGTTGGCTACTTCCATGAGCAGATCCGTTAGCTTGATTCGTGGCAGTAGATCATAGAGGGAAAGGCTGAAATTCCGGGATTCATCGGGAACATCTTTCTCCAATCGCTCGATATGCAATTTCCCGTTCTCCAAATTAACGCCGTCCAGTTCATCGATGTGGTCCGAAACCCAATTTATTCTTTGAAGCAGTGATTCAGTACGCTCTTCAAGATATTTCTTTGCGGACAAACTAACGGCAAGCTTTGTAGCGTTAGGATCGATACCATTCCAATCAGATTTCGGTACAAGGTATTCCTCAAAATCCTTATGCTGACGGCTTCCAACAATGGATACGTCCCCGGAACGAACGTAATTCCGCAGCTCTGTCAGGACAGCCATTTCGTAATAATGCCGGTTTATGGTTCCGTCATCGTCGTAAACATGTTTTTGCCAGCGGTTCGAAACGAAGTTTAGCGGTGCGTCTGCCGGAATCTTTCGCTTTCCGGTTTCATTCATATCCCGGATGATATCGACCGCCTTCATCAGCGGCTCTGCTGACTTAGTAGACCGAAACTCCAATGATTTTAGCAACGTTGGTGTGTATTTCCGGAGTGCATAGAACTTCTTTTCCAGCAAGTCCAAATAGTCGTAATCTATGGGTCGTGCCAGCCGTTTAGCTTCTTCCACTGACGCGACGATCTGATCCCACGGCATAACGGCATCAAGCGCAACAAACGGATCAATTCCTTCACTTCGGGCCTTAATTAGCGCAGCCCCAAGATCGGCAAAGTGAACAACTTTTTCGTTGATCGATTTACCGTTTTGTTTTTGAAGTTCCTCTTGGGCTTTTCTCCCTTTGGAGAGCAGTATCATAATCTGCCGGTCGTGAATCTCGAAAGCCATGTCTGTCAAATCCTGAATTAGCTCTAATAGGTACGCTACTAAAATCGCGTATTTTTTCGGATCATTAAAGCGGCGGAAAGAATGAGGTTCATAACGGGAACCGATTTTAGAAAGCTGCCGTAGCCGGTTCGGATGGATGCCTTTCGTATCGACTTGCAGTTGCAAATCTCTTATGTATTCGAGCTTTTCAATAACCTTCAAAAAAGAATCCGGAGAGCTGGTACCTGGAATTTCCCTTAACCATGCCAAGTAGGTTTTATTGCTTTCCGGCATGGTGGTTATGACGCGATCCAGCTTAGCAATTTGTAATTCTGTCAGTGAGTTGCTGAGTAGCTTAAATATTTTTTCTTCTGTCCGTTTGCGAGTTTCCCAAACTGCTCTTTCAATCGTGGCCATTGAAGGCAGGATGATTTTACGCTTACGTAAATCTTCGAGTACAAGCTGAATCAGGTGTAAGGGATTGCCGTTTGCCATTGCATGGCTAAAAAGATGCTTGCACAAAGAACGATATTCGTTCAAGGTAAATGTCTGGTAGCCATACTCCTTCCGGATTTCATCCAGATGCTCGTATTTCGTAGCTTCCCGTTCGCCGTAAGATGTAAAAGACTCCACATCGGCATTGATTTGCTTTGCAATATAACGAAGAACATGAACCGGCACTTCCTTTATATCAGAAAGCGTCCAGCCGAGATAACGAAGTACGCCCAGCTGCACGGCAAAGCCGAGTCGATTATAATTTCTTCGCCGCTGCTGGATGATATCAAGGTCATGCTGCGTAAATGTGAAATAGGTGCCCAATTCCCATTCGCCGAGATCAGGTGGTATCTGCAAATATTGCAGCCGTTCCTCCGGAGTCAGCAGTCCCCTTACTCTCGCGTACATCGTTCTCATCCCCCTATTGCCAAGCTATTTTTTCGACTTCCGCTTGCAGATCCGCACGGGTTGCTTTTACGTAAATCATCGTTGTATCCAGGCTATCGTGTCCCATAATTTGCGCCAATCGGTGCAACGGCGTGTTTTCTGCCATCATATAGCCGAACCGGTGCCGTAGATCGTGAGCGCTCAATCCTTCAAGCCGTGCTACTTTCATATATTTTTGAATCAAATGACGTAAAGCACGTTCAGATAATCGATTACCGGTTTTCTCCGAAGGAAACAGATAAGAGCTATCCGAATTGAGTTCTGCCAGATATTTTTCTAAAGTAGTTCTACACGTAGCGTTCAAAGGAACTTCCCGCTGTTTATTCCTTTTTCCGGAGCGGACCTTAAGCTGGCCGCTGCGTTTACCGATTTGAATATCTCCTGGAGCCAGGTCACACACCTCCATTGTTCGTAAGCCAGTGTGAAACATCACGGTTAGAATAGTCTGGTCCCGAAGAGAACCGCTGTGCTCAGCCGCAGCGATCAATGCAGCTTCTTCTTTGTCTGTCATCAGTCTTGGACTTACCTTTTCTTCCGGAACCAATTTGACCGGCTTCGAAGGGTCGCGGTGAATTCTGGATTCCTGCGTAGCCCACTCAAAAAAACGTTTCAAGGTTATAAGTCGGCGGTTAATGGTCGCCGGTTTCAATTCCATCACTTTTTGCGCTGCTTCCCGGTATCGTGTTAGTGTTGGAGTCGCCACTTCTTCAATTTGAAAGATAATCACCTCCTCTTGGTGATCTGCTGTCTCAAACCAAACGATAAAATGCTTCAAGTCGCTTGCGTACTCTTTTAGTGTTTTGGGATTCAAATCTTCGTGGGTGGTGAGAGCTTGAATAAAGTCCTGAATCGTCTGCTCGCCCTGTTCTGAAATCCCAGTCGCCTCTCTCATTAGCAAAGCCTCCAAATCTTGAATTACATTAGCGGACATTTTAATTTCATCTTAAACGAAACATTAGCGGACATCAAGTATATGCTTTGAAAACACCAAATGACCGCTAATCTTAATTAGCGGTCATTTGCTTAAAGTAGGAAAAATTCCCTTTCTTTAAGTCTTAACGTCCTTAGCTTATATTTTCGCGAAATGTTGGCTGGACCCCTAGTCAAAATAACACCTCGTCCAGAAAACTTTAATGACTATAATATAACATTTTTCTTTAAGTAACCTGCTCCACACACAAAGTGGCTCTTGGATATGCAAGTCATGGTTATCAAATGTTTAATAATCATAAGGACGACTGTATAAAAGTCGTTTTAAAACCGTTATCCTATTAGTTTATATGGATGAATTGAAAGTTAGCATAATTGCGAACCCTAAGCGAAATGTAGAATGGACTTCCACACTGTGTATAGAAGTTCTATTTCTCTGTTATTATTTTTAGATTATTGGATAGTTCGGCTCGTATCTTGGGTGGCAATAGTATGGTGGTCTAAGTCCTATTTTAGGCATTGGCCAGGAATCCTCCATATAGACCATCTTTACTTTTTCATTTGAATGGTTTACTAGCAATAGCTTTACTTCTGGATTAAATTCATATCTCAAAATGGTACCCCCCTTCCATTAGGAATGTGTGGATTCTCCCCCATCAACATGAAGAACTTGACCAGTAACAAAACGAGAATCATCAGAAGCAAGATAGACAAAGGTTGGTGCGAGTTCAAATGGATGGGCAACACGTTCCATTGGATTAAATGCTCCATATACAGCGACCTGGTCTGACGAGAAACTTGCTGGAATAAGTGGGGTCCAAATTCGGCCGGGGGCGACGGCATTGACTCGGATCCCTTGTTTCACGACATTTTTAGCCAAGGCACGTGTCCAACCAACTATTGCGCCTTTTGTGGCCGTATAATCAATCATTTGCTGCTCACCAACATACGTCACCACTGAAGAAGTGCCAATGATTGAGCTGCCTGGTTTTAAATGAGGAAGCGCTGCTCTTGTTGTGTAAAAATGAGAGTATATATTAACTTTGAAGGTGTCATCGAATTGCTCATCTGTAATGTCAAGCAGACTTAGTTGTTGGAATTGGATACCAACGTGGTTACAAAGAATATCGAGACGTCCAAACGTGTTTACTGTTTGTTCTACAATGGTGATGCACTGTTGTTTGTCTCGCAAGTCACCAGGCATTAGAAAACAACGTTGTCCGAGTTGTTCAATCCTCGTCTTTGTTCTATTTGCATCCTCATGTTCATCTAAATATGAAATAGCAACATCTGCCCCTTCTTTAGCAAACGCAATTGCTACCGCTGCACCAATACCACTGTCACCCCCTGTAATAAGTGCTACTTTTCCTGTTAACTTTCCACTCCCTTTATAGTTCGGGTTTTCGATAATTGGAAGGGGCACCATATATTTTTCCACTCCGGGATGGTGCAGCTGGCGCTGTTCAGGTAAACTTATCGGAATTTCTTCGTAACGTGTGATTTTCCCATAGTTAGGGTACATGGGATAAGGTTGAGTTTTCATGTTCGCTTTAAACATTTGTTGCATTTGCTTTATTTGGTCTAATTGACGACTTTGATCATTTTGATCCATGGGAACCTCCTATAGAAATAATTTTCTTCTATAGAATGTTTATGTTGTTCTTGCTTGCCTCATGCAATTTGAAGATATGGTATCGATCTCTGCGGGGCCGAGTCAATTAATTGCGGCTCTCTGCGATGAAATCGGATTGGAAGACATCATCAACCGCTCGCTCACGTGGGAACCGACCTACTGTAAGGTGTCACCGGGCACGCACGTCAAAGCGATGATCATCAACATTCTCTGCTCCCGGATGCCTCTGTATCGCATCGCTGTGTTTTACGCGACCCAGGATACCGAGCAGTTATTCGGTGCGGGGTGCGAAGCAGCTGTCTTCAATGACGATGCCTTGGGGCGTATGCTTGATCGACTGTTTGAAGCGCAAAGCTGGAAGGTATACTCCGAATTGTCGCTCGCCGTGCTGCGCACGTTAGGCTTGCCATTGGATCGATTGCATGCCGACACCACATCCTTTTCTCTGCAAGGGGACCGCGTGTGCTGCAAACCTACAAAGGGCAAGCCGCAGCCCTCTGGAAAATTAATTCATGCGGAAAGCCGGGACTATGTATATTATGTACTTTCTTTGTTAACCATAGTTATGAGTGTTAACAGTATTAGAAATAGGAGGGCCATGCATTTATGAAGGCTGTAACTTATCAAGGACCAAATCATGTACAGGTTAATCAAGTAGAGGATGCAAAATTAGAAAAAAAAGACGATATTGTAGTTAAGATTACTTCTACTGCTATTTGCGGATCTGATTTGCATTTATATCAAGGTAACATGCCATTACCCCGAGGATATATTATTGGCCACGAACCAATGGGTATTGTGGAAGAAGTTGGACCTGAAGTCACAAAAGTAAAAAAGGGAGACCGTGTTGTCGTTCCCTTTAATGTTTCATGTGGACATTGCTTTTATTGCCAACATGAAATGGAAAGCCAATGCGATAACTCAAACCCTCATTATGATTCTGGCGGATACTTTGGTTATACTGAGAAGTTCGGTAACCATCCGGGTGGTCAGGCTGAATATTTAAAAGTCCCTTTTGCAAACTTCACTCCCTTTGTTATCCCGGAGTCATGCGAATTGGAGGATGAGTCACTGCTCTTTTTATCGGATGTTCTGCCAACAGCTTATTGGAGTGTAAAAAATGCAGGTGTAAAATCAGGCGATACAGTTATAGTTCTTGGATGTGGACCTGTTGGATTGATGGTACAAAAATTTGCCTGGATGGAAGGTGCAAAACGTGTAATAGCAGTTGATTACTTGGATTACCGGATCAATCATGCGAAAAAGATGAACAATGTTGAGGTATTTGAGTTCACAAAATACCCTGATATGGGCGAACATTTAAAAGAGATCACACATGGTGGGGCAGATGTCGTCATCGATTGTGTAGGTATGGACGGAAAGAAATCACCCCTAGAGTTTCTGGAACAAAAACTCAAACTGCAGGGCGGAACCCTTGGACCTATTCAAATTTCTACTAAAGCTGTCCGAAAGTATGGGACAGTTCAAATGACTGGTGTTTACGGGGGTAACTATAATCTTTTTCCATTAGGTGCATTTTGGATTAGAAATATTAATCTTAAAATGGGACAGGCTCCAGTCATTCATTTTATGCCAGAATTGTTTAAAAAAATAACAAATAACGAATTTGACCCAAGAGATATTATCACACACAAAATGTCCCTTGAAGAAGCAAGTCATGGTTATCGAATTTTTAATAATCGTGAGGATGAATGTATAAAAGTCGTTTTAAAACCTTAATCCTCTTCTCTTTCCAAAAAGACTTCTTACTTTGTATAGAAGTCTTTTTGTCTGTAAATTTTTTAGATGATGGATAATTCAACTGGTATTATGGATAGGCATAGTATGGAGGTCCGGCGAAAAATCCATCGGGGGTTAAATAAAGGGGAAGCCATGAACGCATTGGCCAGAGCGATATTCTTCGGCAAACACGGCGAGCTGCGAAAACGTGCACTACAAGACCAGCTCCAACGGGCCAGCGCATTGAATATTATCATCAATGCAATTAGCGTCTGGAATACCGTCTATCTACAGCAGGCAGCAGAACACCGCAAAAAGCAAGGAAAGCTTCAGGAAGAGCTACTAAACCATATTTCTCCGCTTGGATGGGAGCATATCAATTTCTTAGGCGAATACAAGTTCAATTTCAGGCAGAATACGTCTCTTAATTCATTACGGCCGCTGAAGGAACAGGAAGTTGAATGACCAGTGGTCCGGGCTATGCCACCCGGACTGTTATACTTAGAGTAAGAAAAAACGCAAAACTGGTGACATCCAAGGGCTTAGCGTATATTTTCGTTAAAATGTTGGCGGGACCCCTTATTATATGTGTTAGGAGGTGAAAAATAGTGGAACTATTTATTGAAGACACAATGAATCAGTATGAAAACTTATTTACTATGCCTGAAGAAAAACGTGAGAGTTATTTCAGGCATACTATGATGGGCCCATTTGAGAGGATGTGGAACACAATCAATGTTCCTATGAAGGCAAAACAATCAGGTGGATATGATGTTATTATGGCTACAAAAATGCTTGGATATTTAGATGTTAAGGAAACAGAGATCGGACAAACAGGTACAAGGGAACTCAAAAAAATTAGTATAAATAATGTAGCTGAGCAAACGCTTTTACATTGTATAGATCAAATGGGACAAGCCGGCCTATCTGTAAATGCTCCATCGCTGCACTTCGGCGCCTATTTAGCTGATCCTCAAAAACTAGCATACACAAAGGGATACTCAGGTTTTGGGGGCATACCTGGATATATTCAGCTAATGATATATCCAAACGATTATAACATCCCTAGAATTCCAGCTATTCTGGCGCATGAGTTTCATCACAATATTCGTTTTTCATATTTTGATTGGGATAACGGAAATATAACAGTAGGTGACTACATCATTATTGAAGGACTGGCTGAATCCTTTGCAAGTGCGATTTACGGTGAGAACATGATGGGACCGTGGGTATCCTCTTTTGATGAGGAAGATTTACACTATTCAATTGAGGTCATTCGTCAAGCTTTAGATGTGAAAGGATTTGCAGAAGTTAGCAGTTACATGATCGGTGATGATATCGCTAAGGAAAAGGGTTATCAACCAGTCGGGCTGTCTTTTGCTGCTGGTTATGCTGTGGGCTATCATGTTGTTCAAGAATTTTTAAAAAATACAGGGGCAACAATTTACGATGCAACACGACTGTCAGCAGCAGATATCATTGAAGGTAGTCGAGTTTCTCTGGCAACGCACTAAGGGCAGGAAAGTGCGAACTCAACGTATGTCTCCCATTGAAGTCGCTATTTTAGCGGCTTTATTATGTTATCGGTACAAGTTCGTGTCCCGAGTCAAGGACAAGAACATGAGCCGATTACCGATTAGATAAATATCTAACTGGAATTTAATGATCAAAAGGAAAAGGCCGCAGATGCGATTCGGCGGCCATCCTGCGGCGAGAGAATTCAATTTCTCGTTCGATATTTATCAATCTCACTCAGCAACCGATTAATGTTAGAACGGATATGTGAATTGTCTTCGTACAGTCTACTCAACATGACTCCGCCCTCAATTACTGAGGTTATATAGATGGAAAATTCTTCTACCTCTATCTCTTCTTTAAACTCCCCTTGTTCGATCCCCAACCGAAGAAGAGAACGGATTAATTCCAAAAAACTACCCATCGCTATTTGCGCCTTTTCCTTTAATGCAGGATGAGTGTCATCACTCTCGATGGCTGTGTTTAGAACGGGACAGCCGCCTGCAAGCGGGGGATTATCATAAGCATCCTGATAGACTGAAATAACGGCAGACAGCTTTTCAAAAGCCGTCTTTTTGTTCGCCATCGCATCCACGAAAGATGCTCTCAATACCGTTGCAGCATGTTCAAACGCTTCTAGGGCAAGCTGATCCTTATTCTCGAAATGATTATAGATTCCGCCCTTTTGCATACCTGTGACACGGGTCAAATCCGAGATAGAGGAGCCAAAGTACCCTTTCTGATTGAATAAAACGGCAGCTTGTCGGATGATAAAATCCTTGGTCTTTTCTCCTTTTTTCAACGCCATCCCCCTCAAAAAAAAACAATCGTTCGTTATTTTGATTATATATCAAATGATGCCTCTGTAAAGAGTCGAAAATGTATATAGACGGTTAATGAAATTTATGGTAATTTATATAACGAACGTTCGGTTTTTTTGTGGTGTGCAAACATTTTAATTCAAAGAGGAGTGATTGATACTTATGAAAAAACAATGGTCGGTAGGTATGCTCGTATTTGATCAGGTTGACGCTTTTGACTATGTTGGTCCGTCTGAGATTCTATCAGTTACCCGATACAGTGCTCAAGATGTTCAGAATATGATCTTTGGCTCAGCGGATGAGCAGCCTAAGCCATTTTTAGTCCATACGGTATCAGAAACAGGGGGAATGGTTACGGCCAGCAATGGCCTCCGCATTATGGCCGACTACAGCATTGAGAATGCCCCCCAATTTGATATCGTTTTGATTCCAGGCGGTTTCCAGCCGATAATCCGCAAACTGATCGCTAATACAAGGTTGATCCAGTGGATCACCGATCAAATGAAAACTGTAGAATTGATGACATCTGTCTGTACGGGTGCATTCGCTTTAGCTCAAGCGGGGCTGTTAAATGGGAAAAAAGCAACTACCAACCGAAAAGGACTGGACTCTTTCCGGAAGTATTTTCCTGAAATCACGGTAATTCAAGATCAAAAGTTCGTAGATGAGGGGAGCATTATTACTGCACAAGGACCAGATGCGGGGCTTCACTTAGCTTTTCATCTTGTCAAAAGACTATTGGGTGAAGAAGTGGCCCTCATGACAGCAGATACAGTAGAGTATGATGGATATGAAAAAGCTTTTTAGGTCGATTTCCGATTCGATTGTGGCCAGCGAATTAGTCAAAAACCCGAGAAACTGATTTTGCTATTGTCGAAAACGATCTTCCTACTCCAGGCGACCAACGAGGTACTTGTAAAAACGTTGTATTTATCCATTGACCCTTTCCTGAGGAATATGATGAATGAAAAGGATTTTGTGGGACCTTGTGTTCCTCTCGGTCATGTGTTCGGCGTCTTTGCCACAGGTGAATAACTTGTCTCGTTTCAAACCGTATTGTCGCCCCGAGCACCGTTGTCTATGGGCTTTAGTGAGTTTTGTTACGCTAACGAGAGACATTAGTTGAATGCAGGAAGCAGCACGCGATAAAGCACCATTCAAAAATGAATGGTGCTTTTATTTATGAGTAAGGGGGATTTTACCAGGTTCTTGTCATTTATGTTATCAAGTTCTTGTCATCCGACAACAAGAACTGTCGGGGGACAAGAACAAAGTCCCATTGAAAGTCGCTAATTAAGTGTATGTGTGAAATTAAATATAGTGATAGATGCTACGCGATTTAGGGAAGATTATTGCAAGTTCCGTATATTGACCCTCTTCTGATTTCACAGTTAGCGAGTGGCCAAGTTTGATTGCCATCTGATTGGCCAGGTATAATCCCATGCCAGTAGAGCTAGTGTTTTTTCTACCATTAGAACCAGTATATCCTTTGTCAAAAATTCTGACCAGCTCTTCCGGAGGAATACCAATGCCGGTATCCTCGATCAATAGGCGCTTCTCTCTCGTATTTTCCTCAAGAGAACAGATAACGGAACCTCCACGCTCTGTATATTTCAAAGCGTTGGTGACGATCTGGTCTATAATGAATCCAAGCCATTTAGTGTCACTGTAAACCGTTGTTTCTTCTTCCCACATGGTGAATCGGATTCGCTTGGCGACGAACATCTTAGCATACTTCCGGACACTGGCCCGCATGATTTGATTCAATGAAACCTCTGCAATCAGATAATCTCTTGAGAATGAATCGATCCGGGAATAATAGAGTGTTTGTTCTACATAATGATCAATTTTGTTTACTTCATCCTCCAGCTTGTTCACGAGCTCCTCTAAAGAACTGATTGTATTATTTCTTAACAGTAGATGGCATGCTGTTATAGGTAGCTTCACTTCATGAATCCAAGATATGATGAAGTCATGAAAGTCCGTTCGCTCCTCATGGAAAGTCTGGTCTGCTTCCAATTTGGCTTTATGGAGCTTTCTGGCCAGAGACATATACAGTCTCTGTTCATGACTTACAGACTTAGGGATTGCAGCAAAGAAATCGTTTCCGCCATTTTTGATTATTTCACTCAGTACTTTATAATGTCCGTAGCGGCGAGTGAATGAGACGACCAGATATACTCCTATCAAAGTAAAGCAACCTAACAAGTTGTACAGAATATCCCCAGTGTCATACCTGCCACCTGGACTGATAAACATCATTAAGCTGGTAAAAAGCATCATTGAAACAGCCAGTATAATAACAGAAAGCCTATCTTCTAAGTATTGTAAAAGACTCATTTAATGATATACCCCTCACCTTTGATCGTCGTTATGAATTGATTCTGTCCCAACTCCATTAGTTTTTTTCTGATACGGGTCATATTCACGGTTAATGTATTGTCATCTACAAAACTTTCATCTTCCCACAGACGTCGCATCATTTTCTCTCGACTGACAATTCTTCCTTTGTTTTGCATCAAAAGATTTAAAATTCGAAACTCATTTTTCGTAAGTTCGGCTGTTTGTTCCCCGCATAACAGCTTTCCGTCATTCAGGTTCAATATCACACCGTTATGCTCAATTACATTTAGGACAGAATCTGTATAAGAGTATGTTCTACGCAGCAGCGCTTTGATTTTAGAGATGAGGATCTCGTCATAGAATGGCTTCGTGATGTAGTCGTCTCCACCCATATTGATCGCCATTACCATATCCATGGGAGTGTTTCGGGAAGAGAGGAAGATAATTGGGACTTTGGAGACTTCTCTGATCCTACTGCACCAATAGAATCCATCATATACTGGCAGATTGATATCTAGAAGCACCAGATGAGGTTGTTCTTTCACATATTGCTGCTGGACCTGATCAAAATCGTTACAAAGAACAGCTTCGAATCCCCATCTCTGAACGGTCGCTCCAAGCATTTCTCTTATCGTCACATCGTCTTCTATAACCATAATCTTCACACTTGTTACCTCCAATTAGGTTAAGTCCATCTCATTATACCTTTGTTATATAAAGGAAACATCTCTATTATACAAGGTGACAAAAGTGTAAGTCTGCTTACGGAAAACGTAAGTCAGAACCAAGGTTCCTTGTAAGTGAAGGTGTTATGCTACAAAGTAATTAACAAAGGAGGTGCTATGCAAGAAATGAAAGAGATCGTTAGAATTAATCAATTACAAAAGTCATTCGCCGTCAAAGGAAATGTCATGCCTGTACTGCATGGGATTGATATGAACGTTTATGAGGGGGAATTTGTAGGTATTATGGGGCCTTCCGGTTCCGGGAAAACGACACTGCTCAATATCGTTTCCACAATTGACGAGCCGACCTCAGGAGACGTTGTAATAGATGGGGAAAGTGTGCTGCAAATGAATGAAGCTCAGTTATCCGAGTTTCGCCGATCGAAGCTAGGATTTATTTTTCAAGACTATCATCTATTAGATACGCTAACTGTCAAGGAAAATATAGTGCTTCCTCTTGCTCTGGCCAAGATGGACGTGAAAGAAATAGAGCACCGAGTTGAGGCAATCGGGAATCGGTTTGGCATAGAAAAATTGATGGATAAATACCCTTATCAAATCTCTGGCGGGCAAAAGCAGCGTACCGCAGCATCACGGGCAATCGTTACCAATCCGAGACTAATCCTGGCGGATGAACCGACAGGAGCCCTAGATTCACGTGCAGCAACAGATTTGCTGGAAACCATGAATGATCTGAACAGGCAGGAGTTTGCCACGATTCTTATGGTTACACATGATGCTTACGCAGCAAGCTATTGCACCCGAGTGCTCTTTATTAAAGATGGCGGTATTTTCGCAGAGCTAGTCAAAGGCAACATGACCAGAAAAGAGTTTTTTAAAAAGATACTTGATGTGCTGAACGTGCTCGGAGGGGATGCAAATGACGCTGTTTGATCTGGCAAGGAAAAATATTCAGGGTAATTTCCGAAGTTACTTCGTTTATTTTTTTTCCATGTTTGTAAGTACGGTCATTTTTTATATTTTCGTTTCTCTTCAGAATAGTACAGAAATCATCAGATCAATTGAATCATCGGAAAGTATGAAATCTATTTTTTTCATCGCCTCCATAGTCCTGATCTTGTTCGTTTCAGTGTTTATCTTGTATTCGAATCAATTCTTTACCCGGAAACGGAAGCAGGAGGTGGGGCTTTACGCGCTACTGGGGTTACCTAAGCAAACGATTGGGAAACTACTGTTTTATGAAAACCTATTGATTGGTACGATTGTGCTGGTCTTAGCAGTTATGGTTGGAACCCTATTATCAAAGCTGTTCTCCATGATGTTGGCGAGGTTGCTCGGCGTTAATGTCGACATTAGCATTTCAATTTCATTTCCAGCAGTAGCAAGTACAGTCATTGTGTTCATGATCATTATTCTGATTACGTCACTGCAAGCTTACAGACTGATTTACCGATTCCGGTTGATCGAGTTGTTTAGGGCAGAACAGGAAGGTGAGAGTGAATCGCGAGCTTCCATCATTTCTGCGTGTGCTGCGGTCCTTATCTTGTCAATCAGTTATGCGATTGGTTTAAGGGAGTTCACAAATACTGAACAGATACTAACCAACCTAGGAATGATGACGGTTGGAATCATTTTGGGCACTGGACTTATGTTTTCATCATTTGTCATTTTTATGCTGAGATTGATGAAAAGCCGTAAGCAGCATTACTTTAAAGGTATGAATTTGGTTATTACCTCAAATCTTGTATACCGGATGAGGGGCAATGCCCGTACGTTCACCATCATTTCCATCTTGTCGGCATTGGCTTTATGTGCATTTAGTTTTGGATTGAGCACCTACCACACCTACGAACATTCTGCGCGTTTGGCTGCTCCATTCAGCTACATGTTTGTCAGTCAAGACGAAGCTTTCAATAAGCAAGTGGACAATATCATTAAAAGAGATGCCGAACATCCTGTCACTGCGCAGGTGGAGATTTCAGTCGTTCAACTTAACGGTTATTCTTCCAATAACGAAATTATATCAAACAAACAGCTAGCCAATAACGAGCAGCCCATCAAAGTGATATCGATGAGCGGATATAACCAAGCTGCAGAAGCACTAGGCATTCCCCAAGTTAATGTAACGGAAAGCGATCAAGCGATTGCAATTCGCCCGATGTTTACCGAACATGAGTGGGCAGATTATGATGGTGAAACCATCTCTCTGCAGCTGTCCTCTCAGCAGTTAACCTTGGCTTATACAGATATGACGATTGAGCGAATCGTGAACTGGAGCTATCCGGATAACATGATCGTAGTAGCTGACGAATTATACAAATCCGTAGAACGGCAAAGTACGCCTGTAAATTATATTGGATATGCGGTAGAAGAACAAAAAACGACGAAAAAAACCTCCGATACGCTTGCCGACATAGCAACACCGGAATCCAAGATGTCCTCGTACTATGCCGAGTATCGTGTAGGAATTGAAAATGCGGGGTTGAATGTATTTATTCTTGGTTTTCTTGGGCTTGTGTTCCTCCTTGCATTGGGTAGTGTCCTTTATTTTAAGCAATTGACTGAAGCTACAGGTGATATTTCCCGCTATGATATTCTCAAGAAGATTGGTGTGAGTAAAAAGGAAATCAGAACGTCCATCATCAAGCAAAACGCTGTAGTTTTTATGCTCCCGCTGATTGTTGGAATAGTCCACTATGTTGTCATTTTCACCTGGATGAGAAGGTTGTTCGGAGGATTGGGAGGCATCAGCCTTTTGGAGCCGATACTGATCTGTATAAGCATCTTTTTGGTGATTTATATGTTCTATTTTATATTGACCATAGGTTCGGTCAGCAAACTCCTCATCGGGGAAGCATTACATTCCAGCCGTCTCGCTTTACTTGGTATAGTAGCAGGTATCCTAATACTCGTTGGGTTCCTCGTCTGGTTGGCTCCGGAACCACTGAAAGAAGCTGATGATCGAGGTACAAGCGATGTTCACTTTGATTTACCTAAACCGAAAGGGGATTACGTGATCGGCGTTACAGAGCTTCACTTGGTGGACACGGAAAGAATAGATCCATGGGTGAACCAACTCCAGAGGGAACTTATGATCAGTATTTGGTATCCGGCTGAAAAAGAAAGCGGACAGCGGGCAGCATATATGCATGAGGGTGCGGCTATGCATTACGATGAAGAAGAAATCCCATCGATTGGTCTGGATCCTGGGACGATTGATTTATCGGGCATCGATACGCATGCATGGCTGGATGCACCTGCCGTTGCTAAAAAAGGAGGATGGCCAGTGATTTTCTTCTCACCAGGAGGCACTGTACCACGAAGTTTTGGCACTATTCTAGTTCAGGAGCTGGCTAGCCAGGGGTATGTTGTTATCACAATAGATCACACACATGAATCTTCTGTAGTCGAATTTCCCGACGGGCGGATCGTAAAGGGAACATTACCGGAGATTAATGCTGAAACGGTGCTAAAGATGATAGATGTACGAGTTGATGATGTGCGATTTGCATTGGATCAATTGGAGGAGATGAGGACCGGGAGTAATATCGATGCAGAGCAGAAGGGATTGCCTCAAGGGTTGCCTGAAACGCTTGATTTGTCAAAGGTAGGCATCTATGGGCACTCCGCAGGAGGTGCGACAGCAGCTCAAACGATGTATGAAGATGATCGGTTCGATGCGGGAATTGATATGGACGGAACTTTAGGGCATATGCCTAACCATCCACTTCCCGTGGCTCAACATGGTCTAGATCGTCCATTTATGCTGCTTAACTCCGGTATCAATGATGAGGGGAAAGTGGACTCGCATTTGACTGCTGAGGACCGGGGTATGTTCTGGAGCCGAACAAGCGGATGGAAATTCGATTTAAGTATACCGAACGGAGCGCATTTTACCTTCACTGATTATCAGTACCTGTTACCTCAGATTGCGATGAAGCTGAGTCTCTCCAGGCAGGTGATCCATCAAAGCATAGGCCCCGTTGATCCTCAGCGAGCGCTTGATGCTCAGAGGGAATATGTATCCGCGTTTTTTGATTATCACTTAAAGTCTATCTCGCAGCCCTTGCTAGAGTCATCTAAATCATCATACGCAGAGGTTAAAATAATTAAGTAGTCTTATGTGAAAGAGAGAAACAGAACAAACAGTATCTTAAGGAATGTTAATTGATAACAGCAAGGAGCAGTTGGCTGGATAGCAGCTGCTCCTTGAGGTAACGGGCAGGTTAGTTGTCGAGGGACAAGAACATGGGCCTATAACCGATTAGATAAATATCTAACTGGAATTTACGGCTATTTCATTAAGCTATACCAGCTAATAGCTTGTCAAGATTACCAGCAAAATGAACTTAAGTCATGTGGAATAGTAAAAATAAGCATGACAAATCACCCTCCAATTTCCTAGTTTTGGAAAATTATACCAAGATGAGTGGTTAGGCAGTGCGGAAAGGTTCTTTACTTTTCAGGATAACATAAAGCCTAGAGAAGGGGGACAAATGGGTGGTCATATCCCTTTTAGAAAATGCAATTGAACTTCACTTGTTATTAAATATACATCTAGTTAGCGGGGAATTTTATACGGGTAAACCCAATTGGACACCCGATCCTAATGTAATAGTAATAGAAACAGAAGATGCCAACATGATTCTTATATCAGTATGGTCAATTAAGCGTGTTAAAGTCATTAATAAAATTTAACATACCCAAAATTCCTTAATTGCTGCAGCAATCAGGTTAGAAAGGATAAATAGTTGGCTATTACCGACGTCGTGAGCTAGAGGGGGGGAGTTTTTTGGTGGAATTCACCGTTTAGGAGCTTGAAAGGCATAATCACCAAGTTTCCCCTTGTAGAGTAACCAAATAAAATAAGGCAGATCGCAAAAACTTACGATCTGCTACTTGTTTATTCTTTTAGTCCCGAAAAATCGTTTGCTGCTATCATCCCACAGTCGCTATTGAAGCACCCGTAGATCTAATAAAATTTCGATGGCAAGAGCATCATCCATGAGGGCGTTGCTCTTAAAGTATCTGCTGTAAGTTATAGTTCAACACCATACCCGTATTCTATGGCGGGATCCTACTAGGTAACTTACTTACTTGTGTCATTCCTTAAATTACTCGGATCGGCTGCTTTTGGCTGCAAGTCCTGTTTCGAATAATAATTAATAATGTCATCAATAGTAGCAAATGGGACATTTATATTTGAATCACTTGTAATTATCTTGATATAAAACCACTTTTCTGATGTATTTACATCTTTAATTTTAGCTTGGGGTGACTTTTTAGTTTAATGCTTCTTTTAAAGCAATTCCTGCCGTGAATACTGGAATGTTACCTGCCGGAAGTGACACCTTTTCGCCGGTTTTGCTGCTTTTTCCCGTGCGTGCTTTACGATAGCGTACATTAAATTTTCCAAAGCCGACTAGTTCAACTTCTTTTCCTTGCTTTAAGGCTTCAAATATGGATTCCAGCACTTGTGTAACAGCTTTTTCGGAGTTCTTTTTTGAAAAACCACTAGACTTATACACTTCTTCTATTAATTGTTCTTTATTCATTCACACTACCTCACTTCTATGATTATAGATTATGAAAATGAAAGGACTCATGTATGGATGCTAGTAAAAATAAACAAAAAGCTCTCCCACGATTAGGAAAGCTTGAAAAATTTCAATCTATTTTAGAAACGTTCTCAGCCTGAGGTCCGCGATTGCCTTGACCCACATTGAACTGAACGCGTTGACCTTCATCTAATGATTTGAAACCATCACCAACAATCGCACTGAAATGAACGAATACATCATTTCCGTCTTCGATTTCGATAAAGCCAAAGCCTTTATCAGCATTAAACCATTTAACTGTACCTGTTTGCATAGAATTCCTCCTAAAATAAATTTAACCATAACCATTTGTTTTGACTGCTAATATATATTAGCGGTCATTAGGTGTTATCAATGCATACAAGTTGATGTCCGCTAATGTTTAGGTTAAAATAATAATACCATGTCCGCTAATGTAAGTCAAGATTTGGAGGCTTTGCTAATGAGAGAGTCGACGGGGATTTCAGAACAGGGAGAGCAGACGATTCAGGATTTTATTTATGTCCTCAACACCCTTGGGAATTTGAATCCCAAAACATTAAAAGAATACGCAAGCGACTTGAAACATTTTATCAGTTGGTTTGAGAAAGCCGACCATCCAGAGGAAGACGTAGAGGTTATATTCCGAGTAGAAGAAGTTGCTGTTTCAACACTCATACGATATCGAGATTACGCGCAAAAAGTGATGAAATTGAAACCAGCAACCATTAACCGAAGGCTTATAACCCTGAAACGTTTTTTTGAATGGGCCATGTCGGAGTCCAGGATTCTCCGTGACCCTTCCAAGCCCATCAAATTGATTCCTGAAGAAAGGGTAAGCCCACGGCAGATGACAGATAAAGAAGAAGCTGCATTACTCTCTGCAGCTAAGAGCGGAGGTTCTTATCGAGATCATACTATTCTAATCGTGATGCTTAACACCGGCTTACGAACAATGGAGTTATGCAATTTGGCCCCCGGAGATATACAAATCGGAACACATAGCGCTCAGCTTATCGTTAGATCGGGAAAACTGAATAAACAGCGTGAAGTACCTTTGAACGATACGTGTAGATTTGCTTTAGAAAAATATTTAGAGTCACTCCCTCCAGACAGTCAATATTTGTTTCCTTCAGAGAAAACCGGTGACCGCTTGACTGAACGCGCTTTAAGGCATTTAATTCAGAAATATGTAAAAGCATCGTTGCTTGAAGGAATAAGCGCCCATGATTTAAGGCACCGGTTTGGTTATGTGATGGTAGAAAATACACCGTTGCACCGTTTGGCACAAATTATGGGACACGACAATCTAAACACAACGATGATTTACGTCAAGGCGATGCGTGCGGATTCCAAATTAGAAGTAGAAAAAACCGCGTTGGAATAACTAAATTTATAGTCTCTCTGTGCAGTAATGCAGATGATAAGTGCCTAATAAGTCCACGTTTCTCCGAATTAAACACTGGGATTTGATGAACCATTAAAGATCGTATTCCAAAGCAAGTGTACAACCGAAGTCGAAGGATTAAAAATCACTCCATTGAGTTGTTAGAAGAGAGGTGGATTACTTTTGAAACCATTGCTGTCATTTGTGCGGGGCCCGGCTTAGGTCTCATTGGTTACAACAGTCGATTCCCGATTAAATGAGTATCTAACTATGTTCCTGTGCAATTCATTGGATTGTGTTTTAAGGAATCGGGCTAATTGAAATGAAAAGGGGAAGTGATGTCGGGGGACAACAACATATTCCTATTGAAGTCGCTATTTTGCGGCTTTTTTTATGTTATCGGTACAAGTTCGTGTCCCGAGCCAAGGACAAGAACTTGTACCGATTGCCGGAATGGACAAGAACATGATCCTCTTTTTATTGAACTAACAGGCAGAGCTCAGAGCTTTATAAATAAAAAGTCATTTATGGTATTATATGTAATTATGGGGCGTTTGAAAATAGGGGAATCAATATATGGAACGAAAAATTCAACTAATGGAAACCTACGTAAATATCGATTTTGGAAACTCTCCGTTTTTAAAATTAGATAAAGGGTTGCAAATTCCTTACTCTTCAATCAAGGGAACAACAACAGGTAGACCGATACCAGATGGTTTTAAACTATATGGTGCTTTATTCGGGGAAATGAGAAATGGGTTATTTAGATCAGATGGTGGCTTTCAACTACACTTTTTTGAAAATGAGCTTGAAACCCTCCATTTAGATTTGAATAGCTTTAAAGTTGGTATGTTCAAAATATCAAAGTTGATCATTGGTGTTCAAAATCCTGAAGAAATAAGTAAAATTATTTCCGAAAGAGTGAAGTGATATCTGTTGAAGACCTGTTCACTAAACTAAAGCGTAACGATAGCTTAACAAAACGAGAAAGCGGAGAAACCTATCAAGGACATTCAAGTCGGAGATAAGGTTCTTGCCAAGCCTGATGAGACTGGAGAAGTGGCTTACACAGAGGTTGCTGGGCTGTTTCAGAAGAAGGCTTTCAACTCGTATTTTGTTTCTAACCTTGGAGTATGGGTTCATAACTGTGCATTGCAAAATGTATATAAATCAATTAAAGATGGACCTCTATATCCACAAGCATTCTCAGGTGCTAAAACGGAACTGTGAAAAACAAAGTGAACAACGGAGAATTACTAGAGGAATTACGAGCAATCGAATATCCGGTCAAGTAGTTAATGTCAAGGTGAAAAATGGGTGGAGCAACTCATTTAGTCAAATGCCTTAATAAGGAGTGGTATATTAAATTTACAAATTGAATTGAAGCATTCTGACGAAATTCAAAAGTTTTATGTATATTAAATCTTGGCATGCTTGATTCCTTGCTTGAGGGGGCAATAACATTTGAAGATGCTTACGCGTATCTATACCGTCCTTATGTAACACAACTTTTGGAACAAAATAATGCGAACAAGGAAACGATCGATTTATTTGAAGAATGCTGTATGTTGGAAGATATTCGAGATATAGCTCCCGAAAAGCTACAAAATGCACTTGAACTAAAAAAGAAAGAGACATTCGAATTACTTAAATCCACGCCCAGCTTGGGCGTCATCTATAGGGTGAAAGTCCCGAACGGGGGCTGGAAAACGCCTACCGTTAGCAAAGAGTATAAGGAGATGGTATCCAATGCAAAGAGTCTGCCCGGTTGCATGGTTTGTGAGAGTAAAATGCCAGCAGTGTTGACCGCTTGAAACGCCGAGAGGTCATTCAGGGCGATCATAGATGTTCACTTTAAGGGAGTTGCATCAAACTATCTTGAAGATTCAAATTTCGTCAAGAAATGAATGTGGGTCTTACTCAATATCTCGGTGAAAGTCCTTATATTAAAAAATGAGGTGAAGAATTAAAACTAATGCCAAGATGAAACAATACATTAATATGCTTATGACCTTATCATTGATGAGCTGCAACGTTTGAAATGACCATGTATAGTTAAACATGAAGAACATAAAGAATATAATGATTATGAATACATTCAAAAAGAAATATTTCGGACGACAACAACATATATACAACGGAAGCCGCATAAACCGCGGCTTTTTTATTTTTTGTATAGAAGTTCTTGTCGTGAGCTCAAGACAAGAACTTCTATACAATGCCGTGACAACTGCTACTATTGCCAACTGGCGGCATTGTACGAAATAACTCTTACAGTGACAATGAAAATTGTTCATTTAAAGGATATTCTATGCATTCGATAGGAAAGAATAGAATGGGGAATACAGTCAGGAGCTCATTGAGGCAGCTGAAAGAGCAGATATTGTAACCTTCTTTTAAGTGAATGGATTTTATTAAGAAATGTGAAACGGCTTGAATAATCCCATTGTTGGTATTAATATTATATTTGGAAACAATGGAGGTGTAACATGTCAAAGGATATATATGATGTAATGATAAATCCTACGCGAATGAGAATTGTACAGATACTTGCTTCGCAAGAAAAAAAGACAGCTACCGAGTTATGCGAATTAATAAGTGATGTTCCACGCACTACTCTATATCGGCATATCAACATCCTAATAGATGCCCATGTGCTGACAGTTGTTGAGGAAAGAAAAGTACGTGGAAGTGTTGAGAGGACTCTTTCGCTCAATACGGATGAATTGAGCAAGCAAAATACTATGGAGGACGTCCCAAAAAAGCTGTTTACGTTCCTTATGAACATCTATACAAAATTTGATAAGTATTTCAATCGAGAGAACTTTAAGCCGGGAAACAACAAGATATTTTTCAATAATACTATCTTAATGATGGACGATCGGGAGTTTGACCAATTCCTTTTGGAACTACAAGGCTTACTCATAAAACACTCGCACGAAATGTCAGAAGGAAGAAGACCAAGAGATATTTCAATTATATCTGCCCCCCCCCGGAGAAAGTGAGAAATAGAAATGCGTAAGCACTCAAGAAATAAAAGGTGGAAGAAAAAAATGTTGACTATTCTTGCTGTTATCCTATGCATTATGGTATCAATAAACCTTATTAGCCTAATTATCAATCAGGTGTTTTTTTCCAATGGGTTAGAAAAAATCATACCATATGGAGAAATGGTTGAAGTAAACGGTCAAAACATGCACATCTATTCAATGGGTGAAGGAGAAAAAACCATTGTGCTACTACCGGGTTTTGGAAATCCGTTGCCTTCTGCTGATTTCGGGCCGTTGATGCGAGAGTTATCAAAAAATTATACCGTTGTTTGTGTTGAGTATTTTGGTGTTGGTTTTAGTGATGAAACAGAAGTGCCGAGGACGAATGAAAATGTTACAGAAGAAATAAGAACGGCTTTATCTGAAGCTGGTTTTTCCGCTCCGTATTTACTAATGCCACATTCCGGATCTGGCATTTACACTGAACACTACGCATCAACATACCCTGATGAAATATCCGGAATTATTATGCTCGATCCTACATCATCGGCTACGAAGGGAGCCGATACACCCGGTTTTGTGTATGGGATAAGTAAGATACAGGAGGCTATTGGGCTAAGTAGATATGTTAATCCTCTTATCGTATCATCCGTGCTTTCCATGAAGGAATCCAATGGATATACCGAACAAGAAATTGATGATTACACCAAATTTATGAACCATGTAAATAATGATAATCTCATAGATCAGATGAAGCGTCTAAATGATAATATTCTTCAAGTAATGGATATGGATTTTCCAGAAAACATTCCTGTTTTAATAATAGGCGCCTCCAAAACAGGAGAGGAATACCATACAGAGCATTTGAAACGGCTCGGCCAGAACGCAGAATTAGCCATCCTTGAAGGATCACACTATATCTATCATTCCCAGCTTTCTGAAATACACAATAAAACCGACACATTCGTTGAAACACGGATAAAGTAATACCTTCACTTCGGGCAAAGTTGGCCCGAAATGCGAACACTCAAAACAGCCGCTACTTTAGTGTTTTGGTCGAGGTCATATGAGCAATATCTGATTGAAATAGAAGAGAATAGACGCCAACGAAAAGAATTCAAGCGTCTAGAACAAAGGGAGGAGGCTAATGCGGAGAGGGAAGCGCTTGAACTGAAGAAAACTAGACGCGATATCCATAAATACTCCAAGGATATTCTGGCAGAACGTTCGATGTTGAACAGAGGCATGACACCAAATGAAAAGCGTTTGTTCTTGACTCTGGCGAGTAAATATGAATTAGGGGCATACAATCTCGGTTGATCGGAGCATGGTGCATAATCCGAATGCCCAAGAGGTTTGGGTTAGCGCAGACGGCGAATCCGTCCGTATTGCGACAGGCGAAACGAAGAGGCTGAGATAACAAGCAAGGATCAAATAACCCCCATCTTTGACATCAAAGACGGGGGCTATTATGAGGACAGCGGAAGCAGCCGGTCTCCTATTACAAAGGGTACGAATACTGCGCTATTCCTGGAATCGTATAAACTCTGCTATAACCCGCATCTATAAGGGCTTGTGAAGCTATAGAACTTTTATACCCCTTTTGACAGTAAAGGATTAATGGAGTATCCTTTCGCACGCACACCGAGAACGGGTTATTGAAGATATCCTGTAACGGTATACAAATGCTTCCTCGGATATGCCCTGTTCGATAATCCTCATTCGTACGCACATCGACTAGCATTGCCGTAGGGTCACTCACCATCAGCTCCCATGCTTCATCAGGGGTCAGATGCTTACTTTGAAATACTCTGCCCTCAGTCCGAGGAATACGCTGCTCCCTATCAAGCATTCTTGCTACAATTACTTCTGCTTCCACACGAGTTAAGCTGCCCGCTGCATCGAACAGGTATGGGTCACGTCCGTGCATTATACCTTTTACATATATCTGCGCGATGTGCATGACGCAGGTACGGCAGGAATACAAGTCCCTAAGATATTCTGCCGCCGACCAATCCTGCTCGTCTCTTTCTCCGAATTCGGTCAGAAGGGCCTCATGAACGATTCTTGCAGCGGAACGGCGCTCAATGGGTTTGCTTATGTTGGTTAGATCATAGTCCTCAATTATTCCCTTATACAACGCGTAATCCATATAGCCTGACGACCAACTGCCGCGCGTTGGCTCTATATGGCCTTTTATGCTTCTAATGACCATGGTCACAAACTGTTCGGTAGTAATAAGATCCTCAATCATCAGCTTATAATACAGGAGTAACTCTTAGGGTAACATTGTCATAGGCGTCAATGCCTGTAACAGAGAAGGTCTTTGAAATGCTCGTTGTCACCTCGCCTGTCCATAAATCCTTTAGGCAATAGCTTGCTGCATGTTTGAATGTTTCAATATCAACCATTTTATGTCCAAGATAATCGATAATGCGGCTTACATCAACGGAGTGCTCCGTCGTATCTTTCGAGTCGCTGAGATTGATAAAGGATATGGCCATATCTCCGTTCGCAAGAGGCTTTGCCAGAATATCGACCCGGTTGTTATTCGCAATATAGGCCGTATCGGGATTGGCATGATCGATAGAGCAGTAAATTCTTTTGGCTTGGACACCGAGGGAATCCTGGTTCAAGGCGATGACCTCTTTGTTCGCAATAATCCTCCATAGCTCGTCGCCCTTAGCAATCCGTCTTAAATCCATTCCAAGCATAATCGGAGAATTCATCATGCACCACATCGTCATATGCGTTTTGCTCATGGTCGTTGTAATCCCGTTCATACCGATGACAAGCATATCGGGATCGTTCCACCCCTTATCAAGCCCGGCAAACTCATCCATAATAACCGCCTTGCTATATTGCGAGGTTATGCTTGCGGTATGGTTCGAACTCCATTCGGCGGAGCCCGGATTTCCATCGGAGCCGACGCTGAAGGTTATGTCGTTAAGAATACGCCAGGAGTCACCAACCTTATATCCCCAGTTTTGCGGCTGCGTTTTTCCCCATTCGCAAATGGAGAATACAATATCATGGTTAGGGTCAGCCTTGTTCAAGCCTTCCAGCAAAACCGCATAGGAATTAAGCGTATTTTCTTGTCTTCTATGATTCATAAGACGTATGATGTTCTCTCCTTCATTTAGGGAAACCGTTATTTCTTCCGAATCTGCAAAGGCAGCCGTACTTTCGGTAAGAGGAAGCAAATCATCGAAATATCGGGTTTCATTCTCTGCGCTTCCAACCGCAAGCTGAAGCCAGCGTCCCGTGCCATTCTCCTCGCCGCTTGCGTAATTAACGGTTATGGCGTAGTTTCCGCCTTCTGGCACGTTTACGGTAAACGCCAGCTCTCCCCAGCGGTCGCCTACAGGTGTTGTCCCCACGTTTGTTCCGTCGAAGGTGCCGATATGGGTCACGTAGTCGCCGCTATTTTTTGATGCACCTTGGCCTAGAAGCACACCGTCATTAACAGCATTTAAAGTGATATTCAGTTCTTCGCCCGTAACCGTAATGCTTCTGATATTCGGGGCGTAGGAATATTTGGCGTTTGTGGAGTCCGAGAACGTGGCGTTGTCCCAGAGGTAGTAGCAATTATCCACTTTGATAAAGTCAACCCCCCATTCTATATAAGACCTCGTGTCGACATCCTCAAAGCCGCAGGTGCCTACCGCGGAGCCTGCGCAAAGATGGGTGCCTATATCATTGTACATACCGAATTTAAGTCCCTTGCCGTGGATGTAATCGGATAGCGCCTTAAAGCCGCTTGGAAATTTAATCGTTTCGTTTGAAAGCAACCCGTTGACGCGTTCGGACTTATAGCAGCCGTCATCGAGCACGACATACTTGTATCCCAGCTCCGCAAGCCCCAAATCGACGATCGCGTCCGCCATCAACTTTGTGAGTGTCTCGCTGTTCTTGCTGCCGAAGGCATTCCAGCTGTTCCAGCCCATGGCAGGGAGGCGGCCCTGCTTTTTATTCAGAAGCACCTTGCCGTTCGAGAAAGCCGGAAACATGTAGTCGGGATCCATGATCTTGTCCGGCGCTGTCCTTGATGTAACTTTAGCTGATACTTTCTCCATAAGAAATCCTCCTCGCAAGTTGCATTTTTATTGTTATGATAGGATAAATAGTGAAGTAGATAAATGTGTTTTTATCGAGTGATTATGGGGAAATGTGATATAGTAGTTCCGGGAGCTGAATACAATGAAACTCTACTATGCGAAAAGTCCTTTAATCTCATCCGATATTTATCCCATGCAATATGGGGAACAGCAGTGCGATAACGGATATTCCTTCGGGCCCGCGGCGCGTAACTTCTATCTCATCCATTACATTTACAGCGGGCATGGCGAGCTGCATATTAATAAAAAAGTTTATCAAGTACACGCGGGACAGTTTTTCCTGATCTATCCGAAACAAACGGCCTATTATAAGGCGGATGACCATGATCCGTGGCTGTATCGCTGGATAGAGTTTGACGGCAGCTTCTCGGAGAAGATGATGTCCGTGACAGGCTTCTCGCATGAGAACCACGTCATAAATGATGATAACGGCGTCGGAAACGCGCTGAAGAATATAATCGATTTAGGCTGGACCGACTTTGAAACGATCATGAGCCATTTTTGGCCGTTTATCGCGGCGCTTACGAAGGGCAAATTATTGACAAAAGATGAGAATACGGCAGAAACCTATGTCTCTTATGCCAAAAACTATATAAGAAGCAATGTGCACAAACGGATAGCCGTTTCCGAAATTGCCCATTTTTTAAACATAGACCGCAGTCACCTGGCACGCATCTTCAAAAGCATTTGCGGCATAAGCACGCAGCAATTTATTATTTCTCTTAAAATGGAGATGGCTTCGCAATCTCTCAAAAAGAGCAGCATGACCATAAAAGAAGTTGCCAATAGTGTCGGATATGACAATCAGATGGAATTTTCAAAGCTGTTTAAAAAACACTTTAATATGACCCCCACGCAATGGAGAGAACGTGTTTTCTATCAACAGTCCATAAATAACTATGAATAAAAACGTAAATGACGCACGATGGGTGCGTCATTTTTTTGTGCACACTACTGTCTATTTCGTGCAATTCCATGCCTTGATAATCTTGGTTCACAATGAAAGCGATAATTTAATGTGACAGTATTGGGATATAGGGGTGGATATGAAATGAGAATGGTTGTTGACTATTATCCGGAGCACTGGGAGCGGTCGATGTGGGAGCAGGATGCAAGGCTAATGCGCGATACGGGAGTCCTCCTGATTCGCGTGGCCGAATTCGCCTGGTCGCGCCTAGAGCCGGAGGAAGGCCGGTATGCGTCTGGCTGGCTATTTGAAGTTGAATATACCAGGTACCAAAGTCTTTTGACTCTGAAGCTGATAATTGCGCTATTTACACCTCAAAATCTGAAAGTATGGTGGGAGTGTTAAAAAAAGTGTTGGTACAGGGCGGTTAATCATTGTCTCGAAGACGTGCTCGAAACCGTCATTGCCATATCCTTTGGCTACCATTTGATCGGCGACAGTCTAAATGGGGAGCAACCAGTCGGCTGTCACACCCAACTTCCGGCTGCTCTTGACGATGATATCCAGTCTTAGCTTATTGACCGCCATGTTGGACAACTCCGTCATATATAACCCTTCATCCAAGATGCGGGCGGAGTCCTTACTTGTCAATGCATGCAGCCAATAGCTTGCATAAGGCAAGAAGTTCTCCGCAGAAGCATTGGCCGTACGCAGCAACGCATGGGCATGAAAATAGCTGTACCAAGCGCCGTACAACATCGTAAGCATTGCTAGATCATACAAGAGTTCCACACCCGTATCTTCGCTAAAATAGGTTGTGCTTCCCTCCATAACTTGAAGGATCGGCTGATACGCATCAAAGAGTTCCTTTCTGCCGCCGTAGAGGATAAGTGCGTCTGGACTACCGATCAACGGGGGAACCGCCCATGATTGCCCCATCCAAATAATCGATTTTCTTGCTCAGAATCCATTCCTCCATGCGATGCGCTGCATCTCGAGTTCCGGTGGTCAAGTTGATGCTGACGTGCCGGCGAGCTCCGCATCGAGCGGCATCAGTGTGCTTTTAACAACTTCATATGTCGACAAACAGACCACAATTACACTGCCCTACTTTAACGGCCTCTGCTGCTGTTTCAGCTCGAACTGCCCCGTTGCCTACTAGACGCTCGGCTTATTCCGTAGATGGATTCCAGACAGTCACAGGGTGACCTGCCGCTAGATAAGCAGCCGCCAAAGCTTGGCCCATATTCCCGAACCCAATGACGGTAATATGGATAAAATCGGTTTCCTTGTCTGAGTTTTTATTAGACGAGTATTCTTTTATGGTTTTCCTCCTTAACTTTAATTCCTTGAAACATTGGCATATAATGGGATTAATACTAGTTGCAAGGAGGCTTGATTTATGAAAATAAGCGAATTATCCCGACTGACAAATGTCAGCACGCGCGCAATACGACATTATGAAGAAAAAGGGTTGCTCACTGCCGAAAGACTTGAGAACGATTACCGTGATTTCAACGAATCTGCCGTCGAACGGATCCGGTCAATTCAGCTCTACTTGAAGCTTGGCTTTACGGCAGATGAAATAAGGAGCCTGTTCCAGTGTGAGGTTGCGTCGCCGGATGATTACGAATACTGTGAAGAAATGCATGAAATCTACGAAGAAAAATTACGCAAGGTGAAAGGCCAGATCGATTCCATGCTGCAATTGAAGCGGCTCCTAGAACGGCAGGTTGCGCTTACGCTTGCCAGCAAAACGGAGAACCTGCGGGCTTCTGTCTAGCGAGTCTAAGATTATAGGCATGGACACGCCGGTCTTCTGCGCTACCATTCTCCTATTCCACGGAAAGACGTTGACCTAGGCCGCCATCTACTGTCAATTTGGCTCCTGTTGTATAGGTGGCCTCGAAGGCGAGAAACAATACCGCCTTGGCCACCTCCTCTGGCGAGCCATGGCGTTTCATTGGTGTAATCTGGTCGCCAAGCTTCTCAAAGGCAGCCCGTTCTGACTCCGAGAAGCCTGCCACACCCATCGTCGGCGTATTAATGAAACCGGGACTAACCACATTGACGCGTATGCCCCGCGGCAACAGTTCAGCAGCAAAACCTGAGGCAAGCGATCTCAGCGCTGCTTTTGAAGCGCCGTAAACGCTCATTCCCGGGGTCCCGCCCTCATCTGCGACGGATGACGTTAATATGATCGATCCGCCTTCTCGAATGAACGGAGCTAGACGTTGAACCGTAAAGAATGCTCCCTTCGTATTAACGTCAAATGTCTTGTCGTAAGAGCTTTCGGTCACTTCCGTGAAAGGCTCGAGCGTTGCGATACCTGCATTGATGTGGACGAAGTCAATCTTACCGAACCGTTCCGCGACGTAAGCACCTAATGTATCAATATCCTCCAATAGCGACACATCGGACTGAATGACATATGCCTGTTCTCCGAGTACCCGTCTCGCGTCTTCTACATTTTTTAGATTGCGTCCTGTCAATATGACTTCGGCTCCCCCCGCCAGCAATGATTTAGCAACAGCCATTCCCATACCGTGAGTACCGCCCGTTATAACAGCTTTCTTTCCTTCATATCCCTTCATGATCTTGCTCCTCCTCGTTTCCTAATGTTTGTTGCCGACTTACTAAGGACAGTATAAAGCTTCACATTAGCGTGAAGGTCAACTGATTTATCGCTGATAAATAGGGATGTTCTCCATGTGTCAATCCCATAAAATTTTGAATTGAGTATTAAAGAGGCTGTCATTGAACTAACGGGAAACGATAGTTAGATAATTTTTACAGGAGCAGGTCGCGCGGCGCCTGCTCCTGTTCGTTGAAGTAACTGGTAGTTTAACGTGGAAATGACCAAATTAACAGGTGAAGTAGCTTTAGAATGGCAATAAGCCATTCTTAGAGGAGGCAATCCCATGTTTGATATCAATAAAATTAAAGAGGTTATCCCACATAGATATCCTTTTCTATTGGTCGATAAAATCTTAGAAGTTGTTGAAGGAAAGAAAATGTAACAATCAACGAACCTTATTAGTTGTGGAGGCACTGGCACAGGTTGATGGTATCGTAATGACTGATGAAGAATGCAATTCCAACAAGATAGGGTTATTGACCGGTATTGATAATTGTCTTTTCAAAAAGCAAGTAAAACCAGGACTTCAACTCCATCTTGAATTTGAGGTAACTCGAATTAAAGGACAGATTGTAAAAGGAAAAGGCATAGCCACAGTTGACAATGAATTGGTTTGTGAAGCTGAGATCATGTTCGCCTTCAATTTAATTGGGGCACTGGGGAACAAGAGCTTAATAAGACGGGCCTGCCGACACTAACGGCAGCCTGTGGACATCATTGGCAACGTGTGCAGTTATCTGTTAGGATAATGCAACAAAAATGCCGAATAGCTCGTCTTTAACTACTGGATGCAGACAGAAGTACTTTTGAATGAATAGAGTCTGATTTCCTGATTAATATTTTTGGAGTTGAGTCAAGATGAGTAAAGACAATTTAGATAAAAGGAAAGTACGTAGGATAAAACGAAAGGCTGCTCTCGGGGAGCGGAGGTTAGATGTCGGCTATAGTTACGAAATGGACAAAAGCGATGCACAAATCATTCTGGACGCAGTATTCAACTATGTAAATCATCATCGACACGAGCCGCGTATGAAATTGTGTACGGTTAGTAGGGATCAAGGGGAAACTTGGACAGAAGAGTTATTAAACGTAGCCATTACTGATCCAGAGTTGTCCACCTTAAAGGTAGGAGATATGGTTAAAAATAAGGGAGAGGAAACGACCTATGTCATCGTAGCTAATGAAGGTGTAAATAAATTCCAAAGTCCCTTCCAAGATGATCCAACCTCTCCTTTCTTTCTTTCGGAAGGTCACTTATACTGGAATGCCTTACCATACATTTAGTATAAACCTTGTATTGGCATTATGATGAAACTAACGGGAAACGCTAATTCAATCACATATAAGATTAAAACCTCCTAATAGAAGCAAACTAGATTTAGTAGCTCTTTTATAGGAGGTTTTATTTATGTTGATAAGCGAGTTATGGCGATTGTATGAAGCAGATAAACGTATACAGGGATTCAGTCCGAAGACATTAAAAGCCTATGCTCTGCAGTTGAAAATGTTAATACGTGGATTGGGAGATTTAGATATATCGGAGGTTACTCTGATCCTGCTGAAGGAATATCTAGCAAAGCACTCTGATCGGTTGAAGCCAAACAGTTTGGGGCATCGTATTCGCTTTGTCCGTTCATTTTTTCGGTTTGCTTACGAAGAAAACTATATAACAGTGAACCCTTCTTTAAAATTGCGTGAGCCTAAAACAGAGAAACGTGTGCCGAAATTCTTAATTGAAGAAGATGTCATTCACTTGAAAATCTGCTGCCAATCATTAAAGGAAAGAGCACTGCTTGAATTCTTGTATAGTACAGGCTGCCGGGTTGGAGAAGTGGAGAAATTAATATCGAAGACCTTAATTGGGACAACTGTTCAGCTATTGTAAATGGCAAAGGATCAAAACAAAGAGAGGTATACTTTACAATCGAATGTAAGGTGTGGTTAAGAAAATATCTTGAAAGTAGGAAAGATACCAGTAGAGCACTGTTTGTTACGGAAACACAACCTATACGAAGAATGGCCATTCCGACAATTAGATGGACTTTAAAAAGGATTGCAACACGGGGTGAGATAAAAGCAAATGTTTATCCTCACAGATTTAGGCATACATATGCTTGTCAGCTTCTGGATAACGGAGCCCCATTAGAGTTTATTCAAGGTATGTTAGGACATGAAAAAGCATCGACCACTCAAATCTATGCTCAACTACGTGGGGAGCGGCGCCGAGAGCTATATCGCCGATTCTTTTAATGAAATTATAATTATATATATTTAGAATGTATAACGGTGGATAGAAACAACGACTGCCGTTTTCTTAACTAACGGGCAGGTTAGTTTAATAAAAAAAGTGACAATTAATTGAATTATAGTTTCTTTTCTTTACTGATCGTTCTCAATATGTTATGTTTTTTTCAGGGGGGACTAGAATGGCAAGAAATAAAGAATTTGAAGAGAATGTAGTGTTAGATAAAGCAATGAAGCTTTTTTGGGAACAGGGTTATGAAAAAACATCTATGAGTGACCTTGTAGAACATATGGGGATTCACAGAAGAAGCATATATGACACATTTGGCGACAAGCATTCACTATTTTTGAAAGCGATGGATCGTTTTCACAATAAAGTGGATGCTGGGCTTACGGGTAAAGTTAAACGCTCTGATACCGCGACAGAGGCACTTCAGCTTATCTTTGACTACATGATATATGGTGAAGAAGATTCTCCGTCGGGTTGTTTAATGGTTAATTCAGCCGTGGAATTGGCAATGCGTGATGCTGATGTTGATTCGAAATCCACTGAATCTTTTAAAATATCTGAGCAATTGCTCAAAGATATTATTATATGGGGGCAGCGGAATGGCGAGTTTAGCACAGCAAATAATGCTGATGAACTTGCCGAACACTTGCATACGGTTTGTGTAGGGCTAAGAGTAATGACTAGGACTTCGATGCCCAAAGAGAAATTACATCGAATAGCCGAAGTATCCCTTAAACTTTTATATGAGTAATTACGCTTGATGTCTCGAACAGTGAGCCTAGACTTAAACAAGGCATAATCGTGATCGATTATGCTTTTTCTAGAATGATCATTCTCAAAAAGCTTGCTATAATCTACATTTGTAAGATAAATGAATCTTCCTTCATTTTTTATAGTTATTAGAACGATCATTCTCCTTTAATAAAATACTTCTCCCTAAACTAAAATTCAAACCGAGATAAAGGAGTTATTAAAATGAAAATATCAGAACAAGTGGCATTTGTCACAGGAGCAAACCGAGGTTTTGGTCGTCATCTAGCACTTGAATTACTATCGAGAGGAGCCAAAGTTTATGCAGGTGCTAGAAATCCAGAGACCATTGATATTCCGGGTGCTATACCAGTAAAACTTGATATTACTAACCTACAACAGGTTGAAGCAGCTGCTTTGATGGCTCAAGATGTTACGCTTCTGATTAACAATGCAGGATCGGCCACAGGTGCGACTTTACTTAACGGTGATCTTGATCAGATACAGTTGGAATTTAATACGCACTTCTTTGGCTCATTATCTATGATTCGGAATTTTGCACCAATTCTTATTAAAAATGGTGGGGGATCAATTCTGAACATTCTCTCCGCATTATCATGGTTTAGCACTGGAGGGGGCGAAGGAGCTTATTCGGCTGCCAAGGCGGCTGAATGGGCAATGACGAACGAGTTGCGCTTAAATCTCTATCCTCAAAATGTGAGAGTAGCAGGCTTGCATGTGGGCTTTATGGATACAGATATGACATCAGGTATAGAAGTTCCGAAATCCAACCCCGCTGATATTGCAAAAATTGCAATTGATGGAATAGAGTCCGATAGCTTTGAGATTCTTGCTGATGAACCGAGCCGTCAAATCCAGCATGCTCTCGCTGGTGGTATAGCTGCTATTTACCCACAGCTTAAATGATGGCAAAAACTGTACTCATTACCGGAGCATCGGGTGGAATTGGAAAAGAGCTGGCAGATCGTTTTGCTAAAGACGGATACAACTTAGTGTTGGTCGCTCGCAGCGAGGATAAGCTTGTGGATCTCGCGAGGGAGTATCAGGAAAAGTACCGTGTTCATACGACATATATCGCCAAAGATGTTGCGTTACCTGGCGTGGCAGAGGAAATCTACAGGGAGCTTAAAGAAAAAGAAATCATCATCGACGTTCTTGTTAATAATGCAGGTTTCGGCTTATATGGGAAATTCTTGGATACACCGTTAGAGCAAGAAACAAATATGATTGACATTAATATCAAAGCTCTGACTGTAATGACTAAAGTGTTCTTACCGGATATGGTCAAACGGCACCAAGGAGGCGTGCTGAATGTGGCTTCGTTGGTGGGTTTTTTTCCTGGACCACTGATGGCAGTTTACTATGCAACTAAAGCGTACGTATTATCGTTCACTGAGGCCTTGGAGAATGAGCTGCGTGGCACAGGAGTGACTGTTTCTGCACTCTGTCCGGGACCGACAGCGACTGGATTTGTCGATCGTGCTGGACTAGCTACTTCAAAGCTGTTTAGAAGCGGCGTAATGGAGGTTGAACGGGTGGCTGACATAGGATATCGCGAATTCTTGCGCGGCAAGACTGTAATCGTAACAGGGGGAAGAAACAAATTTATGGCTTTTTTACCTCGATTGCTGCCTCGCAAGATGATGACAAGTGGAGTCAGATACGCACAGGCTAAGAGCGATCATAAAACACATCACATTGGATTCAATAAATAAACTTCATACAAAGAGAGGAATTTTTTAAATGGAGAAACTATGGAGCAAAACGAAAGTTGGCAATATGGAATTACCCCATCGATTAGCGATGGCTCCAATGACACGTAGCAGAGCGCAAGAAGATGGTACGCCAGGAGAACTAAGTCCTCTTTATTATTCTCAAAGAGCATCTATGGGATTAATTATTAGTGAAGGTACACAGCCTTCTGAGGATGGACAAGGTTATTTAAATTCACCTGGTATATATACTGATAAGCATATAGAAGGTTGGAAAAAGGTTACGAATGCTGTGCATGATGCGGGTGGATATATGTTTATACAATTGATGCATGTGGGACGTATGTCCCATCCTGACAATACTCCGCATCATCGTCAAGCAGTTGCACCATCTGCCATTGCGCCTGGCGCAGAAATGTTTACTAGTAAAGGGATGCAGGAAATACCTGACCCACGAGAGCTAAGTGAAGAAGACATTCAAAATACGATTGCAGACTTTCGTAAAGCAGCAGCAGCAGCAATTAAAGCCGGTGCTGATGGGGTTGAAATTCATGGAGCTAACGGTTATTTAATCAATCAATTCATTGGCGAAAATTCAAATAAACGAGACGATAAATACGGTGGAACTGTGGAGAATCGTGCTCGCTTTGCAATTGAGGTTACAAAAGCAGTCGTTGAAGAAATTGGGCCTGAAAGAACCGGGTTTCGTATTTCACCAGGAACACCTCTTGGAGGCATTGATGAAGGAGAACAAGGACCTGAAGTATATCAGTATCTTGTAAAAGAATTAGCTAAACATAATCTAGCATATCTCCATGTTATGCATTTAGGGAACGAAAAACTGCTTCGTGAGATTCGTTCAATTTGGACAAACTCATTATTGGTCAATCGAGCAGGAAGAGCACTTGAAGATATTAGTGTGGATCTCGATAATGGAGTTGCTGACGTAGTCCCAGTCGGTATTTGGTCCTTAGCTAATCCGGATTTAGTTGACCGACTTAAAAATGGTTATCCATTAAATGATGTTGAACCTAATACATTATATGCGGGTAACGGAAGCTTGGGTTATACAGATTATCCTTCTATGGAAGAATTAAAATTACAACAGGAGTAAGTAAATACGAGCAATAAAATCATGATGAACTGGCGTACAACACAAAATTGTACGCCATGATTCTTTCTAACACAAAAACTAACCATATTCACTAGCGGAAGGATGCTGATTATAGTGAACACACATATGAAGGCAGCACAAATAAACAAGTACTCAAAACAAATTCAAGTTCAAGTTAACGAAATTCCAATTCCTGAAATCGACGATAACGAAGTTTTGGTAAGAGTAAAATCTGCAGCAGTTAATCCTCTCGAAATGTTAATTCTTACAGGTAGTGTGAAGTTGATTCAAGATTATGAACTTCCATTAACACTTGGTAATGAATTGGCCGGAGTTATTGAAAAAGTAGGTAAAAATGTGAAGGGTTATTATACAGGAGATAAGATTTACACACGTCTACCACTCAAAAAAATTGGTGCTTTTGCGGAATATGCTGCAATTGACGCTGCTGCAATTGCACCTATGCCAAAAAATTTATCCTATGAAGAAGCTGCTGCTGCAGCGTTGACTGGACTTACAGCTTATCAGGGCTTACATGAGGAACTAGAGGCAAGACCAGGTGAATCCGTTTTTATCCCAGGTGGATCGGGTAGCTTTGGTCAGATGGCCGTCCCAATTGCAAGGGCAATGGGTTTACATGTTATTGTTAGTGGGAACTCGCAAGCACGCGGACGTACTCTTGAAATTGGTGCGGACCAATATATAGATTACACCAAGGAAAACTACGTTGATGTGGTGTCTAAGGTCGATTATGTAATAGATACCTTAGGAGTAAAAGAATTTGATAATGAATTAAAAATCATTAAACCCGGAGGTAAGTTGCTCTCTCTCCGTACAGGGCCCAATAAACAATTCGCCGAAAATAATAACTTTCCTTGGTGGAAACAGAAACTTTTTACGCTTGCTGGCGCAAAATACGACAACAAAGCCAAGAAGCATGAAGTGGAATATCGATTTCTCTTCGTTCGCTCTGACGGTTCACAATTAAGGGAAATAACAAAAGTAATTGAAGAATACAACATTGTTCCACCGCTTCATCATAAAAGATTTACTATAGGAGAAATAAATGAAGCATTAGAACAGGTCGCTACTGGGCGTCCAAAAGGGAAGGTGATTATAAATTTTTAAGTCGATCCTGATAAACTCTTTGACGTGCCCTGAGAGGGGGAACATTAGGTATGGGTTTGTTATTCAATTATTGTATACCAATTTATTAAGCTAACGGGAAACGATAGTTCAATCAAACAAGGAGTAGTTTGCCTCGGCAGCTGCTCCTTGTTTTCATTACGAATGGGCAGGATAGTTCAAAAGTTTCGCGAATACCCTACATATGGAATTATTTACGAAGTTCGTGAATAAGACGTTATAGGAAATCAGCGAAAAACAAGACTAATACAAGACTAATAAATTATGCCAAGTTGTTTATCATTACGATAAAAATAGGAGGTTAGATTTATGCAGAATATAAATTTAACAAGAAGATTCTCTTCAACTTATGGAACAGTATGTTATGGAATCATGGGTGAAGGTCCTCCTTTAGTCCTTGTGCATGGCACTCCTTGGTCATCTTTTAATTGGCGGCACATCATTCCCGCATTAAGTCAATGGTTTACCGTGTATTATTATGATCTTTTAGGTTATGGTGAATCTGAAAAAAATGATGGAGATGTCTCGCTAGGCGTACAGAACAAAGTCTTTGTAGAACTATTAAATCATTGGGAACTTAAGGATCCGTATGCTATTGGACATGATTTTGGCGGAACAACTGTTTTAAGAACACACATGTTAAATAAACGTGACTTTAAAAAGCTTATTCTAATTGATCCCGTGGCAGTAGCACCTTGGGGTTCTACTTTCTTCTCACACGTAAACAAATATGAATCAGCTTTTCAAGGAGTTCCTAGTTATATACATAAGGCTATGGTTTCTGCATATGTTCAAGGGGCAACATATAAACCAATGAATGATGAAACTTTAAAAGGTATATTAAATCCTTGGCTTGGATCAACGGGTCAGCCTGCATTCTATCGTCAAATAGCCCAAGCTAGCCAAAAATATACAGATGAAATTGAAGATAAATATGGAGAAATTAAGATACCAGTATTAATTGTTTGGGGGAGGCAAGACAAATGGGTTCCAATTGAAAAGGGGCACAAATTGCATAGTGAGATAAAGACATCACAGTTTGTTACTATCCCTGAAGCAGGACATTTAGTTCAAGAAGATCAACCAGCAGTTTTGTTATCACATATTTTAAAATTTTTAATTTAATGTGGAAAGAATAATTCAGGAATTTCGAAGAAGTCGCTGACATCCTATAACAATGTGTTCACTCATCTCCGGACAAGCCGTCTCGGTCCCGGAAGTTAAGTCGAAGAAGTAGATGCCGGGACACATCCGCACCGACTAACCACATCGCGGCCGCTCACTATCGTTCGCTTAAGTCGGGGGACGTCGTGAACACATGGGAAGTACTGTAATTGAATATAGAATATCAGAACTTTGCAAATATTAATTTCTATTTTACGACCTGTCGGGGGACAAGAACATATTCCCATTGAAGTCGCTAATTAAGCGGCTTTTTTATGTTATCGGTACAAGTTCGTGTCCCGAGTCAAGGACAAGAACATGTACCGATTGCCGGAATGGACAAGAACATGTACCTATTACCGATTAGATAGATATCTAATAAATATCTAATAAATATTACAGCTTTCTCATTAAGCTAACGGGCAGGTTAGTTTAATAATCATAATCTATACTTTTTGACATGCTTAATAAAGGCGGAAGCGGGAAAGTATTGGCTTCCAATAATAGACCGATACAGTTTTGTTTTGGGAGTAAGGTGTAGAACGGCTTCTGGAGTGGTCTGGCGAGGTGTCGAAGGTTTACATCAAACTTGTGCTTGGCACTTTCAGAAATGACGTTAGCACATCCATCGACCGACTTTGAATATAATTTAAAGCGATATGATAACAAGTAAAATATGTAGGTTGCGATCATTGCAATTTACCTTCACGTAATGTAAAATTATTTGATGGAAAAAATGGAAGGAGTGGGAGTATGAGGTGGAAACAGAAGACTTACATTCAGTCGACTTGCGTAATTTCATATTTCCATTCCATTAGGACACTAAAGCATTTATTGCTTTAGTGTTTTTTATTTTATGGGGGTGTAAGAATTGTCAAGGTACAAAAGGGTTCTCGTTAAGCTAAGTGGTGGAGCAGTAGCAGGAAACTCTGAATTTGGTTTTGAGCCAGAAAGGTTAGACCATATTGCGGATGAAATTATGTCAGTAGTAAACTTAGGCGTTGAAGTATCGTTAGTTATAGGTGGGGGTAACATTTTCAGAGGTAATATGGCGGAAAGCTGGGGGATAGAAAGGGCAGAAGCTGATAACATTGGGACGCTTGCGACTGTAGTAAATAGTTTAATGCTTCGTGGAGTTCTTAAAGCCAAGACCAAAAAGGAAGTACGAGTAATGACGGCAATACCTATTACTTCAGTTGCAGAACCATACATCCGTCTAAGAGCAATCCACCATCTAGAAAAAGGCTATATTGTAATTTTTGCAGGGGGGAACGGTCAACCTTACGTTACAACAGACTATCCTTCAGTACAAAGAGCCATCGAGGTTAATTGTGACGCTTTATTAGTTGCAAAGCAAGGTGTTGATGGTGTTCTTAATGCAGACCCTAAATTTGATAAAGATGCAAGGAAATTTCGTTCGCTTCATTACAACGACGTTTTAAAACACAACTTAAAGGTAATGGACCAATCAGCTTTCATTTTAGCAAGAGACTACAATCTGCCAATGCATGTGTTTAACTTCGATAAACCAGGCTCGATGAAAGAAATTTGCGAAGGTAAGAATAACGGTACGATAATTAGTGGCGAATCAGTTTTAGAGATGGAATGAAATAGGTTAGAACTACTACTCTCCTTGATTTAGCGGAACAATAGTTCCATAAAAGAAAAGTTATAAACACAAACCATTCCGCCAAAGGAGTGGGTTTGTGTTTATACTGATATGTATATCTTGTGTTCAAACTGTACTTTGTGCTTAGATACATCACGGTGAAGGGTATCATAACCATGTGAAATTGTTGAACTAACGGGAAACGTTAACTTAATAATACAAAGAAGGCAACTGATCAATGAACGGTTACACGGACAGGATTGCTTCATCAATTGTCGAATCCTATCTTCGCAAACATATTTTACGGAGGGAGGATATGAAAATTAAGATACGAGAAATTTTATCAAAAGATTATACTGAAGTTGTTATCTTATGGAATGATGTACTGGGCGTACATACTGTTACGAATGAGAACTTTCGTGTTACGATGGACAAGATGATCAGAGCAGGTAATTACAAAACGTTTGTAGCGTTACTTGGGAATCATGTTGTTGGATTCATATCTATAGTCCATTCATTAGCTGTAGGGTCTGCGAATGGTTATCTGCATATAACTGGACTTGCCGTTCATCATGATTTTCAACGTCTTAAGGTAGGAACTGAACTGCTACGATACACTGAAAATTATGCGACAGACAGCGGAATCTCCAGCATTATTCTATGTACTGGGATGAAACGAACTGATGCCCACGCTTTCTATGAGCATAATGGCTATGACAAAGATTCATACTGTTTTGATAAGATTATTAGAATTGACTAATTGATAACCACTTTTTCATTTAACTAACCATTGAATTAACGGGTAACTTTAGTTTAATCACTAGGAGAAGATAATTTTGAATCATAAAGAATTTGAAGCAGTTATAAAACTTCCCGCGAATATTCGATATGAGTATTTTATTAAGAAGGTTGTTGATTTTGAAGAAGTTTGGGGATTGTATGATGACGGATGGGCAATGACTTCAGACGACGATGGAAGCATGATGATTCCATTCTGGCCAAAGAGAGAATTTGCGGAATATTGTGCTTTTGGAGAGTGGTCTAATTATAAAGCACAGAGTATCTCTTTAGATGAGTTTATCAATGAGTGGTTACCAGGTATTGAGGAAGACCAGTATAAGCCATCAATTTTTTGGAATAGAAATGATTCAGCTGTTCTTACGGTTAACGTACTGCTAAACGATTTGGATCAAGAACTTGAAAAGTACTGAACAACGTTACGCTAACGGGAAACGTTAGTTCAGCTATTCAGGAGCAATTTGTCACAACGGCAGCTCTCTTTTTTATTAAGCTAAAGGGCAGGATAACACAGAAAAACAAGTCATAAAAAAGGAAATAAGAGGAGGTTTCGGGAATATGTAAATAAACTAAAGTACTCAAATAAGTTAAATTTCAAAATTATCAGAAAGTGGAGGGATAGTTACGAAAATTACCCAAACTACAGATTATGAATTGCTTGCACGCTTAAATAAACACATACACGAATTACATGTAACGTTATACCCAGAGTTGTTTGTGACATATAACTTCGAAGGTATTCGAGAATCATTTAAGCAGTTGGTGATGAATGAGAATAGGGCTTATTTAGTTTTGGAGGATATGGGAGAAGCACTTGGCTACGCATGCATCGAAATCATCGAATATCCTGAAGATACCATAACGAAAGAGAGAAGATCTGTATTAGTGCATGACCTCAGTATCATAGAAGGGCAGAAAAGGAGAGGATATGGATCGCATCTTATGAATCATATATATGAAATTGCCAGGAGTAAGGGGATAGACCTGATTGAACTAAGTTATTTTGCTAATAATGAACACGCCAGTAATTTCTATAACAAGCAAGGGTTTGTAGATTATAGAAAAATTGCATACAAAAAACTGTAAGTCCTTTTTTGACGAGGCACAAGCATGAAAGCATCTGAATGAATATTGCTTGTTACGCTAAAGGAGAACTATAGTTCAATCAACAAAGCTGCAGCAGATCGGAGGATCAGCTGCAGCTGTTGTTGAAGTAAAGGGCAGTTCAGTTCCAATATGTGGTATTATGTACATCTTCACCAACACCAGCAAATTCTGAGGCAATACAAACCGTTAACTTTGATGCAACGATTAAAAATAGAAGAAGTTATCCTATAACAGAAGAAAAAGAGAACATGGTGCACGGTTTGAAGATATACTGCGTGGATATGGCGGCGCATTTTTTACGAAACTTTAACATTCCTGGAGATACACAAGATGTAGTTGTCACTACGCTATCCGGAGCAATTGGTGGAGATAGTGGAGGGTTAGTTTACTCTATCGCTAACAATGGAACAAAAAACTATGCTCGTTTAGAAGGAGTTTATGCAGGATCGTTATTGCAAAATGGCATCGAAGAAAGCAGCTGATCAAATGATCGGCAGCTTTGTTCACTTATGGACAGGTTAACTAAAATTTTTTGGGTTAAACAAGCCAGAATTTCTCATATAAAAAAGCTTGCTGAAGATATTAATATTTTCACTCGGGATAAGCTTCCTCGATTGTTAGAGCTTTGGGTTGGCCAAAAAAGTTTTTATTAAATCTTATATAATATTCTTTTCCTTCTTCGAGAAAGGGTGTCACGATTTGTGGAACCCCAATTCCTTTATGAGTAATGTTATCCATATATGTTACATGGATTGATTTTTCGTTGATTCTATCTAATTTTACTACAGCACTTCCCACTCCAGTTTTAATGGAAAGGTAGATAAAAATAATAATCACAATTAACAAAATTCCAGTTGAATAAAATAACTTATTATGATTTTTTCTATTTCTTAACATAAGAACAAAACCTCCGTATTACTAGACATATAAGTCCAAGAAAGATCCCGCGACCAATCAGCATTTTTTCCAATAAAAGTATATCAAAAACTAATAATACAAACTACTTATAAAACAAAACAATAATTGAAGTTACTTTAAGCTAGCGGTAGAATACTTACAATATATGCTAGTATGTAAGGAGTACATTTCACACAAGGGGGACGAGGGATTCAATGGTGAAACAACTGATCGTTGGGGACGCGATGCAGGAGCTGACCATGACGCGCCATATTCTGGAGCGCTTGCCCGAGGAGCATATGACGTGGAAACCACACGTGAAATCGATGACGTTGGGCGGGCTAGCCACACATCTGATCAACCTGCTGAACTGGCAAATCGCCATATTTCTTTATCCAGAATTTGATTTATCGACCATTCCGCTTCGGCGGGAAGCCTTGGAAACACGCAATGACGTGCTGGAGGAATTCGACGCGAACGTCGTCAAGCTTCAGCAGCTGTTAGCCGACTGTGATGAGAATACGCTAAGTGAGGAATGGACCTTGCGGAATGGTGACCATATCATCCTGCGCCAACCGCGGGCAATCGCACTTCGCACCTTCGGATTAAATCACATGATTCACCACCGGGCGCAGCTTGGAGTGTATTTGCGGCTCCTTGATATTCCATTGCCAGGCCTCTACGGTCCTACTGCTGATGAAGAAGGCAAATGAACGAACGTTCAACGAATGAATCAGCGTAGTCCAAAACAGAAGAAACAGGCCTTTCCGAAGATCACCACGAAGGACAGCTGGGGGTCTTGGACACATCCTGAATATACGCTGTATGCCAACCGAAATTATTCCTATTCGTTGGTAATCAGCGTTGTGGGATAGCTTTGGACAGCTAATAAATATGAGATTATAAAGCAGTTGCCCTGTGGCAGCTGCTTTATGTTTTGTATGCCTTTTTTGCATGCCTAGAGGATATAAACATGTTTATTGTGAGTAATTTTGTTACATAGAAATGATAGCCGTCATAAAGTAGGTTGTGAGAGTTGACATTGGGTTTAGATTCAACGGTTATTATATTGCTTATTAGTTCAGTTTATCTAAGGAGAAGTTGTATGAAGATTCTTGTAGTAGATGATGACTTTAATATACGGCAACTCGTTTCCATACACTTAACAAAGCAAGGATATAAAGTGATAACTGCAAACAACGCAGAAGAGGCGCTTCTGTTGTTAGAAGAATCTCATGTGGATCTGGCTATTGTTGATGTAATGATGCCCGGAATGAACGGGTTTCAATTAACGAGATGCCTCACTGAGGAATTATCTATTCCTGTCATACTCCTTACAGCGAGGGGACAGATCGAAGACAAAGAGAAGGGATATTTAGCCGGAACCGAAGATTATATTGTAAAACCGTTTGAACCCCAAGAGCTGCTGTTCCGAATGGCCGTGGTTCTTAGGAGAATGGATCGCTCCGTCCAATCCGTACTGGAGATCGGTAACGTTCAATTGGACCATCGAAGTTTCGAAATGAGAATTGGGAAAGAGACGATGTTAATGCCGATGAAAGAGTTTGAATTACTCTCTCTGATGTTTTCATATGCTCCTAAAGTGGTCACTCGAAGTTTTCTAATGGAGGAAGTCTGGGGAGACAGCGAGGAGAATCTGGAATCCACACTAAATACACATATTAATCGCATTCGAGATCGACTGAAACGTCATGAAGCTAACGTTGAGATTCAGACCGTTCGTGGAGTGGGTTACAAAATAGAGGTTTTAGTATGAATAGCTTGTATAAACAATTTGTTACAGCTGCTTTGACTACGTTATTCATTAGTACGTTAATAGGGTTTCTTATTGTAAATACTTATTATACGGATGTAACGAAGCATAATACAGATGAACAGTTGGTTGAAATTGCGTATCATGTCGTCGATTTTCTAGAGAATACACCATTATCTACAGAAGCTGTATTTGAGTATCTAGATTCAGTAGCTCTACTTGGATACCAGATTCACCTCGATAATTTTGAGGGAGATACCTATGTCTTTGGTGAACCGTTTAATAGTAGTCATCCATTGTCTGACTCTGCAAAAGAGATCGTACAAGGTGGAGAAGTTTACCATGGCGTTCGTCATTTAAAAAACGGTATGTTTAGCCATTTTGATAATGAATTGCGGAACACGGTAGGTGTTCCTTATCATAAGGGTGAAACTGCATATGGTTTGTATATCAGGGCAAGTAATGATACGGTAACCACCGATTTTCACAAGTTGTTGATTGTATTCCTGCTTATTATTGCAGTTGTCAATGTTCTAGGTATGTTGTTGCTGGCTAGGCATATGACAAAGTCCATTTCTTATTTAACAGAAGCGACGAAGCAAATAGCTGTCGAAAATTATAATTATCATTTGCATATTTCTAGAAAGGATGAGATAGGGCAACTTGCCTCAAGCTTTCATCTTATGCAAATAAAGCTGCGTCACAATGATCTGGCAAGAAAAACATTCATAAGTAACGTTTCTCATGACTATCAGTCTCCTCTCATGAGTATTCAAGGCTATGCCCAGCTCTTGAAATCTCCTGTAATAGATGATAGTGAACGAATGGAGTATGCAGCAATAATTGAGAAAGAAACCCAGCGTTTGTCTAATCTAACCAATCAACTCCTAGTGGTCACTTCACTTGATCAAGAGTCGTACCCAATGACTTATACCGATCTACAATTGGATCTTCAGATAAAAGAAGTCATTCGAAAGTATTGGTGGAGAATTGAGGAAGCAAACATTGATGTATCGTATATTTTGCCATCAACTACGATATATGGTGATAAGAAGCTGCTCGAAAACATATGGGATAACCTATTGACCAATGCTGTGAAATATAACAAGCCCGGGGGGCTTATTGATGTTTCCATCGTTCCATTAGGCAAGAGCGTGGAAGTCATATTTAGAGATACCGGGATTGGCGTAGAGGAGGAGGATCTCCCTTATATATTTGATAAGTTCTATCGTGTAGATCCTTCAAGACCGAAGGAAGGTACTGGCCTAGGTCTATCCATTGTGAAACAAATCGTTGATTTGCACCAAGGAACGGTTGAAGTAGAGAGCACTCCTGGAGTCGGAACAAAGTTCAAAGTGCGCTTGCCCCTGTCACGATCCATCAAGTCATAAAGATAAGGGAGGAGAGAGCATATAATGTCATTAATGCAAGCGGATGTATCAAATCCAGAGCGGTAAGCCTGTCTAATAGGCACGCCCGGTAACCTTCTATGGGAGCCGCTTGTCTTGTTTAAGTAAATACAATAATATCTCCTCCGTGCCTGAACCTGGGACCGGAACAAAGAAACACCAGTGCAATCCGGGGTCATTATCGATGACAGCCGTGGAATGAAGCTCGAACTCCATCTCCTGTCCGTCTGGAAGACGAAATAATGCGGTGGCTACACGCTTTTGCTTGATTTCATACATGCGGTGTTGTAAACCCATTGCACGTAAAGAAAAGCAAAGAATTAGATGACAATTCGCCTACGAAAAACGATGTTAAAGATGCGAAAGTCATTGCGCAGTTGGTCAAGGATGGGAGATACGCCGTACCAAGCTTTCCTCAAGGCATTTATGCCGAACTAAGGGAAGCAATGAAGATTCGCGAGATCCTAACAACCGACCTTTGCATGGTTCAAGCACGAGTCCATAACTGGTTAGATCGGTACTTCCCAGAGTTCTTGACGGTGTTTAAAGATTGGGAATGCAAGTCTGCCATTCAAATGTTGAGTCTTTATTTAATGCCGAATGAGCTTGTTGAGGTCTCGGATGAAGCCTTACTGCAGCATTTACGAGCAGTTACAAAGCGAGGTCTTGGTCTTGGTCTAGGTCGGATCCAGAATCTGAAGGAAGCAGCAAGCCGATCTGTAGGCATAAGAGAAGGCACAGAATTAGCGAAAATGGAACTTAAGCTCATGCTTACTCAGTAAGAATGGCTTCATAGCCAACTCGAGGAACTGGAAGCAAGGTTAGATTCGTTACTCATACAGATTCCTCATGTGCAACAGTTACTGGCCATTAAAGGAATTGGATGAGACACCATCGCAGGTTTCCTTGCTGAAGTAGGTGACATTAGCAAGTACCGACATCCTAGGCAAATTACAAAGCTGGCTGGATTGAGTTTGAAAACTAATTCGTCCGGTACTCATACAGTCAAACTAAGATAACGAAGCGAGGCAGGAAACGTCTTCGTGCCTTGCTTTTTAAAGTTGCCGTTGGTGGCTAAGAACGCAGATTTCAAGGCATTGCACGAGTATTACACAAAGCGGCCGATAAATCCGTTGAAGAAAATGCAATCTCTCATCGCATTATGTAACAAACTCATACGGATCCTGTTCGGCATTTTGAAGAAGGAACATGAGTTTAGCGAAGGGAAGATGATACAGGATATCCCTCGATTAAAGGAGTTACCACTAGCAGCTTAACGAAGTGTTTTTAAGGACGATGACCAAACCAATATAACAAGAAGCACGGATGAGTCGGAACTGAACTAACATACGGACGAAGATCCTTTCGGGCAGCATATCTGACCTCCACCTCATGGACAGGTTGAATGAAGGAATGTGAGAGCGTAGACTCTGTGAGATGTGGGAGGGTTAACTACCATGGGCTATGTGGAGATCCAATCTTAGAAAAGATAGTTTGGTCAAAAGCTAAGAAAACGTGAGCATTTAAGAGAAAAGTGATTCTCCATAGAGGGAGTTTAGTTGAATTGAAGTCTACGTATCGGCTCACTTGGAAGTATCGTAAAGAAACAAGGGACAGACTGCCTTGTCGGCAGCTGCCACCTGTCTCTTTACCTTTTGCTAATTCAAAATCTAACGGTGGCTTATCGACGCTGCGTTCGAAACAGCCTCCCATGTCTCCCAAGTGGCTAAACGATCGGCATAGACACCGCGCACCAAAGGCAAGACCCCTGAGCCGACCGCAAACCGAAGAGGTGGGTCCTCGGCGTCTATGATTTGAAGAATTGCATCGGCCGTCGCATTCGGATCGCCTCGTTCTTCTGTCGATAAACGAACGGACACCTGATTTCGAAGTTCAGCGTAGACTTCCAATCCCTGTGATGTCTTCATGGACAGTGGGCTTCCAAAGTCAGTTGCGAAGGCGCCCGGCTCGAGCAAAGTGACCTTAATGCCGAAGCTTTTAACCTCCTGAGCGAGGCTATCGTGCAATGCTTCGACTGCCCATTTGGACGCGCAATAGAAGCCGATGAGCGGAGCTGCAACAATCCCCATGGCACTTGAGACGCCGAGAATGTGCCCGCTGCCCTGTAGTCGAAGCAGAGGCAGGGCAGCTTGGATCACACGAAGCGTACCAAAGTAATTGGTGTCAAATAGTTCGCGGACGTCGGATTCGTCAGCCTCTTCAGTCGTGCCAACCAGGGTGTAACCGGCGTTGTTTAGGACGACGTCCAGCCTGCCGAAATGCGCATGAGCCTGCTGAACGACATGCTCGACCTGCTGGGAATCTGTTACATCGAGCGCTAGGGGGAGAACAGCGTCTCCAAAACGTTCCTTAAGTTCGGCGATGTTTTCGGGTGTTCGAGCAGTCGCGGCGACCTTATCCCCGCGAGAGAGTGCAGCCTCCGCCCAAATGCGCCCTAATCCGCGAGAGGCTCCTGTAATGAACCAGACTTTGTTTTCCATAGTATTATCCTCCAATACAGTTCTTGTGTGTAGTATTTTTCAAGCTTCTGTTTTCTCTTTCGTTCTTCTATAATGTTACGGTTTAGCAGGTTGATACGGAATTTCAAATAAGTTAGCATGGTATTAACTTATGGTTTATGCAAAAGGAGGAGCCTGCCTGAATGATTGAGCAATTAAAGACGTTTGTTCAAGTGGCGGAGTCCGGAAGTTTTTCTAAGGCAGCCGAAAAGCTTTTTATCTCTTCAACCGCTGTGATGAAACAAATGAATTTGTTGGAAAAGCAAACCGGAGTCCCACTTCTTATCCGTACCAACCACGGTGTAAGCCTCACAAAGGCAGGAACAGCTTTTATCAAAGATGCGGAATATATGCTGCAGTATTTTCAAGAATCTCTTATTCGCATGCATCACTCTGCACGGGCCGATCGGCATGTTGTTCGGGTGGGTACTTCTATGCTTAATCCCTGTAAGGTTTTAATTGATTTGTGGAATGGGATTAGCGACCGATACTCTCAATTCGGTATAAACATCGTTCATTTCGAAGATGACGCACATACACTCCCAACCACTTACCGCATGATTGGCCAATCACTCGATATCATTGCGGGGCCATTTCTTACAGATAATTTGAAAGATTACTATCGTGTACTTGAACTGGGGAGTTACCGCGTTTGCTTTGCCGTATCTCGGCAACATAGGCTCGCTTCAAGAAAAACACTTTCTGTCAAAGATTTGTATGGGGAAAGATTGGCTGTAGTGAATGGTGGGAATAGTGCCGTCATTCATGAACTACGTGATTTCCTGAAAACGGAACATCCTCAAATACAAATAAAAGATGTTCCGCGTCTCTATGATCTTGATGTGTTTAATCGCTGTGAGGAAAGTAATACAGTTATGTTAACGTTGGAGGCGTGGGCAGATATTCATCCATCCTTGGTGACGATCCCTAGTGATTTAGATTTCGCAGTTCCATATGGTTTAATATATCCATTACATCCATCCAAGGAAGTGGGTCAATTCTTAGAAATTATAAAAGAAATGTAAGGTAATATTTTACCTAAGGCTGAGTGATGTCGAGGACAGCACAACGAAGTTTATGGCAAGGCGGAAAGATGCAGATCACGGGCAGATGTTGTATTATGCAGATGGCTATGTGACTGCTTCGTTTATGTATCACCTCAAAGGTGATGAAGAAGCGGCCAATGCGTTTTTCGGAGAGAATGCAGAGATAATTCATAACGAAAAGTGGCAGGAAACTGCGAATAATCAATAAAGGGACTTAACATAATTTCTTTTAATACCTAGCAACCGTGTTAAACCTCTCAGCTTGTCAGTTGTCACATAACATTGTGAACATTTTCATGCATTATGGTACTTAATGTGATCCGGCTCAGTTTGGTCGTGTCGAGGGACAAGAACATATTCCCATTGAAAGTCGCTATTTAGCGGCTTTTTCATTTTATCGGTACAAGTTCTTGTCCCAAGCCAAGGACAAGAACTTGTACCGATTGCCGAAAAGGACAAGAACATGGGCCGATTACCGATCACCTTAATTCATTAAACTAACGGGCCAGGGTACTCCTCAAAATCAATTAACCGGGGTAGCCCCAACGAACTCCTTGTCGCTCCACAGCATCGCATGTGATACGGGATTGATGTCCCAACCAGCCTCGAACATGGTTATGACAAGTAGGTGTGAACATTATAGCGCTCGGGATCTGGTCCCACGGGCAGGTGCGTTCGATCCGGCTACTGACAAATACACCACAGAGTAAAAGTGGTCAACCAGTAAAAACTGGCTGACCTCATAATACGACGGGAAACGTTAGTTCAATACAGCAAAGGGCAGTTTGCCGGTTGGCAGCCGCTTCTTTTTTTAATATGAGATGTTGAGTAACTACAGGAATGAACAAACTATGTTATGCTGGATACAACAAAGTGCGTTCATTTCAAGAAAGGGGTTTAAAATGCCATGTGCCGAAATATCAAGACCTTATTCAATTTTGACCCGCCTGCGACGGAAGAAGAAATTCAGGCTGCAGCGTTGCAATTCGTAAGGAAGCTCTCGGGCTTTAACCGTCCTTCCAAAGCAAACGAAGCTGCGTTTAACCAAGCGGTGCAAGAGTTCACCGTCGTTGCACAACAGCTGCTAGATTCTCTGGTGACTCAAGCCGAACCTCGCAATCGAGAGGTTGAGATCGCTCGGGCACGGGCACGAAACGCCAAGCGATTCGGGGAATCCTAAGCGGGTATAGACGGAATCGCATTAGATTCAATGAAATAACTATAAAATTAATGAGAGGTGCTTTTTCGGTGAGTGTAGTAGGTACGAAATAGGAAAATTTAATGGAATAAATACGATAGCAGAAGGAAATTATACTCATAATATCCTTTTATCTAGTTATGTTTCTATTCCATAACCTATGAAGATACCTTCAGTAGATTTATAAAGCGCCTAATATTAAGGAAATAGCTGTATTTATATAGCTTATTTCAATATGTATATTTACACAGGTCTTGTGAATGTAAAAAGCTGCGGTATCCCCGCGGCTTTTTTGTGTTTACTTATATTTCTATGAAAATAAACAACAAACTATATCATTTTATAGTTGCAGTGTCATTGAAATCTAATAAGTAGGTATCTTCATTATGTGCGTCGAGAAAAATATATAATGAGGAGAATTAAAATGAACGAGACAACTTACGAAAAACTACAATACAACGAATTAAAACAAATAATTAAATCTTATTGTGTGAGTGGATTAGGAAAACAATTATTAGATAAATTAAAACCAAGTACAAATCTAAATGTAGTCAAAAAGCGTTTAAATGAAACAACGTAAGCACGAACAATCTTAGATGCTGGGTGGCATGTGCCTTTTTTAGGTGTATCTAATATTGATCATTCAATACAAAGTCTGGAAAAAGAGTTTTTTGCACCAGTACTTGCATCATATGCCAATTCAATGACTGAATTTGAGAATGTGGAAGAAGAAATCAATTTTACGATCAAAGGAAGCAGTATTGATTCAGCTGCTAGTAAAGAATTAAAGAAAATTCGAAATAGTATTGAAGTTACTGAGGAAAAAATAAATGATCGATTAAATAAATTTTAAAAAAGTAGTGCAAATAAGGAGTATATTCAAGAATTCTTTATTAGTAAGAAAGGTGAACGCTTTACGATTCCTATAAAGGCTTCTTACAAAAACCAAGTTCCAGGTACAATAATTGAAGTTTCTCCTAAAGGTTCCACTGTGTTTATAGAACCAACTACAGTTACAAAGCTAGGTGGAGAACTTGCAAGTCTAAAAGCTGAAGAAGCAATGGAGGAATACCAAATATTGGCTAGTTTATCAGGAATGATTTTAGAGCACATCCATTCCGTATTCATCAGTTGAAACAAGTGGATGGTAAAATCAACATTTTCGGCATGAGCCTTGGTGGAGTAAAGCAAGTTGGGAGCATAGATGAAATTGTTGTGAACACAGGAAGTCGTCGGGATTTTTCGTTCTTAAGCGAGCTACGACTGAATATCGATCAAACTACGGAGAGTGTAGAAACGCTAGCTCCACTTATAGATCCTAATGTACACAGCTGTGGAACGGTTCGTCCACACGGTGAAAAAGAACTTCAGCATCTGGAAAAGAACTTTTATATGTTAAGCATGAAGAGCTACGGCCGAGCCCCAACTTTTCTAATGGCGACAGGCTACGAGCAGGTGAGATCCATTGCTGCATACCTGGCAGGAGATTACAAAGGAGCCGGAAAAGTAGAGTTGGAATTACCAGAGACGGGTGTATGCAGTAAATAAATAATGTATCCGATCAAGCTGAGGAGAGCTGCTGTTCTACAACACCTGCTGCTAAAGTGTCTTCATGCTGTAGCTAAGCTAGTGAAACTCAAATATATAAGATAATTTAGATGGGCCCGCTGGTTGACGGGCCTTTATGATAAAAGCTGACGATTCTTCAATTCTATAATTGAGTTAAATCAACGACTCCAATCTGATACGTTATTTTCACCAAACATATAATAAATTAATCTTTTTTTGAACTCATTCTTTCTAACTTTTCTTTATTAATGATAAAATATTCCCTGCCTTGTTTTTCTAATATTCCTTCTTCACGAAATTGGTTAAGTGTGTATAATAGATGTCGATAGCTTCCCCCCACGTATTCTGCTGTTTCGGTATGCTTCTCTTGAAAGTATCCATTATTTTCTATTTCTAGAATATATTTGGCCAATCGATTTTTAAATTCATAATCCTGCATAGCTGTATAATGATCAGTTCTTTTAAGTAATTTATTACCTAAATATTTTGATAAATTATGGAGGAAAAGATTGTCATTTAACAGATGCTCTTTCGATGAAGCCAATGGAACCGCTAAGCATGTGCAGTTATTTATAGCCACAACATCCTTTAAATTCTTTTCAACCTCAATCAAAGATAATTCACCAATAAAATCATCTTTCTTTAGAAACTGAATCAGCGCACGTTTTCCATTTTCGTGTACTAAATATATTTTTGCCTTCCCATCCAATAATAAAAATAGGTACTGAATATCTTCATCAAAGCGCACTATATATTCATTAGCAGAAAACTTACAAACAAAAGCCTGATGTAAAGCTGTTTTCGGAAAAGTTTCTTGAATATCATTATATATATCCACAAAATTTTCAGCGTAATCCTTTAAATTAATTTTCTCCATTTTATCACCTCTATATGAGATATCTCCTATTATTATATTTTTACTTTAGATATATTACTACCTAGAGGTGGTTAGGAATGAACAAATACAAACATATTATTTTTGACTTAGATGATACGATACTTGATTTTCATAATTCAGAAGAGAAGGCTTTGAAACAAATTATTACATTGTACGAGTTACCTTATAACAAACAAACCATTGCATGTTATAAGTACATTAATGATGGATTATGGCATCAATTAGAGGAAGGCTTGATTTCTCGTGATGAAGTGCTGACAACGCGGTTTTCGCTTTTTTTGAAGGAATTTCATATAGATGAAAACGGAGCAAAAGTTGAAGCTATGTACCGAGAGCATTTAAACCAAGGTCATTTGGCCGTTACCCATGCACATGAATTATTAAATGCTCTAAGTAAGCAAGATTATAAATTATACATTGGAACAAACGGTGTAGGAAAGACTCAAAGAAAAAGATTAGAAGATGCCAAGCTACAAGGATATTTTGAACAACTTTTTATCTCAGAAGAAATTGGTTATGAAAAACCGAATCCCCATTTCTTTTACTATATTTTTGATGCCCTGCATATAAGCCGCAAAGAACAAGTTCTAATGATAGGTGATCGTTTGACATCAGATATTCAAGGAGCGATCAATGTCGGAATAGATTGTGTGTGGTTTAACCCTAAGAAAAGCATGCCTAAATCATGTTCACCAAAGAGCACATATACAATAACAAATTTAATGCAAATAATGGACTTATTAGAGGAAGAATCATGAAAAAAGTAATTCCATCAATCCTACTCTATATAGTAAGTGCTATTGGCATTAGTCTTACATTAAAAGCCGATGTTGGAGTAAGCAGTTTTAATGCGATGAATTTATCTATATCTGAGTGGACTTCCATCAAAGTTGGTACAATTACATTCATTGCAAATCTCATTTTTCTAATCGGATATATCTTCCTTTGCGAAGAAAAGGATTATAAAAAATTCACTTTGATGTTCATTTCCATCTTGTTTTTTGGAATGATTATTAATTTCTTCCTCTATACTATTTTCGGTACGATTCACGTAGAAAATTATTTAGTAAGAATCGGACTTCTTATTTTTGGTTTGATACTAGCCGGTGGATCAACAGGTATTATTCTATCATTAGATATTATTCCTTTTCCTATTGAAAGTTTATGTTTACGAATAGCTGAATTAACAAAACGCTCTTTCTCTCAGTATAGATATTGTGTCGATCTATTCTCTATTGTTATATCAATAACAATATCACTACTATACAGTTTACCAATCAATATCCGTGAAGGAACGATTATCAGCTTCTTCTTATTGTCCGGCATTATTTCTTATACACGATTGAAATTTGCCAACTATCAGCAGAAACCAAAAAAAGGGGAATATAGCGCTAGCGCTAATTAGCCCTATAACTGCGACTTACCATGGAAGTGGGAGAGATTGACTGGGATAATCATTACACATCCGTTGAGGAGGAGAGGAACATGAATGTGGAAGTGTATACGTTAAATGCGTTTGCGAAAGGGGACCGTGGCGGTAATCCAGCTGGCGTTGTCTTGGAGAATGGCCTTTCGCTGGATGATACCGAGAAGCAGCTCATAGCGAAGGATTTGGGCTTTTCGGAAACGGCCTTTATGGAAAAATCCTTGCTTGCGGATTACAAAATCCGCTTTTTCACCCCCACCAGCGAAGTTGATCTGTGCGGACACGCCACGATTGCTGCATTTGGACTAATGCGTTCGCTGGGTTTGGCAGAGGAAGGGGCCTTCTATAGGATAGAAACCAAGGCAGGAATATTGGATGTCGATATTAGCTCGGAGGGTCTTGTTTATTTGTCACAGGCTTTACCACAATTTCTTGAAAGGATATCCTGTGAGGAAATCGCCCCATCTTTGGGGATGGATGCCGAGGATCTTGAAACCGGGTTGCCCATCCAGATTGTTTCGACGGGGCTTCGGGACATTTTGATCCCGATTCGCAGTAGGAAGCTCTTGAATGAGGTTCAGCCCAATTTTGACGCTATAACCGCCATAAGCAAAAAATATGATGTGGTTGGATATCATCTGTTCACACTGGATACTCCAGACGATGCTGCTGCGGAATGCAGAAATTTTGCGCCGCTGCACGATATTCCCGAGGAGAGTGCGACAGGAACATCCAACGGTGCCCTGCTCTGCTATTTGTACCAACATGCCAACGATCTTTGCGGGAAGTGGAGCACGTCATGATCCGGCAAGGGTATTCGATGGATTGTCCTTCTGAAATCAAGGTTGGATTGCGCCTGAGCGAGAGCGGCGAGATCAACCAGGTTCGGGTTGGTGGTGCGGTAGCTGGCATTGAACGAAGACAAATTATGATATAAGCGGAATTTATTTGAAAACTTGAAATTCCTTCTGGAAAAACAGTTGAAAAGAAGTTTAAGTTAGAAGGTCAAGCATTAAAATATGCACAGTGTAATTGTTTTACAGAAGGAACTAAAGTCCAAACAGACGAAGGGGAGAAGAGTATCGAAGGCATTGAAGTCGGAGATAAGGTTCTCTCGAAGAATGAAGAGACTGGCGAGGTTGCTTATAAAGAGGTAACAGCGACGTTCAACCATGAGACGGATGAAATTTATCATATTTATGTGGGCGATCAAGTCATTGAATCAACCTATAATCATCCGTTCTATGTAAAAGACAAAGGATGGACTTTCGTTAAAGACCTGAAAGTTGGCGACTTGCTTGTTTCGAGTGATAGTTCTAAACTGGCAATAGATAAGATTGAGAAAGAGCCACGGGAAGCAACGGTTTATAACTTTGAGGTCAAAGACTTTAATTCTTATTTTGTATCCAATCTTGGAGTATGGGTGCATAATTGTGGGATTCTTAAAGCCAATAATATGTCAGAGTTCTTTAAACTTGATTTGGTTCTTCGTTAAAGAATTTTTCACAAAAAACAAGTACTGTTGTTAAAGGTGCTACGGTGTACAAGATTACTGGAAAAACAGTTAATGATTATTTGAAAAAAGGTGACCAATATTATTTAGATACATTAAGGAAGAACTAAATGAACAAGTTTCTAATTTAAATGATTTCCAAGAAATGATTATTGAACTTAGGGATATTTTATCCAAACTTGAGAACAGTGATTCACATTCGGTAGATGAAACGGTTGAAACCCTGCTACAACTGCACTTGAAATATTCAGACTGCATTTGGCATATTGACCAAATCCATGAGTTAGTAAAAAAAAAGGCAGGAAACTATCGAGATTCAAATTAGTTTTTTATCAGAGACCTTGGGGCAATAAATCCTCAAGGTCTTTCTTTTACCCCACGAAATCAGGAGTACCCCGTATGCCAAGAGAAAGACGTACATTTACAGCAGAATTCAAGAGACAAATGGTTCAGTTATATGAAAATGGGAAAACAAGAGCAGCCATTGTAAAAAGAGTATGAGCTTAGCCCATCTGCTGTCGGGGAACAAGAACATATTCCCATTGAAAGTCGCTATTTTAGCGACTTATTTATTTTATCGGTACAAGTTCTTGTCCCAAGCCAAGGACAAGAACTTGTACCGATTGCCGAGATGGACAAGAACATGATCCGATTACCGATTAGCAGTATATCTATTCGATTCTCAGCCTGCTAAATCATTAAGCTAACGGGTAGTTTAAGCAGATTCCTCATTTAATTGAAAAAGTTTTATAAAAAGGTAAGCGATACGTTGATCGAATTATTGTGAGGGGCTGAACCAGAACTTTATTCCGTGATAAAAAGGAGAATTATGATGTTCCTTCAACACAGGAATAACGACGACCAATCTAAAAAAACAATAAATTGAATATGGGCATCGATGCCACTCTATCAAGTAATTTGTATTGCTCAATCAATCCTCTCGATTACGTTGTCAACAGATAACAAATCCCATACGCTCATCAAATGAGTTATGGCAGCAGCAATTTCCTCGTATGGAACATCGTCTCGGGCTTGCGTAGAAATCCCTCGTAAAAATGTTTCAAATAACGTAATCACCATGGAAATATCCGTGAATTCTGGCAACTCCCCGTTGGCTACGGCTCGTTCTATACAATCTTTGATCCACCCCCGGACTCTCTTTCTTTCATTTGATAGAAGGTCTTGGATATGTTGTTGCTCAGGAGAACAGTTAACTGTGGACAACACCAACAGACAACCTAAAGGGTGAGTGTTCTCTGTCTGGAACCGAGCTGCTTCTAGCAGTCCCAATTCCATGGCTGCTCTCGACGTTATGTTTGTATTTTTGAAAGTTTCCGAAGCATGTCCATACATCGATATGTACCGATCAATCACTTCGCGGAACAGATCTTCTTTTGACTTAAACGCTGCGTAAAAACTTGCAGATGATATATTTCCCATTGCGGCCTTTAACTGAGCTAGTGAAGTGGATTCGAAGCCATATTCCCAGAAAAGAATCATGGCGGCGTCAACCGCCTCGTCACGATTAAATGTACGTGGACGTCCTGTTCGCGGCATAAGATGACCTCCTTTTTTAATTTTATACTAATCGATCCAGAAGTCCTTGACAAGAATGGAGTGTTTAAACATAATATATGGAATGAATGTTCTATAATTCGAATTGGCTGAAGAGAGATCACTTACATTTGTATAATCTTTTCTAAAAAGGATGTGTCGACAAATGATAAACTTTCGAGACAAAGAATATCGCTGTACCTCGGAAATTGTACTCGGCTTAATCAGTGGGAAATGGAAGATATCCATTTTAAACCGCTTAGCAAAAGGTCCAGTACGGTATAATGAGCTGCGACGGGAACTTCCTGAAGCAACCCAACGTATGCTTACGATGCAGCTAAGAATACTAGAAAGCGACGGGCTTATTATTCGCAAGGTTTATCCAGTTTCACCGCCAAAAGTGGAATATTGCTTATCTCAGCTGGGCGAACAACTTTCCGTTATGCTCATGATGTTATGCGATTTTGGAACCAACTATATCGAAAACTTTCCCGATGAAGTATTGTACACAGATCACAAGAATGCATAAAAAGCTACTGCTGTGCATTTACCATTAACCTTGCCTTGATCGGGCTGCTCTTGATACTCGAAAAGCAGGAGGTACTTTTCAAATTACCTCCTGCTTTGATATGTCTTAATTATATATTTCCTTCGTGTTGATCTCGCAGTGCATTATTCACTTTAGTCTTACTGACGGTTCCTTGCTTCAAACGATAGTTGACCCATGCCAACACTGCCGCGAGTACGGCTACAATTCCCCCAGACCAGGATAGATCAATAAGCTTCATGTTCGTAGTGACAAATCCACCTAAAGCGGATCCGATCGCAATGCCAACGTTGTTGGCAACGGAGGTTAAGGACGAGGCTAAGTCTCTTGCCTCCGGAACATGCTCATCGGCAAAATCAATGAAGTACAACTGCATCGTCGAGTTCATAAGATAAACAACGAGAGCCATGAATGAGATGCTGACGAGTCCCCCAACAAGAGAGCCGGAAGTAAAATATAGTGACACCAAGATGACAGCTTGAGCCAGAAGCACATAGCGTATTTTTTTCATCCCGTCACCGACAGCCAGCTTTCCTCCGATTAGCGTGCTGAAAATAGACACAATACCATACAGTAAAAAAATGAGACTAATATAACGAGCCGGAACAAAAAGCACATCCTGGAGCAAAGGAGCTAAATACGTATAGATGCTATAAGTAGCTGCTATACTTAACATCATAATGGCGAAAGCAAGCACAATTCTGGGGTAGGTTAGCAATCTGAGTTGTTTTGTGAGTGGACTGTGCGTTCCTTTTAGTCCTCTAGGAATGGTTGCGATGCTTGCTATCAAAGAAATGATTCCCAACAATGTGGTTAACCAGTATGCCAAATGCCAACCGCCCCATTGTCCGATAAAAGTACCAAGAGGTACGCCAAGGACGCTTGCCACAGTGAAACCAGTAAAGATGATGGAGATCACAGGCCCTCTTTTTTCCGGAGGCATGACTTCACTTGCCACTGACATCGCGAGTGCGATCAAGACGCCGGTAACTACGGCCGTGATTATTCTTGACACCAGAAGCAGGCCATATGATTCTGATAAAGCCGTGATGATATTCCCAACAATAAATATGCTGAGTAAGACAAGGATGAGAGGGAATTTGGAAAATCGGCTGAATAATGCTGTGAAGACCGGTGTACCTATAGCAAAGGTAAGCGCAAAAGCCGTCACCAGAAAGCCTGCAGTCGATATGGCGATTTTCATATCTGTGGCAACTTCAGATAATAATCCGACCATCAAAAACTCACTGGTCCCCAGAATAAAGGTCATTAAAAATAAATTCATTGTCAAAAACTTTTGTTGTCTGGTCAATATAGATTCTTCCTTTCTATCCAAAATGAATGGTGGGTTTCATTTCACAATTTACAGCACTAGAAATTGCGTACCGAAGCCTTTGCCGGAAACATATGCCGCCTCCAGCTCCTCCTGATCTCCTTTATCCAATAAAACTACATTTTCGGGATAGAGTTTGCCTAGTAGAGCCCATAGGACAAGTTCGTTTTTGCCAGTCGGAATGAAATGGATGCCATCTGCATTGGTGACCAATCCTGAATGCGAGAGAATGTCTTCAGCAGGGTGCCAGTTGATGTAATCTCGTTTTTTAAATTCGCACCCGGCATTGCTGCTTTTTTGTGGCCGATATAAAAACCGCTGCCCCCTAAAAAGTTGACCAAGATCTACTGCAAACTTGCTGCCTTTTATCTCCAAACTGAACTGAAGGGTCGTTCGATCTGTACTGGTATTTGGCAGCAACCGGCCAATGGATGGTTCATTGTAATCCTCCCCATATTCAGGAAGCAATTCGTCGTCAGCGGGTGTTCCTTTTACTGCCTCTTTACGGGGCGCGGAAAAATAATCTTCATATTCATAATCGAAGGAGACCGCAGCCAAACCATCTGCATCTTCTGCCTGTATCGTTTGTACGGGATGCCATCTGAGGAGATAACGGGATGCCGTACGGGCAGACTCACCCAAACCAGCCGGCAAAACAGTGCCTAGAGGATATTGGAAGCCGTAACCGACTTTATCCAACCCTGAGCTAACCACACTTTGTGCATAGTGGATGATCGATTTGTGTGTCAATTTTTTCTTGAACAGTTGCGTTAAGAATACTTCTCGGGATGGCTCTAGAAAACGCAATCCTTTGAATTCCCTATATTCCTTGACTTCAAACGGAACCTCTTCCCAATTGGCAAATGGTAATAAGGCATCCCGAAGTAAAACGAATTGGTGTAAGTATTCATTATAAATCTGCATAATTCTTGGTCCGCCGAATGGTCCCCAAACCTGAGCAGTGGCTTCCGGGGTCAGTGGATGACCATAACAGTGGCTTCGAAATTCCAGTTCACTAAGCGTTTCTGATCCATACTTAGCCAATGTCTTTTTCTCAGCATTGATCTCTCTGGCCCAGCTTACCAATTGTTCTCCGATACGTACCGCTTGAGCACTAATCTCTATACCGGCATGATCTTCAAGTTCCAATGATTTTAAGGGCAAAGAAGACAAGCGTCCGGAAATCGCCAAATTGGCTAACAGGCTATTTAAGAGTACTGTCGGATCGCTCTTCACTGGTTCGCCCAGCTGAACCAGCATGGCCTCAAGCATTTTATCGAGTTCGATAACAATCTCTTTTGCTCGATATATGCCTTCAGGCAAATTCCAATCCACGTTCGAGTTCACGCCCTGTCTGATGGAGTTGACTGGTTTGCTGTCAATGAGTCGCTCAATATCTATGGTTTCTCCCCAAACGACTTTCTTCTCTTTCAAAATAAGTTGATATTCCTTCATTTCTTAGCACCTCACCTATGATTTTTTTAACGACTGTGTGTCGCACAATCAATTGTGGATTGATCGTTCTGTATGTAAGGTTATCAGCCTTACTAATTGGTGAAAAGTACGCACTTTTTTGTGTGAACGGAACATTTTTGTGGGGTAGGATACATTTTGATACTAGAAATGGACTTGATACAAAGATCGGCTCTGCATGCCGATGGTGTCTTGAGATGAAAGAAGGGCGGGAAAAGATTTTTGAGCAATGATAGTTTTTACTTCCTTTCAGAAGGATGGTCGACTGATTGATGCTCTGGAGATGATTTGCCATTAAAGTAGGGGAATGTTGATGAATGAGGCCTAATCGAGTGATTTATTAAAAACTTGTGCGCAGCAGGCCATTCGGAAAGTAAAAGCCTATGCCGAACAAGGATACAGTTACGCGGTCGAAATTGACCTGTCCAAATACTTCAACACACTGAACCATGAGCTTCTTTTGAATCTGCTACGCAAACCAATCCAGGACAAACGTGTGATCGACCTGATCAAGAAGTACCTAAAAAGCGGAGTCATGGAGAAAGGGAGTCCGTCGCGCAACGGAAGAAGGTTCACCACAAGGTGGACCGTTGTCCCCGCTTTTGGCAAACGTCTATCTGAACGAGTTCGATCAAGAGATGGAAAGCCGAGGTGTGAGGGTCATCCGCTATGCGGATGACATCGTGGTGCTAGCGAAGAGCAAACGAGCAGCTATACGACTGCTAGAATCCAGCCAGACGTATTTGGAAGAGAAACTAAAACTCCAATTGAACACGCAGAAGAGCAAAGTCGTCAGTGTCGTGGCGAAGAAACACTTCAAATTCCTAGGATTTGCTTTGGGGAAGAACGCAAACGGCGTATACGTGCGCGTACACCGTCAATCCCTCGTTAAAGCAAAGAAGAAGCTAAAAGAGCTAACAAGTCGAAGTCAGGGCAAGAATGCACGGCAGGTCATGGAAAATGTGTAAGTCTACATTCGTGGCTGGATTGGATACTTCTATGTAGCAGACATGAAACGAATCCTACAAAGCTGGAATGAATGGCTACGAAAACGGATGCGCATGTACATTTGGAAACAGTGGAAGAAGCCTCGAACGAAGGTGCAAAACCTGCGAAAGTTAGGAGTACCGGAGTGGCAGGCTTACCAATGGGGGAACACAAGACTGGGCTACTGGCGGATAGCCGGAAGTGCAGTATTGAATCGCTCTGTAACAAACAAAAGGCTCGCACAGGCAGGGTACTATGACTTCCCTGCCCAGTACGAGCGCTTGCGTCAATTGCACTTAAACGGTTGAACCGCCGTATACCGAACGGTACGTACGGTGGTGTGAGAGGTCGGCTACTCAACTAATGAGTAGCCTCCTACTCGATTACGATCAGCATTATAGGGTGAAACTTCCGAATAGTGGCTGGCGAATCTACTCCCCAGAGTAAGGAAGTCTGTTGTGCGAATAGATCCTAAGGAAGCTGGAGGCACGGCTTAACAACTGAATTCAATGCAAGAATAAAGGGGTGAGTTTCCGTTAAATAATGGTTCAGATTATTTCTTTAATTTTTTTATAATTCAATTTGATTTACTACTTTCAATAATTCTTGAAGAATAGCATGTTAGAAGAAATCGTAATAAAATGGTCCTTAGAGATAATGTGGACCACTTTTCTTACTTCTCAATCAACATATGCAACGGCATTTCCATTTAGTTCTGTTATTCTAATTTTTCAAGTGAATAGGATTTTTTCAAGCGTTCGATAACTACATCTTTCTCTGCTGTAGCGTCTGCTTGAATTATTCGTATTAGATCACCATCTGGAGTGATAGAAGAAGAGCTAACTACAAAAGTGGAGTCGTATTTTTCTGCAGTATCAATAACAGAAGAATCAGATCTAATTGAAGTGTTATTTGAGTGAAGGGGAATGTGAATGTCTTCTTGTGGGATCATTGATATATCTACTGTTCCTTCAGGTCTTTCACCTGGAACAACATCGATGCTAAATCGATTTCTATTTAAAACATTTCTCTTCTAATATCTATTTAAAGAAAAACAGGCTGCCATCGTGGTAGCCTGTTTTTTTATTGTACTCACTCTTTTTTCATGAGCTATAGTATTCTTTGCTCTTGATATTGATAGTCTGTCGGAGATAATTTCCCTTCGTCTAGACTGAATTTAACAATAACATATCCTATAAATGTTCCCGGTGATACTTGAATTGGTATTTCGGCGACAATTCGATTATCCAAGAATCCGTACCTTATTATATTGCCCATAACAGGTTCATCAAACCAACTGACAACATCACTTTCATTAAATATAAAGGCTTTCCCTTTTCCAAGGATAGAAATAGAATAATCGCGGGTACTGTCTCCCTTTTTCAAATTCCATTTTACTACATCCTTAAGTTTATCTAATGGATCGGTGACTTCAATTTCTGAGAAGTCTCTCTTCAAAACGTGAATATTCGATTCACGAATACCTATACCTTCTCCAGTGGTCAGAACAATAATAACTTCATCTTCTTTGTCTACATCTACGTTTCCGACGAATATTTGCGGATAAAATGATGGATTCGTTATGTTAGTCCAATTAAATGTTTTATTTCGGCCATTTATTTCTACATTAATCGAGGAAAATATATCGCCTTCTTTATTTATACCATTGACAACGATCCCCTCGGTCTCATCTTGACTAAGCAATTCCTTATTTTCAGTAATTTCTTTTTCTGTTGCAGTCTCAGTTTGCTCGATTTCACTTGTGCTAACCTGAGAATTGCTTTCTTCAGCCTCTTTTGCACAACCCGACAGTAGCACCGCTCCAAGTGTAAAAACTAAGAAGATTTTCTTCATTATAAACCTCCATTTTTTAATGAATGAAGCCTGGAAATTGGATATTTTTAATAGTTTGAGCGCAGTCAGGTTCCTATCGGTTTTGTATTACCCTAAGTGTATGGACCTGGTGTTTCTATCTTTTATAACCATAACTACTACATAATTCTTTTCTTCAGCTTTTTTTAACCACCTTTGCGTTAGCCGGTAAGAATTATATCAAATTAAGGATATAGTTAAATAAGTGTCCGGAAAGAATACGAAATATTACTACTTCATAATATTGATTTCGATGAACATGTGTTTAGAGCTATAGTCTTCTTCTGATTGAGCTGATGTAGATTTTATTGACTATCGAGATCGTAAGAGGAGTAGCACCTAAAGCGCTAAAGTCATATAATTATAAAAACGCAATTAAGTTGGAATGAGTTATATAAAATAGCAAAAATATATTAGGAGAAATAAAGAGTAAGAAGTATTTAAAATACTTATTTGCAGAGACAGGTGAAAGGAAAAGGTCACCTTTTTACAGAATACTATAAATTACGAGCCAGCACCATTTGACTCCTGAAGAGGTGTCAAGGGGCAAGAACATGGTCCCATTAAAGTTGCTAATTTAGCGGCTTTTTTATTTTATCGGTACAAGTTCTTGTCCCAAGCCAAGGACAAGAACTTGTACCGATTACCGGAATTGACAAGAACATAGTCCGAATGCCGATTAGATGAATATCTAAATATTGTTCACATGCACTTAAAACTGCATTAAGTACCATAATAAATGAAATGTTCACATTGTTTAAGAACAACTTAAGCGATGAGAGGTTAAATACCAGCGGTTAGGTATTAAAGAAGCGTAATATTGTACTGAAACTTGCGGTTGAGGACAAGAACATGTTCCTATGCCCGATTAGTCATATATCTAATAGTTATTTACCGTTAATTCATTAAGCTAACGGGCAGGATAACGTAGTCATGAAACTAAGGTAGGGGTCGGGAACTTTTTATAACGATTTTATACCAATCATAAAGCATTGATTGGCAGTATACTTTTGGTTGTGTGTTCTATTATTGAAGGGAGTGTTGTGGTATGAAGAATATATATGCTCTTGTGCTTGTTACAGAGGAAGTTCAATTATAATCATAGAGGGAATTCCTCTGTGATATCAAATTCTGGAGGAATTTACTTATGAATATTGAGTTAAAGCAAGTATCACTAGAGAACTGGTACGATTGTACCAAGTTAAATGTAAAGTTAGAACAAAAAAGTGTTTTTCCAGCTCCTGTTGTTTATTGGATTGCAGAATCTAAATACGTTCATGATTTTGAATTGCGCGCAATATATTCGCAAGCGATACTAGTCGGTTTTACTGCCGACAACTCTGTGTCCGATCATTATTCTTTTACAACCATTTTGCCTCATAAAGTCAATTAATTCTCTCATTGCTTTTTTGCCGTAGCCATTCCCTTGATGGTTCTCATCAATCATGAGTGCTGGTATCCAATGGTTGCTGTCTTCGTCGGCGGTTTTACAAAAGGTGAAATCATACGTTTACTACAACTTAATTGAAGGTTCCTTAATGAAATTATTGTGGCTGTCAGTATTTTCTGGCAGCTATTGTTCAACTAACGGGAAACTATAACTTAAACATGATAAGGAGAAGGAGATAAAAGTGTTGATCCTTGTCTTATAACGGGCATTTTATAAGGGGGAGTTATTTTGTCTTACCCATTTGATTGTATAAGTGATTTTATGTTCTTTGAAACCGAGATAAAGAAGTCGGATGTAATATTAATACCTGGTGCAAGTCATTCTCAATTAATTGAAAGGGCTGCAATGTTATTTCACCATGGAATTGCGCCGTATATCTTGCCTTCAGGTGGTGCAACACCAAATGTAGAAACAACAGAATGGGAGTTTTTACGAAATATAGGGATATCACTAGGGGTACCTACTGAGGCAATCTTAAAAGAAGATAAAGCCACGAACACATTTGAAAATGCACGGCTATCTTTGGAGGTTTTACAACAACGAGGAGTTCAACCAAAGAATGTTGTCTTGGTCTGCAAAAATTACCATGCACGGAGAGCACTGCTTACTTATCAATTTGTATTTCCGAGGGACACGGAATTTTATGTAAGCCCAGTCATTGATAAGACAGGGACATCTAAAGAAAACTGGTTTCTTGATGAGAATAAAATAAGCTACGTAATGAATGAGCTTGAAAAGGTGGGCAAGTATTTCAGACCTGCTATTTATCGACTAGGGTCAGGCATTGAGTTAAGCTAACGGGCAGGATAGTTTAATAGCTTCACGAATAACCTTATTTGGCAAATCTGTTTACAATATAAACATTAAAGGGAGGATTTATATGGAGCAATTAACGTTTCATGAGTTACAGAGCTACTTAGCGCAAAAATACAAAGAAGGGCGCAATTCATCAGCTTTGTTTATGAAATTAGTAGAAGAAATTGGCGAGGTAGCAGAGGCGCTAAACCAGTTAGAAGGTCGAAAGGAAAATTTAGGGGATTCTTCTTTAGAAAAAGAGTTAGCTGATGTTATTCATTACGATAAACAGTATCGAGCAGATTGCCTTCTGGTTAAATTATAGCCCATATACATATGTACAAAATACGGGTTTTGTGAACATATAGTAAAAAAAGTTCTCAACAATTAGCTTTTTACAAGTAATTTTATTGCAGTCCTTTTATGTACTAATGTGACCAAATTAAATTACTTGTACGGGTTTTGTGAACATATAGTAAAAGATTACAGAAATAATCTCAACCCAATTCTTTTTACAAGTAATTTTATTGCAGTCCTTTTATGTACTAATGTGACCAAATTAAATTACTTACCTCGAGTTTCCTTTCATTTTATATAAATAAATATGACTTTTTTAATATATCATTATATTCTTTATGTTCTTCATGTTTAACTAAACATGGTCATTTCAAACGTTGCAGCTCATCAATGATCTGATCAAGTCGTTCCAGCATCAATTTATCGTTTTCCATTTTTCTTTTCATATTTACTTCAATGGCAACTACTTCGATGGTCAGTACTATAGCCATGAGGATTAATATAATCGACATGAAATCACTCCCGAATGATTTAATTATGTATCTTCTAAGTTAACACTATAAATGAAGCAACAGTTTCAACTCTTCAATGATTTTATCATCCGTAGATCTGCTTCATATTTCTGTACAAAAAAAACCGCATTTGTCATGCGGTTTTATTGTGAAAGCGTTATCTATCATTCTAAGTCGTTACTTGCAGCTTCATCTTCACGATGCGTATTATTCTGTTGAGCTCCTATGATTTCACTCAGTTGTGTTTGAAATTGATCCATAAGCTCTTTAATCTTAGCTGCCTGCGCTGATTCCGGATTAAGCTTGATTTCTTTTACAGCATCCGCCATAAGAAACAAAAGTTCCGGCTGCTCCTTCATTAAGCCTCGTAGATGGTGTCTTCCTGCTTCTTTTTCCGGACGCAGATGACGTCTACGCTCTTCCCAATGCTCGCCAGGTTGATCTTGAGCCTTCTTTCTATCTGCCAATACAGCTAAGCCTTCCTCGGTAATATGATACAGCTTCTTTCCATCTGTATCTGTATTTCTGATCAGCTTCATGTCTTCTAACAGCTGCAGATTAGGATATACGGATCCTGCACTGGGAACGTACAGACCACCTGTCTTTTCTTCCATCGCCTTAATTAACTGATAACCATGCATCGGCTCAGATACTAATAACTCCAGCAAAGCAAATTTGAATTCACCTCTCCCAAAGAAACGATGTCGGCCTTCCCCTCGTCCGCCTCGATGCTCTCCGCGTGAGCCTCCATGCCGGTGCTTTACATCATTACCTTCGAAATGACCTTCAACAAGAAAATCCCGGTGCCCTGCAAAATGTCTCCGCTTCCTGTGTCCGTCTTGAAACTTCATATGACATCCACTCCTCTTTAACGATATATCGTAATAATATAGCGATATATCGTTAATGTCAATCTGATTTTAGTTTTTCACCCTATATCTAGTGAGACCACTTGCCTATTTATCCATGTCATGTTAACTCATTCGTAAGTCCCCTGCTCCTTCGGAAATGTGTAAACAGGAAGTTATGAGAACTATTTTACGTTATATGTAAATGATTTCCTGTAAATATCATGATGGATTATGTTAAATTATCCAAGTGTTTAAAAACAACATAGAATGGGAGTTATGAAAGATGAAAAAGAACAAAACTTGGTTACTCGCTTTGGCATTAAGTGCGGTATTTACCGCGAGCACGCTCCTTCCTTCTGTTTCTCTTGCAGCAACAGTAGTCGAAGGCACAACAGAGACCAGCGAATCGAGTACGCCAAACCAAACCGATGATTCTGTAATTAGCGAGGACGAAGAAGTTGAATTAACCGCTGAACAGCTGGATTTTGAGAGTTATCTCGATCAGTTGCTTGCGATTGCACAGTACGAGGAAAAAGCTTTTGCTGCACTACCAAGTACGTTTTACATAACCTCTTCAAACCGTAAATCCTTGTTCCTGAAACTGAACAATACAGTGGTGCCTAATTATACAAAATATGTGTCACAGCTGAAGCAGATCAAGCCGGAAAATGCGGAGCTGCAAAAAATCCATAACAAATTAACTCGAGGAAGCTACAACCAGCTCGAAGGATACCTTCTGTATAAGCGTGCACTATCTAAATACACCATCAACCGTACCCTGCTTACCCAAGGTAATGCCAAGGTGAAAACGGGTCAAGAATTGATTGAGCAGTCCAAGCAAGAATTCGATGAATATGCTGAACAGCTGGGCTATGAATAAGGACGTTCTACTAATCAAATGATTTATCACACAAAAGAACGGTGATCTGATGAAGATCCCGTTCTTTTGGTGTAAATATCGATCATGGGTGTTGCACCTTATGGTGTAGGTGTTCCACCGTTGGCATTAATCGTCTCACCGGTAATATAGCTCGATTCCTGACTCGCGAGGAATACATAGGACGAAGCCATTTCAGCAGGCTGTCCCGCACGACCAAGCGGCGTGGTTGAACCAAATTCAGCGAGCTTCTCTGTCGGTTGACCGCCTACGATCTGAAGTGGAGTCCATACCGGTCCCGGCGCCACCACATTTACACGAATCCCTTTGCTTCCTACCTGCTGGGCCAACGCTTTGCTAAATGTATTAATCGCGGTCTTCGTTGTTGCGTAATCCAGCAATATTGGCGATGGTTTATAAGCTTGAATGGAGGAAGTGTTAATAATGGAGCTTCCCGGCTTCATATGCTTCACCGCCGCTTTGCACAGCCAGAACATGGAATACACATTTGTCTTAAAGGTTGCATCGAATTGCTCTGTTGTGAGATCCTCGATCTGCTCCACATATTGCTGCTTACCTGCGACATTCGCCAGGATATCGATCCCTCCCAGCTCTTTGACCGCACTTTCAATCAGCTTCACGCAGTAGGCTTCGTCCTTCAGATCACCAGGAATGGCGATGGCCTTCTGACCTGCCTCTTCAATCAGCTTCACAACTTCTTTGGCATCGGATTCCTCTTCAGGAAGATAAGACAGCACTACATCTGCCCCTTCGCGTGCATAAGCAATGGCTGCAGCACGTCCAATTCCGCTGTCTGCTCCTGTAACAACCGCTTTACGTCCTTTGAGACGTCCTGTTCCGCGATAGCTGGTCTCTCCGCAATCCGGAACAGGCTCCATCTTCGATTGAATACCCGGCTCAGGCTGCTTCTGCTTCCACTCTGGTGTAGCCTTCGGATACTGTGTCGTTGGATCCTGCATCATATATTGGTCTTGATTTGTCATGAATAGTACCTCCTTAAGTTACAGCATTAGGATATAGTAAAGGTGCAGCTCTCTTCTTTGTAACCTAAAATTTTCGTTTTAAAACCAAGTACTGGACGATCCTATGAAAAAGGTGAACGCCATAAAAAAACCATCCCCCCAGAGCAATTTCCAGTAAAGGATGGTTACCTAACGATATTCAGTTGGTTATGATGGATTAATGATGTAAATTATGGCCAGTGCTTTATTTGCGAGTTACCGTGTAGCCACGATCCTGCAGGAGCTTCACGATGCCGTCTTCACCTGCATAATGAGCTGCTCCTACGACGATAAAGTAATCTGCTTCATCTTCTGCAGTTAAATATCCTTCAATTTTGTCCGCCATCTTCAAATTACGGTCTACCAGCATACCGTTGTAGTACTCTTCATTCGCCTTCATGCTATTTGTAATTTCGAGCAGTGCCTCTTCGTCACCTAGCTTCCACATCTCCGCCATTTGATCGACAGAATCATCGACCAGATGGTAGTTATCTAGAACAGATTTCAAATTCTCCTCTTGCAGCTCACCTGAGAATCCGCTTAACAGCTCCAGCTGGGACTGATAGGATTCAAGCTCAATGATAGGCATTTTGCGTTCAATAGCTTTTTGCAGGAAATGAAGATCAATGCCGATCTCCCCTTGATACCCGGCTTCCATGGATTTAAGCTGTGACATCGTTATTTCAACAACCCATGGCTTATAGCCGTCTAACACATCTTTCTCCAGACCGTTCTCAGCAAGGATTTCGCCAAGCTGCTCATAGGTATTGCTGGAAATATGATCCTTTAGAGTCGTTCCATCCTGATACATTCCGAGATCCAGCATCATTTTCTGCATGGTTTCATCCTGTGCTTGGGTCAGGTCAATCTCTACGCCCATATACTCTGAATCCTCGAATGCAATCTCATAGGATGGGTCTAATGGATAGAAGCTGTCATCAGCAATATGCATTGATCCCACGAGGTACACTGTATTGTCCCCATTGCTTACTTCCCACAAGAAGCCCTTGCCTCCTGTAGTTAGAATGATCGTGCGGGTTGCAGGATCCCATTCTACCTTGTAGCCCATCTGCTCACTAACCACGCGTACAGGAACATAGGTAGTACCATTCACAATCTTTGTCTTCGCATTTACCGTTAGCTGTTCATTATCCACTAGTACGGTAATTGTTCCTGTCTTATCGGATTGAATGAGTGTTGCATTGAGTGCTTTGAGCAGATCCCCTTGAGGTGCATATGTAATTCCTCTTTCAATCAATGGCAGTCTGCTCGTAAAATCAATCTCATGTCCGTTCACTTCAATATCCGTGTCAGAAACAGCTGCCGCCGCAGGAACGACAGGAAGCACGAGCATGCTTGCGGATAATAGTACGGCAATAATGGATGATTTTTTCCTTCTCATCATAGGTTAGCTTCTCCTCTGAATCCATTTTAAAATGTATGTATTGCTTCAACCTACTTGATAAAACACTTGTTAAAAGAATTAACTGTTCATATCAATATACACACTATACACTCTGCTCTCTTCATCCGTCAACCATAATCTGGATTTTCAACTTTCCTAGATTTGGATCAACAAAAAAGAAGCACAGATTTGCTTCTGCGCCCTTTACGAGTACTATATTAGATTGAAGCCTGCCTTTGCGGCACTTGTAGCTACGATGTATCTCGAGATGCATTTCCTGCAACCATCATACTTGTCTTACGCATCTTCTCTTGTATTTACCATATTCTGACGAAGCAGTGGTATGGCCTCGAATAACGCTTCCTGCTGCGCTGGAGTAATCCCCTCCATAATACGGAGCTCTAAGGCTGTTATTTGCTGTCTGCACTCTAGATAGATGGCTTCACCAGATTCGGTGAGTTCAATTATTTTCTCCCGTTTATCTTTACCGGGGATCTGACGCACAATGTTCAGCTCCTGAAGTCGATGTACTCTTCTTGTAATCGTCGGTTTCTCCACCTGATAGTACGCTGAAATAGCAATAAGCGTGTCTGGTCCATTGTTTTTCAAATAATAAATCACCTGCCATAAAGAATACGAGAGCTCGTAACTGCTCATCAAATCATTGAGCTTCGTAATAATAGGCCGATATAGACCAAGATAACGCTGAAAAAATCCTTCCATACTTCTCACTCCTGCATCGTTATTATATCCTGATCTAGAGCTTCGCTCTGTTAAATTCCTGGTCAAACTTCATCATGCACAGCTGGTGCAGCAGCGTCATATGATTCTTCTCTGATCGAATCCAGCCTACCTGCATAGCAGGAGTTTCAATCGGCTTGATTTCAATTAAAGCATACTGATCTGATAACCATTTCCGCTGACCAAAGAATGAAAAATCATGACCGATCGTGACCGCCATATTTTCCTCAAGCGCCGTTCTGATCGCCTCCCCATTATTGGTTTGGAATAGAATCGGCAATTCACCATAATTGGCCTGATGTTCTGCGAGAAAATCGTCAACAAATACATCGTTGAACAGGGCAAATGAATATTTGACCAAATCTTTGGGATGAATCGATTTATGCTTTGCGATATCTGAATTTTTGTTCGCACAAATGACAAATTTTCCTTGAACGATCGGTTCAAATACAAGTCCTGCGAGCTGTTCGATGTCCTTCTTGTACATCGCGATGAGACCCAGCCCGACACGATTCAGCTTGATTTCCTCCAGAATGAGGTTTGAGGTATTCTCTTCAATATTAATTTGAACCAAGGGATAATCTTGTTTGATAGCCGCAAGACAACGAACCAGTACAGGCATTACACCTGGAAAGGCAGCGACATTCAGCTCACCACTGATTCGATTGCTCTCGAAGCGGGACAGCTCCTTAATTTCGTCTATGGTCTGAATTGCCTCCATCGCTTTATTCAGTATCCTTCTGCCTTCCTCCGTGACTTCAGCTCCCGCGTATGAACGTTTAAAAAGGGTCAATCCGAGTTCCTCCTCTAATTTGGAGACGGATTGAGATAGTGCAGATTGGGTGATATGCAGCTGATGGGCAGCAGCCGAGAAGGAACCGGATTTCGCAATTTCAACGATATATTCTAGCTGTTCAATATTCATTTGATGCTCCTTTACTATTAGCCATACTAATAGGGTTATTACAAACGTTAATTATATCTTATTATGTAACTCAAGGTATAATCAAATTGTAATCGTTATCAATATTTATGATTGATTGTTAAGGGGATGACTCATATGAAAGCAGCTGTATTCTATGATATTAAAGATGTACGCCTTGAAGAGAGAGAAATTCCTGCAACACCTGCAGGCAAGGTTAAAGTAAAAGTGAAGTTTGCAGGTATATGCGGCAGTGACCTTCATGCTTATCACCATGGGATTGGAGTTCAGACAGGTACTCCTCACCCGATATCCGGTGAAATGGCTCCGCTTACGCTCGGTCATGAATTCTCTGGAGTGATTGAGGAAATCGGTGCAGAAGTCACAGGTTATAACGTCGGGGATCGAGTGGCCATCGAACCGCTGATCTATTGCGGCCAATGTGAGAATTGCAGAAAAGGAAACTACAATCAGTGTAATCAATTCGGATTTATCGGCCTAAATGCGGATGGAGGGTTCGCTGAATATGTGCTCGTCGAGGCTTACATGCTTCATAAGCTGAACGATCAGGTATCGTTCGAGGAAGGTGCGCTCGTTGAACCTACGGCAGTCGCTCTACATGCAGTACGTCAAAGCAAGTTGAAGGTAGGAAATAATGTTGCTGTATTCGGAGCTGGACCTATTGGACTTCTTACGATCTTGTCTGCCAAATCCGCAGGAGCTGCGCGCATCTATGCTATCGACGTATCCGATGAACGCTTGGAGCTGGCTGCCTCTTTAGGCGCTGTACCAATTAACAGCTTAAAGGATAATCCGGTAGATATCATCAATGATGCCGGAGGGGTTGAAGTCGCTTATGAAGCAGCCGGTGTTCAACCGACATTCAACAGTGCCCTATCCGTTGTCAAAAAGGGCGGCGAGGTCATGGTCATCGCTGCGTTTGCGCAGAATCCAACTGTAGATATGATGCAGCTCATGTCTAAGGAAGCAAATATCACGTCTATCCTTGCCTATCGTCATATCTTCCATGAAGTGATTTCGCTCATTGCTGAAGGAAAGTTAGATGTGAAGAAAGTCATCACGAAGAAGATTACACTGGATCAGATTATTGAGGATGGACTTGAGCTATTGGTGAGAGACAAGAGCCAGGCCAAAATATTGGTCGAAATTGTGTAATTTAGTTGCCAATTGTTATTCTAGATTCGAAGACCCTCCGCACCAATGTGCGAAGGGTCTTCTTTGTTTTTGGTCTATCTCCATGCGCTGATCCGTTCTGTCACAAGCCATTTGCAGGATTGAGCACGACCAGAGAGCCGCTAAGAATGCCAACCGGTAATTCGGCACCAGGCGGTTGCTGCTCTTTGAAGCTTGCGTAGAAAATGGCATATTCGACCATACTTATTATACAGAAAAAATGTAGTGAAGGAGGATGACAACATGCCCATGTGGCTTCTATATTCCATATTGTCTGCTATTACCGCTGCCCTTGTTGCGATCTTTGGCAAGATAGGATTAGAGAACATCGATTCTAATTCAGCCACCGCCATTCGTTCCGTCATCATGGCATTATTTTTAATCGGTGTTATTGCTGTACAAGGTAAATTTGCTGAAGTTGGTGAAATACTGACACAGAAAAAAGCACTGAGCTTCATCGTTCTTAGCGGGGTAGCTGGAGCGTTATCCTGGTTGTTTTATTTTCTGGCTCTCAAGTACGGCAAGGTGTCTCAGGTGGGTCCAATTGATAAATTTAGCGTTGTAATTGCAGTCATTCTTGCGGTTGTCTTTTTGGGTGAAAAAATATCTTGGCTAAATGGTATAGGGGTCGCACTCATCGCGCTCGGGGCTATCCTTGTTGCAATCAAGTAAACACCGGGCAGGACATATCCACCAATTCTGCATTTTTGGATCACAAGATAGGCAGGCGTATCACACTTAAATGATGGCTTGACTATATGCTGTAGCATGATCCCATATGGTGTTATGGATTAGATCCTAACTTGGAGGTGTAGTGCATGGCTGCATTGGCGGAGCTGAAAGCCAGGTCTGCAGCATACCTCGTCGGGTTACTGCCCGCTGTGAAGCTTGCAGCGGAGAAGCTGATTGAGCGTTGCTATGCGGAAGGTGTGGAAATAAGACTTACGGCAGGCTACAGAAGTGCAGCTGAGCAGCAGCGTCTGTACGAGCAAGGCAGAACCAAGCCTGGCCCCATTGTCACAAATGCTAAACCAGGCCAGTCCAATCATAACTACGGGCTTGCCATTGATTTTGTTCTTGTCAAGAGCGGCTATAACATGAATGCCGATGATGACCATGATGGTATCTCTGACTGGGCGGAGGTCGTTGCTGAGGCGAAGCTGCTGGGGTTCAGCTGGGGCGGTGACTGGACTTCATTCAAAGACTATCCGCACTTCGAGATGATGTTTGGACTGAGCCTTTCTCAGCTGCAGGCAGGAATGAGGCCGACCTGGCAGCAGCAGCAAGCTGTAATCAGCAGAATTCAGAGATTGGAGGAATCAGATGAGATGTCAAAAGTGGAGGAGCTTCTTCAGAAGGACAAAGAAAAGTCAGCGATTATAGCTGCTCTTGAACAGCGAATCATTGCGCTTGAACGGAGAGTGAACATATCCCAGAACCAAACGCCTCCGGATGCTTATCATGCAGCGTTGCAGGCAGCCAAGACTGCAGGAGCGATGAGCACATCCAATGACAAAGATCTCTCAGGTCTTAAGACGATTCAAATTCTATATAACATGGGGCTGTTCGATCCGGCGTTCACCCGATTTATTCACAGTTTAAAGCAAGCAGGAGAGTAACAACTGCCATCATATAAGGTACTTCATAAACTTTAAATACAATATGGTCGCTATTATTCAAAAAAAGTAAGCAGTGGAGAACATTGTTCTCCACTGCTTTTTTGCTTCATTACAGTATTTCGGACACATGCTGTGCTTTAAGGTCTAATTGCTCAGAGGATTGAGAAATGTTGGTGAATTCATCAATCGTTACTTGAAGCTGCTGCCGGCTCTGATCTATGTATTCCTGTACTGATCTGGTTCCTTTTGATATATTAATGATTTCATTGGACATTCCTTTAATGCTGTCGCGAATTTCGTAGATCGAATCCTGCACCATTAACGACAGATTCTTCACTTCCTTGGCGACAACATCAAATCCTCTGCCGTATTCCCCTGCATGTGCTGCCTCGATCGCAGCGTTAAGGGCAAGAAGCTGTGTCTGTGAGGCAATGTCCCGAATCGTTTGAACAATCCCTTGCACAGCATGTGATTGCTGTTCCAGCTCACCTAATATGTTCATATTGTCTTTGGATACTTCATCTACCGTTGAAAGACTGTTCAGCAGCTCCGAGCTTCTATTTATACCCTCTGCAGCTCTATTATTCAGGCTGGAGGACATGTCTTGCAGCTCCTCAACGAATTGAACCACCTCATTTTGCCGGTTCGTAATGTTGGTCGCTATTTTGTATACCCCAATGATGTTATTCCCTTCTTCATCATAGATAGGCATATAGGTAGCTTCAAGCCACACTGTATTATTCTGTGCATCCTTTCTCTCAATCTTATCTTGAAAGCTATGCCCATCGAGTATATTGGCCCAGAAGGACTCATACTCTGGACTCGAAGAGAAGGACGAGAAGCAGAACTGATGATGATACATTCCATAGATTTGCTCTATTGCATAACCCATCGTTTCGGCAAAACGTTCGTTTACATAAATGACCTGCCGTTCAAGGTTGAATCCGATGATGGCCAGGTTCTGGTTAAAAGCCCTTAGCACCGCCGTTGAATCAATAGCAGGGATGGGTTCCAATTGTGTATTCATTAATGCAAAAGCCTCCGTATATTTATAATATGGCCTCAAGAAAAAGGATGGAAACCATAAAGTCGTATGGAATTAACCCGATTTATGAGAATAGTCCTATTACTTATATACTACCGAGTGAAATGTTTGAATCACTATTTGTCGAATTGTTGTTATTTTATTAAATAGAAGATCGATTCTCTCGATAATCACTTGGGGTTAGGCCGTAATGCTTCTTAAACAGTCTGCTGAAATATTTTACATCCTCATAACCGATTAGCAGTGCGATTTCGCTAAGTTTAGCAGGAGATACGGATAACAGCTCCTCTGCTTTTTTCATCCTTAGTTCAGTGACAAATTCAACAAAGGATCTGCCCGTCACCTTCTTAAACAGTTCACTAAGATGACCAGGATGCAGATGCAGATGATTCGCTACATGCTGAAGATTCACCTCTCTGAGTGATACCGATTCCATGAATGCTTTTGCTCGATCCACATGGGATTCTGGACCTTGACTGACTTGAGCATGATAGCTGGACATGATGGCATGAAGATAGCGGAACAGCGCTGCTTCCGGAATAAATCCATTTCCCTCTGCCTCTAAGCTCGACTCGATATGGACCTCTCCGTCGGAGCCGAGCATTCGAACTGTCCTGTCCATCCATCGATGTCCCGCCACAGCAGCAGACCGTAAACAAGCCATTGCCGTTTCGAAGGTACATTCCGGATCCATGATCAAATTCTCATATAACTGTGCGGTCCATACTTTGAGAGCGACAGGATCGTTGTCTAGTAGAATGACGCCCAGCTGGTTCTCTTCTTCTGGACTGATAATGTTTTTCCCACCTCTCCGGTGTTCAATGTCGAGGTACTTGATTATCTTATCAGGCAGGAGAGGTAAATACCGCAGAGCACAGGCAGCTTCTTCGTAGCTCACATGCGCATTTTCTAAATTCGCTACAGAGCTTCCCGCTGCCATTCGTATCGAGCATTTAAGCAAGCTCTCTGCTCTTTCAAGTAGTCTTGACCATGATCCGTAACGAGGTAAATCTTGAGCATCATCAGCAGGGATAAGGCAGACCAAGGTTTGTTGATGAATCAAATAGATACAGCTAGGTACGAGATCCTGTAGTAGATTTCGAAGGGCAAATAACAGAAGTCTTGATGAATAGTTGGGTCCATTCCATCCACTGGCTTCCCATATAAGCACCTTACAGCCTGAACTGAAATGATTAATTGTCTTGTCCCCAGACAAACCGTTTGCTAAGAACTCGATCGTTCCCTCTGTCACTTCCCCATGAACAATCCACTGTACCCATTTTCGTTCGAATTCCTCACGGGCCTGCAATACATCCCTTCCCTTCTCAGCCCAGCGTTCCGTAATCCGGCGTTTAGCCTCAAGAACGGTGCGGATAATATCCTCAGGAGGACTTGTTTTGAGCAGATAATCCGTTACCCCCTGCCGAATGGCGGTTTGAGCATATGAAAAATCATCATACCCAGACAAGATAATCACTTCCAGGTCAGGCAGAATCGTTTTCGCTCGTTCACATAGCTGAAGTCCAGAGATTCCATTCATTCGTATATCGGTCATTAGAATACTCGGACACTCTTGTTCGATTCGCTGAAGAGCTTCTTCTCCAGAAGCAGCAGGCTGAAGCAGCTCAAGTCCAAGCTCACACCAGGATATAACTTGGGCTAATCCTTCTCTGATAATTTCTTCATCGTCAACAATGAGTACTCTCATATCGTCTCCTCCATCATCGGCAGGGTAAAAGCAATTCGGGTTCCTCCGCCTTCCCTGCTGTCAATTTCAAGATGAGCTTCAGGACCGTAATGCAGCAGAAGACGCTCGTTCACATTTCTTAGTCCGTAACTGCCCTCCTTCACACGAACATGTAACGATTCATGCCCATTTGCAGGGGTTTCTATCATTCTGCGGACGTCTTCTAAGCGATTCATCGACATGCCAGCCCCATCATCTAAGATTAGAAAGCTCATCCGATTCTGCGCTTTCCGAACCATAATCAGGATTGAGCCCGGTCCGTCCTTCTTGTTAAGGCCATGAATCATCGCATTCTCGATCAATGGCTGCAGGAGCAGCTTAAGCATCCATTTATTCTCCAGCTCTGGATCAACCATATATTCGATCTTAAACTTGTCAGGATAACGAATATTCTGCACCCGGACATATTGGTGGATGTGGTCTATTTCTTGGGAGACAGGGCAATACTCCTGCCCATGATTCAAGCTTAAACGCAAAAATTGGCTCAGCCCCTCCACCATATCAGCAATTCGCTTCTCTTTGGCCATCAGTGAAATCCAGTGGATCGATGCTAATGTGTTGTATAGAAAATGAGGATTGATCTGTGCTTGAAGCGCTTGCATATCGGCTTCTTTTTTACGTGCTTCCTCACGGATCAGATCCTGCTTGAGCTGTTCAATATGTGCTCCGAGCAGGTTATAGCTCTGTCCGAGCTTACCGATCTCATCTTCGGTTGTAACTCTGAAATGGGGGAGCGGCTCGTGAGGATTAATCCGATATAAATGACGTGTAAGAAGCAGCAAAGGTCGAGTAATTCTGCGCACAGTCGCCCAGACTAAGCACGCGCTGATCAGAACCGAGATTGCAACCGCAACCGCTGTAATGGTTAAGATATAACGGTTCTCTTCACGATATTGGTCATAGGGAATAGAGCCGATCAGTGTCCATCCCGTAGAAGGCTCTCGCACGTACATGACCGTCTTCTTCTCCTTCTTCTCTCCGTACACCGCCGACCCGCTTGTTCCTTGATTCAGCATCGTTAGAAGTCCTGGATATTGATCTTCGATTCGTATCCCTAATCGGGTCTTGTCAGGAGAAGATAGAATCACACCGTTAGAATCAATGAGTTCGATTCTACCGTTCCCACTCGCGAACTCTTTTTCAGCAAGCCGATGAGAAATTTCTTTCTCACTCAAGCTGATGGACAGCCATCCAAGATGCTTATAATCATGAATACTTCTTATGGGCCTGGTCAGGGTCATCACATACTGTTCTCCAGCGTAATTTACAATTCGGTATACAGGAGACCAGTGTTTTTGTCTAATTTCGGTTAATGCTCCCTCAGGTATATCCGCTTCATACCAGTTTGCTGTCGTCAAATCGGCAGAGAATTGTTCGGGCTGAATCACAATATTGGCTATATATGATTTGGAGGCGGCAAGGTTGGTCATTCTGCCTATAATCTCCCGCCTCTCTTCCTCTTGATCCTCGTCCTGCACCAGATAATCTTGGATATCTCGCTCACCAATCAAATAGATGGATAAATTGTCTACATCCTGAAGCATAAATTTTAAATTTGCTTCCAGCTGTTTGAGATAGTCAATACCGGACAGCGTGGCCTTCTCTTCCGAAATGCGTGCCGCTGTATCAAAGGCAAATAAACCAAGCACCACGAGGGGTACAATGATCGAACCAGCAATGAGCACGGACAGCTTACGCTGTAATGATGATCGTAGCCAGCTCCTCAAGAGATACCCCTCCTTCATGATGTGGTTATTGGTATTGTTATTCGTTAACCCTTGACTGCTCCGGCTGTCATCCCTTTCATCATCTGCTCCTGAAACAGCAGGTAGAGGAGAACTGTTGGGATAATAGACAACGTCATCGCAGCCAGCGTAAGTCCATAATCGGTCTGATAACCGTCGGCAAAATTGGCGATGGCTAATGGCAGTGTTTTGAGCTCTGTTTTATTAATGAACACCAAGGCAAATGAGAAATCATTCCATGCATGTAAAAAGCTAAGGATCGTGACTGTAGACAGGGCGGGCAGTGACATCGGAAGCATAATGCGGAAAAATAATCCCCACAGCCCTGTACCATCCATAAACGCGGCCTCTTCAATATCACGAGGAATACTGGTCAAATATGCAGTAAGTATAAAGATGGCTGTTGGCAGGGCAAAAGCAGTGTAAGGCAGGATTAGAGCCCAGTACGTATTTAATAGAAGCATCTGCTTCATTAGAATAAACAAAGGAACCAATGTGCTGTGTATAGGAATCAGCATGCCGATAACAAAAAATGCAAGCATAATCCCCTTCCATCGAAAGGCAAACCGGGCAAGCACAAAGGAGGCAAGAGCGGATATAAATAAGGTGAGTGCCAAGGAGCCTATTGATACAATCATCGAATTGTTAAAGGCATTTCCAAGGTTTGCGCTCTCCCAGGCTACAGTGAAATTCTCCCATTTCCAGACTTCCGGTAATCCAAAGGGTCTGTTATAGAAATCCTCATTGGTCTTGAAGGCACTCGTAACAAGCCATACAAAAGGATACAATGTCACAATTCCATAGAGCAAAAGCACAAACCAAAATAACGCTCTTCCGATACGACGAAACAAAGTGGAAGCTTGAGAAACGGCAGGTCTTGAACCTGCAATGTTTGGCTGCATGTGTATGCCTCCTTTCAATTCTATTGGCATGGATTTAATTTGCAAATGTATTTTGGCCTATAATCAACTCTGAAAAATGCAAATTACACCGATGATTCTTTTTTTCTCGAAGCGAGCCACTGACTTGTTCCAATCAATAAGAGACTGATCAGTACGATCGTTGTCGAAATGGCGCTTCCGAATCCGTAACGATAGGTCGTAAAGGTAGAGTTATACATGTAGGTTGCCAGCAATTCTGTGGTATGCGCAGGTCCGCCCTTTGTCATGATGTAGACGAGATCAAATGACTTCAAGCTGCCGGATATGCACAAGATGACGGCCACCTGCACGGTGTTTTTAATCATGGGCAGAGTAATGCTCCATATTTTTCGAATCCCTGTTACTCCGTCAATCTTAGCTGCATCATGAATTTCACCTGGGATGTTCTGAAGTGCTGAGACGAAGATGATTAAGTACAATCCGACAAAGCTCCAGAGTAATGGAGGAACGAGCGAATAGATCGCGATGGCCGGATCTGACAGCCATTCCATCTTCCAATTCTCGAGATGTAGTGCATCCAGGAGAAAGTTCAAGATACCGATCTGAGGGTGATAGATATACTGCCAGATCATACCAATAACAACCGTAGACAAGACCATAGGTAAGAATACAGCTGAACGTAGAAACTTTTGCAGAAAGCTGCTCTTATGCAGCAGAACGGCCAAGACCAGCGCAAGTGGGATCTGTCCAAAAACAGAGGCAAGCACAAAGATAATGTTGTTTTTCAGTGCTCGCCAAAAGATCGGGTCTTTAAAAATCTCTGCGTAATTCTGAACTCCGATATAGACCGCGTCCCCAATTCCTGACCAGTCAAAAAAACCATAGTACGCTGACCAAATGACCGGTACGAATACGAACAGCGCATATAGAATTACTGCAGGAGCGAGTCCTATAACAATAAAGCGGCGATTTCGCAATGCATTCATGGCTTTGACACTCCCTTTAAATGAGAATACCCCTCCCCTATCGGGAAGGGGATTATTCTATTTTCCAACGGCTGCAGCCTGGGCATCCTGAATCTTACGGGCAACCTCTTCCGGATTGCCGTTCATCAGCAGCTCCTGCAGGCTATTGTTGACCACTTCGGTTGCGGCTGAGCCAAACTTGGAATCATATACAGGCGTAATCTTGACATCCTGCATCAGTTCATACAGTTCTACAAAGAGTGGATGAGCCTTGCTTCGATCCAGTTCAACGTCATAGCTGACGAGCGTGCTGCTCTCAAGCGTTGCTTTTTGACCGTCTGGACCGGCTAATTCATAAAATAGCTCCATAGCTGCTTCTTTGCGTTCGCCAGTCAGCTTCTTGCTAACACCAAGACCCGTGCCGACGACTCCAGCGGTTACATTCTCCTGGCCCTTCCCTCCTTCGATTGGAGGCAGTATCGTGATATGGGTATTGTTCAGCACTTCTTCCGGTGCGTTATTCACCAGGTTAGCCAGGGCCCATCCGCCATTAATGACCATCGCTGCTTTTCCTTGAAAATAGAGCTGCATCATTTGCGTTTCATCGATGCTGTTAAAGCCATCCTGAAAAGCACCTGAGTCTCCAAGCTTCTTAAGCACATTCAAAGCTTCTACAAACTCTGGATCTGTAAATTTTGCACCGCTCTGCTCGATCGCCGATAAGAACCATTCTGTTCCTGTAATCCGGTCGGCAAGTGTGCTGAATAGTGTAGATTGAACTACCCAGTTAGCCTTATTACCGAGAGCAATGGGAATGACATCCTTCTCATTAAATGTCTGAATTGCGGACTCCAGTTCCGTCCAAGTGGTTGGGACCTTAACCCCGTGCTCTTTGAACAAGGCTTCGTTGTAATAGATAAAAGAGCTTGGCGCAAGGTTCATCGGTACAGAGTATATATTCCCATCCACGGTATAGCCGTCAAGCGCATTGGGAATGAACTTATCCTTCCACTCCGGATTTTGGTCAAGTTCTTCGTTAATAGGCTGGAGCAGATCCCCTTTAACGAATTCCTTGGTCATGGCATCCGGCCACATGACGAAAAGATCAGGCATTTCATCAGCGGCAGCCACCGTACGGAGTCTTGTACGCAGCCCATCGGACGGCAGTCCTTCATCAATCACTTCAATGTTGGGATGATCAGCTCTAAATTGCTCAATAATACCTCGCATCGCTACGGCCTTGGCATCCTGACCTGTCCAGTTGTGCCATATGGTGATGGACACCTTCTCTGAATCTTCGTTATTGCCACTCGTACCACTTCCTCCGCCGCATCCTGCAGCAATGACCGAGATAAGCAAGCACAAGCTAAGGACAATACTCCATTTCTTCATGTATGGCTAACCCCCTTAAATATGTTAAGTCTCATTCTAATAGAAGCGCTTACACCTGATAAGGAGAATAACATCGGTAAGAAGGTAGAAAAATAACGGATAAAAATAAACCGCGATGATCGCGGCTTATCGATAAACGATTTTATAGTCAATTCTTTCTTAAAGGAGTTTGAACAGCACTTCGGGATTGATCCTTCTTGTGAGCTCATCCAGCTCCGGTGAAGCATACCAATCCTGCTCAAATAAACTCTGACCGTATTTAACGGTATGGATTACCGACCCGGCGGACAGATAAATATTGTGATGCACTTCTGGAAGAAATACGACACTGTCTCCCTCTCTTAATATCTGGACTAATAGCTGATCAGCACGCTTTTCCGCATAAATAATCCATCCTGTTTGCACAATGTACAGCTCTGTTGCTGCCCGGTGAAAATGACTGTTCTGCCAAGTACCTGCATCAGGTGCTACTGTCCTGCAATATGAGCTTCCGTCCATAGAACAGTTTAAACGGAATTTGCTCTCGCCATTGTCCATCTGATCAAATTTCGTATAGACTCCATATGCTTGAGCTTCAATTTCGGATATTTTTTTCAAATATATTCATCTCATTTCACTTATGTAATTTCCTTTATTTTACTTAGTGGAACGTGTTTCTGCCTATATACATATGTGACTTGGTTATGGAGCAAGGTTTGTGATTCATGTAGAATAAGGGTTGGCTAATTCACACGGAAGAAGGTTTACATATGATTGAAATTGTCGTACTGCTCCTTGTCGGAGTATTGTCTTCATTATGCGGAGCGGTCGTTGGACTTGGCGGAGGATTTATCATTGTTCCTTTTCTTGCCTTCGCCTATGATATGCCTGTCTCGGAGATTGTCGGAACGTCTCTAGCTGTATTAGTGTTCGGATCACTATCCAGCACGATTGCTTATGTGAAGCAGAGAAGAATTGATATGAAGAGTGGCACATTATTCGCGGTCGCCATGATACCTGGTTCTGTTCTCGGTGCCTTTACAGCCAATATTGTGAGTAATCGTGGATTTTTCGTGGCACTGGGTGTTTTTCTACTATGCATGGCGATATTTCTACTGAAAAAACCGCAAAAATCACAAAATTCATTACTGAAGCCTACGGTTACTCGAGCATTCAGTGATGCGAGTGGAACAACACACACCTATTCATTTAATCTAAAGGCCGGCGTCTCCATTGCACTGGTTGTCGGATTCATATCCAGCTTCTTCGGCATCGGGGGAGGCTCTGTCATGGTACCGACGATGGTCATGCTGCTCTCGTTTCCAGCACATATCGCTGCCGCCACTTCCAGCTTATCGATCCTGATCTCTGCTACATCAGGAAGTATTGCGCATCTAGCCTTAGGACATATCGATTTCATGAAACTATTGTGGCTGGCAGCAGGTTCTCTCATCGGCAGTCAGCTTGGAGCGAGAATTGCATCGAAGCTGCCAGGAGGAGTCATTCTGCGCTTCCTGTCCATTGCGCTGATCTTCGTAGCGATACGGTTAATGTTCAAGAGCTAACAACAGGGCAGCTAAGTTAAACACAAAAATATAGGCTGGAATGCTCCAACCTATATTTTTAAAACATCATGTTTGAAGGAAAATCACGCATTTTAGTACCTGCTGTATTCGATCTCACAAGCATCATTTCTTATTTGCTCTATAATTGTTAAATATGTAAGAGTTGATCTCGTCTGATTTGTTATCATGATCTACCACCTCAAGCTCCGATTCAATTTGTGCATTTCTATGTATCGCTAATTGACCGATCATTAAGGACTTGAGTGTCTGTTTCGCAGATTTCGTAACTTCTTGCAGTTCAGCGAGATAGAGTGGCTGCTCTCCGCTATGCTTGATATGCTGAACAACGGCTTGAAGCTGCAGATCTTCTCCAAGATGAAGGGTAACCCGATCATTTCTTTGAAGTCCAAGAACGGATCCTGCGGCAAACAAGATCTCGTTCATGCTCAAATTTTTCACTTCACCTATAGAGTCTGTTTCATTGCTCAGCGATCCAGCATCTGCTGACTTAAGTTCTCTTTCAATAATACAAGTTAGCTGATGTACCGGCAGCAGTACTTCTTTGCGACGCTGGAAGAATCTTTTCTGAACCGGCGGAGGAAGAATACATAATATATGTTTTCGATAAAGGCCGATAGGATAGGTATCAAAGGTAATCAATCCTTCTGCATAAATGGTGATGCCTATGGATTCCCCGAGAGAGATCCTCTTGTTCTCATTTAGTGCAATTTCAAACACATCTCCATCAATATATGTAATACGTCCTCCGAATGTATGATCCCGCGTCCGAATCATCACCATACTCTCCAATAGAACAAACTCACTGATCTTGTCTATTAACATTGTTTACCCATCCTCTCGCGATCAGGACATAAAAAAGCACACATTTACCAATTAGGTGAAATGCATGCTCCTCATTGATTCTATATATATCGGCATTTTGAATCCATTCGTGAATTAAGTCCCGCAAAAGGTTTGATATTCACAATCCTTCGGAGGCAGTATGGCATATTCCTTTTGTTCCTTGGAATAGGCATACGGATCAGCTAGAACCTCCAATAACTGCTCCATCACCGACAGATCCTCATCCTCCACAGCTGCTTCCAGCGCTTCCTCCACTCTGTGATTTCTAGGAATCACGGCAGGATTGCTTCTCTTCATTAAAGCTTGCGACTCAGCCTTGCTCTCTTCTTGCCGCTCTAGACGCTTCTGCCATTTGGAATGCCATTCCTTATACTCTTGCGTATCAAACATGACTTGACCAGCCAGCTGATTCAAAGTCAATGCACGGAACGTATTCGTATAATCCGCCTGATGCTCCTGCATCATATCCAACAGCTCGGCTATTAAAGCCTCATCTTCTGGTTCTTCATTAAATATACCGAGCTTGGATCGTAGACCCGACAGCCAGTTCTGATGAAATAAGCTGAAATATTCTGATAACGTCTCTTCGGCCATCTTCACAGCAGTATCTTCATCCTCGTGCAGGAGGGGCAGCAGCGTTTCTGCAAAACGTGCCAGGTTCCATCCTCCGATCTGAGGCTGGTTGCCATATGCATAGCGGCCCTCTCGATCGATGGAACTGAATACGGTTGCCGTGTCATATGTATCCATAAAGGCACACGGACCATAATCGATCGTGATTCCGCTCAGCGCCATATTGTCGGTATTCATGACCCCATGAATAAAGCCGACCAGCTGCCATTTTGCGATGAGTGATGCTTGTTGTTCCACCACTTTCTTCAGGAGATTCAAATATCGTCCTTCATCCTGCTCTACATCAGCATAATGCCTAATTAATGTGTAATCAGCGAGTGCTCTTAGATCCTCGATACTTCCCCAATTTCTCACAAATTGAAAGGTTCCAACACGAAGATGACTATCTGCAACACGGGTGAGTACAGCGCCAGGCAGCACGCTCTCACGATATACGGGTTCACCGGTTGAGACAACGCCCAGACTGCGGGTTGTAGCTATTCCAAGTCCATGCATCGCCTCACTAATAATATATTCACGAAGCATCGGTCCGAGCGCTGCCCTTCCATCACCACCTCTGGAGAAAGGCGTTCTTCCCGCTCCTTTAAGCTGAATGTCTAAACGCTCACCGTCTGGCGTCAATTGTTCACCTAACAGAATGGCGCGCCCGTCCCCAAGCATGTTGAAATGCCCAAATTGATGTCCAGCATACGCCTGAGCGATGGGAATAGCTCCTTCGGGGAGGATATTGCCTGCGAGAATGGCTGCTCCTTCATCACTATTTAACAAATCTGGATTCAATCCTAGTGACATCGCAAGCGGTTTGTTAAATATAACAATGCTTGGAGCTTTAACTTTAGAAGGTTCTGTAGGTTTATATAGCAGATTCGGCAGTCGGGAATAGCTCTGATCCAAGTTCCAGCCTGCATCCTTACTTGCATTCATATTTGTCATCATGTCTCCTATATTCTCATCAAAATGAAAACTCCACTTTTGTATTGTTTACGGCAAAGCCAAACTTATCCGCATTCACAACTCGTATTGATCTGCAATCGCAGCTTTAATGCTTAATCCTAAGTTTACCAAAAAACCTGGAGAAAGTCCTTTAGATCCAAAAGTGTTATTTTGCTGATATTCTTGATATTGCTTCAGGTTTGTTCTAATCAACTTCACCACACTCCTCATATTAAGATAAGATCCGCTTTCCCGTCAGTTCCTGAATCGCTCCAATATTATGCGTGAATTCAAGTGTCTAATGAATCATGAATTTCTAATGAATCTACTCTCAAATTATCATTGGATAACTTGCTGACTTGTGATTACAATCACAAGAATAAGGCGTCCTTTTGAATAATAAAAAAAAGAGCCGGCGTTTATTCGCCGACCCTGCTGTTAAGCTCTATACAGCTTCCTTCTTGTATTTCTAATTTAATTGTTCCGATTAATAATGTAGTCAAGCAAATGCTTCAGAAAATCGGTTTTTCTCGACATTTCATTCAGGGCTTCGATGGCGTTACAATAATGATCCCACATCATCTTGCTCGCACCTTCCTTACCTAGCACAGTGACAAAGGTGGAGTTATTATTCTCAACATCCTGTTGGATCGGCTTTCCTAATGCCTCTACATCCCCTTCGGCGTCAAGCAGATCATCCTTAATCTGAAAGGCAATACCTGCATGGTAAGCGTACTTTTTGAGCAGATTCACTTCAGCTTCATTCGCCTTAGCAAGAATTGCCGGCATCACGAGAGAGGCTTCGAATCCAATCCCTGTTTTGTAGAAACAGATCATATCAAGCTCGGCAAGTGTCAGCGGCTTCCCCTTGGAATTCAGGTCCATGGCTTGCCCCATACAGATTTCCCCTGCCTTTTGGGAGGAGTATTGGATCAGAGAGAGCACCGAAGCTGGGTCGAATTGATGCAGGGAGGTTTGTTCCTCCGTCGCTTTTTGAATCAGAAACAACCCGGTTAACTCAGCAATAGCACTGCTGTGCACCTCATGCAGTGTAGCCCGGCCTCTGCGGGTAGCCGCATTATCCTGTGATGGAAGATCATCGAAGATCAAGGAAGCCGTATGCATATACTCCAGCGATCGAAGGAGCGGGATAAGGGACGAATATTCCAGACCATATTCATTGACTCCCATAACCCAGGCTAGCAGTGGGCGCAGACGTTTGCCTCCTCCTTCAAGACTATAGTTGGCAGCATCGATGAGCGGCTCCTTCATTGGAGAGATGCCTTCAGGCTTCGTGATCTCAAGCACACGGTTGATTTCGTTCTGAGCTGAGTTAAGCGTCTCTAGAAACTTTTCTTTCTCGGATTGATCATGCTTCATCACGTTCAGCATCTCATCTCGCAGCAATTTGTCGAAGAAGTCGACGTCTTCTGCTTTATCCACCATGTACTGAATGAGCTGGTTAAACTCAGGATGCCCGGAAGAAAAAATCTGCATGATTTCGTTGTATCTTTGTTGACCGACACGCTTCTTGCAGCGCTTCAAACCATTGATTGCCCGATCTAATATCACTTCTCTCGTCTTCGGATCAGACTTGTATACATTGTGAATCAGGTTCGAGATCACTGCCCAGTATAACTCAAAAGGGTTAACCAAATCTGTTCTATGATCCCGGTGTGTTAGATAGTACGTATAGGGCGTAACCGCGCCATCCTCCAAGTCTTCGAACATATCCGCGAAATCATCCGCCAGCTGATTGTAGATCCCATAGTAAAAGGTTCGATAATCAAAGCCTTCATCCTCAGGAGCACTGATGACGGAACGCACAATGAGCCGGGAGGAGGAGGATTTGAGAATGACAGGAAGGTACAGCTCTTCATTGGTGTAGCTTGTGTTTTCAAGGCTTTTTACACGGTCAATGTCCTGTGACTCAAAGAACACATAGGATTGTTCAAAAAAAGTATTTATCGACTCCGGGCGCTGATAATTTTTAATATACTCAAATGCTTCCTTAAGCTCAGAATGAATAAATTCAATGAGTGCTGTATTATCTCCTGACCATTCTTGAATATGTAGTGCAGGGACTTTTCCGGTAAGCAGTGCCGTTCGAATAAAATGAGCGTACCTCTCCTTCTCCTGGGTGCTTAACGTTTCGGAATCGAGCAGATCGTCAATATAAGGATAAGTCAGGCCATAGGAATATCCGAGTCTTATTGCCTCATCAATTCTCCTTGCCCGTTCTGTAGGCGGTGTATCGCCATCCATATCATCCAGGACATGCATAACAACGCCAAATATGATCTTAATCAGCTTGCGCTGAGCCTGCTCCGCATTCATCTGCTCAGGGATATGGGAGGAGACGCTGTTTAGCTTATTCATCACCCAAATGGCCGCCGGCTCCACCTTTTCCTTCTGAGCCCACCGATAAAAAGAAGCCAAGCTTACGAAATCCGGCTGTGACTTCCCCTTTTCATTACTATGCTTAGGTTCTATCAAATGACGTTTAATCATGGTAACCATCTGCTGCACTTTCAGCTCGGTATCCGGAGAATCCAGATATTTGCCCATATCCCTTAAGTAAAAATAAGATACACTGCGATCTAGATAATCATCTAATTTTCCCGTTATATTCAAGTAAGATAGGTATTTGTGATAATTGCTGGCATCCATTTTCTGTTTATCCTGCGAAAAAAAAGACCATATCGAACGTCGATGAATATGTTTGTTCTTCCACACTTTGAAATCATCCTTCAGCGCAGATACATAACTCTTATCCCATACTTGCTGCTGTAGCAGTTTAAAATACGCCGTCGCCTTCTGTTCGGATTGCAGGTACCATGTCTCGGATTGATCTGTATATTGCTTAATCATTTTGTTGTCTAACCTCAGTTTCCTAATTTGTATATGTTTAATTATAGATTTCATCAATTCTCTTTGTTCCTATACGTATTACAAGCTGATGGGTTACAAATGTATTGTTCGAATCTTCATTTGGTAAGTAACTTCAGAATGAATACTATGGATATAAATTAACATCCTTCACGGAATAAGACAAAAAAAGAACCTGGCTGGTCTGCCAGGTTCTTAATACTGCGAAAAAGTTGCGAAATAAGGATCACGATTTGTTATTTGATGGAAACCGCATATTTTTCCCGAGCTGCTTGGGTCGCTTCAACCATATGCTTCAGTGATTGTACCGTTTCTTCGGCTCCTCTTGTTTTCAAACCGCAATCGGGATTGATCCAGAATAATTTAGGATCCAGCACGCGCAGAGCACGGTCAATCATAGAGGTCATTTCTTCAACCTTCGGAACACGCGGGCTGTGAATATCGTAGACTCCAAGTCCGATGCCCAGCTTGTAAGTATTATCCTCGAAGCTATGAATAAGCTCACCGTGACTGCGTGATGTCTCGATCGAAATGACATCTGCGTCCATATCTTCAATCGAATCAATCATATCATGGAATTCGCAGTAACACATATGGGTATGGATTTGGGTGGAGTCCTTCACCGTGCTTGTAGTCAAGCGGAAAGCCTTCACTGACCAAGCCAAGTATTCTGCCTGCTCTTCTTCTTTTAAAGGAAGTCCTTCACGAACTGCAGGCTCATCGACTTGAATCATTCCAATGCCCGCCAGTTCAAGCGCTTCAACCTCTTGTCTTAGTGCGTAAGCAAGCTGATAGGCGATCTGCTCTCTTGAAATGTCATCTCTCACAAATGACCAATTCATAATAGTGATCGGACCTGTCAACATCCCCTTAACAGGACGTGAAGTTTTGGATTGGGCATATTTCGTTTCTTTGACCGTCATCGGTTCTTCAAATCGAATGTCCCCAAAGATGACAGGCGGCTTCACGCAGCGAGAGCCGTAGGACTGTACCCAGCCGTTCTGAGTGAAGGCAAATCCGCCAAGCTTCTCACCGAAAAATTCAACCATGTCTGTCCGTTCAAACTCTCCGTGTACAAGCACGTCCAGTCCAATCTCTTCCTGCAGATGGATCCATGTATCGATCTGCTCCTTGATGAAGCCTTCGTATTTGCTGTCGCTCCACTCGCCCTTACGCCAGAGTCTGCGCGCTTTGCGTACCTCAGCCGACTGCGGGAAGCTGCCAATCGTGGTTGTAGGTAGCAGCGGCAAATCCCATTTATCCTGTTGAAGCAGGTGACGTTTCGAGAATGGCTGACTTCTCTCTGGATTGACGGAGCTAATGGCTGCGACCTGCTCACGAATATCGTTACGCTTGCGATCTGGTGACTGTTCCAGCGCACTTAGAGACGCATCACAATCGGCAAGCTCTGCTTGGATTGCCTCGCTTCCTTGATTGATCCCCTTGGTCAGAAGAACCAGCTCCTTCAGCTTCTCGTCGGCAAAGGCCAATGCGCCTTTCAGTTCGGGGGCGAGAGCTGTTTCGCTTGCTAGGGATACAGGTACATGAAGCAGGCTGCAGGAAGATTGAACAATGAGACGATCCTCAGATACCCATTTGCTGATATCTTGCAGCTGTGCAAGCTTGTCACGCAATGAGGCTTTCCAAATCCCGCGTCCATCGATAATACCAGCTCCAAGCACTTTGTCTTGAGGGAATCCATGTTTCTCGAGCGACCTTACATTGCCTGAATATCCATGAACCAGATCAAGTCCGATCCCTTGTACCGGCAGCTGAATGATATCCTCATAGTTCTCAACGGATTCAAAATAGGTTTGAAGCATAATTTGGAGCTTAGGTGCTGCAGCTGCAAAGGTACTGTAGATCTTTTGCAGCCGCTGGATGTCCTGTGAATCCAGCTTCGTCACAAGGATCGGTTCATCAACCTGCACCCATTCCACACCTTCATTCGACAATTCCTTAAGGATTTGATTATATAGCGGGAGGAGCTGCTCGATCCATTGATCCAGCTCTCCTTCCTTGTAGCCTTTGGACAGCTTCAGGAAGGTCAGCGGTCCAATGATGACCGGTTTACCTTCAATACCGAGTGCCTCCTTCGCCTCTTTGTAGGCAATGAGAGGTTTATTTTCTGTAAGTGCTGGAGCTGCTCCGTCCAATTCAGGAACAATATAGTGATAATTCGTATTGAACCATTTTGTCATTTCACTTGCTGTGGCCTCTTCGGTTCCGCGAGCAATCCCATAATACATGGAGAGGGGTACAGCGCCGCCATCATATGTAAAGCGCTGTGGTACGATACCGAACATTGCAGCCGTATCCAGCACTTGATCGTAGTAGCTGAAGTCACCAACAGGGATAAGATCGATTCCTTGTTCTTTTTGTTTGCTTAAATGACTTAAGCGAATCTCTCGCAATTGTTCATGAAACGCGGCTTCTTCAAGTTTGCCTGCCCAATAAGCCTCCAGTGCTTTTTTCCATTCTCTCTGTGCCCCAATTCGTGGATATCCTAATATGCTGCTCTTAACCATTTCTTAACACTCCTATCTGAAAAATTGTTAAACAAAAGATATCACGGATCAAAGGTTATAGTGTAACTGTAATAAACTATATCTGGTTATAGCCTGTAGCTATAGCTAACAGCAGAGAGAAGGATAAATTGTCGAATACATGATTACGTATGACTCCACAGGAGTGGATCATTCATTCGTCAAATAAGTTGATTTAAAGTTGTCGAAAAGCCACAAAAACAAACGACAAACAAATGGAGTGGATTAGGTCGAATCATGAAATATATTGAGCAGTGCGTGGTTATATTAAGCAAGGTAAACGAACGAAGAAGAACTTAATTAAGAGGAGGCAACAAATCATGGAAAGCACTCATGAATATGTGAAGAAATTAAACGAAAATGCCGAGAAACAACGCCATAACAAAAATAATGGCAAAGGCACGCCTGGCGATAAGCTCCCATCCAAGCAGCATAGTACCAATAAGTAAACGACATTTATATATCTACATTTTTGTCGTTTTAAGATTTTCAGGAGCCTGTCTGTTTGGTCAAGCCTCTGTTTCCGACAGAGATGCGACCTATAGAAAAAAGCCTGACGTGTCAGGCTTTTTCAAATCCATCATTCAATCTTGATAGTTTCATGATTGCTCCATATTGAAGATCGCATCAATTCTTTCTTTTGCACCTTCCCATGATTCCATCACAGGTACTTTGTATTGCTCCAGTGCCTTTAGATTCCATGGATGAGGGATACAGAGAACCTTCTTCCCTCGCTCTATGGCGGGCAATAGATTATGCATACCATCATCGATGAGAAGATCATATTCGATCAGAGATTTCCTTTTACACACAAACATCTGCTGTAAAGAAATAAACGGCATATGCTTCTGAAGCCAGTTCCACTTCTCCGCTGCCGATGAAGGGTCTCCCGCCGTAACGATAATCAGATCATATGCTTCATTAAGCTTCTCCATCTCAGCTACAACATGCTCATCAAATAGCTCCAGCTCTTCGTAAATTCGCGGCCGGTTAAAGAATACATCACGCGTACTGTCTGGATGACGCAGGTGATCCGTGTTCCAGTCGATCATGTCTTCATACCGTAATGGATGTGTCGGAAAATCATTGTTGTTATGAAATATTGCTCTTCTGATGAAATGACATATCGTATCGTCCATGTCTACTGCTACTACGGGCTTCGTCATAGATCCTCCTGCTATTGGCTGAAATCTTACTTTCTAATTCATTTTATTGATACATTAGAAGAAAGCATTTGTCAAACGACAGACATGAATTATTTATTTCTGATTTGTCTCTTTATAGCTATAATCGCACCCAAATGAAGTCCTTCATGAAAAATAGTTCGGATGAGCACTTGCTCAATTGTGTGCATTCCCATCTCTGTAGGAGCAAACTCTTCTTCCATTCGATCCTTGTATGTCTCCCGAATAAAGCCTGGTTGTGCCTTCAATAGAGCGGCCAGCTCAGGCAAGGATGGGGTATCTTCTGTGAACTGGGCCGGACTGGTTCCATAACCGAACCACTCATTAAATGCACTTGATACTGCCAGTTCTTCCTTAGTAAGAACACGTATCCATAAATACTGATCTAGAATGATATGCCCCAGATTCCATCTAATATTGTTGTTGAACCCCGCAGGTATGATCTCTGCTTCTTCTGCGGTAACGTCCTGCACAAGGTGTAGCAGCTCCATTCGATATGTATTCAACTGTTCAAATAATACCTCATGTCTACTGTTCATTACGTCCCCTCCTCTTCTATTTGTATCAATATTATACAAAATTTTACTAAATCCTCTATGCAAGGTAATACTAACTTCAGTCAAATTCAATCAAATGATCGGATTCTTGCTTGCTATTTTGTTCCCCCAGAACTTCAAATAAGGTAAACTAAGATATTAAGAAATTAGATGTTTTCTTATACAGAGAAAATAATGGATAGCCGTGTAAAGGAGAGATTTTGAATGTCCGATAAAAAAGAACTAGGTACCTTGCGGCAGTCATTACCGAGCTGGGTGGAAGCCAGTATCCCCTGTTCCGTGAATGGAAAAGTTGCCTCTTATATTCCCGAGCTTTCCAAAGCTCCACATGATGCACTCGGCATCACCATCCTTGCACCTGACGGCGAATCTGTATCTGCAGGAGATTGTTCCCAGGTGTTTACCATGCAGAGCATCTCAAAAGTGTTTACACTCATTCTCGCGCTCATGGATAATGGCGAGGATGAAGTGTTCAAACGTGTTGGCATGGAGCCCACAGGAGACAATTTCAATTCCATGCTGAAGCTTGAGCTTGTGCGTCCAGGTATTCCCTTCAATCCTTTTATCAATGCAGGTGCGATTACAGTTACTTCTCTCATTCATGGCAGAAACATGGAGGAGAAATCGCAGCGAATTTTAAACTTATTTCATAGCTTGACCGGAAAAGATGAACTTGCTTATGATATCGATGTTTTCAATTCAGAGCTGGAAAGCGGCGATCTAAATCGTTCGATTGCCTACTTTCTTAAGGGGAATCAAGTGCTGATTGGAGACGTGGATGAGGTACTGGACATTTATTTCAGGCACTGCTCCATCCTGGTTCAGTGTGCGGACTTGGCGCGAATGGGGTTAATTCTTGCCTTTGATGGCATGGATCCACTTACGGGGAATAGACTGCTGCCCAAGAGATATGTACAGATTGCGAAGACATTCATGACAACATGCGGCATGTACAATGCTTCTGGCGAATTTGCCATTGATGTTGGTTTGCCTGCCAAAAGCGGTGTTTCCGGTGGGATCTTGTCACTTGTTCCTGGTCGATACGGAATCGGCGTTATTGGTCCTTCGCTGAATGATAAGGGGAACAGCCAGGCAGGAGTTCATTTGCTTGAGATCGTATCCAAGCAGATGAACTGGAGCATGTTCTAATCCGGAAAGAGAAGCTACACACTTGGACAGCTTTAACGATGTGTAGCTTCTTTCTGTTCACATTTATATTTGTTTTTCTAACCAAATGGCGATCGTTTGACTCTCTTCAGTGCCAGCTTCACCCGATACATCATTGTAAATTCCTTTTACAGTAAACCCTGCAGCACTTACCTCTTCAATCAATGATTCTGCTGTAAAGAATTGATGCCAGATGTTATAGGTTGCTATCTTGTCCTCAGTAACCACTGTCGTTTGCTCTAATGTTACTCGATTCGGATATTTGAGATTTCTTACGATAGCTGCATAGGAATCCCCAGACCAAAAACCACCGTTCTCATGCAAACTCCAATATTGTTCTTCCTTGAACTGATCAAATTTATACTGAGAGAACACATCTAATAATAGCATTCCACCATTCTTCAAACTGTTCCAAATGTTAAAAAGCAATTTACTGCGATCTGCTGGCGCAAGAGCACCATAATCACAATATATCAATAGGGCCAAATCATACCTATTTGATTCATTTAACCCGGGCCACAGCCTAAATCTAAGACTTTTTGATAAGGTTTCTGGGGAGCAGCTAGTTGAATAAAATCAATAGATTTATCGATAAATTCAAAGCTTCTACTGGCTCCTTCAGCATCAGAGTTTAGATGAACTTCTAACAATTGATCAGCAATATGGGGCTCTTGCCAAAAAGTATGATCGGTCCGTTCAAATTGTAAAGGTACATGCAGCTGGTTTAATAATCGTTTCATAAAACATCCTCCTTATAAATAGATCAACACAAAGAAACCGCAGAGCTCTACTCTGCGGTTAACCATAGAGAATACGTCCGTAGAGTAAATAATCAAATGGACAAACCAAATAAACACTAAAAAATGCTTATTTCTGTTTGCTTCAATTGATCTTTTACTCTTTTCCAGTCATAACAAAGTCCGTGAATTTCAAACTTCTGCTATGCCGAACTTCTTCACCGAACCCCTCAATTTGTATACTAACATGAAATATGTCTAATGCTATTTAACCGATTCTTGAAGTCTGTGAGCTGCGTGCAGTGTAGGTCCTACAAACCGGTTCAGCGGGAAACCGCCTGCAATCGCTTTGGTAATGAAGGACTTCCCTTCACGAACTGCATCTTTTACAGACAAGCCCTTCGCAATACCGGCAGTAATCGCCGCAGAAGTTGTACATCCCGCACCATGTGTATAGTTAGTTTGTACGACATCGGCTTCCTGCCATTCAAAGCTCTTGCCATCATATAGCAGATCTACTGCTCGTCCAGGTTCAATGACGCCCCGATCTTTGATGAGGACATTCTTCGCTCCATGTTCATAAATGATGGCAGCTGCCTGCTGCATCTGCTCACGAGAACGAAGGGGTCCTGTCTTCGCCAGCTGGGAAGCTTCAAATAAATTAGGCGTAACCAGATCTGCTCCAGGGATAAGATATTTCAGCATCGCCTCGGTATTTTCCGGTTGAAGCACTTCGTCAGTACCTTTGCACACCATTACAGGATCGATTACGATTCCTTTATGCTCACTACGCTTCAGTTCCGAAGCAACAAGCTCAATAATTTCAACTGAGCCCAGCATGCCAGTCTTCATAGCGTCAAATCCAATTCCGTCAAGAACAGTACGAAGCTGTGCCTCTACGATGCCAAGGTCTACAGGATATACAAGGTGATCCCACGTATCAGGCTTCATCGCAACAACAGTTGTGAGAACCGTCATACCGTAGACGCCGAGCTCCTGGAAAGTCTTGAGATCCGCTTGAATGCCAGCACCTCCGCTTGTATCTGAACCAGCTATCGTTAATGTTTTTGGAATAGTCATGATGGTATTCTCCTTTACAATATACAGTTGGAATCATCCTACTGCGAATTCAAGAGCTTGTCAAACGATTTTAGAGTGTCACCTCATCAATTAAAAAAAGAAGAGGAGCAAACTTTTCCTCTTCCTTCCAATACTACGTACATAGTATTTCACCATTCTTCATTTAAAATGTATATTTACAGTGCTTGACTATTGCGATCCGTATGAACCAACGTTTTTTGCTGCCAAGCCTTGCTCTTCCAGCGAATAAACAGCAGAATGCCTCTCATCCATTCATCTGCAATAAATGCCGCCCAAATCCCATACAATCCGTAACCTAAATGAATGCCTAGTATATAAGTGAGCGGGACACTGAAGCACCAGGTCACCAGAATCGACACCAGCATGGCTGCTTTGGCATCACCTGTGGCTTGAAGGGCTCGCTCCAATATAACATTGAAATTACGGCCAGGCTCCAGCAGAAAACTGAGCAGCAACAGGGAAGCTCCCATCGCAATAATATCTGGATCTGTTGTGAACAGCCGGATCAGGGGTTCCCGAAATAAGACAAGGATAGATACGGCACCTAAGGTGATGAACTGACTTCGAATTAAATTACGGAGTACGGTGCTGTAGGTGGCTTCGTGCTTCCCAGCTCCAACCAGCTGACCAACAATGATCTGACCCCCTCTGCCCAGTGAAACGGCCAGGATCATCACAAAAAACATAATGTTCTGAGTGTAAATCTTCGTTGTCAGCGCACTTGCACCCAGCATTGAAATAAACGCTGTTGTCACAAACTGATTGGTGGAATAAGACAAGGATACCGCAGAAGAGGGAACTCCTACACGCAGCACCTTCTCCATATGATCTCTGCGCCAATGCAGCATATCCATCCATTGTATACGAACTTCCGCCGTTCTCCGAAGCAGGATTAGATTAATGATAAGGCCAGCACATTGCGCAATAATTGTGCTGATAGCTACCCCGACAATGCCCAGCTTAGGAAAGCCAAAAGGTCCAAAGATGACTAGGTAATTACCGCATATATTTATAATATTCATGAAGATCGATACAACCATCGTTTGTCGGGTTAAGCCATGGGACTGGATCATCGCTGTTGCTGCACTCAGAAGAGCCTGTATAACCAGTCCTCCTCCAGCAATCATTAAATAGCTCTGTGCCTGATCGAACAAGACCGGATCCAGATTAAACAAGCGGAGTAACGGACCACTAAACACAACTACAGCGATACTGACGACAATCCCAAAAAGAAAATTGAGCGCAAGCGAAGATCCTGCAAGTCTGCCGATCTCTGACTTTTTGCCGGCCCCCAAATACTGCGAAATCACAACAGCAGAGCCGAGTGCAACAAAATTAAACATCAGCACTGCAAACATGATAATTTGATTCGCCACGCCAACAGCGGCTACCGCATCATCAGAAACTCTGCTGAGCATGAAGGTATCGGATGTACGGAGCAGCATCTGCAGAGCCGACTCGACAAAGATCGGCCAGGTAATCGCAAACAAAGTGAGCCTGCCAGCTGGCAGGATGTTCTTATTAGATTCCATATGCTTTCTTTATTTTCTGGGTCCCAAGCTTAGCTGTTTCAAGAGCGGTTAATGCTCCATAATCTGCCTTAAACAGCTCTAGAGATAAGTAGCCCTTATAACCGGATTTGTGTAACAGAGCAGCGAGCTGTCGAGATGGAGCAATTCCGTCACCTGGGAACACTCGGTCCGCATCCTCGATATGCTCCTTCAAAGGGACTTCAGGATAATCATTCACATGTACAATGCCAATCTGATCACCCGTCCAGTCCGCAAGATCTTCTAAATTACTGCCTCCCGTATACATATGAAACGGGTCTAATAACACTTTAGCTCCGGCAACACCGCTCGCTTGTATAACATACTGTGCATCTTTAACACAATTGAGCCGCTTAGCCTTACCCCAAAATTCCAGATAAGGCTCGACTCCGATTCCCCTCGCTAACTCTGCCAGTTTTGCAAATGAAGAGGCAAAGTTATCAAGTTCCACATCACTCACGTTGCCGTAAGGTGGAGCTGCCGCAGCAGTACAGCCAAGCTCTGCAAGGATGTGCAGTTCTTTTTCCGCCAGTTCGAATCCTCGTCTCCGCTCCTCTGGATTGGTGTCTGCCCAGCTCCAGAATGCAATGGCATTCGCGAATTCAAGGCCGTGGGCATCCAGCTCGCTTCGCAGTTCGGATAAGTGTCCACCTGCTTCAAGATAGGCATCAATATCTTTAACCCACAGCTCAATCCCCTGATATCCCGCTTCAGCTGCGATTCGGATCTGTTCCCTTACACCGAGCCGATACGGCAGGAGTGTGGATGTATTCAAGCATAATTTAAAAGGCAGCAACATAATCTCCTTCTTTCCGTATGTAGTTAAGGTTTAGCTTAGGGTTATGGAGTAAACGGTATCCTTCTCTGATCGGCATGACTTTGCATCCCCAGCTCAATAACACGAATAGCCATTCTTGCCTGCTCAGCCTTAACCGTAAGTTCACTCATACCAGTGATGGCTTCATAGACGTTGCGATAATAGGAATCATAGCTGCCAGGGATGGTCTTCATCCGTCCAGTGAAATGAAGCCCATCTAACGTTGTGTTTAAAGTTCCCCACTTATCGTCCGGTTCTTCTCCCCAATGCGGTGTCCCTGGTACTCCGCCAGCTTTGAGTGCATCCTCTTGTGGATCTTCGCCATATTTGAGATAAGACCCGTTCTTGCCATACAAGCGATATCTCGGGGCTGGTTCTACCGAGAGCAAGGTTGACTTCAATCTCACCGACAGTCCGCTGTCATAATGAAGCGTAACATCAAAATAGTCGGATGCCTGAGCCCCTTCTCGCTGCACCTTCAAGTCGGCTTGAATACTGTTGGGCAATCCAAACAAAGTCAGTGCCTGATCAATCAGATGGACACCGAGATCATAGAATGTGCCCGAGCCTTCCCCTCCAGCATCCCGCCATCGTCCTGGATGTGCGAGCGGACTGTAACGGTCCCATATGAACTCCGCTTCTGTTATAGGACCGACCAGCTTCCGCTGAACTACTTCTTGCAGCGTTAGATAATCTCCATCCCATCTGCGATTATGGAATACGCTGAGCACAAGCCCTTTTTCCTGCGCGATGGAGATCAATTCATCGGCTTCCTCGGTTGTTGTCGTGAAGGGCTTCTCCACGACAACATGCTTGCCGGCCATAAGCGCATCCTTGGCAAATGAATAATGATTCGTGCTCGGTGTCGTAATGACAACCAGATCAATGTCAGGATTACGATAGAGCTCGTCGGCCTTCCGCATGACCTGAATTGATGGGTAGTCGTTCAGGCAGGAATTACCGCTTCGCTGAACAATCGCTGCAAGCTCTAGTCCTTCAACAGATGATATGACTGGAGCATGAAAGGTTTTAGCGGCAAAGCCATATCCGATAATACCAACTCGGACACTTTTATTCATATTTAAATTCACCTACTTGATATATTCGTATATGTTCTATCTCTAATGAGATCCAATGTTATATAAAATTCGATTAATCGGATACTGCGATTCAGACACTTTGACAGGAACGAGATCACGATAGACCGGATTGAAGTACTTCTTGCGGTATTGACTGGCTGTGAGACCTTTCACCGACTTAAACAGGCGGCTGAAATAATTCTCATCCGTAAACCCTACGGCAAAAGCAACCTCCTTAATACTCCCAGCTTCATACAGAAGGAGCTGACAGGCTCGATCAATACGTCTGTGAATAATGGTTTCTCTCGGTGAGCGGCCAATAAACTGTACAAAGGATCTAGTAAAATGTTCATGTGACCAGCCGACCTGATGTGACAGCTGTTCTATTGAAATAGGCTCATTCAAATGCTGATCTATATAATCCAGTGCCTTGACGATCTGACGCGGCACCCGATTGGCAAGCTTCATCATCGGCTCGTCATATAGGTATCCATCGATCTCCATCAGTAAAGACCATAGCAAGGAGCTGCCACGCGTCTGAAGTTTGCCGGGATAGGCATATGCGATATGCATAATTTGCTTCATTAATCCAATATGCAGCTCTTCACTCAGTGGAACACAGCTTGGTCCTCCAAGAGCAAAAAAGGGCAGGATCTGTTCAATTTCAGATGGATCGGCGAATCCAAAATGAATGAATAAGTGCCTCGCAGGCTGGTTCGGATCATATTCATAGGAATGCAGTTCGCCTGGTCTGGTCAGAACAAAGCTCGGCTCCTTCAGCACATAAGCTTGGTCCTCTACCCGATAGACACTATGAGTGCTGTCCGGGAAGAACAGCAGCTCATAATCATCTATCCGTCTTGGACCGAGAGCGGTACCGGGCTTCTTGACAATATCGCCGACAATATGGATACGCGGCAATTGGACCTGATGTGTGTGTTGTACCCGGTTTGACATAAGGCTCATCCTTTTCTATTACGCTTTAATCCCCAGCTTCTGCAAATTTCGGAAGCTGATCTTAAGACTTTCCATCGGATCTCTACGGCTCTGATCCTGTTCAACGACGAGCCACTGCGTTCCTACTTGCTTAGCTGTATCTGCAATAGCATGGAAATCGAGAATTCCTTCTCCAATCTCGGCAAAAAACTGCTCCTCCCCAGCTTCCATATCTTTAATGTGCAGCAGCGGACAGCGATTCTTCAATTTGCTTAAATATTGAACCGGATCTACGCCGCCCCGCTTCGCCCAGTAGGTATCCAGCTCAAGCTTCACAAGCTCAGGATCTGTTTCCCTTAAGAGGATATCTAGAGCAAGTTCGCCATCAAACTTGTTGAATTCCCAGTCATGATTATGATACAACAGCTGAACTCCTCTTCGCTTGAACTTCTCTCCGGCTTCATTCAGCTTGGCGGACTTCAGAAGCACCTCATCCATAGAAGAAAAGCGAAGTGACAAGGCAACAAATTTCTCACCATTCACTTCTTCCAAATAATCGGCGATAGCATCCGGGTCAAAGTCAAATTTATCAAATCCTGCATGACTGCCAACAACCTTAAGACCGAGATGATCCAGCAGTGATTTCTGTTCTGCTATAGTCATCCCTTCTGGAGGACGACCTAATTCAATCCCCTGATAACCAATTTCAGCAATTTGGGTTAGCGTTCCCACATAATCTTGGCTGAGTTGTTCGCGAACGGTATAGGGCTGTACTGCGATTGGAAACGTATTCATACTTGTATACATCCTCTCTGGGCTTCTTTTGTATTCATGTATTTCTGTCAATAGTTATCCTTACAATCAATCAAGGCTACATATCCAAGGTGTTATACTTCAGTCCCATTGGGATAGGTGCTGGTCTTTCTGCGGAAGATTTCAGCTTAATATGCTGTCCTTGCTCCGATGCTTCAAAGATTCCCAGCGAGATATCCAGCACATGCCGAGCGAGCTGTCCACTGGCTCGATTTTTCCGTCCTGACTGGATTGCATAGGCCATATCGGCAACACCCATACCCCGTCCTTCTTCTGCATACGGATGGGAATGTGGAATTTCCTTCGTCTGCCCGTTCGCAAATTGAATGGAAATCGTTCCGCCGAAGAAATTCGGGTCTGGGACGTACAGTATGCCTTCCGTGCCATAGATCTCCATACGAGGGGAATAGCCGAACGCTTCCTTAGCCGCAGTGAAGCTGGCCACCGCTCCGCTGTCAAAATCAAGCACAGCCGATACATTGGTCGGGGCCTCGATGGGAACCGACTGGCCAAAGGCAGGAGATTTAGGGTTCTGAATAATGACTTCCTTATGTAGTTGACGCGCAGATCCGGTTACACGGTTCACAGGACCAAGAAGTGCAATCAGAGCGGTCAAATAATAGGGCCCCATATCCATAATCGGGTCTCCACCCAGCTTCAAGAAGTTGCGGAAATTGGGATGCGTACCGCTTGTCGAGTTCCCCATAATAATGGTGGCGCTTGCAGAATAAGGGGTTCCAATCCAGCCGTCATTGATTAATTTGATACAAGTCTGAATCCCCGCACCAAGGAACGTATCAGGCGCACAGCCCACGAGCAAGTTTTTTTCCTTCGCCAGATTTAACACTTGATCGGCATCCTCCCGGTTTAGTGCAAATGGCTTCTCTGTGTACACATGCTTGCCTGCATGCAATGCCTGTAAATTGAGTGCAGCATGCGCACTGGGTGCCGTCAAATTGAGAACGATTTCAATCTCGGGGTCAGCCAGGAGCTCCTCCACGGTATATACATGAGGAATGCCGTATTCCTCGGCTCTTTTCTGGGCAAGCTCCGGTACCAAGTCCGACACTGCTTTGACCTCCACAATGCTATCAAACATGCCGGTTAAATTTTTTAAATATATAGCACTAATTACACCTGTACCTATAACGCCTACTTTAATCCTGCGCACGATCACATCATCCTTTACATATGAAATTGATTCTCTTGTGTAATTATTATTACGCATTACAGCCAGGAGCTCAATGGACTGTAACGCAAATAAACTGGATTTATTTGATGTGATCTCAGGATGAATTACAACGATTCCAGGAACAACAGGTTACGATAAATGTATGGACTGCAGCTAGGCTTGAAATTAAGGGCGATACCTCCATTTTCAATTCCGGATTCAACACGGATCAAGGCTTTCGATTTAACGAGAGCTCGAACCATTTTGTTAACGGCTTTCCCATCTCCTGCGCCTGCCGCTCTCGATAGGGCTGCTGCGAATGGACGGTTGTATGCGAGCTGCGTGTACAATGGAATGACAGCCCTTGCGATCTCGCGGTGCACCCTTGTATTAAAGTGAAATTGAACGGAACCTGGTATAATAGTCGTGCCATTGGTCAGCTCGGTGAATGAATTTTTTTGGGGAAAAGAAATAAAATATCCGATGCCATTGGAACCGAGGGGCAGCCCGATGGCCTTCCTCGAAGCCAGTCCAAGCAGTAACCCCATCTTATCCAGATCCGCTGCAATCACTGCCCGGCTCCACGCAGCTGCATATTTCGGATGCTCTGCAATCGCACGATAGAAAGGCAGCATTACTTTAGCACTGTATTGAACCCGAGATACCGGAATATGCGCTGATTTTTTAGGCGTCTTTCGCTTCATCGTCATGTCCAGAAGCCTCCTACAGGTAAGAATCATTCATAGGATCAGTGTATGACGCTGCTTAGTACATGATTGGGCAACTAATGGCATTTATCAGGTGAAAAAATACAGCTCTGCCGTAAGCAGAAGCTGTATAGGATATATATATTAACTTCTGGGGCAGGATCATTAAAGCTCAGGAGCTGGCATAGCGTCATTGTATATAAAAGGAAGGGAATTACGCATGGCATTATATAGAGGATGATCCTCTCTATGTCTCGAATTCATTATTGATTTCACTGCCATTGTGAATCCGGTGTAGATTTTATGTGGACCATTCTCATTGATGTGAAGATCACCTATGTAATATTTATAAGTTTGATAATCCTGGAGCAGCAGCTCTATGTTATCCAAAAGCAGCTTATGCTCTTCACTCCCCTTCTCGATGATGACTGAATTCGACTCAGACAGCAGCACCTCTTCAATGTAATGACTGTATAGCTGGTTCGTCACAATAAATTGGTTCGTTGACACTTTTTCCCCACCTCTGCCATTGAAATAGGGCTCTATTAATGTAAACTGCTCAACCGCGCGTGAGATATGATCGGAGATTTGACTCGCCCGAAGCGCCAGGTCTTCTCTCTTGACATTGTCCTGATTAAGCAGCACCTGCATGGCTGTCAGCTCGGACACGGGAGCATCAATCCAGTTGCTCTTCAATTCCTCCCACAGCTTTTTATTCACCGACCACAGCTCTGATTTTGCAGCTTTATATGTGCTCAGTTCATCCTCGCTGCGACCATACTGGTAGAATGAAGCAATGCTTGCCCATATGAGCAGTATAGAACATATTATGACGACCCAGATTCTCGTCTTTGAAATTTGATTTGTCATTGTATTACCTCAATTATATTAATATCCTTAGCGTAATTTCTCATAGAAAAAATGTTCGCTGCGATCCTGCTGATTCGCTATCTCTTTGATAACTCGCTTGTAAGTGGTCACGATATCCGCAGGGGCATCTGTATTGAGTTGATAGGGGGCTAGTGCCTCCGTCAGCATCGTGTAATCCGATATAAGATAGCCGACTTCTGTCCGCAATTGATCCATTAATTCCTGATCACCATCACGAAGGGCTATATCGAATTTCAGAAGCCACTTTTTCTTCAGAAATTCCATGTACTCTCTCGTCACCGAATCCATAGATGTGATCGTTACCCGGCCGTTTCTATCAAAATGGTCCTCCATCAGGGTAAACAGGAATAACGCTTGCTCCCAATGGAAATAGACGTTATTCATCCTGTCCCTGATTTCGTCAGATTTCAATTCTTCTTCATTTAGAAGCTCAGCCACTTGCTGCAATTCTTCCAACGGATACTGTATCCAGTGCTGCTTTGTCTTCTCCCAAGCTAGTTCTCTCATTTCCTGAACCGTGTCCTTGGTATAAGCCAGCTGATTGATTTCCTGCTCTGTCTTATGCTCCTCATAAGCATTAATGGGAATGGAGATCAGCGGAATAAATAGAATAAGTCCCAAACATGCGGTTAGAATTAATTTGTTCTCTTTGGATATCTTCATGTTCAACTCCATCATTCATCATTCTGTCGATAAGATAACTAATATTAGCAAAATATACTATATATTAATACTCTTTAAAAGTAATATTTTGGATAGCAAAAAAGAGACAACTTGGTTAACAACCAAGTTGTCTCTTCTGGATACTGCAGGCCAAAATTCAATTGTTTAGTTTGAAACCGTCACATCATTCAGTTCACGCTGCAGCACTTCGCCAATTCGCTTCATGCCTTCCACAATCCGCTCATTTGGCATATTGGAGTAGTTAAGACGCAGTGTATTCTTAACCCCGCCGTTCGGGAAGAATGGTGCTCCAGGTACGAATGCGACATTATTATTCAGGCATTCAACAAACAGCACGCTTGAATCAACCGTGTCCGGAAGCTCAACCCATATGAATAAACCACCCTCGGGCACACTGTGCTTGATGCTTGCAGGGAAATACTCCTTGATACAGGACAGCATCGTCTCGCATCTTTCTTTGTAAACGTCTTTGATCTTCTCCACGTGGGCATTAATGTCATTCTGCTCCATATATTTCGCGGTAAGCATCTGAGCGAAGCTGTCTGTGTGCAGATCAGCCGATTGCTTCAATGCCACATACTTATCAATGATCTCTTCACTTGCACATACCCAGCCAAGACGAAGTCCTGGTGCAAATATTTTGGAGAAGGTGCTGAGATAAATCACTCTGCCTTCGGTATCAAAGTGCTTGACCGGTGGAAGAGATTCACCCGCAAATCGAACCGCACCATACGGATTATCTTCGACAATCAGCACATTATATTTATTCGCCAGCTCCACCATTCGCTGCCTTCTATCCAGCTTCAAGGTACGACCTGTCGGGTTCTGGAAGTCAGGAATCGTATAGATAAACTTGGCCTCCGGATGGGCTTGAAGGGTCTTCTCCAGCTCCTCCATGATCATGCCGTCATCATCCATAGCGACTTCTACGAACCTAGCGTCATATACTTTAAATGCATTAATGGCAGCCAGATATGTAGGACTTTCACAAATAACCGTATCGCCTTCGTTAATAAACAGCTTGCCTGTCAGGTCAATCGCCTGCTGCGAGCCAGATGTAACGAGAACCTGCTCAACCTTCGATTGAATTCCAATCGCGCTCATTCGTTCACAGATAGCTGTACGCAGAGGGGTATATCCTTCAGTTGTACTGTATTGAAGCGAAGCTTGTCCCATCTCCGTCAATACGGCATCGGCGGCTGCTCTGATCGCATCAACCGGGAACAGTTCAGGTGCAGGAAGGCCTCCTGCAAAGGAAATGACCTCGGGTCTTTCCGTTACTTTTAAAATTTCTCTTGTCTCCGACGGTTTAACATAGCCGGCTCTAGTTGAATATTTATCGTCCATTCATTTACACTCCTTTGAATTATATAATAACACGCTATGGCGAATTGTAAAAAATAATAATTGTCATTCAATTTATACAGAGAATCACTTCTTATGTATTGTATCAATAATTGCAGGATCAATTCGTTGTTATCTTCAATATGCTGCGGCGTGTTATAAACAAAAAAACTGCGGATCTCCCGCAGTTCATTACATTGATTATGTGGTGACTACCTGATCCCATTCGTCTCTGGAAGGGGGTTCTCCCTGAAGCTGCTTCAGGAGCTTCTTCATCATCACGGATGCCTTAACCCTCAGCTCTAGTGAATCCGATATTTCAACTTGATAGGCTCCCTGCTGAATAGCCAGTCTTAGTTCAGCGACGCTATGAACAGACTCGTTCATCCTATTGATCACGCTCCCATATTGAAGACATTGATGACTGTCGCTTCCAGCGACAATCGGGAGCCCGAGAAGTTCTGCAAAGGGATAAATCTTCGCCTGATACGCCGTTATGCCTTGTTTGTACAGATCCTTAGCATTAAGATCCAGGGCATCAAGCCGCTTCAGCAGGTTTACATTGATATGGTGAAGCGGGGTCCATGAGCGATATGGATGCGCTCCAATCTTAAGTACATTCCGTTCCTCTACAAGGTCAAGCAGCTGGGCAAACGGGATGAAGTTATCTTTAGACAGATAAGGCTCAAGCTGTTCCCGAATGGACAAGATCTCCTCTCTTGTGCTAATCAGAAGGATATGTCCTGTTTCTCTAATATCGACCTCCATCCCTGGAAATACACGGACCCCCTCGGCCTCGTAGTAATGCCCATTATAAGAATAAGCCTCATCAAGTGCTGCATAGATCTGTCCAAAATTGTTCGTATTAAAATGCTCGGTCAGGGCGATGCCTGAAATGTTGTTCGCCCTTGCTTCTGTCAGCATCTCCTTGAAATAGGCTAGCGAAAAATCAGATTTCTTGGATAACTTCCCATGAGTATGCAAGTCTAAGAACATTGGATTCAACTCTCCTTAGATATAACTTGAGTTAGGAACCTTTCTGTCAATTGGTTAATACAGCAGGTTCGGCAGACTCTCTCCAAACCAGAACAGCCAGCTAATATAAGCAATTGAAAATACAATAAAATAAACATCGAGGGCTCGAATCTTAAGATAGGACAGCCTCAGCTTCTTCACCTCGGGATGATTCATCCCGTAGGTAAAACCTCTGATCTCAAGTGCCTCAACGGTCGTCCTCGAACGTTTAGCCGTATTCAGCATGAGGGGATAGAAGCTGAGCACCAGAATACGTAAATAGTAAATGATGTTCCTGAAGTAGAGTACGCCAGGACGCTCCGGCGAGCGTCCTCTTAGCCGATAAGACAGCAGGATTTGATGAAACTCTGATAACAGTGTGGGTAGTATTCGATAACCGTACGATAAGCTGAACGAGAATGCTTCGGGAACGCCAAACGCAGATAGACCGTCACTTAATTTCTCTGGATCCATACTGGAAAATACAGCAATGCTCGCCAGCGAAATAACGGATAATTTGAGTGTAAGAGTGAGAAGCGGTAATAATGATTCAAGGCTGCCCCCAAACAGCATGGAGAATAGAAACATCCACCCTACCTGACCAACGAGACCCAGCGTTAAAATAATGAGAATAACGTAGCTGACCCTCGCAAGGGCCGTCATACTAACGATAAACACAAACATACCGAACAGTACGGTCGTGTTATGTATGAACCAAGGAACGATCGCAAAGAACAGATACCACAGCAGCAAGGTTCGTGGGTCTAACCTTCCAATAAAAGTCGTTGATCTGCCATAGGCAGTCCCTAACAGCTCCAGCTTAATCCGTTCTACGGAGATGCGGTCAAGCGTTTTTCGGACGATATCCATGTGCTCACCTCCCCTTCCCCCGTTAGCTCAGACCCGCTTGCAGGTGAATAAAATGCGAGAAACTCCTCAAGTGTATAGCAGATCCTTGGCAATCCTAGAGCAAGGCTAAGCTCCATGAGCTGCGTCGATACTAGACCTGCACGCTCCAGCAGTCTCCCGTCAGCGAAGATTTCTTCCTTCGTTCCATCTGCGAGTACAACTCCCTGATGCATAACGATGATTCGAGTAGCCCACTCGGAGACCAGCTGCATATCATGCGTGGCAATAATAACAGTCTCTACCTTGTCCTTCAATGAAGCTAATACGTGCTGCATCTCCTGCTTGGTCGCGATATCCAGATTAGCTGTCGGTTCATCCAGGAGCATAATAGCTGGCTCCATGGCTGCGCCAATCGCCAGGGCCGTACGGCGCTGCTGTCCACCGCTTAGCAGCCGGGCATCCTTGTCCCTAAGCTCCTCTAATCGGAAATGCTGCAGCATGCCTTCAAGCCGCTGATCTTTACCTTGTACACGATGCGCATTCAGATAGTAAGCAATTTCTTTTTCAACGGAATCTTCAATGAACATTTCCTCTGGATTTTGGTATACATAAGCCGTATGTCTAGCCATTTTCTCTGGTGTCATTGATCTTACATCATGACCATTTACCTGCAAGTAACCCGATGTCGGCTTCACAATACCCGCAATCAGCTTCAGAAGAGAGGATTTGCCTGCACCGTTATTGCCCACGATGGCGATGGACTCACCCGAATGAATGTGCAGATCAACTCCATCTAATACCGACTGCATTTTTCTAAGAATTGTTCGGTAGGACAGATGAACATCTTCAGCCAGGATCAGGGTGTTTGCTGCATCTTTAATGTCCGTCTGGTGGTGGATCATTGGCTTATCCTGAGTTTTCGCCTCGATTCTCTCCTCCGCAGCAAACCAATGTATGGCTTCCTCCAGTGTTATGGGAAGAAGCTGGTCCTTATGCGCATGCTCTTTCTGTGGATCTATGCTATGTTGACGGGCAACCCGCCAAGCTGCCTGAGTCACCTGCGGCGGGAAGATACCGAGATCCAGCAGCGTTTCCACTGAAGATAATGCCTCGCGTACAGGAAGCTTCCACTTCATTCGACCACGATCCATTAATACAACCTCATTGCAGTAATCAGCAATAAACTCTGCATGATGTTCGATGACAATAATGGTTTTTCCCAAAACCTCATTCAGATGCTGTAGAATATCGTATATTTGCCGGGCGTGACGCGGATCAAGCTGGGATACAGGCTCGTCGATAACCAGAACTTCAGGATCCATGGCAAGTGCACCGGCGAGGGCGAGCAAATGCTTCTGTCCACCGCTAAGTGACCAGATAAAGGCATCCTTTACACCGTAAAGTCCCATCATGCGCAGCGCTCTCTCGCCGCGGGCAGCGTAATCCTTATATCCGTAATTCAGCGGTGTGAACATGACATCGTCCATGACGGTAGGCCTGACCAGCTGATTCTCAAAATCCTGATATACATAGCCTACATATCTGGATAGCTCTGCTACCCCTGCAACTTCTGCAGCCAACCCACAGACCGTCACATCCCCGGTATATTCACCTGTATAATAGTGCGGGATCAGACCGTTAATACATTTACATAGCGTAGATTTGCCCGACCCATTGCTTCCGACAATGGCGATAAAATCACCCTTGTTCACGGTAAGCGATACCTGATCTAACACAGGGACTTCATCACCGGGATATGTAAACGAAATGTTGGATAATTGGATGATGGGCTCAGACATTTTTGGTCTCCGTTCCTGTATCCGACTTCCCAGCTTTGCTGCGCATTATAATAAGTGTAACGACCGTTATTAGAGCGGCTGCGCCAATACTGATCCATATGAGCTGCTGTTCGGACACGCCTGTAAAGATATCCTCCCATTCGGCAATGTTCCATTCTGTCTCAGAGAGAATTTCTGCTCCAACCGCTACAACGGCAAGAATTACACTGAGGATCACATATTTCGGTGATAACCATGCAGCTGTATCATATTTCATTCCTTTATGACGAGGACGTATGCCTAGAAGCGGTTCGATCTTTCCATACAGCCGGGGAACAAGATATAGGGTCGGAAGCAGAGCGAACAATATGCCTGAGAAAAACACGTCGTTTAGGAAACCAACCCCTTCGATGACGACGATACTTTCAGCAAGTCCCTCCACTGCTTCAAGCTCTTCTACACCTACCCAGACCTTAACAATGTCCACTATAGAACTAAGTAATTGATGAATCGCCACCCCCGTAATGGCTGCGATCCCTACCTGAAGCTTGTTCGTCGGATCCTTAACTAATCGACCCGCTGTGTACATTGCCAAGGAAAAAGTGATGAATTTCTCAACTTCGCCGAGGCCGCAGAATTGACCGAGCATCAGCTCACCGAAGATGATCTCCCCTACCGATGCGCCGACAGCAGCATACAGCGGATGAAACAGCATGCACAGCGTGAGTGGAATGAAGGCGAAGTACTCCACCGATAATTCGATAGGCCCGAGCTGCACGCTTGGAATCAGTTCTGTGAACATGTTGGACAAACCATACAAAGACATGGACAGTACGAATATCATCATTTTTTGAGATGAGGTCAGTGTGTACCGTGCCGACAATGTATTCATCGTTTTAATTTCCTCCTCTAATCGTGAATATAACACCATTATAGGAAGGGCTGATTATCGCAAAATTCCAGTTATATTAACGCAAGATCAACATTTTTTCATCATTTTTGACGGTGTAAACATATTTACATAACATTAGCTCCCTATATTAAGGCTATCTATGCGAGGGAAGAGCAAAAAAATTGGGGGTGTGCAATCAGATGTATGAAGAATGGGGTAAAAAACACTTTTCTACTAATCAGCGGCTGCTGGCTGATTTTATACAGCGGAATGAGCAGCGAATTCTGTATATGACGGAACAGGAGATTGCAGACGAGGTTGGAATCAGCATTGCCTCTGTGTCAAGGTTCTGGAAATCCGTGGGTTACGTCAATGCCAAGCAGTTCAAGGCAAAGCTTCGTTTCCGCTTGGAATCGGCTCCTGCGGTCAAATTAGAAGAAACGATGAGCAAGATCGAAGGTCTCCCACTGCCACAGACACTGCTCAGTACAATTCATCATCATTTGGATGAAACATGTAAACGACTGGATTCTGAAGTACTTAATGACGCCTCTGAAGCGATACGTCAAGCGAGACAGATCTTTGTTTTTGCCCCAGGTCCGTGTATTTCGCTCGCAGAACTGTTCGCATTTCGATTACATCGATTTGGCCTCCATATTCAGATTATGGCTGCAAGCGGTCATGAATTACTCGAGACGCTGATGCACGCAGGCCCCGATGACGTGCTTCTTGTCTTTGGTTTCGTCCAGATACAGCCGGAAATTGAAGTGATATTGGATTATGCTGAGGAAGCAGGCTATCGGGTCATTCTGATCACGGACCGCCTGGTATATCCTCGGGCAAGTCAGGCAGATCTGGTGCTGTATGCGGGAAGAGGTGAAGTATGGGAATTCCATTCCATGATTGGACCTGTATTCGTCATTGAGAATTTAATTCTCAACGTGGGTCTCGCTATGAATGAGGAAAGTCTCGGGAAGCTGAGACATCTACAGCAATTACGGGCAAGATATTATTCTAAGCTTCCGCGTTAGTAAATTAGTGTAGGAGAATGTATGTGATAGCTAAAAAAGGACTGCTTACCACCACAAATAGAACGATCGAATCAACATATCGATTCGATCGTTCTTAGCTGTATTTATTCAGAGACCATCCGATTTGTCAGAGATCCCAGCTTCTCTATTTCGATAGTCACGGTGTCTCCTGGTTTCAGATATACCCGGTCTTCCTTAGGTAACCCAAGAACGACCCCTTCCGGAGTTCCTGTCAAAATGATATCTCCGGGCAGAAGCGTCATATGCTGTGAGATATAGCTGACAATCTCGTCACAGTGAAAGATCATGTCCGAGGTATTGGAGCTTTGCTTTGTTTCTCCATTTACAATACACCGGATATCCAGTGAGTTAGGGTCACCAATCTCGTCAGCTGTTACCAAGTAAGGGCCAAGCGGAGAGAATTTGTCGCACGATTTACCAAGCAGCCATTGAGGAGTTCGCATCTGCAGATCACGTGCAGACAAATCATTCACATTACAATATCCATAGACATAATCCAGCGCATCTGCTTGGGTTACGTATTTGGCTTCCTTCCCGATAACAATCACAAGTTCAGCTTCATAATCCACTTCACTGCTAACTCTGGGCAGCGGAATGTCTTCCCCATGTGCAGCCAGGGTGTTATTGAATTTATTGAATAGAATTGGATATTCAGGAATTGCCGCGTTTGTCTCCTCAGCATGCCGCCGATAGTTCAGTCCAACACAGATGATTTTGCTCGGATGGGTCACACATGGAGCATAGGAGACCTCATCTTCCGGCAATATGGATTGTGCTTGCACTTCCTTATTCTCTGCGACCGCACTCTTAAGTCGTTCCAATTCTTGTATTCCTGACTGCCCTGCCTCAATTGCAGCATGGATATCCATTGGAACCCGGTTCATGTCTGGCAGCAGCGAAGCAGCTGTATTTACATCGATAATGCCATGATCAATCTTAATCCCCAATCGGATATCACCATTTACTAGAAATGTAACAAGCTTCATGTTCAAGTCCACTCCTTTTTATGTATTATGCATTCTTGCCGAAAACAACGCCGCCATCAATATACAGAGGGGAACCCATCATGAATCTGGATTCGTCGGAAGCAAGGAAGAGCGCAGCACTGGCTACGTCATCCGGTCTCCCCAAATCGCCGCTTAATTGTCTTGTCTTCAAAGCTTCAAAGGCTTCGGCTGGATCATCATAAGAAGATCGCAAGTAATTTTCAACGAAAGGGGTAAGTATGGTGCCGGGGAGGAGAGCATTCACCCGAATGTTGTATGGGGCATAATCAACCTGCATGGATTTGGTGAGGGCCAGCACCGCTCCCTTGGTCGCAGAATAGGATGCACGCTTGGCTAGTCCAATCTCGGCAATGCAGGAAGACATATTGATAATAGATCCGTTCTTCTCCTTCATCATATGAGGAAGAACATATTTTGAAGGCAGATACACACCACGAATATTTACCGTCATGACACGATCCCAGTCGTCTGGCTCTATCTCATGCAGCTGTCCAATTCCGCTGATCCCTGCATTATTAAACAGGATATCAACTCTGCCAAATTGATCTATAATGCGTTCAACCATCTCTTCCACCTGATTGGCGTGGGTTACATCTGCTTGCATGAATAGAGCTGTACCTCCAGAAGCAGTGATCTCCTGAACGGTCTCCTGTCCTTTATCCTCATTCAAGTCATTGACAAGGACAACAGCACCTTCCTTAGCAAAGAGCAGTGCACTGCTCTTGCCGATTCCAGATCCGGATCCGGTAATTAAGGCGATTTTATTTGCCAAACGCAATAGTAATCCCCCCTTATTCGTTATCCACCTCAAACTGCTATCGTTCCATATGATCCTCTGGCTGAGCAGCTTTCACTGATAAGCCACCATCCACCATCAGCAAATGTCCGTTCACCTGCATCGCCTCTTCTGATGCGAGAAATACAACTGCATCTCCGATTTGACGTGCTGTACCCAGCCTCTTCATCGGATTGGCTTCAATCTCTTTGGCCCGGATTGCCGGGTCAGCCAGAAAATCAGTACACATATCCGTGTCTACTGTACTCGGTCCAACGGCATTAACGTTAATTCCATATTTGCCGAGCTCAATCGCCATGCCCTTCGTCAGCATATGACCTGCTGCTTTGGATGATTGGTAATGTGGGATTACAGGACTTGTAACGACAAGGCTTGCTGTAGATAGAACATTTACTATTTTTCCGCTTCTTTTGGGAATCATTTTACTAGCAGCGAGCTGAGAACAGAGGAAGATTGATTTGACATTCGTATCAAATGTTCGATCCCAAGTCTCTTCCGTGGCCTTCATAAAAGGCTCGAACGGCGCAATTCCTGCATTGTTGACCAAGATCTCGATCTCTCCAAGTTCCTCCTCTATGGCTGAGAACATGGCATCCACTTGAGCTTTCTTACCTACATCGGCCTGCACGATCATCGTCTTAACACCATGGACTTCAGCATTTCTGGCCACTTGTTCGGCCAGCGCTCTTGATCGATCCGAGGAATAATTAATTGCCACATGAGCTCCTTCCTCAGCAAGCCTGTATACAATAGCCTCTCCAATTCCCCGGCTTCCTCCCGTCACCAGAGCAATGCGGTTCTCGAGTCTCCCCATCTTCCTTCCTCCTTATAAACTAGGTCCAATGCGATTAATGCTGAATTCCTGGTGGCCGAGTATTTCTGCTTTTGTCAGCTTACCGTTCGCTACTTCAACAATCTCCTCCCAGATGGCTTCCCCAGCTTGTTCTAAGCTGAGTTCCCCGGACAGCATTCCGCTTACATCAACATCCATATTGTCGCTCATCTGGTCATACATCCGCTTATTCCCTGTAATCTTAATGACAGGAAGCACAGCTGCACCTGTCGGGGTGCCTCTTCCGGTCGTAAAGCAGACGATATGTGCACCGCCGGCTGCCATTCCTGATACACATTCAATATCGTTTCCAGGTGAATCCATAAAATATAAACCGCTTTCAGGAATCGCTTCTGCATATTCTATAATTCCATTAATAGGTGCAGTACCGCATTTACTGATACATCCAAGTGACTTCTCTTCGATGGTGGACAGACCGCCCGCAATATTTCCTGGACTGGGATTGCCGCCGCGCATATCTGCGCCCATACGTTCGACTTCTTTTTCAAATCGATCAACGATTTCAAACATCCTGCGCTTCATCTCTGGTGAAGTACACCGTTCAGCAAGCACATGCTCCGCTCCTATGATCTCTGTTGTTTCACCGATTACGACGCCTCCACCTTGGCCAATAAGCATGTCACTGGCCGCACCCAATGCAGGATTAGAAGCCAGGCCGGATGTTGCATCTGAACCTCCACATTTTACACCCACCTTCAGCTTGCTTATCGGAACAGACACCTTGGGCATGGCATCCAGCTGTGTCTTCATTTTTCGAGCAATTTCGATTCCGTGTGTTATCGCTTTGACAGATCCTCCTACAGATTGGATATCAAACATTTCAACCGGCTTGCCTGTTTTCCTGATTTCCTCTGCCAGTGCAGCGGGGTCCACAACCTCACAGCCCAGACTGATAATGATGACGCCACCCACATTCGGATTCTTCCCTGTCCCCGCCAGCATGTTAAAGGTACGCTCCTTATCTGCTCCGATCTGCGAACAGCCGTGCTGATGAGGAATTGCAACGGTATCCGGCACCATCTGCATAATACGATTACTGACTTGGTTAGAGCATATTACGGTGGGGATGATTAACAAATGATTGCGAATTCCAATATCGCCATTGGGACGCAGATAAGCTTGAATCGTATTCATACTATCCCTTCCCTTCCTGCTTGATCACCGCGTCCTCGTAATCCTTCAATATTGTGAATATGCACATGCTGCCCTGCTTCGATCGCGATACTAGCCTGGCCTATAACTTCCCCGTACTTCTTTATCTTCGTGCCTTCGGGTATTTGACTCAGCGCCACTTTATGACCGAACGGGATGTCATTCAGAACGGTTAATTGAAAACGGTTACCATTAAAAACAAAAGAGATGTCCTCTCCGGCTTGCAAGTCCTTGAGCGCTGTTGCCACATGATCATCTGCATGCATTTGAATAACATCAGCACCGATATGCACATCTTCTCTTATGATACTCACCGCCTTATCATACTGGAATCCACGCTATCATAAACCTTAAATTAACAAGGTTGGTTGGTACTGTCAATAGTTCGAATTTCTCTTCATATAACTGAACCTACTCGATGTTGAAAGTAGATAAATAAAATAACGGCTGCATATTCACAAAATGAATTCGAACTGTTATAATAAAAATTATAGTTGAATCATTTTCTTAACTCATGATTCAGTTGTTAAAATCAAATATGTTGTTCACGGGAGGAGCCTGCCACACAAGGCCCCTCTCTGTTTATTTTTAAGGCGTGTTTACGGGGATATTGCGTAAATGCGCCTTTTTAGTTGAGAGTGGATATTTCTCCCGATGATGTAACAACATAAATGTGGAAACGAAAGGAGAAAGATATGGAATTTATTCTACACCTAGTCCTCATCCTCATCTTCACTAAACTGGCAGGTCATTTGTCCCTCAAGCTGGGGCAGCCTTCCGTTCTTGGAGAATTGATTGCCGGTGTAATTCTTGGTCCGGCTGTACTTGGATGGATACATCAGACCTCATTTATTCATGAATTCTCAGAAATTGGTGTCCTGATCCTCATGTTCATTGCAGGACTGGAAACGGATTTGGAGGAGCTCCGAAAGAACTGGAAGGCTGCTCTTGCTGTAGCGGTTGGCGGTATCATTCTGCCATTCCTGGGCGGATACAGCTCTGCTTTGGCTTTTGGAATTGAGCAAAGTCATGCATTATTCCTTGGACTTCTGCTCTGTGCAACATCCGTGAGTATTTCCGTTCAAACGCTGAAGGAAATGAACAAACTGAATTCACGCGAGGGTACAACCATACTGGGTGCTGCCGTAGTGGATGATATTCTTGTCGTTGTCCTGCTTGCCGTGATGATGAGTCTGCTGGGAACAGGAGAATCCGTAAGTATTGGTTCTCTTATTGGTAAGAAGGTATTGTTCTTCGTTGTCATCATCGCAGCAGCAATCTGGGTTGTTCCGCTCATCATGAAGTGGCTCAGCAAGCTTAGAGTGTCGGAGACCGTAATCTCCGGTGGTGTCATCATCGCACTTGCCTTTTCTTATTTTGCCGAGTGGATGGGCGTTGCAGGTATCATCGGCGCATTTGCAGCAGGGATTGCCATTTCTCAAACACCATACAAGCACACGGTGGAGCACAAGCTTGAGCCGATCGCATACAGCTTGTTTGTTCCGGTATTCTTTGTAAGTATTGGTCTTAATGTGAATTTCGAAGGCGTTGGCTCTCAGATCGGGTTCATCATCGTCCTAAGTGTGACGGCCATTCTCACGAAGCTCCTCGGTGGAGCACTGGGTGCCAAGCTGACAGGATTCAATATGCATTCCTCCTTCTCCATCGGTACAGGAATGATATCCCGGGGCGAAGTTGCTTTGATTATCGCCGGAACTGGCCTTGCTTCAGGCCTATTGGATCCGCAGTATTACACTTCGGTCATAATCATGGTTATTGTAACAACTCTCGTTACTCCCCCGCTTCTCAAAATCATGTTCGCGGATAAACATGCGAAGAAGCGGAGTCAAGCAAGTTCACAGAAATAAAATGGTGAATACATCAAAAAAAACAGGCACGACATTTCTGAAAAATGTCTGCCTGTTTTTTGATGGACGAGACTCGAGCCACCAATCTTTAATCCAGCTCCATCTCATATCTAATAGATTTGGTGCTCATTCCATTGGATTCCAGGAAAGCTTCAGCACGCTCATTATCCGCTAGTATATCGATCTCAACAGCATCTGCCTTTCTCTCTTTACCCAGCTTAATGATAAATTCCATTAAAGATTGACCCACGCCTGCTCCTCGAATCTCCTCGCGGACACAGAAATCACGAATGAACAATACCTTTCTCTGCTTGTATATCTTGTGTGCATTTACTTGCTCTTCATCCACGATGGCATAACCTGCAATTACATTGTTCGTGGCTTCAGCAACAATCACCTCTGATTGAGGGGCACCAAGGAATCCACGGACTTCTTCCTCCGTATAATTGTCAGCAAGCTCATACAGATCAGGTCTTCTGTCGGCGATGACTTCATCGTAGTCTTTTCTTAATTGAATAATAGATGGGATATCCCCTTCAACTGCATTACGAATTCGTAGATCCAATCAAATCTCTCCTGTCATAATAGGCTCGAAGCTAGATATCTATATTATTACCCATTTGTGCTATAAACGATCTCCATACTTGAATGAATCCATTTCGCATCGAAAGATTTATCCTTTTGCTTCTTGATAGTCTATTCGAGAAACATAGCTATGCAGCACCATACCAATCACAACGATTAGCATCCCCACCCATGAAATGGATGAAGGAATCGCAATGGACAATAACAGCACTTCACCTGCAAGCGCGAATAGCACTTCCATGGACTGCGTTGCCTCCACTGCCGCTAATTTCTGCATATTTCCTCTTACCATATCGGTCGCTTTGAAAAATAGTACAGTTGCAATGACTCCGGAACATAGAGCCACAAGCAGCGACTGCATACTCTGATCCAGACTTGGCAGGCCCTCCGTAGCTAGACCATACACAGACAGCAGAATCCAGAATGGCAGGCTGGCAAGTGTCATGCCCAGCACTCTTTGGTAAGCGTCCAACCTTCCTTCGCACAGCTCCATCATTTTACGGTTACCCAGCGGATAGGCAAAAGAAGCGATAAATACAGGAATGGCTCCTAGCAGCAAATTCTCTAGAGAAAAGCTCTTTGCATGCTCAATTTGCATCAGCACTATACCTAGCAAGATAAGGATCGACATCAGAAGTCCCTTCATAGGAATTCGACCTTTGATCTGAAGGTGGCCTGAGGAAGTATGTATGGTTTCAGTAAATAGAGGGGCAAGAAGCATGCCGGCAATGATCGTAAACTGCCACGTCCCTGCAACCAGCCATCCCGGAGAATAGGCGGCCGCAAAGCATAATGGAGCATAAAACAAGCCAAAGCCTACACAGCTCCACAAGAGCCAGGTTCTCGGCTGTTTTTTCATCTCGACTATTAGTGTTCTGAAATTTCTTCTGAACATAACGATCGCAGTTAGAAAAGGAATCATAAATATGTAGCGGAGTGAGGCGCTCCAGATCCAGCTGCCGCCGGACAACTCCATCGATGCGTTTAATACAAAAGTAAATGCAAAAAAGAAGGCCGCGAATATTCCTAACAATATCGGTTTCAATGAATTCACCTCAGGTGGTCTAAGAATTAGCTGTATGCAGATTACGATAATCAGTTGGAGGCATGCGACAATGGTTCTTGAAAGCTCGGGTGAATGAATACAGACTCGTATAACCAACGCTATATGCGATTTCTGTAACGGTTGCGGTGGATTGACTGAGCAGATCCTTCGCTTTATCCATCCTTACCCGGGCGATGTACTCCGCAGGTGATACTCCGATGGCGCTCCTGAATTCGGTTGAGAAATAAGTGCGGTTCAGCCCCGCTAGCCGTGCGACCTGCTGTACAGTAATCCCCTCCGTGGCATGCAGGCGGATGTAGTCCAAGCTCTTAGAGACCCAGGATAGTACACGGTGCTCCGGCTGTCGTTCACTCGAGCTCATCAACTGACCCAGCAAACTATAGAAGCGTCCTCTGAGATCCAATCTGACAGCTTCATTTGCTGTGTCCTTCTGTCTCAGCACGTTCATCAATCCGGAGATGTGTTCTTCGATCATAGGGCTGCATCGATTCAAGAGATAAGGCTCATGACGTGACAATCCAAGCAGCGTTAGAATTTCCTCCATCCCAGGACCATCCATTGCCATCCAGATAAGCCTAAGCGATTCCTTGTCTTGATTCTTGTAGTACAAATAAGTGATGCCTGGATACATACAAAATAAATCTCCCGGTCCAAGCAGTCGCTGTTGCCCGTCATATTCAAAAAAGATATGGCCTTCCTGCACAAAATGAATACTGTAGCATTCGATTCTTCTCGGTCCCACTCGATAGCTGGGCTTAGCGATATTTCGCCCCATTCTTACAAGCCAAGCCTGGTCTCTCTTGTCGAATTCAGACGGCGAATCATATAGGAATTCAGCATATTCATGCTCATACTCTTGAAAAAAGGTTGGAACCACTGTACACACATCAACACCCCATACAGACAAAATGTTAAATACATCATACATTAAGTTATTTCCTCTGTGCTGATCTTTTTCTATAATTTTCGTATAAAGGAGGCTGTAGAATGAAGAAACCTAACATATTGTTAATTACAAGCGATCAGCAGCACTGGGATACGATCGGCGCTTTCAATAATGAGCTGCATACCCCTAACCTTGATCGGTTAGTAAGAGAAGGGACGACTTTTAATAGAGCTTATTGTCCTAACCCGACTTGCACGCCTAGCCGTGCCTCCATCATTACGGGCATGTATCCAAGTCAGCATGGAGCCTGGACACTCGGCACCAAACTACTGGAGGATCGGCATACGGTGGGTGAGGATTTCAAGGCGGCCGGCTATCAAACTGCGCTGATTGGGAAAGCGCACTTCCAGCCATTAGTATCCACAGAGACTTACCCTTCCATGGAAGCACATCCTGTGTTGCATGATTTTGATTATTGGAGGGAATTCAATGGTCCTTTCTATGGATTTGACCATGTAGAGCTGGCACGTAACCATACGAATGAGGGGCATGTCGGTCAGCACTATGCTCTATGGATGGAAGAGAAAGGCCTGCATAACTGGAGAGATTACTTCCTTCCTGAGATCGGGACTATGGATCGCACCCGAACCTATAATTGGCCTATTCCGGAAAAATATCATTACAATACTTGGATCGCTGAACGGACCAATGCACTGCTTGAAGATTTCAAAGCGAACGACGACAGCTTCTTCTTGTGGTCCAGCTTCTTTGATCCTCATCCGGAGTATTTGGCCCCTGAGCCTTGGGATTCGATGTATGATCCAGACCAATTGACCATTCCCACGATAGTCGAAGGTGAGCATGACAAGAATCCGCCCCATTTTGGCAAAACACAAGAGGAAAATCCCGACTTCTCCTACTTGTCGGAAACCGGTCAGGGAATACACGGATATCGCTCACATCATTACTATGAATACGGCAAGCGTGCGAGACTTACAGATTACGATAAGAAGAAGCTTGTAGGCGTTTACTACGGAATGATCAGTCTGATGGACAAATATATTGGCAAAATACTCGATAAGCTTGATGAGCTCGGACTTGCCGACAACACGATTGTCGTCTTTACAACGGATCATGGACATTTCTTCGGCCAGCATGGCTTACAGGCAAAAGGCGGGTTTCATTACGAGGATCTAATTAAGCTGCCTTTCATTGTACGTTACCCGGGTCATGTTCCAGCCGATCAGCAAAGCAATGCCATCCAATCATTGGTTGACCTTGCCCCTACCTTCCTGTCATTCTGCGATCTGCCCATTCCACATGCGATGACTGGTGTTGATCAGAAGAAGGTGTGGCTGGGTGAGAGCACTTGTGCTCGTGATCATGCGATATGTGAGTTCCGGCATGAGCCCACAACGATTCACCAGAAGACTTACGTGGATGCTAGGTACAAGATTACGATATATTACAATCAAACCTATGGTGAAATCTTTGACCTTCAGGAAGATCCGCAGGAGCTGAACAATTTATGGGATGACCCTGAACGGAAAGATCTCAAGACAGAGCTGCTCTTAAAGTATGCATGGGCTGAGTTGGGCAAAGAGTCCATGCCGATGCCAAGAATTACAGGAGCATAAAATATGAGTAACTAGCCGCATGAACAAATTATGGTTTGTGCGGTCTTTTTCTTACAAAAAAATGTAGAGTTGTCATCTGATTGCGAACTGCACCTCGCACATCAACATACTGTTTGATGAAATGTGGTTACTTACGAAGCTCTCCATAACGGCTTAATCCCCCCCCATTCTCCTGTTTTCAACAACAATACTGTAACCCTCACTGTAAACATTTCCCCTCATTTCCTCCCTATAATAAATCTTGTCTTACAGCAGTATTGCTAACAAGAAGTCAATTGACTCCAGTGACTCGTGTCAATATAAGAGTTTTCTCTTATAAGAAAAAGGAATTTTTGGGTAATACATAATAAGAAGAGCGAACAGCTTAGATTAGGGAGGAAATAATAATGAATAAGAAAAGTATGAAATGGTCCGCAGCTATTTTGTCCGCAGGTCTATTGGTAGGTAACGCGAGCTTCTTAAGTGGGCAGTCCGAAGCAGTCGTTGCTGCCGCAACTTCAGTCAAAGCTTCTGACGTGGTAATGAAATATAATGGCAAGACTCTTTCTGCTTCAGGCAAGCTGGTAAATGGAAACACGATGATTCCCATCTCGGTGTTAAGAGATGATCTAGGGCTTAAATTAAGTTATCAAGCTGGCAAAGATGGTTTTAAAACCTACACTGTCGGAAGCGGAGTCACTCAAATGAAATTGGAAGTGTCCGAATATGGCATCAACACCTATATCAATGAACGTTATATTGGTAATAACAGTATCCAGTATGAAGCCAAAAATATAAATGGGAAGCTCTATGTTCCTTTTCGAGTGTTGAAGGATTATTTAGGTTTCCAGGGATCTTATAATGCATCAGCCAAAATATTAACGCTGAAAAAGCAGCAGCAAAACAAGGTGAACATCTCTTCGGAAACGATCTCAGACAGTAATAACAATGCAACCATTGACATCCGCTATCCTCAAGTAAGTGGTCTGGTAAATAAAGAAGCGCAGGAAGCAATGAACAAAACGTTTAAAGATAAAGCGGAAGCTTTCGCAGCAGAAGCGAAGAAAAAAGCAAACGATCGGGATGCTGAATATGAACGTCCTTATGAATTTCATGGTACCTTCCTCGTCACCTTTAACCGTGAGGGCGTGCTCAGCATATCCACTGACCTGTATGAATATGTTGGTGGTGCTCATGGAATGACTTACCGTGAAGGCTTTACTTTCTCCATCAAAGATGGTAAGCAGTTGACAATGGACGATCTGCTCCATTCATCAGATGCTGCCAAGAAGAAGCTGGATCAAATGCTGAAGAAGAAGACAACCGCAGACAAGTATAACTTTGGATTTAATGGTTTGAAGGAAGATCCGGATTTCTATGTATCCGAGAGTGGATTAACGGTCTTCTTCCAAATTTATGAGATTGCATCCTATGCTGATGGATTCCCAACCTATACCTTTAATTTTGCAGATCTACTGCCTAAAGGAACGGATCCATTTGCGGCTGCAAAATAAGAATAAGGAACTTCTAAATGCGTTCAAGTTGAAACCATATACGGATATGAAAAAACACCTTTGGAGCCTCCAAAGGTGTTTTGGTACATCATTCCGAATTTACATCCTAACACGCAGGTCATTGTGAGATGATGATCGCTAGGATACTTTTACTGGAGTCTGTTCTCCTTGCCATAGCAGCTGCATCTCTTCACAGCTCTCTAATAGTTCATGAAGGCTGCCTTCTGCCTCAATTCGTCCATCCTTCATTACAATAATATGGTCTGCCTTGGATAAGGCTGCTCTTCGGTGAGAGACGGCGATGCAGGTCACATCCTCTTCCTTGAACAGTCCATCCCACACCTGCTGCTCGGTTTCAACATCTAGTGCGCTCGATAGATCATCGAATATATACAGATCTGAGTCAGTCATCAGCATGCGCGCCGTAGCGGCCCGCTGTATTTGTCCACCGGACAGCATCACGCCTCTTGGTCCAACAAGCGTATCGAGTCCTTTTTCCAGGTCCCCTACATCTTTATTCATTACAGCCAGATTCATCGCACGCTCGAGGGACTCTTCCACACGGCTAAGCTTGCCCTGAACTATATTCTCCTTCAAGGTATCACTGAACAAGCGTGGCACTTGCGGTGTATAAGCCGCTCTTGGCGGTGTTAAGAACTGTGCCGGATCGATCTCAGTTCCATTCCACTGAATGGATCCTGCCTGCTTAGGAAGCAATCCCAGCATAGCCCGAACCAAGGTCGATTTACCTGAACCGATTCTTCCCGTAATAACAAGGAACTGTCCACGCTTCAGCTGCAGATTTACATCCTTGATCCCGTGATTCGAATTCGGATATTGATAGGTGAGATTACGGACGGTGACCTCTCTCAGTTTCTCCGTATCATCTCTGCTTATGACGGGCAGCTCGGGAGGATCTTCATACAAATATATTTCACGATGATCGATAATCCGGTCCTCTTCACCTGGGCGGAACAGCATACGCATACGGTCAAAGGACACCTTAAGACGCTTGTGCTGGAACACCATATAACCGAATAATGAGATACTAAATCCAATGCTTGTTAAATAAGTGGTAAATAGAGCGAAATCTCCAACGGTAAAATTACCATTTCTCATCTCAGCTGCACACATCAGAAGGATAAGTCCCGTACATATACTTAGAATATGCTGATTCAACGATCTCATCCATTGCTTAAACAAGTTATCCTTGAGCGCAGCCTGACGGCGGTCTTCGTTCAGCTTCATAAATCGAGCATGTACGTGATCTTCTGCCTGGCCCAGCTTCAGTGCTTGAACGGCGCCGAAGGTCTCCGCGATAAAGCTTGTAATTCGTCCGGTTGCCTCCTGATTCTGCTGCCCATATCTGCGCGCCCGATTGCCAGAGAGGTTGTTCAGCAGTGTAACGATGATTAACGGCAATACAGCAACTAAGGTAATCTTCCAGTTAATGCTTGCCATGATGGAGACTGAAACGACAGCGAATACGAACATTCCCCAGAAATCGACCCAGGATTCCACATATTCAACGACCTCATTCACATCATCACGGAAACGACTCATCGCTTCTCCAGGCGAAGCAGGCAGATTCCGTCCCGGCCAGCGCATAATGCCTGCCAGCATATTCGTCCGCAGAATCGCTTGAATATGAAAAATATAGGTTACCCATTCATAGAAGGCGATGAGCATGGTTCCTACTCTCGTAATTCTGACAGCTACCATGACGAGCAGCGGCACAGCAAGCCACAAATAATCGTTGGTATTCGCGGCAGCTGCCCGATCGAAGAACCACTGCATCGCAAGCCCGATAACTAGCGGGAGGGAATGGAACATACACCATAAGAGACCATTGATAATAAATAAAAATGGCTTGAATCGAAACAGCTTATTAATAAATCCTGTTACGGTCATGCCAGCTCCTCCTCTCTGCCTGTAACGAGCAATCTTGCATAGTGGGAGGCTGGATTTCTCGCGAGCTGATCACGTTCTCCAAACTCCAATATTTTTCCATCACCCAGCACCATAATTTTGTCTACTTGATTCAGTGTAGCAAGCCGGTGAGCAATCATAATGCCGGTGCATTCCTTCATCATCTGATCAACAGCCGACTGAAGCATCGCTTCCGTTGCCGCATCCAGCCTCGAAGATGGTTCATCGAGGATGACCAGGCTCGGTTTCGTAAGAAACACTCGGGTTAAGGCAAACAATTGAGCTTCACCGGCGGATAAAGAGGTACCTCCCGTGCTCAGATGTGTATCAAGTCCGTTAGGCTGAGCTTCAATCCATCTGCTTAGACCGAGCTGCTCTGTTTTGCGCAAAATCTCATCATCCGAAATATCTTGATTGAACAGGGTCAAGTTCTCACGAAGTGTCCCATCAAACAGCTGTACATCCTGAGTAACCATCCCTATGCGTTTATACAGCACAGGCAGAGACAGCTTGGTAACATCTACACCACCTACTCGTATAACACCGCTGTTGATATTGTATAACCTAAGCAGAGTTCGGCTAAGGCTGGATTTGCCGCTGCCCGTCCGGCCTATAATACCTAACAGTTCTCCAGGCTTCAGCTCGAAATGAATATCGGTGAGAATTGGTTTATCCTCGTTATAACTGAAGTGGACATGCTCAAATTCGAGACTCAATGGTCCTTCCGGAAGCTCAGCTTCTTCACCTTCTCTAATTTCACTGCGTAAGGATAACAGTTCTCTTGAACGCAGCATTCCGGATTTTGCTTTTTGAAATTCCTGTATTTGATCACCCAAAATTTCAATAGGTTCGTTCAGCATCTGAGTATATTGATAGATTAGGTACAATGTACCGAGTGTAATGGCTCCGGTCATATAATAATGCACGCCGATCAGCAGCACCGCGGTTACCGCAAGCGCAAACAGGATAACCGTTGTATTCCACGGAATAACCCGAAGCATCCAGGCTCTTCTTCCCTTAATAAATACGGAGCGCATCAGCCGATGAAATCGATTCATGACATATGGTACGTGACCATTAGCCTGAACATCTTCAATTCCAGCAATTCGCTCTTCAATTAAACCGAATAGAGAAGCGCTGGCCTCCCTTTCTTCCTTTGAGGATCGCACTCCAAGATTACGGATCACAACCATGAATAAGATCGAAATCAGCGTAAATGCCGTCATGACGAGTGCAATAGGTACGTTGATCGTGAACATGAAACCCAAGATCCCAGCGAGCAATACGAAGCTGCCGACGACTTGAACGATAAACATCGCAAAAAAATTGGAAATGGCCGTGACATCGCCATCGACCCGTTCAATCATCTCACCTGGCGTTCTCACATTATGGAACTTCATATCAAGCCGAAGACAGTGCTTCAGCAGATCACCACGCAGCTGATTGGTTGAACGCCAGGATACATCATTACCGAAATAGCTGACGGCTACCGTTATTAGTTGATTAACGACGGCTACAACCAGGTATATTCCTGCCAGCTGAAATAAAGTTCCGAGCAGTCCTCCGCCTGCAGCCGTGTCGATAAACCGCTGCACAATTTGCGGATTCAATAGCTGCAGGCCAGTTGATGTCAGTAACATAACCAGCAGCAAAAGCAGCCGTCCTTTGACTGGCTTCAGATACCTTAGCAGCCATGTCATCGATAATTTTTCTTTCTTGGGCACAGTGCCCACCCCCATCTAAATACAAATATGTATCTCTTTTTTTCATTTGACCTTAGGTCATTTGCTGATAAATCATAATAAGTCTACACGAAACGAACATCCATTCCTAGGTAAAAAATAATTATAATCCCAATCTGAATTGAATAAGGGTGCAATGATTGTCATGCCTGCAAAACGACCTTTCGCTCCTGCAAATCATTAATATATTTCTATAAATCTCCCCTTCTTCTAACATCGCTCTGTTATAATAAATAGGATTCCTAATCTTTCCAAGGGATCAAAATTCAGATAAGGAGTGATTTCATGGTATCCAAGTTCACCTTGCACAAGCATGTAAAATCACTGTCCAGCGTATTTCTCGCTTCAGTGCTTGTACTAGGGTCTATTGCCCCAGCGGCCCTGGCCGAAGAGCAAACCGCTGCGACAATGCAAGCTCAGCAGGTTAAAGTGCTTAATCCAGAGACAGCTTCCGTATTCCTGGATAAGTTCTTTAATTCACCTGAGGCAATGGCACAATATGTGGGAGCCTCCGTGGCTATTGTGAAAGACGGTGAAGTCGTTGCACAAGAAGGCTATGGATATTCTGACCTTGCAGCACAGACACAGGTCGATCCGGAAGAAACGGCTTTTCGAGTAGCCTCTGTATCCAAGACATTCAACGCGGTGGCCGCGATGCAGCTGGTTGAACAAGGAAAAATCGACTTGAAAGCTGACATCAAGCAATACATAAAGGGTCTTGAATTCGATAACCCTTATGACAAACCGGTAACGATTGAGCATTTGCTGACACATACGACAGGGTTTGAGATCCGGGATCCACAGCAGGAAGATATTCACACGGATTTTGATAAAAACGTTTCCATTGAGGATTATGTTCGAGAGCATATGCCTCCCGTTGTTCGTGAACCGGGGAGCTCTTATATGTATGATAACTTTGCCTCTCTCTTATTAGGACTTGTCGTTCAAGAAGTGAGCGGTCAACCGTATGAGGAATATATGCAGGATCATATTTTTGAACCGCTGGGAATGAAGAACAGCAGCTTCCTGCTGACGGACAAGTTCAAGGAACAGCTCGCAACGGGTTACGATGCAGCGAAGAATCCCATTGATCTATACGCGATATCTCCGAATCCCATGCCTCATGGTGGAATGCTGACGACCGCTGAAGATATCAGCCAATTTATGATCGCCTTCCTAAACGGTGGAACGAACGGTGAGAACCGAATACTGACCGAGTCTACCGTAAATAGTATGGAAATTTATCGTTCGGCAATTCATCCTCTTCTGCCGGACACAACCTATGGGTTTGAAGCCGCTTTTCAGCTCCCTGGAGCCGGAAGCAGCTCTAAGATTATTACGAAGGCAGGAGATCTAACGGGATTCAGTTCTTATCTCTTCCTTATTCCGGAGCAAAATACAGGTGTCTTCCTTACTTATAATCAGACGGGTGCTCTACGAAATTTGTTCTATCCTGCTTTTATTAATGAATTTTTCCCTCAGTATGCAGAGGCAGTCGAATTTGACGACTATGAGCCCCAATCCGCAGATGAGCTTCAGCGTTATGCCGGATTGTACGCAGACCTGCGTTTAAGCACCATCGTCAGCTCTGTTTCAGGAGCAGAGGAGCAGGCAGGCAAGTTGGCCATTCAGGATGCATTCCTTGGGCCTCGTGTCCTTACACAGGTAGAGGAGAATCTGTTTGTCGATGAGATCAGCGGCCAGTTTACCGCATTTAAAGAACACGAAGACGGCAGCGTATATTTGAAAGAGCCCTATCTGAATCCAATGGGTTACGAACGCAAAGGTGTAGCACCAGCAGGGTTTAGGGATGTAAGTCCAAGCAGTCCCTATGCTGAAGCATTATACGCTCTTCAGTCTTTGGGCTATTATCCAAATGACGCAAGTACGTCGGTCAACCCGAAGCATATCGTCACACGAGCTGAATTTGTCAAGGAGATCCTGAAGGTCAGCAACATTCCTGCCAGTAAGACAGCACCTGCAGAAGGAACCGATTGGGCTCAGCATCCTTCCGCTGGCTATATCCAATCCGCTCTGGAAATAGGGATGCTGAGTGAAGCAGAGCAATTTAAACCGAATCAAGCCATCACACGTCAGGAAGCAGCTGTCATGCTGTGGAGAATCTATAAACTACAGTATCCTGATGAACTTTTTACTGGAGTTAAGCTATCAGGCAACACGAGCGATTGGGCTGTTCCTGCGGTCAAAATGATGATCGGGCTTGGTATTTATGGACCCGAAGTAGACATTCATTCGGATGGTTCTGCCGACTTTCAGTCCAAAAAACCGCTGAATGTACAAGAAAATGCAGCTATTATTTATAAACTATTAACACAACCAACAGATCAAATTGCAGCAGCCCTGGCTTCGGAACAAGCTCAAGCAGCAACGTCCTCCGGGGACGAATAAGTCGAGAAATTTAAGAAAGAACACTTCGGTTGCAAAAAATGCAGCCTGAAGTGTTCTTTTTGTTAGCATCCTAACTCTAGGAATTAATCAAGGGCAAGCTGATCTATCAGCTTAGGAAGCCACTCATTCAGATTATCAAATTCAAAGCCGGCTTCGGCCGCTTTATTCGTGTTCATAAACCAGGAGTCTTCCACTCCAAAAGGTGAAGCTGAATCCTCCCCCACTTCCTTCGTCAGCTGCGCCTTCTTACCTGTCTTCGATTCGATAAGGTCCATCAACTCCCCGAGAGAAATGGTATGCTGTGATGCCGCGTTTACAGGGCCGGTAATGTTGGAGGCTCCTGCCCATGCCAGAAAGCGTGCGGCTTCCTCTGAATGAATAAATCCCATTCGGGCGTTCAAATTAGGCATTCCAATCGGTCTGCCTTCTCTAACACGTTCCACATGAAAATGTAGACGTTTCGTATAATCATCGGTTCCGAGTACGATTGGAAATCGTACGCATACGACCGGAAAAGAGGCTTGCTGCATAAATACAGCTTCAGCCTGACGTTTACCCTCCTGATATGTAAAACGGTCGTGTCTGCCATGCTGAATCCCATACGTCGAAGGATCAAAATCCTCTTCCTCCAAAGCATCCTTAACCCCTGCATCGTAAACGGACAAACTGGATGTAAAAACGTACTTCTTCGTCCTGCCATCAAAGAGCTTCACCGCATCCATGGCTGCATCTGGAGAGTAACAAATATTATCATACACGATATCCCACTCTTCTTTTTCAGCGGCTGCTCGCAGCTGCTCCTCAACCTCGCGATCGAGGATGAGATGTCTTACTTCTTCTTGAAAAGGAATAGGTGTGTTTCCGCGCGTGGCTACCGTAATTTCAGATTTACCTTCTTGCAGCAGGTACTCCACCAGTCTTTTTCCAAAAAAACGCGTTCCGCCAAGGATCAGAACCTTCTTCATTCGTTCTTCCCTCCATTTCCTCTCATTTAACAGTAAGGTATACAAGACAACAATTAACTACCGCGAAGTCCAAGCCTTCAATCTCGTCCCACATATGATATTCCAAGTCTATCACTGATTTCATAGAGGAGGAATGGTTATGTGGCTGGCTTTAGGATTATCAGTGGCCGCAGTGATTGTGCTCTCGATCATCACATTACGATATTGGGACAAACGGGCAGACAGTAAATTCCACCCTCATGCGCCAAACGAGCTGATTATCAAGTTTGTTGAGGGCACATCACAGGATGACATGAAGGCTCTGCACCAAAAAGCAAAATGTACCGTTATCGATTCATATGAGGATCTAGGATTCTATCGAATTACTTCTAAACGAAAAATGCGTAAAATGCTTAACATATATCGTAAGCACGAGCTGATTGAATCAGCCGAACCCAATCATGTGTACAAGGCCGTATACACTCCGAATGACCCCTTCTATCCTGGCTATCAATATGCTCCACAAAAAGTGCTGGCTCCTGCTGCATGGGACCTCACCCAGAGCTCTGCTGCCATAAGAATAGCGGTGGTAGATACCGGTGTACAGCCGGACCATCCTGAGCTGGCTGGAAAATTACTTCCGGGTTATGACTACGTGGATTGGGATCCTAACACCAGCGATGGGAATGGACACGGCACGCATGTCGCCGGCATAGCTGCCGCTGCAACCAACAATGGAGTCGGCATTGCCGGCATGGCTCCCTTCGCCTCCATCATCCCCATTCGCTCTTTGGATAACAGCGGGAATGGCTTATTGTCCAGTGTCGCTAATGGCATTGTCTATGCCGCGAACAACGGAGCACATGTCGTGAACTTAAGCCTTGGATCACCAGCTAACGATTCGTTTCTTCAAGCGGCTGTGCAGTATGCCTGGGATCGTGGCGCTGTTGTTATTGCAGCAGCAGGTAACGATAATACAACAACACCAATGTATCCGGCCTATCTCCCCGGTGTCGTCGCAGTGGCATCAACGAATGCATCGGATGTGAAGTCGGCCTTTTCCAATTACGGTGCATGGGTCGATGTTGCAGCACCAGGTGACCAAATCTTGTCCACGTATCTTGGCAGCAGCTACGCTTATTTAAGCGGTACTTCAATGGCTGCGCCTCTCGTATCAGGTCTTGCAGCTTTGCTTGCAGCTCAGGGCAGATCGAACGTCAATGTAAGAGACTGTATTGTATTTACTTGCGACCCGATCGCAGGTACAGGCACTTACTGGGCGCATGGCCGCATAAATGCATTACGTGCAGTACAGCAGCCTGTCTCTTAAATCAAATGGACCGATCCCAGTAGAGTCTATCTCATCGGTGCAAAATCTTTGACTTGAGCTAATATTTGATCAATTCTCGCCAGCGTTGTAGAATCCAGCTCAATATCTACGGATTTCGCATTCTCCACAATTTGTTCAGGTCTGCTGGCACCTATCAATGCAGAGCTGATTCCCGGCAGGCGAAGTGTCCATGCAAGTGCGAGCTGAGACAGCTTCACTCCAAGTTCATTCGCTAGTCCATCGAGCTGGTACACCACCTCAAGCACGTCGTCACGCAGGTAACTGCGGATCACTCCATTCACGGCTTCATTAGCTGCTCGTGTACCTGCCGGCGGTTTCGCTCCTGGCTTGTATTTACCTGTGAGGATACCCTGGGCAAGCGGTGAGAATACGATCTGACCCATTCCTGCTTGCTCGGACACACTCAGCACCTCTTCTTCTATGTAACGTTCGAACATATTATATATCGGTTGATTCGCAATGAGGGGACGGAGATTCAGTTGTTTCGAGATGACTGCAGCCTCTGTAATCTGAGCAGGACTCCACTCGCTAATTGCAGCGTATAGGATTTTGCCTTGTGCAGTTAGATCATCCAGTGCACGCAGAGTCTCTTCCGTAGGTGTTTCATCATCATACCGATGGCAAAAATAGATGTCGATATAGTCTGTTCCCAGACGCGTAAGACTCGCCTCACATTGCTCCATGATTGCTTTTCTGGACAAGCCTCTATCATTAGGTCCCTCTCCCATCGGGAAGAATACCTTCGTGCTCAGCACATAGTCCGAGCGTTTATACGATCTTAGAGCTGTCCCTAACGCCTTTTCTCCCTCACCCCGATTGTATGCATTAGCTGTATCAAAGAAATTAATCCCGCATTCAAAGGCCTTATCAATACAAGCATCTGCTGCCTGCTGTTCTGCCGCTGTACCATAGGTTAACCAGCTGCCCAGACCAATCTCACTAACCTTGATTCCGCTTGATCCTACTCTCCTGTATTTCATGGACTCTCGCTTCCTCTCTGCATATGATTTTATTTTCTAATAGAGTGAAACCAATGACCCCTTCAATATATAGGAAATTCGGAATAAAGGGCAATGGGGAAATTTGATGTTGACCATTTTATTTACACAGCATGGAATAACAAAACCGCGCAAGCCACCTGGATTCGTGACAATGCGCGGTTTATTATTAATCTAGCTATTTTACTTCAGACGCCACGTAATTAGTGCATTCACTACGATTAGAACACCAGCAGCCATGAATAGCATCGCAACATTCGTGAATTCAATAAATACACCAGCGATGCCGAGTCCAATGGGAGCCGCCAGCAAAGACATGCTGCCTATAAAGCTAAACACTCTGCCGAGCAGGTGCGGTTCAATCTCGCTTTGAATTAATGCAGAGAACGGAGCGGAAAAGATCGGACCAGAGAGCCCGATTAACAGACTCATGACGACAAATACATAGAATGCGGATGCCGGCAGAATACCTGATATAAATAAAGCAACGCCCATAATGAGCATGCCTCCTGCCATAAGCCGAACCTTGCTGAATCTGTCACCGAATATCCCTATCACGGATGCACCCACGATCAATCCGATGGCAAAGACGATTTCAACCATCCCTGCCTGAAGTACACCCTGATCAAAATGGTTTCTTACCATCAGTGGAAAGTACGTACCAACGGGAATATATAGAATGCTGACGACCATGATCAGGATCGCCAATCTCCATACCTTGAGATGGCTAACGATCGCATGGTAGCCTTCTTTCATCTCAGCTAACAGGCTTGTTCCACCTTGATCCACTTGTTTAGACAGCTTGGGTATTTTGATGAACAATACCATCGTTGAAGCAATCAAGGCTCCAAAGACGTCAATGAGCAGAACCCATTCCAGGGAGCTGGCAGCAAGAATGCTCATCCCCAGCGCGGGTCCAGCAATATTCGTAATGGATCCTACCATTTGACCCCAGCCGGAAGCCTTGGTCAGATGCTCTTCAGGAACAAGCAGCGGAATCGTAGCCTGCATGGCAGGCATATGAAAGGCCGTGGCTAAGGACCGAATGACCAATACTACAATAATAAGTCCAATACCAGGCTCTTGATACAGCATGGTGATAAATAGCAAGAGACTCCCTAAAGCGACGGTCAGATCAGCTGCAATCATCATAAGTTTGCGTGAATAACGGTCAATAAGGGTTCCTGCAAGCGGACCAATCAATGCCTGGGGAAGAAAACCCGCAATTCCAGCCATGGCTAATATGAGCGGAGAACCCGTCGTGTCGGTCAGCCACCAGATCATACTAAACTGCACCGCAGCACTGCTCAGTAATGAGAAGAACTGTCCTGTGTATAAAGCAATAAATATAGATTTCCATTTGTTACTTGTCATATGAATCGATACCTCCAAAATTAGCGTATCGATTACTCATCGATACGAGCTATAAGTTATGTTTGAACTAACTCAAGCTCGAATCAAAAGAACAACAGCATCATCATTTTTATCCCTCCAAATTACAGTTACACAGAATTCATATTAACAGAGTTAATTAACAGATCATAAGTATCCGTTCATTATTCAACAATTTAGACGAATTAGACAATTGAAGATTTTATATTACCTATTATAATTGAACAGTGATTAACGACAAGTAACTAATTTTCATGAAATTGGGGGTAACTATATGAATACAAAATATAATAACAATCCGGTACTATTCGCTTTGCTATTATCTGCATTTTCAGCGTTAGGGCCATTTACGGTGGATATGTATCTCTCATCGCTCCCCCAAATGACAGATTATTATGGCACGAGCGCATCTATGATTCAAGCAAGTCTAACTGCCAGCTTATTAGGTTTAGGTATAGGACAGCTTGTTACAGGCCCTTTAAGTGATGTTCATGGAAGACGTAATCCTTTGCTGATCTCTATGATTCTCTATTCGATAGCCTCAATCGCTTGTGCTTTTTCACCAAACATTGGCATATTCATAGTCCTGCGCTTCATCCAGGGATTTGTCGCCTCCGCTGGGCTCGTCATTTCACGTGCAATTGTTCGTGACCGGTATCGTGGCGTAGAAATGGTACAATTTATGTCTGTTTTAACGATGATCAGTAATATTGCACCTTTGATCTCCCCAACAGCAGGGAGCGCAGTAACTACCTTCACTTCTTGGATAGGTGTGTTTATCTTTTTAGGGATACTGGGGCTTCTGCTAACAGGTTTGACGGCTTGGAAAATAAACGAAAGTTTGCCTGTCGAAAGACGTGTGCCAAGCAGCTTTAGCGAAGTGTTAAACAATTATAGTTCTTTACTTCGAAATAGAAGCTTTATGGGATATGCTCTGGTTAATGGGATCTTATTCTCTGGAGTATTTGCTTATGTTGCGGGTACACCATTTATTTATCAAAATATATACGGTATTTCGCCTCAGCTATTTTCGATTCTTTTTGCGTTGAATGGTCTCGGTATCATTATAGGATCGCAGTTCGTCAAACGCCTCGCTGGACGATGGGAAGAAGATCGAATTATTCAATCCGGATTGCTGCTTGCGTGCATTGCTGCTACTGTCGCTTTAATCTTTGTTTTGTCTCATGGACCTTTCATTGCTTTGTTTAGTTCGATCTTTTTATTTGCAGTATCGATCGGCATTATAGGTCCCGTCTCATTTACACTCGCTATGGAGTCACAAGGTCATATTGCGGGAAGTGCGGCCGCTATTTTGGGTTCACTCCAATTTGCACTAGGTGCACTCTCATCTCCAATCGTGGGGGTTGCAGGAGAAACATCTGCTGTTCCTTTCGGTATTACCATTTTTATGACCAGTATATTGGCTGTAATCTTCTACAGAAATTTAGTGAGTAGACCGGACTCTGCCAAAAAATCTAATTCGGAAACATTCCGATAACCCATAATAAAGGAGCAGATGTCTCAGACATCTGCTCCTTCTTTTCTAACTGACGTGCAGCTTTCCATTAAATTTCACTGTAGTCAATCTCCATGAACTGAACGACTTCCTTCTCCCAGCGCTCAGTTACAAACTCCACATGCTTCGGATGTACATTGTATGCCTCATAATCTTCCCGACTGTTGAACACCATCGAAAATCCATAATCATATGTATTTTTCGGGCTGATCTCGCGAAACACTTGAAAATGGTTAACGGTAGGAATACTGCTCAGTGCAGACTTTCCGTCCTGAAGAAATGCGGATTCTTCCGCAGAGCCATGAGGGTGTTTCAATGAAAATACTACAGAATGTATAATTTGCTGTTGTTCCATCCTATTCACTCCTTGAATTTGTAATTGTATACTTCTAATATTATACGGAAATTATAACCGCTTCCTATGAATATTTGATATGTTCTGAAACTTATTTGATCCTCGTAACGTCTTTTTGTTGTGAATTATTTACAGTTAGGAGGACAAATTCATGAATACGCGCCTTGGAACACGTTGTGTTACATCTATACTTACGGTGATCATGCTTCTTACTAATGCAGGAGGGTCTACTCTATGGGCTTCCGATTCTTTAACTAAATCACCATCCTCTAGCTCATCGAATTCATTACTGCATGCTAGCAGCACCGCCTTTACACAAGTTGAAGCAGAACAATGGAATTCGATTGGACTTCGAGCTGATGGTACCGTATGGACTTGGGGAAGAAATTACGGGCTGATGGAATCACCCTCATTATTTAGAATCTTGAGCCCTGCGAGACTGGATATTCCTGCTGAATTTGTCATGATCAAAGAGATGGGACAGAAGCTGCTCGGTCTCAAAAAGGATGGCACGGTATGGTTATGGGAGTCAGTGTCACAGACTTCTAACTCTTCTACAGCACTTCATCAAGTACCATCTCTTACAGATGTAGAGTCTATATCTACACTTGGCAATATCGTGCTCGCTTTGAAACAAGATGGAACCGTATGGGGATGGCAATATGACATCCATTCCGGCCATTCAAGTATACCTCTGCAAATAAAAGGATTAGTCCATATCAACAGCATCGGCACAAGCTCAAATCAGATGGCACACGCTCTCGATTCAGCTGGAACCGTATGGGTATTCACAATGACGATAGATAACAAGGAACAGGTGGTATTTTCTAAACCGAAAAAACTTGAGAATCTACCTGAACTTCACACGGTCAGCGCCTATTCTCCAGATCAAATGTATGGTATCACTTCCTCAGGAACTACACTCAAATGGGGAATTGATATGTCCACTTCAAAAATTCGGTTATCGATGAAGCCGCGGAAAATATACCCGGCGTTGAAAATGCAGAGTGTAGATGTTCATCGTGATTATGCGGCTCTATTAACTACCGATGGCGAGCTCTGGATCGACGGGAAACGACCGACCGGTAAAGGCGGCCATATCGTTTCTCTTAAACGCTTCAAGCAGGTGTCCGCAGGAGAATATCATGTGCTGGCTATTGATACGCAAGGAAAGGTATGGGGATTTGGAGCAAACAAATGGAACGAAATCGGAATTCCTAGTACAAGAGACAGCATGGTATATACTCCGCAGCTCGTACGTGATGGCATAACGATCAAGGTGAATGGAGAGGTGCTCTATTCTCCGTATACCGCTGTTATGAATAATCAATTGATCAGCGTTCCGCTAAGGCAAGTGGTTGAGGCATTAGACGCGAAGCTGGTTGTAACTTCATCATCCCATGTCGGTCCAGAGTCACGTCTCTATACAATCACAAATGGTCTAACCTCTGCGTCTTTTGAGATGAACCAACCTGAAGTGAGCATCAATGGGAGAGTAATAACACTGAGCAGTACGCCATACTTAGAAACGAATGCAGTGATGATTCCGGCAGCTTTACTTAAGAAAATGGGTTATCAAGTGAACTGGAATGCTCAGTTGGCTGAGCTCCAAATTAACAGTAACGAATAGCAAGAATGAAGAAAGACCTGTCCCATACAATATAGGAGCAGGTCTTCTTATGTTACTGAATATTATTCAAAAGGATATCGTAGTCCCCACTGGCCACGAATTTGATCAAGCAGCTTCATAATGGATACAGACTCGTCCAGCGGAATCACAGAGCTCTCTGTGCGTCCTTCAATCAAGCATCTGCCAAGCTCTTCGGCTTCAAATGCGTAACCAATGCTTTTGCGATCATCCTCAAACGTTGTTACATTGCCGTTAACATGGAGTTCTGCTGTATATGCATTGAGGAAAGACGGAATTCGGATATATCCATCAGTCCCATAAATGAAAGCTTCATTAGTCAGACCGAGACGCACGGCCCCGTTCAGCTGAGCAGTTTTACCGCTGCCGTAGGAGAATAGTAGTGAGAACTCTTCATCTACACCGGTATCCCCAATATGTGCTGTACTCCACACCTGCTCGGGTTCAGCACCGAAGATCATGGATGCAAAGGATACCGGGTAGATCCCCGCATCTAATAATGCGCCGCCTCCAAGCTTAGGATTTAAGAGCCTGCCCTCTGGATCGTAATCTGCACGGAAGCCAAAATCAGCCTTAACCAGCTTGATTTGTCCAATCTTTCCTTCATTCAGCCACTCTCTTACCTTACATATAGCCGGGAGAAATCTCGTCCACATTCCTTCCATAAGGAAGAGTTTATTCTCTCTTGCGAAGGATACCAGCTCTTCTACTTCACCGGCATTCACTGTAAAAGGCTTTTCGCATAATACCGCTTTTCCTGCTCTTAGACACAGGAGCACATTTTCCTTATGAAAAGGATGCGGCGTAGCTACATAGATCGCATCCACCTCAGGATCATTCACCAAGTCTTCGTAACTGGCATGTGCTATCTTAATTCCATACTCGGCGGCAAATTTCTCCGCACTCTCCGCAGTTCTGGAACCGACCGCATAGGCCTCTCCATTGCTTGCATAGGTAAGGTCCTTCGTGAACTGAGATGCAATCCATCCCGTTCCTAATATTCCCCACTTAATCGTTTTCGACATGTTATGTACCCCTCTCCTCAAATCACAGATTGTCACCGTTTTCAAATTACTGAATACGTTTACTGTGGCATCACTTCTGTGAACCATTATAAAGGACTTCCCTGAAGAATGCGATAATGGATGACAAAAAAAGGAACACATCAGCGATGTGTTCCTCTCTTCCGTATGAACTACACTTCGATAATGATGGGTAGTATCATCGGTCTTCTTTTGGTTTGGCTATATATAAATCGCCCTACGTCATCCTTCAAAATTTGCTTGATCAGGTTCCATTGACTCGCTTCTGATTCGGACAGACTGTCCATCGAGTCCAAGATCACTTGATGAATTTGCTCCATCAGCGCTTCGTTCTCTTTGACGAATACGAATCCGCGTGAAATAACTTCAGGAGAAGCCATCATTTTTCGCTCTGTTTTGCTTAAAGTGGTGACAATGATCAGCATACCATCAGAGGCCAGATGTCTCCGATCCCTAAGTACAATGTTCCCGACATCACCAACGCCTAAACCATCGACGAGATTGTTTCCTGCGTGAACCTTGGGCCCCATTGAAGCTGCCCCATTTTTGATTTGGATGGTTTCGCCGTTCCTGACGATAAACACATTCTCGCTTGGTACACCTACCGATTCAGCAAGCAGGCGATGCTTGTACAGCATCCGAAATTCACCGTGTACGGGAAACAAATATTCCGGCTTCATCAGCGTCAGCATCAGCTTCAACTCCTCCTGGCTGCCATGACCAGAGACGTGCATACCCGAAGCACTGCCTGAACCGTATATAACTTTAGCGCCGATGCCATACAGATTGTCAACGACATTGGATAGATTACGTTCATTGCCAGGTATTGCGCCTGCAGCGATAATTACCGTATCTCCGGGCAATATTTCAATATGCGGATGCTGTGAGCTTGCGAGCCGGGATAATGCTGCCATAGGCTCTCCTTGACTCCCTGTACATAGAACGGCGATCTGCTCTGGAGGATATTTCTCAGAATCTCTTGCATCAATCAGCAGACCTTCAGGAATTCGCAGATAACCTAGATCATTGGCTACTTCAACGACATTTACCATGCTGCGTCCAAGCAGAGCCAGCTTACGATTCGTTTCAATGGCCGCATCAATAATCTGCTGGACTCGATTCACATTCGAAGCGAAGGTGGAGATGAACACCTGCTGTTTGGCACTGGAGAAGGCATCAAGGATATGGCTGCCGACAATTCGTTCAGAGGGAGTAAAGCCGGCACGCTCAGCATTGGTACTCTCTGATATCAATACCTTAACGCCCTTCTTCCCGATCTCAGCCATCCGATGAAGGTCCGGATACGGTCCATTTACAGGCGACATGTCAAATTTAAAATCACCTGTATGGACAACTGTGCCCTCAGGCGTGTCGAATACAATGCCGAGACAATCCGGAATACTGTGGATCGTCGGAAAAAAGGAAGCTCGAATGGAGCCTGCGTCCACGACCGAATTCTCATCAATGACATGCAGCTTGGATTCGTCTAACAATCCGTGTTCCTTCAGCTTTATTTTGATCAAACCAATGGTTAATGCGGTTCCGTACACCGGTATATTGAGCTGCTTGAGCAAATAGGGGATGCCGCCAATGTGATCCTCATGCCCGTGGGTGACCACGAGTGCCTTGATATCCTCTTGATGATCTAACAGGTAGGAGAAGTCAGGCACAATCAGATCAATTCCGGGCAGGCTTTCGTCCGGGAATTTCGATCCGCAATCAATAAGTACAAGAGTCACGGTCATATTGAATAAAGTACATATTTTTACCGATTTCGTTGACACCGCCTAGAGCTGCGATTAACAACCGACTAGCTTCCGTCCTCAATACGAAGTACCTCCCTTTCATGTTCGAGAAAAGATGATTAGGACTCTTTGGTTCCGTAAGTCTGCTTCTTCCTCAGCTCACGATTATCATGATCTACCCATATGTGGAAGACATATTCGAACGCAGCCATTACCAGAGAGATAATCAGAATGTCTGTGAGTGTGGTGTTCCAGAACATAAGCTCCTTAAATATCCATAGAACGGCAAATACAAAAACAAAATCTGCTACCGTTGCTATGATGTTGTTCGTTTTTCGAAATACTACAATATCTCCGAATAAAAAACCGATAGAAGCAATCAGCAGAGCAGCAAACCATGAAGTGATGAAGGAAGCATCGGAGAGCCACATCAGCAGTCCTGTCACCAGCACACTGTATGCTAGAAATTTTGTCATTTCTTTTTTGATATGAATCGCTCCTTCTGAAATGAAATGGATTCTAGATGTTATATTATCCGCAAATTGCAATTTACATCCAAAATGATTCAGAAGTTTAACAGCGTACTATTCGACTCTAATTGTAAACACATAGCTGGCACTTCCCTTGTCCCAGGAAGCATAAACACTATAAATGTAAATACCTGCTATTCCTGGTGCAGTCATCGTGTTATAATCCAATGGGACATTTCGGATTGCAGATCATCCGTCCAATTCACTACTCCTATTGAGCCCTCTGAAGGTACTTGCGTAAACTCGCTTCGTGTTATACAATCGCAGACTCATCCCATACCAATGAAAAGGATGTTGCACACATGTTAAGTAATAATGGAGCTGCTAACGCCTGGAAAAAGAACACCGCCCTATTCTTAACCAGCCAGACCATTTCGCTATTTGGTTCCTCGCTGGTCCAGTATGCTATCATGTGGTATATCACTTTAGAGACCCAATCCGGCATCATGATGACCATATCCATCATTTGCGGATTTGTTCCTGCCTTCTTCCTATCCCCCTTTGCAGGAGTATGGGCAGACCGGTATAACAGGAAGCTCTTGATTATGCTCGCAGACTCCATGATTGCCCTATCGACACTGGTGCTTGCTGTGTTGTTCCTGCTAGGTTACGAGGCCATCTGGCTGCTCTTTGTGATGTCTGCAATTCGGGCAATCGGCACAGGAATTCAGACCCCGGCTGTAGGGGCCATTCTTCCGCAGTTTGTACCAGAGGATCAATTAACCAGAGTTAACGGAATTAATGGAAGTATCCAAGCCTTCATCATGATCATATCTCCTATGGCAAGCGCAGCATTGCTTACGAAGGCAAGTATTGAAGTCATTTTCTTTGTTGATGTCATTACCGCTCTAATTGCGATTCTCACTCTCCTGTTCTTCCTTCGTGTTCCGGCGCATTCCAAGGCGATGCAGGATCAAACTACCAGCTATTTGGAAGATTTGAAAAAAGGCATTAAATATATTAGCGCTCACACCTTCCTGAAGAAATTCTTCGTTTATGTCGCATTATTTAACGTTCTTGCTGCACCTGCTGCTTTTCTCACACCTTTGCAGGTTACAAGAACCTTTGGCAGTGATGTTTGGAGATTAACCGCCATTGAAATTACATTTGCGATTGGCATGATGATCGGAGGAATATTGCTCGCAACCTGGGGAGGGTTCAAAAACAAAATCCACACCATGGCGATGGCAGGCTTGTTGATGGGAGCATGTACGATCGCACTTGGCGTAGTCCCGATCTTCGCCATTTACTTAACCTTTATGAGCTTATTTGGTCTCGCAATGCCTTTCTTCAATACGCCATTCACTGTCCTGCTGCAAGAAAAAGTAGAGCCTGACTATCTGGGCAGAGTATTTGGTGTCCTCACAATGATATCCACTTCGATGATGCCGCTTGGCATGCTTGTATTTGGCCCCGTTGCGGATGTCGTCGCTATAGAATGGCTGCTGATGGGAACCGGCGTATTGCTGCTGGTATTGGTATTCACCCTTATTGGAAACAAAGTGCTGGTTGAAGCCGGTAAACCGGCTGTGAATGAAGATATACATTAAAAATACAAGAAGGCTGCCCCTGAAGGCAGCCTCTTTGCTGTTTCTATCCCTTATTGAACTTTTTGAAAGGTGTTTTGATGCTCCTTGTTCCATAATTCCTGAAAATAATTGCTGCGACACATGAGCTCCTCGAAACTCTTCACTAACAGTATTTTATCAACATCCTTGATGAAGCTAAGCCGATGTGCAACTACAAGCATCGTCTTCTCCTTGAACATATGCAGCATCTCACGCATAATCTGCTTCTCTAGAATATTGTCCAGCGCAGACACTGGTTCGTCCAGAATTACAAGCGGGCGCTGCTGACCCATAATCCGGGCAAAAGCAAGCCGCTGCTTCTCCCCGCCAGACAATTTGGTGCCTCTTTCCCCCACCCAAGTATCCAGCTGCTTAGGAAGTCCTCTTACTTTATTTTGCAAGCCAACCTTATCCAGCAATTCATATAAGTCTTCATCTGAGTGATTCGGCAGCAGCAGATTATTACGAATCGTTGTATCAAATATCGGCGGTTCCTGCGAAATGTAGGACAGTTGCTCGTACAAATGATGAAGATGAAGCTCGTCAATATCAATCCCATCGATTAATATTCTGCCGGATTTTTTCTTGAGCAGGCCGGTCATCAGCTTGACGATGGTTGATTTACCACTCCCGCTCATGCCGGCAATGGCAACCGAGCTGCCCTGCTCAATTGTAAAGCTAACCTCGTTTAAGATTCGATGATTCTCATCATCGTAAGTGACCTTATCAAACTCGATTTTTCCTCTCAGGGCACTAATTGAAATGCCGGTATCTAGATTCTGATCCTCTGGTTGGTTAAGGAAAGCTTCAAACCGCGAATAAGTAACTCGGTCCAGCTTGTAATCCGCATACAGCACATTGAAGATTGCAATCGGCATATACACCTGATCAATGAACATGATCATCGCAACAATGATACCAATAGACAAGTCACCTGCAATGATCTGGTTCGCACCGTAGAAGATAACTCCGATTTTGATCACATTAACAAACAGAGCAAAAATCGCAAAAAATGCTTCATGCACAAGTCTAATCTGAGTACTTCTCTTTATGATTTGACCCGATGTACGAGTCATTCGATCGATTTCTCTCTGATACCGCCTATTCAAGCGAAACACAACCAGCTCCATAAATCCGCGAATGGTGTATCTCGACATTTGCTCCTGATCTGCGATCAGCGATGCTTTCACACGATAGAGCGTCCCCAGCAGCAAATGTGTCATCATGAATACAAGCACGTAGCCGGCTAAAATAATGAACAGAATATGGATATTATATAATCCGATAAATAACAGGCTGAACGCAATCTTTGGAAGCAGCTCATGAAATATGGTGAGGTAGAACGAATGCAGCATTTTGCCTCCTGCCTGAGCTCCGTTCTCAATCACCTGGATCATCTCGCCGGTTCCAATACTTTGATACGATGCATAATCAATTTTAGACACTTTGGTTAATGCGAAGATCTTTAGCTTCTCAACAATACTGTTTGATAAATAGGAATTTGGATATTCATCGACATAATTCAGAATAGTCAATCCGATGAGCACTGCACCATAGAGGATGATGAACCATATCATTTCTTCGATATGCTCCACAGTAATAATGGTATCCAGTAATTGCTGAAACATTTTGATCCCCAGTGCTTCTAAGTATTGAATGGCAAATCCAATCAAAATATATATGACAATCATCCATTTAAAATGCTTTATACAGCTCTTCAACAAGGCTCGTCTAACCTCCATCAGTGAAATGTAAAAAAAGCCAAGGAAGCACCATAGCAGTGACAAATGAACCCTGGCTCTCTTGCCATAGGCGTATTTGTCCTCTTGCAGTGTCCCTTGACTCTTTTTAAAAATGGTCAATTCCGGGCACCGTTCTAGTCATTAATCAACACTCGGCCAAAGGGCAGACTGCCCCCTTGGCGGCTGGTACGCGTTTTACCCAGCCCGATGATTAATTACTTCGAACAATACGGAATGCCATCCTCTTCACCTCGTATGTATAGACTGTTCTTATTGTAAATGATGGGAAAATGGTTGTACAGTCATGCTCTGTACTCAGCAGCCAATATGCCGTAATACTCCAAGTCCTCATATTGTCCCCACTTCAATACATGCTGGTGGAAGGTTCCTTCATGCCTCATCCCAATCTTTCTCATGACTGTGGAAGAAGCAGGATTACGAACTAACGCTGCTGCCCAAACTCGATTTAATTGCAGATCGTGAAAAGCAAACTGGAGTACACATTGGGCCGCTTCCGTACAATATCCCTGTCCCCAAAACGGTTTGCCAATCCAGTAAGCAAGCTCAGCATGATTGTGACTACGGTTAACCTGCAACCCCACGACGCCCATAAACTCGGTTGTCAGTGCATTAAGAACGGCAAAGGAGTACCCATCTCCCTTAGATTGAATGGCTTGCCTCCGTTCGATAAAAGCTTCGGCTGCACCTGCAGGATAGGGATAAGGAATGGTTAATGTCGTACTTGCAATATCCTTTTCAGTCAGCAAGGCTTCCATTGCAGCAGCGTCGTGTCGGTCCAAGGACCGTAATACCAGCCTTTCCGTCGTTCTTTGTTCCATCTAGCTTCACCCTCTCAGCAAACGCTCTTTTTTATATTGCTTGTCTCTCAAGTAATCATCCCATGAATCCAGGAGCAATTCAGGCTCTGCTTCTATTAAGTCCATTGCAGCATCCTCATGCCGGCTGCGAAGATCATTCATGATGTCAATTAAATCCTCGCGGTCCAGCAGCCTTACACCATTATATCCTGCCAGCTTCAAGCAAGCATCCGTATAAATGCCAGATGTAATAACGATAGACTTCTGGGCCCTGTAAAATGGCATCGCACTATAGATCTCCTGTACAGCAGACAGCCCTACCGGATTACTGACTGCATATCGCTTGGCCTGAATAATTGCTCGATTCCCATTCCGATCGGTAAACACCAGATCCGCTCCAAAATCCCGGCTGCTCACCGTCTTGTAAGCATCTTCGTATCCCAAGGCGAGAAATAACCGATATAAATATTCTTCGAAATCCTTCCCATCTTCCATACGATCGATGTCTTTAATGGTGATCTTGTAAGGATTAAGTTCTCTTCGCCTGCGCCGTCTCGATATAAGGATAATAATTCTAGCGGCGATGACAATCATGATGGCTGCCACTATGGCATAAATTACGGCCAACATTTAATTCCTCCCTATTCTTTGAGTCCCGATATGTATGCTTGCTTGCGTATGAAGGAATCCTGTGTTCCGAAATCAAGAAAACAATAAGAACATGCATTCTCCTGCTAAACAAATTATAAATGGACTGCTTCGAAAGGTAAAGTATAACAACTACAGAGGCATCAACGCTTCACGTTATGTTGGAAACTGGCCGATTTTGACAAAATCGCATGTTAACGGATATCGTATAAGTTGAAATAGCTAAATCCAGGAATACAGGAGGCATGCAAAATGGAGTACACTTATCTCGGAAGAAGTGGTTTACAAGTATCCAGACTCTGTCTTGGTACAATGACATATGGTGCCTGGGATATGGATGAGAGCAGCTCTCTGTCTATCATTGACAAGGTGCTGGGTTCGGGGATTAATTTCATTGATACGGCAGATACATATGGTAAAGGAACGACAGAGGAGATTATTGGCAAGGCGCTTCATGGAAGACGGGATCAATTCATCGTTGCGACCAAGTTTAAAGTACGGACCGCTGAAGGCGTCAATGGTGAAGGAGCCAGTCGATATCGCATTATGCGGCAGGTAGAGGCAAGCTTGAAGCGACTGAATACGGATTACATCGATTTGTATCAGATCCACCGCCCGGATCCATACACTCCGCTTGACGAAACTCTTCGTGCGATGGATGATCTCGTTACTCAAGGCAAAGTACGTTACATTGGATGCTCTAATTTTGAAGCTTGGCGTATTGTCGAATCCCTGTGGGTTAGTGAGAAGATGAATTTGGAGCGCTTTGTCACCAACCAGCCATCCTACAACATTTTCAATCGTTATATTGAACAGGAGATCTTACCTGCCTCCGAGCGTCATGGATTATCAACATTAGCCTACTCCCCATTAGATGGGGGCTGGTTATCCGGTAAATATCGCAGCGGACAACCCCTTCCATCAAATTCTCGCGGTGAACGGATGGATACAGAAGCTCCAGTGAATCGTGATAAGCTGGCTAAAGTGGACAAACTCGCTGAAATTGCTGAGGCCAAAGGAATTACACTCGGTCAATTTGCTCTTGCCTGGCTGCTTCATCGGTCAAGTGTCATCCCCGTTATTGGAGTGAGAAATGAACAACAGCTACATAGCAATCTTAAGGCACTCGATGTCAAACTTACAGAAGAAGAAATAAGACGAGTTGATGAGATATCCCCTAGTCCATATGTCGACTTTTCCAAGGACGGGAGCTTCTGGTTTGACGAGCCCAGGGCTTATCGCTTCAAATAAGTTCGAGAAGCAGTCAGCCTGATCTATAATACAATTATATTACAGCCCGAGCATATTCTTAATGACGATAAAAATGACGGGGATGAACAACGCTGGGATCATATTCATCGTTTTGAAATGCTTGATACCCAGAATGCTGAGCCCGGAACTAAGAATAAGCACACCGCCTACGATCGAAATTTCGGTGAGCAGCTCGGGCGTAATATAACCAGCTACCGTTCCTGCGAGAACATAAATTAATCCTTGCCAGCAGAGCAGCACAACAGCTGACCAGGCAATTCCAAATCCAAAGGTGGATGCCAGCACCATGGACGTGATCCCATCCAGCATTGCATTGGACAGCAGGTAAGTATGATTACCGTTCAGTGCACTTTCAATAGGTCCCACAATGGATAATGTACCGATACAGAACAGCATGATCGCTGTCGTTAAACCTTCTGCCAGATTCCCTTTCGAGATGCGGGATACTGCGCTTTTGAAGCTGCTCTCAAGATTCAGCCTCTCTCCAATCAGACCACCTACCGCTAGACTGACGATGAACAGTACAGGATAATGACTGTCAGGCAAATATTTAACGATGGAGCTAATGCCAAGTGCGGTAACAGCCAGCCCCATCGCCTGCATCAAAATATCTTGGTAGCGCTCCCCGACTCCCTTCTTAAATATACTTCCCAGTGCACTTCCCACCAGGATCGTTGCTACATTTACAATCGTTCCTATCACTTGATTTCCTCTCCTATTTGGGTTTTTGTTAAACACAGAATAAACCCTCCAGTTACTGGAGGGTCAATGTTATTTTACAGGGATCTGTATTTCGGTTACAAACTTGGACGTATCCTGCGTAAGACCATAATCGATATACGTAATCTCCAATCCATCATCCATCATTTGATAGCCATTGTCTGCAATGTAATCCATTAGCTGTTCATAGTATGGGGCCGCATCCTCATGTGTACCCGCAAAACGAATCGTAATATTCATACTTTGTGGAAGAAGCTTCTGCTCATAATGATGTGACTTGATCTCTTCCTCAACAACGACAAAGATCGAGTCATACTCCTCAAAGCGTCTTGCAATTAGGCTCTCCAATGCAATGGATAGTCCTACTTTTCCCAGAAAAATCGTTGATTTCATCTTGGTCTGATTCTCCAGCATACGAATCGGCAATTCTAAATTATCACTCTTATGTATCTTATGCTTCAGGACTACAATCGCTCTTTCGGGCAGCTCAATCTCACGAATCTTATACAGTTCATTTACATTTGCTGCATCCTGTATTTGATGAATTCGACTTTCTATCTTTTGCTTAATTTGTGTGAACTCATTGATTTTATCTACCGTTCTTTGATGCTGTTCCTGGAGGAGCTGCAGGATGTGATCAATATCGCGATGGTCCAGAAACTGCTTGATTTGTTTGAGCGGAACGCCGAGTGCCTTCAGATAGAGGATGGTATTCAGCTGTTCAAATTGATCTATTGAGTAATAGCGGTATCCCGTAGAGGTGTCCACGGACGCCGGTCTAAATAAATCTATTTCGTCATAGTACCGAAGTGTACGAATATCGATCTGAAAGAGCTTTGAAATCTCCCCGATCAGGAACAGGTTGTCCATTTCTGACTCGATCCTCCTATTTTCTCTGTAAATGAATATATCATAGTTTGAAAATCGAGGGAAAACAATAGAACATGAACTTCAGATGTGAAAGGAACTAACTTATCCAGTGACTCACTGCTCAACTTTCTCTCTTTAGGAGCCTATGGTTAACAATTAACAATGCGCCTACCATGACCAAGATCGCGGCAGCCCACCAGAACGTATCTATTGCGCGATCATGCTCAATCAGAATTAATCGAATGACAGCGGTAATTCCAATGTAGATAAAGTATCTTAACGGAAAATGGAAGCCTGTGCTGAAATACTTGATAATTAACGCAATAAATTCGAAATAGAGAAAAAATACGAGCAAATCATCCGTGAATTCATAATAGGATTTGTCATTATCTGTGGGGAGAACAACATATGCAAATATATCCCAAGTTGCCTTGAACAGTGATATGCACAAGAGCAACCCTACCAGCAGCAGGCAAACATTTAGGATGTGCTGCAGCACCTGAGGAAATTTTTCGTTGTAATTCACGGACACCTCTCCCTTATCATAATTTAGTGGACAGATTCGGGAGATAGGTTATCCATTAAAAGATGGTTTAATTCAATTGGTACTCCTCTCTTTACTATTATTTTCGAGATGAGAATCCAACAAAATATTGCTATGGATACATTATGCAGTCCGTAGATATGGTGAGCTTAAACGAAACATTTCATATATCACACATAAGATATTAAGCACCCAACTGAAAGAGCTGGAAGATGATGTTACTAGACACTATCTGAAAAGTGCTTACTTGTCTGAAAGCATAATTTTTTTTACAATGTTACATGCAACCCAATGGAGTTGACAAAACAAGGAGGAAGCTATGATGAATAGAAAAAAAGTATATATTATACACGGATATGGTGCGTCACCAACAAATCATTGGTTTCCATGGTTGAGTGAAACACTGTCTGAAAAAGAAATTTCAGCCGACATTTTAAAAATGCCTACGCCACTTGCACCAAAAGTTAATGAATGGTTAGACTATCTATCTGAAAATGCAGTTATAAATAGTAATACATTTTTTGTAGCTCATAGCCTGGGCTGTATATCTCTGCTAAAATATTTACATCAGTCGGGTCTTAAAACACAAATCGGCGGGATTGTTTTGGTTTCTGGGTTTTTAAAATCGTTGCCAATTTTACCGGAGATTGATGAGTTTGTGCAAGAACAGCCAGATTATAACCAAATCATTCAAATTGCTAAAAAACGGGCAGTTATTGCTGCTAAAGACGATAATATAGTTCCATTTTCTTACAGCAAGGAATTGTCAGATAAGATACAGGCTGATTTTTATGCGGTTGAAAAAGGTGGGCATTTTTTAGACACGGAGGGTTTTATTACTTTACCAATTGTGCATGATATTTTATCTCGCATGATTGAAGATACAATTTAGAATAAGGTCTTCTATACAAGGCATTGCTCCTTGTATGAACAGCGGGGTATATTGCCTCTCCACTAACGTAGTCACCCAGTGCCAGCGTAAACGTCTCCAGAATAAATACCGTCGGACCAAGCGTAAATACAAATAGAAGGGGCTCCAGCGCTGTAGATACAAGTCCATCCTTCTCCTTACGAAATTGAAGGAATGCAATGACGAGACCAACGAGCGCAAATACAGACCATTGACTGATTCCCCAGTGAAAGAAGGAATAGCCCATGGCAACGCGTGCAGCTTCTTCCGACTGTGATGCCACGCCTCCGAATGGCGTATCAAAGAAATGGCTCATAGGTTCAGCTACGCCCCAGAATACGAGACCCACACCGAAACCGGCTGAGAACAGCATTCCGATCCATGTAAAAAAGGGATATTGCGGCTTTTCTTTCTCCCCGCCTAACCGTATAGCTCCATATTTACTAGCAGCCACCCAAATGAGGAAAACAATAATCACAAAGATGGACAGTAGATAGAACCAAGCAAAATTATAGGTTGTTAAATTGTACAGCATATTTGCTGTGTTACCGAATACGACGGGCATTAAGGCACCCAGAACAGCAAGAAGAGTAATAATGATAGCTGAAATGCTAAATACCTTGTCTCTCATTAATTTACGAATCAAAATCCCACCTCATACCTATTTAGTTATCAATACCTCTACAGTATTTCTGTTATTATCTTCAACTACAATGAGCAACATCTTACAAGAATCACAAGCTTGGTTATAATATAATGACATCAGCGAGACAGATTATAGAGAGTTGGTGCAGCGAGTGGCTCAAGAAAATAGGACGGTTTGTTATGATACAGATTTGGAAGTGGAAGCTTATCGATTTGAAGGAATTATGCAAAAATTCCCTAACCATTTTCATGATTATTATGTATTGGGGTTTATTGAACAGGGAAAGCGTTACTTGGCTTGTAAGAATGAAGAGTACATCATTAACACGGGTGATGTTATTATTTTCAACCCTTATGATCCCCATGCATGTGAACAAGTTGATGGCAGGACGCTTGATTACCGCTGTATAAATATACAGCCTAGCATCATGCAAAAATATGTATTTGACATTACGGGGAAGCAGGAAACACCCTATTTTAAGCAACCTGTTCTGAGAAATAGTGAAATCGCGGATACCTTACGCGATCTGCACACAATGATTTCCGAGGACCAATCTGATTTTAAAAAAGAGGAATTACTCTTATTACTTATAGAAAATCTCTTAAGAGATCATACCGAGGAGTTCATCCCTTCATATGAATCCTGTCTTCGCACAGAAATCAAAACGGTATGCAAATACATCGATCAAAATTTCGATCAAACGATTACCCTTCAAGATTTATGTAAGCTCACAGGTCTGAGTAAATATTATTTACTCCGTTCGTTTACCAAACAAAAAGGAATTTCTCCTTACAGCTATCTAGAGACACAACGCATCATTCATGCCAAAAAGCTTCTAGAGCAAGGAGTTCGTCCTATTGAGGTGGCTATTCGTACCGGCTTCAGTGACCAGAGCCACTTCACTAATCATTTTAAAAAGCTCATTGGACTTACGCCAAAACAATATATGAGGATCTTTACCGATCAAACATCACAAACCGTATATACGGAGGCTAAGGCATAATGATACAGCAGCAAGCCAGATCAACAGGACATATACTCGCCATGTTTACGATCTTTATATGGGGCACTACTTTTGTTTCTACCAAGCTTCTGCTGTCTGACTTCAATCCGATTGAGGTGTTATTTTTACGGTTCCTTATTGGTTATTTTATTTTGTTGCTGCTCTACCCTCGATCGGTTAAAACGAGCTCAATAAAGGAAGAACTATTGTTTGCAGGTGCTGGATTAAGTGGAGTAACCCTTTATTTTCTCTTGGAAAATATCGCTTTGACCCTAACTCTTGCAGCAAGTGTAGGCATCATCGTTTCCATTGCCCCCTTTTTCACAGCTTTATTTGCACATTTTTTTCTGGAAGGCGAAAAACTTAGCGTATCATTTATAGTAGGATTTATCATTGCTCTTATCGGTATCCTATTGATAGGATTCAATGGCAGTTTTGTGCTCAAACTAAATCCTCTCGGTGATTTCCTAGCCATCCTCGCGCCTATTTTTTGGGCAATCTATTCCGTGCTTATGAAAAAAATCAGCGAAAGAAACTATCATACTATCGGGTCTACACGAAAAGTGTTCTTCTATGGTTTAATCTTTATGCTGCCGACACTGCTTCTATTTGATATAGACCTAAGCTTTTCAAAGTTAACCGAACCAATGAGCCTGCTGCATTTACTTTATCTTGGTATTGGCGCATCCGCACTGTGCTTCGTGACTTGGAATCGCGCAGTGGGCATTCTAGGCGCAGTCAAGACAAGTATCTATATTTATTTCGTCCCCGTCATTACGGTCATTGCTTCGCATTTGGTATTGAGTGAGCCCCTTTCCTGGGCCATAGTGATTGGAGCAGTCCTCACTTTGGTCGGTTCATTTATTTCTGAACGCAGAACAAAGCCTCAATACAGTAATCATTAAAAAAGGATGGATCGCTTGAGGCCAGTGGGCTTCGAAAGATCCATCCTCTTCTATATAGTTCAAATAATTAGTTTGTATTTCTCAGCCAGTTCTTTAATTTCTTCATCTGTAAGTGCCTTATTGTATACGTTCACTTCATCGAGGCTGCCGTTTAAATACGGATCTGCTGCATAGCGGCTCTTGCCAAGATATGCATCGGTCGTGGCGAGCTCTTTCGGATTAAAAGTCATCTGATCGCTCTTCGTTACGACCTCGCCGTTCACATACAGCTTACCTGTGTTTCCTTCAAGAGTAACTGCTACGTGCGTCCATTCATTCACCGGAAGCTTCGCAGGTGCGAGAAGACTTTGATCCACTCCATTATGGATGGTAAACTGCATCACTCCCAGATGCTGAGAAGGTGTCAGGAACATATGCTTGCCGAGCCCATTGCCAAAATCAAAGACTCGCTGCCAATCTCCCCCGCCATTCCAGTATACCCACGCTGCGAAGGTAAAGTCTTCTGCATCTGTGACTAACTCAGGCACTTCCACATAACCGTCGGTACCATTAAATTTGATGGCTTGACCTATTTTGCCAGATCCTTGTGGTTCAGCTCCACCGATTAGTGTACCATTAAATCCGTTGCTGCTAAGGTCAGGCACAGATTGTCCCGATATTCCTTCAAAATCATATTCGACCAGCTTCGGGCCTTCGATTTCTGCAAGTACAGTGACGTTAAACGTTTTGGTGTCCCGCACTTTACCTTTTTGAATCGTTGCTGTAAGCTTCACTACTGCATTATCCTCGCCAGCGGCGGGTCTTGTGACGATTCCAGCCTTGGAGAGGACATCTTCATTCGAAGAAGTCCATGAAATCACACTGTCTCTGGTTCCAGTCACAGGCAAATTGATATTCTGATATACTGCCGCAGTATTGCCTAGATCGAGATCTTTTTTCACCGCGGCAACCACTTCCTTATCCTTCATTTCCTCCATTTGGCTGCCCCATATGGCGACTCCGGAATCAGATAATACGCTGAAGGTTACTACATTTTTCTGGGCCAATTCGTCCCATTCATTCGTGAATACCCCTGTATAGGTAACTCCATCTGCCTTAAGTGTTGCAGTCCCGTCTTTATCCAGGCTCCAAGACCCCTTCACATCGCCGCTGATCTTGCCGTTCTTCTCCAGCGTTACAATGACGGATGTTTTGAGCTCTGCTGAAATGTCTTTGCCGTGATTCACAATTTTATAGCTGCCTGCTACTTCGTTCTTCTTCACTTCCTCCTGCTGGATATCCGTATAGCGGTATGGCGCTACGACTGGCCATCCTTTGTCATTCATATACATTTCATGGACGCGAATCTCGTGCTCTTCCCCACGACCTGGAAAACGGGTATGGAAGAATAGCAGATGCTTGCCTGTCTCTTCATCATAGTATGCTGAATTGTGACCTGGAGAAATATAGCCAAGGCCTGTGCCTGCTCCCGGATCTCCAAGCGCTCTCGTGAATTGATAGTTCCCCATCAGCTTCACACCAAACGGTTCAATTGTCCGATCATCAAACAGAGGCAGCTCTGGATTTGCTTTGACCTGAATCATATCATTTCCTTCTGCATCCACATACGGACCGTCCGGATTCTTGGATCTCGCAACCCTGATGTTATATCCTCCTATCGCATCCAGCCCGCCAAAGGATACAAACATATAGTAGTAATCGCTTTCAGGACTGTACAAGATATACGGGCCTTCAATCCGGCTGTGGTTACCGCCCATCAGCTTCTTGCCGTAGCCTTGTCCTGGCAGCTGTTTACCGGTTTCGGGGTCCAATTCCATGATGAAAATACCACCTGAATAAGATCCGTATACCATCCATAGCTTCCCGTTCTCATCAAAAAACACATCCGGGTCTACGGCATTCGGATGAATGGATGCGTCGTAAATGGTTCCATCTTCGCTCGGTTCGCCCCACATGCCGGATTTCAGCAGGATCCCTTGATCAACATAAGGTCCTTCAATATGATCCGAAACCGCTACACCAAGTGCAGATCTTGGAGAATCCCCTTTACAAGCATTGTAGTACATATAATAACGTCCATCTTCGAGCTGAATAACATCGGCTGCCCACAGAGTATTGGTCTGTGCCCATTCAAGTGTTTCCTTAAGTTCTTCTGTCACATTCGGAATCAGTTTGTTGCCATCGGCAACACCCGCTGCGACCATATCCCAGTTCATCAGATCATCTGTCTTCGCAGCAGCAAGATGAGAACCGAACACATAATAGGTATCGTCCACTTTGATAACAGAAGGGTCATGCACCGAGCCCTCCTGAAACACGGGAACTTTATTGGCAGGCTTCCCCTTCTTTGCCGTATCCACTTCTGGACTCGCATACCCCGAAGTTCCAATAACGCTGCATAATACCGTGAGCGTAGTCGTTAACACGGCGGCTTTTTTGCTAGCTTTGAGTAAATTACGCAAAACATCCCTCTCCTTTGCCTCAAAAAAAGTAAGAAACTAGAGTCATTGTAAAACGCTTACACAAAGAACCGATCGACGTAGGATAAGACTGAATATGAGGTATGTACATCGGCAAATAGTTTACATATATATAAATATATTTAACTATTTGTTAAATAATAGCACCATTTGTATGCGTATTCAATGGCTAAATTACACATTGTTCATAAAAGTCTGGTGGTACGCATTTCTGAATTGGGTCGGTGTCATATTTACAGTTCGCTTAAACAATCTCATAAAATACTTCTCATCTGGATAGCCCGATTCCTCGGCTACTTCCTTTATGGACAGGCTTGTCCGAGTCAGCAGCCCCTTCGCCTTCTCCATCCGTATTTGATGAATATAGGCGAGCGGACCCATTCCGGTATATTGCTTAAACATTCGAGACACCGAATCCTGATGATAATTGAATTTAAGAGCAATCGCATTTACAGTCAGCGGCTCGGCCGCGTGCAGCTTCGTCCACTCCATCATTTTGACAAAATGTGATTTGCCTTCGGTCACCCGCGAGGTCTGCACTGCAAGCCGCTGCAGGGTAAGCTCGGATATTTCGATGAGGAGCGAGGTCATCAAGTAATGTACACTTTGCTTCGTATAGTAGCTTGAATTGGCTACATGAAGGATTTGGTTGACAATAATATGGATCCGGTCACCGTAAGGAGCTGAAGCATACTGCGGAAGATATAAATCAGACACGGTCCAAGCCAGCACGGGCTCTGAATGGATCGACAGGCTCTCTTCTTCCATTTCAGATAAACTTAGAATCTGTGGCGGCTTCGGACAATCAAAATGGAACCAATAGAACTTCACACCAGGTTTAGATACTCGGTATCCCCGGTGCCGATGTCCGGGATGCAGCAGTAAGATGTCTCCCCGGCTGATCTCGTACTGTGTATCGTCTTCCTCAATATATACCGTCTCCTCCACCCCGATAATGAGCTCGTAAACACCCATAATCCGGTCCAAATGAATCCACTCCGTTTCAGAAATAAATTCCCCAGCCGCCAAGAAATGCACAGGCTGATCCCCATTGATCTTCAAATAATTCATAAGTGTCCCCCCATGTAGGTCTGTCGGAAATGTCCACCTTATGTAACCTTAATCTACCGACAAATCAAGAGATGAATGGTAATTTAATGATAAAAATATACACTTGCTTCTCATTGCTGGCAAGACATAAGGAGAGAATGACATTGAAAGCTGCTGGATTTGACTTGCACCACGTCAGAGTGGATGCGGGTCCTCTTAAACATGCGATGGAACTAAATACAGCCTACCTGCTGAAGCTGGATGCCGATCGTTTACTATCTCGTTTTCGTGAGTACGCAGGACTAACACCAAAGGCTGCTCACTATGAAGGATGGGAATCCCGGGGCATCAGCGGTCATACCTTGGGACATTATTTGTCCGGATGTGCGCTGATGTATGCCGCAACGGGAAATGAAGAGCTTAAACAGCGTGCTGATTACGTCACTCAGGAGCTAAAAGTATGCCAGGATAGTCACGGCAACGGCTATGTATCCGGTATCCCGCGAGGGAGAGAGTTGTTCGAGGAAATTAAAGCCGGGGATATCCGATCCCAAGGGTTTGATCTGAACGGCGGCTGGGTTCCGCTCTATACGATGCATAAGCTATTTGCCGGACTGCGTGATGCTTATACCCTTACGGGTAATCGGCTGGCACTGGAAGTCGAGATTCGGCTTGGGGAATGGCTTGATGATGTCTGTGCCGGACTTACCGAAGAGCAGATGCAGCAAGTGCTGCACTGTGAATTTGGCGGAATGAACGAAGTGCTTACCGATCTCGCTGAACATTCCGGTGATAACAAGTTCTTTAAGCTGGCTGAACGCTTTTATCATGGAGAAGTACTGAACGATATTTCTGAGGAAAAAGACACGCTCGCCGGGCGTCATGCCAACACTCAGATACCAAAAATTATCGGGGCAGCGAGACAGTTCGAGGCTTCAGGAGAACCGAAGTATGCGGATATTACCCGCTTTTTCTGGGATCGCGTTGTTCATCACCATTCCTATGTTATCGGGGGGAACAGCTACAATGAACACTTTGGCGAACCGGATCAGCTGAATGACCGGCTTGGGGAAGGCACATGTGAAACCTGCAACACTTACAACATGCTGAAATTGACCAGACATATGTTCAAGTGGGATGCCCTTGCGCATTATGCAGATTATTACGAGCGAGCCATGTTTAATCATATTCTTGCTTCTCAGAACCCGACGGATGGCAGCGTCTGCTATTTTGTATCCCTGGAAATGGGTGGACAAAAATCGTTCAACTCTCAATTCGAGGATTTTACCTGCTGTGTAGGATCAAGTATGGAGAGCCACTCTTTATACGGGAGCGCCATTTATTTTCATCAAGATCGAAATTTGTTCGTGAATCAATATGTCCCGTCTACGGTTCAATGGAAAGAGCTAGGCGTCACCCTACAGCAGGAGACCCGCTTCCCTCAAGAAGCGACAGGCCGCTTAACGGTCCATACGGATAACGAGGTTCAGTTTACACTCCAAATCCGCTGTCCTTACTGGGCTGAGAAAGGCATGAGCATCAAAGTTAATGGTGAAGCCTTACCAGTTAACACTCCCCCTTCTACTTACATTTCGCTCACTAGGGAATGGCAGGATGGGGATGTTGTAGAATATGACATTCCAATGACTGTCAGAGTGGAAGCCATGCCGGACAATCCTAAACGTGTTGCCTTCATGTACGGTCCGCAAGTGCTGGCTGCAGATTATGAATATGCAATGAGTGTCAAGGAACGTGAGCTGCCAGCGGTACTGATCGGTACGCCTGAAGATATCGCAGCCCGCATCACGCCGGCCGGGGAACAACTCTATCATCTGACTGACCGTGGCTCTGATGTTTATTTCAGACCGTTCTACTCACTCTACGATCATCGTTATACCGTCTATTTTGACGTGTTCACACCGGAAGAATGGACGCAGACCGAGGCAGAATATCGGAAAAGCGCAGCCTATCAAGCGAGGCTGGAGGAGATCACGATCGACTTTATGCAGCCTGCTGAAATGCAGCCGGAACGGGATCATGAGTTTGAAGGCGAGCACGTAAATCTAGGCAGAATCTACAATCGAAAATACAGAGATACATGGCCGTCTGGCTGGTTCTCTTTTGAGATGAAGGTCCGTCCGGACGCTCCGGTTAGCCTTGCAGTCACCTATCTAAAAACATCTGATCCAAAGATTCGCTTCCACATGGAAGCGGACGGAATACGGCTTGGCCAGGGCTTGCTTGAATCTGAGGAGCTCAACCAGCTGGAAACGTTCATATATGATCTGCCTGAGACGATAACAGCGGGTAAGGATAAGATTCGCATCCGATTTGGGGCAGCTGGCGGATACAAGGTGGCACCGGTAGCCGGCGTCCGCACCGTGAAGAGAGAATCGCACTTACCATTATAGAATTGGTGAGCATAACCATTGGACACACAGCATAAGTGTCAATCAAAGATTTAGCATATTCCGGGAATTGATTAATTAAACACAAGTATAATTGGCTCGCCTCCTACTCCATGTTTGAGTAAGAGGCGAGCCTATATCTCTCTCAATGTAGAATTGTAAATTGATCCAGCAGTTGACCGTCCACGTCATAGGCTTGATACGTCAGCATTTTCCCCGAGATCGAAATCCCGGCATAGATTTGCTTATTATTCTGAAAATGCAGCTTATGATAGAACTGATCCTCTTTCAGCTTGTTGAATTTGGGTCCGCTGGCATTGACTACGACATAGATGGCACCTTCGTGATCTCGCACCGTATCGCTTCCATCCCCGGTGACCCTTCCATTCTTCACAGGATGTGAACGTGAGTACACATGATTGTGACCCTGGAGCACCAGATCCACCTTATATTTGTCGATAATGCGAGACCAATCCACCAGCTTTTTCGTAATCGTGCCGCCATAGATGGGTCGATGCATCACCACGATCTTCCATTCACAATGAGTTCCTGACAGATCGGCTTCGAGCCATTTCGTTTGCTGCTTAATACACATCTCCGTATTCAGTACTGCAATATGTAAGCAGCCGTAGTCAAAGGAATAATTCGTCTGTGTTCCCTTCAGCGCTTCAGCTCCATTCTCAGGAAGATGGAAATAGGAAGCATAACGGGCTGCTCCGATGTCTTTAATATCATTATTACCAACGACCGGAACAATGGGCGTCTTTCCAATCCAGAACATGCTGGCATTAAAAAAATGGCTCCATGCGCTCTTCTTCGCTGCTGTTTCAACCAAATCTCCGGCGTGCACAACGAAGTCAGGATTTGCAAATCGGGCAAATGCCTGCTTCATCGTATTCTCCCATAGACGAAATTCATTCACTTTATCCGCCTGGGAATCCGTCACATAAATGAATGATACCTCTGATATCTCTTCTGCTGCCGTCGTAAAAGTATGGGGTTCGCTCCAATCTTCCTCATTGCTGTCTCTTACCCGATAGCTATACATTGTGCTCGGCTTGAGACCTGCTGTCACCACTCGATGAACAGCAATCTCCTGACCCTCTAGTCTGATCACGGAATGGTCAGCTTCATATCCTGCAACAGAGCTGTGTTCAAAGTCTCTCTCACTCCCCTTTGTGATTTGCAGCTGAGCACGGCTATTCGGATTCCGACTGTGCCAGGTAAACGCCCTGCTTGTAGACGGATTATCATGAACTGTCGTTACAATCTGCACCGAAGTCTTACGCGCTCTCGATTGTAAAATCGACGAAAGGATGTTGTAACCACAGATTGCAGCCATAGCTATTAGAATGATCCACATTATCGTATTCATGCTAAGCACCTACTTTTCGGCATCCACCTGCTCCCTCCAAGGAGCAGACCACCACCAGTCTGTTAAACATTTACCCGGTTCGTCTTAGCTCTCAAACGCATTGAAAATATCATTAACAAGTCTTCTTCTATCATTTTCTTCTCATAGTGCGAATCAGCTCTTTCTGCTCCGCACTAACTTGATAAGATTCCGTTATTTTTTGCAGAGCCTTGTTATAAGTGAACTTATCTAGTGAGCTCTCTAACAGATATTTCGTGCTTTGCTCCGGCATTTTGATATAACAGATTGATATTGCCCAAGCAACAGCCATCTGAACATAATATTCCTCGCTGTGTATAGTGCCGAGCTTCTGCAGCACCTCCTCAATGTATTCTTCATCAACAAAGTAAGTGAGAAACATCACGACACCAAAACGCACATGATAGGTATCCTCAGATGACAAATAAGGGGTAACGAACTCCCATACACGCGCTTTGTTCTTCTTCGTTATCTTCAGACCGCTGCAAAAGCTGTCACAGATAGACCAATTCGTGATCTTGGGTATAAAAGCTGCTACATATTCCAGCAATTCGTCAATATCAGTCTTGACGTAGCCAAGGACCATCGCCTGAAGCATCACCTCTTCAAAATACTCGTCATCAGCCTGGTTCAGATATGTACGCCAATCCCCCTTGGCAATCGTCTTGGCCAGCTTATGCAGCTCAGGATGCCTGACCCCGAGCAGGTTCGTGATATTGGGTATAAGCCTTGCTGTAAACTGCTGATATTTCTGATCGGATAAGGCAAGCAGTTGTTCCTTTAATTGATTATTCATATATTCCTAAACTCCTCTTCATTTCACGTATTTCTGCTAAAGTCACTCACTCTATAATTATAGCACATACGTTCGTGTTTTACCGATTAAATATACTCGACTTAACATTTTATAGTTCATAAGAACCAGGTATAAAGTTTTAAAAATTTTGGAATTACCGCCTATTTATTATAGGTATATGGTATTATATTCATTAAAAATTCAAAGAGAAAAAGTGGAGGTGGATCTATGTTTGGTTGGATAGGATTCAAAAAAGGGTTGCCGTTATGGCGCTCATACCAATTAAACAAAAATCTTAAGAAAGATGTAGAGGAAATCTTTGAAGGAATCGCAGAGACAAGAATGAACATTCTGATATCTTGGACGGAGGATTATTGGCGCCATCTAGAGCAACTGCTCATGCAATTGAAATCTGTGGCAGGCGTGTCTTCTCTCTTCGACAACGATCAGATGAGCCATTGGAGCCAATTGTTTGCTCAGACCTGCAGCCGGGCAACGGATATAACTGAGCTTTTTCTGCTAGACAGCGATCATCAGGTGATTTACTCCACTTACGAACCGCATATTGCTGCGAAATATTCGGAAGCACATGTTTTATGGGGAGGAATCTCATACGTATCCTCTTCTGATCATCAAGGCAGAAAATGTCTATTCGGACCTTATCGAGATCCGCTTACTCTACGAATTGGACCTCGCTCTTCCTCTTTCCATGATCAAATGACTCTATTGTTCATTGAACCGATATGGCAGAATGATCATTACATGGGCGCTCTCTGCGCAAGAATCCCCAATGACGTGATTGGTGATTTGATTCAAAGAGAATCAGGACATATCTATCCGGATTCGGGTGATAATTATATTTTTATGGCGAGACCTGAGCTTAATACGCATATCCTACCTGGAACAGCTCTTTCTCGAAGCAGGTTTGAAGATCATACCTTTACCCATGGTGAAAATCTGAAAGAGGGCATAACCACCGAGTGGGGAACGGTTACCGTCAAGGAGCATACGGAACTTGAGTTAATGTTCACCGATCCGTCTACGAAGGAACTTCACCCCGGTGTCGCAAATACCATTCATCATGGCAGTAACTTATTTGTGGAATTTCCAGGCTACTCAGACTATCGCCATATCCCCGTCATAGGCAAAGGGGTTACCTTTCGACTCCCCCATTGCCCCGATACTTGGGGGATGATGTGCGAAGGCGATCTGGAGGAAGTCTATCGGATTCGGAGTATAGGATTCAATCAATTGAAGCAACAAGGATGGTTAGCAGTCATGGGCTCGATTATTACCGGCGCCATTACGTATTTTATAGCAACCTATTCTTCGATTTGGATGGGAGCTCTTCTTGCCGGAGTCATTCAGCTATTCTCCATCCTCACGATCTTCACAATCGTACATAAAAAAGAAACTACGAAAGTTGTCGCAAGACTAAGAGATATTACCCGATTCATACGAATAAATGCAGAAGGTAAAGGGGATTTAACTCAGCGTCTGAAACCAAATGAGTTTGGAAACGATGAAACCCGTGAACTAGCCAAATGGATAAACAATATGATTGATTCCCTTGAAAGCATCATGCTAAGAGTAAAAACAGCGGCGGCAGATGTATTATCCAGCCAGCATACGTTAAATGAATCAACAAGGATAACAGCAGGCTCCACCCAGCGAGTGAATCAAAATGTTCAAAACATGATTCAGCACACACTTGACCAGCTTCGCGACATTGATGTGGCTAAGGAAGTGACAGGTCAAATGCGCACTCAGCTTCAAAAGATTGAACTGGACGCATCCAAGGAAATCGCCATCGCGAAGTCTGAGGTCGAACGGATCGGGGATAAAATGCATCAAATTCACGATAAAGTGGAGGACACCCACCAATCAATCCGAACATTTATGCATACCACCGAGCAAATCCGAAGTGTAGTAAGAGCGATTGAGGAAATTTCGGAACAGACGCAGCTGCTTGCCTTAAATGCTTCCATTGAAGCAGCCAGAGTCGGAGAGCATGGTCGAGGCTTTGCCGTAGTGGCTTCTGAGATCCGTAAACTTTCCGAGATGACCAATGAGTCAACTGCAGAAGTGCATCAGATCATTAAAGACATACGTGATGATGCAGTACAAGCCTACAAATTCATGGATGAAGGAAGCCAAGTTGTTCATGAAGGGAATGAGCTAGTATCCGCCGCCATAGAGCTATTATCAGCAGCTTCTATTGAAAACGCCCGCAAGACTCAAGTGGTAGACGAAGTTGTGATGCTGATGGAGAAAATCGCTGGCACCAGTATTGAAAATCGAGCGATATCGTCAGAGGTTGAATCCAAAGTTATGGAATTAATTCACGAAATTAAAAATGTACGACACACCTCTCAAAGTGTAGAAAGCACCACCCTTCTGCTCGATCAAATGGTCAGCCAATTTAAACTATCTGAATCACGTGCCCGTTAAAATGGGGGCATCAAAAAGGAACCGACCGGACTTCGGTAACGGTTCCTTCTTTGAATGATTCTCCAAGACCTACACGCTTATTTTTTTCTCATGCCTTGGCCACAAGGTATAGCTGAAGCTAATAATAAAATCAATGACGAGTATGATCGACCAGATTCGTATTGTCTGGACAAGGGCTTCCGTCTGGCTTGCATCCCCTACTATCAGTACCATCCCGTATAATAATGCACATCCAATCGCCCACGAAAGCGCATGAAAAAGCCAACCGGATCTTTCGTGACGAGCATGTTCTTTTCCGAATTTTTTACGCGGCTTAGGTCCTCCCGCAAACCTGAAGGAAAACCAAGTGTCTGCTGTGGAGATCATTCGATGCCCATATCCAATGGATACACCGATATAGACAGCGGCCATTGCATGCGCCAAGGTTGCTTCAGCTCCTCCTCGAAGACTCACAATTGTGGCTGCAAGCAGCACAAGGTCTACAAGCGGTGTTAGTAGAAGCAGTAGATTGCTCAGCTTGGTTTGCTTCCACAGATAACGGCATGCCAATCCAGAAAACACCAGAACCCAGAATAAGATTTCACAAGCAATGATAAGACCCACCAGCAAGAAAAACCGCTCCTTTTTTAATACAATTGTATTTTTAAATCATTATAGCACAATTGTATTAAATAACGTGTTGGTTTATTATAAAAACATGCCAAAAATCGTAAATCACCAAAAACGAAAAGAAGAAATTGCAAAAGCGGCTTGGAAAGTTATCCGTCAAGATGGCATCAGAGGTGTATCGGTCCGCCGAATTGCGGATGAACTGGGTATTTCTCTTGGGTCCTTAAGACATTATTTTGATTCACAGGAGGAATTATTGTCCTTCGCTATGCAGCTCATATCTATAAGGGTTAATCAGCGCATCCAAAAAATCCAGTTTACTGGAAACCCACGGAAAGATGTTGAGCTCATTATCCGTGAAATTACACCAATGGATGAGGACCAGGTATTAGAGTCCGAGGTGTGGCTTGTTTTTGCCGGTGAAGCCGTGTCCAATGAAAGTATGCGAATGATATTAAGAAATGTTCATCAGGAATTGTATGTTGGTTTTCAACGAATGATTGAGCTGCTCGAAACTAACAACTTGACGAAAGAAGGGAAAATCGTAGAAGTTGAAGCCAAACGGCTTCACGCACTTGTGGACGGGCTTGTCGTGCACCACACGACATTTCCTGAATTGTTAACAAGAGATGAGATCACAGCCATCATTACAGCTCATCTCAGCAGCATACTAAGAGCGTAATGTATAGACAAATACACACATTAGGGCCTCCTTTAATACAGTAATAGCAACATAAGGAGGCCGAGATCAATGCTGATGTTTGATAAAGTAAATTTAGAGCATGCATCACCAGGTGGCTGGATGGAAGAAGCTTATCGTTTTTTCTCTGCGAAAATGTCGGATACCGACCACAAATTCCCCTGCATCCCTGCAACCATTGGATATAAATTGAATCATTTCCGCTATGTATTTCTTAGTGATCCCAGAACACCACAAGCTTCGGAGCAATTGGCAAAGAGCCTTGCTGCTTATGGAGAGCAGTCAAAAGAAATCGGCAGCTATACTTCTCTCATTGCTATTTTCGAAACCCCGGTGGACCTCGTTGAGCAATACCAGGTAGAAGATTATCAGCGTCTGTTCTGGGATGTGCTCAGTAAAACGAGCGCGCGGGATGAACAGCCTTGGCCGGAGCATATTCCGCAAGACCCGGATCATAACGTGTGGGAATATTGCTATGGTGATGAGCAATATTTTATGTATTGTGCAACTCCCGCTCATCAGCGAAGGCAAAGCCGGCACTTCCCTTACTTTATCTTCGCCATTACCCCTCGCTGGGTACTTACCGAATTTAACAAGAACATATCGGCCGCTGCTCAAATTAAGAAGAAGATCAGGGAAAGAATTACCGAATATGATGAAACCGGTGTTCACCCAGATTTGAACTTCTATGGCAGTGAGGACAATTTTGAATGGAAGCAATATTTTCTGAGCGACGATGAACAGCCAGCTACGGGTAAATGTCCGTTTGCCCATCTCCATATGAAGAAGATTTAAGTATAAAAAGGAGCAGCAGCGCTCCTAATTATAATGGTCAATCTAAATCGTACCTCCACTTAGTAGAGAGATTAATTACTAGCGCTGCTGCGATTACTCAACCGGAATCCAAATTTCTGAATAACAATCCAGGCTGTACGGATCTTGATCTGTATAATACTCGAACTGTATTGAGCCTGACTGTACATAACCGCTGGAAGGAAGCCATTCCCCATAAATCTGTGTCCAGACCTTTTGCATCGCATCTGGCATGGGACCACGCACCTCAAATACCGCCCATTTTGCAGCTGGAATGCTTAGTCTTGAGAATTGATCAGGTGCTTCCCCTACATAATCTACACCAATCCAGTAAGTCATGCTTTCTTCTCTCTGTTGTTCATCGTGTGCTACACAGACACCGAGTACTCCCTTGATTTTTCCGTTATTCAATTCGATTAGATGGTCGTTTACTCCGTTCTCATGCACTTCATCCCACAGCCTCGGAATCAACCTCATATTTTCTCCATTACATAATGAAAAATCCCGATGGACACCAACCACGTCAAATGTATCTTTGTCAACTATTCTGTAATTCATATATCGTCTCCTTTCTCGAACTTCCTCTAAAGATCATGAATAGTAAAATGCCCTCTCGAGTACAACGCTGAAAAGCGGTTCTGAGAGGGCAGTACAAGTTCAAATGATTATTCCACTGCAGCCGTATCCATCCACATGATTTCCCACAAATGTCCATCCAAGTCTTCAAAGCTTCTTCCATACATAAAGCCATGATCCTGAGGTTCACTATATGATCTTCCACCCGCAGCTAACGCTTTGTCAGCAATTTCGTCAACCTGCTCCCGGCTGTCTGCAGACAAGCATACAATCACTTGCGCTGCTGATTTAGCATCTGCTATCGGTTTATCAATAAAATCCTTAAAACGTGCCTCGGACAGCAGCATTGCATAGATGTTGTCACCAATAATCATGCTCGTTGCATTCTCGTCAGTAAACTGCTCGTTAAATGCAAAACCGATGGCCGAGAAAAAATCGATAGAAGCTTTGAGATTCTTGACAGGCAAATTTACATATATTTGTTTACTTTGAAGAGCCATAAGTCACCTCATCTATTAGGATGAACAGATTATACCAATATTTTACTATATTGGACATCCTTTTTTTGAGTAATACGGCTGCTCGATTCATCGATTTTTTTGATACAAACAGGACTTTCCCAATTACGACATCTTGGACTTTAATGAACAGATCTCGAAAATCTCTCAGCAAGAAGTTGAGCAATCGTTGATTTACCACTGCTAATTTTTATAAAGAGTGATGGGATCTTACCCAAGGGAGTAGAAGATTATAATAAATTTTCTATCCTTTGATTCCCGAAAGTGTTACTCCTTCAATGATGTATCTTTGCCCAATTACATAGACGATCAGAACCGGAATTAGGGCAATAGATGCACCTGCCATCATTAGCGTCCAGTCCGTTGAATACATTCCTCGATATAAATTCAACATCATCGGTACGGTAAACTTCTCTGGACTGTTTAGAAAGATAAGAGGATTAAAGAAGTTGTTCCACATGCCGAGAAAAGTAAAAATACCTAAGGCAGACAATGCCGGTTTAATCAGCGGCAGCATAATTTTAGCATAGATGGTCAGCCTCCCTGCGCCATCCACTATCGCTGCCTCCTCCATGTCCTTTGGTATTCCGCGAAAGAACTGTCTCAGTAGAAAAACGCCAAACGCATTCAACAGCGCAGATGGGATGATGATGGCGAGATGGGAATCCAGCCAGCCGATATTTTTAAACATCAAATACAGTGGAATAATGGTCACCTGTCCGGGAACCATCATCGTTGCGAGAAACATGACGAACAGAGGCTCCCGCAGCGGAAATTTGATTTTTGCAAAGGCATATGCTGCCATAGAACAAGTAATAAGCTGGCATAGGACAACAATGACGTTAATGTAAAGACTATTGAGATAAGCTCTGCCAAAGGGCAGCGCAGTGAGAGAATCCCTGAAGTTGGTCCATACAAACGGATCAGGAATCCATTTCGGCGGAACGACAAACACTTGGGACAAGTCCTTCAAGGAGCTGAGCAGCATCCAGACAAAAGGCAAAGCCATGATACATGCGCCGATGATTAACACAAAATGAAGCAGCAGCGTACTGATCCTGAAGCCTTTAAGCGGCATCCATGGTTCCTCCTCTCATAAGATGGGCCTTCTAATCCTCATAATGCACCCAACGCTTGGACATTTTCATTTGGAACAATGTAAGGGTAAGGATGACGATGAATAGAATGACGGCCGCTGCCGTGCTTTTTCCAAAAGTAAAATCAACAAATGCCATTTCATAAATATGATAAACCATCGTATAACTGGCTTTTGCTGGTCCGCCCGATGTCATGACAAAGGACTGGTCAAAGACCTGAAATGAGCCGATAACGGACATAATGGTTACGAAAAAGGTGGTTGGCGACAACAGTGGTATCGTAATGTACTTGAGCTGCTGCCATTTACTTGCTCCGTCGATCTGCGCGGCTTCATAGTATGTGGGCGAAATTCCTTGAAGACCCGCCAGAAAGAGGACCATATTTCCTCCAAGCCCCATCCAGATACTTAGCAAAGCGATAGAAGGCATAACAAATCTGCTATCAGTCAGCCACTGCGGTCCCTGTATGCCGAACCACTCCTGTAAGTACAGATTGATCAGGCCAAAATCCGCATTGAACAGCCACATAAAAACAACAGCAACCGCAACGGACATCGTAATATTAGGCATAAAGTAAATCAGTCTATAAAAGACCTTGCCCTTCACCTTGTTCAGTCCAACCGCAACAAGCATTGCGAGAACAATCCCTGTCGGTACTGATAGAATCGTATAGTAGATCGTGTTGACGACAGCGATCCGAAATTCTTCATCCTTCAGCTGGGAAGCAAAATTGGCAAATCCGACAAACTCTTTCGTTCCCATGCCGTCCCAGTTCATCATACTGATGGCAAAGGCAGAAACTAACGGAATCAGGGCAAAACAGATTAAACCCAATAATTGCGGGAAGATAAAGAAATATCCCCATAAGCCGTCTTTCCTTCTGTTGGTCCATGTTGTTCCCGAGGACATTTCACCCTTCGGAGATGAAGAGGGTAACGAAGGTCTCGGCAGCTGCATGTTCACTATACAGGCACCTCCTTAGCTGGGTCATGATCAAGATCACTTGCTCTTATATTCGTCGATCTTCTGGTTCGCCATCGTCTGAATATCCATGAGAGAAGATTCCAGCGGCTGATCTTTCAGCCATAGCGCCTCGAACTTGGAGGCGATGTCCTGAGTTAATCCTGGAATACCCGCTTCAGCAGGAGTAAGTGCATAACCCACCTCACGAGCATCTAAGAACAGCTGTGCATGCTCAGGAAGGTTACCCTCAAGTACAACTTCATCAACCCCTTCAACGGATGGAACGGCATTACCACCGCCTTGCAGGCGGAATTTTTGACCATCGCTGTTGAGATATTCGGAGAAGAACTGAAAGGCTGCCTCTTTGTTCTTCGAGGCTTTATTAAGCACGAGATAGGCAGTGGCTATCCCTGCCGGCTCGATTTTGTTGCCGGTGTTTGTCGGCCATGTCACGACATCATATTCAAGGCTGGCATTTTTCTTAAACAATGGCAGGTACCAGCGCCCAGCACCGACAAAGCCAACTTGGTTGGACATGAACATCGCATCTCCGCCTTGTCCTTTGGGAAGGGTGCCTGAGAAAGTAATATTCTTTACTCTTACGTTATCGTATAGAAACTGAAATGCTTCCTTGGAGCGCTCATCCGTTGCTCCGATAAATTGACCATTCCCATCATAAATCTGGCCTCCGTTCGAAGTAACCCAGCTATGATAAGTGTTCCAGCTGTTATCCAATACGTATCCGTATTTATTGCTCTCACGAATCTTGGTCGTCATCTCCTCAAATTTGTCCCATGTCCATTCTCCGCGCCCCTGCAAATCTGCAGGCAGTTCCGTTATTCCCGCCTCCTCAAGCACCTTTTTGTTATACCAGAGCACCATCGGATTGCAGTCTACGGGAACACCATAGGTTTGTCCGTCCCGCTGAGCTGCACCCCATAACCCTGGAAAGTAGTCCTCCTCTTTAATCAGGCTGCCTTCCGCCTCCATAAGCGGTGTAAGATTCTCAATACTGTTGTTCTCAATCAATTTAACGATAAGTCCATCTCCGGCATAAAAGATATCCGGGGCTGTTCCTCCTGTAAGCTGTGTCAGAATTTTTTGGTCGTACTCACCGGGGATCGGAATAAATTCCGCCTCAATGTCAGCATGCGTGCTGTTAAATTCTTTCGTCAGCTCCTGATACCGGCTGAGTTCTCCCGGGTTGCCCCAGCTTGCCCATTTGATCTTTACCTTTTCCCCCGACTCTCCGTCCGATCCTTCGCTTCCTGCTCCGCTGCATGCTTGAAGAATTGTGGAGAACAGCAGCGCGAGTACAATCATCGCCCCTCTAACCTGTTTTCTTGTCATCATTTTTCCCTCCCATAAATTTTAGGTGCTGAATGTAGATGACTTCACTACGAAGTATATTTTGTAAGCGCTTTTATTATAAATCGGGTTAAACTATCCATTGAACGGGATATGTTCCGAAAGAGTGTGTTGAATTCCGATGATTCATTTGCGATACAAACCTTGATATTCAGCAGGAGATATGCCGACCCATTTCTTAAATTGTTTACTGAAGTGCTTTACATCATTGAAACCGGACATTTCTGCTACCTCATACACTTTGAGCGAGGAGCTTCCCAGCAGGTGTTTAGCATGCCCAAGCCTTAAATGAATCAAATAATCTATGAAGGTATGCCCGGTTACGCGTTTAAACATCTCACTAAAGTAATTACGGCTTACGGATACGTGACTTGCTACTTCTTGAAGTGAAATACTTTTTCTGAAATGGGTCTCTATATAACTGACTGCTTGGGCCACAATTCGTTCATGGATGGATTCTTCCGGAGACAGAGCAGTAGATAACGCTTCGATAAGATCACGATAATCCTGTTTGACAATAGCGATCACTTCATGAACCTGCTTAAACCGATCAAGCTGCCTGATGTGAGCAGCAATTTCGTGCTTTGCTCCCTGCCGAACAAACAGGCTTAACACTCCTTCTGCCTCTGTGATCACCCGCTGCTTGCTGTTTGAGCTCATCCAGCACCTGCATATATTCTCGAGGATTTCCTCTCCTTTGCTATACAGGCCAGAGCGGATCATGTCGGCAAATTGCAATATCGATTCCTGGTTATTTGCTGAATCTGCAGGGTAATCCTTTTCCATTGTTTCAGCAGTCAGCACCTTTCCTGGTCCAGTGAAAAACATCGCAGAAAGCGCTGCTCTCGCCTCTTCCCATGCAGAACGAATCCGGTGTAAAGGTTGATGCTTCCTGCTTATTCCAATAGTCAAATTGAGTTCTGAGCTTGAGAAATCCCGGAGGCTGCGCTGCGTGTCTATCCACTCGGCCAGTAAAGGGAACTTCGCCGTATCCTCAGGCAAATAGATTACACATTGATGAGAATAAGCAGTACAGAAGATGCTATTCGGAAACACCTCATACCATCGCATCTTGAGCTGTTCTAACGAAATATTGGAGCCGTCAGTGTCTAATACAGCCATCCGAAATGCTCCTGCAGTCATCTCCGTATGAAAGGCTGTTGAGGCAACTATATCTTCTGAGAGTGCCTTGTACAGCAGATGCTCTTTCTTTTTATACGGCAGCAGGATGGCCTCCTTCCTATATTCGTTTAGTATCCGAAGGTTTTGTTTTTCCTGGTGCATTTTTTTTCGGAGCTGATCAAGGACAGGGACTAGCGTGCTTTCAGTTAATGTTGGTTTCAAGATATAATCCGAGGCACCTAGCCGGATTCCTTCCCTTACGTATATAAAGTCACTATGGCAGCTCAACAGCAGGACTTGAATCCAAGGACACAGCTCCCTGGCTGCACGGGTTAACTCAAGCCCATCCATAACCGGCATTGCAATGTCCGTAATGAGGATATCGATGTCTCTGCTCTCGACCCATTTCATCGCCTTAGCACCGTTAGCTGCTTCACCTACGACTTCATAGCCATGCCCTTTCCAATCAAAGACTGTCCTTAGTCCTGTTCTTGCTATTTTCTCGTCATCAACCAACAGCACCCTGCACATCCAAATCTCCCCCTTGGCTGGATAAAGTAATCTTCACTTCGGTTCCTGCCCCAATTCCGCTTCTCATTTGCACGCCATAGTTATCGCCGTAATACAATTGAATGGTTTGATGCACATGCCTGACCCCGATATTCATCATCCCTTGGTTAAATCGTTCTCTGTCCCGGTTCAACAGCTCCTCCAATCGATCACTGCTCATTCCAACACCGTCATCACGAATGAGAATTGTTAAATCCTCCTCGTTCAAAGCAACCTTAATCTCAATACGGCCTCCACTGTCCTTTGGAGCAATACCATGAAAAATAGCATTTTCTACAATAGGCTGAAGCAGCATACGCGGCAGCGGTATTTCCCTAAGTTCATCCGGACAGCTGATGTCCAGCTGAATCTCATAATCATATCGGTAACTTTGAATGATCATATATTTAGTAAGCAGATCCAGCTCCTCTCCCAGCCTTATAAAAACACCGTCGCGGGCTAAGCTCCCTTCGAGAAGCTGTACAAGTGTTGTTATCGTGTGATCGACCTCTGTCGTTCGGTTCAGCCTGGCCAGCCATCGGATGGAATTCAGTGTGTTATAGAGAAAGTGAGGGTTAATTTGGTAGCGGAGAGCCCTGATTTCCGCCAGTTTCTTCTCTCGCTCCTCTCTTGCGATTTGTTGAATGAGGATATCGATCTGTTCAATCATTTTGTTAAAGCTCTTGCCAAGCTGTCCAATTTCATTGCTTCCTACATCCGGACTTCGCACACTAAGATTGCCCTCTTCTCCTTTTCGCATCAAACGGCTCAGCTTCACCAGCGGATTTCCTATTTTTAAAGTGACAAAATAACCCATTCCTATTGCAAACAGCAGAGCACCGAGTATAATCCATACTGTAAATTTTCGAATGCTTGCGGAATCAGCTGTCAGTTCTTCCAGCGGTACAATGCCGTGAACATACCAGCCGTTGTTCATTTTTTCAGGAATCATGAGAGTGCTCTTATTTCCACTGTGAAACTGCCTCATTTGAGCGGGGAGCTCCAGATCACTGATTTGCCCGTAGAGCGTCTTGTCCGGATGATAAAAATACTGATGCTCATCATTCGTGATGACCACATAACCGCTGTCACCAAACTGGACCTTGTCGAGCTCCGAAATCAGCACATTGCCCATCATTTCAAAAAATAAAATTCCGGTTATTTCACCTGTTTCCCAGCTGCGAATAGCCCGGCCAAATCCGAATACAGGAAAGCCCATACCCGCCTGTTTGAGGTACGATTCCTCCGATAAACCAAACCAGACAGAGGCTCCATTAGCCTGAAAGATCTGCTTAAACCACTCGGATTGCTCATGGTTGGGAATCGACATAAAGGAGTCGGCGCTGAGCACAGAATTCCGCTTTTTGATATCAAAAATATAAATATCCAGAATCTCAGGCGAGTTGATCATAATGGAGGTCAGCAAATCTTTTCCCTCTTTCACCTTAGCGGTGCTCTCGTATAATCCGGATTCCTGATCCTCCAATATGCCGTGGATAATTTTGCTGTTGAGAAGCATCATGGAGGAATCGTCAATTTTCTTGAAGAACATATTCAATTTGTCACTCAGCTGCGTGATCGTAAGAGACGCTACCTTGCTGACCTGCTCCTCTACAATGGAGGCTGATTTCTCATATGACAGGTATCCCATGATGATTACCGGTATGGCCATACCGATAAAAAAGAGCAAAAACAATTGAACAACGATGGAATGCAGTGATTGAAGGACTCTCTCGGCAAGCTTCCTCATATAAATGCTCATCTCCTCTCTTCTTTTTGATAGCGCTTCCAAATGTAGTGAGTTAATATTACAGCTTTCTTGTTTAAAAGTCGTCACTTTCTTTGGGGGAAATACAAAACGCCCGAGGTCTCAAGTAATGGACCTCGGGCGCATCGATTATTTGTTATTAATTGCTTAAAGCTGGTCCTCTATGGCATTTTGGAGCTGTAATTCCGTATACGCCATTTCCTGACCGTTCAAGAGCAGTACAATACGGTGAAGGCCGGGGTAATGACGGCGTGTGGTCAAATCTGCCCAGCGATGGGTCCTTGAGCCGGTAAGCCGGGAACCTCCTTCTACTGTTTTGTCCGATAACAGAAATTTTTTGCGGGAAACCTTGCTCCCCGCCTTAACAAAATCAATACCGTATTCGATTCGAATACGAACAGGGGGACCTGTGCGAACAAGCAGCTCGTACCTGAGTGTTGTATTCTCTCCAATATTTATCGTGACAGGAACTACCGACACGGCTGCCTCCATAGCTAGCGGCATTGTCTCTGAGGCTGAAGTGTATCCGAACAGGGCCATCACTTCCGGTTCGGCTGAGCGAATTAAGCTTCTGCAGGCATGTCTGACAATCCAATCCGTATGCGGATTCTGTCCCATCCATTCCTTCGCGATCTGTAGAACCAGCTCTGGGTGATCCTTCGCAATATCATTCAGATTGTTGGCCACACTTTTACGAACATATAAGGAAGGATCCGCCTTCAATTGAGTCAGTAAAGGAAGGATTGGAGCGGGATCACGCTTAAATTCAGTCAATGCTTGTCCCCACGGCAGTCTTGGTCTGCAGCCTTCACTTGCGAGCCGCCGTACATGCTCATTCTCACTTGTAGACCAGGATAGCATTTGCTTCATCATCCGTTCAGGATGCTGAATAATAAACGGTCTTACCGCAAACTCAGCAGAAGAATGCTGCGTAAATGTCTCAAGTGCTCGCATGGACAGCTCAAAATGCTCATCGGCTTGACCGAATACCTCCACATAATCTGGTAGAATCAGATAAGGAAAACCAGAGCAATGCCGGTTCACTTCAAGTAAAATATCGATTGCATGCTCATATCGTTCAGGCAATAAAGCTCCGAGCACGTTAGTAATATGACGAATCCGAGCTTTCAGAGCAAGCTCCTCCCAATGCTCATTCATGACTTTATCTACGAAAGCTTCAGCCGGAAAGGAAGGATCAGCAGCTTGTATCGTTTGTCCGAATTCCATTAGAAAGGCAGGATTGTATATATTTTTCAACGGTTCTGCCATGTAATTATTCTCCTTGTCTTCAATGTAATTTAGACACCACATCGAGAAGATTCTGTAACGCTGCTATTCCACGTACTTGTTCTTCTAATGCGTAATCATTGTAGGCCAATGACTTTAGTGTTATTTCTTTCGCCTGGGCAATGTTATTCTTCTCAAGATCCGCTAATACCTCACGAACAATGTTCAATGAATAGGCGGCTTTTTGCACAGTTCGAATGATCAGTACTCTTCGGATATCAGACGCATTGTAAATACGAAATCCACTATCCTTGTGTCGATCTGGAGTGATCAACCCTTCCTTCTCCCAGTGTCGGATGGCAGACGTAGATACATTTGCTTCTCTTGCTACATCCCCAATTGTAAAATAATTTCGATCAGAGAAACGCGGAATTTCCATCAGCTCATTTAATTCAAGTACTTCTGCCGTTTTTTGTACAGTTTCCTTCTCTGTATGTAGTTTTACCTGTGCTTGATTAACCAGCCATAATGCCTCCGTCTTGTTCCCTCTTATGATAAGCGGCATAAGCTCTTTAATCAATTCCATACCAAATCCAGGCAAGAGCGCACGGATACATTGAAAATAAGCCTCATGCTCCACGGTATAAATTCGGTAGCCATTCTTCTCCCTTTCCACCTTAGGAACCAATCCCCAGGATTCATAATGTCTTAAGGCACTGGTGCTAATGTTCAATTTCTTGGCTATATCAATCCCTCTCATAAACAACTCCTATTCACAGCTTGTAATTTAGAATTAAACCTAATGACGGCTTTCAAGTATAGAATACCCTTACTTCAATAAAAAACATAACAAACCTTAGCATTTGCATCAATATTATATGATCTAAATGTAAGGTGAAATTCATCAAAATCCTAAGGAGTGAAGTTCAAAATGAAGCATACAATCGTACCCTATTTCATGGTGCTGAGTGCACCCCAATTTATTGATTTTACCAAGTCCGTCTTTCAGTCCGAGGTCGTGAAGGTTAACAAGCATGAAGAAACAGGAGGAGTAATTCATGCAGAAATGAAAATCGGTGAGAGCCTCATTTACTTTGCCGATACTTCACATGATGGCAGCTGTGGTCCAGGCGTTTGCGGTGAGTTAAAGAATGACGGATTAATACCAATTCAAATGTATATCTATGTGGATAACGTAGCAGATACATACGAGAAAGCAATTGCAGCGGGTGCAGCATCAGTCATGGAAGTGATGGAAGATGAAGATGGCGGCTGCATGGCAGGGTTTGTCGATCCATTTCAAAACTTATGGTGGCTTCAATCGAAAAAGTAAAGCAGTACAAGAGCCAAAACAAAAAGAGAAGTACCTGTCAAAGCAGGTACTTCTCTAGCCTTAATTCCCATGCAGCAAATATTATGCGTGAAATCTCATACCGTCATATACAGCTTCCACGTATCCGGCACGGATGACAAAATCACCAAAATGCTCTCCATCCTCACGCTCTTTAGCATATCTTGCGATGATCTCATCAAGCGACTCCAATATTTCTTTTTCCCCGATATTCTCTTTGTAGAGCTTATTGAGGCGTGAACCGTTAAATGCGCCGCCCAAATACATATTGTATTTACCAGGTGCTTTGCCGATGAAGGATAGCTCAGCCAGCATCGGGCGGGCACATCCGTTAGGGCAGCCTGTCATGCGGATTACAATCTCCTTCTCACGAAGTCCGTTACTTTCCAGAATATACTCGATTTTTTCCATAAGTGTAGGAAGGTAACGTTCGGATTCAGCCATCGCAAGTCCACATGTAGGAAGCGCAACACATGCCATGGAGTTTCTACGAAGCGCTGAATAATGAAGCCCATCCGTAAGGCCGTATTCAGCGATCAGCTTCTCAATCTTCTTCTTGCTCTTCGGTCCAACGTTCCCAATAATCAAGTTCTGATTCGCCGTGAGGCGGAAATCGCCCTTGTGAACCTTGGCAATTTCACGAAGACCTGTCATCAGCGGATAACCATCTAGATCGACAATTCGTCCGTTCTGGATAAACAGGGTGAAGTGCCATTTGCCATTGCTGCCTTCAACCCAGCCGTAACGGTCACCATTATGATCGAAATGAAAAGGACGCGCAGGCTCCAAAGCATAACCAAGACGAGTGGTCAATTCATTCTTCAGCCAATCCAGACCCCGATCATCTACCGTATATTTGAAGCGTGCGTGCTTACGCACGGCACGATCACCGTAATCACGCTGAATCGTCACAATCTTCTCAGCTACATCTACCATCTGCTCTGGAGTACAGAAGCCGATTAACTTACCCACCTGCGGATATGTTTTGGTATCGCCATGCGACATCCCCATACCGCCGCCTGCGGTCACATTGAACCCTTTCAGCTTGCCATCCTCCACGATCGCGATATATCCGAGATCCTGGGAGAATACATCAACATCATTCGATGGAGGTACTGCAATACCGATCTTGAACTTACGCGGCAGATATACCGCACCATAGATAGGCTCCTGCTCGGCATCATTATCACGGCTGTCAATGATCTTCTCTTCATCAAGCCAGATCTCATGATACGCTCTTGTGCGGGGATCGAGATGATCACTAACCTTACTCGCCCATGCATACACTTCTTCATGCACTTCGGATTGGTAAGGATTTGGGTTGCACATCACGTTCCGGTTAACATCTCCGCATGCAGCAAGTGTGCTTAGCAGTGCATCGTTTACTTCGCGGATCGTGCTCTTCAGATTCCATTTCAGTACACCGTGAAGCTGGAAGGACTGACGTGTCGTCAGCCGGATTGTACCGTTTCCGTATTTATGAGAGATCCGATCCATCATCAGCCATTGATCCGGTGTCACCACACCTCCAGCTGCGCGTACACGCAGCATGAACTGGTAGGCTGGCTCCAGCTTCTGCTTGGCACGCTCGTTGCGAAGATCACGATCATCCTGCATGTAGCTGCCGTGATGCTTCATCAGACGATTATCGTCCTCTGGAATAGAACCTGTAATTGGATCTTTTAATGTTTCAACAAGACTACCTCTTAAATAATTGCTTCGACGCTTTATATCCTCCACATCGCTGTGGGGTGCATTTTGTGGCGGGTACAATTCATTTAGTGCCATGCTAGTATCTCCTTCCGGTATGAAAAGACTTCCTTAGTAAACATCGCGTTGATATCGTTTGTCCTGCTGTAATTGAATCAGATAATCCGTTGCCGCCTCCATCGTCAAGCCGCCTTCTTGTACGAGAATGGCTGCAAGTGTGGAATGCACATCGTGCGCCATCTTCTTCTCATCTCCACAGACGTAGATGTAAGCACCCTCCTGAAGCCACTCGTACAGCTCGCGGCTTCTCTCTAGCATCCGGTGCTGAACATATACCTTCTCGTCTGTATCTCTGGAGAAAGCGACATCCATCCGGGTCAGCACACCATCTGCCAGCCAGCGCTGCCATTCCACCTGATATAAAAAGTCGGTTGCAAAATGCTGATCACCATAGAACAGCCAGCTCTTGCCCCCGGCTCCCTGCTCTTCTCTCTCTCCAATGAATGCACGGAAAGGAGCAACACCCGTACCTGGTCCAATCATAATAATTGGTGCATCAGGGTTCGCTGGAAGCTTGAAGTTATCGTTATTCTGTATAAATACAGGGAGTTGATCTCCTGGTTCGATTCGTTCTGCCAGCTGCACGGAGCAGACACCGTAGCGATCCCGTCCGTTCGCTTGGTAACGTACTGTACGCACAGTCAGATGCACTTCATCAGGATATGCACTTGGACTGCTGGCAATGGAATAGAGGCGTGCCGGAATTTTACGAAGCAGCGTAACGAATTCAGATGCGGTTACACCACGTAGATCAAAGTCCTGGATCAAATCGAGCAGATCATGGTCATTGATATAATTGCGAAGCTCTTGTTCATTACCTGGCTCAAGCAGCTTTCTAAGCTGAGCGTTCGAGGTCAGATTCACAATTTGCTCCAGCAGCGGCTTGGTCAGTACCGTAATTTCAAAATACTTCGTCAGTGCATCCTGTAAAGAGAGCGTGTCGCCTTTTTTGGATACCTGAATGATTTCTTCACCGTTCCACCCTGCTGCAGCAATGATCTCTTCTACGAGCAAAGGATGATTCTGAGGGATGATGCCGAGGCTGTCCCCAGGCTCATAACTTAGTCCAGATCCTTCTAAGGACAGCTCGATATGTCTGGTTTCACGATCGGACCCGCGTCCGTTCAAATTTAGATTCTCAAGCACCTCGGCTTGAAAAGGGTTCGATCTGGTGAACTCTGATTCTGTACTGGTAGAGGCTGCCGCACCTACACTACTGACACTTACCGGAGTTAATGTACTTGCCGCATTCAGCTCAGACAGGACATTATTCATCCATTCAGCTGCTGGCTCTTCAAAGTCAACATCGCAGTCAACTCTTGGCGTCAAACGAGTTCCGCCGAGCTCGGCCAGACGATTGTCAAAATCCTTGCCTGTTTGGCAGAAGAATTCGTAGGAAGTATCTCCAAGTGCCAGAACAGAGAATTTCAAGTCATCCAGCTTAGGTGCACGTTTACTGTGCAAAAATTCATGGAAAGCAATTGCACTGTCCGGCGGCTCTCCTTCTCCATGGGTGCTGACGACAATGAGCAGATTCTGAACCTTCTTCAGATTGTTTGGTTTGAAATCACTCATAGAGCTGGTTGTTACTTCAAACCCTTGCTCCTGAAGCTTCTTGCTGAATTTCTTTGCAATTCCGCTGCTGTTTCCCGTCTGAGAGCCGAACAGCACAGTTATCTCTTTGCTGATCGCAGGTGCAGGTACTGCAGGCTGACCGGCAGCGTTCACTGCCGGGGCTTCTAATGTCGCAGCCACACCGCTTGCTTGAATCGCCGTTAAATAGCCGCTAAGCCATATACGCTGTGTCTCGGATAATGTAGGTAATAATCGATTTAATAGTTCCGTCTGTTCCTGAGTAAATGGGCTGTTAATCACTTGGAGTTCCAATAATATCCACCTCGGATGCTTTGATAATAATTCTCAGTAAGTTTATCAGAATTAATTTGTCTCTACTGAAACTATCACAGGACCAGAGAGTGGTCAATTAGATTGATCTTATGACATCTATCAGGTTTGCTGATAAAGGGTGTTTTTTCGTGAATAAGAGAAAATTATCTAGTAATATTGTGATGAACAGAAAACTCTCCCTATCAAATAAGGAGAGTTTCTTAGGAATGCTTTACTTTTTCGATTTTTCTTTCATCTTAATTACAACTGCCGTCAGCGGCTCAAGTGTAATTGAAGTTTTACTAAGTTCAAACCCGGAATTGTCAGAAACCGCCTTAACTCCAGCTTCATCCTGATCCACGACAACAGTTCCTTTCGTAAGATCTGTATCGAGACTAAGCGTTCTTGGAGTCTGATCCGCATTAACAAAAACATAGTATGTCCCCGTGTTATCCGTTGACTTATTTTTGTAGGCGATGATCAGATCCTTGCTGTTCATCTCCGGTGCGTTGATTAGAGATACATTCTTATCTACGAGAGATGCATCCCCTAGACGGAAGGCGTTGGTTGATTTTCTCAGTTGAATAAGTCCCTCCGTATACTCCCTTGTAACACTGTTAACCGGATATTTCTTACTGTCCAGTGCCTTATCCCAATCGAATTTGTTAATCGCATCTGAAGAGTCATAGGAATCGTGAATGAAATAGCCAAATACTTTACCGGTTTCATCTGACAGAGCGTGATATTTCTGCTCAGGCAACCCTTCACCATGCCACTGCTTCGTACGTCCGTATTCCTGCCCCGCGTGCAGAAATGCCGTTCCCTGAGAAGTCAGCACCATCAGATTTCCAAGCCTGATCCGCTGATGAATTTCGAGATCATTTGCCGGTATGGACGGATCTTTCTTGATCGATTGTGCAATAACATCATACAGCGGGAGATTATCATGAGCTTCAATATATTGAACCATATCTCCAGGATCGTCCGCTGGCGTGTTAGTCGGCTGGCCTTTGATATTGCTTATGATCAGGTTGATATCTCTTGCACCGCCGGTAAGGAATCTAGGCTCTCCTTCAGAACCGAATCCGGATTTTAATTCATTACGGATTTCATCGGAGAATACACCTACATCATTTGTCTCGTCCATCCAATCCTGGTCAGCACCTTGTCCGGCAAGTTCAGGATCTGCATTAGCTCCGCTGAACGTTCTCCAGCCCTCACCAATGAAGAGAGCATTCGGATTCAGCTTGGCCGCTGCATCATAAGCTTTTTGAATAGAACCGGAAGTCGCATCCCCCATCATATCGAAACGCATGCCGTCAATTTTATATTCATCAAACCAGTATTTGACGGAATCAACCATCAATTTCTCGGCCATGACATGATTCGTAGCCAGATTATTGCCGAAGCCGCCGACGTATGCACCATTACTGTCCTTCCAAGCATAGTAATTCGGAACGATATCATTCAGAAGATCAGCTTTCGCCATGTGCGTATATACGACGTCGAGAATGACACCCATACCTGCATCATGAATAGCATCAATCATGTTCTTAAGCTCTTTGACTCGAAGCTCCGGATTTGTGGCATCTTCGGAATACGCCCCATCAGGAGAGAAGTAATTGTGAGGGTCATATCCCCAGTTATATTCGTTGCCTCCGGCAGAGTATTGCAGCTCCCTGTCGCCCATCTTCGTCTCATCCCCATAGTACCAGGCCATAACCGGGAGAAGCTGTACGTGAGTGACGCCTAGTGATTTCATATAATCCAATTTGTCTTCTAATGCACTATAGGTGCCCCATCTGGAGGTTAGGTCATCTTGAATAGAAGGATCGGAAGTATAATCCCGAACGTGCAGCTCCCATATAATCGCATCCTCTCTATTTTGATAACCGTCAATCTTGGCATAGTTATAACCCTTCGGATTTGTTTTACTGAGATCAATGATGGCTGCTTTGCCAACGACATCCCCGTCTTGACCCGCAGCGCCTGAAGTATCGACCTGGAAAGCTGCCATCGATTTCGCATAAGGATCCAGCACTTTTTGACTCTCGCCATTGTTTACAACCTCATATTGGTAAAAATAATTTTTAAGATCCTTCACGCCAAGCTCATCTGGTCGAACTACGGTCTTCCATACCCCTTGCTCTTGAAGGGTCAGCTCCTTGGATCCAATATGAACAGATGCATCCTTCTTATCGTAAACATTCAGTGTTACTGAGCTTGCAGTCGGCGCCCACAGCTTGAAGGTGACTTTTTTCTTACTGTATGTAGCACCGAGGTCGTTACCCTTATAAGCATACAATTCATCAATAACACGCCAATGAAGCTCTGCCTTAACCGTTATGCCTGCATACGTAATTGTAAGTGGAAGCTTGTTCAGATCAAAATCAGCTGTGATTACTACTGTATTTTTCTCGGTTACTTTGACTTCACTAGCTTCAACAACCGAGCCAGCCTGATCCTTAATGATCAATTCTTTGCTTACCGCATCCGGAGTAAGTCCTTCAGTTCGAGTAAATTTGAGCTCAATCTGGTCCTTGGATGTGACTGTAGCAGCTGTAACTCCTGTAGCCATCTCACCATAAGGTGAGACGTACACTTGATCATCACCTTCCCGGACCCATAATTGATCATAATGCTGAAGGAGGTTGAAGCTCTTATCTCCACCATCCTTTTCCTCACCATTATTACGATTCACAATAAGAAACCCGAGCTTCGTCGCATCCTCTTTTAGCTCAACATCAATATAAGCACCATATTTATCGGTCTGTTCGTTAGTAAATGGGAGCGCGCCCTGCGGCCAATCTGTTGAAGGCGCTTTCACATCTTCCCATAACCATAATCCATATCCATCATAGTCTTGATCTGCACGAGAATAATGGATCCGCACGACGTCATCAGCCAAGGGTACAGGTTCATACAGGAGAATCTCGTCTGATCCTTGTCCCAGCCACACCTCATTTATATTTGTTGAGCCCATCTCTAGTATCTTATCTCCACCGCGCTTCTCCCCGGTCGTCCGATCTACGAGGAGAAAGCCAACTTTTTTAGCATCTGCTCTGAGCGGAATATCTACATAGGCTCCATAAGCATCCTGCTGTGCTGCTGTAAACGGAATTGCACCGCTTGGCCATTCGGCTGACGGAAGCTCTACATCCTCCCATACCCAAACACCCAGATTCTCTCCAGTCCCGTCATAATGAATTCTTAAAGTCTGCTCAGGTATCGACTGAATTGAATGATTCTCCTGAGCATCAGCAGGCACGATCCATATGCTTGTCAAGACCATAACTGCAACGATGAACACTGTTACTGCTGTACGCAAAGAACGATAATTGCGCATGAACATTCCTCCGATTCATATTGAAATGGAATACACCCAATTTGGTACCGTTTGCATAGATTGTCGAACCATATGGATCGTTGTTATTCTATCTTCTTCCTGCTCAAGAATAGCGTAAACATGCACCTCCGTTCTAATTAACGCAAACATTTTTCTAAATGTCTGCTTGTGGTTTTGTCCAGAAAAGGAATTCCTTGCTTTAAATCTAGTGAAACCGTTTGCATGATTATATTACCTTTGAGTCTTGATCATCGTCAACCACTTGTTACCATTCTTCGCGATAAACAGTTCTTAAGAACGATATTTTTTTGATATAATCATCTGAAATGATTCTATCAACGAATGTAGAAACTTAAGGAGACAGGAAGCAATGCAGCCCTTTACCGCAGAAGTGATTCGAATCATTCAATCCATTCCAGAGGGAAAGGTAATGACCTACGGACAAGTTGCGGCTTTAGCCGGAAGTCCTCGTGCGGCAAGACAGGTTGTCCGGGTACTTCACACAATGAGTGAGAAGCATGCCCTCCCCTGGCACCGAGTCGTAAATAAGTTAGGAGAAATAAGCATGACTCAGGACGAGCAGCGATTGATCCAAGAGATGAAGCTCGAAGATGAAGGTGTAGAACTGGGACTTGACCGACGGATTGACCTATCCAAATATCAAGCCTAAAAAATCGAGAAAGAGGAGAATCCGGACCATTATCCGGAACTCCTCTTTTTCATTAGGACAAGTGTTCGTTCAAGAGCTTAGCGAATTCGAATGACAAATGTTTTCGTATTCACTGCACCTTGATCATCTGTGACGATGAGCTCCACCGTATAATTCCCGCCTTTGGTATAGGCATGTGTAGCGGTGACTCCACTACCCGTTGCTCCATCACCAAAATTCCATGTATAAGAAACAATGCTGCCATCCTCGTCGTATGAATTTGAAGCATCGAAAGTAACATCCCGGTTACGCTGCGCTGCGCTCGGAGATTGAATGATGGCGACAGGGGCTACATTCGGCGGAGCCGGCTCTTCCCCACTCTCTGTTACATATAATTTACCAAGTGCTGCAACTTCTGTTTCGTTTCCTGCTGTATCCCATACTCTTACTACGATAACTCCGCCTTCGAGCCTCAACGATTCTGAGGTTGTATAGGTTCCTTCATAGTGTCCAGGTGAAGTCTCTGTGAGCGGAGCTTCGTTGAAGCTCGATGGGGCATTGCCTGGCAGTTCGACACGGAAGGATGCCGACAGACCAGGGCTGCTATCAAAGGATACATACACTGCATCTCCTGCTGCAATATGCAGGTCAGAGCTTGGTGTGAGATTCGTTATGACAGGTGCCGCCCAGTTTACTACAACTGTACGTGTAATAGTTGTTTCATTTCCTGCCAAATCCGTTGCTGTAACGGTAATGAGATTATCACCTGAATTGATTAGAAGACGATGCTCGAAGCTTCCATCCTCCGTAACTTCAGCTGCTTCACCATTCACTGTAACCATATCAAGGTATTCATCATTCACTGTACCTCTCACGGTATAAGCTTCAGCGTTCGTCGTCTCTCCATCCTCTGGAGAGGTAACAACAAGCTCTGGTGCAGCTTGATCAAGAGTTACCGTAACTGGAGTAGAAGGGTCTGTTACTTCATCACCCACCAAGGCTTCAGCGACAAGAACGTTCTCGCCTGCATTCAGGTCGATCACTGCTTCAAATTGCCCCTCTTCCACCGTCGCAGTTGCTGCTTCTTCTTCCCCATTATAAATCGTCACCGTTGATCCGTTGGCATTGGAAGTACCTGTAATTGTAATGGACTCCTCATTCGTATACGTATCTTCAGCCGGAGAAGTGATGATTGGCGCGCCAATGGCATACTGTACATGCGCACGGATCATGTAATTTCCTTCCTCTAGAGGGGAGGCAGTCCATGCGCCACTGATCCGCTGCCATGCCCGTTCAGCGACTGTACTGCTCTCATCGGTTGCTAGTCCCGGTGAATAAGGATTCGCTTCGGTCTGCTCGTATACAATGTAAAAGTCTCCTGTAACCGAGACCGGTTCCGGGAACTCTACCGTTGTCCATTCGTCATTTCTTAGAGCAGTACCGTCAAATGGACCTGCAAGCTCACGTCCAGGTGCTCCATCTGGTCCAGATGTATCATATACAGAATAACTGAAGGCTGTACCGCCTGGGCTCGGCCACTCTGTATTCCAGAAGAGGAAGGATGCTCCGGTTACTTGTACCGCTTCTGATTCAGGACTCATTTTAACAGCCCACGCATTCCCTGCCGCATTCCATGCACGAGCATTCTCCGCTGTTCCGTCATCATATTTGATCTCACCTGCATAGCCGATGAAGGGCTTCAGATCAAAGTCATGCGTGACAGTATCGTTCGCAGGAACGGTTACTTCTGCTGTTTCACTATAGTAATCTAATGCGGAGATGGACAAAGTATAAGTTCCTTCATATACCTGCAGAGTAAAGGCACCCGCTTCGTCAGTCCGAACAGGGGATACCTGTGCGTCTTCCATGACCATAACTACTGCATCTGCAATCGGCTCTCCCGTACGTTCATTTGTAACGATGCCTGTAATCGTGCCTTGTGGAATTTCTTCGAGCTGGAAGTTAACGTTACGTGTCTTGCCATCTTCAATGCTTACAGGCACTGTCTGTGGGTAATAGCCGTAAGACTCGACCTTCAAATTATAGTCACCTGCTACATGATTAAAGCTGTAACGGCCTGTATATGCATCCGTACGAACCGATCTGCCGGTTTCGACAACCGTTACTGTAGCGGAGACGGGAAGACTAAGCAGTCCGACTTCTCCATCCTTCGATACGGAATCACCTTGAGTCGTAATCGGCTGCTTGCTCACAAAGTCCGTCAATACAGGTGCCTTCTGTATTGCTTTGGCTTTATTAGATTCAGTCTTTGTATCACTAGCTGTTGATTCTGGTGCAGAAACAGCCAGCACCCGTACATCATCTAAGTACCATCCGGCTTTTTGTACACTGCTGTCCGTGGTTAATCTGAAGCGTACTTGAATTTCATTTCCTGCATAGCTTGACAGATCAATAAATACAGGTGACCACTGCTTACCTTCTGTTGCATGAGAGTAGTAGCCAATCTCTGTCCAGGTCGTACCGCCATCCGTGGTTACTTCCACGTAGGCATCATCATAGTTTCTTTCGATTTCGTACCAGTGATTGAAGGTCAGTGCAGCCGTATTCTGAGAAGTTAAGTCAATCACAGGCGATACCAGAGAGAAATTTGAGCTTGCCAGATAAGTTCCGTTCAGATCCGTGCCCCAAACATTCGGAGGACTGACCGCGGAAGCTGGACCCGGTGCAGCAGGAGCTCCCCGCTCCCATACATCATTCGTTCCCGCATGTGTCCATCCATTGTCATTATCACCATCAAACGAATCACTGAATAGGGTCTCCGGCACAGCAACATCCACAGCGACTTCATTGGAAGCGTCACTCTCGTTGCCGCTGTAATCTTTTGCTTTGACTACATAATAGAAGGTTGCTTCTCCTTCAATCGTAATACTGTCAACATAGGATGCTTCAGATGTCGTGCCAATCAGCTCATATCCCGTGTCGGATGCCACAGAACGATAAACATGATATTCCTTCAGATCTTCATCAGCAGGAGCACTCCACTCTAGCGATACGTCACCAAGTATTGAAGGTGTTCCTGTCAGATCAGACGGAGCTGCTGGAGCCACTTCATCCGGAAGCTGCAGCGAGAAGTCGTCAATGTACCATCCTTCTCCTTGAACTGATCCATCCGAACTGAGGACAAAGGCCACATATACTTTTTGACCCGCATACGCGGTTAAATCTATATACTGGTTTACCCAATCTTCACTGCTTCCCGTAACCGTAAGCAGCTGTTCAAACTCATAGTCATTCTCTTCTGTCGCTAAGTACACACTTCCGAAATCACTGCCGTCTTCAAGGTCAAACCATTGCTTGAAGGACAACAGAGCACCTTCAGGTGCGTCAGCTAAATTAATGGGCGGTGCAATGAGAGCGGTGTTAGAATTCGGTGCATACGTACCCGACAAATTTGTCGCCATTACATGCTCCCCGGAATAGGCACTTCCAGGTCCGCTTTCAGGAGCTCCCCATACCCAAGGATTGTCAAGATCAGGCAAGAATCCAACATAATCCTGTTCAAAATTTTGGGAATAACCTGGTTCGATTCCTTCCAGTACGTCTACGGAGTGCACTTCCGTCTCATAACCGTTATTGCCATAGTCATTCACACGGATGTAATATTCAAGGCCTGGCTCCTCGATAAGTGCTGCAGGAATAACAGCTCGGTACGTACCATCAAGCGCATCTCCGGAAGTGAGTTCCGCTGGTATGTATACATAGCGGCTCATACCTTCTGTTCTTGCATAAACACTGACTTCAGTAACGGATATATTATCACTGGCTTCAATGGAGAATCCGGCATCCAGTCCGGCATAAACCGATTCCAGAACAGTGTAATCCAGCTCAGGTGCAGTCAGGTCATCACCGTCAATAGTCACTCGACCCGTTACAGAACCAACTCCTTGAAGGACTGAGCCGACCGCATCAAGTGCATTGACGATGCCGTGTCCATATCCGTTGTTAGGTGATTCTGGATAGGTGCTATCCGTTCTTTCTGTGGCAGTTTCTGTCAGAATATCCTCCAGATCATCGACAGTGAGAGAGCTGTTCGCTTGCAATAGCATGGCCGCAATGGCAGTCGTATGGGGCCCTGCCATCGATGTTCCATTCCAGCCCCCTTCATAACTGCCGCCTGGTACCGAGGAGCGAATGTTCACACCCGGAGCAGAGACTTCAGGTTTAATCTCATCATACGGAGAAGGACCCAAGAGGGAGAAGTCAGCCAAATTTCCATTGATGTCCGTTGCACCTGTAGCAAAGGATTCCGGATAGTTCGCCGGGTTGGCAACAGAACCAGGGCCTCCTGGATTCGTCAATGTAGTGTTACCCGCAGAGAATTCGGGGAATATCTGCGCATCACGCCATGCTTGTACGATAGGTCTGAACCATTCATCGATACCTGCTCCTCCACCCCATGAGTTGTTCACTACATCTGGAGCAAGCTCAGGATGAAGATTACCCTCTTCATCTACCGGTGCCAGCAGCCACTGAGCACCATCCAGAATGATGGCATCCGTTGTGCTCGGATTAAAGATTCGGACCGCCATCCATTTCGCGCCGGGTGCTACACCGATCATATTCGTGCCGTCTTCTTCAGCACCTACCATCGTCCCCATCGTATGCGTACCATGACCGTCCGTATCGGCTGGAAGTGAGGCACCGCTATGAGGATCGTACCAGCTTAGCTCTGGATCAACGACATTGCCGCTCGGATCCAAACCACGCCATTTGCTGGCAAGGGCAGGGTGTGTATAATCAACACCTGAGTCCAGATTCGCGACGACAATTCCGGAGCCGTCGATTCCTTGCTCCCACACTTCGGGTGCGTTGACTTGAGCGATGTTCCATTCAATGTTTGCCGGGTCATAATCTGAAGTTTCTATATTCTTGCTCTGATCCGCTGCTGAGGCAGCAGAATCGCTGTCCAGATCACTTGCCTTCGGAGTCGAAGCCTTCTTATCCACCGTAACTTCCTGCAGGAATCGTTCTTCATTCGGAAGAATCTTGTCTATGCCCGGCTGAAGGGCCAGCTCCTCCATCACCTCTTTGGTACTTGTAACCGCCAGCGAATTGACGATGAAATAGCTCTTGTATTCTTTAACTCCGCCAGCTTCCTTCTGTTCATCCAAATATTTTTGGATCGGTATTTGTGTACGCGATGCCGTTTCACGAAGTGTACTAACCACTGAGGTACGAGCTGAGAGCTTTGCAGCTGCAGGGGTTGCTTTTTGAGTGGAAGCCAGATCCATTGCTTTCTGAGAAGCAAGCGCAGTATCCGCTTGTTCCGACATTTTGACCAGATAGGTGACATATTTGTCTTCGTCAAACAGCTTATTTAGCTTAGAGTCTACTTTTGCAGTGATCAGTTCGGGAGCCGCAGTACGCAAATCGATCTTGTCAGAAACTGAGGTCGTCGGTGCAGCCATAGCCGGACTTACAATGGACACTGCCAGGAGGAAAGCCATGCCTAATGAGATCGTTTTTTTCGTCTTTTTCGCTGTGACCAAGTCTAATACACTCCTTTGGGAATAGAGATAGAAACGTGTGAATTTCCTCCAAACAAATACACGACCAATCAAACAACGAGAAATTAGTAATCAGAATTTGATTGGGAGCACCACCTCCTTTAAGGGGTTAATAGAAGTGAATTCATAGACTTAAGCGTCTTCGATGGGAAAAAGAAGATTGATTTGAGTAGATTCAGGGGGCTAATCTATTTTGTATTACTGATAGAGTTTAAAAATTCTTGGAGATTGATGAGATTCTGAGAGTTTGATGAGATGAGAGTTAACATTTTAGAGGAATTGTTAAATGGAAAGCTATTGCTTGTGAAGAGAGTATAAATCATAAAAAAAGACGGTTACAAGCATTTATTTAACATAATTTTACATTTGGTTCTTAATACTTATTTTACATAGGTCAATTAAGTATTAAGACGGATACGTCATATGACATGCATGTCGCATTTTTCGATAAAATTCTCATAAAAGGATAAAGAACCGCATTTATAGCGGTTCTTGAAGGAAAATGCGAATTGGGGCGTTGATATTACTACTTGGATAGAATAATAATGTCAATTTTGTGATAGATGCAGGACCGATTATCCAGCATTTATTTTTCAGTTGTGATTTAGGTTGTTTGGTCTATGAAAAATACATTTTGACGCACAGATCAGCGTGAATCAAAAACAAAATAGTACCATCTATGCTCGTGCAGCATTTCTTTTGTCCTGTTCGCCTGAATTCTTTCTATTTTATTTGTTGTTTATTAACAACTTCATAGGAATAAAATACTAATTGTTTCATTTTGGCGAATTAGTGCGAATGCCTGTTTGCTGTTCGAACTTTCGGAACAGGGTTCCTGTACAAGTAGTGAAAAGCTGCGAGCAGGAGGATATGCATGACAGCGAACACAAAATACATATTGCTGAATACGGATGCTTCCAGGTTTCCATTTAGTCCATTCCACGCAGTCCCCGCTCCTTGATCAAGGAGTATACTGTAGAAGGAAGCGGCGATTGCGCCGGACATAAAATTAAGAGTCGAAACAAGCCCCATCCCTATTCCTATATATTCTGGAGCAAGTGAACGGGACACGCTGTTAATGAGCGAAATTTGAAGACTCATTTGGCTTACAGTACCCACAATGAGGATAGCTGCTATCCAATAATGATGAACCCCTGCCCAAATAGACATCGCCATAAATGTAATGAACAAAAGACATGCCGATATCGAATAGACAAAGTGATTCCCGCGGGCATCGACGACTTTTCCAATTCTTTTTCCAAGCAAGGCAGAACCGATCGCTGCAGGAACCAACATAAATCCGACGATTCCCGAGGAAAGATCATTGACCTGTTGCAGCAGCAGCGGGGTCAGAAATGGGAACGAGAACCCAATCCCCTGTACAAGAACCAGAATAACCAGCCCGATGGCATACCCTTTCGATCGAAACAATTGAAGGGGGATAAATGGGGCTGACGTCAGCCTTGAACGAACAAGAAATAATATAAACAGGACTGACGCTGCTGAAAAATACAGTATGTTCGCTTGAGTTATCGACATCATAAGAAATACAACAAATAAGGCTAGCAGGCTTCCCCCGAAGTAGTCGATCTTATCTTTCTTTAACTCGCCCTTCTCTAAATACTTTAGGTAAAACGGTAAAGTAACCAGTGTAAGGATCGGCACTGCAAACAGCCATCTCCATTCGGCAAAGCTGACAATTGCTGCTGAGATGACAGGTCCTATTGCATTTCCAACCGCAAGTCCTGTAAAGGTAATTCCAAGTGCATACCCTCTTCTCTCCGGACTGAAATATCTGACAGGTATGATGGTACTCATGGCCGGCACTACAGCAGCCCCTGCCGCCTGTACGATTCTGCCCAGTACAACCATAGAGTAAGACTGCGCTGTAAATCCAACCAGCGATCCCAGAGCAAACATGAACAATCCAATCACAACTAAATGCCGCAGATGAACCATGCTTACCAGCTTCCCGTATGTGAGCGTGCCCAGCGCGTAGACGACGAGATACGCGGTGGAGACCCAGCTTACCTGAGCTACGGTTAATGAAAATTCAATGCTGATGTCCGTCAGCGCGATGTTAAACATCGTTACACTCATGACCGACAGCACCATGGTAAATGCTAACACTCGAATTAGTCTATTTGCACGATCGGCTGCATCTTGTTGAGTCGGACTAACCACCTTGTCGTCCATTTCAATTTTTCCTCCCTTACTTCTCTTTTCTCCAGTTTATTCTTGAAGAAGATGGAAGAAAAATATATATTTAGCCATATTCTTATATACTGAAGTATATTAAGCTGTATATAATCGAGAAAAAGGAGTGAAAACGATGGAACTTCTGCAGCTTCACTATTTCCGTACTGTGGCGCAGCTTGAGCATATGACGAAGGCTGCTGAGCAGTTAAGAATTGCTCAGCCTGCGCTCAGCAAAACCATCGCTCGCCTTGAAGAGGATCTGGGTGTTCCTTTGTTTCGAAGGAACGGCAGGCAGATAAGGCTTAATGAATACGGGAGATCATTTCTTCAGCGTGTAGAACTCGTGCTGTCAACACTTGAAGAAGGCAGAAGAGAACTTGAGGACATGGCTGGACTGAACCAAGGAAGGATTGAGATTGCCATTCAAGACCCGGATCGTATAGGAGAGCCTTTGAAATTGTTCAGTAAGAAATATCCAAACGCCAAATTCGGGATCATTCAAGCCACACATCATGAGATGGAGTCTTTATTAAATGAAGATCGGATTGATTATTGCATGTCTTCCCTTCCGATCGCTGCATCGGATATCCAATCTGAATATCTCACGAAAGAAATTATTAATTTGGCACTCCCCCCAAACCATCCATTCTCTGATCGTGACAGGCTGCAGCTGTCTGAAGTGAAACAAGAGCACTTTGTTGGTTACAAGGAAACTCATGCTCTCTACCATATCCAGAATGAATTTTGCCGTAAATCCGGAATATCACCCAATTTTGTATGCCGGGTGGATGAACCCTCCATGCTGCTCAAAATGGTTGAAGCAGGGATCGGAGTCGCCTTCGTATCCTCCTGTATTCGTGACTGGTCTCCCCAAGTGCAGCTAGTCAGCATCGTGGATGAGCATTCCAAAGCATTGTTTCGTTTAACCTGGCATAAGAACCGCTATTTATCGAAAGCGGCTCTAGCTTTCAAGCAATTTTTAATAGACTACTATATGCAGGGTGTGAATTTAAACGAGAAGCTGGAAGATCGATGGCAGAACGAGGAAAAAATCTCTTCGTCAAGATAAATAAAAGAGCTGGACCGTATTAATGACGAATACGAGCCAGCTCTATAAGAACGAATACACACTATTAGTTAATAAATCCTTCCAGTGCAATGGTCGGTTTGCCGTCTGCGTTCCATGCGCCCTTGTTGTAACCCCCATTATAACCTGGGGTCGCTTGCGGTTCCCAATAGAATACACCGAGCCCCTTGCCTCCAGAAATATTACGCACATCATTTTTGATCTTGGTAATGAAGCTCTTGGCTGCCGAAGCCTGATTATAATCCATACCGATCTCGGATATGACAATCTCCTTCCCATACTTCGATATCAACTGATTCGCATTCGTTATGGTCTGATTCACCTTGGTGGTCCAATCAGAGGCCGATGGATATAGAGAAAGTCCGACCACATCAAAATTAGCTCCATTTTGAACAAGACCTCCGATATTCCAGTCGAGCACGGCCTGATCATGTCCGTTCGCCAGGTGCACGATGGTTTTCGTATTCGGACTGATCGACTTCACGGCATTATGCCCGGTGTTCACGAGCCAAGCGTAATTTTTCATGTTCACAGAAGCTTTACCGTCATTCCATAACATGCCGTCATTCGTTTCATTGCCAATTTGAACCCAATCCGGTGTAACCCCTTTGTTCTTCATTGTATTCATTACATAAATGGTATGGGACCATACGGCGTCCATCAGCTGCTGAAAAGTGTAGTTTCGCCATGCGTAAGGCTTATTCTGCTGTCCCGGATCTGCCCAAGAGTCACTGTAGTGCAAGGTCAGCATCACACTCATTCCCAGATTCTTCGCTCTAAGCGCGAGATCTGCTGCTTTCTCTGCATTCATATATCCGTTTGCATAATCACTCATGTTTGGATTCACCCATACACGCAAGCGTACGGAGTTCATCTGATAATCATTTTTCAAAATTTGCAGGATATCACGCTGCACCCCGTTCTTGTCCTTCCACTTGTATCCTGCTGCTTCCATCCCTGCTACCCAGCTGATATCCGCTCCTTTGGCAAAAGCAGGGGCTGCCTCCGCCTTACGATCTCCACCAGACGGGCCGAGCAGCATTAATAACATCGAGAGACTCAAGAATATCAATCCAAATCTGTTTCGGTGCTTTTTCATACAAGACCTCCTATATCCAGTTCACTCTCCTCGGAAAGTGTTATCTGTATTGTAAACGCTGTCATATGGACATCCTAGGATATTTTCCCAACATTTTGGATCTTATTCTAACCTGAGTCAACATTAGAGAGGCAGCTTATTTTGATAGCACTTTCGAATAATAATGATTAAATTTGACTGAATAAATTAAGACATAGATAATGATTAGCGCAGCAAACGAGTTTAGAATAATCAGGGAGTAATTCAAGCTAAAGAATTGATTTAAAATACCGACTCCGATTGGAGGGATAATGAATCCAGAGTAGGCGCACAAATAAAACGCTGAAATGACTCTCGGACGTTCTTCCGGCTTCGGTAATTGACCGGCAAACATTAATGCAACTTGGAACGACCAACCAGCGCCAACTCCTTGAATAAGCATTCCGAGCCAGAGCATTAATAAATTCTCTATCTGTCCAGATAAAACAATGATCCACGGACCGATCGCTAGGAACACAATACCTATGCGCATCCGTTTGACTGGATTTTGTAACCAAGGAAAAAATTGTATAAACGCAGCCACTCCTAAGAGCATAAACACCAGCAACCCTGCTATTGAAAGATCAGAGGAATGAATAACGTTTTTTACGAAAGATGGAATCATAGAGAATACTATTCCACCTAACATGAAGAAAGTAAATGCCGGAAGCGCAATGAACGAAATAAAGTGGGACCGAATACTATCCGGAACTCCCAGTGAAATCTTAGCATTTGTTGATTTTTGTGAATCTTCATGCTTCGGTAACGTTTCTATTAACACCAAGGAACTTAATAGCAATCCGAGCAAAACCCAAAATGGTAACCGAAGCGGCTGTACAAGCACATATTGCAAGATAAGACCGGAAATTGCAGGCCCCATCCCAAATCCAACATTTATGGCTACTCCAGAGAACTTAATTGCAGTACTTTGTTGATCATGAGAGGTTTGTTTTAATAAAAATGCTGTGGCTGTTCCTGTAAAAGCGCCATATGCAATACCTTCCAAAATCCTTGCCGCAAAGAGCATCCAGACGTTTTGGCTTCCTATAAAAAGCAAGGTTGATGCGATAGATAGCCATATACTTATGCGAAGTACCTTCTTTAATCCCCATGAGCTACCCTTAGCTCCCACGATTAGCAAGGTTGGCACCAAGATAACGGCATAAACGGCAAATAATAATGTTAACTCAAGGCTGCTCATATGATAATGGTCTCCATACAAAGGAAATAACGATGAAATATAGGTTGCTCCGCAAGACATCATAAGAATAATCCAAATCATTCTCTTCATAATCACTTCTCCTTTTGTTCGTTTAATATATAAAACTTAATTTGAGAACGTTCGGTCTCAAATGTGTAAAAAAAAATTTTTACTTCAAAATTGACATTGTCATTTCAACGATTTGTTCTAATTTATCTCTGTCGTCGGTTGTCTTGACCATAACTCGAAGACCAACTAATGCATTATTAAAATAATTGGAAAGCCATTCAGCATTCATCTCTTTATTGAGTTCTCCGGAACGTTGACCCGCCCTAATGAGTTCAACTATGAGTTGCTCCGTATCGGCAAATCGTTGGTTGACCCAACTTTTACACTCCAAATCGTGAAGAGCAAGCTCAACTGCGGTATTAACGATCAAACAGCCTTTAGGGTATTCACCTTCTCCACTGGTAATAACATTGTCAAATAACTGCCTTATGGCTCCCACGACAGAAGCGGGCTCTCTATCGAGTTTCTTATCCATCATTAGGCGGGTGTAACGGTTCAATGCCTTGATATATAAAGAATGCTTATCCCCGAAAGTATCGTACAAACTTCTCTTATGTACTCCCATATGGTTGACTAAGTCCACCATGGAAGTTTTCTCATATCCTTGTTCCCAAAATAAACGCATGGCTTTAAGCAATACTGCGTCCTCATCGAATTCCTTGGCTCTTGCCACAATAATATCCCTCCTTGTGTTGGTAATAATAACATATTGAGACCGATCGGTAAAGAATAATTATGTTCTTATAAAATAAAGCTCTTCGAACTCTGTTATTCCCCTGGAAGAACAGGAAAAAAGCCTGCCCTCAAGAAATCTCACGAGGGAAGGCTTTGTACGTTAAGCGAATTATCGAAAAGGCTTGAGTGCCTCCACATATTGCGGATACCAGTGATCCCACTCTTCTTTACTCTCTGTTAATGCTCTTCCATTTAACAAAGTCTCAATAGCATCAAGGCAGACATGCCAGCCTGCCAGATCCTTAGGGGTATGGTCTGTAAGAAAAGTGATCTTTTCTGAGAGTATAAGCGTCGAAGTTTCGTCACTGTCGTCTGCGTGGATTTCAAAACGCACCTTGTCTTCTCCCCACACAAATTCGAGTACCTTGCCCTCTACATAGTCCAATATCGGCATTTCCTCATAAGTCCCATCCTGCATATCAAACAGGATCATTCCCCCGGTTCCGAGTTCTTTCACCTCAAGCTCTGGAAACCACTCTTTCAATCGTTTGTTATCAATGAGCATTGCCCATACCTTATATGCAGGATGATTTAATTCGCGTTTGAATTCTGCGATGTAACCCGATTCATTTCTCTGAATATGAGCGATCATTTGAATGTCCCTCCTTCTTATATACACATCATTATACCGATAATATAAGGTCATTACGAATGATCAAAGCCGTCTATCCAGTCAACTTCCCATAATGAGCTATTGGTTTTGGACTCGATGGTCTAAGCTACCTTCTTCGTCCGATATAGAGTAAGTGTGAGGATATACCAAGCAGCGCCGGGTCTTCTGCAGTTGAGATCATCAGCTCCACATATTTTCGGTAAGCCTCGTCCCCTTGATTTCTCCAATAATCCACCTGTTCAGGTTGCAGCAATGCTCCGATACTGGTAGAGCCAATAAGACTAATCTTCTCAAATCCATGCTCCTGCATAAAAGGTTCGATGCCGGCTGTGTCGAAGTAGTACGCTCCCGTAAAACGCCCTTTATCCTCGTGATTAAATCTGCCGGTTGCCCAAAATTGATCGAGATTATCCATCGTATGATTGGGTTTCCAGTGCGCTGGATTCAGTAATGAGTTCAGCAGCATGCGGGTGCGTGTCTGAAAGGCAACAAACACGACTCCACCTGATCTGGTAACTCGGTACAGCTCCCTCGCGGCTTTGGCTCGATCCGCTTCTTCCTGCAAATGGTACAATGGACCAAGCATCAGGGATGCATCAAAGGCTTCATCTGAAAATAAATGGAGGTCCGCCGCATTCAGCACATGAAGTCCGTCAAATTGTGAATCCAGCTGTAAACGTGCTGCCTGTTCTTCTGCTATTCTCACAAGTCTGGGGGTCAGATCAGACAAGGTGACCCGATAGCCTTGCTTAGCCAGCTCCATGGCATATTTACCTGGACCTGCGCCATTGTCCAGTACATGACCCGACGGTGGAAGATATCGCGTTATATAATGCCAGTTCACTGTAAATTCCAGCGGTTCCCGATCCAGTCTTCCCCATTCATCAAAGGCTTCATAATAATCAATGATCTCTTTCATCATTACTTCCCCCTGCAATGGATATCTAGATAAACTGCCTGTTTGGCACCAAAAAAGCCCGTCGCCTCTAAAGAGGCGACAGGCCATCATTCCTTCGCGGTACCACTCTTCTTTATTCGAATGCGGGTCATGTGCACAAACGCATCCGAATCTTGAACAACCGTATATCGACGGTTAGCCGGTACAGCCTAAATGAAAACTCCAAGATCAGCAAGAGTTCAATTCAGCTATACTGCTCCAGGGTGAGGTGTGCCTCTGCTTGAATCCCTGCCTTGCACCAACCGGCAGCTCTCTAGATCATCAAATGCAGAAGCAGATCCCTTTCATCGCTTTTCGTGTTTTGAATTTCCACTATTATACATATAGAAAAGGTTATTGCCAAGCAAAGAATTTGCAAAAGCTCACGTAAGGTCTCTGATCATTTGTCCGATCTGCCCGCACCATGCTGTCTATTATTTCAAAATATAATGAGAAAGTACGCTCTGCACCTCGTAAATATTTGTGTTTTTATTAAATGTTTTTTGAAGCGGAACGGTAGAACTGGAAATGTAAATCTTAAGTTCAGCTTCCATGTCAAAGTGTCCTGCCGTTTCAATGGAATAATGCGATATGCTCTTATAAGGGATCGAATGGTATTCCACCTTCTTGCCCGTAATCCCTTGTTTATCAACTAGGATTAATCTTTTGTCTGTGAAAATAAACAAGTCTCTTACCAGCTTATACGCCCGCTCAATTTGCTCATTAGGTGCCAGCAGAGCAGCAAATTCCTTCTGAACTTCAGCCAAGTTCACTTGTGAAGCATTTCCTAATAATCCATCTAAAAATCCCATAATGATTCTCCTCCGTTACTATAATAACTCCATTATATTAGAAAGAGCACAAAAGTAGCAGTCAGAAATTAGGAAACGATCAAAAAGGCAACATTCATGCGAGTGCAGTAGAACTCACGTGAACCTTGCCTTTTCAGCTTCATATCAAATTGTCGCTCTCTAACCTTTTACTGCACCCAATGCAACGCTGCCGATGATCTGTTTGGAGAACACGGCGAACACGATAATGATAGGGACAATCGAGATGGCGACACCCAAGTACAGGAGTCCATAATCCATACCGTAATAGCCCTGAACCAGTGCAACGAGCACCGGCAGTGGATATTTATCCAGTGAGAAGAACAATACAAGCGGAGTAAGGAAATTGTTCCATGAGCCAATGAACGTAAATATGCCAAGCGCTGCTACCGCAGGACCAAGAATCGGCAGCACAATCTGGTTAAAGGTTCTGAACTCTCCGCTCCCATCAACCCGTGATGACTCGATAATCTCATCCGGAATGCTGCTCTCGATGAATTGCTTGATGAAAAATACGTTGAAGGCATTGGCTGCCGCCGGCAATATGATGGCTGCATAGCTGTCCAGCATGCCGAGTGTACTGAACAGTCGATACATCCCGATCAGCGCGAGCTGCCCGGGTACCATCATCGTTGCCAGCAGAAATAGGAACAGCCATGTGCGGCCTTTAAATTTATATTTTGCAAATCCAAAAGCCGTCAAGGCACCGATATACAGAGAGAGAATCGTGGAAGCTCCTGCGATAAAGATGCTGTTCCCGAAGCCCCGCCAAATGTTGATCTTGGAAGCCATATTGGCATAATTGTCGGGCAGGAACGAACCCGGAAGAAAGGTGAAGGTTGACGCGATCGTAGCATTGTTATGGGTAGAATAGATCAGCATGAGATAGAACGGGATAATACAAATAATGGCTAGCGCAATTAGAAAAAGATAGATCAATACTTTGCCGGGTGTCAGCCGATTTACCTTTGCTTTTCTCTCATAAGCCATGCTTTGCTCTAATGATTTGGCCGTTTGCATCCTCATTCCCCCCTCTTATGAGCTGCTCTTGCGTTTGGTCATCATGAACGAGGCAACCGACAACAAAATGATGATCACGAACAAGCAGAAGGCAATGGCTGCTCCATAACCAAAGCGCGTGCTCTGGAAAGCAACATTGTACAGATACATAATGCTTGTCATGGCTGCCCGGTCAGGTCCCCCCGTTCCGTTCGTCAGTGTAAAGGGCTGATCAAAGATTTGAATGCCGCCGATGATGGACGTAATGATCTGGAACAAAATAATCGGACGCAGCATAGGAACGATGATGTGAAGGAAGATATGCTTCTTCTCCGCGCCGTCAATTTGGGCCGCTTCCTGCAAGGAAGGGTCGATGCCCTGCAGGCCTGCAAGATAGATCACCATGGAGTAGCCAAAATATTGAAAGAACAAGATCGCCGATACGATCAGCCGCATGAACCAAGGATCGTTCTTCCAATTGATCGGATTCTCAATGAGACCCACCTGGACTAGAAAGTGATTGAGTCCCCCGGACTGCCAATCAAAGATCAAGCTCACCAGCAAACCTAAGGAAGCTGCAGTGACGATGTTCGGAAAGAAATATACGGCCCTAAAAAAATCTCTTCCCTTGAGAAGCTTGTCATTTAGGACAAAAGCCAATACCAGCGACACGGTCAGCTGAGGAACTACCGATATTCCCCATATGAATAACGTATTAAACAGTGTCTTCCAAAAGAGCGGATCCTGCACGACCGCCGCGTAATTGCCAAGGCCGACGAACTCCGGCGTCGTAATTCCGTCCCAGTTGGTGAAACTGATGTATAAGCTGTACAGAATCGGATAAAGTCCAAAGATGAGAAAAATGATGAAAAACGGAGCAATAAAATAATAACCATAGTGGTCTTTGCGTATGGACTTAGCAAACATTCATTGGTCCCCCCCGTCATCGGTTTCCTATTCAGGTTCTTTCGTATTCAGCATTTCACTCCAATCCTTCGAGCTCTGGAAATCTCAATTTGACGTCGCGTTTAATCCTCTTTACCGCTTCCTCCTTCGTTTGAATGTCGTTGTTCAGATACAGCTGAAGGACGTTTTTAAATATATCATTGTTGATCACCGTGTCATATTTCGTTCTTTCATAGACAGGTACGTCTTTTGCTGCTTCTGAGAAGAACTCAAAATGCTTCTGCCCGCCAAGATAATCCGACGTTACTGTCTCTGCCAGCTGATCATTCACGATCATGTTGCTCGTAAAGTAGTCTTGTTCCTGTGCCAGCTGAGACAGAAATTCGTGGTCAAAGTTATAAAACTCAATAAACTTCCAGGCCAGATCCTTCTTGTCACTATTGCTGTACATGGCAATATAGGTTCCACCCGAGCTGAATCCTGTTGGTCCTTTAGCGAGCCCCCACAGGCCAGAAGTGTCCGGAGCATTGGCCTTAAAGGTGTATTGGAGCCCCCAGGTGGCTGCTGGGTAAAACATAACGGTGCCCTTCTGCATGGAGGCAGCGGAGCCTGCACTTCCTTCTTCATATTCCGCAAGCACCTTACGTTCTCTCGCTTCTCTAACAAGGTCCAGAATTTCCAGATACGTATCATCCATGACAAACTTGCCGTCTTGTACCCAAGGTATTCCGTCATAAGAGTTCGAGATCGCGTTCCAGTTCGCCAAAGCATGGACTTGGTTGCCGCTCTCCTGCTGTACCCGTTCGCCAATCTCAAAGATTTTGTCCCATGTGTCAATTTGCTTGCTGACCTCTTCGGGATCATCTGTCCCCAAGTATTCCTTCGCCAGATCCCGCCGGTAATAGATAGCTCCCGGAGTTGCCTGATAACCAATTGCTCTAACATTTCCTTCACTGTCTTTCTCATTGGCCTGGACAAAAGGATACTGCTCAGGAAGCAGTTCGTCCGCATGGTAAGGTGCCTCCGACAGATTTTGCAGGTAAGGCACATCAATCAGCTCTCTAATGTTAGCGTTTTCAATCATAAAGACATCAGGTGCCTTGGAGCTGGTCTGAAGTGCCGACTTCAGCTTGGTGATATAGAAATTGCCCGGAATGTTGACAAAATTAACCTTAATGTCCGGGTACTTCTCCTCGAACTTCTCAATCGCATAGCCGGCTTCATCCGTGAAGCTCCACACCGTGATCTCGTTATCATTAGATTCGGCCAAGGCCTGGAGCTGACAGCCTGACAGCAATACGGCTGAGCATAGAAGTACAAGCAGCGCTAGATGATGGCGTTTAACCTGCGGCTTCCGGTGACGAGAAAATAGATTCATGAGCTCCCTCCTTCAATTAAGGAAACGCTTACATTTTATTCGATTATATTGATTTTGAAGTAGGCTTTCTTCACCGATATTGTTCATCATCCTTCATATTTTGCGTTGTTTGTTTTATGCTTCTTTCGAAAATCGGACGGGGTGCAGTTATTATATTTTTTGAACAGGCGGTTAAATGAGTTAATATTGTTAAATCCGTGGCTAACCGCAATATCAAGAATGGAATCCTCACTGAACAGCAGCGCCCATTCCGACTTGATAATTCGAAAATGATTCAAATACTCCATCAGCGTGATGCCCTTAATGTCCTTGAACAGCTTGCAGACGTAAAATTTACTAAATTTAATATGATCAGCGACCTGATCCAGCTTGATATTCTCAGCGTAATGCTCCTCCAGATATTCACATACCCCCTCAATAAACTCAAACTTCTTCGAGGTTGTAATTTGCCAGTTAAGCGCATCGGAATCCTCACTAGGATCGATTGTGCGCAGGAGCTGTACAATAAAGTCATACAGCCTTGCAATCATGGCCCATTTATAACCTGCCTGTCGGTTGCTCTCTTCCGCTGAGAGCGCACTGAGGTATTCCCCTAATGCTCTTTCTTTACATGTCGAAGCAGGAATAACGGTTGTTTTATTAAATAACTGCTTCATACCAAGCCAATCTGTGTCTTCTATAAAGCTGCTCGTAAACAGCTCCATCCGAAACAATATAATGGTTAAATTCTGTGTTCCCGGCAAAAAACAATGTACATCCCCAGGCTTGATCACCAGCACATCGCCTTTTTGAAGCTCATAAATACTGCTGTTCACGCCAATACGCCCATAGTTCCCTTTGACAAATACCATCTCAACCTCTTCATGCCAATGTGCTGCATAGTTAAATTGATCACCCGTATGAATAACCCTGATAGGAAAACCTTCTGTCATATGACCTGTTTCAAGAAATGTCGGTACGCCCATTCTCTCCACCCTTTCCTATTCGTTTTTATCACACTACCTTATTATAGTTATGCTCCCCCGGTTCGTACCAGCAAAAATATAAATAAGCCGCTGTCTTCAATATAAATGAAAGCAGCGGCTTATGCAGAAGTCAGCATGAATTGGAGATCATAAATGAGGTTTTATTGCAATCAGTCAAGCACAATGGTCTTGTTCATTTCAGCCCAGGTAGCAGGACCTATTATTCCAAGACGCCATAGAGCAATGCCTTTCAGATCATATCGCTTCGCAAGACCAATCTTTGTATTAATGCTAGCTGCAGTTTCGCTGCCACGGGATATCCCCAGAATAAGCTTATCCTTGTCAACCTGCTTCAGTGCCAGCTGTATGGCTTCATCCACCTTTGCCACGGGCTCAGGACTTTTTTCATCTCCATAGGCATACGCCATGATGACAAGATCATCCGCAAGATTTGAGAGCGTCTTATAGTCATAGCCTTGATACACGCTGTTCAGTGCATGCACAATGACGGTCAGCTTCATGTCTTGCTGCTTGGCTCTTAAAGACAGCTCTTTGACAAATGCATTATAATCGCTCTTTACCTTGGATTTATCACCAGTCATCCCGAGTCCTTCGAGGTCCAGTGCAATGCCTTTGAAGCCTTTTTCTGTTGCTGCCTCCATTATGCTGTCTATCGTTTGACTTCGCAGTTCCTTGTCTTCGAGGTTCTTCGTCAGCTCCAGCATGCCATCTACGGAATATACCATGAGAAAGGGAGTTGTTCCTTCCGATGCAGCATCATTAATAATCGATTCACCAGTAATCTCTCCTGATGGAGCTGGCCATCTGTACTCATCCCCTGTTAACGTAAAATTACCTTCTCGATCAATACGGCTCCAGCCAAACGCGGCAGCGTCAAAATGATGGAGATAGGAAATTTCATCAAAGGAACGCAGAGCATAATAGCCAAGCGTGTACATCTCTTCTCTAGGCGATGTAATGGATACCGTCTTGGACGCTTGGTTCCAGCCTACGCCCGCACCAAACTGCTGACTGAAGAAGCTAAGTGGAATCATCGTTGTATTGCTGATTGTCCTCGGGGCTAACGTTAATGAGACGTTTTGTCCGTTTACTTTTGCTGTCTTGCTGCCGAGAGTGAGTTCAACTGTCTTTTTAATGCCATCCGACAGCTTGGAAGCCGTTATTTTCTTTGCCTTCTGGTTCCATACCACGTTGATCCCAAGCGCTTCGGATATGGCTCTGAAAGGGACCATCGTTGTTCCGCTAATGACGACCGGCTCTACTGGAAAAGGCAAAGGATAATTGTCCAGCATAATCTTCACTTGATTGGTGCTCGCCGCTTGTGCAAACGGAGCTGCAGCTCCACCTGCTGCTGAACCTAATACAATGGCGCAGCTGAGCAGTAATTTTCCCCATTGCTTCATTTCTCGCTCGTCTCCCATTCTGAGTCATTATAGTAAAAGCTGTATCTATCAACGCTGCATATTTTACTATAATAATAGAAGAAATAGGTTAATTTTCTTTAATCTGATAACATATCTCTTCATATTTGTTGCATTTACAACAATTATGAAGTAAGTTTATTATGTGGTTTTTGTTGTATATGCAACAATAAGTTTAAGGAGTTGAGTTATGACGGAGATTCTTCGTGAAATTGGAATGATAGCAAGAGCATTAGATTCTATAAGTAATATCGAGTTCAAAGAATACGATCTGACTAAAGGCCAATATCTGTATCTAGTGCGAATTTGTGAAAAACCCGGAATTATTCAAGAAAAGTTGGCTGAAATGATTAAAGTAGATCGAACTACAGCAGCTCGTGCTGTAAAAAAACTCGAAATGAGTGGCTTTATTGAAAAAAAAGAGGACAAGCATAATAAAAAAATAAAGAAACTCTTTCCTACAGAAAAAGGAATGACTACTTATCCTTTTATTAAGGAAGAGAACGATTATTCTGAACGTGTTGCTTTAGAAGGGTTCTCAGACATAGAAACAGAAAACATGCTTCACTTTCTCAAAAGAATAAGATCAAATATCGAAAAAGATTGGGAATATGTAAAAAGAGGAAAAAAAAGAATTTATTAAAAATACATTGGGATGTGACATATTCATATGGTTGTTAACATAAAAAAATGCACTCGTGAAGATGTGCTCCTGCTCCAAGAAATAAGTATTGAAACATTTAATGACACATTCAGAAATCAAAACTCACCAGAAAATATGAATTCCTATCTGGCAAAAGCATTTCATTCCAAACAGTTGGAAAAAGAACTGTCCAATATTTCATCTGATTTCTATTTTGTTTATTTCAATAATGTAACCGCTGGGTATTTAAAGATTAATATCAATGATGCCCAATCTGAACTAATGGGTGATGAATCACTTGAAATAGAAAGAATATATATCAGGAACAAATTTCAAAAACATGGCCTTGGCAAGCAACTGTTAAATAGAGCTATTGAAATAGCATTAGAGCGTAACAAAACAAAAATTTGGTTAGGTGTTTGGGAGAAGAATGAGCCAGCCATCGCATTTTATAAGAAAATGGGATTTGTCCAAACCGGATCACATTCTTTTTTGATGGGCGATGAAGAGCAAATTGACCTTATAATGTCTAGAGCCCTTTCATAAGCAGCTCAAGCGACATTCTAAAAATAAGAAAAAGCCAACCTTGTTTAAGGCTGGCTTGAATTTACATATTACAGGTACAAGACGTCTACGTAAGCTTGATCCTCTTGACCTTTGGGAGTATACCCTTCTTTTATTAACGTACGAATCGTTGTTTCCTTGAGCACCCAGACTAAATATTTATTCAATATCGCCCATAGGAGAATGCCCAGCAGGAAAAATGGAATGAGCGAAACGGACATAATTATGGAGAAAAAGAGCAGCATGATCTGCGCAAAGATAAAGTACAAAATAATGAGGCTTGGGGCCAGCATTTTACTTGCCCTCACCTGACGATATACTTTAAACAGCTTGAAGGATGCTGTCCAATTCAGCTTGCCCTTTGCTTTGACAGGCACTTCAGCCGGTGTATCTCCCTTTAGCATGTAGAGTAGTGATTTTTGGTCTTTCTTCTTGTTCAACGAATGTATCCACCTTTTTGATATAAGATCTGATATTGTATGCTAGTGTTTCGCTACCACTTCTACAATACCACATCCGAATTCAATATTGAAATATGCTCAGGATCTAGAGATCTCTCACAGCCTCATGCAATATACGAAAGGATTCCTTGCGCTTATCCAAATCGTAGATAAAGGACAATGCCATCAGCTCATCGAACAGATACTGTTCCTGCAGCTCGGTTACTTTTCTCTGTATAGTTTGCTTAGAGCCTATGATATGAGCCTGTTTAATGGAGTCCACTAGTTCCTTGTCAAGCAGAGACAGCTCGGCTTCATTCCAGGCTTCCGGACTGTCCATTCGCAGCACTCTCCCTTTTCTTAAATAGAAGGTAAACTGTATGGAAGTCTTTGCAAGCTCTTCTGCTTCTTCATCCGTATCTGCCGCGATCACCCGAATCGCCGCCAGCCCGTAAGGATCATGAAGACCCTCATGAGGTACAAAACTCCTTCTATATTCACGGAAAGCGGAATAGAGCTGCTCCTCCTGCCCTGGTGAGAAATAAGCAAAGGCGTACCGAAGACCCATAGATGCGGCAAGCTGCGCACTGGAGGTACTCGTTCCGAGAAGCCACAGATCAGGAGTGAACTGAGTGCGTGGCGTGGTCATTAATCCTCTTAACGGATGGGACGCAGGGAGTACTCTTCCTAGATATTCTTGCAGCTGACGCAGCTGATCTGTAAAGGTATCCGGGTCTCGAAGCTTCAGGTCCTGTAACGCCTTGGTCGAATTGGGTAAACCTCCAGGGGATCTGCCTACCCCCAAATCCACTCGATTGGGCGCAAGCGCAGATAGTACTTTGAAATTCTCAGCGACCTTGTACGGACTATAATTTTGCAGCATGACACCGCCCGAACCTATCCGCATATTTGACGTCATCGCAGCGATATAACCGAGAAGCACTTCTGGCGAAGAACCGCCCATCGCATCAGTACTATGGTGCTCAGCTACCCAATACCGTGTATATCCAAGTTGATCAGCAAACTTTGCCAGCTGGGCCGTTTCGTTAAAAGCCAATTCAGGAGTGCCCTTCACCTTCAGCGGTGTTTGATCCAGTATACTGACGCGCATTGTACACTCCTCCTTCTGTCTTGCATGATGATTTTAAGATGCTGAGTTAAGTTAATTGCACCTTCTAAGTATTATAAAAGATTTTGACGGATGCTCCTAATTCAGAAATTTAGTTTACATAATGTTTAATATGTAGAGTATAATTATAGATCTTGGCAAAAAAGATCCGCCATATAGGCGAATCCCCTTTTAAAATTCATTTTAACTTTCAATTATACCTTTCTCGATCAGAAAATCACGAGCCACATCATCTTCAAGCAGGGCATCTATATTTACTTGTGCATTATGGTCCTGCATTTCCTGCTCCGTCAGGAAACCTTCCAGCTCATTGGCAATCCACTCCAGCTCAGGATACTGTTCAAGTGTTTTGAGGCGACATTTGTTTACATAATATTTATTACGAAAATCGAAAATATCCGTTATACTTTTTTTCTAAATCGCATCTCTAGTTGATCTAGTTTACATTCATTGATAGTTTATATAAAAACAGACATATTCTCTCGTTATGAGTGAACATGTCTGTCTTTGTCTTGTTCCAGTTGCATTTTTTGATGAATAAAATGGGCCGTTCGATCGTACATTTCTCGTCTCCCACTGCCACGATCACATCATCATCTCTTATTTCAACATAAGGGCCAGGCGAGATCGAATCTGCCTTAATTGTAATTTCCTCAGGCCGGTAAGAAATTCCCCGTTTACAATCCTTTTAAAGCAATCGGCTATGAATTAAATAAAAATGTTATCGTCTGAATTAAATTGAATATTGATTCACTTATTAGTTTACATAATATTTATTACGGAAATTGAATTATCTACTGTTACCAGCATCACTATAATCAGGAACGACAATATCCAGCATAGCCATCGCCTGCTCCTTCTCCCGATTCGTAACGTGAGTGTATACGGTTGTCGTCTGAATCGACGAATGACCCAGCAATTCCTGCACTGTACGCAAATCAGCGCCTTTACGAAGCATCATCGTAGCAAAGGAATGCCTGAGCTTATGACTCGAATAGGATACGTGCTGTGCAGGAGGTACATCTTTCTGAAAACGCTCAAACGCTTCAGAAGCAATGAGCTGTATCGTACGTATGGACAGCCTTCTCCCCTGCTGGGATACGAACAAAGCATCCTCCTTCGACTTCCGAGGTGAAATCCTTTTATAGATCACATCCTTCAGCACTTCACCAACAGCATCGGGTACAGGAAGCAGCCTCCACTTACGGCCTTTGCCGAATACACTCAGCGTTTTTCTCTCGGCGTTGTAATCACCTAAATTGAGCAAATGAACCTCACCTACACGAAGTCCCATATAGCCCATGAGCAAAAAGATCGCCATATTCCGTTCCCGGTATTTCCCCTCTACTGATGCCATGAAACGTGATAGATGCTGTTCATCCATAAAAACAGGAACTCTATTCTTCTCTGTCTTGGATTTCTTAATTCCAGCCGTCGGATTAACCGTAAGGAGCTCCAGCTCAATTAGAGCTTTGAAAAAGCAATTCACGGCTGCATGCTTCCGATTCCTAGTCGCATCACTAATACCACGGTCACGTGCCTTGGATAAGAAGGACAGCACCTGAAGCCGTTTTACCCGATCAATCGGTTTTCCTTCCAGCGTCTCTAAAAATTCAGATACATCACTCTTGTAAGATTTCACGGTATAACCTGTGTAGCCCGCATCCTTCAACCAGATGTCAAAGGCCTCGAGCTCCTCCGCATAAGTATCCTGTATGTAATCTGTCATCATGCTCGTCTTCACCACTTTCTAAGCTGCTATTAAACTGACCAAGTGATCGAGTGCAGATATAAAAATAGATTAAATCAAAAACTGCGTATAATTTATATTATACGCAGTTTTTTTGTGGAAAGAAAGCGGAATTAAACGCTAAAAGCTGTATCATATCCTCATCTGACACAGCTTTTTTGAATGGCTATGTTCCTCGTTGGATTGAATTATCAGTGTCTCATCGGTACCTTATTATACATGTATTGAAAATGCGGCATAAATAAGCAACAATCCCATAAGTACGTTAAATGGCCTCTCGTTCTTGGCAAGAAAACGTTGAAACAAAGATCCAAACATAGCCCAGCTGGAAGTTGACAGGAAAGAAATAAAAGCCAAAAAGATTGAAAACAAAATAAGGCTTAAGCTCGAATTATAGTGAGGAAGGATGTAAGTAGATACCGCTGTCAGGCCGTACAAAATCCCTTTCGGATTCATAAACTGCAACAACACGCCTGTTAAGAAAGTGTACGGCTTCGTCTCCTCTTCCTTTTTTTGTGGCTTGCTCCTCATTATGCCGATCGCCAAATAGATCATGTACATACTACCTATAATCGCCAACGCGAATTCGATCTTGGGTATAAATCGGAACAAGAGAAGATTAAAACAACTGCAGAACAGCATTACTACAAAAAATCCGGTCATTACGCCGCAACTAAAAGGCAGTGTCTTTTTATAACCGTATCGTGACGCATTCGACATTGAGAGGATATTGTTTGGCCCTGGAGTAAAAGAGCCTACGAATACATAAATCAAAAAAGACATGACAAGCATATGTTTTTCACCCCTATGTATGTTATAATTATACAAAATGTGCGTTTTAACGTACACGATTACGCTTTATATTGTACAGTATAGACGTTATAAAGTACAACAGACGAAAGGAGAATTTTTTTGAATATTAATTCTGTGCTTGCCAAAAATTTGAAGAGTTTGCGGAATCAGAGAAAGCTTAGTCTCGATAAAGTCTCTGATCTAACAGGGGTCAGCAAGACGATGTTAGGCCAAATTGAACGCGGCGAGTCCAGCCCAACGATACAAACGGTATGGAAAATAGCGAACGGATTAAAAATTTCATTTACCTCGTTAATTAACGAGCCTGCCGAAGATACGGTGATCGTGTCCAAAAACGAAACGAAAGCGATCTATGACGATAATGAAAAGTTTAGAGTATACCCTTATTTCCCTTTTGAAGACGGCAGGCGTTTTGAGGTTTATTCGCTTGAGATCGATAAAAGTGGCTATTTGAGTGCTGAGCCTCATGAGGAAGGAACGGAGGAATTCATCACCGTATTCGATGGTCAGTTAACGGTTCGGTTTAACGGGGAGGAATATACATTGAACGTTGGAGACTCCATCCGGTTTCGTGCCGATCGCGAGCATGTGTACCACAATTCAGGACCCGAAATCACCCGTGCCAGCATGATTATTTATTATTCGAATTCTTGAGAGGATGCAGGTAACAATCGCTAATGAGATCGGCTATCAAAATATTTTCTTGGACAATAAGAAAACAGCTGGCTCCTTAACCAGCTGCATCTAAGTTCTGTAGGAAAGAGATCTCTTGTTTTGTCATTTTCCTCAATCAGGACATTCATTACCTCTAGTGTACTGATGAACCCATTCTTTTATTTGAAGGGCAACTTGAGTGACATCCGTCTCCGTAGTATCAATTGTAGGCATGGGTGGATTATAAGCCTCGCCAGCAATTTCAAGCAATCGAGCTGCAAAGTTAAGATGGTTCTGAATCTCTTCCTCTGGCCAATTTCTCTCACGAAGGCGTTTTTCCCGTGTTACATCATGACAATGTAGGTTCAGATAATACACATGCTTAAAGAACGAAAAGTCTGCACATTTCTCAATATCCCAAGGCATCATGGTTCCGCATATAATCGTCATACGTCCACTCTCCGCGATATTTCGGGCAACTCTCAGCCAAATATTTCGGATCTTCTCCCAATCGTGCCCAACAAAATCAACAGGATGATCAGGATCAAAAATATCAAATTCAGGCATTATTCTCCGCAGATCCTGAATTACATAGGATTTCCCGGAACCGCTTGCACCCGTTACGATAAATAAAGGTAATTTACTCTCCATTGATTCAACCTCGATTCATCTTATTAAGCTGTTAGATCTTCTTTGCAAAATAGATCCACAATGCAAAAAACACGATCAAAACAAAAAATAAAGCAGCCATTAAGGTATAGAATATCATTGTGTTGAAGAAACCGGCGATGACAGAGGCCATCCCAAGACCTACAAGAATGATGACCATACTGAGTGAGCTGGCACTCTGAAGAATCACTGCATTCCGCTCGTCCTTCTCTTCGATATACAGCTTCTTCAGCTCTGCTTCATTCTTGATGGCTTTAATATACCTGGCTAGAAAAAACACAATGCACAATTCAACACCGATAAATGCCCCCGTGTGAAATCCTTTTATAAAACTAGGTAAATCAGGCAGACCACCTCGATAAAACACAAGTCCCGCATAGATCAATAACATAGCAGCAGCTACCACCGACAGTGCGTTCTTTCGAGTTCTTATTTGAACCTTGTACTTCTCCATTACATTTCCTCCACTTCGCTGAAATCAAACACTTCTTCAATGGTAAGTCCAAAATATTGAGCAATTTTGTAGGCAAGAACGAGGGAAGCCGTATATTTTCCCGTTTCAATGGAGGTAATGGTTTGCCGGGTCACCCCTACAATGAGCCCTAGTTCCTCCTGCGACAACTTATGTTGCTTACGCAGTTCAGCAATTCTCGTCTTCAATCGACCACTTCCTTGCAATGTTTACTTTGCAAATTTAGCATAGTTTACTTTGCATTTAATGTCAAGCATACTTTGCATCTTATCTGGTAATTATATTTAATCCATCCTTCTCATTTACTAAATGAGATCGCATCTAGACATTTTTCTCGGGAACAAGTAGTTTAGTATAGATACTATGTAAGGAGGAGAAGGATGATTTATTTACATACTTTTTCATTTCCGAATGATGACATGGAATTTGACTTTTTCATGAATATAAAGAGAACGTGCTATGACTCATTTTATCCCTTCAAAATCCTGTCCAAAAATGGCTTACAGGTCATTGATTTTGAGCCGGTCACGATCTTATATGGCGGGAATGGTTCAGGTAAATCCACTGCATTAAACGTAATCGCAGAGAAAACGGGAATCCAACGTGATTCAATCTATAACAAATCGAATTTCTATCCTGATTATGTGCGTATGTGCGAGATGCATACCAGAGATGACATCCCAGATAATAGCAGGATTATTACTAGTGATGATGTATTTGACTTCATGTTGAATATCCGAAATCTTAACGAGGGGATTGATCATAAGCGGGAAGAATTGTTCGATGAATATTTGGATGCGAAATATTCGCAATTTCAGATGAGGTCGATGGAAGATTACGAGCAGTTAAAGAAAATGAATACAGCGAGAAGTAAAACACAGTCCCGGTATGTGCGAAGCACTTTGATGGATAATGTAAGGGAATATTCTAATGGGGAAAGTGCCTTCCGCTATTTCACTGAAAAAATCGGAGAAAATGGACTCTATATTCTGGATGAGCCAGAGAACAGTCTCTCTCCACAACGTCAGCTGGATTTGTTGAAATTTATTGAAGATTCTGCCCGTTTTTTTGGCTGCCAGTTTATTATCTCTACACATTCCCCCTTCCTGCTATCCATGAAAGGAGCAAAGATATATAACCTTGATGAGAATCCTGTGAAGGTAAGACACTGGACCGAATTAGATCATGTTCGCACATACTACGAATTCTTCAAAAAGAATGAGAATGCCTTCAATTAACCAGATAGATGGAACAATCCTCCACTCCCCTGCGTCAGTTGTTATATGACAACCCTTTGGAGGTCGAAAATGCGAGTATCTATAACTGGTCTCACTTTATTATTCATCCTCATGCTGCTGTCTGCTTGCTCTTCCAACGTCGATTACACACCGGATGAGATCGTTAAGACGGAGAAATCGGTTACCGCAATCAAAAGAATTGATGATTATCAGATAAGACTGAAAACAAATTTAGTGAATGAACAAACGGCTCAATTGCTGCGATTTCAAGCTGGTCTCCGATATGTGGGCAGCGAATCTAAGATAGAGATCATACATGGCTTTGATATACACCGAATTGATCTGCAAATAGACGACCAATCTATTCTTCCACCGAGTTCCTCTGAGAGTATTGCTATACCTACCCTGTTGACTAAAAATGAGTGGCTTGAGGAGAACATGGAATTGTCAATGAATGAAGATCAGTTTGAGCGGATGATCAAATCAGACGGGGATATCGTTCTGTATTCCTATTATTTTGAGGATGGCAGAACCAAGGTGGAGAACATGACCCGAGCGCTTAGCATTAAAATGTCCGACATTTTTCAAAAATGAACTAATGATGATTAGCGATAGCTTGACACACCTCTACAAGAGAACCCGGATCTATGGAATTCATACAGCAGAAAAAACAGCAGCGACAATTAGTCACTGCTGTTATGAACTGGCGTTTACCCTCACCCGGGATAAAGCAACTATTATTCTTGAGTTAACGCATTCCAATAAGTTACCCGATCGAGAGCCATACGAGATTTTGGCAAACCAGGCTTCGCTGCTTTACCTATGGATATGAGCATGACGGGAACTAGATGAGAAGGTATCTTAAACTCTTCAATAAGACGCTCATGTGAGAAACCACCCATAGGTACACTGTCATAACCTCTTGCCTTTGCAGCCAGCATCAGCTGCATGGACACCAGACCTCCGTCAATCTCAGCTGTACTCCGAGCTGTTTCTTCTGACATCGTACGGTAATATTCTAACATTCTTGGTACGTAAGCATCCCGAGCTTCCTGAGGCATGCCCAGCTCTACAGAACGATCATAGATCTCATCTGCCCGTTTATATGCTTCTTTGTCTCCTAGTACAATAATTGTCGCTGCGGAATCCACGACTTGTTGCTGGTTATTTGCGATCGGCTTGAGTGTCTCTTTGACTGCCGGATCGTTAACCACAATAAAGCGCCATGGCTGTAAGTTGGACGAAGAAGGTGCAAGCACGGCATCTTCAAGAATGGCTTTCAGTTCTTCCTCTGAAATCGTAACACTCGGATCGTAGCTGCGAATAGATTGACGTTCACGAATCAAATTAAAGAAATTGGCTTGTATATCCTGGGTCATTTTGTAATGCCTCCCTAATATCTGTAATTATTATAATTACGAATTGAAACGAAAATAATATAATGCAAAATTTAATTTTTGTCAACTTATTTTCAACCTATATCGTGTCTATATCTCATTGATAAGTATAGACTTCAGTGAATCGGGCACGATGACCATACGTGTTATTAACCGGCTTTAATTCGATCACATATGCTAAATTATTTGATGTTCAGTACCGCCTTCAAGGTCGATTGTATCGTCGGATATTTAAATTCAAAGCCTTCTTCCAATAACCGTTCTGGTACAACCCACCTGCTCTTCAGTATCAATTCTGTCTCCGTTCGAATAACAATAGCCCCCATCTCCAGCATCCACTTGGGGGTTGGAATCCCTACAGGGACACGCATTGTCTTCCTCATCTCGTGCATTAATTCACGATTAGTCACCGGATACGGAGCCGATGCATTAAATACACCTTCGAGATCTTCGCGGCTCTGTATATACTGCACTATGCGGAACAGATCCTCGATATGGATGAAGCTGAATTTCTGATTGCCTGGCCCCTGCTTGCCCCCTAGCCCAAATCGCGTCAAATAAATATAAGGTGTCAATACGCCTCCGCCCGGTCCGAGAACAATAGCAATACGTAAAGCAGCCTGCCTTGTATGAGGCAGAACATAGCTAAAGAAGGCTTCTTCCCATGCCTTAGCCACCTCCACAGAAAATCCCGTACCTAACTCACCTGATTGTTCCGTCATCGGTTTGTCCTCAGCGTGACGGTAGATCGTTGCCGTGCTTGCGTTAATCCACAGAGCCGGGGGCTTGCGGCAATGGAGTACCGCCTCTCCAAGAATCCGAGTTGTGCGCGTACGCGACTCCATGATCTCCTTCTTGTTCGATGCATTGTATCTGCAGTTTACCGACTTACCGGCCAGATTAATTAACAGATCTGCACCATCCAGTGCCTGAACGATTCCGGCATGATCTTGCCAAGAAATATGACCTTGCTGTCTAGAGATGATGAACACATAATATCCCAGCTGCTCGAAACCATGTTGGAAATATTGGCCGATAAAGCCAGTCCCTCCTGCAAGAACGACCTTCTTCATACGCTCACCTATTTTCTCATTGATAAGATCTCTATTGGATTGGTTCATTCGTTCATAGTTCAAGCGCTATTCTTACATCATCATTGATTAAGAGTCACTAACCCCCATTTGTCCAGTGCAACAAAGATTGCATAGAACAGGAGCAACAGCACGGGCTGGGCTGCAATAAATAACATCGTCGGATTTAGCAGCTTGTTGAAGCGGAAGACATACTTTTCTACAATTATAAAGACGACGGTTAGGATCACTGCTACCCCGATACCAATCAGAAGCATTCCTGCTCCTGGTCCAGGCACCGTTTGACTTATGTCAGGCAAGTATTTCATAACGAGCTCGAACCCTGCCGCTCCTCCTGCGAATAGTAGAATCAAACCGATAATATACCGAAGCCTTGATACATATTGCTTAGATAACGTAATCAGCCTGGATACGACGAATGCGTTTCCCATTACAAAGACTATAAAAAAGATGGAGAATGCGATCGTATCCACATTCACTTCCGAAGTATATAATTCCATTATTTTCATCTGCCGTCATTCCTCTTGATGTCATTTATTTGGTTGCCTATCTATTATAAACGCGCTTTAATTGAAAAAGTATCGTTATCGTTATAAATAGGCACCCTGACTTGTTATTGAACTGCACGCTGGAAACAAAAAACGAGAAGAGATTGCTGACCTTCGCAATCCCTTCTCGCTCGTTAATTCTCTTATTTTGCATCATACGATGCTTGGAATTCCTCAATAACCTGTGAACCGCCTGCTTTTAGCCATTTATCGACTTCTGCCTGCCAGCCGGCTTCGTCAATCTGTCCCATAATGTATTTCGTTTGGGCGTCACTGATCAACAGATCAAGCTCATTGCCTCTTTCCATATAGGTTGCGGATGTTAGAGTCAGACTGATGTTTGGTACCACATATTTGGCGTTCTCCTTCGCCATCGCGGTCCCTTTTTCACCTTGAGGCGTATCCTTCAGCGGCTTCACATGATAGCCCTCGATATTGAGCAGATTGTCGCGATATGGCTTCACTTGCTGCTGGAACAGGGCAAAATCAATAAATTCCGTCCGGCCATCCTCCGTTTCCTTATAATGCACATCCTTGACGCCTCTCATCAGCAGGGTCGAAGACGGTTCATCCAGCAGGGCATTCATAAATTCAAGCACTCGCTTCAGCTCTTCCTCAGACTTCACCGCCTGCTTCGGAATGGCCAAGAATCCATTATGCCCTGGCTCACCAGCAAGTCTTATACCTTCGGGTCCTGTCCAGGCCGCATTATCCACGACATAGCTTGGGTCGGTTGCAGTAAGCCGCTCATACTGACTTTTCAGGGCTTGGGCGACCGCATTTCCAAGACCGGCACGACCTGAATCGAACAGCTTTCCTGTTTCCGTACCGTCCATCACCGCAAAATCCTGATTGATCAAGCCTTCCGCATACATCCGTCTGAACATATCAAGCACATCCACATACGGTGTGGTCATGAACTCGGGTGTAATTTTACCATCGACAAGCCCCCATTTATTTACTCCCCCGATACTAACCGCAAGACGTGTCGTTACTGCGGAATGTCCCGTATTGTAGCCTTTGTCGAGCACAAATCCGTAGGTATCATTCTTACCGTTGCCGTCCGGGTCCTTCTGTACCATCGCTTTCTGCAGCTCATACCACTCATCCAGATTGTCCGGCAGCTCCATGCCCAACGTCTCGAGCCAATCGCTGCGGTAGTTATAAGAAGCACGTCCCATATCACGGAATAGCGGAATGCCGTATATTTTCCCTTCAACAGAGATGTTGTTGTAGTGATTCGGATCCTGCGCCTTCAGATTTGGATAATCGTCAATATAAGGTCCCAGCTCCCAAAATAGTCCGGATTGCAGTGCGCTAATTACAATGGGTACGTAATTCAGCTTCATGATCATCGGCATCTCATTTGAAGCAATCATGACACTGACCTTCTCATCATAGGCAGAGGACGGAACCCACTGAATACTTAGGTCTGTATTCGTATATTCCTCAATTGCCTTCTCTACATCACCGCTCTCCGGAATTTCCCCAACCTGAACAATCGCCATACTAATGGGAAACGGACTGTCTCCATCAACAGCTGCACGGCCATCATCGGAAGTGCCGCATCCTGCAAGTAATAAGGTGGTGGACAGCGACATTACACATGCACCCGAAAGTAAGCGCTTAACTTTTTTCAAAAGTAACATCCCCTTATCTATTCATTTTAAGTTACATATTCATTGAGGCGACTCAGCGCATATCATCTCAGCCTTTAACTGAACCGAGCATAACGCCTTTCACAAAATGCTTCTGTAGAAACGGATAAACGAGCAGAATAGGCATGGTGGCGAACACAACGACTGCCATGCGAATCGTAAGCGGCTGAATATCCAGATCCTCGAATGCGGTAGAATCGCCGACACTGCTCTGAGCTAGGATGACGATCTCACGCAAGTACACCTGAATGGGCCACTTGGTATTATCGTTGATATACAGGACCGCACTGAAAAAAGTATTCCAATGATCTACAGCATAGAATAGCGCAAATGTAGCAATGGCAGGACCCGAGAGCGGCAATACAATCCGAAAGAATACACCGATATCGGTACATCCGTCGATCTTAGAACAGTCCTCCAGCTCGCTCGGAATCTGCTGAAAGAAATTTTTGAGTACGATCAGGTTAAATGCGCTGATGACACTTGGAATGATGAGCGACCATAAGGAGTTGGTTAGATGCAGGTTCTGTACAACAAAGTAAGTCGGAATCATTCCTCCGCTGAACAGCATCGTGAACAACACGCCGAGCATAATATATCTACGTCCTTGAAGCCGAGGTCTGGAGAGCGGGTAAGCCATCAGACAAGTGAACACGAGATTAAACAGCGTACCGACAATCGTGACATAGATCGTAACACTTAAACTGCGAATCAGCGTATTGGTTGAGAAAATATACTGGTACGCAGACAGCGACCACTCCTTCGGAAAAAGAATGAGTCCACCCTTAGCCACTTCCTGCGGCGCTGTAAACGAGACAGCAATGACATAGATGAAGGGCAGCACGGTCGCCAGAGCAGCCAATGTAAGCAAGATATAGTTAAGTACATCAAAAATCCGACTCGCCGCGGTTTTATCCTGAACCATATGAGAACCCCACCTCCCTCCTTTAATAAACGCCTTCTTCGCCAAACCTCTTGGCTAACCAATTGGCGGAGACCACCAGCACAAGAGCCACCACGGACTTAAACATACCCACAGCTGCGCTATAGCTGTACTGACCCTGGAGAAGCCCTTTGGTATAGACGAATGTATCGAACACTTCGCCGACATCCCGGTTTGTTGGAGCCAGCATGAGGAAGATCTGTTCAAATCCGGTATCCAAAAAGCTGCCAAGCCGAAGGATCAACAGAATAAGGATGGTGCTCCGAATCGCGGGCAGTGTAATATGCCATATCTGACGCCATCTCCCTGCTCCATCCATCCGTGCGGCCTCATATAGCTGCATATCGACGCCCGTTAGTGCCGCAAGGAAGATAATCGTTCCCCAGCCCACTTCCTTCCATATTTGCTGAGAGACAATAACCGTTCTGAACCATTCTGCATCGAGCAGGAAGGCAATTTTTTGTCCCGTCAACTGATAGATGAGCTCATTAAGAATTCCGTTCTCGGTTGTCAGCAAAATATAGCATATCCCCACTACAACGACCCACGATACAAAGTGTGGAATATAAATGAGAGTTTGTATAAATCGTTTAAAGCCTTCCCTCCGGATCTCATTCAGCATCAAAGCAAGAATGATCGGTGCCGGAAAAAAGAAAACCAAATTGTAAAAAGCGAGTAGAAACGTGTTCCGGAACAAGATAAGAAACTGCGGATCACTGAACAATCGTTCGAAATGCTTCACTCCTACCCATGGACTGCCGAAAAATCCAAGATGCGGCTTGAAATCCTGAAAGGCCATGATTAGACCATACATCGGCACGTATTTAAATATAAGAAAATACAGGATGCCGGGTATAAGCATGACATACAGCCATTTATCTCGTAGTAGACCTGCTATGGACAATGATCCCTCTTTTCGCATTCTCATCATGACCGCATCCGGCTTGGCATCCGCTAATTCTGACCGGTACTTGATGATCTTCCTCCCCCTTCTGCATTAGATTAGGGATAATTATGCAGATCAACGGGATGACAGGAAATGATCATTTCATAACCTTCCATTCATTTGTTGCAGAGCACGACCAATTAGCGCACAATAACTCCCCCATAACCTTCAGTATGCAGGATATAAGGTATAGCCAATGCGGACCTAAAAGCTCATCGCTAACGTTCTGGTTCTAGCTTGGGCTCTCGCTCCCGCTTCAGTTCCAGTTCCGGCTCCGCCTTCGTTCGCACTGTGCTTCGTTCATACTGCTCCCGATATTGCCCTGGCGTCATTCCTGCCCATTTTCGAAAGGTTCGTATGAAGGCACTCGTATTGGCATACTTCAGCTTACGTCCGATATCGGACACGAGCAGACTCGTATTCTCCAGCAGCAGCTTTGCCTGGCTCATCCGATAGGAAGTTAAATATTCACTGAACGGCATGCCGACATCTTTCTTGAATACTCTGCTCAGATAAAAAGGGTGGTAGTTCAATTCAGCAGCGCACGATTCCAGCGTGATGTCCTGATCAAATCTGGAATGAATCATTTCCAGCATACGGCTCGCAATTCTTACCTGCTGCTCCTCCGCCTGCTGTTCCATGGCATGAATTATAGGTATGAACAGCTGCTGTTCGAACCAATATCGGATATCTTCCTTTGTATTCAGCTTGGTCAGCTTAGATAGGAGCTTCTCTCCGCTTAGCGTTCCGCCCAGATGTAATTCCAGCTCTTGTGTCTGCGCTGTTTCGATAATTCGCATGGCCAATTTAATGAGCAGGATATTGAGCTCCGGTTGAAAGGCCCGATTTTCCGTAATTTCGTTCAGGTAGAGCTCCATTGCCAGCGAGAGCTGATCCTGCTCTCTTTTCCTCAGTGAATACAGAATATGTTCTTCAATCTCCCGCAGCTTGGCATATGGAGTTCTGCCGTCTGGATGATCTGCTCGCTGTGGCGTGTAACGTATGATGCAGCCTGCATCCGGCACCATCCGCTGCCTTAGGGCAGAGGCGGATTCCATATAAGCTTCAGGAGCAGCAGACAAGTCCTGGAAGGACCGGCTGAGACCAATACTGATTTGCAGCTGCAAATAGCTTTCGATCTGGTCTTTCAATTGCACCGCCGTTTGGTAGAATAGATCATTCCCCTGCGCATTCTCAGCACTATTGGGCGGTTCAATTAGCAGCGTGACTTGAGCATGGTCGAGTATAACCGGAGCAAATCTGGAAGCTGGACTGATTAATTCTGCTACCATATTGTTTATGGCATACAGCAGCAGCTCCAAATTATGCTCGTCATATTTGCTTAGATGGAAGGTATCAATCTGTATCTTCATCACCGATAAGGCTTGCCAAGACTTAGGGAAACCGCATCTGGAGGAACGCTTCACAAATTCATCCGCCTGTATTCGATTAGATAACAGCATCAGCATCAGTGATTCGCTCATGTGCTCCGTATGCGTAGACAGCTGTGCTTGAAGCTCTGTTCTTGAGGAAGATAGCCTGCGAATGCTTTGTTCTATATAGTGGAGTTCATTCAAACCAGCAGACTGAGCATTCTGATCGGGCCCGATATCCGTTTGACGAGAGTATTCGACCAAGCGATGAATGGGCTTGTACATGCGCCGGCTCCAAATGTAAGCGGTAACAAAAATGACGACTAAAACGACGCCACTGACCATGGCTGTAATCCACGCGATATGCTGCGTTTGCTTGGTCATGGCCTCAACAGAGGTGACAGATACATGAGTCCATCCGTACGAAGCCGAATGAAGATAGGTTACGTTATATTGACCGCCGTCCACTTTGGTCCGAAATGAATGGGCTGCTGTTTGCTTTTTCATTCCTGTATTTTTTAGACTGCTGAGCACTTCCGTATTGACCGCTGAATCCAGCTCATTTTGCCAGGAGTCCGGGATGGAGCCAAGGATTAGCCTTCCTTCGGCATCGATAATATATGGTGATCCCAGCTCTGATGCCCTCGATAAACGTTCTGCCATATGCTTCTTAGGCATCTTCACGACGATAAGCCCTTTTGGACCCGTACGCATAGGAAACAGGGGGATTTTTTGGACCCAAGTTGTGTAGATTTCGCTGCTCGATGTATCCATGAACAGACTGCTGGCATGGGAAGCATAATTCATAATTAAGTCTCTATCCTTGAATTGATCCAGGCTCTGAAAGCGATCCAGTCCTGTAACTGTACCATTCCCGAGATGGATAAAATAAGCCTCCGAGGTCATGACCGGGGACTGCAAATTGGACAAAGCTGAAGACATCTCTCGAATTTCCTGAAAATGAGCTGGTGTCCATTTCTCTTGTAACGCTTGCTTCATAAGAGGTGAGCTCGCCAGCTGTAGTGTAGAGCGCTCCAGTCCTTTCAGCATGTCGTCAATCTGCTGTTCATTGCGCCGAAGCAGCTGTGTGTTGCTGGCTAATACCTTCTGTTCAACATCACCAGCAGCAATGTAATAAGATAAGAAGCCCATTGTCAGGACCGGAATCAGTCCTAGGAACAAGCTGAAACGCAGCAGATGCATCATATAAGTAGGCATAATCTTGGCTCCTCCCTTTAGATCATAATAAATTCACCCTATATATGGCTGCCTCCTGGGAATTCACAGCCAGCAGATGAGCAATATATTCCATAAATTGGTGTGAAAACCTCTTGTGACGCAGCAAATGATCTGATTTTTGAACTAAAAAAGCACCACCGCATAAGCGGTAGTGCCAAATTCATACTATAATCTGTAACTTACATTATCGCATTGATGCGGGCACCTTTACTCCCATCAGCCTGCCTTCTGCCTGTAAAATAATCATTCCGTTTGTCTTGAGGGTCGCCTCATGCAGATCAGCTCCTGTTTTGACTCGGAAGACGGGTTTAGATGTCATCATATGAATACCGAGCAGGGTTCCGTTACGCTGTGCCATATAGATTTCATTCCCGTACACATCAATATGAGCCACAGGCGCGTCCCCATACCATCCAACCCTCTGACCGTTCGCCAGCTTAACGCCGACTAAATTCCCTGTAGCATCCTTGAATAGGAGTCGTTCCTGCACAACTCCGAGCATGTCCAAGCTGTCTCCATCAGGACGCTGCAAGCTGCGGAGCGGGCCCTCTCCAGCCTTGTAGCTGTTAAAATTGTATACTGCGACTTTATCGCCTTGCTCAATGTACAGCTTGTCCCCCGCAAGGTAGGCATCTCCCGAATGGTAACTATACGGTGGTTCACCAGCCAGCTTCCACATGTACTCCCGGCTTCCCTTCTTCACACCGGTCTTCAGGTTAAACGCATTTACGATGACCTTGCGATCGGGCAGAGACTGATAATCCGTCAGCATCGGTGAAAAGTAGTCTATCGAATACACGATTCCGTCTTGAATCTTGAGAGCATCACCTTGACCAAAATCTTCCCACAGCTCTTTTCCCGTCTTCTTGTCGTATGCATTTAGTTGAATGGATGTGAGTGCTCCTTGAACGAAGAAGGTTCTAAGCACCACGCCATCCGCTTCTTCGAGATAAGCAGTGCCATTTCCTTCGGCCTTCTCTTCATCCGCCTTCCACTTGAGCTTGCCTGATGATTTATCAAATGCAAAGGTGGTACTGCCATTGATCGCATATAATGTATCTGAAGTGGAGATCAACGCTTCCGTCCTTTCCCATGCATCAACATAGGTGGATGACTGTGCCTGCCATTTTAATTTACCCGTCTTTGCATGGAGAGCATAAGGCTTCTTATCCGTTGTCATCCCATATACGATCCCTTGATCATACGTGATGAGTCGATTCAAATTTCTTCCGTTACCGTAACTCCATAGCCGTTTACCATTTTGCGCGTCAACTGCGATCAACTTATTGCCGGAAAATGCAAACACTTTACCCTCTTCAGCGATACCCTGAACTCCTGTGCCCTGACTCTGCTCCAGATCGTTATCAACTTGTATTGTCCAGATTGGTTTTAATTCAGGGACTTTAATTGTAGAACCGGAATACCAGGTACGTACAGAAACATCTGCCTTTTCTGCACTGATGTAAGAAGTTGGCAGGATATTTGCGCCATGAATAGTCAGTACGCCGGCGGTTATAAATGCAATAACTTTCCTGATTCGCTTCTCCTTATATTTATGAGTCTTGTTTTTTTTCATATAGCTAATCATCATTTGCCCTCCCTAAATCGTGCATTATCGTGACTAGACTTCATTCGCCCTATTATGGAGCAGAGGAAGCCGTTGTTCCCAGATCGAAGATGCCGCTGTCATTCGGATCATCTATCATCTTGCTAGCAATCTGTTCTCCGGATTCATCATAGCCCTTAATCTCATACGGCATGTCTGCTGACGAAGGGAGAAACACGAACCATAGGCGCTCATCAGGCCCCACCTCTATTTGCTTCGCCTCATTACTACCGTCCTTCATTGTTTCAACCGTGATTCTGACGATAGAGGGATCAAATACGTATCCAAATAACATGGGAAAAGGAGTGGAAACGCCCTTCAATTCAGGTAAACTCATATAATGGACAGCAGAGGGTTCATCAGAAGCTTCATGATTTGAGAACCCCCCTCCCCATACCCATTTCCATCCGATCCGGGTATTCCGGACATATTCGACCTGTAAATTTTCGCTACCTTGTCTCGTGCTTGTCTTGAATAGCAGCACCCCTTTGTCCACAGGTTCTTGATGTATCACATACGGAGATGAGCTGCCTCCTCTAAATTGTTCAACTGCCTCTTCCGGTGTCTTACCGATAGGAATTTCCAATATCCCCTCAGTCATACCGACCGCCTCTGACAGACGGCGATCAGCGATGCTGCCCGGTCTTTCAATAATAAATATGGCTGCATAAAAGATGGCTGCAGAGAGTAGAATGACGGCGAGAATTGTGAACATCATCATACGGTTTCGTTTCGTTTGCTGTGTCATCCTGATCTCCACCTTGAGCTTATATTTTCTGATGTTGCTGTAACGACGGAGGATTCCCCGTATTCACAATTCTATATCTCAAACCCAAATCCTTCCAACAATCTCTACTAAAAGAAGCAGATGATCGAAGTTCTATAAAAATTAGATTGTTTTCGCAAGTTAGTCCATTGCCCGAATAAACCCATGGATGATATAATGAACTCGGTTTACTAAAACGGTTTCGTTAACGCTTTCTAAATCCACTATATTTATACATACTTGAGGTGACTTATGAAATATAACAACCCGATTATCAAAGGCTTCTACCCTGACCCGAGTGTCTGTAAAGTAAATGATACCTACTATCTTGTTACCAGTTCGTTTCAGTTTTTCCCTGGTGTTCCGCTCTTTGAGAGTAAGGACCTGATTAATTGGAAGCAGATCGGACATGTACTAACAAGAAAAAGCCAAGTCATGCTGGATCAGGTGAACAGCTCAGGCGGTGTTTTTGCCCCTACCATACGTCATAACAATGGACGCTTCTATATGACCACCACAAACGATACGACCCATCAGAATTTTTACGTCTGGACAGATGATATTTATGGAGAGTGGTCTGATCCGATCTACATTGACCAAGGCGGTATCGACCCAGATCTGTACTTTGAAGACGGCAAAGCCTACTTCATGAGCAATGGAAGCGACGACGACGGTACAGGTGTCATTCTTCAATGTGAGATTGATATCGAGACGGGCCGCAAATTATCTCCTAGCCTCCCTATTTGGAAAGGTACAGGAGGGCGTTTTCTTGAAAGCCCGCATATGTACAAAATAAATGACTGGTATTATTTATTAGCTGCTGAAGGCGGAACGGAATTTGGTCATATGGAGACCTATGCCCGCTCTTCTTCACTTCACGGCCCTTTTGAACCCTACGCGCATAATCCGGTTCTAACAAACCGTAATTTGGGTGGTTATGAAGTTCAGGCCGTCGGCCATGGTGACTTGGTTCAAGATCAGGAGGGAAGCTGGTGGCTCTTCCACCTGGGCTTCCGCCAGATTGGCAAATGGATTCCTTACCACCACTTAGGACGCGAAGTCTTCCTGACGCCGGTTACTTTTGGTGAGGATGGATGGTTTACAGCAGGTCATAACGGTACGACACTAACAAGTTTTGAGACCAACCGCATCCCAGAGCAAGTTGTTCAGAATGAGAAGAAAGAGTATACCTTCGAGAATACAGAATGGGGCTTGGATTGGTGCTATCTTCGTCACCCTCATTTCGAGAATTATGAACTGGGGACGGATAAACTGACGCTCAAAGGGACTGAAGTCACATTAGATCAAGCCGCATCTCCAACCTTTATAGGTATACGACAAAGAGATTTTAATGCAACTATTTCTTGTGATGTTGCCCTTACAAGCGGTGAAGCAGGAATCACTCTATATATGGATGAGAACCATCGTTACGATCTGGCAATCCGTCAAAGTGAACAAGGCTATGAGGTCATTGAGCGTCTTAACATTGGGGATATCAAATCGATCCAAACGACGATACCTTTGCAAGACAGCAATCATGCTACACTTCTTATTCAAGCTCTTCCAGAGCGTTACAGCTTCTTCCTTCAGCAAGGAGATCAACAAATCCCGCTCGGAACAGCGCAGACCAAATACCTATCCTCAGAGGTCGCTGGAGGATTTACGGGTGTAGTCATTGGATTATATGCTTGTGGTAAAGATGCATCTGCTGAGTTCACGAAATTCAGTTGTAAATATGAATAAAGATAAAAAGATGATGGGATAATTCGCTCTAAATCGAAGAAAAGTGGCCTAATTAACAGTATTACCAGCTCACAATAATTGTCAAAACCCATATCTAAAGATCTCTGTATGATCTAGATATGGGTTATTTTTATTTACATATGTATTAATTGTAGATTGTTGTTGTCACGTGAATTCTGGATGTTAGTATATTTGAATTCATTGATTCTGTACGGTATCAGTGCACCCTTCCCCTGGTAAAAAGCCAGCCCCCGGTTACGAAAACCAAGAAAAGCACAAGATTAAAGCCGACGCCAGCCAGCAGCGAGTCGTTGAACAACAAGGCTTTGAAAAAAGAAACAACATGAACACGGAGCGAAGGAATTGCCGTTCCCGTCGGGATGGCTACAATGATCAGAGCCCACAACAGCCAACCGACAATATGGTAATAACTAGTGACCAGCATGCTAATCAGCGCCATCGCCATCAAATAAAAAAAGGTTTGATACAGGAAAGAACCTGCCACGCCAAATTCGTTCCAATGGAAAGCTTTAATAAGATTAACGGTATTCTTGTAAAATACATTCTCTTCAAGCAGAGGCCATACTGAATTGAATAAAGCGATGAGAACAGCCCAAACGACATTAACGAATTGAAGCCCCAAAAAATATTGTTTCCGACTTGCACCTAAATGTACGATGCGTTTGTAATAACTTAGCGGAAGTACGACGGCAATAAGGAGTAAAATGAGAAGCAGTAGATTGCCATCCGCAAGCGCTCTGCTATGTTCGTTGTCCGTGAAGATACCAACAATATATTCCGTTAACCTGCCAAGCAGAATGAAAATAACGACCAGCCAAATGTAAATTCTCAATTGCATATAGCTTGCCTTTAGATGAACTGCCAATGCACCCAATTTAGTGACCTCCCTCGATTAAATACGAGAAAAACCTTTGAAGTGTCAAACTTTCAATCGTTATGTCTTGTTGGCGCGCCATCCGCATGTCACCATCGTTTAACCTATCAAAAATGGCGGCTTGTATCCCGTGGCCATAAGATTCTGTATGTAATACTCTTTTCCCTTCTGTAAATGAACCTACGGCAATCGAATTTCCGCGAATCAAATAAGCACTCATACGTATCCGATGTATCTCGTCATGAAGCAGGAGTGAGCCCTCATCAATGATATACACTCGCTCAGCAACGGGGGCAATCTCATCAATCAAATGTGTAGAAAGCAGAATGGTACGGGGATGATTGGCATAATCCATGAGCAGCTCCTTGTAGAACCTTTCTCGCATCAAAACATCAAGTCCCAGCACCGGCTCGTCGAATAAAGTAATCGCCGCCCGGCTGGACAGACCAATGATATTTCCTACGAGCGACTCCGCGCCTCTTGAGAGCTGTTTAACTTTTTGGTTTGGATCAAGCCGAAACGTCTCGAGCAGCTTATGAGCTAACACCCAGTCCCATTTAGGATGAAAATTCGCAGCTAGCTGCAAAACCTCGATCACCCTTGCTCCTCCGAATAGCTTGTGCTTCTCTCGAACAAAACAGAAATCTACCGGAGATTCTCCTCTCCCAAGCTTTGTCCCTCTTACCTTAACGGTACCATAGTTCGCACAGATACCGCCTGCGATAATATTAAGCAAGGTTGTTTTGCCAGCGCCGTTCTGCCCGAGCAATCCGTATATTACATTTTCCTCCAATTGCAGATCTAAGTCCCGTAATGCGTAGTTTCGACCGTATTTATTGGTTAAATTGCTACAGGTCAATGCTATGCTCACGCATCGTTCATTCCTTTCTCCACTGTTTGATCATGTTAATGAGTTCTTCGCTTGTCACCCCTAGCTTGTCGGCTTCATTCATAAGATCTGACAACAGTTCCTTATATAAACGCTCTCTTCGTTTAGACTGAATCCGCTGTTTCGCATCAGCCGCGACATACATGCCTAGCCCTCTTCTTTTGTAAAGAATACCCTCATTTACGAGCAGACCGAATCCCTTCACCACAGTCGCCGGATTGACCTGAAACAGCTGAGAAAACTGAGCCACGGACAAAATTTGCTCGTCCACGCGGTACGTTCCATTCAAGATATCGTCTTCGATTATGTCTGCTACCTGTTGAAAAATCGGTTGTTTGTCATCAAATGTGACGTTCATAGCCTCACCATTCAGCGTATTAGTATGTTATTCGTCTAGCATACTCTAATGGATGCAAACACACTTGTCAATAAATAATTACCCGAAGTGAAGTACATGTTTAAGTGCAAATAAACCAGTTATTGACAATCTAACAACCACGAATTATAGTATGCTACATAAGTGACATACCGACATACAAAAGTATATATTTACAGGTCGGATCCGTTCCTTTGTGTGAAAAAAATATAACGTGGGAGTTGGATACTATGGGAGTGTTTATCGAATTCAAGAATGTGAAGAAAGAATACACTATAGGCGAAGTGCCGATCAAGGCACTGAATGGTGTAGACTTTTCCATCAACAAGGGAGAATTCGTCGTTGTTCTCGGCGAAAGCGGTGCTGGCAAAAGCACCATTCTGAATATACTTGGCGGCATGGATACAGCAACCTCAGGTCAAGTGTTGGTTGGTGATCAAAATATCTCAAGCTTTAACGAGAAAAAGCTAACAGAATATCGCGCTGAAAAGGTAGGATTTGTGTTTCAATTCTATAACTTAATTCCCAATCTAAACGCTCTTGAGAATGTTGAATTTGCTTCTGAAGTATGCAAAAACCATCTGGATGCGAAAGAGATTTTGCAAAAAGTCGGTTTAAAGAATCACTTAAGAAATTTCCCCTCTCAGCTCTCTGGAGGTGAACAACAAAGGGTGGCTATCGCCCGAGCAGTCGCGAAGAACCCTGCGCTTTTACTCTGTGATGAGCCTACTGGTGCGCTGGATTACGTAACGGGCAAGTCGGTATTGAAGCTTCTTCAAGATTTAAATAGGGAAACGAATAAAAGCGTTGTATTGGTCACGCACAACTCCGCGATCGCGCCTATGGCAGATAAGATCATTAAAGTGAAGAGCGGAAAGATCGAAAGTATAACGATCAATGAACAGATACAAAGCGTGGAAGGGATTGAATGGTGATGAAATTAATCAACAAATTGTTTAGGGATATTCTACAATCATTCGGTCAATTTCTAGCCTTTGTATTAGTGATCGCTGTAGGCGCTTTTTTCTATACAGGGCTGACTACATTAAGCGATAATCTTAGCACTTATTCAACGACCTACTTCCAAGACCATAATTTAAGTGACCTGAATGTCCATTACAATCAAATATCCAAGCAGGACATTATGGCAATAAGTGCAATTGAAGGGATACACAAAATTGAAGGACGGTATACCACTGATGCCACACAAGCTTTTGAAGATACACGTGCAGCTGTGAAGATTCATTCGATACCGACAGACAATACAATCAACACACCTGCAATAATTGAGGGTATCATTCCTTCGGACATAAACGAAATCTTGCTGGACTCCCATTACGCCAAGGAGCATCGCTACCAAGTCGGAGATCAATTCATCTTAAACGTGAACGGCAAGAGTGTTGTATTCACTATCAGCGGATTAGGCGAAAATGTAGAATACGCCAAAAAGAACGAAACCCAAGACCATAAAACCAACGGGTTCGCCTATATAGCTGAATCAGGAATTCCTCGCATCGCGGGCAGTCTATACTTTAATGAGGTCTTGATTCAAGCAGAAGAGGGGTATGATGTTGATCAGCTAGGTCAAACCATTAAAACACAATTCAGCGAGCTGTCCTATGTGAGCCAAATTAGTAAAGAGCGGACATTCAGTTATTTGAAGCTGCAGCAGACGATTTATAATAATAAATTGATGAGCAAGGTTATCCCCTTGGTACTCTTTATCATTGAGGCAATCATCCTCTTTCTCACCCTGTCGCGAATCATAGATTCGCAAAGAAACCAAGTAGGTATTATGAAGGCGTTAGGAATTAAGAACAGAACCATCATACTTCATTACATGGGATACCCGGTGCTTGTAGGCATCATAGGTTCATTTATTGGCTCTATAATTGCCGGCAGTGTATTTATTCCACTGATTGAGGCTTCAAATGCCAGATCCTACTCACTGCCCGGTATTACCTTCACCCTATCCCCTTATTCGGCGATTCCTCCTATTCTGTTCTCCAGTGCATTTGGCATCCTGTCCTGTTACCTTAGTGGGATAGGCATATTGAGAGAGCGTGCAGCTCAGGCCATGCGGCCTAAACCGCCAAAGAAGATTAAGAAGCTGTTTATCGAACGATATCCAGAGATCTGGAGTCGTATTTCCTACAGCTATAAGCTGATATTAAGAAATATACTCTTAAACAAGCATAAAGCGTTAGCGAGCTCCATTGGTGTTGTCGTAAGCACCGTATTATTGATTACTGCTTTTGCAACTCATGCCTCCTTGATAAGGGTAGCTAACCAGATCGAAGAGGTAAATACTTATGATTTAAAAGTGGACTATGCAAAAGAAGTATCCGCTGATATACTGCAGCTGCCTTCCGGCATCATAAACAGTTATCCTTTATCTACATTTCCTGTGAAATTCATGAATGGTGATAATAATGAAAACGCCACGCTTATTGTTACGGAGAAGCAGAACAATCTCATTCAATTCTTTGATGAATATGACAATAGACTCGTTCTGGAGGATAACGGCATCTTAGTCCCCAGATCATATGCGGACCATTATCAGATTACTGAAGGAGATACCATTCAAATTCAATTTACAGATCCGGATTTGTCCATAAAAACAGTCGATATGAAGGTAGCGCAAATCTCCAATCAGTATTCGAATCCTTCTTTCTATTGTTCGACAGTGTATCTCGAGAGCTTTGGCATCGATTACCAACCAACCTCGCTTCTAGTGAAGGCAAGCAGCGCTGTAGACCTTTCTAACATCCGTCATTTCTTCGAACAAGCCAAGTATGTAGAAAGAATTGAGGATAAGCATGATTTGAAAGAGACCGCTCAGTATATTCTGCAGCAAAATAGCTTTGTCTTTATCATGTTTATCATTAGTGCTGTCGTTCTTTCCTTTGGGGCCAACTATTCGATCTCCTCCATCAACATTTATGAACGTAACCGCGAGCTGGCCACATTGAAGGTATTAGGCTATTCCAAGCACAAAATAAACCGGTTAATCTTTTTTGAGAATATTATACTTACTGCCTTTGCGATTCTAATCGCATTACCAATCAGCGGCTATATGTATGAGCTAGTTGTCAAGGCGCTTTCAAGTACCCATCAACAAATCCCGGATCAATTAAATTTAATGGTCATATTGGTATCTGTTATTCTAGCATTCTTACTCACCATTCTCTCTAACTTACTACTTCGAAGAAAAGTGTCCCAAATCAATATGATTGAATCCTTAAAAAGTGTAGAATAACTCTGGAGTGGAGGATTTCGAGGGGACTACATATCCGAGTCCCCCTTAAATGCTTCACTCTCTTGGAGTCCCCTTCTGCTGTCAAGGTATGTATGCAAACTATCAAAAATAAGCAGCAATAGTTCACACAATAGCTTCCAAATGATCATACAAACAAAGAAAAAAAAGATTCCCCCGATCATTCCAATTACGTAATTTGGGGCTTCTACACTCGAATACGTGTGAAATCCAGTTGACTTCGTAACCGTAGTTGGAAATAAGACGGATAGGGCCTTTCCGAAAATATAAGAGTAATACAGTGAGATAACTAGTCCGGCATAGAACACTAATGAAATCAGATATTTATAATCGGTATCTCCTAGAGCAAACCAATTGATCATTTTATTTTTACTCATATATAACTCCTTAATATATTCAAATTATACACACAATGAATAAGCCTTCTCATAATGACAAGCTCCTTAACATGTAACATTCTACCATAAATGTAGACGATATGAATTATACATCGAACTTGACTACACGCAAAAAAAGCAGCCGTTTATCCGACTGCCTCACTCTTCTTTCACTATTATCTTTATTCTCGATTCGCTTTTGGCTGTAAGGAAGCATTTCGCATCATAGGATACGTAGCAAACAATGCGATCAAGCCAATAATTCCAGCCACAGTAAACCCGCTCATCACCTTAACATTTAAGTTTGATATCCAATCGAATGGTGCATCCAGCGCTCCTGAATAATACAGGAACATCCCGGCAATCCCCATAATCATCGCACCAATTAACGTCCATTTCATACCCAGTCGATACATAATACTGTAAATAAAGAATGCACCGCTGAACAGGACCAAGCTAGACATAAGATCAATCCACAAGTAAGGCAGAAATTGATATTCACTTGAATATAGTATTCCTGGATGTAAAATCCTTACCGAGCTGATCCCCTGATCATACAGTGTCCAAATAACCCCCTGTAGTACATTCAAGATCAATACATATACGAATACAGCAATAAGTCCGACTCCATAGAAGCTTCTGAGGATTTGAGTGCGCGTGCTACCGAGACTAACACCAATGGGCAGAAGACTCTTAAATCCCATAATACCGTAGAACGGAATGAAGAAAAAATAGGCTGGTGCAGCAATGGTACTAAGCGTCTCGCTTAAATCAAAGGAGATTCCAACTAGAATCCAAGCCACTGTTAGCGGAAGCGTGACGTATAGTAATAGAAGCTTTCCCATAAACCATGCAGCATCCTCATACAACAAACGAAATGTTCCTTGGGCACTGTTCATCGCATACCCTCCTTCACTCTCTCCGTTATATTCAGCAAATAGTCCTGCAACTGTGCTTTCTCCAAGGTAACACCGCTTAACTTGGCTCTCTCTTTCCACTCACTTGATAATGGCGCGTCAATCATAACCTTCTTCAGAGAACCCATAATATTCTCTTCGTAGACTCTCTGACTGCCTACCAGCTCATTTACTTTGTCGATCTCACCGGTTAACCAGATCCCTCTTTCTCTGACACTGTCCATCGATTCGTGCATCAGTGGCTTACCGTCATGAACCACAACAATCGATTCCAATAAAGGCTGCAATTCCTCAATCTGATGGGTCGATATGAGAATTAGACGAGGATACGCGTCATAGCTTGCCAGCATCAGCTTATAGAACTCCTTCCGCATACCTGCATCCAATCCATTCGTTGGTTCATCCAAAATAGTAACGTCTGCCTGGCTGGCCAGGCCAATTACGACCTGGAGAGCGGTTTTCATACCAGTAGACAGCTTCTTTGTCTTTTTCTTCTGATGTAATCTAAATGTCTCAAGCAGTTGTTCGGCCAAGTTCTGATTCCAGTTCGGATTGAAATATCGATAGAATCTCAGAGCATCACTGACCGTCCAAATATCACTAAAGGGATGATCTTCCTGCATGTAGCACAAATGCTTCTGTGCTTTCTCATTATTGTAAGGCTGGTGTCCCATGATTTTGATTGTTCCTTCTGCTGGCTTCTGATGTCCTGCAAGCAGCTTCATCAACGTCGTCTTGCCTGCACCATTTCGTCCCCATAGTCCTGTTATGATTGGATCATATTCGTCGTAAGAAAAGCTCTTGATCACTGGAGTTTCATCGTAAGCATATGAAACATTACTTAATGAGATCATTCTTTCTCCTCCTTAATCCATTCAATGACCTGCTCCACATTCATGCCGATTCGCCTTGCTTCTTCCAGAAGCGGCCGAATATAATCTTCTCGAAAATGCATTTGTTTGTCCCGCAATGCCCGATCTCTCGCCCCTTCTTGTACATACATTCCGATCCCTCTCTGTTTGTATAGAATGTCCGCATCAACCAAGGCTTGCAGCCCCTTACGGGCTGTGGCGCGGTTGATGTTGTAGAACCGGGACAGCTCATTCTCAGAAGGAACTCGCTCCCCTTCCTTCAATAGACCAGATACAATATCATCTATGATCATTTGGGCAATTTGTTGGAAAATGGGTTGGGATTCATCCAACAAACCTTTCAAAAACAGTCCTCCTTTCTTGCCATTACACTTTATCTGTTGATTGGTTGGCTACTTGTATAACCAACTATACTATACAATATTTGGATTGTAAATGGAGAACAGCGGAAAAAGAACCGCCTTTTACATAAAAGGCGGCTCTTGCTCCTAAGCTTTTACACTCCTATTTATTGCCATTATCATTCGCGAGTGTTACTTATACCCAATACCTTGATAATGATATCCTAATGATTTCATCAATTGTGCATCAAGCATATTTCGTCCATCAAAAATATTAGGCTGCTTCATATGCGAGTGCAGCATCATCCAATCAATGCTTGTAAATATCGGCCATTCTGTACATATGAACACGGCATCTGCATCGTTAAAGACTTCCTCCGGTGTAAGAGCAATATGAACCTTATCATATTTCGATTCAGCAGGCAGCTTGGCAATCGGATCAAACAAATGGATTGCAGCATGATGATCCATCAATTGCTGAATTAACCGCAGAGAAGGTGCTTCCCGAATGTCATCTGTATCTGGTTTAAACGCCAAGCCCAGTACTGCCACCTTTTTGCCCGATAAGTCTCCAAGCTGCGCTTTAGCTTTGTCCAGTAAATATAAATATTGTGTTTCATTTACGTTCATTACCTGTTTCAGTATCTGCAGCTCCATGCCTTCTTCTTCTGCCTTATGAACCAATGCCGCTACATCTTTTGGAAAACACGAACCACCATAGCCGATCCCGGCCTGTAAGAACCTCGCTCCAATTCTTGTATCGTACCCCATTCCTTCAGCGACATCCTTGATATTAACGTCCAGCTTGTCACTTAATCTAGAGAGCTCATTCATAAAGGAAATTTTCGTAGCGAGGAACGCATTTGAAGCATATTTTATAAGTTCAGCAGTTCGGGGAGTTGTTTCGATGGTTTCACATTTCATTGAAGAATACAGCGTTCGCAGCTGCTTCGCTGCTGCATCATTTGTCGTACCAAGTACAATTCGATCGGGATTTAAGGAATCTTCTAATGCCATCCCTTCGCGTAGGAACTCAGGATTGGAAGCAACATCAAACGGATACACGTTTTGAGTCTCACGGATCCACTCCGTAACTTTTTCCTGTGTTCCAACAGGAACCGTACTCTTGTTCACAACCAGTTTATAGCCGTTCATATGTTGACCGATATCTTGAGCAACCTGCTTCACATAAGTCAAATCCGCACTTCCATCTGCCCGAGAAGGAGTACCTACACATATAAAAATAACATCGTTATTCTCTATAGCTTCCTTCTTGTCAGAAGTAAAGTTGATATTTCCAAGTTGATTATGCTTTTGCAGAAGCTCTGTCAATCCAGGTTCATGGAAATATAGAATTCCTTGCTTCAATTGATTGAGTTTACGGCTGTCCGTATCCAATCCCGTAACCTTCCAGCCCATTTCTGCAAATACCAAGGCTGTCGTCGTACCAACATACCCTGTGCCAATAACAAGTATCTTCACTCCACTCCTCCTCCCTCTTCTTCCGTTCCGACCAATGCAGAGCCGGATCCAATTATCATTTTCGAAATGGGGTGAGAAAGTTTATTCAGATGAACATGGCTAAGAAGAATGCTGTCTTCAATTACACAGTCCTTAACAGTAGATCCCTCTCCGATAGAGACATAAGGTCCAATGACAGCATTTTCGATGATACTGCCATGATCAATCGAAACAGGTGGATGGATTTTCGTATTTTTTAGAACAACGGAAGGATGAATATAATTTTCATATGGCATTTCTTGTAGCATTTTTCGATTGGCTCCGATCCATCGATCCATTGTTCCGACATCAATATTAGAAACCTCTGCTTTATAGAAGGACACCGGATAGTCATTTTGAATCAACCACTGAATCGCATCCGTAATTTCATATTCACCTCTGGCCGAAGGCTTGATTATTTCAGATGCTTTGAAAATAGATGAAGAGAATACATACGCTCCGAGCACAGCTAGATTGGATTTAGGGTTCTTTGGTTTCTCCTCGAGCGTCATGATCTTCTCACCGACCACCTCAGCAATGCCATAATCCTGCGGGTTCTCTACTTCTGCTAATAACAGTGCAGCGTCGTTACCCTGCAGTTCGACTTGCTCTTTTAATTTTGATAACGAAATGGAGATTAGATTGTCTCCAAGCAGCAAAATGAAGGGATCCTGACCAATGAAATCCTTTGCCTGCAGCAATGCGTTCGCAATTCCCTCCGGCTTCTGCTGGTAAATATACGTAATGCTGATATTCCAGTGACTAATTTTTTGTAAACTCTCTTTGATAATAGACTCCTGAGAAGGATGAATCACGATTCCGATTTCAGATATATTTTGCTCTGTTAATTTATCGATGCACCCATGCAGCAATGGGACATTTGCTACGGGAATCAAGGTTTTCGGATAAGATATCGTGAACGGATACAATCGCGAGCCTTTTCCTGCACATAATATTAATCCCTTCAATATGATTTCTCTCCTCTCTATTACTTTCTCCTTATACTCTATGTAAATTCAGTAGATTTGGATTGGATGTCTATCTACTAACTGCACGAGATATTCGCATAAAAAGTCCTTGCAAGGGGCCCATTCCATCCCTAATTTATCCGCATAAGATAGTCAAAAGAAAATTTAGAGTTATTTGAGGAGGTATTCCATACTTTGAAAATCGTTCAAGTATCAACAAATTCCCTGCCCGTCCCACCGGAAGATTACGGCGGTACACAGCGAGATATTCATTACCTTACAGAAGAGTTAGTTCGAAGGGGCCATGAAGTCATTCTGTTTGCCAAAAAAGGATCGAAGTGCCGTGCAACAAAAACATTCGAATATCCTACGGACGATAAGGATGAACAATTGGATTTTATAATCAAAAACATGCCGTCCGATGTGGACATTATCCACGATCATTACGGAATTGTAGCCAGAGCCAACCCCCCGATCCCCACCATTCGAAATTCTCATTCGAAGAAAGCCAAAGGAACGCAGATCCCCGTATTCGTCAGCAAAAAGATACGTGACAAAAACAAAAAAGGATACTTCGTGCATAACGGGATACGTGTCAGCGACTACCCTTATAAGCAGAAGAAAAAGGGTTATCTGCTTTTTCTGGGAAGAATCATGAGCGAAAAAGGCGTTCACCTAGCTGTAGAAGTTGCACAAAAAACCGGAAAAGAGCTTATTATTGCTGGAACCTTTAACAATAAACCTAAGTACGAGACTTATTTCAATGAGAAGATCAAGCCTCACTTAAATGACAAAATCAGATATGTAGGACCTGTAGGCGGCACAGAGAAGATGAAGTTGTTATCCGAGGCGAGCTGTGTACTGTTCACATCTACTTGGAATGAACCCTTTGGTCTGGTTCTTATCGAAGCTTTGGCCTGCGGCACTCCAGTACTCGGTTTTAAAGCAGGAGCGGTTCCTGAGGTGTTGAAAGGCTTGCCGCAGTTATTATGTAATGATGTAAATGAAATGTCCCGTAAAGTCCGTGCTAGAAAATTCCCTACTCCAAGAACGTGTCGTCTGTATGTTATTAAGCGTTACTCAGATAAAGTAATGGCGACTAATTTCTTAAAGCTGTACAGAAAAGTTCTAATAAATAAGGAGTACAAAATAAAGAAGGACTCGACATGGAATACGAGAAGGAACAGTCTGGATAAATGAGTTGAGTAACTGAATATGGCTTCCATCATTGCATGTACGATGAGACCTGAGTGTATGGACAACATTTTCTCGAATTATGAACGGCAGGAATGGCCGAACAAGGAAATGATTATTATCCTGAATAACAGCAAAATGAGTCTTAAGAAATGGAGAAAGAAAGCCAAAAAATATAAAAATGTGAGAGTCTACAAACTCCCTGACAAATACACATTGGGTAAATGCCTTAACTGGGCTATTGCGCGGGCCAAGGGTACATTTATAGCCAAATTTGATGATGACGACTATTATGGCGCCCACTATATGAAAGAATCACTGCTTGCCCTGAAGGCCAAAAAAGCACCGATCGTTGGAAAGCATTCCACTTATTTATATTTTGAAGAGAAAAAAGCGCTCATGGTATATCGTCCAGGGAAAGAAAATGTAGAAGGGTCAAGGATTAAAGGCGGGACTCTATTCTTTCGTAAAAAGGTCTGGAAAGAGATTAAATTTCCAGAGAATACGATTGGGGGTTCTGATGCCAAATGGTTGAAGGCATGCTATGAAAAAGGTTATAGAGTTTACTGTGTTTCCAAAGAAAATTATGTTTGTATCCGCAGAAAGGATATCCAAACCCACACCCAAAAGAAAGAGACCGAAGATTATATGAAACAATGTGAATTGATTGCCTATACCGAAGATTTCATACAGCCTACAACCGTTTATTTCTCGGATGACGGCACCAGGCTTAAGACGAACAGTATGAAACCAAGTCCAAGATTAATGTGGTAATAAATTTATTTAGTATCAGATTGTGAACGTATCGGGCTGCATATCATTCGTCATTTGATAAGCAGCCTCGGTACATAGTGGAGCCAATAAATGATACGCATTTGTTATCGATGCTTACGAACACTTTCATATTCAATATATTTTTTCAACCAGCCAATGTCCTGACTCTTATATCGTTTTAACAGTTTATATTTCTGCTTTAATACCTCTTTATCGAGTTTTTGTTCAGAACGCTTGAAAATATATAGCTTCTCCTGTGCAATGTCTTTTACTATTTCATGCAGAGCTTGATGCTGTGTGTGGCCGTATTCCCCCTTTTTGTTATGCGTAACGATCCTATTGATTTGGGGATTGGCTTTAATCACTTTTTCGATGTCTTTCTTTAGTGCTTTGCGGTCAAAATCGCCTCCCCATTTATCCCTGTAGTTCCACATTTCAAACTCAGCTCCGATATCTTTCATCACTTGTTTGAACTCCCTGGAGCGGACTTGATGTTTACCGTTTGTCACACATATCACTTTCCAGCCTCTTTCCGCGAGCAGAGCAGCCCCTCCGAATATGATCTCATCATCCGGATGGGCGACAATCATAAGCTTATCTATCATTTCTCCCCCTCCAGTGATTACATTACAGAGCTGTACAAAGTCATCAGTTTATCGACAATCGCGGATATATTAAACTTGGCAATCACAAACTCACGTCCTGCTTCTCCCAATTGAGCTGATGATTTACTTGAGCGCAGCGCACTTGCAATTAGATGCTCGATTCTCCTACTGTGCACGGTTTGTTTAGCTCTGTGATCTCCAAAATAATATTTCCAAGCTTCTTTGAAGTTTTCTGGTCTTAAAATGCCAAAGATCCCCTTGCTGCCAATGGCGATGACCGGACGCTTGCATGACATGGCTTCCAGGGCTACGCGGCCCGTACCGACAACCACATCACTTATAGAAAATAAGGAGGCTGTATCAAGACGTTCTCCGAGAACATGGATTCGCTGACTATGCTTTCTTGCTGCCTGTTTCCTGACTTCACTAAGATCCGGACCTCCGCCAACGACAACAACATGTACATCATCCCTTGTATCCATGTATCGCTGCGCCGCGCGAAGAAACAATTTACAGATATCCCCTTTTTCGTCTTCTAATCGGCTCACATATAACAGCACTTTTGATTTCTGTGGAATATTTAGTTTATTAAGCAGCTTCTTGTTTTTTTGGTATGTGAATTGGGTGGTATTTATCCCGTTCGGTATAACGATGGAGGATATGTTTTTCTCTTCCAGCCACTTTTTCACAGGCAGACTGACACTAATCACAGCGCTGCGCTCATCACATCTCTTCATTATGCTAAGAATCAAAGAACGTGGATAATAGGTTCCATGAATAGTAAAGACAAAGGGGATATTTAGCTTCTTGCTGAGACGGCTGCCAAGTACGCCTGTCGTTTCATGGTGAGCATTGATCATATTAATCTTATGTTTCCTGATCCAGCTCTCGAATCTCGACTGGTTTCTCATATTGGTATAGGTAGGACAGCCGATCGATTGGAATTTAGATAGTAAACTTCCCTTTTTGCCTGCGACAAAGACGGTAAGATTTCGCTTTAACATTTCTTCAACGACAGCGGAGACGTAGGTTTCAGTTCCACCTACCTCAAATTTGTCAATAATCATAAGCAAACGAATAGATTGCTTTTCCATACTCCCCCCCCTCCCCATTCCATGTAAGAATCTCAAACTCTATCCTACATACTATGGAGTAAATAGATTATAGGTCACGGAAAATCGTCTAATTATGTATACTATTCATTTTTTCCACATCAAAAAAAGAGCCCTCATTTGCTGAAGGCTCCTCGATTCTACTCTTCATAATCGTCTGTTTCGTCACCATAGTACTCACCATCGAAATCGAAATCGTCATCATGATGATGTACATGTTTTATGCGTCTTTTACCTTTCGGCCAATCGATCTTGTGGATGCTGTCTTGAAGAATGGTAACGACTTTGCCGTCTGCTTTTTGAATATCTACATAATTCGTTCCGATTTGGCACAGGGTACCCCGGATTTTTTCTATTTTCTCACCGGATACAACCTCAATGATAACCGGTTTCCCCTCATTTCGCAGCAGCTCGAAGTTTAGATTTGTATTGAGCCCTGCTAAACGAAGCTGAATCAGCGGTTTAACTCCCTTTACAATTTCAAAGCAGCGATCACGATCGAATCTTTGTTTAGACACCGGTTTATGACAGGCACAATCCTCAGGATGGTTGATGACCTTTAGACCGCATCCTTTTCTAACCAATACCTTGGATTTTTTCTTGAATTTATATTTTCTCGGAACCGACACTTGTTTCTTTACCAAAACAGCACTATGACTCATTATGTTTAATTACCCTCCACTTCAAAATCATATTTGTCGTATGTATATGCCTACCTGGAGTGTTGTGACTTAGACGAATGCCCAATTAGGATAATTTCTCCAAACTGGGCGATTGACCAAACGCCGAAGGCTAACACCCATATAATGTTCTAAAACATTTTACAGGAGGCACATCTTTCGTGAAAAAGAGATTCGGTATTAGTTCACCAACCACGTCCTTACCCGAAGCACAATTTATTGAGCTGCGGGCATGCATAGAAGAAGCAAATCATATATTACGTTCTCTGGGGAATCCTCCCCAGCCTGAGAACCCAAGACAGTTACAGCTGAAGCTCGATTCATTAATGGGTGATCACGTGAGTCTCAAGCTTGCGTTCCGAGGCAAATTCAAGACCCTTAATGGTATTCTTGTTCAGGCAGGTCGAAATTACGTACAGCTGCGGGAGCAGCGTATTCAGACATTTGTATTGTATGAAGATCTGATATCCGTAACGGCAAATAAGAATGCCTCCGCATTTCCTCATCATGAGGCCGAAAACCCTTATTTCAATGAAGAATTAAACTGTGAGCTATTGTACCATTTCTCCGAGACCGTGTCCGGAAGCGTAAAACTGCTAAATCGTTTTTTTGGAATCCCCCTAAGCATTGCATTGCTGCAGCAAGTCGGTAAAAAAGTCCACATCACACAGGATGCACCTGCTGAGGTAGTTTCTGGCGTTCTGTTCAACACGACGGACAACGCAGTCATTGTCCAAACAGCCAGTACAGAAAATAGTAAATCGTTTGAGACGATTCCATTTGATAATATCGAGCTGATTCGTGTAATGAATTCTTAGCATGAATTCCCTCCTTGGCAACATATATATAAAATCGATAAGTCCAATTATCGCTGTCATTACTTATGCCAAGGAGGGGAAATATTTGAATCCACATCATACAGCTAGCGATTACTCCAGCCTCGATGAAGTTAATGCTATCTTTGAGGAATTACTGGGTCAGGAAATCATCATTGTGCTGGATGCCACACAGCGCAACATATTGGGCCAGACATTCAGGCCCATCTTCACGGGAATTCTTGAAGAAGTTAGAGGCGGTTCCATTCAACTGAATCCAGCAATTATTAAAATGCCGAATGCACCTAATTTTGTCTTCCCTACACCGCTAAGCTTTCCAATTGAGAACATCGCTGTCTTTGCTCCATTCGATTTGGATACAAGACTTACGCTTTCTTAAGGAGGAGAACAATGCTGCAATCTTCTGGCCTAAATATTAGCCTTCTAAGACAGGAGGCTCTTGTTGAAGAGTTCAACCAAGCTGTCGGAAATCGTATCCTGGTCTTAACTGAATCCTATCCCTTTTTCTTTGTCGGAGAGATAGTGGAAGTAAGAGCAGATACCGTATATATACTTGTTGATCTCTCAAATATACCGGAATTCGATAATGTCAATTTGCGTACGCAAATTAATAATATCCAGGTGTACTTTATCGAGACCCCAGATAATCCTATTCCCGAAATTCGGTTATAAGGAGGCGGACTGTGAAGAGAAGATTTCATATTGTTGCAATTTCCGTACGGATCGTCATAAATGACTTTGGGGACCACGACCCTAACGGAAAGATGTACGTTTTGAAAGAGAACGAAGACAAAGTACGGAAGCTCATCGCTAAAAACCCCTTTACAACCGTTGATTTAGTTCAGCCTCTCGTTATTCGTGCGAACGCCGGAGATGAGATTGAAGTTCTGTTTGAGAACAAGCTAGATTTTCCAGCTTCTTTACACATACAAGACGTAGAATATAACGTTATGACCTCGGACGGAGCTGCTGTAGGCTTCAATGACAATACTACAGTGGATCCAGGGGACACGATTCTCTACACCTGGCGTACCCTCCATGAGGGAATCAGTTATTTTACTGACTTGGGAAATACGCTATCAAGTGAGCTTGGTACACAGGTACATGGGCTATTTGGCGCGCTGATTGTACAGCCTAGAGGATCTACATGGACGGATCCAGTGACAGGAAAGCCGATATCTTCAGGTGTTTATGCCGATATACATAATCCTTTCCTGCCCTCTTTCCGTGAATATGCCTGGATTTTTCACGATGAAATGGAAGTGGATGATCTGACAGGGGATGCACCCTTTAGTCCCCATACCTTCCAACCGGAGGCTACACACACTATAAATTATCGGGCAGAGCCGATGCGAAACAGACTACGCCTTATTATGGAGGGTGTTGTGTCTCCAGAAACCGAAGGTGAAGAAGTACATCATGATTCATGGATGTTCGGTGATCCGGCTACTCCTATATTAAGAGCTTATGTCGGAGATCCCGTTAAAATCAGGCTTCTGCACGGCGGAGTTAAGGAAACGCATGTGTTTCACTACCATGTTCATCAATGGCTGTTCGAAACAACGGATTTAGATTCCGAAATTAAAGATTCTCAGGCCATTTCCCCTCAGGCATCTTATACTGTCTCACCGCTGTATGGAGCAGGCAGCCTGCAGGGTGCCTTCGGAGATATTATTATTCACTGTCACTTATATCCTCACTTTGATGAAGGCATGTGGGGAATGCAGCGTATTTTTAATACCCTCCAGGATGGAACTGGGAAGTATCCAAATGGAAAACCAATCGCTGCCCTAAAGCCGCTTCCTGATCGGCCGGCTCCTCCGAAGCCAACCAAAGACAGACCAGGATTTCCAAATTTCATTCCAGGGATTATCGGCAAAAAAGCACCGCGTCCTCCACTCGGTATCGTCGGCGGAAGACCGTCAACGCCGCTTGAAATCAATCAATTTGCGCCTAATGCTGTACCAGGTGCCGTGTTTGTCAATCCATGTGATCCGGCAGTAAATCCTGAACGCGAATTCCACATTCTCGCCATTCAGCTTCCTATTGTATATAACAATCAAGGCTGGAATGACCCTGAAGGCCGTATATTTATACTGGCTGAGGATGAAGAAGCGATATGTTCAGGACAAAAACAACCTGAGCCGCTCACCATTCGGGCTAATGCAGGGGACTGCATAAGACTGAAATTCACCAACAAGTTACCGGAAGTGCTTGGAGGAAATGCATTTCAGCTTGTGAATCGTACGTATGAAGCCGGCCTGCATGTACACTTCGTCAAGTTCGACCCGCTGGTTTCAGATGGCGCAAACGTAGGCTGGAATTATGATTCCGGTATCCTTCCAGGTCAGACCATCGAGTACCAATGGTTTGCGGACGTTGAGCTGAAAGGGACCTTCTTCCACGATCATTTATTTGCTAATGCGCATCAGCTGCACGGTGTATTTGCAGGAATTAATGTTCAGCCACGCGGATCTAAATTTCTATCTTCGGTTACGGGAGAAGTCATTAATTCTGGTACACAGGCGACGATTGTGAACCCGTTCATTCCCGACTTCCGGGAGTTTACGCTGCTTGTGCATGATTTCGCCTTACTGTTTGACAAGGATGGGAACCCGCTCAATCAGCCCCCATTCCCGAGCTCACATGATGATCCCGGCGTCATGGCAATTAATTATAGAAATGAACCACTTCAGTTCCGTCTAACAGACCCGGATATGGATCCTGCCTATGTGTTCAGCTCTTGGGTTCATGGTGATCCAGTTACACCAATGCTGAACACGTATAATGGTGACCCGGTTCGTATCAGGTTGATCCAAGGCGCCCATGAAGAATCTCATGCTTTTAATCTACATCGGCAGCGCTGGAGAAGAGAACGCGGGGATCTGGATTCAGATCTTGTCGATCAGCAGCATATCGGAATATCGGAATCTTTTACTTTTGAATTTGCTATTGAGGGAACAGGCGATTTCGACATGCTATACCATTTCGGTTCCATAGAGGATATTTGGCTCGGTAACTGGGGTATTCTGCGAACATTCGAAGAGCGAGTTCCTCACCTTATTCCGCTGCCGGATCGCAAAAAACCTAGAAAAAGAACGAAACCACTCCCTAAATGTAATGGAAAAAGACCGCCTAAGCCTGAGGGCATAGATCAACCGGCTCCTCCTGGCACTCCAGTGAGACATTACGATGTCGTTGCACTTCAAACACCCGTCATCTATAACCGGTTCGGAGATCTGGATCCCTTCAGTGTGATTTTTGCATTGAAAGAGAACGTTAAGGATATTTTAAATGGCCGAATTAACCCAGAACCTTTAATTATTAGAGGCAATGTGGGCGAAATTGTCGAGGTTACGCTCTTTAATGATTTAGCAGATTTAAAATTTCCGCCGGATGATCAGCTCTATCCTGATTTGCCTGTAAATGTCCTGCATCGACCGTCTAAACGGATATCTTTGCATACTCAGATGCTAATTTATGATGTTCGTTTCTCAGATGGTGCCACCGTTGGGTTTAATCCGGATCAGACGATTGCTCCAGGTGAGCAGATCACGTACCGCTGGTATATCGATCAGCAAATCGGTGCCGTAGGTCTTGTCGATATGGCGGACATCAGAAATCACAGACATCACGGAGCCTTTGGTATGCTCGTCACAGAGCCAAGAGGTACCACATACCTTGACCCTGTCACAAGAGAGCCCGTTAACACGGGAAGTCAGGTCATTATCAGCAACGGTGGTCAAGAAACAAGAGAATTCTGTTTAATCATGCATGATGGCGTAAGGCTCTACAATAAAAATGGTAAGCTTATTATAGATCCGGAGCCCGTTATTCCGATCGAACCAGCAGCTGAAGAAGAAATCGAGGATTTCGAGGATCAAGGCTCCAGAGGATTTAATTACCGTGCTGAGCGGTTTAGAAACCGACTTTTAGACAATCCTGATATTTCGCTTGTCTTCAGCTCAAAAGTTCACGGTGATCCCGCTACCCCATTGTTTCTTGCGTATGTCGGTGATCCAGTCGTTATTCGCATAATCTTTCCAGCAGATCGTGCAAGAGCACATACTTTTGTCGTTCATGGTCATCAATGGCTGCGTAGCGACGATGATCTTAATTCACAGATGGTATCCTTTCAAGGACAGCTCAGCGTAGGACACACGGATGATTTTCCCTTGCTGTATGGCGCAGGTGGTCAACTTGAGATCGCAGGCGACTTCCTATACCGTTCCGGTAATATCAGATGGGATATTGAGCTTGGTGTTTGGGGGATCATTCGAGTTCTTGACGAGCTGACGCCTAAATTAGCACCATTAAATAATTTACTTCCACCGGATCAAATGTAAATGAAGAAGACACCTCTATCTTATGGGGTGTCTTCCAATGTAATAAAGCAATATTTAGAAAAATCGCTGTTTCTCTATGCAGTAGACTTCGTTCCACTTCGCTGAGCCCTTTACTCCACGTTCGATCCATTCGATTCCATTTGAGCTTGCATGCATAAATCTTCCGTTTACCCTTCCGTTCTTCGTCTCAATAATTACTTTATTTTTCATTAAAATTTGTAGATGTCCGATTAGCGTTTGATCAAAAAATTGCTGTTTAAGAAACTCCTTTTGACTAACGGTCTTGCCGAACTTGAGTAGTAGCTTGTGTTTTAAATCATCGTCCAACGCCATTTGCTGATGCTGGTGATGAGGTATATTCACTTGTTCGTAGGGGAGATCTGCTGAAACGATAGAGTGAAATGGGACCCAGTACTTGGTTAGAAGTGTGGTTAAGATAACGAAATCCCTTCCTACTGCTTCAGTCTTAGCAACGGACTCTTTTATTCCTGTGCTAGAGTTCCTTCTCACTCTTACGGTTTGATTTTTGTGAGATTTGAAAAATTGAGAAAGCATGATTTCATTACGTCGCTTCGGATTTACATCTCCGATAATCTGTACGTTTTGGTGATGAATGTATTCCTGGAGCACCTTTAATTCATGTAACGGTAATGGGCTTGCAGGAGATGTATACTTGGATGAATCTTGAGGAATCACTTCACAGTCACCTCCATTTGGGAATGGTATAACCATTTTATGTACAGTATATGAGCTTTATTCAAATAGAGGAGGGATTCAGATGGATGTTGTTGTGTTCGTACTGGTGAATGTCATGTTAGGAGTTGGAATAACGATTGGATTTGTCTACTTGAGGAAGCTAAGAAACCTGATTGGCTATCATTTAGGCATGAATATTTCAATGACAATCAGCACTGTCAGCGCGCTATCTCTGGGTGCCCTATGGGGATTTCAATTTCCACAGTATTCAGGCTGGGTTACCATCTTGGCAACGATTGCTGCAATGCTGATAGGACTCATCTTTGGCACACTTGTTGATTATCAAACGATCGTCACAGGGATGACTAGCGGAATGATGGCAGGCCTTATGGGCCCCATGATTGTATTACACAGTAATACTCCGGTTCCTCTCCTGCTCTTCTGCCTGTTCCTGTTCTTCTTCTCTATTATCATGTTGTGCAGTTCTGTGAAAGTCTAGTGAAAGTGTACAATTCTATAAAAAGTAGATGATAGTTTAATCATAGCATTACAACGACGCATAAAATGCAAATATGATACAGGATGGGAGGTGCGATTGATGACTAAATATGACAATTATGTTCAAGAAACTTCCTACGATAATGGTTCTTCCAAAACCCTCGGTATCGTTCTCGTTTTGTTTATTTTGCTTGTCATCATTGTAAAAGCTTTTAAATGGTCTTAATTTGAAAATGAAGTGTGAATCCTTCTGTTAACTCAAGGGAGGAGGTGAAAAAAAATGAACGAAATGACTAGAGCATTTCTTAAGAGAAAAAAAGTAAAGGTTGTCGTTTTGAAACCAGGTGAAAAAGCACTTGTCGTATGTAAACATGGTCGTCACAACAAGCAGCATAACAAGCATAGAAGATTCTACTCTTAATTAAATTGACTATTCCTCAATAATTTCAGGATCTATCTGGATTCTCTTCTCAGTAATCTCACTCCCTGTCCTACTCATTAGCATACAGCGGGATAGCTCCTGAATTTTTAATAACAGAAACAAAATCAAAGCACTAACCTCACAATTAAATGTGGTTAGTGCTTTTAGTTTAGTTGATGATTTATTTAAATATATAAGTGAATTAAGCAAGTCTCATTTTGAAATCCTGATAGCCGAACTCGCGAACGACCTCACAATCACCGTCTTTACGTTTCACCGCAATGGCTGGCAATGGCATACCGTTAAAGGTATTCGTCTTGACCATGGAATAGATCGCCATATCTCCAAATACCAGTCGGTCTCCGCTCTTCAGCGGCTGATCGAAAGAGTAATCACCAATCACATCACCCGACAAGCAGGTTTGCCCGCCAAGTCGATAGGTATATGGCTTCTCTCCCGGTTCACCAGAACCGAATAGAGGCGGACGATAAGGCATTTCGAGTACATCTGGCATATGACAAGTTGCCGATGTATCCAGAATTGCGATATCCATCCCATTCTTGTGAAGATCTAGCACAGAAGTCACCAAGTAACCTGCATTGAGGGCTACAGCTTCTCCCGGCTCCAGATATACCTTAAGACCGTACTTGTCCTGCATTCTCTTAATGCATGCTTCAAGTCTTGGGATATCATAATCTTCTCTCGTAATATGATGTCCACCGCCAAAATTGATCCATTCCATCTGAGGCAGCCATTGTCCAAACTTCTCTTCCACTGCATTCAGCGTCGTCTCTAAATCATCAGAGTTCTGCTGGCATAGCGTATGGAAGTGCAAACCCGAGACACCTTCAAGCAGCTCTGCGCGAAAATCCTCGTGCTTCGCACCGAATCTCGAACCTGGAGAACATGGATCATAGATTTCATGACCTTCCTGTGTGGAGCATTCCGGATTAATACGAAGTCCAACTTGTCGGCCGACCTTTAGCGCTCTATCCTTGAATTTCTCCAGCTGTGAGAAGGAGTTAAAAATAATATGATCGCAGATCGAAATAATCTCATCAATCTCATCCTCACGGTAGGCTGGGGCAAATACATGGTTCTGTTTGCCCATTTCCTCATAGCCTAAACGTGCTTCAAACAAACCGCTCGCTGTAGCACCACACAAATATTTTCCGATCAGGGGATACATTGCAGTCATGGAAAATGCTTTTTGTGCAAGTATAATTTCAGCTCCTGTACGCTGCATAACACCATTCAGGATCTTCAGATTGTTCTCGATGAGCTCCTCATCGACTACAAAACAGGGTGTAGGTAGTTCCTCGAACTTCATCTTAGCGAACAGACTCCGATTTTTTTGCTTCTTCCGGCAATTGGTCTACAAGCACCGGATTGAAGTCTTCTACCCACGGAAGTCCCCATTTGTTCAACTCTTCCATGAATGGATCTGGATTGAATTCCTCTACATTGTATACGCCTGGTTTATTCCATTTACCAGTCATCACCATCGCTGCTCCGATCATCGCAGGCACACCCGTAGTGTAAGAAATCGCCTGGGAGCCTACTTCTTTGTAGCATTCTTGGTGATCACAGATGTTGTAGACATAGTAAGTCTTGTCTTGGCCATCTTTTTTCCCTTTGAAGATACAGCCAATGTTTGTTTTACCTACTGTACGTGGTCCAAGAGAAGCTGGGTCTGGCAGTACTGCCTTCAGGAATTGCAATGGAATGATCTGCTTGCCTTCGAATTCGATCGGCTCGATGGAAGTCATGCCTACATTTTCAAGTGCTTTCAGATGTGTAAGGTAGCTTTGTCCAAATGTCATGAAGAAACGAATACGCTTCAGGCCAGGAATGTTCTTCGCCAAGGACTCAAGCTCTTCATGGTACAGAAGGTACATATCCTTCTCACCCACTTCAGCAAAGTCATATACACGTTTGATTTCCATAGGTTTTGTTTCAATCCACTCGCCATTTTCCCAGTATCTGCCGTTAGCCGAAACTTCACGAATGTTGATCTCAGGGTTGAAGTTTGTTGCGAACGGATAGCCGTGGTCACCGCCGTTGCAATCCAGAATGTCGATATATTCAATTTCATCAAAGTAATGCTTGAGTGCATAAGCGGAGAATACTCCCGTTACACCTGGGTCAAAGCCGCTTCCGAGCAGTGCAGTAATTCCTGCTTGCTCAAAGCGCTCCTTGTATTCCCATTGCCATTTGTATTCAAATTTCGCCGTATCTTCCGGCTCGTAGTTCGCCGTATCCATGTAATGTGTCTTCGTTGCAAGACATGCATCCATAATCGTCAGGTCTTGATATGGCAAAGCCAGGTTCATTACGATATCCGGTTTAACTTCGTTAATTAGAGCAATGAGTTCATCTACGTTGTTCGCATCGACTTGAGCTGTCGTAATTTTCGTTTTTCCGCCATCCAATTTTGCTTTCAGCTCATCACATTTCGATTTGGTACGGCTCGCAATGCAAATCTCTTCGAATACTTCACTGTTCTGAACACATTTGTGTGCTGCTACTGATGCTACGCCGCCGGCGCCAATAATTAGTGCTTTTCCCATTCTCATATCTCCTAACAAATTAAATTTTCAAGCCGTATTTAGTACAACCAAACCAGCTGAATGTATGCCACTTGCGAAATTTGCAAGAAAAGTATGTTACTCATAGCTTCTCAAAACAAAAAAGCAAGTGTAAAAATCGCATAATTGCGCATCACACTTGCTTACGATATATCGTAAATATTAAATAAGCATAATTACTCCATAACCATCTGGGATGGTCACATGAACATGAGAAGGCTCATTCATATTTATGAGTATATCAATAATGGATCAGAGTCTGTCAGCAAATAATTACTTTTTCCACTCTTATTGACCGTTTCACAAGTTGATGTGCAGTGCACAGGTTGTAAAGTAACCAACTTATAAAATTTGAGCTTTTAACTCAATCAATAAGGCAACGAAAGTTGCCGATCGGCATTTGACCCGGCTGTCCGTGTGGCCTTAACGTCCTACCTTTATCGTAGGAGTGGTCAAAATTATCTGCTGGAAAGATCCGTTACGATAATTAGCTTTCCATTTCACGCAAGGACTACAATAACAGATGTGATAAACTTATTCAAGAGTTTTCTAGAAAAAAAACAAAATGATTTTATATTGCGCTGATTACCTAATAATCCTTCATATCTAAATCTCGGAGATTAGTTAAACACGGAATCGGGAACAAAATATACTTTTTGTGTATTTGTCTTGTTAACCGGATCGGGAACGATCGTAAAATAGACATTGCCGTTCTTCGTCTGAACCCCTTCAATCTCGTGGTTGCCTACATTTGTAATGTTCACGAGTGTTTTAAAGGTACCTGAGCTCGAAATCATCGCAATTTGAGGCGTATCTCCCTCAGCTCCACCCGATGTGTAAATCTCTGTACTGCCCAGCATATCTGCTCCCTGAAAAGAACCATTCGGCCGGATAATGCCGCTTCCCGATTGAGTAAAGCTGCTGACACACGCACTCACTGCTGCGGCGCTGTCCATCCGTACCTGCTCATTGCTGTCTAGAAGCTGGTTCAGTTTAGCCGTGTCATAAATCGACCATGTCACGGTACCTTCAGCGGTCTGGACTCGGAAGAACGTATGTGTACTGTTGCCGCCTCCATCAACACGGTAAGTGTCTCCTAATCTAGAGCCGGTTTTATTCGCATAATTCATGTAAGTAAACCGGCGCAGATCCGTATAATCCACCGTGGTTCCTGCGGCATACTTAAGTCTTGCGACTTGCAGTGACCAGTAGTAAGACGTGGAGGCATCTGCTTTTGAGCTGAAATAGAAGTAATTCTCCCCATTGTACGTATACATGTCCAGCGTTTGACAATGGCCGGTGTTCGTTACCGTCATTTCGTCCACATAATTCGCGTCTGTGCCATCGATAAGCAGTCTTGACAGATAGCAAGTGCCCTGTGAACGCTGGGTTACATATAGATACTTGTCAGCAATATAAGCTTTTTGTACAACGACGTTATGCTTCAGTCCCTTAAGATTGTACGCCAGCTGAGCTGATGCATTAACTGTCTTCTGTGGTGATGCAGCCTGTGCTGGCAATATGGTCATACTGAACATGATGCAGGCAAGAACCAGAGATACCCATAATTTCATACTTCCCTTCGGCTTATTTAACATGTGCGACTTGAACATAGTACACCTCCATTTAATGTGAGGATAGCTCGTCCAGCAGCATGCTCGTCCAGCAGCATGTATGAGAATATCAGACATAGAAGTTATGGATCAGCTATCCAGTTAACACTATGTTCTGCTTATGTTTTCCGAATTCCTGTTTTATGTAAATTATGGGTTTAACTTCCTGTCAACTGCATGATAGCTTGAATTCCTTAACCGAAGAAAAAGTCCAGAATGTTAGAGCCCTGCGAGGCTTTCTTGTTGTAAAATTCGGAATATCCGCAATTGTTGCAGAACACGACGATAAATTGATTGTTTTGAATATCAAACATCTTTGACAATCCTGTTCCCGTCATGGCTACTTCTTTACTGTCCGCGTCTCTACTTCCACATTTAATACAGCCTTTATTATTGTTCATGTTCATACAGCCTCCTAATTTTAAAATTTAGATCTGTCATTGTTACTCAATTGCATACTCGCTCTGCTGAACGACCTTTAGCCATTCATTTGCAATAAGCTGGTGTCCCGCAGTTGTCGGATGAATACCATCCCACACCCAATATGCTGTATCTGCTCGGTTCGCTGCTTGATTGAAGGTATCCTGCAAAGGTACGAAAAGGGTATTGTAATCTTCTGTTAATTGCCGGACGATCCTACGGTACTCGCCTATTATTGAGCTCCACTCGCTCCAATCTTTTTCCGTTGCTTCTGAATGCATTACAAACGGCTCACATAATACAATCCCTGTATCTGGCAATACTTCGCATGTCTCGTCCAGCAGCTGTCGATAGATTCGCTCATACCGGTCTGTAGCCCCCCGAGCACTGCCTGTAATGATACTGTGAGCGTCATTCACACCTACTAGCAGGCTAATCAGATCCGGCTGTAAGCTGATTGCATCCTCATTCCATCTGGCATAAACGTCAGATACGCGATTACCGCTGACCCCTCTATTCATAAAATACGGCTTAGACTCTGCATACTGTGTACCAAGCTGTGCAGCTATAATATATACATATCCATGTCCCAGTATGTGGTTCGGATCGAGGTTCCGCCCCCAGTTACCGTCGGTTATCGAATCGCCTTGAAACAAAATTCTTCTTCGCTTGTTCTCCATCCTATTCACTCCGCTCCGCCTCAAGATGTAATACGCTTTCCATTGTCCTCTTCATTGTACATAAAGGTCCTTTATCCTGCCTAGCCTGTATATTGCTGTGAGCCCATGCTTAGAGTCGCTCACATGGAAGTGCGGATTCACGTCAGTTGAATAAACTAGCAGGAATAACAAATAATATGGATTGCATCTATGACGAAAGCGGGTGTTTGTATGGAATGGATATGGAAATCTCTCCTCTTAGTTATTGCCGGCGTGGTATTACTTCGTGTTGCAGGAAGAAAGTCGATCTCTCAAATGAGCGTAGCAACCACGGTAGTAATGATCTCTATTGGGACAACGATCGTCCAACCCATAGCTAATGAGCACTTGGGGAAAGCGATTGGCTCAGCCAGCTTCTTCATTCTGTCATTGCTGCTCCTTGAATACCTCCAGTATAGATTCAACTGGGTGGAAGAACTATTGTCAGGGAAAGCGAAGCTGGTCATTGAGAACGGACAATTAAGAACGGATAATTTACGAACCATGCGGATGACTGTCGATCAGCTGGAGGTAAGGCTTAGACAGAACGGGATCTCTCATCTATCTGATGTGAAAAACGCAACGATTGAATCTAATGGACATATCGGATATGAACTGATGCCGTATGCTAAACCGATTACAATGGCGGATATCGAGAAGCTGATGAATAATCTTAATCCGACAACTCAGGAGCAGCCACAAGGGGATGAGACACTTTTTGATGAAGTCAAACAAAATGGTCATCGCTCAGCGGTTGATCCAAAGCTTCAGTAAATTATTGAAGCCCTTATTCGTTAACATGAATCGAGTTCCTGCTTAATCCTGCGATGACATATCGGTGTTACAGTTGGGTTGTACGCACACACATTGATAACACAAAGGATGATTAGACATATGGGAATTCACACTTACTTTCGTTCATTGAACGATCTTGAGCGCATCATACGCACACCTGGCAAGTTTAAATTTGAAGAGCACAGCGTGTCTGCGCATTCCTGGAAGGTAGTGCAATATGCCAAGACCTTGGCTGACATCGAGGAGCAGCATGGAGTCCCGGTAGATTGGAAAAAGCTATACGAGATTACAAGCAGCCATGACTATGGCGAGATATTTATCGGTGATATTAAGACACCTGTCAAGCACTACTCTCTTGAGCTCCGCGCCATGCTGCAGCAGGTAGAAGAAGGCATGGTACAGCACTTTATCGAGGAAAATATTCCGGAGGAATTTAAGTCAATCTTCCGCAGACAGCTTCGTGAAGGAAAGGACAATTCCGTAGAAGGACTTATTCTAGAGGTGGCAGACAAGCTGGATCAGGTATATGAAGCGTTCGTGGAATTGCAAAGAGGTAACACAGAGAAGGAATTTGTTGCAATGTATCGCAATGCCATTGTGAAGATTAAGAACATCAACCTGCACTGTGTTCGTTATTTTCTGGAGCAGATCCTCCCTGATATTATCGACGAATGCATGACCTCCCCTTATGATATTAAACAGATTACGAAGGAAGCCCTCGCGCAATGAAACCACACACTATCAATTAAACACCTCGTAAGCTTGCTTTCATGCACAAAAAAAGCCGCGAAATCGCGACTTTTCAAATACCTTTAAACTCAATATAATCGAATATGCAAAATTCTAATATATTGATTCCCTATTGCTTGATGGCTGCAATCCGCAGTCTGCTGATATCGATCATCCAATGACCATCCTTGTATAGCTCAGACCTCACTCGTTCTTCCACAGCATCATATATGAGCGCTTGGTGTTCAGCAGTAACCCCCCGGAATAGATAAGAGGAGAAGTTATCCATCCAGTTCCGAATCCCCATTCCCCCTTTCAGCGGAGATTTACGGTCCATATGCTGCGCAAAAATGACCTTGAAGCCCATTTGCTCCAGGAGACTGGAATATTCACCGATCGTAGGATGATACCAAGGGTTTCTTCCCTCCCACTCGTATCCATACTGTTCCAGCTCTGCTCTGATTGCAGTCAGTATAATAGCGGTATTACCGCTTGCCGCGAATTCCGCCACGAATCTGCCGCCATTCCGAAGGGCAGACCCGATGGAGCTGACGACTGTAGGTGCATCCTTGATCCAGTGCAGCACGGCATTCGAAAATACAGCATCATATGGAATTTCAGTTTTATAATACCGAGCATCTTCAACCGATAGCTGCAGTTCAGGATAATTTAGCTTAGCCTTCGCTATGATTTCCTCTGAGGCATCAATGCCTGTTGGAATCGCGCTGGCAGCCGCAATCTTGGCCGTTAAATTCCCATTTCCGCAGCCTACGTCCAGTATTCGCTCTCCGGCTGCAGGCTGTAGCAAGGAGATCAGATCGTTGTTCTGGGGTCCAGAATGATTAGCCTGGTTCGCAGAAGCTTCAATATTCATTGACTCATCTCCTCTTATTGAAAGTGTTTATAGATATATAATATCTCTAATATGACGTTAGTGCATCCATCTTATGCAGCAAAGGTAGAAAGCTCGGTAGGAACTGTCTACCATGTCAGCATGTGAAATGTGCAATGTGCAATGTGCAATCTTCATTCACCATGCGTTTCTTATTTTCGCAACGTAGGAATGAGTCCTTCCTTTAACTTTTTGCCTGAAGGTTCTTTGCAAGACTGGATATGGTCTGACTTCTCAAATGGTCTTCCATTCTTCCCTCTGCTTCCAGCACAACCTGCTGAATCAAGCACTCTGATCCATGGTTTAGATTACATTCGAACAAGGAGGTCGTTCCTTCTATAGCATGTATGATATCAAGGAAGGAGATCTCCTCCCAGCCGCGTCTCAAGCTATATCCCCCATTCGCACCGGAGACCGATTCAATCATCCCTGCCTTGACCAGCTTCGTCAAAATCTTGGACAAATACGTAGGAGATACCTTCTGCCGCTCAGCCAGCTGCTGTACACCAACAGGTTTATCCGGGGTAGCCGCTGCTAGAAACAGCATCGTATGCAAAGCGTAATTTGTTGCCTTAGAGTATTTCATATTGCTAATCATCGCCTCAATAAAAGATTTAATGAGTCCATAATACCTTTTATTTCAAGACAGCGTCAAGAAATCACCATGACTGTTCCCAAGCTTCTGTGAGCAGTTCCGAATTAATGCCTGCAGCAGCCATGGAACCCATTGAAGCAGCCATGATCAGCTGATACATCTGAGTTGCTGAATCTCCCGCACTATACACTCCGGGCACACTTGTCTTCCCGAATTTATCTACAACGACCGTTCCATCCTCGGCTGATTCACAGCCTAGAAGCTGAGGAAGGTCAGAGCCAATGCCGAGCTCTGGAGCAAAGAAAATCCCGGTACAAGGAATCATCGTGCCATCCTCCAAACGGACACCCTTAACCATTCCGTTGATTGAGTCAATCACAGAGATAGGTGTATCAAATACTGGAATGTGATGCTTATTCAGTTCTTCTCTGTCCTGAGATGTCAGCTTGTCATCTCCATTCGTACAGATCGTGAAATCTCGAGTCCAGCCGGATAAGGTCTTCGCCATATGCAATGCCTTGTCATGGCTGACAATAACGACCAGCTTCTGATCTCTAAGCTCCCAGCCATCACAGTAAGGACAGACAAAGGCACTCTTCCCATATACCTCTACCAAACCTTCGATTGGAAGCCTGATATCTCTCTTCCCAACTGCAAGCAGCAGCTTTTTAGCATGATACGCTAACCCTTTATCCGTGGTAATTGTAAAATCCCCATCCGCTCCACTCGCAGACACGGCTGTATCCGTGGTGAAAGATACGCTTGGATACGCCTCGATCTGCTCCTTGGCCACACGCCGGAACTCATGCGGGGTAATTCCATCCCGAGTGAGAAATCCATGGGAGTGACGAGTGACTCTGTTCCGAGCCTCCTCTGCATCAATAACCATGACCTTCTTTCTTGCCCGGCCTAACACAAGTGCAGCATTCAAGCCCGCAGGGCCGCCGCCAACAATAATGCAATCATAAGTCATAGATCTAAATCCCCTCTCTAAATATAAGATATTATAGATATTTTATATCTATAATTAGTGCAAAAAAATGGTCGTAGAGATGCTTACTAACTCACTCGATGCTTTTAGAATAAAGATCATGCACATTCTTGGTTTTCCACAAACTTAGTTATCATAGATATGATGTGTCTATAATAACTCTAATTATACGTTTTTACAAGTGTGATTTTTCACCTTAAGGTTAGACAGATGTTTTCAAGCGACTCACAAATCCACATAAAAACGCCACCTCCACTTGATTCTTCAAGAAGAAATGGCGTCTCTATTTAGCTTAATCCTTCTGACGATCTGTCAACGGAATATTCCATTACAGATTAATAAGGATCTGCCTCATGGCTCTTCTTCACCGCATCCTTGGTTGCTTGGTTTGCTGCTAGTGAGCCTTGTCCATATTTCGAAGAGCCTGATTCACGGCCAGGAAGCTTGCCTTCCTGCTCCATCTCACGCAGCTCTTTGACTTTCTTCTCAATGCCTTCTCTTACACGTCGGCCATAATCCTCATCTGCCTGGGTAAAATGCTCGACCATCGCCGTTTGAATTCTTGGGTCACATACCGCAAGTGCTTCAGACAGGTTCTTGATCAATTCATCACGTTCCCAGTCCTCAAAGCTTCGATACGTCTCCCCTGCCTGACCGTAGTTGTTAGGACGATCAATCGGCTCGCTCATCGCTGCAGCATTATACGTCGGACGGTGCTGAGGATGACCTTCTCTGCTCGCTTCCTGATACCCGCCGATCATGGACGGTTCATAGTTGATATGCGGGTTAGCTCCGGATTCCTTCGGATCACGGATATCCATCTGTCCGCGATGCTGATTCGTGCGAACCTCTGTTTTTGGTGCATTTACCGGAAGCTTAAGATAATTCGCGCCTACACGATATCGCTGAGTATCGGAGTAGGAGAAGGTACGGCCTTGCAGCATTTTATCATCGGAGAAATCCATGCCGTCTACCAGCACACCCGTACCGAATGCGGCTTGTTCAATCTCCGCGTGAAAGTCTACCGGATTACGATCCAGTACCATACGGCCCACCGGAAGCCACGGGAATTTATCTTCTGGCCACAGCTTCGTATCATCCAGCGGATCAAAGTCCAGCTCTGGATGATAGTCATCCTCCATGATCTGTACGAACAGCTCCCATTCTGGGTAATCGCCTCGTTCGATGGCTTCATACAAGTCCTGAGTCGCATGACCGACGTTCTTCGCCTGAATCGAATCGGCTTCCTCCTGGGTCAGGTTGCGAATCCCTTGTTTCGGCTCCCAGTGATATTTTACAAGCACGGCCTCGCCTTTATCGTTGACCCATTTATAAGTATTAACCCCTGAGCCTTGCATATGGCGATATGTAGCCGGTATGCCCCATGGAGAGAACAGGAATGTGATCATATGCGTCGCTTCAGGCGAGCGCGATACAAAGTCAAACATCCGCTGAGGATGAGAGACGTTAGAAGCAGGGTCCGCCTTAAAAGCGTGAATCATATCAGGGAATTTCATGGCATCCCGGATAAAGAAGATCTTAAGGTTGTTACCTACGAGATCCCAGTTGCCGTCTTCCGTATACATTTTGACTGCAAATCCGCGGGGATCGCGGGCTGTCTCTGGAGAATCCTTCGCTCCTGCGACCGTGGAGAATCGAACCATCAGCGGGGTCTTCTTACCCGCGCCGGAGAATACTTTGGCCCGAGTATACTTCTCTACCGGCTCATCTCCTACTTTTCCGTACGTTTCGAAATATCCAAATGCTCCGGTTCCTCTAGCATGCACGACACGCTCAGGTACCTCTTCCCGGTCAAAATGAGAAATTTTTTCGATAAAATGATAGTTTTCAAGTGTGGCTGGCCCACGATTACCGATAGTACGAATGTTCTGATTATCCCTTACTGGATGACCTTGCCGCGTCGTCAGTGTCTCGCGCTGTACATCTTGCTCGCTTGATGCATTCTTGTCCTTGTTCTCTGCCAAAATGAAAACCTCCTTCAAAAATTTGTACTTTTTGCGGCTTGCAATGGAATATTTCTTCCATCTTAGAACTTCTTCAAAAAAGACCTATATCCTTCACGATGAACGTCAAAATGGCCTCATTAATGTTTAAACTTAGTGGATTTTCATAAATCATGAAATGAATTAAGTTAGGATGAATCTTTCGTGAAGCAAAGATTAAGGTTATGAGGCTGAATGTTCAGCTTCCAAAGACGCCAGGAAGTGCTGAATTTCTATTGTCGTGTCATTATAAGGCTTGTTCTCATGCCATCCATAATTAAAGAATCCATGTCCCATGCCATCATAGGTTAGAAACGTAATGTGGTTGCCTGCTTGATTCATTTGCTCGACAAAGGTTTGATTCTGCTCGTAGAGTTCATCCGAGGTTCCACACATCCAGAGGGTAGGCGGCAGACATTTCTTAATATGATGAATAGGAGACAAATCCGTCGCAGTCTCTATTGACACTCCCACAGCTAAAGCGATGGGATTCTTGAGTGATGAAACCGAAGTCCGTTTCCGGTATCGGAGTATGACCTCAAGATGAGGCTGTGCCATCAGCCCTCCTAAGACAGTGCGTATAGCATCTTAGGCTGATTGGCTGTTACCGCCAATCACAGGTGCGTGAATAATATTGATTGCACCCACTCTATCTCGATGGGTTTTATAACCACATGAACAAGCATATTTTCTATCCTTTACTTTGTTTTTTGAATCGCAAGTAGGGCATTTCTGTGATGTATACGCTGGGTCCACATACTCTACTTTAATTCCTACCATATTTGCCTTATATTCAATGAATTGAGCCAAGCGATAAAATGACCATGTATGCAAATTCTTCTCGTTTTTACGACTTGTTCTTGTCGTCTTCCTTATATTAGTCAGTTGCTCTAATCGAATAATAGACACTTGGTTATCTACCGCAAAATTAACGATTTCCCTACTAATTTTATGGTCTTTATCTTTCATCCACCGTTGTTCTTTATCATGCAACTTGCGAAGGGCACTAAGTTTTTTCTTTTCTCCTAAGCACTTTCTTGTTTTGCGGAACTTTCGTTTCATAAATTTATTTTCTCTTCCGTTTCCAAAGAACCTTGTCTTACCTTCATTAGTTACAGCAACGGCCGGTACTTTTAATCCTAAGTCAATACCCATCAATTGTTCTTTTGTTGGCTTTTGAGACGGGGTTGGTACTTCCAGGGAGATTTGTGCGAACCATTTCCCTGATTTCTCCACGACGCGCATTAGCCCTAATTTGGCTGCTTGGAGAATTTTTTTGTCTCTTTCTGTTATTAGGGCGGGGAAGATGGTTTTCTTTGCTTTTCCGTTGACCATTATCGGAAAAGCAAGTGAAGATTGATCTAGGCTATAGTTTTGGTTATTTATACAGTAGGTTGGCTTCTTCAGAACGGGGCGTTTTTTTCTTTTCTTTGTTATTCTAAATACGCTTTTAGCGTCACGAATAACTTGATTCAGCACAGCTGAGGGGAGAGCAGCTTCAATATTCTTTGTTGTGACTTTAGGGAACGAACCTTCTATCTCGGCTCGTTCAGTTAAAGTATTAACAGTACGAATATATTCTTTACTCAGTTCCTTTAAACCGGATATGTCTTTCGGAAAAAAACGAATTTTTACTGTGATGGGTTGCATGCAAATCACCCCCTTGTTTTTTGTTCTTCTACATATCGTTTGATTGTTTCACTCGAAACATTACCTGCTGTACTTACAAAGTATGAACGTGTCCAAAGCGAAGGTAAATGCGACAAGTGCTTATGTTCCTCTCTTAATATTTTTGAAGTTGTTCCTTTGATTCTAGCCATAATGTCAGATGGACTTCGTGTGGGAAGTGCATTCAAAAAAAGATGCGCATGATCTTTATCTGTTTCGATGGCGATAATTTGTATGTCCAACTGAGCACAAACATCTTTAACAATTGATTTAAATCTTTCTTCTACTTTTGAATTGAGAAATATATTTCTTCGATAACGAGGACAAAAAACAAAGTGATAATTAATTAACGATACGGTAGTGTGGGTTCTTCTATAATCATTCATATATTCATTGTATCAGTTACTGATATAAACTGAAACATTATTTTTGTTAATATTGGAACATTTAACGTCTGAAAAGATACACCTGCTCCAAACTCGCTCTCATCCCACCCCTAAAGGAGTGGGCTTTCTCGCTCGCTAACTATATCTAAGAAATCGAATGATAGAAACAATTAACTAGTGATGAAAGCTGCTTTATACTTGATCAGATACTTATTTTCAAGCTTTAAATTGTTTAATAACATAGTCCAATATTCCCTTAACTCACGGTAACTCATTGTATGTAGCTCATCGTTGTTCAGTTTATCCTTAAGAAAATTCATGTCTGCTAACCAAGTTTCCATTAGTATTAGTGCTTCTTTGTCGGAACCATTTTCGCTCTCTAATAATCTGCTTAACTCTGTAGTTCCGTAAAGTCCAAATAAAGTGCCTAGCTCTCTATACCGTTCGTCTTCTGGTTCTACAGTCTCCAGCGTATGAGTTGATAGTTCCAAGCTCCAATGAATAGCAGTCACATATTCTGCTTTCTCTTTTAGAGACAAATCTTTATATTTCCTTTGGAGAATATCACCAAATCGATACGCATATTCAACCCCTTTCTGAACCTTCTCAAACTGTGCTTGTTCTTTGTCTCTTAGCTGTTGGAAGAAATAAATATTAACGAATACGGACAAGATGAATGCGATGATGAGCAGATGCTTCGCCTTCAATTTTGCTATCCTGACCCTCTCCTTATTGAAACAGTGCTAATCCATATCAAAGAAGATTGACTGTATCATCATGCTATCTTCCATAAAATGACTTCGTATCCTTTTGAAGTCTATCATAATAACAAACGGAACTAAATGGTTAATGACATAAAAAAAGCCGCTGTGTGCAGCGGCTGATTATCATTATATTCAAGAACGAGATTAGACATAACTCTTTGTATACCAATGCTCGGGAATAATATCTTTTTCAAGCTCAAGCAGCTCTTCAATGATACGGTCAGCGTCTGCAATCGAATGCACCAGAGGATCTGTCAGCATCGCTCTTCTAAGCTTCTCCCGGCTGCCTTCAATGACCGCTTCGGCAGTTAGTTCATGAGTGTCCAGGACAAGCTCTTGCATTCCTCGGATTCCTCTCGGCATCTCACCTACAGGCAGCGGCTTGACCCCATTCATGTCAACTTCACATAGCAGCTCCAGAAAAGCATCATCGTTCATATTAGTCACTGCACCCTGGTTGAGAGTATTTATGTAGAACGGCTTGCCTAATCCCCCAACCATATTTTCTATAATGTCAGTTGCATGGTCGGGACCAAATGAAGTCATATATTGTTCTATCGGTATTTGTCCGCTAATAAATTGGTCTACCTGCTCCCACATTTCCTCGTGGCGCTTGTAGCGGTCTTCTGTCTCCCAAATGGATAGCGGCGGTATCGCATCCTTCGTTTTACCAAGTCCCTGGTAGTAAGAAACATATTCCTTTGTATGCGCAGTACAAGTTGGAACATATCCAAAAATATCGTACAATTCGTAGCTTATTGCGTCATTAAACAGTGCCTTAGCACCGGTATCTCCACCCACGGTTTCTGTCTCCGCCGAACGCTTCAGTGATTCAGCAATATCAGGGAGTACATTGCGTCCTTCATACTCTGCCTTAAGCAGCCAAGTGAAGTGATTTACACCTGCGATCTGCAGATCGAACTTGCTGTCGATTTCTGCTGTATACTCGGTTTTGTTGTTAATAATCCCTGCTCTCTCCGCATATATGATCTTCTTGTGAGGCATATGATGGGAATCACATAGAGCAAAGCTCTTGAGGCTTGGCGCGTACCTATTTAACGCGATTCCATGTACTGTAGAAGGATTAATGTAATTGATCACCCATGCGTCTGGACAGAGCTCTTCAATGTCCTTAGCACATTCCATAATGACAGGCAGCTCACGCATCGCCCGAAATATACCGCCCGGTCCAATGGTATCTCCTGAACACATTCGAATCCCATATTTCTCGGAGATGGCGCAATCGATGCCCCGATACTTTACGGTATCCTCTGCGAAGCTCAGTACGACAAAGTCTGCATCCTTCAGCACGTGCCTCCGGTCTGTGGAGCCCTCAATCTTCAGATCTACCTTATTCGCTTCTACAACCATCTTGGCGAGCTGTACCAGCTTGTTCAAGCGCTCTTCATTCGTATCCACCAAGGCAAGCGTCCCTGTGTTCAGATGCTCGGAATGCACCATTTGCCAGATGGACTGTCGTCCAAAAAACAAGCTTCCTGCGCCGAGCACAACGACTTTCGGTTTTTGAATACTCATGATATCATCTCCTCCATTCATTAATTACATTTTAGAATTTAGTATGAGATATCTGAATGCCTCAGAGTATGCTAATCATGTCATTTAGTACGATAATGAAACACGATTAGGTTCTTATGGTATATTGAATAGACGAAGGATATGTCGAATGGTATGGGAGAATGTGAATATGAATAACTTCAGTATTTTCAGAGATTTATCAGAGCATATCGTGCTGCGAATTAATTCATGCAGAGAAGTTCATCATTTGAGTGGTTGGATCGAGACGAAGCAGCATCATGATTACGACTTATGGTACGTCCAAGAAGGGCAGATTGAGATTCGAACAAACGATTCCGTTCATTTGGCCTCAGCCGGAGATTTAGTTCTCTTTAATCCAAAGGTTGCTTACACCGCTTCGAATCTTGGCAACGATTGCAGGTTTCTCTATACCCATTTTGACTTTGGATTAGGGGATCAGCATCGGATCTTAGACCAGTTTCTGCTGGCAGGTGTCATGGTAAGCTCCCTTGTCCCAGAGGAAATCAGCCTGTTCTTGAAAGCCTATAAGGAACATCAGCTTGGCTCCTCCATGTCAGGAATTCATTTAAAAGGCTGCCTTACGATCTTAGTCGCTAAGATCCTGGAATGTTATGAGCAAGGAGAATATGTAGGCCAATTCGCAAACCCTGCTCCCGAACGCAAAAGAATCACGAGTCTGCAATCCCTTCAGCCTGTGCTTGATCATATTCAAGAACAATTACATATGCCGCTCCGTGCGCGGGAACTTGCTGTAATGGCAGGTATGTCGGAGAAATATTTTATTTCCTACTTCAAACAAGCTTTGGGGATTACTCCGGGGCTATATATCTATCAGCTAAAAATGAATCGTGCCCGCGAGCTGCTGTACAGCAAGCAGTATACCATCCAGCAAATCGCTGGCTTACTCGGATATCCAGATCCGTATAGTTTCTCGAAAGCATTTAAGAAGTATTACAACGTTCCACCTTCCAAGTTTGATTGAGGCATACATAGCAAAAAGCACCGATTCAGCTAAGAATCGATGCTTCCCTTTTTAATGGAATGAAGTTGTTCCGCCCATGGGTGGTTGGATTTGCGATGGAGCGTATCCATTTTGCATTTGTGTCATATCCTGCTGTGTAAGCTGTGGTACTTGGTAGTAGCCATGCTTATTTTGATACAGCGAAATTTCATATGCCATCTCGATACAGTTCGGAACCGAGTCTGCCAGCACACGGCGCACTACCGGATTGGTTGATTCTAATGCAGCCATCGTTTTTGCTGTTGCACCAGATTTAACCGAATGCAGCATGCTGCAGGAAATGACCTCATCATTAATCTCAGCTGCAGATTGAATCGGCTTGTTCGGTTGAGTGGGCTGAAATCCGTAAGTAAAATCATTTCCTTGATGCATTTTGTAGCTCTGGGTCGGTATCGATGGATCTTGTCCTGTTTTAAAGCACTCTAACGTCGTGTTGTACTCATCCGTCATAAATTGTTTCTGACGCTGTATGATATCTTTCAGCTCTGGATCCTGAACATGCTGGCTCATAATGGTGTACGTGTTCAGGGTAGTTACAGCCCCTGCCAGTACCTCATGTACATCAAACATTTCATGTCCACCATGGTTCATTTGCGGTGATACTGCACCAGTTTGCATATTTTGGTGGTTCGGTTGGAATTGCATTTACGTAATCCTCCTCATATTGGCCGAGTATATCTCGTGATTTTTCGGATCGAAGCATTGTTCAAACCAAGGATATTATGAAGTCGTTTGGTCCAAAATATTCAGGAGATAGAAAACATCTTATTTGGAGGAATACATGGTGGGATACATATTCGGGATCTTGTACTTTCTTTTTTGGTTTTTTGTTTTTACATTGAAAGGGATCTGGCTTTAATTTTTAGTTGTAGTGATAAAAATCCTACAGTTATATGTGTCGATTTCGAATGTCACTTCATTAAATTATTTCCCCGACAATCCTCACGCCTCTCTCTGTTTAAGCATATACAGAACCATCATCCAAGTTTGATTTCTTCAAAAAGAAATTTAAAAAAGAGAAAGAATGAATGTCGGATAAAATGACCTTTCTTTATTTTATTTTTCCCCTGTCACAGTCGCCTCCTTTAAACACACCCACTGATTGATTTCATCGTACCCACTCACCCTTGCCATAACCCGATACCCTGGATACATCCATTCCTCTGGAGTAAGAGACTCTAGCAGAGCCGTATCTACTAAGCCAACCGCATCCTGCGCTAATAAGTTAATCAAAGTGCCTTGAGGAAAGAAAGCTTCAATATACCCTTTAACACTTGCTCCAACAGGAAATTTGCTTTTGGTCTGATTCCATTGCTCAGCTGAAGAAACAAGCTTCTGGTTCCACAGCCTATTAAACTCGTCTTGATTGATTTCTTCGTAGTAAGGCTCCTTCGGATCAAGCGGATGCTCTGCTAACATAAAATGATGTTGTTCATGCTTACGATTCGATGTGATTATACTGCCATCGTCATGGATTACAATCTGTCTATAAGCTATTCCTTGCTCATTTATTTCGAAATACCAAGTCCCCATACCCGGTTCTTGAACGTCTTGTAAATATCTCAACTCACATCACTCCTTAACTGCCTATAAGCTGCCATGATAACTGTAAGATGCTATTTGATGCTCTCTAAAAATGATTCGCTTGAATGCACGATATACACAAATGACTCTATGAATGTCCAAGAAAATGATGGTATCGGCAGCATGAAGTCTGATATCCATTGTTCCACTGTAGTTTCCATCGATAATCCACGCTTCTTTTTCCACTAGATCAAGCTGAACGTCTTTTTGTTCATCCTTAGAAGCGGGAACCCAGTTGGGTTTCCAAAAAAGAGCATCCAGATGATATACGGTTATCCCTAACCTTTCACCTAATTGCCTCGCCAGCGTGGATTTACCTGACCCACCTGAACCGATAAGCACCACCTTTCTCATAAATCTCACCTCCCACCGGTAATAAAGATAAATTTGAAAATTTAACCTCTAATTGAACACAGGCCTGAACATGATCTAAGTACGAGCCGAAATGATCATTTTACCTCAACGATTTAATCATCTTATAATTTGTTAACTTCACTCCCCTAATCTCAACCGTTTGTTCTTTCACAACTATATAGCCTTGACGTTCGAAAAATGGCTTGGCTGTAATGCTTGCTTCTGTATCTATTTCCGGAAGGTTGAACTTCATCGCCTCTTCTTCCAATCTACTAACTAACGACCCTGCGACCCCCATGCCCTGATAATCTTTGTGGACAAACAGTCGATCCAAGTACCCATCATGCCTCAAATCTGAAAATCCAACGATTTTATCTCCGATTTTGGCAACAAAGGTTGTATTTCGGCTCAGCGATTCTTTCCAAGCCCCCATTTTGGAATCCTTTTCATCTCTGGGCGCCCAAGCATTTACCTGCTCCTCAGTGTAATCTTTCGAATTCACCGCATGAACGGTTTCATAAAATAAATTAACGATTTCCTCCAAGTCCGTTTCCTTAAATGACACGATCTCAAACTTCATTTGCAGCCCCTCCTTCTATATAAAGTATTCTGTCACTCCCAGCCCATTGTACGTTTTCACTTTATAGTTTCCTACTGCCAATGCAATAAGTTCCATGCTAAATGCAGCCCAACTTTTAGGATAAGATTTTATCAGTAAAGCCTGCATAAAAACAAGTGGGTATCAGCTAGCTTGCACATTCGTCTCTATAAAAAAAAAGCCGCCGTATGGCGACTTCTTCGTCTCTAGCTATGCAGTTCGTAACCTTTTTATCGATGCAAAAACAATCAAAGCGGCTCCCAAACCAGCACATATCATATACATGAGAGAATAAGAGGACACATCAGCAACAGGTCCCATCACCACTCCGCCAAGCGAAACGCCGAGATCGGCAGTGGCAATAAACAGTCCGACCAGCATGTTCCGATGCGCTTCAGGCAAGACAAAGGTCAGATAGGTCGTAAGCGTTGGATATAGAATGGCTTGGGCAATTCCGATGAATAACGCACTGATATAGAACAATACTGCACCTATGGTTACCGACAGACTCACGAACAATGCAGCTAACGTCAGCAGCAGTAGGGTACCGGCAATAAACATCGGATGCCACTTCCCGTCGGACGGAATCTTCTTTCTCAGCACGAGACGGGAGACGACCACCGTAGCCGCTTGAATCATGAGAAATACGGCAGCATTGCCATATGTAATTTGATCTGAATAGAGCGGAATAAATGTGGCGAAGGACCCGAATACAACGGAAGCGACCAGCATCAGGACACTACATTTAAATAAATGTGGATTAGTAAATAAATGATGAAATGAACCAAGCATCCGAGTCCTTGGCTCCATGACCTGATCCTTTACTTGCGGCTTCGCCGAAGTGGTATCCTTCGTCATTCGAGCCGTATACCCGACAATTCCCGTAAGCAAGGCAATCGATATCATCACCGCTCCAAAGTAACGGTCATCGCCTGTCTCCCACAGCATGAGTGCAAACAGGGGTCCTACGATCCCGGGTATATAAGAGAACAAGGAGTATAGTGAGATCCCTTGGGAACGCTCCTTTTCCGGGAGTGCGTCGATAATACCAATCTGCAGTGCCATGGAGAAAAAGGCCGTCGATACGCCCTGCAGGATGCGAGCAATGACATATGCATTAAAATCAGTCACGGCATACAGGATCAGCGCGATCCCATTCGTAACCAATATCACTCGAAGAATCCGGATGGGACCATACCTCGCAATCATCGAGCCGGCCCATGGACGGAAAAACATCGTCGTAAACAAGTACGCCCCCATAACCAGCCCAATCGTCGTGTTACTGGCGCCACGCTCGTCCCCCTGCAGCGGTATAATAACATTAAGTATGGCATTGGCACTGAAGTATAGAAGTACCAGAATATATAGTCGAAGAAAAGGCCAAGACAGTGCACCCTTCATGTTCTGATTGTTCCTCCTTGCTTATAAACTGCAGCATCTATGGAATGATCTATAGGGTAATCATTGATCTTAATAACGTTCTGGCGTACGGAGTCTCTACTTCCTTCAATTGATCCACCGTTACCATTTCCTCAACCTGCCCATCCTTGAAGATGATCACTCGGTCGCATAGGTAGGCTGCTGCTTGGATGTCATGGGTGATGAATACATAGCTCATATCATAGATGGACTTTAGCTGCTTCAGAAGCTCCAGGATCTGAACCTGAATCGATACATCCAATGAGCTGATGGCTTCATCCAATACGATGCATTTGGGAAATGTAGATAACGCTCTTGCAATACATACCCTCTGAGCCTGTCCGCCTGACAGCTCATGGGGATACATTTTTCGATAGGAAGCATTTAGCCCGACTTGTGTTAGCAGCAGATCAATGAGTACATTCTCATCCTGAATATCCGTACCTCTTAATGGTTCTCTAATGGCCTCTTCCACTGTGAAAAAAGGGTTGATCGATGAAGTGTAATCCTGAAATACCGCACTTATACTGCCGGCTCTTACTCTCCTGTCCAGCACATTTTGACCATTCCATGTCACAGTTCCGTTATCAGGCTTCTCGATTCCTAAAATTAACCGTCCCAATGTGGACTTCCCGCTTCCACTCTCACCAATAATACCGAGGCATTCTCCATCCGCACAGTCGAAGCTTACCTTCTTTAAGATCTGCTGCTTTTTCCCGGAGAATAATCCGCCTTTTTTGTATGATTTCTCAACTCGATCCACCTTCAGCAATGGTGTTCGCCCCCATCAATCTTTTAAAATGATTGCTAAGTGTCATTCTGCTGGACACCAAGTATTTCGTATAATCATGCTCAGGTCCATAGAAGATCTTCTGAACAGAACCGCGCTCTACCACCCTGCCATCCTTCATGACCATAACCTCGTCGGCCAGCTTCTTCACGGCAGCCAGATCATGTGAGATAAACAGCATAGAACAGCCGAGCTGTGCTCTTAGTCTCGCAAATTGCTCCAGAACTTCATATTGCGCTATACTGTCAAGCGCGGTCGTAGGTTCGTCCGCAATAATCAGATCCGGCTCAAGAACCAGGGCGAGCGCAATCATCACACGCTGCAGCATACCGCCTGACAGCTGATGTGGATACTTATTCATCACGTCGATTGGATTTTTGAGCATCACTTGCTCCATCGCTGCGGACATGCGTCTGACGATTTCTTTTTTGTTCCAGCCGTAATGCTCTGACAGCGTCTCTTGCAGATGAACCCCGATTACACTGGAAGGATCAAATGCGCTCATTCCATTTTGCAGAATCATGCACAGCTCTTTCCCTCTTTTTTTTCTCATTTCCTTCTCTGCTATTTTGTTCAGGTGTTCGCCTTTAAATATAATCGTCCCTTCTTGCCCGAGCCAGCCCTTATTCAGCCGCATGATCGATCTGCAGGTGAGCGTCTTACCGCTGCCACTCTCGCCTACGATCGCAAGACAGCTGCTGTTTCTAAGTTGAAAGGAAACATCGTGTACAATTTTTTGTCCAGTTTGGGTGTTCCAAATATTCAATCCTTCCACTTCAAGAACATTTCCCATCTATCTCACCGCCTCTTCACCTTTATATTTCATGAAGATATTTCTGCGAGCTCTTCTCTCTTTGAATTTCATGCCTGCGAGCTTGGGATCCATGGCTTTCTGAAGCGCATCCGACAAGAAATTGAAGCTCGTGACGACTAGTATGATGGCGATACCCGGGGCGAGCATCAGCTCGGGTCTCGTAAACATCACTTCTCTTGCTTCGTTCAGCATCATGCCCCATTCCGGACTCGGCGCTTGAATACCGAGACCCAAGAAGGAGAAGCCGGAAATTTGCAGAATCATCGAGCCTAGTGAGCTGCTCGCAAGCACGGCAATATCCGATAGAGTCAGAGGCAGCAGGTGCTTGAATATGATGCGAGTACTGCTCGTTCCAGCGGCTTTGGAGAACTGGATATAATTCGACTCCGTATATTGCATAACAGCCGTTCGGATCATTCTTGCAAACCATGCCCACTTCATCACGATAAACGCAATGAGGATGTTCGTAAGCCCTACGCCGAATACTCCAATAATCGCCAGAGTCATCACGTATCCGGGGAATGAGAGCACGATATCACATAACCTCATGATAAGAGCGTCTACTTTTCCTCTAAAATAACCGGCCAGGAAGCCCATCGCACCACCAAAAATCAAAGATACAGCGAGTGCGGCGATCACCCATAGCACACTCGGACGAATCCCATATATTAAGCGGGACAGAATACATCTTCCGAGATGATCATTTCCTAAGAAGTATTCCCATGATGGTGTATTGTAACGCAGCGTCATATTTACCTTGAGCGGATCATGTGGAGCAAACCACGGGGCGAAAATGCCGAGCACGATCGTTGAAACCAAAATAATAAGGCTTGTGACAGCCAGCTTGTCTCTTCTCAAATTTCTCCAGACTCTCATTTATAGATCATTCCTTAGCTTTGGATTGAGCATGGCATTGACAATGTCAGCGATCGTATTGAACAGGACAAAGGATACTGCCAGTATAAGCACAAAGGCTTGAATAACTGGAAAATCCCGGCTGAGAATCGACTTCACGCTGAGTGAGCCGAGTCCTGGCCATGCGAATACATTCTCTATAACGACGGTACTGCCGAGAATGACAGGGACTGCCAAACAAAATATGGAAACAGCGACCTGGAGTGAATTTCTCAGCAAATGCATAATCACCTTTCGCTCCTTGATGCCGCTGGCACGTGCATACAGTACATAATCCTCGTGAAGATTGTTCAGCATGGAGCTGCGGACATTTCGGAAATAGATGCCGGCATAGCTTACCGAGATCACAAGCACAGGCAGAATATAATGCTGATAGCTGCCCATCCCGCTGGTAGGCAAGAGATCCAGTTTAACCGAGAAGTAAAATATGAGAAGCGCGGCCAGCCAGTAAGGCGGCAGCGAAGTCAGAATGAATGAGAATCCTCTGATGGATTGGTCGAGCAGCTTCCCTTCATGAAGTGCACATATGATACCAAGCACGATCGACAGGATGATGATGGCCACAGAAGAGACAAGTGTAAGCTTCAATGTATTCATAAAGGCAGGGCCGATTAAGGCGCTGACAGGTTGTCCATCCACAAAAGAGTGACCAAAATCCAGCTGGATCACGTTCGTTAACCAATGGAAGAATTGAATGAACAGCGGCTGATCCATACCAAGCTCTTGTTCGGTCTGAAGGATCAGCTCTTCTGTAATGACAGGTACGCCTTGTGCCTGCAGGACGGCCTCAGCCGGTCCTACAGGAGACAAGTTAACGAATATAAATGTGACAAAAGAAATGATGAGCAGAAGCGGTACAGAAATTAGCAAACGTTTAACAACATAGCTTCCCACTTGCGTTCTCCTTCCTTACTCGAAATGCATCTGATCGAAAGGCAGCTCAAACTGCGATTGTTTAAAGGAAATTCCGGTTAAATCGGACGGAGCGACGACGGTCACACTACCATTAGAAATCGGTATGAATACCGCTTCATCATGGACGACGGTCAGGATATCCGCGTACAATGATTTGCGTGCTTCCTCGTCGGTTGTAATCATGACCTCGTTGATTTTTGAATAGAGCTCATCGGCTTGTGCAAGGCCTTGTGTTGTATATAAGTACGATGCATCGGAAGTAAAGGCTGAAACGGTGCTCTGCGGATCATAAGCAAGGCCCCAGGTTTGATTAAATAGCAGCTCATAATCACCCGATCCTCTTCGGCTCGCAACGGAAGTCGATTCTTCACCTATAATCTCCAGCTGAATACCGATCTCCGCCAGCGTGCTCTGTATGAATTCAGCCTGCATTTTCTGTGTGGAAGAATTCACATCATAATGCAGACTTATGGACAGCGGTTTTCCGTTCTTCGTTCTCACTCCGCTGTCATCCAGCTTCCAGCCTTCGCCGTCCAAAATTTCATTAGCCTTGGCCAGATCATAGCCGCGTTCCTTCAGCCCCACGTCCGCATATTCCACATTGGAGGAGAACAAGGTGCTGGCAGGTGACTCAGTCCCATTGAAAATATCTCTGGCAATGGTCTCCCGATCAATGGCGTACCAGATTGCTTCCCGCACAGCCGTTTCGCTTGCCGGACTTTCTTTTTTGCTGCTGTTAGCTACGATCATCTTCGTATTAACCGGTTCACTGCGTACCAGCTGATAGTCACCGGTATCCACTAATTGATTCATCGCTTCAACATCCATGCTGTCAGCTCCCCGGTCATCCGTGAAGGCGAAGTTGACTTCTCCCTTAAGCATGGCAAGGTAAGTCGTCTCTCCTGCCGGCAGCACTTTCGAGGTAATTTTCTTAACCCTAGGCACCTCTCCCCAGTACTCTTCATTGGCTGTGAATACGGCATACTCTTCCTTCTTGTGCTCACTTAGAGCATAGGGACCTGTGCCATGATAGCCGGATACCCCTTCCTTGGTCTCTCCATTGATAAAATCCTTCGGGGAAATGAAGACAAAAGGTCTGGTCATGGATAATTCGATCAGAGCCGGATAATACGGCTCACTAAGCACAAATTCAACCGTAAATTCATCAATTACATTGCAGCTAACGAGCTGTGTCGACAGCTTGATCCAGGAATGCTTCTCCGCATTTCTCTGAACAGCTTCTATGTTAAGCTTGACTGCCTCTGCATTAAATGGCTCCCCGTCATGAAACGTAACGTCTTCCCTTAGATGAAAAGTATACGTTTTGCCATCTTCGGAAATATCCCATGATTCAGCAAGCAGTGGCTTGATGCCGTCCTTTGTGTTCTCAACGAGTGATTCATATACCATTCCCTGTGCAGGCATGGAACCCGTGTACAGGTGAGGATTCATATCGCCGATGTCCTTGGCCGAAGCGTAGATGAGCTCCTGAGCAGGAGTATTGCCGCTGACGGTGTCTGAATTCGTGTCCCCGCCCGATGAGGATTGTGACGAACATCCGGATAGGACGATCACCGCTAATAAAAATATGCATATGGATTTGAAAGGTTTGGTGAACAAGCTTGATCTCTCCCTTTTTCTCTTTTTATATTGATCATGTCTATGAAATATGCGTAAATTTTACGATTAAACAAGAACAGAAAATGGCCATATAACCACCAGTATACATCGAATTCAGAATCGAATCCTTCCGTGCCATTCAAGTGAAATTGTTCAGTACACGAAGCATGCTTAAGGACGATACTACAGCATTTTTTTAAAGAGCTACAATATTGCCTATTGCTATTCTATGAACTTAGGCTTACTGCACTTAAAGAGCTGCAAATTTGCTTCAGATCCTCTGCGAAGGTTTGTACTTCAAAAGCATTGGACAATATTCTTTCCGGGTGCTGTAGGGCAATCTCTTGAATCATGTTCTCATACCTCTCAACAAACCTGTCAATGGTGGGAGAAGCGTTGTTTGTATGCCTGGCTATTCCCTGAATGATTTTGAGGCGATAGTAGTCCTCCTTCGGCATTCTCGGAATATCCCATTCCCCTTGTTTATTGATGAATGTCTTTCTGATGGGAACAGCGGAGAAATCGAAGTATTTGCCATCCTTATCCGGATTGGAGAAGGGATCAATGAGCAGACAGGTGTACCTGATATACAGCAAATATTGCTGATGGATGTCATCCAGCTCAAGAAAATGCTCAATATCCTCGCGGGCCAGACTCTCTGATCTAATCGGGTAATTGTCATCAATCATAAACTTAAGCAGATTAAGCGGTTCCACCTGGAGAGAGGACAATATATTCATGATCTCTTTCCATTGGGACAGCATCTCTTGAATCAAAGTGGATGTAATAGGCCCTTCAGGAAACAGCTTATATACGTAAGCCGGTATATCCGATTCCCCAAAGATTCGATGTAATGAAAAATCATTCATGAATAATGGAGGGTGTACATACAAGGATATATTTCTGCTCTCCGCGGCGATTGGCGATTCCATTCGCTTAAGCTGGACGCCAGACCTCGTAAAATGCTCGCATAAACTGCTCACACGATCAGAAGCAGGAATCGTAGATCCGACATACAGTTTTTTCTTTACTGCCGTAGTCAGTACTTGATTAGACGGATTTGTATCTGCCCAGCGAGTGTCCCCCAGATAGGTAGAGAAGCTGATAATCTCAGCGGCTGACTTCATGCCTGCCATAATGCTCTGAACCAGGCTGCCTGACCCCAGTGTCGGTGACATGAGCAGGATGCAGCTTACATGTCGAAGGAGCTCCGCGTCCAGCCTCTGAAGCACTTGTCCATAAGCATCGGTCGTCACGGTTAGTACAATCGTATCCCACATACCTGTTACTGCTTCATAGCTCTGGAACAACTCATCAACCTTAATCTCACCTTCCATCGCTTGATGCAGTTCATTTTGAACATCGGCCCGAACGAATTGATGATTACTGCTTAAGGCATTATAAAAATGCTCTGATCGCGCAGAGATCCTGCCTGCAATTCCGATGCGGCTGTTCCACTGCTTCTTCATAAATACGGCCATTTGAATCGATACCGGACCTGTACCGCAGATTAGAACTCGATTAAAATCGCTCATACAACCTCCCTAACTCCTAAGAGTTGTTCTTCTTATACAGAGCAATATCAAATACCTGATCGTGGCGCAGTACGTGCTCCTCAAGTCTCCACTTTAACGTGTCCACTTCCTGGAGAGGGAAGTTAAACAAGGACTTCAGTCCATTGCCATACCTCATCGCCACCACCACTTGATCACTCGTCAGTGCATGCAATCGATCCATGATATTGAATTTGTCTTCTACCGTAGAACTGAAGATGATATGGGTAAATTCGTTTATCCCTTCAAGCTTCTCTGGCGGTGTCTGTGTAAGACAGATATCATACTCCGGACCAAGAACGTTGAGGACAGAACGACCTAAATGAATCGCTTCAGCATCAATATCTACGCCTACCACCCGCGCACCTGTTCTCTTGGCAATGAGCAGAGGCGTCATCGGGAACGAACCGGAACCAACTAATAACACCTTGGAATCGGATGACACTTGAAAACTTCCAAATTCCTGCTCGATGCAGGATTCAATATTTTTGAAATAATCAGATTGATCCGAAGAGCCGCTAAGCAGCTTCAGTGCCCGGTATTTCTCCATGATTGCGACACAAAAGGCCGATTCTCTTCTAAGGCTCCATACCAGCTCAGCCCCCAATTCTTCGGACGCCAGCTCATCCCATAAATTTCGGTTTGCCTGGTTTGTAATGAATGCCGCATATTCATCGGTCAATAACTCCAGGTCATGTGAATGGTGAGTCGTCGAATTATATTGGTGAGACATTGCTTCAAACCGTTTCAGGAATGCTTCCAAGCTGTGGGTAAAATCGTGTGAATCGATTGTAATCGTCCTAGCCATCGATATAAGCTCTCCCTTCAGCCACGATTTCGACATTTCCCTTAATAGCAACGCTCGTCAATCCATTGTTATATGTAGCATGAACCTTTATAAGTCCGCCGGGCTGAATGACTTCTATATCGACATTTGTATTGTTTCTCCATGCCAGATAAGCTCCTATGGATGCTGTACCCGAGCCACAGCCTCTTTCCCATATCATGCTGCCAAGCTTGGGAACATGAATGAGCGGTGTCATCCTATAATTTTCTGGTTCATACAACAGAATGCCTATAAGCTTATGATGACCAGCCAGTCCCATGAGTTGTGCTGTCATTTGAGCCGAATTTCGAATACTTTCGGAGATCTCGTCTATTTCCATAATGAGATGGATCGAATCGCCGTAGCGTACTAAGAAGCATGGATAATCCTGTCCTCCGATATGTATCGTCTTTGGTTCAATATGATGAGGGATTGGCATATTCAATTCACAGGTATACAGATCTCCGTTTCTCATAACCAAGCAATCTATTAATTGTTCAGTTCCGGAGGACTCCAGGATGATCCTTCCTTCCTCACTGAATCCGATACCCTTCTTGGATACGATATAGGCGGCCAGAGACATGCATGCATTTCCGCAAAATTCACCTCCAGCCATATGTAAATATGCCGCAGCACTGCCTGTCGGCTGTTCAATGAATCCTACCTGCTCTGCGTGAATGCTATCATAGGACATAATCTGAGTGGCAATGGACTCATAGTTCCGATCCCCATGATCCGTTTGAACAAGTACGGTCATATTCTGTGTCGGATTACATTTCACAAATTCGATCTCCTGCCGCATCCGCACTTCCCTCTCTTTAATTGTAAAAATTACGATTAATTCCGGGCTGAGTTGATTATATGATTAACACTAAATACTGTCAATTCTTTTTTGTCCAAGTCAACCTTGTTCAGGAATTAGAAAACAAAAAGAGCCGCTCCATCACGGCCCTTTCCCTCATATCATTTTCTTACCTATACAAATTCCCTCGTCCAGCAATCTCCGATTGCTTCAGCTGGAATATAGAGAACAATACGTTCGATCAAACCGGCCAGCGAGTAAATCTTCCTTGCGAATAAAGAATTGTAATACTCCCGCGTCCCACCACAGAAATCCGATATCATCATCAGAATCGATCTCCAGCAGCATAAGTGTATCCTGAATTTCTTGCATCGCTGCCGCCTCTCCGCCTGCAAGCTTCCCGGAGATCTTCTTCAACGCTTCTTCTGTACTGTATTTGTACTGCTCTCCGGTCAACAGCATTAAGGCTGCTTCATATTCTGCATCATCATGCTGTCCCTCTGGATAACCAAATATTTGAACAACATCTTCACGAAGTCTGTCTCTAATCGCGAAACTCAGGTCCTCATACTCTTCATAATCATGTTCCTCGTCCTCTATCACATCATAATCCACGTATGCATAATTTGGAGGCTCTAGTGAAGATCTGGCTTCCAGCTGATAGCCAGTAAACTTGCCTTCCAAAGTGGTTATATTGGGAGATTTACGTCTTGCCGCCCCATCTAGTTCATCCCTCTGCACAAATAATACTTGGTGTTCAATGTTGAAGGCAGGCTCATCAATACCTACAAAAAAATAGAGCATGCCACTAGATGGCAGCAAGGATGATTCATCATACTTATGTATCTCATCCAAATTCAGCTGGGCAAGAAATGTCATAGGCGTACCACTGCTTGCCTGAGGCCAGACAATAGATGACGGCAGATCAGGATCTCCGCCAACTCTTGACACACAAGGATGAGTATAATCCTCTTTCTTCGACTTCTTCAACCTTACCCCTTGCCGTGTATGTTCAATTACATATTCAGCCGCATGAGTGAAATCATACTCTTTGATCAAATGTTCCAGCTTTTGTCGAGCACCTTGTTGAAGACTCATATTTCCTCCTCCTTAGTACATTCTTGTTAACTTAATATATGGGAAGTAGAATGTGGTACAGCCTCAGAGCTCTTTCTGATCTATTAGATATTGAGATGTAAATTCAAAAAATGCAGCAGCATCTTCCCAGCTATCAAAGCCCGCCTGAGCCATTACATCGCTGCCTCCGCCTTTCCCCTTAAAGTCAGCCAAATGCTCCTTAAAAAACTTCCCGCAAGACGGAGCAGCTTCTTTACTCTGAGAGAGGATCACTTTATTCTCGGTAGCTGTGGCAAGCAGTACCGGTTTGTTCGTAATTGAGGTTAATTTATTTGCTAACCCTTGTAGATCCTTAAGTGTCTTGTCCTCGAAGGTATGACCGATCAAAATCTCAGTGGCATCGCTAATCATTTGATGCGCAAGATACTCATCATTTTGAGCTTTAAGTTTAGCTATCTCCGTTTGCAGCTGTTTATGTTCTTTCTCCCAATTCATTAGCCGCTCGATAAGCTCTTCCTTACCCGCTTTGAATCGGTAGGATAACGTGCTGATGATCTGCCCATACAAGTTGAATTCCTTCAGAGCTCGATAGCCGGCTGTAAAATAAATTCGTGTATTCCCTTTCTGCTTCTCTGTCTTGAGCAGCTTGATTATTCCGATCTCACCGGTCGAGGATACATGGGTGCCTCCGCAGGCATTGTATTCTACATCCTTCATCTCCACGATGCGGATGTTTTCCTTTACTGTAGGCTGCTTGACCAGTTTGATTCCAGAAGCTTCTTCTTCGGTCACCCAATAGCTAAGAATTGGATGATTCAAATAGATATGGCGGTTCGCTTCCTGCTCAATTGTATTTATTTGGTCTCTGCCCAGCTCAGCTGTTTCTACATCAATTGTGCAGTAATCGGCTCCCAGATGGAAGCTGAGTGTCGGACATTTATAGAGCTCAAGGCATATAGCGGACAGCAAATGCTGTGCGCTGTGCTGCTGCATATGATCGAACCGGACGTCCCAATCAATCCTGCAGCTAACCTCACTCGATTCAGGCAAGGATTCAACCTTATGTACAATCTGATCTCCATCGGCAGTAACATCCAGTACCGCAATCCCGTGAATCGTCCCGATGTCACAAGGCTGGCCTCCCCCATGAGGATAAAAGGCCGTTTCTTCGAGCTGAATGTAACAGCTGTCGTCTTGCTGCCATGCATCTATAATCCGGGTCTCCCATTGGGTCGTATAAGCGGAATCGTAGTAAAGCTTTTTTGTCATAATGGATAGTCCTTTCTGCTGTCGGTGGTATGTTCCTCAGACATGTTATACTTCGGCAGCTGTGAACAGTTTACACCGTCCAAGCATGCTTGTTTTATTATACACGGCTTCCTCTTCTTAAGGAATTCGTCGACCAGGTTATACGATGACAATATAAAAAAACCTCCGAGTTCCTGCGGCACTGCCGCCAAGCCTCGAAGGTTCTTATTATAATTTAATGATGAATTAGAGCACTTTCTGCAGGAAGCTGATGGTACGCTCATGCTTCGGTTTACCGAATACTTCCTCCGGTGTACCCTCTTCAATAATATAACCGCCATCCATGAAGATGACCCGGTCCGCAACCTCACGTGCGAATCCCATCTCATGCGTCACGATCATCATCGTCATGCCTTCACGCGCAAGGTCCTTCATAACGCCAAGTACTTCACCCACCATCTCAGGGTCAAGCGCCGAAGTCGGTTCATCAAACAGCATGACATCCGGGTTCATCGCGAGTGCACGGGCAATCGCTACCCGCTGCTTCTGACCACCCGATAATTCGGATGGATAAGCACCCGCTTTTTCGGATAGACCGACACGCTGCAGTAAGCGCGTAGCCGTCTCACGTGCTTGCTGCTCATTCATTTTACCGAGCTCCATCGGAGCAAACATGATGTTCTTCAATACATTAAAATGCGGAAACAGATTAAAATGCTGGAACACCATTCCGATGTTTTCTCGAGCTTTGTTTATGTCTGTTTTGGGATCACTAAGATCCTGATCATCCACAATAACATGTCCAGCCGTAATTTCTTCGAGCTTATTGATGCAGCGTAAGAGCGTACTTTTTCCTGATCCGGAAGGACCAATGACGCACACCACTTCACCCTCGTTGACAGACATATCAATGTTCTTAAGTACTTCATTTGAGCCATAGCTTTTCTTCAAGCCTTCAACACGAACTTTACCCACGACTACGTTTCACCTCCAGCGAGCTAGCAATTTTAGTTAGAATAGTGATGACAATCAGATACATGATGGCAACCATCAGCCAGATATCAAAGGATGCGAACGTTCTCGCGATAATAATCTTACCGGATTGAGTCAGCTCGACCAGTCCGATCGCGGATAGGATCGACGTATCCTTGAGTGTAATAACCAGCTGGTTAATAAATGAAGGAATCATCACACGGATCGCCTGTGGAATGACAATCTTCATCATTGATGTGCGATAAGGCAGTCCAAGTGAGCGCGCCGCTTCCATCTGACCTTGATCAATGGATTGAATCCCGCCGCGGATAATTTCTGTTACATAAGCACCTGCATTCAAGCTGAGTGTCAGAATGGCAGCCAGGTACAGCGGCATCGTAAAGCCAAATGCCTGTGGAATACCAAAGTAAATAAAGAATGCGAGTACGATAAGCGGTATACCACGGAATAAATCAACGAACACAGTTGCGATGAAGCGCAGGACTTTGTTTTGTCCAACCTTCATAAGCCCGAAGATCAAACCAAGAATAAAGGCAAAGAACAAGGATACAATTGTATAAATCAGTGTTTGTCCAAGCCCCTTCAATAGCGGTGGAATCGACTGTAACATCAGTTCGCCGCGACTTAAGGTTGGAGCAGGTACCCCTTCGCCTTCACCTAAATACTTCTCTAGGATCTGATCATACTCTCCGCTCGCTTTAAGGTTTGTGAGTCCAGCGTTAAACTTTTGCAGCAGCTCTTGATTCTGCCCTTTGCTAACCGCAAACCCGTAGGAACCGCCTTCTTCCTTATCCGTTACGATCTTCAGTCCGTTGTTTTGAGTTACCCCGTAAGCCAGAACCGGATAGTCTTCAAAAGTAGCAACTGAATTGCCGGTCTTCACATCATCATACATTTGTGAGGAATCATCAAAAGGTACAATGGTGAATCCGTACTGTTCCGAAATAGACTCAGCGAAGCTGTATCCTTCTGTACCCGTCTTGACGGCTACTTTATGCCCTTTCAGGTCCTCATAGCTCTGAATGGTATCGTTATTAGCACCGACACCCATAACAACCCCGGATTCAAAATAAGACTCTGAAAAATCAAATTTCTGTTTTCTTTCGTCTGTAATACTCATACCGGCAATAACGCCGTCGACTTGATTCGACTCCAGCGCTTGAACTGCCGCATTAAACCCTAGCGGTTTAATTTCGTACTGAAAATTCTGATCCTTCGCAATTGCATCTAACAGATCTATGTCGATACCGACAAAATCACCGTTGATATCTTGAAATTCAAACGGTGCGAATGTTATGTCTGTTCCAATTACATAGGTTTTTCCGGAATTCGACTGTGCTGAAGCACCTCCCGCCCATCCGGACAAGCCGGTTACTAGAAGCAGCACCAGCGACAGAATAAAAAATGAGACCTTTGTTGTTTTCATATGTCCTCCTCTTACGGTCTTCTTTTTCATAGTTACACCTGATTTACGGAAGGAGCTCGTACTCCTTTTTAACAGACGTATCGATTATTATACATTTTTATTTGCCGCATGAAAATAATCATTCGATGAATTTTTGTACAGTTATTATTCGTCTCTCTTGAGTATTCGATACAATTCAACAGAACGAGGATTTCATTATCCAGCCAGTATTTCTGCTAACAACGCGTGATATTTCCACTTAAGTCATTCAAACATCACATAAATAGCCATCTCCACAGATTTTTTACAATCGTAAAGATGACTAGATTTTTCAATCATATTATTCTGTTGATTCAACTTTGACGAGCATTTTACCAATGTTTGTGCCTTGGAATAGCTCGAGGAATGCTTCGGGAACACGATCAAAGCCTTCAAGAATCGTTTCTTCATATCGAAGCTTGCCTTCCGCTAACCATTGTCCCAGCATCTTCGCGCCTTCCGGTAAGCGGTCTGCGTAATCGCCAAGCACAAAGCCTTTAATCATAGAGCGGGTCTTGATCAATTTCGTTAGAATCCGAGGACCAACATCACTGCCCTCTTCTTGATTATAAGATGAGATTGCGCCGCACAGCGGGATACGCGCATAATCATTTAATTGGGTCATAACCGCATCGGAGATGTCTCCTCCCACATTGTCGAAATAAATATCAACACCGTTAGGGCAGGCTTTTTCTAGCGCTTCCTTCATATTAGGAGTCGTCTTGTAGTTGATAGCTGCGTCGAATCCAAGCTCCTTGGTAAGCCAATCTGTCTTCTCATCAGACCCTGCAATACCTACCACATGCGCGCCCTGGATTTTGGCGATTTGTCCGACAATGGAGCCAACCGCGCCGGCCGCACCAGAGACGACAACCGTTTCCCCTGCCTTGGGACGGCCGATGTCCATAAGTCCAAAATAAGCAGTTAGTCCGGTCATACCGATTACACTTAGGTATGCGGATAGTGGCGCGATGTTCTCGTCAACCTGCTGCAGCTTGTCCGCATCAGCTACGTTATACAGCTGCCATCCAAGCATACCTAATACTTTGTCACCTTTACTGAATTGATCAGATCGAGATTCGATCACCTCTCCAACTACGCCACCGGTAATTACTTCACCAAGCGGATAAGGAGGTACATAGGATTTAGAATCATTCATCCGTCCGCGCATGTAAGGGTCTACGGACAAATAAATCGATTTAACCAACACTTGACCTTCTTCTGGTTCTTGGATCGGTGCTTCTTCAAATTTGAAAGTATCTTCGGTTGGCAAGCCTTGAGGTCTTGAATGGAGTAAGATCTTTCGGTTCATCATAATGGATATCACTCATTTCTTAAGTATTGTAAAGTTCTAAAACTTTCAAACTATAAATCCAAAATAAAGGTTTCTCTTCAGCCTTATAGGCTATCCAAGAAACCGGGTACTGCTGTATTAAACATATCCTTTACTAAATGAATCTTCTTATTCTGTCCTTCTCTCACGACATGAATCAGCTCAGCATCATTCATAATTTTCAGATGATAAGTGACATTAGACTTGTCCATACCCAGCGTCCTTCCAATCTCTCCGCAGCTATTGAGTTGTGGACTTTGCATCAGGTAACGGACAATCTCGATGCGCTTCTTCTCAGATAAAGCCTTGAAGATTCGCGCTCTCTTCTCATCATCTATCGTTAATGGTTTGATAGTCATACAACTATCTTACTCATTAAATAATATTTTTGTCAAAAAAACGAATTTAGCATCATAAGAAATGATGGGTGCTGAACAAATAAGCACTTATAATTGACTCAGAATTGGCAGTATATATTGTTAATCTTATTTTTCCGTGTCCTCAGCCCACCACTGCAGTCCAAGCAAATGAACGAGCACCTAAAGCTGCATCCCGGGTTGTTGAAACAGCGATGATATATTGTATTTGACCAGCTAGGACATCTTGCACGGGAGGAAAATCTACGGCAGTAATGCCAATCATTACATAACGTATCTCGTTCATATCTCCTGTTCCTGGATTGACAGTTGTAAATATGAGCGTCCCGTTTCGGTAAATTCGAAACGTAACATCCGATGTATAAGGTCCATTAGGTCCAGGCGCTGCCAGTCTCAAGTAAGCGTTTAACATTACCCTTACATTACCGGCTTCTTGGGGTGAGACGGACGTAGTCTGTAATCCGATATTGCCAAATACATATTCCCCCATTGAGGAAGTTAAAGCTAAACCAGGCACATCGACAGTACTATCCTGTGCAATTCTCATGTCTACCAATCGGCTACTCATCAACTCATCACCTCTATTTTGATATATTAATAGATTATTCATGTTTGAGAGATTAGGAGTCAGACACATGAGCATTTAATGCACACAACAAAGATAAAAAGCAATAAAGCCGCTGAGGCGGCTTTATTCCTTTGCACGATATCAATGAATTGTTCTTAAAAAACAGTGAATCTTAGAGCAGTTTCTCAAGCTCATCATAGTGTAATTCAATTTCCGGCCTATAGTTATCACTTTTCACGTAATGCAGGATGCTAAGCAAGAATTGCTTTCCTTCCGGTGTATGTGCGATCTTCTTATCATCAAAGGTACCCACGAATACTCGGCCCTTGGATACACGAGCCTCAAATAATAAGCCCAGCTTATGATTACGCTCGAAATTGTCAATGGTTTGAACGATGGGCTCAAGCTTAGATTCAGTCTCATCTAATATGATGGAGCGGGAATTCATAACGATATTCCACCATGGATAGGTAGAATAAGTCTCGCTTAGGAAATGTTCGAACACCGGATGCTTGTTATCGATATATAGTCCCATCGTTCCAACAGGTGTCGGCTTATTCATGCTTTCTGATATGGATCGAAACATTGGATAACACCAGAAGTCCGTGCAATAGGTACCTTCAATGGAATGAGTCAATGACGCCGGGTCTGGAAGCAGCAATATATCTTCTCCGTGCTCCAGCAGCTCTTTTGCCTGATCATTAAGCTCCCGGAACAAGTGAATCCCTGTCCAGTCGAGCTCTGTGTGCTCGGGGTAAACCCAAAGATCATAATTCTTATAAATATCAGTTTCCTCGATAGTCAGCTTGAGTTCGACCTGTGTCATTACTTCAACCTCTGGCAATTGGATCAGAATCGTACCTATCTGTATATGATTAGAATCTGGACTTGCGGGTACAATTAATTCTCCTTCCGCTAGAGACGTTCCCTTGCTTAACATTTCCCACTTCAGCACTTTACTATCAATGGATTCCGTCCGATAATAACTTAGCTCGATAGCAGCTTCGAAAGACTCTCCGGCTTCATAATTGTATCGTTCAAATCGAGCCAGCAGGACGGCATCCGAACAGAATGTTCTCCACTCTTCTGGCGTGATCAGTCCTTTGGAATCCATGAATGCATCCAGCATTCCAACTAGCGCGGTTCCTTGCCCACTGAAATCCTGCAGGTCCAGCAGCTGGAAACCAGCAAGCCGTCTTGTCCGAAATGCAGCTTCCAGCTCTTCCTTATAACATGCTGCAGCTAGTTTTCCAGAGTTCTCGAAGTATGCCTCGGCGAGATGTCCTAATCCCTTCGCTTCAAGTCGATCACGGAACACTTCGAAATTTCTCGCTTTTAGTGACCCGGTATATTTCTCAATTTCCTTAAAATTCGGGTAGGTCGCATATTGCCCAATTTCATGAGAGATAACGGGAATATGAGGAATTAACTGCTCCTCCGCTGTCTCTGCCTGCACAGTACGCATCTCAGTTCCATATTGAATCTGGATAGACTGCGTATCCGCTGAAAGCTCTTCGATTTCTGTCTTAGCAGAAGGGACAATCTGCTCATCATAATCCTTCATCGTGCCTGGTAGATCGGTTTGCACATGTCCAAGTGGTGCATCACACATCGCATAGGAGCCTCGGAACAGACGATCCTTCGAGAAGCGAACTCCACAGTAGAAGTCGTCTTCCTCCAGAATGACAGGTACAAATTGAAAATTATTCGACCCTTCTGTATACAAATGCCGCGAATCGTAGTCTTTATACTGCTTCAAGATCTCATTTAATCTATCTTTACTCCCCCATAGCTCATTACCGAGCGACATCATCACAAATGAAGGATGATTACCAAACTCACGAAGCATGGCGTAGCCTTCACTTATTAGATAATCCTGTTCTGCCTGATTATGCTGTTCATGCGTCTCATCTGTAATGGTTCCCCAGAACGGAAGCTCCGGCTCCATATAAATCCCTAACATATCTGCTGCAATAAATGCAGCTTCCGGCGGACAGCAGGTATGAAAGCGATAATGATTAATACCATAAGATTTTGAAATCTTCATGATTCTGAGCCATTCTTCCACATCGGTTGGAGCGTATCCAGTAAGTGGAAAAATTAAACCGTCATGTTTGCCGCGTAAAAATGTGTTCTTCCCGTTGATCGCAAACTTATCTCCAGCTGCTGTGAATTCACGAAGTCCAACGAAGACATGATGAGAATCCAGCACTTCACCGCTAACCGCTTTCAATTCAATCTTCAGCTCATACAAATTAGGCTCGAGATCACTCCACAGCAGAGCATCATTACCCATATCATAAGTAACCGATATGTTATTCGAGCTTAATTGAATCGTTTGCTCTCTGACCGTATGCCTAACATCTGTATTGGAACTGCTTGCCGAGATATGGAGCTTAGCTGCATCCCAGCTGCCTATAAGACGGGCTGTCAGCGTAACCGACTTATTCACCGGATCGGTATAAGCTTGAATGTTCTCTATATAATGATGACTGTAGAACTGCAGCTCTACTCGACCCGTGATTCCATTCCAATTGGTCTGTGTATCCTCGGAAGTCATATGTCCTCCTTTGGTCGGGTAATTCGTATTGTCTACACGGATCGTAATGGTATGCTTCCCTTCGGTTAGGGTTCCCGTAAGATCGTGCACATGTGGAGTGTTTAGGCTGTTCTGTGTCCCGAGCTCTTCTCCATCGACCCAAACTGTAGTGACACGTGTACGCTCCAAAAATAGAAAGCAAGGCTTATCTTGAAGGTTCTCCGGAATTTCGACCTCTTTAGCAAACCAAGCATAACCTTCAAAAGCATATTCATCGGTTAAGGCCCCGATCTTGACCTCTGTATTCTTCTTCCCTTTCTGGGCATGGGATGTCGTATTCGGCAGTGTGATGCTATCTGCAAATGGCAGCTGTAGACCCTGCTTCTGCTCATCCAGCTGCAGATTCCAGACCCCTTCTAAATTCATTCTGTGCAGCATTATGCTTCATTCCCCTCTCCAACACTTCAATTCCTATGTAATACTTGCAATTCTATCATGATAACGCTTCAATTTAACACCTTAAATATTCTTGAATTGCAATTCAAGTCAGAGCGCTGTTAGAATTACAGCCAGTCCATTAAACCCTCCATGTACAATCATCCTTGGTACGATCGACCCCGTTTTCTCATAGCACCATGCACAAATCACTCCGGATACAAAATTGACAGGCAAGGTGTTATATGTAGGAATGTGAACGATAGTAAAGATAATGGAGCTTAGAATTAATCCGGCTCCAACTCCCCATTTAACCCGGAACCACTTATATAAAAATCCGCGGTAAAAAATCTCTTCATACACAGGTGATACAATCGCTGCAGAGACAAATCCGATCAGTATTGTGAGCAGGCTTATATTTTGCTGAAGACTTTCTGTTTTGCTATTCTCTGTACCTATTCCCCATAGTTCCATCAGGATCAATATGAGAATGCTGGATGCAATTAATGCGATGAACCAGATTACGATAAATCCCCAATATGATTTAGAAAAAGCTTGTAAACCATTGTCTGTCCACCTTAACTCATGAGGCTTAAGCGCAATGAAATACACGCCTGCTATAAAAATGATGGCCATGATCAAGCCGGTTAAGGTACCCGAATATAAGCTGTTTTGAAACCATTCATGCAGAAAGTCTTGCAGTAAATACTCAATGGTGACTGGAACAATAACCAAGACAAGCAGCAGTAATAATCCGAGCTCCTTAAATGACCACTCCATAGATGCAAAGATTTGTTTCTTCAAATTCATTCCCCCTAGAACTCATTGTGTGATAAATTCAGGTTAAATGGTGACGTTACGTAACCTGCAAGCTTTTTTTAGGAGGAGTTACATAATGGATTTTCTAACTACGGGTATGGTATCTAAAAAGCTGAATGTTTCGCTAAGAACCCTTCGTTATTATGATCAGATTGAGCTGGTGCAGCCTTCATTCAAAGACAAAAACGGTAAGCGTCATTACACGCCAGATAACTTGTTGCTGCTTGAAAAAATATTACTGCTTAAGTCTGCCTCTATGTCACTCGAAGATATCAAAAAACTAATTAATCAGCTGTCTATTGAAAAAACGCTACGTGTTCACAAGAACCACCTTGAATATGAATTAACTCGGCTAGAGCACTCACTTCTTCACACAAATACGCTGATTAACATGACGAAGCTCCAGACTGAAATAAAATGGGATCTGCTGCTGCCTCTGCTGTCAAATGATAACGAAGCTGAAGAACGAAAAAAAAGAAAGAAAAAGGTCATGGAAGAGTGGTTCACAGAGGATGAGCAAACCGTACTTACTAATCAATTACCAAAAATGGAGAACGACCCTGTTCAATTAACGAAATGGATTAATTTGATTAAACGAATTGAAATTTGTCTGGAGGAAAATAAGTCACCAAGTTCACGGGACGCTCAAATCATCGCTGAGGATACACTTCTACTATCGAATGAAATGTTCCAAGGGAATACAGAGCTTGCGGATAAGTTCTGGGAGGCAAGACGATCTGAGGCAGCTTCATCAGATCTTAATCTGTACCCGATCAAAGAGGAAATTGTTATTTTCATGGAGCAGGCCATTATTTATTTTGAAATAAACAATAATCTGGAATCTTACGTCCATACATAAAGAGCCGCCATACTATAATTGCGAAGTCCGGGGTAAATTATAATTACCTTTGGACTTTTTTTATTTGTTTTTCCAGTAAGATACATCACAATAATGCGCTAAAATGTTGACAAATTGTGAACAGACGAGTAGTTTAAGGGTAAACCATTATTTGAACTTTTGTTCAAAACAAATGTTCAAATAATATATAACTCAACTTAGAGGGAGAGATTCAGATGAACTACACAAATATTACAGTAGCAGGCAGCGGTGTCTTGGGAAGTCAAATCGCTTACCAGACCGCATTCTATGGATTTCAAGTAACCGTTTATGATATCAATGATGAAGCGTTGGATAAAGCGAAGGATCGGATCTCGAAGCTTAAAGCGCGGTATCAGGAGGATATGGGTGCAACTCAGCAGGAGGTAGATGCTGCTTACGAGCGCATGTCCTTCAACTCTGACCTCCGTGCAGCCGTTTCAAGCGCGGATCTGGTTATTGAAGCCATTCCAGAGATTGTGCCGATTAAGACGGATTTCTACAAGAAGCTCGGAGAAGTCGCACCCGCACATACCATTTTTGCATCCAATTCTTCTACTCTGCTGCCAAGTCAGTTTGCAGAAGCTACGGGGCGTCCAGCTCAATTTCTTGCCCTCCACTTCGCTAATGAGATCTGGAAGAACAACACAGCGGAGATAATGAAGCATCCAGGTACCGATGAGAAGGTGTTCGAGGACGTAATTGCGTTTGCTCGCGCCATTGGTATGGTGGCCCTTCCACTGCACAAGGAGCAGCCTGGCTATATTCTCAACTCCCTGCTTGTTCCATTGTTAGATGCAGCTGAGCTTCTTTTGGTTAAAGAGATTGCCGATCCGGAAACGATTGACAAAACCTGGATGGTCGGTACAGGCGCACCGAAGGGACCTTTTGCGATTCTTGACGTGGTTGGTCTAACTACAGCCTATAACATCGTTCTTGCGAAAGCGAAGGCTACAGGGAATCCGAATTTGGAGAAAGTTGCAGAGCTGCTAAAGACCGATTATATTGATAAGGGCAAGCTTGGCGTTGCAACGGGAGAAGGCTTCTACAAGTATCCTAATCCCAGCTATGAGCATCCTGATTTCCTTAACAGCTAAAGGAGTATATTGACCTATGAGCCCTGCGAAGGACGACCAGGAAAAAAACAAACATGTAAAAGATCAAATACTGAAAGCAGCCAAGAAGCTGTTCTCATCACAAGGATATGAAGCGACAACGGTCAGGCAAATCTGTGAAGAAGCAAGGGTTTCGCTGGCCCTTGTGTCTTATCATTTTGGCGGTAAGGAGAAGGTGTTCTTCGCCTTATTTGATCCCATTAGGGAGACGACTCAGAATCATCAGTACGACTTATCGAAGCCGTTAGCTGCTCTGATTGATTTTTGCAGATCCTTTGTCTTATTCAGGTACGATGAGCACGAGCTGATCACCATTCTTCAGCAGGAGCTCTTCCTCAAGAGTCCGAGACTGGATCTGATGACGGATGTATTCCTCCCCTCCTGGGACGAGCTTCGAGCGATTCTTACGGCTGGCAAGGAGCGAGGGGTAATTGAATACGAGTCACTAGAGATGACCATCAATTTTGTCATGGGAACTTTAATCTTCTCGTTAAGCAATCCGTTCCTTAATCCAATAGAGAAGAATTACTCCCCAGAGGAAGCAGCAGAACAAGCCATTGGTTATATTCTCAATGGTATTCGAAATAATAAAGGCACGCAGTAACTGCGTGCCTTTTGCTGATATTCCAGATTCATTTGCCACAGATGATATGAAGGTTTACACTACTCTGCTTCTCTAACCACTTTCTCCATTAATTTATGGATCCAGTCCTGCTCAGCCTTTAGCTTAAATATAGATAGACGAAGCACTTCTTCGCGGTAACAATCAATATTATGCGGCTCCAGTCTTTCCTCCAAATCAGATAAGAGCTGTTCAAGATCCTTCATCCGCATAGTTAAAATACGCAGCCGGTTATCTGGTGAAATATATCGAAATAGAGACACTCGGATCAAGAATTCCGAATGATGCTTCGCATCTCTCTCTGTAAATACATTGACCAGCTCCGTTATTCGTCTCCTCCCATTCTCCGTAATTTCGTATATATACTGAGTTGGCCCCCCGCTATGCTCATTCATTCTCTTCGTGACCAAGCCTTCCTCCGTAAACTTTCTCAAAGCAGGATACAGCATGTTGTTGTTCACATCCGTCAAATATCCTAGATCCTTCTGGATTTCCTTCTTAATTTCGTAACCATGTTTAGGAGATTCTTCGATCTGGATGAGTATAAGCAGCTCAATGTACATAATGTAAACCCCTTATATGGTGTAGTATCTTAGTTCACTAAGGTATTGTAAGCTTACCAAATTCCTTACTTCATCTTCAATCTATATTCGACAAAAAAACGTTCATCGGGCTGATGGTCATGGGTCCTTCGAATGTGTCTGCGCATTTTTATATATGTTAAACTAACATAGTTATATGTTATTCAAACAGAGTGGAGGGATTCATCGTGAACAATGAAATTATATCCTTGGAGGAAATCACCGAATTCAAGTCGTCGTCAGAGGAATTCAGCCCATATGCCTGGTATAAGGATAAGCTGCAGAACGATCCTGTCAGCTATAACGAGGCAACCAACACGTGGAATGTATTCCGATATAACGATGTTAAACGTGTACTGAGCGATTATGAGCATTTCTCTAACGTCAGAATGCGTACGACCATCAGTGTCGGCGCCGATGTCGATGAAGGTAAGCACGCCGGAAAATTCAACCTGATGACAGACCCTCCCGAACACCGAAAGAGCCGCTCCCTCCTGGCTGCTGCCTTTACCCCTCGCAGCTTGAAGCTATGGGAGCCTCGAATCCAGGAAATCGTAAGCGAGCTGATTGACTCCATGGAGGACAAGCCCGTCATTGACATTGTCGACGACTTTGCCAGTGCCCTGCCTACCATTGTTATTGCTGATCTGTTAGGCGTCCCTACCAAAGACCGAATGTTATTTCAGCAATGGGTATATGACTTGTTCCTTCCTATGCCCAAGGAGAACCAAGAAACGGTAAATGAGCGTAAACGCAAAGCCGCTGTTGAATACTATTCCTATCTCTACCCTTATATTGTCCAAAAAAGATCCAATCTGTCGGATGATATCATATCGGATTTGATCCGGGCAGAAGTGGACGGAGACCAGTTATCCGATGATGATATTGTCAGAACGACGATGTTTATTCTTGGTGCAGGCATAGAAACAACTAGCCATTTGCTGGCCAATACGTTCTATTCCTTCTTATATGACAATAATGAAATCTATGCAGAAGTCCGGGATCAGCGGGAACTGCTTCCAAATACGGTGGAGGAAATGCTGCGGTACCGATTCAACATTGCGAAGATGGACCGCACGGTCAAAGCCGATAATAATCTTCTTGGTGTTGACCTGAAGAAAGGAGACGTCGTGGTTGCCTGGATGAGTGCAGCGAATATGGATGGCGAAGTATTCGAAGATCCGTTTACTTTAAATATTCATAGACCGAATAACAAGCAGCACTTAACCTTCGGCAACGGACCTCACTTCTGTCTTGGAGCACCGCTCGCTAGACTGGAGGCCATTACAGGAATCAGCATGTTTATGGATAAGTTCGCCCGAATCGAGCCGGTCCCTGGCTTTAACCTGGAAGAGAACCTGACGCCATCGGCCGCAGGTAAAATGCTCTCCTCACTGCCGGTACGTGTATACAGAAAATAACCGTTTTCGTGTCTGTTTATATTAAACAGGAGAACTGCCTAATTTGCAGTTCTCCTGTTTTTAAGTTGGTGTCATAAACCATAGCCGGATTCCCTGTTCCCACTCCACGCTGTACAATTGGTGAATTTACGAGGTAATCGCTGAATTCCCCTCTTCAACAGCTATCACTTCCCTCGCTGTTTCTATAAAAGATAATATGACGGGGGACATCCACTTGTCTTTATGCCATACCATATGCGTATATACGTGCAAGTCAGGGATTTGCCATGGAAGTGCAATGAGCTCACCTCGTTCTACCTCGGCTCCCACTGTTATTTCGGGAAGAAAGGCGATGCCGATCCGAGCCATTGCACATTGTTTAATCGCTTCCGCATTTTGAAACTCCAAATAGGTAATATCATCAATTCCCTTTTTCTCAAACGAGCATCAAACATAGTACGATAGGTACAACCTTTTTCATTGACCAGGAACACTTCTCCGTGAAAATCTTCTAGCTGTAGTACATTTCGTTCTGCCAGTGGATGGTCTGGAGCAACGAAAAAGCGAAACGTCTCTTCTAACAGCGGTTCCACTGTAAGCCCCGTCGATAGAATGCCTTCATCCAGCATAAAAACGACATCCGCAGTTCCCTCAAAGAGCGTTTGCTTAAGTTCCTGATTAGGCACAGAGCGGAAAATAAGCCGAACTCCCGGATACCGCGAACGAAATTGCTGAAATACAGTGGGAAGACGATAGGCACACAGAACCTCGTTGGCACTGATCGTCAGGGTCCCGCTTATTAAATGATCGTTTTCATGAACGGCACTCCGAGCTTCATCCAATTGATCTAAAATACTTTGAACATGAGTTAGGAATCACTTACCCGCTGAAGTGAGCACGAGTTGTTTGCCCAATCGGTCAAATAGACGGACGCCAAGCTCCTCCTCCAATGCTTTGATCTGCATCGTAACGTTGGAAGGGACATAATTCAGAGCCTCTGCAGCTCGACTGAAATTCAAAGTTGAAGCAACCGTGCGAAACGTATTCAATTGACGCAATTCCATCCTGCAGCCTCCATTTTAACTTTCAATATTATTGAACATTGCTGTGAATTCTGTTCACTTTTATTGAGAGTAGCATAGCTCTATACTAACAACAACAAATGCATTTGTAATTTATATAGGGTTCAAGTTGAAGGGAGCAGTAAAACAATGGATTACGAGGTTTTTGATCTCGGTGACGTTACTTTGCAATCAGGAGTGACATTACCGAACGCATTTCTTGCTTATAAGACGTATGGAGTATTGAACGATAAGAAGGATAATGTGATCGTCTATCCAACAGCGTTTGGCGACCAGCATGTTCAGAATGAATGGTTAATTGGAAACGGCATGGCACTGGATCCACAGAAATATTTTATTATTATTCCAAATCTGCTTGGAAACGGACTGTCTTCGTCTCCGAGCAACACAGCTCCGCCTTTCGACCGGGGACATTTTCCACAAGTTACGCTCTATGACAACGTGAATTTCCAACATCGGCTGGTCACTGAAAAATTCGGCATTGAAAAGATAGCACTCGTGGTTGGATGGTCGATGGGCGGTATCCAATCATTTCAATGGGCGGCAAGTTACCCCGACATGGTGGAACGAATTGCACCTTTCTGTGGAGCTGCAAAGACTTGGCCGCAAGCGTATGTGGTCCTTGACGGGATGAAGGCTGCACTTATGGCTGCTATTGACTTCGATTCAAGTAAAGTAAACCTATTGACCTCTGCACATATGCGCAGCGTTGGCCGAGTTTATGCGGGATGGGGGCTATCCCAAACCTATTACAGAGAAGGACTTTATCGTGATATGGGATTTGACGCACTAGAGGATTTTGTGGCTGGCGTTTGGGATGACAGCTTTATGAAGATGGATCCGCACAATGTCCTTGCCATGCTATGGACAGGCCAAAATGCAGATATAAGTGCTAATCCGGTCTATAAAGGAGATTTTGATAAGGCATTACAGAACATAAAAGCACAAGCCTGCATTATGCCAGGGAGTACGGATCTATTTTGTACTTCAGACGAAAATGAATACGAGGCTAAGCTTATACCAAATGCTGTGCTTCATCCAATTGAATCGATCTGGGGCCACTTTGCCGGTCGCGGAATCAACAGTGTCGATAGCAAATTTATTGATGACAATCTAAGACACTTGTTGTCGCTTCATCCGAACAGATCAATAACTGAAAGAAATTAAAGTGAAGTAAAGTAAAGTAAAGAAAAGCCTGCTTCCCCTCCCTATAGTTTGGAGAAATGTAGGCTTCTCTTCGTCTAGTTCTATTCCATCGCTTTACGAACATCATAATCCTCTAGGTCGATGTCCAGCTCCATTCCAAGTGCCAGCTTGGCGAGCTGATTCCCGATATAGGGTCCCATCGTAAGTCCAGAGGCACCAAGACCGTTTGCCGTGATAAGACCATGCCAGCCAGGAACAGTTCCGATTACAGGGAGAAATCCAGGCGTAAATGGACGAAATCCTACTCTAACCTCCTGAAAAGTACTGTTCTCCAAGCCGGGAGCGAGCTCCAGCCCTTTGTCCAGAATTTCCTGCATCCCTCCAGCTGTCACCCTGATATCATAGCCTTCGATATCGTTCTCATGTGTCGCACCGATGACTATTTTTTGCTCATCAAAAGACAGCAGATATTGATCCGTTGGCGGCATAACGACAGGCCAATTGCCCGTGTCTTGATATTCAGGAACCTGTAGGTGCATAATCTGTGCTTTCTGGTAGGTCACTTTAAAATGAATGCCCAAGGGTGCAAACAAGGCGTTGGCCCATGCTCCAGCACACACGATGACTTCATCCGCAGAGTAACGTTCTTGACCCACTGATACTCCCGTCACCCGGTTTGATTCATACTTCATAGCGGCATCTCCATTAATAAGCTTGGCCCCGTTACGCTCCGCCGACCGAAGAAGCGCATCACGCAGTGCCCGTCCATCTACTCTTGCTCCTCCGCTAACATACACAGCGTGGTACCCTTCTGCTAGCAGTGGGAAGAGCCGATGGGTCTCATCCGTACTTTTCTGCATAATTTCACCGATCTCAGGTGCGTCCAGCTTCCGCTTCTGTGCCCGCTCCTCCATTTTACCAATCTTGTCCGGATCGTGATGAATACTAAGGGCACCGACTCCGGCATAACCTGTTTCTGTCTCGCCCTCTTTCTCCAAGCTGTTGATTAAATCAGGGTAATAACGCGCTCCGCCCTTTGCGAGCTGGTACCAGGCCCGATTACGCCTCTGTGATAACCAAGGGCATATAATTCCTGCTGCAGCATCGGTGGCCTGACCTTCATCCTTACGATCTATAACCAAGACCTCTGCACCAAGCTTCGCTAGATGGTAAGCGGTTGATGCACCCAGTATTCCTGCTCCTATGACGATGACTTTCTTCATACTTACATTCCTTTCTTATACCAATAACTCCATTATAACGAATACTGCACAATACTATAAACACAAAAAGAAGCAGTTCATCATCGACTGCTTCTTCGTGAATACTAGTTACCTCCATTACTGATATTGTCTACACGTATCCTTCGGTTGTGAAGGAGCCGATCACTTTCCTCGAACCACTCGGAAGCCCTGATCCGGACCAAAACCATTCGCATCAAATTTTCCGGGAAAGGAGATCTCATTATTGTTAACGCCGCCGATCCAACCGCCGCCCTTTACCACACGCCAAGTATTCTCCGGGCTTTCGGGGTGACTGTACCAGTCCCAGCACCATTCTCGCACATTACCGGACATATCATAAATCCCTAACTCATTGGCTTTCAGGGATCCAGCTTTCTTCGTTTGATTTCGATTGTTCTCGATGGCCGGCCAGCTCCAATCACCGGTTAATATGTTATCCCCTGCATTTATCCAGTACCATGCCACTTCATCTGGGTTATTGCTTCCACTATAGGCATAATTCTGACTTTTCTGGCCTCCACTTGCAGCGTATTCCCACTCAGCCTCAGTCGGCAGGCGATAACCATTAGCATCTTCGTTTATGGTAATCGTCCATTTCAAATGATCGTTCTCATTCTTATTCTTCGTATCAATAGTACTCTTATCGATGTTATAGTAAGGTTTCAAATTCTCCTTAAGACTTCGCTGATTGCAGTATTCCACGGCATCGTACCAGCTTACCGTTTCAACCGGCAGATCATCTCCTTTGAAGCCGGACGGATTCTCTCCCATAATCTCCATCCATTCCTTCTGAGTTACTTCATATTTTCCAATATAAAAATCGGAAATCGTTATGTCTGAATCACTAAAAGTAGACTTGCTGCTCTTAAACGTTCCACCTTCTACGTATACTAAATCATCGCTTACATCAGATTCATTCGTTGAACAAGCGCTCAAGCCAGCGGCTGCCATAATACATAAGCACAGGATCAGCTTTCTCATTCCATAATCTCCTTTAAGCCCTACGTTGAGAGCAAGACAGGTCCAGGGACCTGTCTTGCTCTATGAATATCAATATTACAAGTGCTTCACTTCATTTGATCTCGTTACCAGACTGTCACGTTAGAGCTACCGCTGCTCTGATATCCCTCAGTAGCCATAACCTGATAGGACCAGCTATTGCCTAAGTGCATACCTTTGCTCGCCCATGCATTAACATGATTACTGAATGTGATCGTGGAATTTACACCAATAGGCCGCTTGGTTTGTCTTACGCTCCAGTACTGAGGGAAGGTTTGAGTACCGTCAATAGAAGGTGCATTGTATCTCATAGTTGTATAGATGTCATACGTGCCGCCATCACTGTTCACTGTGCCTTTGTATGTTCCAGTAGGACGGTAGGTTCCCCAGTTGTCTACTACGTAGTACTCGATTAGTGAATTTCTGGTCCAACCATAAAAGGTCAAATATCCGTTACCGGAAGGAGCAAATACGCCGGCATTGTAGTTAACTACCCGATTAGGCGTACCGTATGTCCAGCCTTTACCCACAACGAAATTGCCGGTATTCTGCCAGTTTACACTGTAGTTTCCACCAGAGCCATTCACGGCATTAACGGTTCCTCCACCATCTGTCCAATTCTGCCAGTAATCCGTCGCAGCACTTGAAGTTGCGGCAAATACTCCAAAACTCATAGAAGCGGCAAGAACAACCGTCAACAATTTTTTACTGAATTTGAACATGGTAAACTACCTCCTGATATTTTAATAGATTGGTTTGTAGCCCAGTAATACCGTGATCTTCCTACTGTCTGGTTATTTGAACAAGTGTTGTGAGAATAGATACAAATCGTTCTTCCACACGGGCCAGTCATGGCCTCCGCTCTCTTCATACCAAATGTGTGTCACACCTTGCTGCTCCAAGTATTGATGTAAGTCAATACTAATCTGTATAAGATTGTCTTGATATCCGCAAGACAACCATAGCAAGTTTAGCAGCGATGATGCTTCCGCTGGATTAGGTACGAGAAGACTCGGCGTCTTGGTGTTCGGAGCTGGGGAAAAGGCACCTACCCAAGCGAAAAGGTCCAGGTGGCTGAGTCCAATATTCAGAGACTGACCTCCGCCCATAGACAATCCGGCAATCGCCCGGTTATTCCTATCTGTGCTTGTGGAATAGTTCGACTCAATGTAGGGTATAAGGTCATCAATAAGGTCAAGCTCAAATCGTTCAAACGCGCTTATCTTCTCAGGTTCAAATAGATCCCCTTCGGCAAGGTCATTAGGCATAGCACGGCCGTTCGGAAGGACAACAATCATGGGTGCAAGAAGATTGTCATTGTATAGATTATCTAAAATAATCTGCGGAGCTCCATGGTTGTACCACTCCCCTTCATCTCCGCCAATTCCGTGCAACAGGTATAGGACAGGGTATGTGAGATCCGTGGTATAGCCTGGTGGTGTATACACCATCGCTTTACGTACATTGCCGACCGTTGTGGAGTTATACTGGGCTGTCTCGATCACTCCGCGTGGTATATTATCGCGGTATTGGTCAAAACCCGCCGGTGCTGATGAAGTTAACATGTACAATAAACTCCCTTCACGCCTTTCATGATCCCATTGGCTGAATGCATGTCCCTTAATCGACATATCCAAAACCGAGTATAGTGAACAGTCTATCCTCATGCCCCTCCATCATTTCAATTTCAATCGTATGCTCTTTCGCCTGATTCTCATCGAACAGGAGCATGGCATGGCAATGTGTCCAGTTCACTTGGTGTGGATCCGCTTTTTTGACGTATTTGCCATCCACCTTGATATTAGCAGTTCCGAATTGCTCGCTGCCGGAGTCTTTGAAGATCAGAATAAGTCGTTTGCATCGCAGACACAGCTTAAAGCAGCTTTGGCTCATTGTCTTGTCGGGAACGTGCATCCAGTTATTCGGGAAAAGTGGCGTTCTGTATTCATGATCATCCATCTCGCTCATCTGCAGATCCGTATCGATGTGCCGAAACCTGCCTGTGTCGATTCGGGCGAGTTGATTCCCGTTCTTTCGATCTAACAGTTTTACATTGACATAATCGTTCCCGATAAGTGGTGTCTTTCTGAGGTCCGGCTCTTCTTGATCCGGTTCGGATAGATCCGTCACTTGGAACAGATAAGCCAGTGCATCGGCCATGATCCGATGTCCCGCATTGGTAGGATGGTAGATATCATGAAAATATTGCTGTTTAGATATGATGTTGCCCTCCGTCTTTGTCTTTCCGAATTGCTCTACAAGAGCATCTTTCATGCTCACCATAGGCAGATTATAATACCAGCCTATCGGAGCAAGTCGGTCCTGAAGGTTCCAATCATTCTGAAAAACACTGAACATCAGAATTACCGCAGGGTGATGACCATTAGCAAGCGCTTTCAAAATCAAGCTTTCGTAACAGTTACCCCGAGTCTCATCGTCCGCATCGTTTACGGCAAATTCAATGATCACGATATCCGGCTGAATCGTACCATCTCGGAGCACATCCCGCTCATAACGTACGACACCAAGTTCTGAAGGCGTTCCACCAACACCCGCTTTAACTAGCTGAATTGAATTTCCATCTGAAGGAGCGAACATCAGCTTAAATCGTTCATAAGAGCGATAGGCATAACTTTGGAGATGAATGGGTGAAGCACCAGCTCCTTGAGTAATGGATCCACCGATGTAAGCAATAACGACAGGAACGCCTTGTCTGGCCTTTTCGATGGCTCGTTTTAATCTGACATTGTTACCCTTGTTCAGCAGAGATCGGGCAATCAGTTCCAGATATGCCGGAGAATCGTAATCAATGTCCGTCTTGAAAGAGGATTCATCCACTCCCACAGGATCGCGCGGTGCAGTTAACTCTAGGTTTTCATCTACATCTCCTGTATTGCCAAGCATGTTACATCACCACCATCCTTTCAGCTAGAGTTTACACTCCAAGTACAACACATCGAAGGAAAACCTGTACTTAACGGCAGTCTTATGGCTCCTTCTCTCCGAGTGTATCGCCTACATCCTTTATCAACAACCTGACAGAATATAGGACTTGTTCAAATTTATCATCTCAATTCAAATAAGAAAATATTGGAAATAAAACATCTGTGATTTTTTATGTAAACGCTTTAATTTATACACTTTAAGCATGATATAATTTCATAAACAATCTTTACAAAAAGGAGATCAACAATGAATACGTTAAGTCAGGGCGCTTACAATACAGGTGCATACACCAACTTATTTCAAAAACTAGGTTATGACGAACATGAGATTATCGCTAAACTGGAGAAGACATGGAACGATTTGTTCTATGGAGATGAGAACACAAGAATCTATTATCCGATGGATGAGGACAAGGGTTACATGCTTGACACTGGCAATCATGATGTTCGTTCTGAGGGAATGTCCTATGGTATGATGATGGCTGTACAGATGGACAAGAAAGAAGAATTCGATCGACTCTGGAATTATTCCCACACGTTTATGCAGCATACTGAGGGTCGCTACAAGGATTATTTTGCGTGGCATTGCAAGCCTGACGGAACCCGTCTGTCACAAGGTCCTGCACCTGACGGTGAGGAGTTTTTTGCTATGGCCCTGATATTTGCCTCGAACCGCTGGGGTGATGGCGCCGCACCGTATGATTACAAGGTACAAGCCCGAAAAATCCTTAAAGCATGCGTACATCAAGGTGAAGATGGCGAAGGCGATCCAATGTGGGATCCTCATAACCGGCTGATCAAGTTTGTACCGGAATCGTCATTCTCTGATCCCTCCTATCATCTTCCTCACTTTTATGAACTGTTTGCTATTTATGCGAATGAAGGAGATCGAGCCTTCTGGAAAGAAGCAGCAGCGGCAAGCCGAGCTTACCTGCATACAGCCTGTCATCCGGTAACTGGACTTTCTCCTGAATATGCGAACTATGACGGTTCTCCGGCTCCGATTCAACCACACGGTGATTTTAGACATTTCTATAGTGATGCATATCGGGTTGCAGCGAATATTGCTTTGGACTGGGAATGGTTTCGCAAGGATCCCTGGCAGATTGAACAATCCAATCGGATTCAGTCCTTCTTCAGTGACATTGATGTTTCTGATTACCGTAGATACACGATTGAGGGTGAGCCCTTCGACGAACCATCCTTGCATCCAATAGGTCTGCTTGCTACCAATGCCATGGCATCACTGGCTGCGGACGGCCCCCATGCTGACCAGTTTGTCCGCCAATTTTGGAACACGCCTCTCCGTCAAGGCGAGCGTCGCTATTATGACAATTGTCTATATTTCTTTAGTCTGCTGGCATTAAGCGGCAGATATCGTATCTACTAATAACCAGCTTAACGTTCTACTCCTACTCAAGCGAAAGAGGACTTCACTGAACGTCGATTCAGAGAAGTCCTTTTATGCGTCAAACGGGAACAAACTGTCCGATTAAAATAAAGTATTAGACTGGACCTAAGAAGATGCAACAGCGACAGCCAAGGATGAAAAAATAAGTCCTAGATTGTTGTTGTTTCTTTAAAACTAACGTTTCGGTTCATGCTTCGCCAAGGGGCTGTCGTTTGGTGTGGGTTGATGGCGAGCGAACCCGCGCGCGGGCTCGGCGTCAGTCTTCGATTGCCTGGTAGACCGTTGTCCAGAAGTCGTGCATAACCCGTGACGAATCCCCAGTGGACATCCCAACCTGGGTAAGCAGAATTCCGATAAGCTGTTTGTCCGGGTCAGCGTAGGTGGAGGTGCCGGCTCCGCCGTCCCAGCCGAACTGGCCGATAGATGCGTAGTCACCACGATAAGTACGCACCGCCATCCCGAAGCCCCAACCGCCGTGCTGCCCGGTGCCGTACGCCAAATGGACGATATTACGGGCCCAAGCTTCTCGGGCGGCTAGTTGCTCGGAAGTTAGGCGATTGGTGGTCATCAGTTCGACGGCGGACCGGGACAGGATCCGCTCAGTCCCGTGCATTCCGTGATTCAGCAGCATCCGGAAGTAGGCGTGATAGTCGTCGACGGTTGAGTCCAGTCCGCCACCGCCTGACTGAAATGCTGGAGGTTGGTTGTGCCGTCCGCTAACGGCCTCATCCCACACGTGTAATTCCCCGGTCTGTGGGTCGGGGGCGTAGAGAGGCGGCAGCCGATCGATCTTGTCGGCGGGCACGTGGAAACCAGTGTCCTTCATTCCCAGCGGTTCAAAGATGCGTTCTCGCAGGAACGCCTCGAACGACTTGCCACTGACCCTGGAGACGAGCACACCAAGCACGTCGTCGCTGATGTTGTATAACCACCGCTCTCCGGGCTGGTACATCAGCGGGAGAGTGCCTAGGCGGCGCATCCACTCATCCGGATTTGGTGCCGCCAGTTCTGCCTGAGCGTAGAGCCCTTGCTCAAAAATCTTTTGCATCATCGGTGAGCCCGGCGCTGTCATATCCACTCCGAGCCCGAACGTAGAGGTCAACAAGTCCCGAACGGTG